>CAVRIB010000003.1:0-587694 GCA_963721135.1 uncultured Alphaproteobacteria bacterium
CCGGTGTTGACGGCGCGCAATTCGGAATCGTTCAGGGGATGCAACGATCTGCATCATCGCCTCCAACGGCGACATCTATTTTACCGACCAGGGACAGACCGGCCTGCACGATCCGACCGGGCGGGTTTACCGGCTCTCGCCAAGGACGGCTCGACTGCCTGATCGACACCGGCATCAGCCCCAACGGTCTGGTGCTCGATCCCACCGAGACCATGCTGTTTGTGGCGATGACGCGCGACAACGCGGTGTGGCGCGTGCCGCTTGATGAAGGACGGCAGTGTCCCAAGGTCGGCCGTTTCTGTTCGACCTTCGGCGCCAGCGGTCCCGATGGCCTGACGATGGACAAAGCGGGCCGGCTGTTTGTGGCGCACGCGTCGCTCGGACATGTATTCGTGTTTGCGCCCAATGGCGAGTTGATCGCGCGCATCAAATCCTGCGCCGGACCGAGCTGCACCAATGTCGCGATCGGCGGCGACAACAGCGACCGTCTCTATGTGACGGAATCGGTCGACTGGCACCGTGCTGGTCGCGGATATCGGCGTTCTGGATGACAGATGAGAGCTTCACGACCATTCGGCAGCAGCGGCCGCGCAGGTGCCCGTGATCGGGCAGGGCACCTGGTATATCGACCGCGGCGATCGCAAACCGCGGTCGCCGCGTTGCGCCGCGGTATCGATCTTGGCATGACCCATATCGACACCGCCGAGATGTATGGCGATGCCGAACTGGTCGTCGCGGAGGCCATCGCCGGGCGGCGCGACGAAATTTTTCTGGTCTCGAAAGTGTTGCCGAGCAACGCCTCGCGGCGCGGCACCATCACGGCCTGCGAGCGTTCGCTGGCGCGGCTGAAAACCGACCGGCTCGATTGCTATCTCTGCATTGGCGCGGATCGTATCCGTTGGTGGAAACCGTCGCCGCATTCGAGGAACTGGTCAGCGCCGGGAAAATCCGTACGCTGGGGCGTCAGCAATTTCGATGCCGACGATCTCGATGAGATGCTGGCGGTCGCAGGCCACGGCAGGATCGCCTGCAACCAGGTGCTCTATCATTTCAGCGAACGCGCGATCGAGCATGCGGTGATTCCATGGTGCGAGCAGCACGGCGTCGCGGTGGTCGCCTATTCGCCGTTCGGTCACAACGATTTTCCGCATCCGCGCAGCAAGGCGGGCGAGGTGTTGCAGGCGATCGCCGAAGCGCATGGCGCCTCGGCGCGCCAGGTCGCGCTGGCTTTTCTGACCCGCGCGCCTGCCGTGTTTGCGATTCCAAAAGCCTCGACGCCGGAACACGCCGCCGATAACGCCGCGGCCGGCAAGCTCGTGCTCGGCGAGGACGAGATCGCCGCGCTCGACAAGGCGTTTCCGCGCGGGCCGAAACCGCGCAGCCTGCCGATGCTGTAGTGCAACGGTTCTACGAACTGTCAGCGGCTGCGTGCGCCGCCGCGTCACAATCGCGCATATCGGCTTCCTGTTTTCGGGCCTTGTCGATGCCAGGCATTTATCGTTTTTTAGACGCTTCGCCCGATTCGATGATTTCTGCGCCCGAGTTTGACCGTTGACCCCGCCACCCGCCGCAGCCGCCAGGCTGGACAGTGCTCCATTGCCTTTGCCTGAGAAGAAGAAGCCGGCCACGCCAGCCGCGCCCGCGCGCGCCGACCGGCCGTTCCGCGGCATCGCGCTGATCCTCGCGTCGACCGTGTTTCTCGGGGTTTCCGATGCGACCGCGAAATATCTGTCGGCGACGCTGCCGTCGATCGAGATCGCCTGGATCAGGTTTCTGGTGTTCGCGCTGATCATGTCGCCGGCGATGCTGCCGGGTTCGCCGCTGTATGCCATGCACACCAGCGTCCCGGTTTGCAGGTGATGCGCGGCGTTGCGCTGCTGGCGTCTTCGCTGTTCTTCATTTCCGGCCTGCGGTTTCTTCCGATCGCGGAAACATCCGCCACCGGTTTCGTCTCGCCGCTGTTCGTCACCGCGCTGTCGATCGTTTTTCTCGGCGAGCGCGTCGGCATGCGCCGCTGGCTGGCGACGGCGGTCGGGTTGATCGGCGTGTTGATTATCCTGCGGCCGGGCACCAGCGCATTTCATCCCGCCGCGTTTTTCCCGATCGTTTCGGCGCTGACCTGGGCCATCACATTGGCCATGACGCGCATGATGAGCGGAAGGGAACACGCCCTCACCACCATGACCTATTCGTCGATCGTGGGCTTGCATTATTGCCGCGCTGGTCCCGTTCGTCTGGGTCGCGCCGAGCTGGCACGATATCCTGTTCGGAATCCTGATCGGCGTTGCGTCGACGGCGGGGCAATGGATCGTCGTGCTGGCTTTCGCTATGGCGACGCCTCGGTGCTTGCGCCGTTTTCATATACCCAACTGCTGTGGGTCACATCCTCGGCTTGCTGATCTTCGGCGAGCTGCCTGACATATGGACCGTGACCGGCGCGGCATTTATCGTCGCCAGCGGTCTTTATACCGCCCATCGCGAGCGATCAGGCGGTCGCAGCTTGTGCTGGTCGCGGCCGAGCCGTCGCCCAACGCCTGATCGAGGGGGTGATCGCTCACACCGGCAGCGCGATCGAGTATTTCACCTGGCTCAGTGCAAAGCTCGATTCGATCGAGGCGATGCCGTCGAGCCGCGTCAGCTTGTTCCTCAGGAAGGCTTCATAGGACGACAAATCGGCGGCGACGACGCGCAGCAGATAGTCGCGATTTCCGGTCATCAGATAGCATTCCAGCACCTCGTCCCATTTCGAGATCGCTTTCGCAAACCGGTTGAGATCCTCCTCCTTCTGCCGCGCGAGCTTGATCGAGATGAAGACGCTGACGTGCAGCCCCAGCGATTTCTGGTCGACGGTCGCGACATAGCGCGAGATGACGCCGCGCTCCTCCATAAGCTTGACGCGGCGGTGGCAGGGCGAGACCGAGAGGCCGACCTTGTCGGCGAGCTCCTGCATGGTGGTGCGGCCGTCGGTCTGCAGGATGCCGAGGATCCTGCGGTCGATGGCGTCGAGCGTGTGCATTGGGATAAACTCCGGATAATGCGGTCTTGCTTGATAATTTATCCCAATATTGCCGGGTATGTCGCGAGAATTTGAGATTTTTGACGCAGGCGCAAGCGGTAACATCCCCCTCTTCGTTGCATCGGGGAGTTCCGTCATGCCGACCGAACCCGAACGTCTTGAACTATTATCCGCGCTGGCGCGCAAAGTGCTGTGGCTGTCGTCGTGGACCATCCACTACGCCAATCACGTCAGGCCCAATGCCGACGGGTTAAAGGTCGGCGGCCATCAGGCTTCCTCCGCCTCGCTCGCCACCATCATGTCGGCGCTGTATTTTTCGGTGCTCAGGCCGGAAGACCGCGTGGCGGTCAAGCCGCACGCGAGCCCGGTGTTCCACGCGATCCAGTACCTGTTCGGCCGCCAGACCCGCGACAAGCTGGAAAATTTCCGCGGCTACAAGGGCGCGCAGTCCTACCCGTCGCGCACCAAGGATACCGACGACGTCGATTTCTCGACCGGTTCGGTGGGGCTCGGCGTGGCGCAGACCCTGTTTGCTTCACTGGTGCAGGACTACGTCAAGGCGCATGGCTGGATGAAGGACCGCCGGGAGGGGCGGATGATTGCGCTCGTCGGCGACGCCGAGATGGACGAGGGCAACATCTTCGAGGCGCTGCTGGAGGGCTGGAAGCACGGTTTGCGCAACACCTGGTGGGTGGTCGACTACAACCGCCAGAGCCTCGATGCGGTGGTGCGCGAGGGACTGTGGGAGAAATTCGAATCCATGTTCCGCAATTTCGGCTGGGACGTGGTGATCGTGAAATACGGCCGGCTGATGCAGGCGGCGTTCGCCGAGCCCGGCGGCGAGGCGCTGCGGCGCTGGATCGACGCCTGCCCGAACGCGCTGTACGCGGCGCTGTGTTTCCAGGGCGGGGCGGCGTTCCGCAAGCATCTCGAAGACGAGATCGGCGACCAGGGCAAGGTCACGCAACTGATCGGCAAGCGCGGCGACGACGAACTGCTGGCGCTGATGTCCAATCTCGGCGGCCACGACATGGCGAGCATGTGTGATGCCTTCGAGGCGATCGACCACGATCGGCCGGTCTGCTTCATCGCCTACACCATCAAGGGCATCGGCCTGCCGTTCCAGGGTCACAAGGACAACCATGCCGGCCTGATGACGGTGGCGCAGATGGAGAAGTGGCGCGCGGCGCAGAACATCCGGCCCGGTCACGAGTGGGAAAAATTCGAGGGGCTTGCGCAGGACGCGGCGGCGCTGGAGGCGTTTCTTGGCCAGGTGCCGTTCAACCGCGACAGCCGCCGCCGGCTGAGCGCGCCTGCGATCGAAGTGCCCGAGCGGCTCGCCTTCAAGCCTGCGTCCGTCATGTCGACGCAGCAGGGTTTTGGGCTCGTGCTCAACGAAATCGCGCGCGGCGACAGCGAGCTTGCCGCGCGCATCGTCACCGCTTCGCCCGACGTCACGGTGTCGACCAATCTCGGCGCCTGGGTCAACCGCCGCGGCCTGTTCGCGCGTGCCGAGAAGGCCGACCTGTTCCGCAGCGAGAAGATTCCTTCGACCTTCAACTGGGACTTTTCGCCGAAGGGCCAGCACATCGAGCTCGGCATCGCCGAGATGAACCTGTTCATCCTGATGTCGGCGCTCGGGCTGTCGCACGCCATCAATGGCGAGCGGCTGTTGCCGGTCGCGACGCTGTACGATCCCTTCATCGAGCGCGGCCTCGATGCGCTGAACTATGCCTGCTACCAGGACGCCCGCTTCATGGTGGCGGCGACGCCCTCGGGCATTACGCTCGCGCCGGAGGGCGGCGCGCATCAGTCGATCGCCACGCCCCTGATCGGCATGGCGCAGGATGGGCTCGCCTCGTTCGAGCCGGCCTTTGTCGACGAACTCGCGGTCATCATGGCCTTCGGCTTTGCGCATATGCAGCGCGAAGGCGCCGATGGCGGCTCGGTCTATTTGCGGCTCTCCACCCGCGCCGTCGAGCAGCCGCAGCGGATCGTGACGGGCGAACTGCAAAAAGCCATCACCGACGGCGCCTATTGGCTGCGCAAGCCCGGGCCGAATGCCGAACTGGTGGTCGCCTATACCGGTGCGGTCGCGCCGGAGGCCATCGAGGCGACCGGTTTCATCGGCGAGAGCCGCCGCGATATCGGCCTCTTGGCGATTACGTCGGCCGACCGGCTGCATGCGGGCTGGACCGGCGCCCGCGACCTGCGCCGCGACCGCCGCGGCGTCCAGCACCTCAGCCATATCGAAAAACTGCTGGCGCCGCTGCCGCGCGACTGCGGCATCGTCACCGTGCTCGACGGTCATCCGGCCACCCTCGGCTGGCTCGGCAGCGTGCGCGGCCACCGGGTCGAGGCGCTCGGCGTCGAGCAATTCGGCCAGACCGGCACGATTTCCGACCTCTACCGCCACCACGGCATCGACGCCAACGCCATCATCGATGCGGCCGAAGCCCTGACCGTCGGCGCCCCGGTCCGCCACCGCAAGATGGCGGTGTAAAAAACAAGCACCGGAGCAAGCCGGCCCCCACCCCAACCCTCCCCCGCAAGAGCGGGAGAGGGAGCTCGGTGCGTTTTGTGGCCGGCGGTGTGCGGCAAAATGCGGTCTTCTCCCTCTCCCGCTCTTGCGGGGGAGGGCGGGGTGGGGGTGTCGCCCCGCACTCCCATCCAGATGCCCGTCTTGCTTCGTTGCCACCGCTGACCTTATATCCAGTATCCGCCGCAAGGCGGCGTCCCGCATATGGCGGGTTCAATTCCTGCGGCTTTCGTGCAAGGATGCTGCCGAACGCTCCGTTCCCCCTTCCAATTGCCCCGAAATCAAAGAGGTTTACGATGGTCAACCGCATGCAATTCTATATCGACGGCGCCTGGGTCGATCCGGTCGTCAAGAAGTCCACGCCCGTCGTCAATCCGGCGACCGAAGAGCCGATGTATGAGGTTGCGCTCGGCTCCAAGGCCGACGTCGACAAGGCGGTGGCCGCCGCGCGCCGCGCTTTCGAGACCTACTCGCAGACCAGCCGCGAGGAGCGCGTCGCGCTGCTGACGAAGATCATGGAGGTCTACAAGACCCGCATGAAGGACATTGGTGCCGCCGTCTCCGACGAGATGGGCGCGCCGCTGCCGATGGCGGAGCGGCTGCAGGCCGGCGCCGGCCTCGGCCACATCGCTTCCACGCTGGAGGTCCTGAAGAACTATCATTTCGAGGAGGCGGTCGGCACGGCAACCGTGCTGCGCGAACCGGTCGGCGTCGTCGGCATGATCACGCCGTGGAACTGGCCGCTTGAACCAGATCGCCTGCAAGGTCGCGCCGGCGCTCGCCGCCGGCTGCACCATGATCCTGAAGCCCTCGGAATTCACCCCGTCATCGGCATTGATCTTTGCGGAAATCCTGCATGAAGCCGGCGTGCCGAAGGGCGTCTTCAACCTGATCAACGGCCTCGGCCCCGAAGTCGGCGCCGCCATGTCCGAGCATCCGAACATCGACATGATCTCGTTCACCGGCTCGACCCGGGCCGGCGTCGATGTCGCCCGCCGCGCGGCGCCGACGGTGAAGCGCGTCAGCCAGGAACTCGGCGGCAAGTCGCCGAACGTCATCCTCGACGACGCCGACCTGACCAAGGCGGTCACCGGCGGCGTGATGCACATGTTCAACAATTCCGGACAGTCCTGCAACGCGCCGTCGCGGATGATCGTGCCGCTGTCGAAGATGAAGGAAGTCGCCGCCATCGCCAAGGGCGTCGCCGAGAAGACCAAGGCCGGCGATCCCCGCGCCGAAGGCACCACCATCGGCCCCGTGGTCAACCGCATCCAGTGGGACAAGATCCAGGCGCTGATCCAGAAGGGCGTCGAGGAAGGTGCCACACTGGTGGCCGGCGGTCCCGGTCTGCCCGAGGGCGTCAACAAGGGCTTCTATGTCCGCCCGACCATTTTCGCCGACGTCACCAACGACATGACGATCGCGCGCGAGGAAATCTTCGGCCCGGTGCTGGCGATCCTCGGCGCCAAGGACGAAGCGGAAGCGGTGAAGATCGCCAACGACACGCCCTACGGGCTCGCCGGCTACGTCTCGGCCGGCACCGTCGAGCGCGCCCGCAAGGTCGGCCGTCAGATCCGCGCCGGCAACGTCAACCTGCAGGGCGTGCCGAACGAGCGTACCGCGCCGTTCGGCGGCTACAAGACCTCAGGCAACGGCCGCGAATGGGGCAAATACGGTCTCGAGGAATATCTCGAGGTCAAGGCGGTCGCCGGCTACAACGCGGCGTAGATTTTTTGCGCCAGATCAAGATTGAAGCGCCGGAGCGGAAATCCGCTCCGGCGTTTTGTTTTGGGGAGGCATTCAAACAAACTCGGTGTCGTCCCTGCGAAAGCAGGGACCCATAACCACCGGCGTCTGTTGTTGCGCGAAAGCCGACTGAACGGCGTTTCTCGAGCGATGAGCCGCGGCGTATGGGTCCCTGCTTTCGCAGGGACGACAGCGGTGCGAGTGGATGATGCTATCCCCCCGGCGCGCCTTGCGTGTTGACGTAGAGCGCGTAGATCGACTGGCTCGCGGCCATGAACAGGCGGTTGCGCTTGAGCCCGCCGAAGCAGAGGTTGGCGCAGCGCTCGGGCAGCGCGATGCGGCCGATCATGACGCCGTCGGGCGCGAACACCACGACACCATCGAGCTCGGGATCGCCCATGCCCCAGCCGCACCACAGATTGCCGTCGATGTCGGCGCGCATGCCGTCGGGTGTGCCCGGCCCGGCGTCGACGAAGACGCGCTTGTTGGAAATAGTGTCGCCGCCGGCCGAGACGTCGTAGGCGAGGATCTTTCGGGTCGGGACGCCGCGGGATTCGATCACGTAGAGGATCTTTTCGTCCGGCGAAAAGCACAGGCCGTTCGGGCCGAGCACGCCGGTGGCGACGACGGTGGATTTGCCCGTCTTGCCGTCGATCCGGTAGACGTTCATGTCGATCTCGGATTCGGCCTTGTAGCCTTCGTAGTTGCCGAGCAGGCCGAAGATCGGATCGGTGAACCAGATCGAGCCGTCGGATTTCACGATCACGTCGTTGGGTGAATTCAGCCGCTTGCCCTCGAAGGAGTCCATCAGCACCGTGATCGAACCGTCATATTCGGTGCGCACCACGCGGCGGCCGCCATGCTCGCAGGTGACGAGCCGGCCCTGGCGGTCGCGGGTGTTGCCGTTGGCGAAATTCGAGGGCTTGCGGAAAATGCTGACGGCGCCGGTTTCCTCTTCCCATTTGATGATGCGCTGATTGGGAATGTCGCTGCACAACAGATAGCGCCCGTCGCCGAACCAGACCGGGCCTTCGGCCCAGCGCAGCCCGGTGGTCAGCCGCTCCACCGCCGACAGTTTCAGCCAGTATTTTTCGAACCTGGGATCGAGTGCATGAATGGCGGGGTCGGGATAACAGGTCGCCGGCTGCCAGCCGGCGCGGGGAGATTTTGCTTCCGACATTTGCTGTTCTCGTTGCTGTTGCGTTTCCTCACGGGGTGATTTGCTATCATTCGGGTGCCTCGGCGGCAAGCAACTGCGGTTTCGCCGTCATTGCGAGGAGCGAAGCGACGAAGCAATCCAGTGCGCTCGCCTAACGCTGGATTGCTTCGCTTCGCTCGCAATGACGGCCAAGCGCGCGCTTGCCGCGTAAACATGGCCGCGCCATACTCCGCGCGACATTGCAAGAACGAGGGAAAAAATGCCACGCATATTGATGACCGGCGCATCAGGAGGGATCGGCACAAGCTTGCGAAAACTGCTGCCGCCGATCTATCCGGACCTTCTGCTGAGCGACCTCAAGCCGCCCGCCGATCTCGACAGAAGCGAAAAATTCAAGGCAGCCGAATTGTCCGACCTCGCGCAGGTCGAGGCGATCTGCGATGATATCGACGGCATCCTGCATTTCGGCGGCTATTCGGTCGAAGGCCCCTGGGACAATATCCTGCAGTCCAACATCATCGGCTGCTACAATCTGTTCGAGGCCGCGCGCAAGAAGGGCGTCAGGCGCGTGGTGTTTGCGTCGTCGAACCACGCGGTCGGTTTTTATCCGCGCCATCACCGCATCGGCACCGACGTGACGGCGCGACCCGACAGCCGCTACGGCGTCAGCAAGGTGTTCGGTGAAGCGGTCGGGGCGCTCTATGCCGACAAGCACGGGCTCAAGGTGACTTGCCTTCGGATCGGTAATTTCGGCGACAAGCCGCTCGATCATCGCAGGCTTTCGATCTGGCTGAAGCCCGAGGACCTCGTGCAACTGTGCCGGATCGGGCTCGAGCACCCCGGCATCCATTTCGAGATTTTCTACGGCGCCTCGTACAACGAGCGCTCGTGGTGGGACAACCACCGCGCCTACGACCTCGGCTATCGCCCGACCGGCAGGGCTGAGGATTTTCGCGAGCACGCGTTCGCCGAACAGGCAAGACTGCCGCCCGATCCGGTCGGCGACTTCTACCAGGGCGGCGCCTTCTGCGGCATGGAGTTCGACGGCGAGATGAGCGGGACTATTGATTGGAAGTGACGCACGCCGTCATTCCGGGGCGCGAGCGGAGCTCGCGAACCCGGAATCCCGATGTTGTCTTGCGATTCCCTCAATTACATCGAGATTCCGGGTCTGGTCCTTCGGACCATCCCGGAATGACGCTGCTTATTTGGCGTTCTTGTCCGCCGCGATCCGCCCGAGATAATCCTTCTTGCTGAACTGCATGTGGTCGACGCAGAGCTGCGCCAGCGCCCAGCTGTCGCGGCCGCGCAAGAGTTCGATCATGAGCTCGTGCTGGCGGCGCGATTGCGCCAGGCCCTCTTTGTCGGCGAGGTTTTTCGCGCGCATCGGCAGCGTCAGGTTCATATAGTCCTGCAGCGAGCGCACGAGGTAGGGATTGCCGCAGGCCGAGAACAGCGCGACGTGGAAGGCGTCGTTGGCTTCATGGATGCCGCGCAGGTCCTGCGCGTCGGCCCTGGCGCAATATTGCCGCTGCAGTTCGATCAGCTGCTCGATCAGCTCCGGCTGCGCGGGCAGCGGGATCATCAGCGCCGCCTGCCGCGTCAGCATTTCCCGCACCTCGTAGATCTGCCGCACTTCCTCGGCCGAATAGGACTGCACGGTGGCGCCGATGTTCTTTTCGCGCAGCACGATGCCCTGGCGTTCGAGCTGAAACAGCGCCTGGCGCACGAAATGTCGGCTCGCGCCATAGCGGGCCATCAGCGTGTCCTCGACCAGCCGCGAGCCGGGAGCGAAGCGGCCAAAGATGATGTCTTCCTCGAGCCGGCGGATCACCTCGGCCTGTTCTTCCTCGCGGGTCAGGCTTGAGGTTTCCGGCGACGATGCCTGCGGCTTCATGGGCGGGTTCCAATCATCCGCCGAAATCACCATGCGCGAAATCCATTGTCAATAATACCGCCCGTTTCGATCATCATATGCTCGATTTCGGGGTCCAATATCCAATATTGACAATAATTCTGCGGACTTCATAAGGGGATACCGGACGACAAGGAGCACGCGAGATGGCCGACGGACTGCGCAAGGGACTGACCAGTTACGGCGATGCCGGCTTCTCGCTGTTCCTGCGCAAGGCCTTCATCAAGGCGATGGGCTATTCGGATGATGCGCTGAACCGCCCGATCGTCGGCATCACCAACACCTACAGCGACTACAATCCCTGTCACGGCAACGTGCCGCAGATCATCGAGGCGGTGAAGCGGGGTGTGATGCTGACGGGCGCGATGCCGATGGTGTTTCCGACCATCTCGATCGCCGAAAGCTTTGCCTATCCGACCTCGATGTATCTGCGCAATCTGATGGCGATGGATACCGAGGAAATGATCCGCGCGCAGCCGATGGACGCAGTGGTTGTGATCGGCGGCTGCGACAAGACCTTGCCGGCGCAGATCATGGCCGCGGTCTCCGCCGATCTGCCGACGGTGGTGATCCCGGTCGGGCCGATGGTGGTCGGCCATCACAAGGGCGAGGTGCTGGGCGCCTGCACCGATTGCCGAAGACTATGGGGGAAATACCGCGCCGGCGAGATCGACGAGGTGGAGATCGAGGCCGTCAACGGTCGCCTCGCGCCATCGGTCGGCACCTGCATGGTGATGGGCACGGCGTCGACCATGGCCTGCATCACCGAGGCGCTCGGGCTGTCGCTGCCGATGAGCGCGACAATCCCCGCACCGCACGCCGAGCGCTTTCGCCTCGCCGAGGCCAGCGGCAAGGTCGCGGCCGAAATGGCGCTTGCCAAGGGCCCGCGCCCGAGCGAGCTCCTGACCAGGGCGTCGTTCCGCAACGCGCAGGTGGTGCTGCAGGCGATCGGCGGCTCGACCAACGGGCTCATTCATCTGACCGCGATCGCGAACCGCACCGAGCACCGCATCGATCTCGAAGCATTCGACAGGCTCGGCCGCGAGGTGCCGGTGCTGATCGACCTGAAGCCGTCGGGCGAGCACTACATGGAGCATTTCCATCACGCCGGCGGGTTACCGAAACTGATGGCGCAGCTCGGCGAGCTGATCGACCTCAATGCCAGGACCATCACCGGCGCAAGCTTGCGCGATGTCGTCGCCGGCGCCGAGGAAGTCCCGGGACAGGGTGCGATCCGCCCGCGGAAAAATCCAATCAAGCCGGAAGGCGCGATGGCGGTGCTGCACGGCAACCTCGCCCCGCGCGGCGCGGTCATCAAGCATTCGGCGGCCAGCCCCAAACTCTTGCAGCATACCGGCCGCGCCGTGGTGTTCGAGTCGGTGGAAGACATGACGCGGCGGGTCGACGATGCCGCGCTCGATGTCACCGCCGACGATGTGCTGGTGCTGCGCAATGCCGGCCCGAAGGGCGCGCCGGGCATGCCGGAGGCGGGCTATCTGCCGATCCCGAAAAAGCTTCTGCGCGCGGGTGTCAAGGACATGGTGCGGATTTCCGACGCGCGCATGAGCGGCACCGCGTTCGGCACCATCGTGCTGCACATCACCCCGGAATCCGCCGTCGGCGGCCCGCTGGCGCTGGTGAAGAACGGCGACATGATCCGGCTCGACGTCGAGAAACGCAGCATCGAGCTTCTGGTCGATGCCACTGAGCTGGAAAAGCGCCGCGCGGCGCTGAAGCCTGAGCCGACGCCGGAATGGGCCAAGCGCGGCTACGCCTATCTGTTCAACGAAACCATCCTGCAGGCCGACGAAGGCTGCGATTTCGATTTCATGCGCGACAAGGGGAAGGGGTAGCATCCTCCGGCCGTCATGCCCCGCGAAAGCGGGGCATCCAGTAATCGCAGGCGCTTGAGATAAAGCCGCGCTGCCGCGGCGTACTGGATCATCCGCTTTCGCGGATGATGACAGCGGAGTGGCTGCTCGCTCCCTTTGTTTGATTGACATCCCGATAACGCCAATGGGATGATCAAAGAAAAAATGAGACAAAGGGAGGGGAGACAATGAGCAATTTGCAAAGGATTCTCGGAGCGGTCGTGATCGCCATCGCGATCAGTGCAACCGCATCCGCGCAAGAAGCAAAACACTATCGCTTCGCCTACGATCAGCCGAAGACGACGGGCTACGGCATCCTCGGCGATATCTTCGCTGGCAAGCTCAAGGAATTGAGCAAGGGCACCATGCTGATCGACCAGTATCCGGGCGCGCAGCTCGGCCAGGAGCCGCAGGTGCTGCAGCTCGTGAAGGCCGGCGACGTGGAATTCTGCATCTCGTCCTCGGCCAATGCCGCGACACTGTCGCCGCAGGCCGGCGTGATGTCGATGCACTTCCTGTTCCGTTCCGAAGCGCACCTGATCAAGGCAATCGCCGACCCGGAAGTGTCGAAGGCGGTCAAGGCGATGATCGCCGATACCGTGCAGGGCGCGCACGTGATCGCGCTGTCGACGCTCGGCCTGCGCAGCATGTATGCCAAGCGCGAGATCAAGAACGTCGGCGACATGAAGGGCTTGAAGGTGCGGGTGCAGGCCACGCCGACCGAGGACACCATGTTCCCGGCCTACGGCGCGCAGATCGTGCACATGCCGTTCGGCAGCGTCTACACCTCGCTGCAGACAGGCGTGGTCGACGTCGCGGAGAACGGCGTCAACGTCTATCTCGCCAACAAGCACTACGAGGTGGCGCCGGTGCTTTCGATGACCGAGCACGAGGCCAACAACAGCCTGGTCTGGGTCAGCGACAAATTGTGGAACAGTCTGACGCCGGAACAGCAGGGCTGGGTGCAGGCCGCCGCCGACGAGGTCAACAAGGAGCAGCCGGCCAAAGCCATCGAACTCGAGCACCAGTCGCAGGACAAGCTGAGGTCGATCGGCGTGAAGATCGTCACCGACGTCGACAAATCAGGCTTCATCGCGATCGCCGACCCCTATCTCGACAAGCTCGCCAAGGAGCTCGGCCCGCACGCCGTGAAGGTCAAGGACCTGATCCGCGCGATCAAGTAGCGCGCGCGGCGACATCGCAGGGCGGGCAGAGGCGCACCTCGCGCCGTGCCTCGCGCATAAGCGCCTGGAGCCCGGATGGAGCGAAGCGAAATCCGGGGCAAGATCACAAGTGGATCAACTGGTCCCGGATTTCGCTTCGCGCCATCCGGGCTACGACACTTCGCATAGCCCACCCTACGACTGAATTATAGATAATTTCCCGGCTTTTGCGGCTCTCTCGCCTGAATTGGCGCTCCAACCCCGATGTTTTATTGACAATCTCCCGACCTTGATGGGAAGATTGCCAAAACCAAAACAGGGGGAAACCGGCGATGAAATATCTGCAGAAAATGACGGCGCTCGCCGCCGCGGCCGCGGCGATGATGTTCGCGGCCAACGCTGGCGCGCAGGAGGCGAAGCATTATCGCTTCGCCCACGATCAGCAGCTCAATTCCGGCTACAGTGTCGCCTACGACATCTTCTCCGCCAAGCTCAAGGAATTGAGCAAGGGCACCATGCTGGTCGACCAGTATCCCGGCGCGCAGCTTGGGCAGGAGCCGCAGATCCTGCAGCTGGTCCGCTCGGGCGACATCGATTTCGCGATCGTGTCTTCGGCGAATAGCTCGACGATCTCGCCGCAGGCCGGGGTGATGTCGCTGCATTTCCTGTTCCGCAACGAAGATCACATGATCAAGGCGATGGGCGATCAGAAGATCTTCGAGGCGATCCGCGACATGATCGACGATACCGTCAAGGGCATTCACGCGATCGGGCTCGGCACCCAGGGCTTCCGCGACATGTACGGCAAGAAGGAAGTGCACAAGGTCGACGATCTCAAGGGCTACAAGGTGCGCGTGCAGGCGACCGCGACCGAGGACGCGATGTTCGCGGCTTACGGGGCGCAGACCGTGCACATGCCGTTCGGCAGCGTCTACACCTCGCTGCAGACGGGAGTGGTCGATTTCGGCGAGAACGGCCTCAACGTCTATCTCATCAACAAGCACTACGAAGTGGCGCCGGTGCTGTCGATGACCGAGCACGAAGCCAACTGCGCGGTGGTGTGGATCAGCGACAAGCTGTGGCAAAGCCTGAGCGCCGAGCAGAAGCAGTGGGTGCTTGCCGCCGCAAGGGACGTCAGCCTGCAGGAACCCAAGCGCGCGTTCGAGCTGGAGCACACCGCGGCCACCAAGCTTGCCAAGCTGGGCGTCAAGATCGTCCCCGATGTCGACAAGGCGGGATTCCAGAAGATCGCCGATCCCTTCCTCGACAAGCTCGCCAAGGAACTCGGCCCGCACGCCGACAAGATCAAGACCCTGATCCGCGCGATCAACTGACGCGAAGTCGTCATGCCCGGGCTTGTCCCGGGCATCCACGTCCTTCAAGCTGGAACGCCAAGAACGTGGATGGCCGGGACGAGCCCGGCCATGACGAGGTAAAGCGGCCCGCAGGGAGAGCCGATGTCCATCGCCGACAAACTGGTGCTGCAGCGCCAGCATCACCTGAAGTGGCGGGCGTTCGACCGGCTCGAGCTGGTCCTGATGATTCTCTGCGGCGTGTTGTGTTTCGGTTTTTCGCTCTCGGT
The DNA here is from genome assembly GCA_963721135.1 of uncultured Alphaproteobacteria bacterium. Taxonomy (GTDB): domain Bacteria; phylum Pseudomonadota; class Alphaproteobacteria; order Rhizobiales; family Xanthobacteraceae; genus Bradyrhizobium. The sequence goes on from CAVRIB010000003.1 coordinate 14,992, forward strand.
CGCGTGCGACATCGTCACGCGCACCATCGGCCACCCCTGGCTGTGGCTGCAGGAGGTCACCTCCACGCTGTTCATCTATGCGATCTTCCTGGGGGCTGCGGTCGCCACCCGTCGCAACGATCATCTTTACCTGACCGCGATCTCGGAAGCCCTGCACGGCACGCCGCGCCTGATCGTCGAGATCCTGATCCGCATGGTGGTGCTGGGGGTGGCGTGCTGCCTGATCTGGTTCGGCTACATCAATTACTTGCGCGGCTTCGGCAGTTTCCGCCTGCCGTCGGGCACGCCGATCGCCTCGCTCTATGCGGTTATTCCGCTTGCCGGCGCGCTGGTTGCCCTGTTCACGATCGAGCAGCTGGTCAACGGCATCCGAAACGGCTTCGACCATCCCGAGCCGCCGGATGAGGATGTCGCTATCCCGCCTGTCGACACCGATATCAGCCTGAGGACGCGGCCGTGAGCGCACCGGTGATCCTCGCGCTGATGTCGTTCTGCTTCCTGTTCTTCGGCTATCTCGGCGTCCCCGTGCCGTTCTCGCTGATGGCGGGCGTGTTCGTCGCGGCTTCGCTGACCGACGTGTCGCTGGCGGCGATCGTTCAGAAGATTTTCGACGGCGTCGATTCCGAGGCGCTGCTGGCGATCCCGTTCTTCCTCCTGGTCGGCGAACTCATGAGTTCGGCCAACGTCGTGGTTCGGATCGCCAATCTGTCGCTGTCGCTGGTCGGGCACATCAGGGGCGGGCTGTCGCAGGTGGTCGTCGTCTTCAGCATGTTCTTCTCGGAAATGTCGGGATCGACCACCGCCGACGTCGCCGTGATGAGCCGCGCGCTGGGCGGGCCGATGAAGCGCGAGGGCTACAGCCCCGCGTTCATCGCCGCGATCATCGCGTCGGCCTCCACCATCGCCGCGCTGGTGCCGCCGAGCATCACCGCGGTGGTCTATGGCGCGGTCGGCAACGTCTCGATCGCCGGCCTGTTCATGGCGGGCGTGGTTCCCGGCTTCATGATCGGCTTCGGGCTGATGATCTATTGCTACTTCTTCGGCCCCTCCGGGATGCGCAAGCCGCGGGCGCCGCTGCGCCAGGTCGTGTTCGCGACCGCCGACGCCGCGCTGCCGCTGATGATTCCGGTGATCCTGCTCGGCGGCATTCTCACCGGCTGGTTCACCCCGACCGAGGCCGGCGTGGTCGCGGTGGTCTGGATCATCTCGGTCGTGATCCCCGCGCTCAATCGCGGGCACCTGCGCAAGATCCCTTACGACTTCTGCCTCGCCGGCCTGATCTTCTCGCTGCCGCTCATCACCATCGGCGCCGCCAACGCGTTCGGCTGGATGCTGGCTTACCTGCGCGGCGCCATCGTGATCGCCGACTGGATCACCTCGATCGCCGGCAACAATCCGCAATATATCATGTTGCTGATGGTGGCCTTGTTCACCGTGGTCGGCGACTTCATCGAGCCGGTGCCGACCATCATCATCTTCATGCCGCTGGTCAACGCGCTGACGCAGGCCGGCGACATCAACGGCGTGCACATGGGCGTGGTGCTGATCGCGACGCTGGCGTTCGGGCTGATCACGCCGCCTTACGGGCTCGTATTGCTAATGGCCTCGAAATTCGTCGGCGTCAGCTTCGGCAAGGCGCTGCGCGCCGCGCTGCCGATCTATGTGGTGTTCTTCCTCACCATCACCTTCACCATCTATTTCCCGAAGGTGGTGCTGTGGCTGCCCAAGCACGCGCTCCCGGAATCGGTCGGCTGCTTCAGGTCGCCGACGGGAGCGGGATATATCTGCCCTGAGTGAGCTGTCGTCCCTGCGAAAGCAGGGACCCATAACCACCGGCGTTAGTTGATGCGACGCAAGTGAAGGTAACGCGTACCTCCCGTGACAACCGCCGTCACGGCGTATCGTTCCTGCTTTCGCAGGAACGACAACGGCCTACTTCCCTTTGCTCGTGAACTTCTTCACCGCGATGCGGAATTCGTCGGTGTGCATGCAGTCGATGATGCCGTCGCGTTCGGCGTCGAGCTGTGCCTCGATCGGCGTCACCGGCGAGCGGTGGATCAGCGACTTGGTCGTGGCAATCGCGGTCGGCGCGTTTTGCGCGAGCCGCAGCGCGAACTCTCGCGTCGCGGCCTTCAATTCGACAGCCGGCACCACCTTGGCGACGAGGCCCCAATCGTGGGCCTGTTTGGCGGAAAAGGTGTCTTCGGCGAGATAGATCTGCAGCGCGCGCCGCGGGCCGACGCTTGAGACCACGCCCACGGTGCCGCCGCCGTCGGGCGATACGCCGAGCTTGGCATAGGCCGGGGTGAAGCGGGCGTCTTCCGCGGCGATGCAGAGGTCGGCGATGAAGGCGAGCGACAGGCCGGCGCCGGCCGCCGAGCCGTGCACGCTGGAAAGCACGATTTTCGGCATCCGCCGCAGCGTCGTGATGAAGGCGTGATAATGCGACAGCATCTCGCCGACCACGGGCGCAATAGTGTCGGCCGCCGCGGCCGCGCCAATGGTCTGCAGATCGCCGCCGCCGCAGAAGGCGCGGCCGGCGCCTTCGATGACCAGCACCCGGATATCGTCGTCGGCTTCGACTTCCGCGACCAGCTGTTCCAGCTTCTTTGCGATCGCAAGATCGATCGCGTTGAAGGCGGCTGGCCGGTTGAGCGTGATGGTGGCGATCGCGCCGTCGACGGCGAGCAGCGCCGGATCGTCGGGGAGGGAGGCGGCTTGAGCTGATATCGGCATCTTGAAAAGCCTTGAGGGGTCAGGGAATGACAGGCCGGCATTTAAATAGCAGAACGGACGAGGTGACAATCCCGGCCCGGGCCTGCAAAATGCCGGCGAACGGCGGGTGGGTCATCGCATTGCAACAGCCGCAAATAGGGAGCAGGCGTCATGAGCATGGATACGACCGTCGATCGTCCGGTTTCCACCGTCGATCCCTTCTCGCACGCCTTCCTGCGCAATCCCTATCCGCATCACGAGAGCTTGCGTGAGGCAGGCCCCGTGGTCTGGCTCGAGCAGTACGGCATCTGGACGATGGCCCGGCATCAGGAGGTCCGCGACGCGCTGACCGACTGGCAGACCTATTGTTCATCGGCCGGCGTCGGCCTGAGCGATTTCCGGAAAGAGCCGCCGTGGCGGCCGCCGAGCATCATCCTGGAAGCCGATCCGCCGCTGCATACGCGCACCCGCGCGGTGCTGACGCGGATCCTGTCGCCGGCCGCGATCAACGTCCTGCGCACGACCTTCGAGCGCGCGGCGGAGTCGCTCATTGCGCGCCTGGTCGACGAGCGCGAGTTCGACGGCATCGCCGATCTCACCGAGGCCTATCCGCTAAAGGTGTTTCCGGACGCGGTCGGCATTTCCGAAGACGGCCGGGAGAACCTGCTGCCTTACGGCAACATGGTGTTCAACGGCTTCGGCCCGCGCAACGACCTGTTCGACAAGGCGATGGCCAATGCCGGCTCGGTCCGCGACTGGATCATGTCGAAATGCAGCCGTGCGGCGCTGGCGCCCGACGGACTGGGCATGCAGATTTTCCAGGCCGTCGATTCCGGCGAGCTGACGGAGCTTGAGGCCGGCATGCTGGTGCGCTCGTTCCTTTCGGCCGGCATCGACACCACGGTCTACGGGCTCGGCAACGCGCTCTATTGTTTTGCTACCCATCCCGCGCAGTGGAGCATGCTTCGCGACAACCCCAAGCTGACCCGCAACGCCTTCGAAGAGGTGCTGCGCTTCGAGGCGCCGGTGCAGACCTTCTTCCGGACCACCACGAAGCCGGTCGAGGTGTCCGGCGTCCGCCTCGGTGACGGCGAGAAGGTGCTGCTGTTTCTCGCCTCCGCCAACCGCGATCCGCGACGCTGGGAGCGGCCTGATACGTTCGACATCAGCCGCCGCGCCACCGGGCACATGACCTTCGGCACCGGCATTCACGGTTGCGTCGGACAGGCCGTGGCGCGGCTCGAGAGCGAGGCCGTCCTCGGCGCGCTCGCAAGGCGCGTCACCTCGATCGAGCTCGCCGGGACGCCCGAGTGGCGGCTGAACAACACACTGCGCGGCCTCGACACCTTGCCGCTTCGCGTGGTACCTGCCTGACCCGATGACGCAAGGAGCGGTTCTGATTGCCGGCGCGGGGCATGCGGGTTTCCAGCTCGCGGCATCGCTGCGGCAGCTCGGCTATGGCGATCGCATCTACCTGATCAACGACGAGGCGCATCTGCCCTATCAGCGGCCGCCGCTGTCCAAGGCCTATCTCAAGGGCGAAGGCCGGCCCGACAGCCTGATGTTCCGGCCGGAGAAATTCTACCGCGACCAGAACATCGAGCTGATCGCCGATCGCGCCGCCTTCATCGATCGCGCCGCGCAACGGCTGGTGCTCGCCTCCGGCGCGTTTCTCGATTACGGGCATCTGGTGCTGGCGACCGGCGCGCGCAATCGCCTGCTCGACATTCCCAACGCCAATCTGGCCGACGTGCGCTACCTGCGTATCCTCGATGAGAGCGAGGCGCTGCGGAAGCTGATGGCCGCGCGCCGGCGGGTCGTCGTGATCGGCGCCGGCTTCATCGGCCTCGAATTCGCCGCCACCGCACGCGCCAAGGGGCTCGAGGTCGACGTGGTTGAACTCGCCGGGCGCGTCATGGCGCGCGCGGTGACGGCCGAAATCTCCGACTACTTTCAGGAGCGCCATGCCGCGGCGGGCATCCGCATTCATCTCGGCGTGCAGGCGACCAGCATCGAGGCCGATGGCGGCAAGGTCGCCGGTGTCAGCCTCAGCGACGGCCGCCACGTGCCGGCCGACCTAGTCGTGGTCGGTGTCGGCGTGCTGCCCAATGTGGAGCTTGCGGCGGAAGCCGGCCTTCCCGTCGCGTCCGGCATCATCGCCGACGAGAACTTGCTGACGTCGGATCCGAATATCTCGGCGATCGGCGACTGCGCGCTGTTCGCAAGCCCGCGCTTCGGCGGTTCGCTGCGGCTGGAATCGGTGCAGAACGCCACCGATCACGCGCGCTGCATGGCGGCGCGGCTCACCGGCAATTCCAGGGCCTATGACGGCATGCCCTGGTTCTGGAGCGACCAGGGCGACGACAAGCTGCAGATCGCGGGGCTGACCACGGGCTACGATCACGTCGTGGTGCGCGGCGATCGTGCGCAGCGGTCGTTCTCGGCGTTCTGCTACAAGGCCGGCCAGCTCGTCGGCATCGAATCAGTCAACCGCGCCGCCGACCACGTGTTCGGCCGCAAGATCCTCGGCATGAACCGGTCGATCGAGGCGGAGAAGGCGGCCGATATGAGCTTCGATCTCAAGGGCGCGCTGGCGTAAGCGAGTTCGACCTCCTCCGCGGTCGGCATCGATGGCGCGGCGCCCATTCGCTGCACGCAGATTGAGGCGGCAAAGTTGGCGTAGCCGATCGCGGCGCCGATGGAACTTCCCGCTGCAAGCCGTGCGGCGATCGCACCAACGAAGCAATCGCCCGCGCCTGTGGTGTCGACCGCCTCGACCGCATGGCCCGGAACGATCAGCGGTTCGCCATCGACGAGCGCGAGTGCGCCGCGCTTGCTGAGCGTCACGCAGATGACCTTGTCCCGGCCATTGTCCTTGCCCGCTGCCAACGATCTTGCCGCTTCGATGAAGCGTCCGTCATCGTCGCCCTCGCGCAGCTCGGTCTTGCTCAGAAAGCCGAGCTCGGTCTCGTTGAGGACCAGGATATCGACGAGATCGAGCAGTCCCTGATCGAATGCGACGGCCGGCGCCGGGTTGAGGATCGTGGTCGCCCCGGCGGCGCGGGCGCGGTTGAAGAAGGCTGCGATCGTCGCAAGCGGGATCTCGAACTGGCTGACCGCGATGTCGCCTTTTGCAAGCGTCGGCGTGGCGACGTCGGCTATGCTCACCAGTCCATTGGCGCCGGGAATGACGACGATGGTGTTGTCGGCATTGGCGATGGTGATGATCGCCGTTCCGGTGTGGGCTTCGGCGGTCTGCTGCACCCGGCTGAGGTCGATGCCCTGCGCGGCGAGGAACGCCTTCAACTCGTCGCCGAACGCATCCTTGCCCAGCCGGCCGATCAGCGTGACCTGTGCGCCGAGCTTGGCGGCCGCGACCGCCTGGTTCGCGCCCTTGCCGCCGGGAAAATAGCGCACGGCCGAGCCCGCGACGGTCTCGCCGACCCGCGGATGCCGCTCGGCGGTTGCGACCACATCCATGTTGATGCTGCCGGCGACGAAAACGCGGCCCATATGCTGATCCCGGAGAGCGCTGTTCCTAACCGTCAGGCCTAGACCCGCTCGCCAAATTCCTGCCTGACCTTCTCGATGTCGGAGAGCGCCGGCAGGCCGGCCTCGTTGCCGAGGCGCTGGATCTTGTAGGTCGATGCCGCGCGCGCGAACTCGAAATGGTCGTGCCAGCTTTTGCCGGGACTGGACAGATAGGAATAGATGTAGGCGCCGTGGAACACGTCGCCGGCGCCGTTGGTGTCGAGCACGCGATCCTGCGGGATCGGCAGCGCCGGCAGCGTGTGCGTCTTGCCGGTCTCGTCGTACCAATAGAGGCCCTTTTCGCCCATGGTGACGCCGCCGACCCGGCAGCCCCGGCTCTTGAGGTAATCCAGCATCTTTTCGACCGTCAGGTCCATCTGCTCGCACAGCCGCTCGGCAACGATGGCGACGTCGATGAACTCAAGGAGTTCATGGGTGTTGGTGCGCAGGCCGCCGCCGTCGAGCGAAGTCAGGATGCCGGCCTCGCGGCACAGTTTGGCATAGTGGATCGCCGCATCCGGCTGGTGGCCGTCGACATGCAGCGCGCGGCAGCCGCCGAGGTTCAATAGCGGGAAGGGATGGATGTGCTCGTCGTCGCGGCAGCGCACGATCGCCCGCTTGCCGTCCTTCGGCATGATAAAGGAGAGCGAGGAGGTAGCGACCTTGCGCGGATGCACCGAGATGCCGTACTTCGCGCTCATGTCCTGGAACATCCGCCCCAGCCAGTCATTGGCGACGGTGGCGATCAGGTCCGGCACGATCCCCAGTTTGGCGCAGCAGAATGCGGCGGTAACGGCATTGCCGCCGAACGATACCGCGTAGGCTTTGGCGACATGCTTCTCGTCGCCGGTCGGCATGTGGTCGGTAATGAACGTGACGTCGATATAGGTTTGTCCAATGAAGAGGGCCTGCATTCGTCTTCCGTGGTGGCTTGGGGTGGTCCCGGCCGGCGGCTTTAGCTTACACCGGTTGGCCGGGAATAATCGCTGAAATTATTCGCAAGGACAGGGCCTTGATCGCTTGAGATAGGGATGAGGCCGGACTACGACCATCCCCGCGCCCTTTTCGGCTGACGGCCTTGCCGCCGTTACCGATCGTTCCTGCCAGGCGCGACAGAGGAGAGGGGACTGTTCCCGTGATCACCGGCCTCGACCACGTCGTCATCCTGGTGTCCGACATCGCCGCCGGCGTCGCGGCCTACGAGACGCTGTTTGCGCGGACGCCGTCGTGGCGGAACACCGGCGATGGCGCCGAGCGCGTGCTGTTCACGCTCGACAACATGACGCTGGAACTGATGTCGCCGCACGGCGATGGCGCGACCGCGGACCGTATCCGCGCCGTGACCGCGGCGCAGGGCGAGGGGCTCGCCAGCATCTGTTTCCGCACTGCCGATATCGCGAAGATGCATCGCCGGCTCGACCGGCTGATGCTGCAGCCGGAACCCGTCACCGACGCCGAAAGCCGCGATGAGGTTTCGGGCGCGAGCTTGTCGTGGAAGCGCACCCGCGCGGCAACCGAGGCCACGCGCGGGGTCCGGCTGTTCTTCCTCGAACTCGCCAAAGAGCGGCCGCTCGCGGTCCGCTCCACCGTGGCCTCGATCACCGGGCTCGATCACGTGGTGATCTCGACCGCCGATCCCGAACGCGCCGCCGCGCTCTATGGCGCGAGACTCGGGCTCGACATGGCGCTCGACCGTTCGCATCCCGACTGGGGCCGGCTGATGTTCTTTCGCTGCGGTGACCTCATCGTCGAGGTCGTGCAGCGGGCGGGCAAGGACGCGCTGAAGGACAAGGCGCATGACCGGCTCTATGGCCTGAGCTGGCGCGCCGCCGACATCGACGCGACGCGGGCGCGGCTCGCCGCGGCCGGCGTCGAGGTGTCCGAAGTGCGCCCCGGCCGCAAGCCGGGAACGCGCGTGCTCACCGTCCGCAGCGGCACCTGCGGCATCCCTACGCTGTTGGTGCAGCCGGCGGCGAGGGTGTGAGCGCCCTCCCTCGTCATTGCGAGGAGCGAAGCGACGAAGCAATCCATGACTGCGTGCCGCGCCATGGATTGCTTCGCTTCGCTCGCAATGACGGCTGATGGCGCACGGTTTGTTCTCAAACGCCCGCTCGCGTGCTACATCCGTTTCCCACACTCACCGGGCGGGCACCTTGGCCAAGGCGAAGCAGGCTCCGAAATGGCAGCGCGACCCAGAGGGCATGCGGCTTCGCATTCTTGAGGCCGCGAAGGCGGAGTTCGCCGCCCATGGGCTCGCCGGCGCCCGCGTCGACCGCATCGCCGCCAAGGCCGGCGCCAACAAGCGGATGCTCTATTACCACGTGGGCAACAAGGAAGACCTCTATCTCGCGGTGCTCGAAGGCGCCTACCGGAAGATCCGCGCCGAGGAGCGCAGCCTCGATCTCGAGCATCTCGATCCGCCCCGCGCGATCGAGCGCCTGATCGACTTCACCTGGAACTACTTCATCCGCAATCCCGAATTTCTGGCGCTGCTCAATACCGAGAATCTCGCAAATGCGCGCCACCTGAAGCGCTCCACCAGGGTCAAGTCGATGCATTCGCCCTTCGTCGAGATGATCGGAACCGTGGTGCGGCGCGGCGTCGCGAGCGGCGATTTCGCCGTCGCGGTCGATCCGGTGCAACTCTACATCTCGATCGCCGCGCTCGGCTTCTTCTACCTCTCGAACAGCGCGACGCTCGGCACGGTCTTCGGCCGCGATCTCCTGAGCAAGGAGGCCAAAGACGAGCGTCTCGCGCACATGGTCGCACTGGTGCTGGCGGCATTGACGGGAAAATCGATCGCCGCGTTCGGCAAGAAGAAGCCGCCCCGACTGCGCGCGCCCGTGCCTACGGTTGCTTGACCATTGCTTTTGGTGTCCCCGCGCTAGCAAAACATTTTCAGGTGTCGTCCCCGCGAACGCGGGGACCCATAACCACAGGCATTTGTCGTTGCGAAGCCAACTCCCATCGTACCCCAAACAGAGGCCGCGGCGTATGGGTCCCTGCTTTCGCAGGGACGACGGATAGAGATTCAATTGTCAAACAGCCCAACCTAACTCGTCATCGCCCGGCTTGACCGGGCGATCCAGTACGCCGCGGCTTGTCGATTCCATCACTGCCGCTTCTGGAATACTGGATCACCCGCTTTCGCGGGTGATGACAATTAGGGCCGTCATTGCGAGCCAACGGGTCGCGCGAATGCGCGCCCGATGGCAGGCTCCGCGAAGCAATCCATGGCAGGGCAAGTGGAAAGGTGGATTGCTTCGCTGCGCTCGCAATGACGGCAAGACATAACTCCGCGATCTCGCCGCATGTTTTTCGCGCGAGGTTTGCGTTTCGGTCCGGCCCCTCGGAAGTGAGGGCGCAGGGAATGCCGGGCGCTCGATGCGCCCGCAGCCTCGCGTACGATAAAAAACAAAGTACACGAGCGTAGTCACCACGGTCACACCGGTTTCACCCGGCATTCCCCGCGCAATGGTTTTACGGCTTACTTCGTGCTCGCCCCGGTGCACCGGGCTTGTTTGCCACCGTCGCCCGCGCGCCTTAACGCGAACTTGACACCAGCGTCGGGGTGCCAGGCCCACACGACTTCGCCGTCCGCCTCAGCGCCGTTCGTCAAGCGCACTCTCGGCGTCCACCGCATCCCGCCCCGCGTCCGTGACGATCGCGAAACGCCCCTTGGTGGGACGGGACACAATGCATATAGGGTGATTTGTGTTTCCGCAAAACAGAAATATTTTTACGAAAGGGGGTTGACAGCGGCCTGCACAAACCGATGAGTGATTTGCCCGTCAGGCAACAGTGCCGGTGTCGTCCCTGCGAAAGCAGGGACTCATACGCCGCGGCGTTTGTTTTGGAAGACGGTGTTCGACGGCTTTCGCGCAATAGCCAATGCCTGTGGTTATGGGTCCGTGCTTTCGCAGGGACGACGGCGGAATGTGTGGCATCGAGCCAGGTCTAGCCGACGGAAAACCGCTAGACAGTATTTATCCAACGGGTTAATTCTTCTCCCAAACCAACAAGCGAGGAAGCGGAGTGTGGCCTTTACCGGGCTGCCGCGCATTCCCCGCCACTTCCTCGCCAAAAGCGCGCGGAATTGAGGCTGCAGATGACGACGCCACGTGTCACCGTGCGGGATATCGCATTCTTCGAGCGGCCGATACCCTTCAAGAAGCCGTTTCGCTTTGGCGCGGTGACGATCAACGACGCTACGCAAATCTTCGTGCGGGTCGAGATCGAGGTCGCGGGCAAGGGCACCGCCGTCGGCGCGAGCGCGGAGATGCTGGCGCCGAAATGGTTCGACAAGCGGCCGCATCTGACGTCGGAGGAAACCGCTGATGAACTCAAGCGCTCGCTTGCGATCGCGCGCGAGCTTTATCTGGCCCGCACCGGCGCCGAGACCGCGTTCGGCCTGCACGCCGCACGCCTCGCCCCTCAGCTCGAGGCCTGCGCGAAAGAGGACATCCCGCCGCTCGCGGCAGGCTTCGGCCCGGCCGAAATCGACAAGGCGATCCTGGACGCGCTGCTGCGTCGCGCCGAGGCGAATTTCTTCGACGGCATGGCCGACAATATCGCAGGTATCGATACGCGCCTGTCGCCGGATCTGACGGAAAGCGATATCAAGCAATTCCTCGCCCGCTGCCGGCGGCTGGAGCGCGTCGCGATCCGGCATACCGTCGGCCTCGACGACCAGGTCGAGGGCAAGGGCGGCGTCGCAGACGGCGACGAAAACGCCGGCGCACGCTATTTCAAGCTGAAGCTCAACGGCGATCCCGGGCACGACGCCGCGCGCCTGACCCGCATCGGCAACGAACTCGCGACCCTGCCGGATGACTACCGCGTCACGCTTGACGCCAACGAGCAATATGCCGACCTCACGGCACTCGGCACGCTTTGCGATCGCCTCGACCGCGACGCCGCGCTCAAGCCGATCGCCGCAAAACTGCTCTACATCGAGCAACCGATGCCGCGCGAGATCTTCGCCCAGTCGCCGCTCGGCGCGCTGGGGGCTCGCGATTTCATCATCGACGAGGCCGACGACAGCTATGACGCGTTCGTCACGGCGCGCGCGCTCGGCTATCGCGGCATCTCCTCGAAATGCTGCAAGGGGATCTACAAGTCGATCCTCAACGCGACCCGCGCCGCCGAATGGAGCGCGCAGGGCGGCAAAAAATACTTCATCGCCGGCGAGGACCTGACCTGCCAGGCCGGGCTTGCCGTGCAGCAGGACCTCGCGCTTGGTGCGTTGATCGGCATCAGCCACGCCGAGCGCAATGGCCACCACTATGTCGACGGATTCGCCAATACGCCGGCCGCCGAGGCCGAAGCGTTCCGGGCGGTTCATCCCGATCTCTACGTCCGCGACGGAAAAACCGTCCGGCTCTCAATCCATAGTGGCGATCTCCTGACGGGATCGCTGACGGCGCCGGGCTTTGCGAGCGGTGTCCATCCCGACTGGTCGGCGCTGGCGCCGCTTGCGCTGCCGGAAGCGAGAACCGCGAGGGAACAGGCGATATGACGACGCAACGGCTCGGCGTGATCATGAACGGGGTCACCGGCCGCATGGGGCTGAACCAGCATCTGATCCGCTCGATCGTCGCGATCCGCGACGCCGGCGGCATCAGACTTGCCAATGGCGATCGCGTGATGCCCGATCCGGTTCTGGTCGGCCGCGACGCCGGCAAGGTCGAGCAACTGGCGAAACGTTTCGACATTGCGCGCTGGACCACCGACCTCGACAAGGCGCTGGCCGACAAGAACGACACCATCTTCTTCGACGCCGCGACCACGCAGGCGCGCCCCTCGCTGCTGACCAAAGCCATCAACGCGGGCAAACACGTCTATTGCGAAAAGCCGATCGCGACCAATTTTGACGAGGCGATCGCGGTCGTCAAGCTCGCCAACGCCAAAGGCGTCAAGCACGGCACCGTGCAGGACAAGCTGTTCCTGCCGGGCCTGAAGAAGCTCGCCTTCCTGCGCGATTCCGGATTCTTCGGCCGCATCACCGCCGTGCGCGGCGAATTCGGCTACTGGGTGTTCGAGGGCGACTGGCAGGAGGCGCAGCGGCCATCATGGAACTACCGCAGCGAGGACGGCGGTGGCATCATTTTGGACATGGTATGCCACTGGCGCTACGTGCTCGACAATCTCTTCGGCGAGGTCGAAAGCGTGAGCTGCACGGGCTCGACCGATATCCCGGCGCGCTGGGACGAGAAGGGCAAGAAATACCAGGCGACCGCCGATGATTCCGCCTACGCCACGTTCCGCCTCAAGGACGGCGTGATCGCGCATATCAACATGAGCTGGGTGACGCGGGTCTATCGCGACGACCTCGTCACCTTCCAGGTCGACGGCACGCTTGGCTCGGCGGTCGCCGGTCTTACCGATTGCGTGATCCAGGCCCGCCAGGCGACGCCGCGGCCGGTGTGGAATCCCGACGAGAAGCGGCTGCACGATTTCTATGCCGACTGGCAGACGCTGCCGGACAATATCGTCTACGACAACGGTTTCAAGGAGCAGTGGGAGATGTTCATCCGCCACGTCTGCGACGACGCGCCCTATAAATATACGCTATTGGAAGGCGCCAAGGGCGTGCAGCTCGCCGAATGCGCGCTGCAGAGCTGGCGCGAGCGCCGCTGGATCGACGTCGCGCCGATCAAGGTGTGAGGCTTTGCCATGAACAAGCCGGTGCTGCCGCAATCCTCGCTGTCGCTGAAATTGCCGACCGCCGGACGCGGCATCGAGACTTATCGGCTCGCGGCGTCGCGAACCTTTCCGGCAAGGCTCGAGGGCACGCTGAACCGGGTGGCGTTTTCGGCCGCGCATGTGGTGGCCGATCCGCTCGCCGATGGCGATCCATGGCTGACCGCTGTTATCGATTGGGACAGGACCATCGCCTTCCGAGAGCACATCTGGGACCTCGGCCTCGGCGTCGCCGAAGCGATGGACACTGCCCAGCGCGGCATGGGGCTGGACTGGCCGACCTCGCTGGAACTGATCCAGCGCTCGGTCCGGGCGGCGAAGGCGAGGGGAGGCGCGCTGGTATTTTCCGGCGCCGGCACCGATCACCTCGCGCTGGAGGATGCCAGGACCATCGACGATGTGATCCGCGCCTACGAAGAACAGATCGCGGCGGTGGAGAAGGTGGGCGGGCGCATCATCCTGATGGCCTCGCGCGCGCTGGCGCGGATCGGCCGCAACGGCGATGACTACGTCAAGGTGTACGACCGCGTGCTGTCGCAGGTCCGCGAGCCCGTGATCATCCACTGGCTCGGCGACATGTTCGATCCGGCGTTGGCGAATTACTGGGGCACGCCCGATCTCGATCGCGCGATGGACGTTGCGGTCGGCGTCATCAACGCCAATGCCGCCAAGGTCGACGGCGTGAAAGTCTCGCTGCTCGACAAGCGGCGCGAGATCGACATGCGCCGCCGGCTCGATTCCCGCGTGAAAATGTATACCGGCGACGATTTCAACTATGCCGAACTGATCGCCGGCGACGACAAGGGGTTCTCCCACGCGCTGCTCGGCATCTTCGACGCCATCGCGCCGGCGGCGTCCTACGCGCTGTCGCGGCTTTCCGCCGGAGACGCCGCCGGATTTCACGATGTGCTGGGTCCGACGGTGCCGCTGTCGCGCCATATCTTCAAGGCGCCGACGCGGTTCTACAAGACCGGCATCGTGTTCATGGCTTATCTGAACGGCCATCAGGATCATTTCACGATGGTCGGCGGACAGGAGAGCGCGCGCTCGACGTTGCATCTCGCCGAACTGTTTCGGCTGGCGGACAAGGCAGGCCTGCTCGCCAACCCGGAAGCCGCGACGCGGCGCATGAAGGCTTTGCTCGCCACGCGCGGCGTCGATGCGTGATGCGGGATTTTTCCGCCGATCACCGCTGGATGTCGCTGAACACCGCAACCGTCCGCAAGCAGGGCGATCTCACGCAAATCATCGAGGCCTGCGCGCGGCACGATATCCGCGCCATCGACCCCTGGCGCGAGCAGGTCGCGAGCGTTGGCCTCGACCGCGCCGTGCGCGCGGTGCGGCATGCGGGACTGGAGCTGTCGGGCTATTGCCGCGGCGGCATGTTCACCTCCGACGCCGCGCATCGCATGGAGGTGCGCGACGACAACCGCAGGGCGGTCGACGAGGCCAAGGCTTTGGGCGCGCCCTGCATCGTGCTGGTGGCCGGCGGCCTGCCGCAATATTCGCGTCCGGGGAGTATGGCCTCCAGGGACATCGCGGCGGCGCGGGCGCAGGTTGAGGATGCCATCGCCGAACTGCTGGAATATGCGCGGCAAGGCCGGCATGCCGCTCGCGATCGAGCCGCTGCATCCGGCCTATGCCGCCGACCGCGCCTGCGTCAACACGACGAAGCAGGCACTCGACATCTGCGACCGCCTCGACCCGCACCGCTCGGGCGCGCTCGGGGTGGCGCTCGACGTCTATCACATCTGGTGGGACCCCGAAGTGCTGGCGCAGATCGCGCGCGCCGGGAAAGATCGCCTGCTCGCGTTCCACGTCTGCGACTGGCTGGTGCCGACAAAAGATATCCTCAACGACCGCGGCATGATGGGCGACGGCGTGATCGATATCCGCTCGCTCCGATCGGCCGTCGAGGCCCAGGGCTTTGCCGGCTATTCCGAGGTCGAGATCTTTTCTGGCGCCTGGTGGGAAAGGCCGATGGACGAGGTATTGCGGACCTGCTGCGAACGGCACCGGACAGCGGTTTGAAGCGGGTTGGGTTCTTCCGCGATCATTTCCTGCGGGCGCTCCAGCGACAAGTCGCCGAGCCGGAAATCGAACCTTCAATTCGCCCGGCCGTCATTTGGCCGCTCCAATGTTGGCCCGGCGGCGATGTTCGCGTGAAGGAAATGCCGGTACCGTCGACAACACCGTTGACGATATTTCCCATATCGTCCGGCGACGTTCCCGCAAAGCTCCCGCTGAAATGCCCCGGTGAGGTCTCGGTCAGATCGAACTCCCCGACGTAATGCCCGGTGCTGCAATCCCCGGCCCAGCTCCATCGGCCCGTCAAGGATACTTGGGGCGGTTGAACGGCGGGGCGGTCTCCCGATAAGCTCCTGTCGTTATCTCCGATAGCGCCGCCAGTGCTGCCAGACTGCGCCAGCGTCGATGAGTGGCCCGCGAAGGTCGCAAGCAACGCGCCCAGCATCGCCATTCCGAACGAGTTGCACCGCTTGTTCATTGGTTTCCCCACAACCCTTCTCCGCCGGTTGGGCGCGACGATCTTTACCCCGGTGACCTGATGAATGTCACGCCAATTCAGGGCTACGGGCCTTAGCTCACGGACATTCGCATCGATTGTCCCTTGTCATTGCATATCCGGTTACTCTGTAGTCGTAGGCATGTCCGTACGTTATTGAAAATGTCACCGCTCCCTGAAATTGGAGCGGGGATCGCCGCGTGCAGGCGTTGCAATGTCGTCCGGCGGCGGGTAGGAGCCGCTGCAGAAACGGTGCGAACAAGCCGAAGGATATTCGCAAATGGAATTCGAGGAGCTCGTCAACAGCCGCAGAAGCGTGCGTGGGTTCAAGCCCGAGCCCGTGCCGCGCGCCGTAATCGAGGAGATCATCGCGCTCGCCAAGCGCGCGCCGTCGTCGATGAATACCCAGCCCTGGCATGTCCACGTGCTCGCCGGCGAGCCGCTGGAGCGCGTCCGCCGCCGCAACATGGAGGAGATGATGGCCGGCGCCAAGCCGAAGCGCGACATCGTCGGCCACGGCGAATATCAGGGCGTGCATCGGGGACGGCAGGTCGACATCGCCAAGAAACTGTTCGGCGCCATGGGCATTGCGCGCGACGACAAGCCGATGCGGCAGGACTGGGTGTTGCGCGGTTTCCGGCAATTCGACGCGCCGGTCTCGCTGGTCTTGACCTATGACCGCATCCTCGATCCCGGCGCGGTCTGTCACTTCGATCTCGGCGCGCTCTGCTACGGCATCGTGCTCGCCGCCTGGGACCGCGGCCTCGGCTCCGTCATCAACGGCCAGGGCATCACGCGCTCGGACATCGTCCGCGAGGTCGCTGATATTCCGGAGGACGAGGTCATCATGACCTGCGTCGCCATGGGTTATCCCGACGACAGCTTTGCGGCGAACACTGTCAAATCCGACCGCGAGCCGAACGGCGACTTCGTGCGTTATGTCGGTTTCGCCGATTAGGTCTTTGATTTGCTGCGCGCCGTACCTAAGTGACCACTGAAGAAGTCGCGCGAACCCTGGAGCCAACGCCATGACCGATGCCGCCGATCCCTCCGCCTATACGCCGCCGAAAGTCTGGAGCTGGAACAAGGACAGCGGCGGCAGGTTCGCGGCCATCAACCGCCCGATCGCGGGAGCAACGCATGAGAAGGAATTGCGGGTTGGTCGCCATCCGCTGCAGCTCTATTCGCTGGCGACGCCGAACGGCGTCAAGGTCACGGTGATGCTGGAAGAGCTTTTGGCGCTCGGCCACAAGGGCGCGGAATACGATGCCTGGCTGATCAAGATCGACGGCAACCAGTTCGGCAGCGGTTTCGTCGCGGTCAATCCGAACTCGAAGATACCGGCGATGATGGACCGCAGCGGGCTCGTCCCGATGCGGATCTTCGAATCCGGCGCGATCCTGCTGCATCTCGCTGAAAAATTCGGCGCGTTGCTGCCCCCCGGTGGCCAGGCGCGCGCCGAATGCCTGTCGTGGCTGTTCTGGCAGATGGGCAGCGCGCCCTTCCTCGGCGGTGGGTTCGGGCATTTCTACGCCTATGCGCCGACCAAGATCGAATACGCCATCGACCGCTACGCGATGGAGGTGAAGCGCCAGCTCGACGTGCTCGACCGGCGGCTCGCCGACAACGAATATCTGGCTGGCTCCGACTATACGATCGCCGATATCGCGGTCTGGCCCTGGTACGGCGGCCTTGCAAAGGGCGTGCTCTATGGCGCGGGGGAATTCCTCAGCGTGCAGGACTACAAGCACCTGCAGCGCTGGACCGACGCCATCGCCAGGCGTCCGGCGGTCAAGCGCGGCCGAATGGTCAACCGCACCTGGGGCGAGCCGTCGAGCCAGCTGCATGAGCGGCATGACGCCGGCGATTTCGACACCATGACGCAGGACAAGATCGGGGGCAGCCAGGCCGCGGCCGGGGCGTGATGACGCCACGCTACCGATTCACAACGCACGGCACGCGCAAGAAGCCGCGGAAGCGGACGCGGCCGCCGCGCACCGGCGCGCCATCAAGCGCGTAATCCGGGAAGCGCGCCAAAAACCTCGAGATCGCGATCGCGCCTTCGAGTCGCGCCAGCGCCATGCCGGCGCATTGATGCGCGCCGGTGGCAAAGGCGAGATGCCGGTTCGGCGAGCGGCCGATATCGAAGGCCTCGGGATCCGGAAACTGCCGGGGGTCGCGGTTGGCGGCGCCGATACACAGCGTCACCGGCGTGCCCTGTGCAAGCGTGACGCCGCCGAGTTCGACCTGTTCCGTCGTCATGCGGTTGCCGAGCTGGTTCGAGCTTTCGAAGCGCAGCACTTCCTCGACCGCGGTCTTGATCAGATCGGGGTGCTCGATCAGCCGCTTCCTTTGCGCGGGATATCGCGACAGCGCCACCAGGCCGTTGCCGATCAGGTTGGTGGTGGTCTCGTGGCCGGCATTGAGCAGGAAGATGCAGTTGTGCAGCAATTCCTTTTCCGAAAGCCGTTCGCCATTGTCCTCACCCTGGATCAGCCGCGTCAGCACGTCCCGCTCGGGGTTGCCGGGTCTGGCGCGCCGCCGCGCGACCAGGGTTTCGAGATAGGCCAGAAAATCCTGCACGGCGGTGTTGCCGCGCGCAAAAATCTCGGGGCCGATGACGGGCTCGAGCGCGCCCAAAATCGCCAGCGACCAGCCGCGCAAGGGTTCGCGCTCATTGCGCGGCACGTCGAGCAGGTTGCCGATCACCTCGACCGGGATCGCGGCGGCGAAATCGGCGATCAATTCGAAGTTTCCCTTGGCGGCGATCGCATCGAGCAGCCGGTCCACCAGCGCGATCAGGTCGCCCTCCATCTCCGCAATCGCGCGCGGCGACAGCGCGCCCATGATCAGCCGCCGCACCCTCGTGTGCGCCGGCGGATCGTTGAAGACGAGGCTCGTGGTGTGGTGCTCGTAGAGCGCCGAAGCGCCGTATTTCGGGAAAAACTCCTTTTTCTTGTCGGAGGAGAAGACCTTCGTGTTCTTGTAGGCGCTGACCAGGTCGTCATAGCGCGTCAGGAAGCAGGAGCCGTTGGGCAGGCGCTTGACGGGCGCGTGCTCCCGCAGTGCACGATAGGTCGGGTAGGGGTCGGCATAGAACTCGCCCGTCAGTTTCTCGAGGTCGAACCCTGACGCCAGCTCTCGCGCGTTCGCGTTCATGTTGCCATACTCTCTGGGGGAGACCGATATGCCGTTTTTGCTCTTTCGTAAAATCCGCCGCCCTCTATTGTCCCGCGCCGGACAGTCTCGCCTAGAGTCCGGTTGGTTCTGATGGAATCAGAACCAACCAGACTCTGGTTCCTTGTTTTGACGCGTTTTCTTCACGCGAACCGGTATCCACTTCGCTCGAAAACGCTCTAGCCGACCGGAAATGAAAATGCACGCCCGCACTGAAGCTCCTTCCGAAACTGCGCCCGAAGCTATCCCTGCCTGGCCGGAGGATATTTTCGGCATCCTGCAGCGCTTCGACGTCCGTCAGGTGCCCTATGTGCCGGATGCCGGGCATTCGTTCCTGATCGAACGCGTGCTGGGCTCGTCGGCGATGCGCGGCATTCCGCTGACGACGGAGGAAGAGGGCGTGGCGCTATTGGCTGGCGCCTGGGCCGGCGGCCAGCGCGGCGTGCTGTTGATGCAGTCGAGCGGGGTCGGCAACTGCGTCAACATGCTGTCGCTGACGCAAATCTTCCGCTTTCCGTTCCTCACCCTGGTGACGATGCGCGGCGAGTGGGGCGAATTCAATCCCTGGCAGGTGCCGATGGGATCGAGCACGCAAGGCGTCTTCGAACTTTGCGGCGTCAAGGTATTGCGCGCTTCGCATCCGGGCGAAGTGCGCGAGGTCATGGAAGCCGCGGCGGGGCAAGCCTACAACGCCTGCACGCCGACCGCGCTTCTTCTGTCGCAGCGCCTGATCGGGGCAAAGGTGTTCACCAAATGAGCAAGGCCAATCTTCTCAACCGGCGCAGCGTCGTGGGCCGCCTGTTGGCGGACCGCAAGGACGCGATCGTGGTCGGCGGGCTCGGCGCCTCCACCTACGACATCGCGGCCGCCGGCGATAGCGACCGCAACCTCTATCTGTGGGGCGCGATGGGCGGCGCGGTCATGATCGGGCTCGGCATCGCGCTGGCGCAGCCGACGCTGCCGGTCGTCGTCATCACCGGCGACGGCGACATGCTGATGGGGATGGGAAGCCTTGCCACCGTCGCCCTGCAGAAGCCGAAAAACCTCACCATCGTCGTGCTCGACAACGAGGTCTATGGCGAAACCGGAGGGCAGGCGAGCCACACGGCGGCTTCCGCCGATCTCGTTGGCGTTGCCCGGGCCTGCGGGATCGCGGACGCCCGTTCGCTTGGCACGCTCGCCGAGATCGAGGCCTACGCGCCTTCCCTGCAGGACACGGCCAGCGGGCCGCGCTTTGCCAACGTCAAGATCGACAGCGCCAATCTCGAGCGCGTGCTCTCCAGCCGCGACGGCCAGTATACGGTGAACCGCATCCGCGGGGCGTTGGGATTCGGGCCGATTTAGCCTTCACGTGAACGTGTGCAGCGCAGCAGATTCCTTGACATTTTGCCCAAGGTGAGTGCTTACTCACAAAGCATGAGCACTCTGCGCATGACCCACGATTTGCGGCGGCAATTGATCCTGTCCGCCGCCAAGCGCTGCTTTGCGCGCCATGGCTTTGCCGGGACCACGACCAGGAGCGTCGCGGCGGCGGCCGCAATTTCGGAAGGTCTGCTGTTCAAGCACTTCCCGACGAAATCGGCGCTGTATGCGGAAATCCTCAGCGAGGAGTGCGAGGCCGATCCCGCGCTGCACCGGTTGCTGGAACTGGAACCGTCGACGCCAACGCTGGTGGTGCTGATCCGCGAAATGGTCCGCCATTTCCAGGGTGTCGCGGAGGCGCCCGATCAGCAGGAAGCGCAACGCCTGAGGTTGATGATCACGAGCCACCTTGACGACGGCGAATTCGCGCGGCTGATCTACGGGAAAATCGGAAGCCTGATCGGACCGGTCTTCACCGCCTCGCTGGAGCGCGCGGTCGCGGCAGGCGACGCGGCACGGATCGGACGCGAACCGATGAATTTGTTCTGGTTCGCACATCACACCGTGCTGCTGGCGACGCTGACGCGACTGCCCTCCGCGCCGTGCCTCGCTTACGGCAATCCGGCCGATCTGGAGCGGCAGCTTTGCGAATTCATTCTCCGCGGCATCGGATTGAACGAAACTGCTATCGCCTCCCATCTGGATCGCGCGTTGCCGCCGGCCCAGGGACAGAAGTTAAACGCAGAGAGCGCATGACATGAACATTGTCACGGAACCGAAAATCGCGGGCAAGCCGATCGTGGAACCGAAGCACAAGCGTCCGGCCCGGACGCTGCTCTGGTTCGTCATCGTCGGATCGTTGCTGGCGGCGCTGGTCGGCGGGCTGGTGTGGTTCGATTACTTCCGCGGCGAAAAGATCAAGGAGTTCTTCGCCCACAACAGGCCGCCGCCGGCGACCGTCACCGTCTCCGAAGCGAAGTCGGAGGTGCTTCCGAACCTGTTGACCGCGGTCGGCGATCTCGCCGCCGTGCATCAGGTCAACGTCACCTCCGACGTCTCGGGCCGCATCACCGACATCCTGTTCACGCCGGGCGCCAACGTGAAGGCGGGGGCGCCGCTGGTGCAATTGTTCGACGGCCCCGACCAGGGCGATCTTGCGAGCTTCAAGGCGCAGGCGATCGGCGCGCAGGCGGCGCTGGATCGCGCCAAGCAGCTCGCGGCACGCCAGTTCGGTCCGCAGTCGACCGTCGATGCCGCGCAGGCGACCTATGACCAGGCCATGGCGGGCATCGCCAAGATCGAGGCGATCATTTCGCAGAAGCTGGTGCGCGCGCCGTTCGACGGCGAGCTCGGCGTCCGCCATGTCGAGGTCGGCCAGTACCTCACCGCCGGCACGCAGATCGTGACGCTGACCGATCTGTCGCAGCTCTACGCCAACTTCACGCTGTCCGAGAAGGACTCCGGACAGCTGAACGCCGGACAGACCGTCCGCGTCGCGGTCGACGCCTATCCCGGCCGCACCTTCGAGGGCAAGATCAACGCGATCGAGCCGCAGATCGCCACCGACACGCGCAATATCCATGTGCAGGCCACGCTCGCCAATCCCGATCACATCCTGAAGCCCGGCATGTTCGCGACCACGACCGTCGTGCTGCCGGACAAGCCGCCGGTCATCACCGTGCCCGAAACCGCGGTCGACTACACGCTGTACGGAGATTCGGTCTACCTGATCACCGAGAAGAAGGAGAGTGACGGCAAGACCAGCCTGAGCGCCGTTCGCACCTTTGTCCGCACCGGCGACCGGATCAACGGCCGCGCCGAGATCCTCTCGGGGCTGAAGCCCGGCGATCGCGTCGTCGCGGTCGGCCAGCTCAAGCTGCAATCGGGCGCATCCGTCGTCATCTCGACCGACGGCCCGCCGCCGATCCCGGCAAATCCGCCGCGTTACTAAATACCGCATCATGATCCGATCGGATCGGATCATGACCTGACGATTCGGAGCGCTTCGCGATGGTCTGGACCGATATCTTCATCAAGCGGCCGGTGCTGGCGGTTGTCGTCAGTCTGCTGATCCTTCTGATCGGCTTCCGGGCCGCGACCTCTCTACCGATCCGGCAGTATCCGAAGCTGTCGAACACGGTGGTCAACGTCACCACCATCTATCCCGGCGCGTCGCCCGAGCTGATCCAGGGCTTCATCACGACGCCGATCGAGCAGGCGGTGGCCTCCGCCGAGGGCGTCGACTACATGACCTCGTCCTCGGTGCTCGGCACCTCCACCATCCAGGTCTACATCAAGCTGAATTTTGATCCGAACCAGGCGCTGACCGAAGTGCTGGCCAAGGTCAATTCGGTCAAATACCTGATCCCGAAGGAATCCAACGATCCCGTGGTGACCAAGACCACGGGACAAACCACGGCGGTGATGTATCTCGGCTTCTCCTCCGAAGTACTGTCGGGTTCCGCGATCTCGGACTATCTGACGCGCGTAGTCCAGCCGGTGCTGTCGACCGTCGATGGCGTCGCTTCCGCCGATATCCTGGGCGGCCAGACCTTTGCGATGCGGGTGTGGCTCGATCCGGTCCGCATGGCCGGCCGCAGCGTCTCGCCCGCCGATGTGTCGGCAGCCATCACCGCCAACAATTTCCAGGCCGCCGCCGGCCAGGCCAAGGGCTTTTTCGTCGTCTCCAACGTCTCCGCCAATTCGGACCTGCGCAATCTCGACCAGTTCAAGCGCATGATCGTCAAGTCGAAGGATGGCGGCTTCGTGCGGCTGGAGGACATCGGCACCGTCGAGCTCGCCGCGCAGAGCTCCGACGCCAGCGTCGCCTTCAACGGCGAGCACGCGATCTTCATCGGCGTGCAGGCAACCCCGCAGGGCAACCCGCTGACCCTGGTCAAGGGCGTCCGCGCGCTGTTTCCCGAGCTCGAGCGCAATTTGCCGCCGTCGATGAAGATGAAGGTGGCCTACGATTCGACCAAGTTCATCCAATCCTCGATCGACGAGGTGGAAAAGACGCTGGGCGAAGCGGTGCTCATCGTGGTCGTGGTGATCTTCCTGTTCCTCGCCTCGTTCCGTTCCGTGATCATCCCGGTGGTGACCATCCCGCTGTCGCTGATCGGCGTTTGCACCCTGATGCTGATCGCCGGATTCAGTTTCAACCTGCTGACGCTGCTCGCGATGGTGCTGGCGATCGGCCTCGTCGTCGACGACGCCATCGTGGTGGTGGAGAACATCCACCGGCATCTGGAGGAGGGCAAGCCGCCGGTGCAGGCGGCGATGCAGGGCGCGCGCGAGATCGTCGGCCCGGTCATCTCCATGACCATTACGCTCGCCGCGGTGTACGCGCCGATCGGTTTCCTCGGCGGTCTCACCGGTTCGCTGTTCCGCGAATTCGCCTTCACGCTGGCGGGCTCGGTGATCGTGTCCGGCGTGATCGCGCTGACGCTGTCGCCGATGATGTGCTCGGTTTTCCTCAGGAGCGCCGAGGAGGGCCGCTTTGCGAGACTGGTCAACAGGGTGTTCGGATCGATAACGCGCTGGTATGGCCGCCAGCTCGACCGCTCGCTCGACTACCGCCCGGTTACGGCGTTGTTCGCGCTGACCATCCTCGGGCTGGTCGGCTTTCTCTATTTGCACACCAAGAAGGAACTTGCGCCCGAAGAGGACCAGGGCATTGTGTTCGCAGTGATCAAGGGACCGAAATACGCCAACATCGACTATCTGGATTATTACAGCGAGAAGCTCGACAAGGTGTTCTCCAGTTTTCCCGAAACCGATCTTCGTTTTGCCCTGAACGGCATCAACGGCCCGCAGAACGGTATCGCCGGCATGCTGCTCAAGCCCTGGGACGAGCGCAAGCGCTCCTCGATCGCGCTCAAGCCGCTGGTGCAGGCGCAGCTCTCCAAGATCGAGGGCGTCAATGCCTTCGCGTTCAACCTGCCGCCCTTGCCCGGCGGTCCCGGCGGATTGCCGGTGCAGATGGTGATCTCTTCGACCAACGGATTCCAGGCGGTCTACGAGCAGATGCTCAAACTGAAGGACGCCGCGCGCAAGAGCGGGCTGTTCATCGTCTCTGACAGCGATCTCGACTTCAACCAGCCGGTGGTGCGGGTCAAGATCGACCGCTCGAAAGCAAGCGATCTCGGCATCACCATGGCCAACATCGGCGCTTCGCTGGCGACGCTGCTCGGCGGCAACTACGTCAACCGCTTCAACCTCGAGGGACGATCCTATCAGGTGATTCCGCAGGTGCCGCGCGACCAGCGGCTCTCGCCCGAGGCGCTGGGCCTGTATTACGTGTCGACGTCGAGCGGACAGCAAGTGCCGCTCTCGACCGTGGTCTCGATCAAGATGGGGACCGATCCGAACGCGCTGACCCACTATAACCAGCTCAACTCGGCGACTTTCCAGGCGGTGCCGATGCCCGGCGTGACGGTCGGCCAGGCGGTCGACTTCCTCGAGGGCGAGGCCAAGAACTTGCCCGCCGGCTTCAGCCATGACTATCTCGCGGATTCCCGGCAATATGTGCAGGAAGGCAACCAGCTCGCGATCACCTTCGGCTTTGCGCTGATCATCATCTTCCTGGTGCTGGCGGCGCAATTCGAGAGCCTGCGCGATCCCTTGGTGATCATGATCAGCGTGCCGATGGCGATCGTCGGCGCGCTGATCCCGCTGTTCTTCGGCGTCGCCACCATGAACATCTACACCCAGGTGGGCCTGCTTACCCTGGTCGGGCTGATCAGCAAGCAC
Organism: uncultured Alphaproteobacteria bacterium; assembly: GCA_963721135.1. Lineage (GTDB taxonomy): Bacteria > Pseudomonadota > Alphaproteobacteria > Rhizobiales > Xanthobacteraceae > Bradyrhizobium. The sequence goes on from CAVRIB010000003.1 coordinate 39,755, forward strand.
GGCATCCTGATGGTCGAGTTCGCCAACGAACTGCAGCTCAATGAGGGCCTCGACCGGCGTTCGGCGATCGAGATGGCGGCGCGGGTCCGGCTGCGCCCGATCCTGATGACGACCGCGGCGATGGTGACGGGCCTTCTGCCGCTGCTCACCGCCACGGGCGCAGGCGCGGCGAGCCGGTTCTCGATCGGATTGGTCGTGGTCGCGGGCATGTCGATTGGAACCCTGTTCACGTTGTTCGTGCTGCCGGCGGTCTATGTCGCAATCGCGACCGATCACCGCGCGGCCGCCAAATCCAAGCGCGCCAAGGAGATTGAGGATTTCGACCTCGGTCCGAAGGCGCTGAAGCCGACTTAAGGCGCGGGCCGTATCAAGCTAGCGTGAACGGCGCTACCGCGATTGCTGTCGTTCTTTTCGGCTTGCTGCGTGATATCGTGCCGTGACAGGCGCCCTTTTGCACAGCGCCCGGGAACGGGGAGCCGCCGTGAAGCGACGCGAGTTCTTGGCATTGCTTGGCGGTGCGGCGCTGGTTGATCCGCTGATGGGCTCGGCCAGGGCGGCTGGCCGGGTATATCACCTCGGGACGCTCCAGCCGGCGGTGCCGCTGACCGAAACCGGGCCGTTCGGAAAGGTTCTGGTCAAGGCGCTGGCCGAGCACGGCTATATTCTCGGACAAAACCTGACTTTCGACGCGCGCGGCGCGATGGGCGACGTAACGAAGCTTCCGTCGTTGATGCAGGAATTGCAGGAACGCCATGTCGATGCCGTGGTTGCGGTCGGCTATGTTGGAGCGCTTGCCGCGAAAGCAACGGGGATTCCGACCGTGATTGCCTGGGGCGCCGGCGACCCGGTCGAGACCAAACTCATCGACAGTCTGGCGCATCCGGGCGGAACCATCACCGGCATATCGGATGTGGCAGCGGAACTCACCACCAAACGGCTGTCGCTGTTGAAGCAGTTGTCGCCGAAACTCCAGAAGGTGGCGATGCTCTGGAACAACGCCGATCTCGGCATGACGTTGCGTTACGAGGCATCGGCAAGAGCCGCGCAATCGATCGGGATCAGCGTTCAACCGCTCGGCGTCCGCGAGCCGGACGATTTCGACGAGGCATTTTCGGTCATGAGCAGCCAGCCCCCGGACGCCATCATCATGGTCGCCGATGCGCTCACCGTCCTCAATCGCAGGCGCCTGTTTGAATTTGCGGCGGCCAAGCGCCTGCCCGCGGTCTACGAGTACGACTTTCTGGTTCGCGACGGCGGGCTGATGTCGTACGGACCGGATTTGACCGAGTTGCTGGAGCGCGCGGCGGCCATGGTCGACCGCATCTTCAAGGGCGCCAGGGCCGGCGATTTGCCGTTCGAGCAGCCGACGCGCTATCCGTTCGTGGTTAATCTGAAGACCGCCAAGGGCATTGGTCTTGATATCCCGCCGACCTTGCTCGCGCTCGCCGACGAGGTGATCGAATGAGCGCGGATCATCAGATGATCCTCCCGCACTGCGGCAAGGGACAAGCCGGTCCGTTCTTGCTAAATTGGCTGGGATGAGCATTTCCCTCCACCCGGACACGCCGGAAGGGCAAACGCTGGCGGCCACGCCCGCGGGTGCCGCGGCGCCGGCCGCAAGCTCGTCCGGCACCAAAATCCGCAGCCGGCTGTTCACGAAATACGTCGCGCTGTTCGTCGCGGTGGTCGGCGTTGCGCTATTGTCCAACGGGATTTTCGAGGTCTTCTTCTATTACCGCGAGCACAAGGCGGCCCTGATCCGCATCCAGCACGAGCAGGCGGTGGCCGCGGCCGCAAAGATCAGCCAGTTCATCAAGGAGATCGAAAGCCAGCTCGGCTGGACCACGCAATTGCCGTGGTCGGCGGGCTCGATCGAGCAGCGCCGGTTCGACGCGCTGCGGCTGTTGCGGCAGGTGCCGGCGATCACCGAACTGGCGCAGGTCGATTCGTCGGGCAAGGAGCGCCTGCGCGTTTCGCGTCTGGCCATGGACGTCATCGACTCCGGGCTCGACCTCTCCAGGGATCCGAAATTCACCGAAGCCGTCGCCCACAAGGTCTATTACGGGCCGGTCTATTTCCGCAGGGAGTCCGAGCCGTATATGACGCTGGCGCTCGCCGGCACCCGCAAGGACGCCGGCGTCAGCATCGCCGAGGTCAATCTCAAGCTGATCTGGGACGTGGTGTCGCAGATCAAGGTCGGCGAGCACGGCCATGCCTATGTCGTCGGCCCGGGCGGACGCCTGATCGCGCATCCCGATATCAGCCTGGTGCTGCGCAACACCGACATGTCGAAGCTGGTGCAGGTGCAGGCGGCGCAGGCCGGCGTCACCGGCGTCGACCTCGAATCGCTGCAGGGAACGAAGAACATCCAGGGACAGGAGGTCCTGACCGCATCCGCGCCGATCGAGCCGCTCGGCTGGACCATGTTCGTGGAACTGCCGGTCGAGGAAGCCTACGCCTCGCTCTATCTCGCCCTGCAGCGCCTCGCCATCGTGCTCGCGGGCGCGTCGATCTTCGCGGTGCTCGCGGGGATCTTCCTGGCGAGGCGCATGGTGGTCCCGATCCAGGCCCTGCGCGAGGGCGCCGAGCGCATCGGCGGCGGCGATTTCGCCCAGCGCATCTCGATTCATACCGGCGACGAGCTCGAGGGCCTCGCCAACCAGTTCAACGACATGGGCGCGCGGTTGCAGGAATCCTATGCGGACCTCGAGAACAAGGTCGAGCAGCGGACCGCGGAGCTCAGCGAAACATTGCAGCACCAGACCGCGACCTCAGGAGTATTGCAGGTCATCAGCCGCTCGCCCGGTGAATTGAATCCCGTGTTCCAGACGATCCTGTCGAGTGCGACCAGTATCTGTGACGCGCAATTCGGCCTGTTGCTTCTTTACGAGAACAACGGCTTCCGTTGCGCTTCGATGTTTAATCTGCCGCCGGCCTTTGCCGAAAGCTTTTCGCGCAATCCTGTCATCTTCCCGCCGCCGACGGATCCGTTGGGACGGCTTGCTTTGACCCGACAGCTCGTCCATGCCGCGGATGTGAGGCAAGAGCCCGACTATGTGGCGGGTTTCCCGCCGATTGTGGAACTGGCCCAACTCGGTGGCGCCCGGACGCTTCTGCTTGTGCCGATGTTGAGGGAAAACAGCCTTGTCGGCGTGATCGCGATTTTCAGGCAGACCGTTCACTCGTTTTCGGACAAGCAGATCGATTTGGTGACGAGCTTCGCCAGTCAGGCGGTGATCGCCATCGAGAATGCGCGCCTGCTCAATGAATTGCGCGAGCGCACCGACGACCTCAGCGAGTCGCTGGAGCAGCAGACGGCGACATCGGAAGTACTGCAGGTCATCAGCTCCTCGCCGGGCGAACTGGAACCGGTGTTCAAGAAGATGCTCGAAAATGCCACACGCGTCTGCGGGGCGAATTTCGGCACGATGAATTTGTATGACGGGGACCAGTACCAGACGGTTGGGCACTACAATGTTCCGGCTGCATTCCAAGCTTCGCGGCAGAACGCGTCGTTCCGGCCTCATCCGGAAAGCGGTCTCGCCATGGTCGCAAGGACCCGTCAGGTCATACACATTCATGACGTGACCCGCCTTCCGGCTTACCTGGCCGGTGACCGCGCCGTTGTCGGAATGGCCGATCTTGCCGGCGCCCGCACCATCGTCATCGTGCCGATGTTGAAGGAAGACGAACTGATTGGCACCATCGCGATCTATCGGCAGGAGATCCGGCCGTTCACCGACAAGCAGATCGCGCTGGTCGAGAACTTCACCAAGCAAGCCGTCATCGCTATCGAGAACACGCGGCTGTTGAAAGAACTGCGCGAACGCACCGACGACCTGAGCGAATCGCTGCAGCAGCAGACCGCGACCGCCGACGTACTGAAAGTCATCAGCCGCTCGGCGTTCGACCTGAAATCGGTGCTGACGACCCTGACCGAATCCGCGCAGTCGCTGTGCGGCGCATCGCTCGGCATCATCTGCTTGCGCGACGGCGAGGTGATGCGGCTGCAGGCGGAATCCGGCTGCACACAGGCCTTCGTCGATTTCATGCATGCTAACCCAATAGGGCCGAATCGCGACACCATCACCGGCCGGGTCTTCATGGATGGCACGCCTGTCCACGTCGCGGACGTGCGAACTCGACCCCGAATATAATTTTGGACCCGCGCCGACGATCGGCCATTACCGGGCGGTGCTCGCGGTCCCGCTGATGCGCGACGGCGCCGTCGAAGGCGTGCTGCTTTTGGGAAGGCCTACGCCCGGACCGTTCAGTCAGCGCCAGATCGACCTGGTCCAGACCTTTGCCGACCAGGCCGTCATCGCCATCGAGAACGTGCGCCTGTTCGAGCAGGTGCAGGAGCGCACCAGGGAGCTTTCGCTTTCTCTCGAAGACCTGCGCACCGCGCAGGACCGCCTGGTGCAGACCGAGAAACTGGCCTCCCTCGGCCAGCTCACCGCGGGCATCGCGCACGAAATCAAGAATCCGCTGAATTTCGTCAATAATTTCTCGGCGCTGTCGGCCGAATTGATCGACGAATTGAACGAGGTGCTCGAGACCACCGCGCTCGATGACAAGACGAAGGAAGAGATCGACGAGCTCACCCACATGCTCAAGGGCAACCTCGAAAAGGTGGTGCAGCACGGCAAGCGCGCCGATTCGATCGTCAAGAACATGCTGCTGCATTCGCGCGAGGGCTCCGGCGAGCACCGGCCGGCGGACATCAACGCGCTCGTCGAGGAAAGCCTCAATCTCGCCTATCACGGCGCGCGCGCGGAAAAGTCCGGCTTCAACATCACGCTGAAGCGCGATCTCGATCCGGAAGCCGGCATGATCGACCTCTACCCGCAGGAGATCACGCGGGTCTTTCTAAACCTCATTTCAAATGGTTTTTATGCCGCAACCAAGCGCAAGGAGGCGGGCGACGAAGCTTTCGAGCCGACGCTGAGCGCGACGACGAAGAGCCTCGGCAATCGGGTCGAAATCCGCATTCGCGACAATGGCACCGGTATCCCTCTGGAAGTAAAGGAGAAAATGTTCAATCCGTTTTTCACCACCAAGCCCGCGGGCGAGGGCACCGGGCTTGGCCTGTCGATGAGCCACGACATCGTGGTGAAACAACACGGCGGCAAGATCGACGTCGATACCGTACCTGGCGTATTCACCGAATTCATTATTACGCTGCCGCGCGCGGCGGCCAAACAAGCACAGGCCGGAGGCACCCATTGAGCGTTTACATCCTCGTCGTCGATGACGAGCCCGATGTCGAAACCCTGTTCCGCCAGCAGTTCCGGCGCGATTTGCGCGCGGGACGATTTCTGATGGAATTCGCCCCCTCGGCGATCGCCGCGCTCGCCTGCGTCGCCAGGATCAACGATCCGTCGCTGATCCTGATTCTGTCCGACATCAACATGCCCGGCATGAGCGGGCTCGAAATGCTGCCGAAGGTACGCGCGGAGCGGCCCGAGGTCCCCGTCATCATGATTACCGCCTATGGCGACGCCGAGACGCGCCGCAAGGCGATCGAAAGGGGCGCCATCGGCCTTTTGACCAAACCGATCGATTTCGCGCTGCTGCGCCACGAAATCGATACCAGGCTCGGGCAAGCCGCATGACCGCCACCATCCTCGTCGTCGACGACGAGCCCGATCTCGAGGCCCTGGTGCTGCAGAAGTTCCGCAGGCAGATTCGCGACGGCGCGGTGCAGTTCATGTTCGCCCATGACGGCATCGAGGCGCTGGAATCGATCGAGCAGCATCCCGATGTCGACATGGTGGTGTCCGACATCAACATGCCGCGGATGGACGGGCTGTCATTGCTCGCGAAGCTGCAGGAGGCCGAGGACAAGAAATCGACCATCATCGTCTCGGCCTATGGCGACATGAGCAACATCCGCACCGCGATGAACCGCGGCGCGTTCGATTTCCTGACCAAGCCGATCGATTTTGGCGATCTCGAAATGACCATCGACAAGACCATCCGTCACGTCGAGATGATACGCGAGGCGCGGCGCCGCACGCTCGAGGCCGAGCGCGCGCACGCCTCGCTGTCGCGGTATTTTTCGCCGCAGATCGCCTCGCGCCTTGCCGCCGACTGCGAAGGCAACGGCATGGAGGTGCATTGGCGCGACGTCGCGGTGATTTTCACCGATGTCACCAGCTTCACCTCGCTGGTGGAGACCGCGGCACCGGAGGTGTTCGGTCCGCTGCTCAACGAATATGTCGAGCGGAATGACCGACGTCGTGTTCGCGCATGAGGGGACAGTTGCGAAGGTCATCGGCGACGGAATCCAGATACTGTTCAACGCGCCCGGCGACCAGCCGGATTTTGCCGCGCGCGCCATCGCCTGCGCGCATGATCTCGATGCCTGGGCGCAGGCCTTCCGCGAGCGCTGGAAATCGAAAGGCGTGAATTTCGGGATAACCCGCATCGGCGTTCACGCCGGTCCGGCGATGGTGGGGAATTTCGGCGGCAACCGCTTCTTCGACTACACCGCCTATGGCGATATCATCAATACCGCAGCGCGGCTCGAGGGTGCCAACAAGTTCCTGGGCACCCGTATTTGCGTCAGCGCCGTGGTTGCCGAGGGTGTCGCGGATTTCAAGGGACGGCCGGTCGGCGATCTCATGCTGCGCGGGCGCAGCGAGCCGCTCCGCGCTTTCGAACCGTTGTCGCAGGTGACGTTCGAGAGACCGGCGACCCGGCAATATTCCGACGCGTTTGCGAAACTCGAAGCCGGCGACGCCGGGGCGATGCCGGCCTTCGCCGCGCTGGTGGGGTCGCATTCCGACGATGCGCTGGCCGGATTTCATCTGAAACGACTGCTCAATGGCGGCAAGGGCGTCCGCATGCAGATGGAATAGGACGGGGCAGGAGCGATGACGCAAGACTTTCCGGCCGGCAATTACCGCTTCATTCCGGCCGTGTTTCAGTATTCGGGCGGCGCCGCCGCCAATCCCGGCTACGAGATCGAGCGGGTGCGCTTCGATCACCTGGTGCCGCTGGCGGAGGGATTTGCGCGGATCGCAAAATATATCCAGGCGGCGGGGCGGCCGCTGACCTCGTTTTGCGCCTGCGAACTGCGCTCGCCGGCGGCGTTTACCGATGACGGGTTTCGCAATTTCAACCAGCACTACGTCAAGACGCTCGCGGCGTGGAAGCTGTACGACGGCAGCACCAATCCCGTGGCGCGCAGCAATGTCTGCCCGGAGATCGATCCGCCGGCCGAGCCGTCATTCCATGCGTTCTCCTTCACGCGGCCGAGCCAGAGCGCGGTGCCGAGCTTTGTCATCGCGGGCAGCGGTGAAGCGCGCGAAGGCGGGGCGACCTATGCCGAGCGCACCGTGCGCTATCGCGACCTCAGCCCCGACGGCCTGAGGGAGAAGGTCAGTTTCGTGGCCGGCGCCATGGAACACCGCATGGGTCAGTTCGGCTTCGGCTGGAAGGACACCACCGCGGTGCAGGCCTATACCGTGCACGACTTTCACCCTGTCATGGCCGACGAACTGGTCCGCCGCGGCGCCGCGCGATCCGGCCTGACCTGGCATTTCGCGCGGCCTCCGGTGATCGATCTCGAATACGAGATGGATTGCCGGCGCGTGTTGCGCGAGACGGTGATTTAACTCGTCGCGGAACCGAGTGGGAAGTCCGCTCCCTCGCCCCGCTCTTCGCGGGGAGAGGGTTGGGGTGAGGGGCTCTATCCACGGATGCCGATGCCGAAAGAGCGGTACCCCCTCACCCGGATCGCAAGAGCGATCCGACCTCTCCCCGCAAGCGGGGCGAGGTGACATGAGCGCCTACCGCTCCCGTGGATCGAGCGCATCGCGCAGGCCGTCGCCGACGAGGTTGAACGACAGCACGACGAGGAAGATCGCCAGTCCCGGCCACAGCGCCATCCACGGCGCGTTGGTGAGGAAGCGCTGCGCGGCGTTGAGCATGCTGCCCCAGGATGGCGCCGGCGGCTGCTGGCCCAAGCCGAGGAACGACAGCGCGGCTTCGGCGATGATGGCGGCTGCAATCGACAAGGTCGCCTGCACCAGCAGCGCCGGCATGATGTTCGGCAAAATGTGAAACAGCGCGATGCGCCAGCGCGGATTGCCCATGGCGCGCGCGGCCTCGACGTAGTCCTCGACCTTGACGCTCATCACCTGGCCCCGCGTCAGCCGCACGAAAATCGGCGTCGTGGTGATGCCGATCGCGATCATGGCGTTGCCGAGGCTCGGGCCGAGAAACGCCGCCAGCGCAATGGCAAGGATCAGGAACGGGCAGGCCAGCATGGCGTCGGTGATCCGGCTGATCAGCGCGTCGACGAAGCCGCCGCGATAGCCCGACAGCAGCCCGAGCGGCACGCCGACGCTGAGCGCGATCGAAACCGAGATCGCGCCCGCCATCAGCGAAGCGCGCGCGCCAAAGATCACGCGCCCGAAAATGTCGCGCCCGAGGTCGTCGGTGCCGAACCAGTGCAGCAAAGACGGCGGTTTGCGCACCAATGTCCAGCTGGTCGCGATCGGGTCATAGGGCGAGATGAGGGGCGCAAACAGCGCGAACACGATGAAGGTCGCGATCACGACGAGCCCCACCACCGCGCCCTTGCGCGCGAACAGCCGCCGCAGCGCCCGCCGCGCCGGGCTTTCCAGCTCGTCGGAGGCGGCAACGGGGAGCGCGCCGAGCGCGGCATCGGTCATCGCATTACCCCCTCAGCCGCGGATTGACGAGGATATAGGCAATGTCGGCGATCAGATTCAGCGTGATGTAGATCGTCGCGGTCACCAGCACGACGCCTTGCACCACGGCATAGTCGCGGTTGAACACGGCGTCGACGATCAGCTTGCCGAAGCCGGGAATCGAGAAAATCTGTTCGGTCAGGACCGCGCCCGACAACAGCGTGCCGAGTTCGAGCGCGCCCAGCGTGATGACAGGCGTCAGCGCGTTGCGCAGGGCGTGCTTGAGAATGACGGAGCGCTCGGTCAGTCCCTTGGCGCGGGCGGTGCGGACATAATCGCTCTCCAGCACCTGCAGCATGGCGCTTCGGGTATGCCGCATCAGAACCGCCGCGATCGCGTTGCCGAGCACGAAGGCGGGCATGATGGTGGCGGCGAGGCTGGCGCGCCAGTCCTCGGTGAGCGGCACGTAGCCGGAGGCCGGCAGCCAGCCGAGCTCGATCGAGAACAGGAAGATCAGCATGATGCCGAGCCAGAAATTCGGCGTCGAGATGCCCCAGAGCGCGAAAAGGTTGGCGCCATAATCCCAGGCGGTGCCCTTCTTCACCGCCGAGACGATGCCGGCGGGAATCCCGATCAAAAGCGCAATGATGATCGCCATCGACGCCAGCTGTATCGTCACCGGCAGTTTTTGCTCGATCAGGTCGCGCACCGGCACCTTGATGCGCAGCGACTCGCCGAAGTCGCCGGATGCGACACCTTTGACCCAATAGAAATATTGCACCGGGATCGGCCGATCGAGCCGGTATTGCTGGCGAATGTGGGCGATGACCTCGGGATCCTGTTCCTCGCCGGCCATCACCTGCGCGGGATCGCCGGGCAACAGATGCTGCAGCGAAAAGATCAGGACCGACACGAAGAACAGCGTCGGGATCAGCTGCAGGACGCGCTTGGCGAGGAAATTCAGCATGGTCTTCGTTTCCCGGGCGCAGCGCAGCGTGAAACGGTGCGCTGCAGAACCGGGATCCATTTCGCGGTGGGTCCCGGATCAGCAGCGCAGCGCTGACGCGGTGCACTGCATCCGGGACACGAGAGTATTTGCCGGCTCCTCACTTCAGCTTCAACCCGACCACGCGCACCAGCCCATCCGGCATCTGCTTGTAGCCCTCGAGCCTTGTCGTGTGCGCAATCAGGATCCTGCGGTGATAGAGATAGAGGATCGGTTCCTCGTCGAGCACGGCCTTGGTCAGCTTTTCGTAGATCGCCTTGCGTTGCGCTTGATCGGTGACCAGACGGGCGTCATCGAGTGCCTTGTCGGCATCGGCGTTGGACCAGGCGCTGTAGTTCTGCGGCGCATTGCTCTTCAGGAAGATGTAGGAATTGCCGTCCGGATCGATCCGTCCGCTCCAGTTCAGGAAATAGGCCTGGTATTCGCCGGCCTCGGCCTGTTTCAGCGAGGTCGCGAACTCGGTGACCCTGATCTTCATGTCGAAGCCGGCTTCCGCCGCCATCGACTGGATCACCTGCGCGACCGCTTCGTTCTCCGCGCCCTTCGGCACCATGAAATCGATGTTCACCGGCGGCGTTACGCCGGCTTCCTTCAGCAGCGCCTTGGCCTTGGCGACGTCGCGCGGGCGCACCGGGAAGGCTTTCTGGTAGTAGGGATGATCCGGGCTGATCCATTGGTTGCCCGGCCTGAACTCGCCGTTGAACACCACCTGGTTGATGGCATCGCGGTCGATCGACAGATCGAGCGCCTGCCGCACCTTGTCGGACTGGCTCAGCGGCCCCTTGGCCTTGTCCTTGCCGACGTTCAGCGTGAGGCCCTGATAGCCGAGCTCGATGGCGGTCGAGAGTTTGAGGTTCGGATCCGACTTCACCGCGGGGATATCGGTTGCCAGCAGACGCTCGATCAGGTCGAGGCCGCCGGATTTCAGGTTCGCCAGCCGCACCGTGGCGTCGACGATTGGCAGAAACACCACGCGGTCGATATGGACATTGTCCTTGTTCCAGTAGTCGGCGAATTTCTCGAACACGATGCGGTCCTGCTGCACGCGCTCGACGAACTTGTAGGGCCCGGCGCAGACCGGATGCAGGCCGAACTTGTCGCCTTCCTCTTTGGCGGCCTTCGGCGAGACCATCATGCCGGCGCGATCGGTGAGCTGGGCGATCAGCGGCGAGTAGGGCGTCCTCAATACCAGCTTGATGGTGAGGGGATCGACGACGTCGACATGGTCGAGCGAGGCGAGTTCGGGCTTGCGGAATGAACCCTGCATGTTCAGGTGGCGCTCGAGCGAGAATTTCGCGGCCTCGGCATTGAACGGTTCGCCGTCCTGGAATTTTACCCCGGGCCGCAGCTTGATCGTGACCTCCTTGCCGTCGGCGGACGTCTCATGCGACAGCGCGAGCTGCGGCACGATGTTGAGCTTTTCGTCGATGTCGAACAGCTTGTCGCAGAAGGCGGCGAATACGATGCGCCCGACATAGGTGCGCGCCAGCGTCGGATCGAGAATGTCCGGGTCCTCGGCAAGGCCGATCCGCAAGGTGGTCTCGGCCCGGACGGCCGTTCCAAGCGACAGCAACAGCGTTGCCGCAATAAAAGCCAAACGCATTATTCGCATCGGACTGCTCCTCTCGATCAAAGAATTCACCCGGCTGCCGGCGGCATCGCCCCGACTATATCAACCCCGGCGCAACCGGCCACTTCCCGGGGGCTGCTGAAAGCCGCAACCAGTCGTTCCAGCGCCGGCGACAGGCTGTCGGCCGGGACGACGGCGTCGGGTGGCGGAAGTTCGGCGGTGCGGTGACAGGCAGTCAAGTGTCCGTCGCCGCCAACGAGCAATGGTGGCTCGATGCGGCAGCGCTCGATCGCATAGGGGCAGCGCGTATGAAAGCGGCAGCCTGCCGGGGGATTGAGCGCGCTCGGCATCTCGCCCTGCAGCAGCATGCGGCTGCGCTTGGCCTTCGGCTTGGGCACCGGGATCGCCGACAACAGCGCGCGGCTGTAGGGGTGGCGAGGCGAGGCGAACAGTTCCTGCGTCGCCGCGGTCTCGACAATGGTGCCGAAATTCATCACCGCGACGCGGTCGGCGATGTGCTTCACCACCGCGAGGTCGTGGGAGACGAAGATGTAGGCAAGCGAAAGGCGGTCCTGCAGGTCGCGCAGCAGGTTCAGGATCTGCGAGCGGATCGAGACGTCGAGCGCGGAGACCGGCTCATCGCAGATGATGAGCTTCGGTTCGACCGCAAGCGCGCGTGCGATGGCGATGCGCTGGCGCTGGCCGCCGGAAAATTCATGCGGATAGCGGCGGGCAAAACGCGGCTCGAGCCCGACCAGACGCAGCAATTCCTCGACCCGCGCGCGGCGGCGCGCCGATGGCACGAGGTCGTGCAGCACCAGGGGTTCGGTCAGGATCTGGCTGACCGTCATGCGCGGATTGAGCGAGGCATAAGGGTCCTGAAAGATGATCTGGGCGTCGCGGCGGAAGGCGCGCAATTCATCCGCGTTCAGGGCGAGGAGGTCGCGGCCCGCAAAGCGGATGCGCCCGGCGTCCGGCTCGATCAATCGCAGCACCAGCCGGCTCACCGTGGACTTGCCGCAGCCGGATTCGCCGACCAGCGCCAGCGTCTTGCCGGCATCGACGCGGAAGCTGACCCCGTCGACCGCCTTGATATATGCGGTCGGCCGCCCGAACAGCGATCGCGAGGCGACGAAATGCTTTACCAGGCCTTCGGCTTCGAGCAGGGCGGTCACGACAGCAGCCTCTCCAGCGGCGCCTTGATGCAGCGCGACCAGTGCCCGGCGCTGACCGCCACGAACGGCGGCGGGGCGGTAATGCAGGCTTCGCCCGCAAACGGACAGCGCGGCGCAAAGCGGCAGCCTGTCGGCGGGTGGGTCATGTTGGGAACCATGCCCTCGATGGTGGCAAGGTGCGAGGTGCTGCGGTCGAGCCGCGGGATCGAGCCGAGCAGGCCGACGGTGTAGGGGTGCTGCGGGGATGCGAACAATTCGTCGACGCCGGCGCGCTCGACGATCTCGCCCGCATACATCACCGCAACCTCGTCGCAGACCTCGGCGACCACGCCGAGATCGTGGGTGATCAGGATGATCGCAGCCCCGCTCGCCGCCTTCAATTCGCGCATCAAGTCGAGGATTTGCGCCTGCAGGGTTACGTCGAGCGCGGTGGTCGGCTCGTCCGCGATCAGCAATTGGGGATCGCAGGCGAGCGCAATGGCGATCATGACGCGCTGGCGCATGCCGCCGGAAAACTTGTGCGGATATTCATCGATGCGCCGTTCCGGCGAGGAGATATGGACGCGGCGCAACATTTCGATGGCGCGCTCGCGCGCCTCTCGCCGGGATCCGCCGCGATGGCGCAGAATGGTCTCGATGATCTGCTCACCGATGGTGAAGCTCGGATTGAGCGAGGTCATCGGCTCCTGAAAGATCATCGCCAGCCGATTGCCGCGAAGGTCACGCAAGGTCTCGTCCGGCACGTCGAGCAAGTCGTAACCGTCGAAACGGATCGAACCCGTGACCTCGGCCGATTGTTTCGACAACAGCCCCATGATGGCCAGTGAAGTAACGCTCTTGCCGCAGCCGGATTCGCCGACCAGTCCCAGCGTCGCGCCGTTGGCGACCGCGAGGTCGACGCGGTCGACCGCATGCGTGGTGCGGCCGTCGTCGCCATGGAAAATGACGCGCAGGCCCTCGATTTCGATCAGCGGGCTTGCGGTCATTTCTGGCCCGCGATGGCGGCTTCGATTCCGGAGTCGATAATCTTGCGGTCGGTAATGCCGGCCGGATTTTTCCGGGTCGGGAGGAACTGTCGAAAATGCACCCAGCGCTCGCGGCTCACGCGCTCCAGGCGCGCAAGTTCGGCGAGCGGATCGGCATGGTCGTCCACGCGCAAATCGAGGTCGGACCATTCTTCGTCGCCGCAAATGACGAGCGCCGCCGATTGCTTGCCGCGCTTGTCGCCGCCGGCGGCTTCGCCCGCGCGCATTGCCGCGATCAGCCGTTGCGCGAACGGCAGGCTTGCGTTCGCGGCGTAGGCCTTCGCGGTGTCATCGAGCACGCGCGCGCCGGCGAGCATGTTGCCGGCAATCGAAATGCCGTCACTCTCGATGTGCCCGCACCAGTCGACGCATTCGCTCCCGGTATGAGAAGCGATCCGGCCAAGCGCGTCCATGATGTGAAGCTGCCGGCTCTGGTAGCCGGCGTCGCGCGCGATCAGGGTTTTGACGATGTCGCAGGGCTCGCGGCCCTGGCGCAGCAGCGCCGCGCCATCGATGCCGTAATAAGGATTGACCAATGCCTGCGTGGCGATTGCCCCGCAGCGGGCGGCAATATGGGGAACGCGCGCGCCGACGGCGAAGAATTTCGTCGCCACCGCGATGCCGAACTGGCCGGTTGAGTTGTCACGGGCGATGATCGACCAGGTCATCCAGAACCCTTCAGCGGCCGGCCGCGTAGCCCTGCATGCCCCGCGGATTGGCGCCGGCCCGCCGCCTGCGGCCGACCTTGGAGGCGGCGGTGAGGCGGCCCTCCGACCAGTCGGGGCCGGTTTCCACGATATGTCCGCGCTTGGTCAGATTATCCACGGCCGCCTTCGACACGCGGTTCTCGACCACCAGCACGCCGGGGCGCGCGGTGCGTGGCCAGAACGAGATCGGGAAATGTTCGGAATGCCAGGCCGGCGCGTCGATCGCTTCCTGCAGGTTCAACTTCGCATGGACGTGCCGCAGGAAAAACTGCGTGGTCCATTGATCCTGCTGGTCGCCGCCGGGCGAGCCCCAGGCGAGGTACGGCTCGCCATCGCGCAGCGCCATGGTCGGCGAGAGCGTCGTGCGCGGCCGCTTGCCCGGCGCCAGCGATGCGGGATGACCTTCCTCCAGCCAGAAAATCTGAGCGCGGCTGCCGAGGCAGAAGCCGAGTTCCGGGATCACCGGGGAGGATTGCAGCCAGCCGCCCGACGGCGTCGACGAGATCATGTTGCCGGCCTGGTCGATGATGTCGAAATGCACGGTGTCGCCGCGCACCTCGCCCAACCGGCCGACGGTCGGTTCGCCCGCACCCATGGCGCCGACCGCCTCGCGGTGGCCCTCGGCGCGGCGCAGTTTGACGACCGCGCCGAACCCTTCGACTGAGCCTGGCAGGAAATCGAGCGAGGCCTTTTCCGAGATCAGCTTGCGGCGCTCGTCGTTGTAGGCATCGGACAACAACGTTGCGATCGGAATGTCCGTGAATTTGGGATCGCCGTAGAATTTCTCGCGGTCGGCAAACGCCAGCTTGGCGCATTCGACCTGCAGATGAATGAACTCCGGCCCCGCCGGATCGAGCCCGTCGAGATTGAAACCCTTCAGGAGCGCCAACTGCTGCAGCATGACCGGGCCCTGGCTCCAGACACCGGGTTTGCACACGGTGTAGCGGCCATAGTCGTAGGTCAGCGGCGCCTCGACGGTGGCTTGCCAGCGCGCCATGTCGTCGGCGGTGAGCACGCCGCGATGCGGCGAGCCGCTGACGTCCATGACTTCCTGGGTGCGGCAGAACTTGTCGATCGCCTCCGCGACGAAGCCGCGCGACCACGCCTTTCGCGCGGCTTCGATCTGCGCGATGCGGTCGGAGCCGGCGCTTTCCGCCTCTTTCAGGATGCGGGCATATGTTTCGGAGAGCCGTTTGTTGGTGAAAAGCGTGCCGGGTTTGGGGACCTCATTGTTGGGCAGATAGACCGCGGCCGACGTGGTCCAATATTTGCGGAACATCTGCTCGACGGTCCTGATGGTCGCGGAAGCGCGCTCCACCAGCGGATAGCCGTCACGGGCGTAGCCGATGGCCGGCTCCAGCACGTCGCGCAGCCGGAGCGTGCCGTAGTCGCGCAGCAGCAGCATCCAGGTTTCAAAGGTGCCGGGAACGCAGGCCGCGAGCAGGCCCGTGCCGGGCACCATCTCCAGGCCTTCGCTGCGGTAATGCGCGATGGTGGCGCCCGCCGGCGCCGGGCCCTGGCCGCAAATCACCTCGGTGCGGCCGCGCCTCGATGTCGTGGACGATGACCGGCACGTCGCCGCCCGGGCCGTTGAGATGCGGCTCGACCACCTGCAGCGTGAATGCGGTGGCGGCGCCGGCATCGAAGGCGTTGCCGCCCTTCTCGAGCGTCGCCATCCCGACCGCGGTCGCGATCCAATGGGTCGAGGTCACGACCCCGAACGTGCCTTCGATCTCAGGCCGGGTAGTGAACGGATCGGGGTTGATTTTGCTCATGGGAATCCATCATTGCGCTGCCTTATGGCGGGCGCACTTGACCACAGCCGGGGCGGCGTGCCAACCGGCGCGGAGGTGGGCCTTGCTCTCATCCCCGTGATCATGCCGGGACCTTTACCTCGGTGGGCGCATTGACGGCGTGGCAGGCGACGCCGTCGATCAGCGCGGGGGCCTGTTTGCGGCAGAGGTCGAAGGCCAGCGGGCAGCGCGGGTTGAAAGCGCAGCCGGGCGGCGGATCGATCGGGTTGGGTATTTCGCCCTTCACGGGGATGCGCTGGCGGCCGGACATCGCGAGATCAGGCACCGCGCCCAGAAGCATTTTGGTGTAGGGCATTCGCGGGTTGTCGAACAGTTCGCGGCCCTGCGCGATCTCGACGATGCGGCCGAGATACATCACGCCGATGCGGTTTGCCATGTGCCGGACTACCGCAAGGTTATGGCTGATGAAGAGGTAAGTGAGGCCGAACTTGTCCTGCAGGTCGCGCATCAGGTTGAGGATCTGCGCCTGCACCGAGACGTCGAGCGCCGAGGTCGGCTCGTCGCAGACGATGAATTCGGCCTCGGAGGCGAGCGCCCGGGCGATCGCGATGCGCTGCCGCTGGCCGCCGGAGAACTCATGCGGATATTTCCAGCCGTCGTCGGCATGCAGTCCGACCAGCGCCAGGAGTTCGCCGACGCGGCCCGTAATGTCGCGCTCGCCCTGGATCAGGTCGAAGGCGCGGATGGGTTCTGCGACAATGGCATCGACCCGCAGCCGCGGGTTGAGGCTCGCATAGGGATCCTGGAAGATCATCTGGATGCGGCGGCGCAGCAGCCTGCGCGCCTGCAACTGCCGGGCTTCCGTCATCGAAACCCCGTCGATGACGACTTCGCCCGAGGTCGGCGGCAACAGCCCGACCACCATGCGGGCGACCGTGGTCTTGCCGGAGCCGGATTCACCGACGAGAGCAAAGGTCTCGCCTTTGGCGATGTCGAAGCTCACCCCGTCGACCGCTTTGAGGAATTCCAGATGACCGCCTTCGATTACGCGGTTCAGCCACGGCTTTGAGACGTCGAACACGCGGCGCAGATTTTTGACCTCGACGAAGGGCGCCTTGGTCATGCCGCGGTCTCCCTGGCGGCGGCGTCGTAGAGATGGCAGGCGACCGCTTGCGTGTCGTGCCGGATCGGGTCGGGGCGTTCGACCCGGCAGCGATCGAACGCGAAGGTACAGCGCGGGTTGAAGGCGCAGCCCGGCGGGATCGCGGAAAGCCGCGGCATCGAGCCGGGAATCTGGACCAGTCGCCTGGCATCGCCCGCCAGTGTCGGGATCGCGCCCATCAATCCCTTGGCATAGGGATGCAGGGGGTTCTGCACGACTTCCTGCACCGGGCCGATCTCGGCGATACGGCCGGAATACATCACCGCGACGCGGTCGCTTGTTTCCGCAATCACGCCCATGTCGTGCGTCACCAGCATGACCGCGGTGCCGTGATCGCGCCCGAGCCGCTTGATCAGCGAGATGATCTGCGCCTGCACGGAGACATCGAGCGCGGTGGTCGGCTCGTCGGCGATGATCAGTTCCGGCTCGGCGCAGATCGCAAGCGCAATGACGACGCGCTGGCGCATGCCGCCGGAGAATTCATGCGGATAGGCGTCGATGCGTTTCTCCGGCGCGGGGATGCCCACTTCCGCCAACAGATCGATGGCGCGCTTGCGCGCCGCCGATTCGGAGAGATTGAGATGCGTCTTGATGGTCTCGACCAGTTGATCGCCGATCCGGTACAGCGGATTGAGGCTGGTGAGCGGATCCTGGAAGATCATGCCGATCCGCTTGCCCCGGATCCGGCGCATCTCTTCGGCCGGCAGGTTGTCAATCCGCGTCCCCGACAGATAAATCTCCCCGCCGGCGATGCGGCCGGGCGGATCGATCAGACCGATCACCGCGAGCCCCGTGACGGACTTGCCGGCGCCGGATTCGCCAACCACGCCCAGCACCTCGCCCTTGGCGATGTCGAAGGAAACCCCGTCGATGGCGCGCAGCGTAGTGTGGCGGGTGACGAACTCCACCTTGAGATCGCGCACGGAGAGAACGGGGGCGGTCATGCGGTCGGATGCACGGTGATTGCGGCGTTTGTCATCGCAGTTTCGGGTTCAGCGCGTCGCGCAGCCAGTCGCCGAGCAGATTGATCGCCAGGATCAGCGCCGCCAGCGCAAAGCCGGGGAAGGCGACGATCCACCACTCGCCGGAAAACAGGTAGTTGTTGCCGATCCGGATCAGTGTGCCGAGCGAGGGCATGGTGTCGGGCATGCCGGCGCCCAGAAACGACAGCGTCGCCTCGGTGATGACGGCGAGCGCGAGGTTGATGGTGGCGATCACCAGGATCGGCCCCATCGCATTGGGCAGCACATGGCGCAGCATGATGACGGGCGCAGGAAGGCCGATCAACTGCGCCGCCGCCACGTAATCCTTGTTCTTCTCGACCATGACCGAGCCGCGCACGGTGCGGGCGTATTGCACCCAGAAACTCAGTCCGATCGCGACCACCAGCACCGCCAGCGTGCTCATGGCATCGAGGCGGTTGCCGAACACGCTCTTGACGACGCCGTTGACCAATAGCGCGATCAGGATCGCGGGGAAGGTGAGTTGCACGTCGGCGATGCGCATGATCAAGCCGTCGATGGCGCCACCAAAATAGCCGGCGATCAGGCCAAGCAAGATGCCGAGCGTGCCCGACAACAGCACGCCGAGAATGCCGACGGTGAGCGAAATGCGCAAGCCGAAGAGAATGGCGGAAAACATGTCACGGCCCTGCTCGTCGGTGCCGAGCAGGAACGGGCTTTGGCCGTCGGCGGTCCAAAGCGGCGCGATCCGCGAATTCATCAATTGCAGCTGCGCCGGATCGAACGGATTCTGCACGGCAATCGAGGGGCGCGAAGATCGCGAGCAGGAAAAACAGCAGCGTCACGGCGGCCGCGACCATGGTGAGCCGGGAGCGGCGGAACGAGTAGAACAGGTCGCTTTGAACGGCGCGTTGAAACCATCGTCCGGACAGCCGCGTGCGAGGTGCGCTCGGCTCGGCTTTATGCGGGATGACGGCGTCGGACATCTAGTGATTTCTCGGATTCAGGCCGGGCGGCGGATGGTCGAGCGCAACCGCGGATCGACGATGGTATAGAGAATATCGACCACCAGGTTGATGGTGACGAAAATCAGCGAGACCATCAGCAGGTAGGCCGCCATGATCGGAATATCGACGTTCTGCACCGCCTGCACGAACAATAGTCCCATTCCCGGCCACTGGAACACGGTTTCGGTGATGATCGCGAATGCAATTACCGAGCCAAACTGCAGGCCGGCCACGGTGATCACGGGCACCAGCGTATTCTTCAGGGCGTGGCCGAAGTGGATCGCGCGGGTGGTCAGTCCGCGCGCCCGCGCGAAGCGGATATAGTCGGTGCGCAGCACTTCCAGCATCTCGGCCCGCACCAGCCGCATGATCAGCGTCATCTGGAACAGGCCAAGCGTGATCGAGGGCAGGATCAGCGCCTTCAGCCCGGAGATCGTGAAGAGCCCGGTGGTCCACCAGCCGATGTGCACGACTTCACCGCGGCCGAACGACGGCAGCCAGCCCAGCACCACCGCAAACAGGTAGATCAGGAGGATGCCGATCAGGAAGGTCGGCAGTGAAATGCCGATCAGCGACACCGCCTGGAATAGTTTGGCCAGCAGGCTGTCGCGTTTCAGCGCCGAATAGACCCCCATCAGGATGCCGAACACCATCGCCAGGATGGTGGCGCAGGTGGCGAGCTCGAGCGTCGCCGGCATCCGCTCCTTGAGCAGGTCGGCCACCGGCTGGCGGAACTGGTAGGAGATTCCGAATTTGAATTGCGCGGCGTTGACGAAGTAGCGCGCGAACTGCACCGGCACCGGATCGTCGAGGCCGAGCGATTTGCGGATCTCCTCGCGCTGGGCGTCCGAGGTGTCCTGGCCGACCATCTGGTTGACCGGATCGCCGGCGAAACGGAACATCGAAAACGAGATGATCCCGACCGCGATCATGACGCCGATGGCCTGGATCGCCCGGCGAAGAGTGAAAGCGAGCATGTGATCCTTTCACTTCTTTCCAAAATGCGGCCGACGTCGCTGTCTGCCGGAAAACGAAAAGTCCCGGGACCGCGAAGCCACCGGGACTTGGGATTGCGGTGGTGCTATTCCTGTTTGGTCATCCAGTAGGGCAAGACCGAATTGTCGGCGCGTTGCACGACCTTCAGTTTGTTTGACACGCCCCAGGCCAATGCCTGCTGATGCAGCGGGATATAAGCGTAATCCTTTGCCGCGATTTCGAAGGCTTGCTTGATCAGCTGATCGCGCTTGGTCGTATCCGGCTCGACCAGTATCTTGTCGGCAAGTGCATCCATCTCCTTGTTGCAATAGCCGCCGAGATTGGCCGTGCCGCGAGCGGATTTGGGATCGTTGCGGCAACCCATGACGTCGTACAGAACGTTTTGAGAGTCGAGGGAGCCCGGCGTCCAGCCCAGCAAGTAGAAAGAAGTCTGGAAACCGCCGGCTTTCAGCACCTTGGCGAAATACTGCGCCTTGGGTTGCGCCAACAGGTTCACCTTCACGCCGATACGGGCCAGCATGCCAACCACCGCCTGGCAGATCGCTGCATCGTTGACGTAGCGGTCGTTTGGGCAATCCATCGTCAGTTCGAAGCCATCGGGATAGCCGGCCTCGGTCAACAGCTTCTTGGCGCCATCGGGATCGAATTTCGGGCGAACGAAATCCTTCGAAAGCGGAAAGAGCTGCGGCGCGATCATCAGGGCCGACGGCGTCGAAAGCCCGCGCATCACGCGGGTCTTGATCAGTTCGATATCGATCGCCTTGAAGAAGGCCTCGCGCACGCGAACGTCCTTGAACGGGTTCTTGCCCTTGACGTTCGAATACAGCAACTCGTCGCGGGTCTGGTCCATGCCGAGAAAGATGGTCCGCAGTTCAGGGCCCTGCAGCACCTTGGCGTTCGGACTCGCATTCACCCGCGCGATATCCTGGATCGGAACCGGCTCGATGATGTCGACTTCGCCCGAAAGCAGGGCTGCAACGCGCGTCGCGTCAGACCCGATCGGCGTGAAAATAATTTCCTTGAGATTGTGCTCCGGCTTGCGCCACCAATTCGGGTTTACCTTGAATACGGTCTTGACGCCGGGCTGATGGCTCTCCACCGTGAAGGGGCCGGTGCCGTTTTCGTGCAGCGAGGCATAGCTCGGCGAGGTTGCCGCTGCCGGCGTCGGCGACACCACGTCGTGCTCCTCGCACCACTTCTTATCCATGATCCACCAGGTGTCCCACTGCGAATCCAGGATGGGATTGGGTGAAGTCAGGATGAAATCCACGGTATAGTCATCGACCTTGACGACCTTGGTAGTGGCGTCAATTCGGGTCTGCAGGTCCGACCCCTTGGCGCGAACGCGCTCGGCCGAGAAAACCACGTCGTCGGCGGTGAAGGGATCGCCGTTGTGGAATTTGACGCCTTTGCGCAGATGAAAGCGCCAGCGGGTCGGCTCCGGCGTTTCCCAGCTTTCGGCGAGAGCGGGAATGATCTTCAGATCCTTGTCGCGCGTGACCAGACCTTCGTAGACCTGCGCGAGATGGGCGTGGGTGGTGGTCTCGTTGAGCGTATAGGGATCGAGCGATTTGAGGTCGCCCTGGTTGGCGTAGCGCAGGGTCTGGCTCGAAGCCGGCGACATCGCAAAAGCGACGATTGAGGCGATGCCCGCCGCAAGCAAGGGTTGACGTACCGACATTTGTTCACGTTCTCCGCTGTGGCGCACTGTTAACTTTTATCGAGACCGACCGCTCCGGCCGATCCATGTTGCCAGAGTTTGGCCGCCGCGCAAGCGCGATTTCCCCCAGGAGTGGGGCCGGTTTGCGCGTCGCTGCCGCATTGACTAGCTTCGAGTGTAAGCAGCGGGCGCCAGCGCGTAACATACAACTTTCGGAGTGCCGGGATGGCGGAACTCAGGGCCGATGTGCTCGTACTCGGCGCAGGCATGGTCGGCGTCGCCGCTGCACTGCACCTGCAGCAGCGCGGGCGGGACGTCATCCTGGTGGACAAGCATGAACTGGCCGGCGAAGAGACCAGCTACGGCAACGCCGGATTGATCGAATGCGCCTCGGTCTTCCCTTACATGTTTCCGCGGGATTTTCGAGAGATCCTCCGATACGCCCTCAACCGCGCCCCGCAGGTGCGCTACCAGTTCTCCGACCTGCCGGCCTTCCTGCCGTGGATCGTGCGCTATTACCTCGCCTCCGCGCCGGACCGCGCCTATCGCGCCGCGATGGCGGTGATGCCGCTGATCCGCCGCAGCCTGCTCGAGCATGAGGCGCTGATCACTGAAGCCGGCGTGCCGGAACTTCTGCGGCATTGCGGCTGGATCAAGATGCATCGGCACGATGCGACGCTCGCCAGGGCGGTGCGGGATTTCGAGCGGGCACGGCAATACGGGGTAGAGGGCGAAATTCTCGACGACAAGGCGATCAAGCAACGCGAACCGCATCTTGCCGGCGAATTCGCCGGCGCGGTGTATTTCGCCGAGCCCGGATTCGTCCTCGATCCGGGCGGACTGGCCAAGGCCTATTCGGCGCTGTTTCAGCGCAAGGGCGGACGTTTTGCGGTCGCGGATGCAAGGACGCTCGAGCAGGATGCCGGCGGGCGCTGGCGGGTCGCAACGTCGGACGGCGCGGTCAGTGGGCGCGAGGCGGTGGTGGCGCTCGGACCCTGGTCCGATCTGGTGTTCGCTCCGCTCGGCTATTCGATGCCGCTCAGCGTCAAGCGCGGCTACCATTTGCATCTCAAAGCGCGCGGCAACGCCACGCTCAACCAGCCGGTGCTCGATGCCGATCTCGGTTTCGTGCTGGCGCCGATAAATCGCGGCATTCGCCTTGCCAGCGGGGTCGAGTTCGCCCGCCGCGACGCACCGGCTACGCCAATCCAGCTGGAGCAGGCGCTGCCCCGGGCGCGCGCATTGTTTCCGCTTGGAGACGTCGGTCGAGTCAAAGCCCTGGATGGGAGCGCGGCCCTGCCTGCCCGACATGTTGCCGGTAATCGGCAAGGCGGCTCGCCATGCCGGGCTGTGGTTCGACTTCGGCCACCATCATCATGGCCTGACGCTCGGCCCAGCGACCGGTCGCCTCCTGGCCGAGATGATGACGGGCGAGACGCCATTCGCCGATCCCGCCCCTTTTGCGGCCGAACGGTTTGGTTGACCATATTTGCCCAAGGTGGGCCCGAGAGGCGGCCTCGCGGCGCCGGGTCGCTTGCATCGGATGGGCTGTCCCGGCGATACTGCGGCCCGCCGTCAAGATGTGAGGAGCGGAGATGAAGATCAACGTCGAAATAGATTGCACGCCCCTCGAAGCGCGGCAGTTTTTCGGACTTCCGGACGTGCAGCCGATGCAGACTGCCGTCATGGAGAACCTGCAGAAGCAGATGATGAGCAATATCGAGAAGGTTTCGCCCGAGGCGCTGCTGCAGAGCTGGTTCACCTTCGATCCCAAGCTCGCCGAGCGGTTTTCCGACATGTTCGTGACCATGGCGGGTCTGGGCGCACCGCGTGTCGGCGACAAGAAATCCCCTGACAAGAAATAGCGATGCCTTCAGACGAACGCGAAGTGCCGCCTTCGGGCCGGCTTCGTCCGCCGGGTCTTCCCCTGCTGCTTGCCGAGGCGAGAGGCATCTTCGAATTCAACGCCAGTCTGGCGCTCGCGCCGCTCTTGCTGCGCGCGCCGCGGGGTGACGGGCATCCGGTGCTGACGCTGCCCGGGTTTTTGGCCAGCGACCTGTCGATGGCGCCGATGCGGCGATATCTTTCCGAGCTCGGCCATGCCAGCCATGCCTGGCGGATGGGCCGCAACATCGGCGGGGTGTCGCGGGTGCGCGCGGCGCTGCGCGACCGGCTCGCGGAGATCAACCGCGAGACCGGCCGCAAGGTCAGTATCGTCGGCTGGAGCCTGGGTGGCGTTTATGCGCGCGATCTGGCGCTGCAGGCGCCTGAGCTGGTGCGATATGTCGTGACGCTCGGAAGTCCGTTCGCCAACGACGTGAGGGCGACCAATGCGACCCGGCTCTATGAAGCGCTGTCGGGCGAGGCGGTGGAGGACAATTCCGAGATTCGCAGCGCGATCGCAGGCGATCTGCCGGTTCCGACCACGTCGATTTATTCGCGCGCCGACGGCATCGTGAACTGGCGAACCTGCCTGTTGCGCCCCTCCGCCACGGCCGAGAATATCGAGGTGCACCTTGCGAGCCATATCGGGCTCGGCGTGAATCCAGCCGCCCTGTGGGCAGTGGCGGATCGGCTGGCCCAGGGGGAGGACGAATTCCGCCAATTTGATCGATCCGGTCCCTTTGCCATTGCATATCCGCCTCCGGAGAATGCACAATCCTGACTGATGTCCCGAACTCCAGGGGTCGTTGGAACGCCGAAAAGAGCGCCCGCACAATTTGCAACGGGAGGCAATGATGAGTGACGCCAAGAAGCTGTCCTCGATGGACGCGTCGTTTCTCTACCTGGAAACGCCGGAAATGCCGATGCATGTCGGCAGCATGGCGATCTTCCGCCTGCCGGAGGATTACAAGGGCGACTTCTTCGAGGACTTCAAGGCGATGATCGCCTCGCGGCTGCACGTTGCGCCGATCCTGAAAGCGCGCCTGGAAAAGGCCCCGCTCGACATCGATCATCCCTCATGGGTCGAGGACGACCAGTTCGACATCGACCGCCATATCTTCCGCGGCTCGCTTCCGGCGCCGCACGACCGCGCCACGCTCGAGCGCATCGTCGGCTGGATGCACGCCAAGCTGCTCAATCGCGCCCGGCCGTTGTGGGAGTTCTGTGTCTTCGAAGGCATGAAGGACAACGAGATCGGGCTTTATTCCAAGATGCACCATGCCTGCATCGACGGCGGCGCCGGGGCTGCGCTGACCAGCATGATCTACGACGTGACGCCAATTCCCCGGAAAGTCGAGGAGCCCGTGGCGCGGGCCAAGGTCGGACAGGAGCCGCGCGACATCGCGGCCAATTTGCTCGATTCCTACCAGCAGCTCTGGAACCAGCCGTTCGATGCAGGGGCTGCCGCCAAAAGCCTCGAGCTGCCGCGCTCGGGCAAGAGCGATCTCGGTTCGATCCTGTTCGACAACGCCATGTTCCAGATCGAGAGCGCGGTGAAATTCGTCAGCAGCGTCCCTACCATGCTCAAAAGCGTCTCCGACGTGGTCGGCAAGATCACCGACCCGAAGTCGCGCGAGAGCATCGCCGGCATGATGTCGCCGCCGACCATCCTGAACAAGTCGATCTCTTCGGAGCGCAGCTTTGCCGGCGTATCTATTCCGCTGTCACGCGCCAAAGTGGTGGCGAAGCAGGCTGGCGGCAAGCTCAACGATGTGGTGCTGGCGGTCTCCAGCGGCGTGGTGCGGCGCTATCTGAAAGAGCGCGGCGCGCTGCCCGCGAAGTCGATGACGGCCGGGGTGCCGATCTCGCTGCGCGAGGAGGGCAATACCGACGCCAACAACCAGGTATTCGGCATGATCTGCTCGATCGCCACTGACGTCGAGGACCCGAAGACGCGTCTGGAGACGATCATCGCGCAATCCACCAAGTCGAAGGAGATGTCGCATCCGCTGCGCGCGCTGATGCCGCAGGTCTCCAACATCTCGATGCTGGGCGCGCCGATCCTGGTCCAGATTCTGGCGCTGTTGTACAGCCGTTCGAATCTCTCGGACGTGCTGCCGCCGGCGGCGAACATCACGGTCTCCAACGTGCCGGGGCCGCGCCAGACGCTGTACGCGGCGGGCGCGGAACTGTTGCACATCTTCCCGGTGTCGATCGCGACCCACGGGCTTGCGCTCAACATCACCGTGCAGAGCTATCGCGACCAGCTCGATTTCGGTTTCATCGCCGGCGCCAATGTGATTCCGCACGTCCAGCTGCTCTGCGACATGCTGCCCGGGGAATTCGAGGCGCTGGAGGCCGCGTTCGCGCCACCGGTCGCCGACATCAAGGGCGCCGCAGAATGAGCATGATCCGGAAAAGTGGGAAGCGGTTTTCCGACAAGATCATGTTCAAATAAGAGAGATATCACCGATGATCGAAATGCCGCCGCTGCAATTTGCGAACACCAACGGCATTCGCATGGGCTATTACGAGGCGGGCCCTGCGACCGACAAGCCGCCGGTCGTGCTTTGCCACGGCTGGCCCGAACTCGCGTTTTCCTGGCGGCACCAGATCAAGGCGCTGAGCGCGGCGGGCATCCGGGTAATCACGCCGGACCAGCGCGGCTATGGCGCGACCGACCGGCCGGAAGCCGTCGAGGATTATGACATCGAGCATTTGACCGGCGATCTCATCGGCCTGCTCGATCATTTGAAGATCGAGAAGGCGATCTTCGTCGGCCATGACTGGGGCGGTTTCGTCGTCTGGCAGATGCCGCTGCGGCATCCCGACCGCGTCGCCGGCGTAGTCGGCGTCAACACGCCCCACACCAACCGTGCGCCGGTCGATCCGATCGAACTGTTCCGCAAACGATTTGGCGAGCACATGTATATCGTGCAGTTCCAGGATCCGGGGCGCGAACCGGACCGGATTTTCGGCAGCCGAGTCGAGCAGACTTTCGACGCCTTCATGCGTAAGCCGGTGCCGCGCAGCGAGGACGCGCCGGCCGAAAAACCGGTCGCCGGCGTCGGCGCATCGCCGCGGCTCAATCTGGCGTTCCCGCAGATGATCGCCAACTACGACGCCAAACACGATCCGCGGACGCCGATCCTGTCAGCGGAGGAGAAGAAGGTGTTCGTCGATACCTTCACCAAGACCGGTTTCACCGGCGGCATCAACTGGTACCGCAACCTGTCGCGCAACTGGCAGCGCTCGGCGGAATTGGACCATACCGTGCGCGTACCCTCGCTGATGATCATGGCCGAGAACGACCACGTGCTGCCGCCGTCGTCCGCCGACGGCATGGAGACGATCGTTCCCGATCTCGAGAAATATCTGGTACGCGGCAGCGGCCATTGGACGCAGCAGGAAAAGCCCGAAGAGGTCGGCGCCAAGCTGATCGAATGGCGTAGAAAGCGGTTCGGGTGACGAACGTGCAACCGCCGTCATTGCGAGTGAAGCGAAGCAATCCAACGTGCAGCATAACAAGAGTGGATTGCTTCGTCGCAAGTGACGGTTGAGGCAACAGTGCCGTCTTAGGCAGGAGACACTACCGCGATGGCGTCGACCAACCGACTGAGTCCGATTCCGCATCCACCGACGAGGCCGGTGGTCGGCAACATGCTGTCGCTGGATTCGACCGCGCCGGTGCAGAACCTGGCGCGTCTTGCGAAGGAACTCGGGCCGATCTTCTGGCTCGACATGATGGGCGCGCCGCTCGTCGTCGTCTCCGGCCACGATCTCGTCGATGAGCTTTCCGACGAAAAACGCTTCGACAAGGCGGTGCGCGGACCGCTGCGGCGCGTGCGCGCGGTCGCCGGCGACGGCCTGTTCACCGCCGACACCACGGAGCCGAACTGGAGCAAGGCGCACAACATCCTGCTGCAGCCGTTCGGCAACCGTGCCATGCAGTCCTATCACCCAAGCATGGTCGATATCGCCGAGCAGCTGGTCAAGAAGTGGGAGCGCCTCAACGCCGACGACGAGATCGACGTCGTGCACGACATGACCGCGCTGACTCTCGACACCATCGGGCTGTGCGGGTTCGACTATCGCTTCAACTCATTCTACCGGCGCGACTACCATCCCTTCGTCGAGTCGCTGGTGCGCTCGCTCGAAACCATCATGATGATCCGCGGCCTGCCGCTGGAAAACCTGTGGATGCAGAGGCGCCGGCGCGATCTCGCCGGCGACGTCGCCTTCATGAACAGGATGGTCGACGAGATCGTCGCCGAACGGCGCAAGAACACCGACGCGGCTTCCGACAAGAAGGACATGCTCGCCGCCATGATGACCGGCGTCGACCGCGCCACCGGCGAGCAGCTCGACGACGTCAACATCCGCTACCAGATCAACACCTTCCTGATCGCCGGCCACGAGACCACCAGCGGCCTGTTGTCGTGCACGCTCTACGCGCTGCTCAAACATCCCGAGGTGCTGAGGAAGGCCTATGAGGAGGTCGACCGCGTGCTCGGGCCCGATCTCGGCGCGAAACCGACCTATCAGCAGGTGACGCAGCTCACCTACATCACGCAAATATTGAAGGAAGCGCTGCGGCTATGGCCGCCGGCGCCGGCCTACGGCATCTCGCCGCTGAAGGACGAGACCATCGGCGGCAAGTACAGACTGAAGAAGAACACTTTTATCACCGTGCTGGTATTGGCATTGCACCGCGATCCCTCGGTGTGGGGAAAAAATCCGGATGCCTTCGATCCCGAAAACTTTTCACGCGAGGCGGAGGCGGCGCGCCCGGTGAACGCCTGGAAGCCGTTCGGCAACGGCCAGCGCGCCTGCATCGGGCGCGGCTTTGCGATGCACGAGGCGGCGCTGGCGATCGGCATGATCCTGCAGCGCTTCAGGCTGATCGACGTCAACCGCTACCAGATGCACCTGAAGGAAACGCTGACCATCAAGCCGGAAGGGTTCAAGATCAAGGTGCGGCCGCGCACCGACCGGGATCGCGGGGCCTACACCGGCGCCGCCGCGACGGCGGCGGCAGCGAGCGCGGCGCCGGCGCCGCAGGCGCGAACGCGGCCGGGGCACAATACGCCGCTGCTCGTGCTCTACGGATCGAATCTCGGCACCGCGGAAGAACTCGCCACCCGCATCGCCGATCTCGCCGAGGTCAACGGCTTTGCCACCAAACTCGCGCCGCTCGACGATTTCGTTGGCAAATTGCCGGAGCAGGGCGGCGTGTTGATCTTCTGCGCGTCCTATAATGGCGCACCGCCCGACAACGCCACGCAATTCGTCAAATGGCTCAAGAGCGAGCTGCCGAAGGACGCGTTCGCTAAGGTGCGTTACGTGTTGTTCGGCTGCGGCAACAGCGACTGGGCGGCGACCTATCAGTCGATTCCGCGGCTGATCGACGAGCAGCTGGCGGCGCATGGGGCGCGGGCCGTGTATGCGCGTGGTGAGGGCGATGCCCGCGGCGATCTCGACGGCGAATTCGAGAGCTGGTTCGCCAAGGCCGCGCCTCAGGCGGTCAAGGAATTCGGTGTCGATTCGAGCTTCAACCGCAGCGCCGAGGACGAACCGCTCTACAGGATCGAGCCGCTGGCGCCGACGGCGGTCAATGTGGTCGCAGCGCTCGGCGGCGTTTCGCCGATGAAGGTCCTGGGCAACAGCGAATTGCAGAACAAGACGGGCGCCAACGCCTCGCAACGCTCGACCCGGCATATCGAGGTCGAGCTCCCCGAGGGCGTGAGCTACCGGGTCGGCGACCACTTGAGCGTGCTGCCGCGCAACGATCCGGCGCTGGTGGATTCCGTCGCCCGCCGCTTCGGCTTTATGCCGGCCGACCAGATCCGGCTGCAGGTCGCCGGCGGCCGCCGCGCGCAATTGCCGGTCGGCGAGCCGGTCTCGGTCGGGCGCCTGCTCTCCGAATTCGTCGAACTGCAGCAGGTCGCGACCCGCAAGCAGATCCAGATCATGTCGGAGCATACGCGCTGCCCGGTGACCAAGCCGAAACTGCTGGCCTTTGTCGGCGAGGATGCCGTCTCGAGCGAACGTTACCGCTCGGAGATTCTCGGCAAGCGGAAATCGGTGTTCGACCTCCTGGAGGAGCACCCGGCCTGCGAATTGCCGTTCCACGCCTATCTTGAAATGCTGTCGCTATTGGCGCCGCGCTACTACTCGATTTCGTCGTCACCGTCGGTCGATCCTGCGCACTGCAGCATCACCGTCGCTGTGGTCGAGGGACCGGCGAGTTCGGGGCGTGGCATCTACAAGGGCATCTGCTCGAACTACCTCGCCGGCCGCCGAACCGGCGAAGTGATCCGCGCCACGGTGCGCGAAACGAAGGCCGGCTTTCGGCTGCCCGACGACGCCTCGTTGCCCATCATCATGATCGGCCCCGGCACGGGGCTCGCGCCATTCCGCGGTTTTCTCCAGGAGCGCGCCGCGCGCAAGGCGCAAGGCGTACGCCTCGGACCGGCGATGCTGTTCTTCGGCTGCCGCCATCCCGAGCAGGATTATCTTTATGCCGATGAGCTGAAAGCCTTCGAAGCCGGTGGCATCACCGAATTGCACACCGCGTTCTCGCGCGCGGGCGGCCCGAAGACCTATGTGCAGAACCTGATCGCGGCACAGCACGAGCGCGTCTGGAACCTGATCGAAGCGGGCGCCATCATCTACGTCTGCGGCGACGGCGGCAGGATGGAGCCTGACGTCAAGGCTACGCTGGTTGATATCTATCGCGAGCGCACCGGTGGCGATGCGGCCGCGGGCGCGCGCTGGATCGAGGATATGGGAGCCAAGAACCGCTACGTGCTCGACGTCTGGGCGGGGGGATAACGCTTCTCAATTGAAGTCGTCCCTGCGAACGCAGGGACCCATAGCCACCGGCCCGTGTTGATGCGAAAGGCAACGGCCATTCTGCCAAATCGAAAGGCCGCGGCGTATCGGTCCCTGCGTTCGCAGGGACGACGAGAGATTGATTGTGCGCCTTACCGCTTCGGCAATCGCTCGAAGGCCGGCAAGCCTTCGGGAATTTGATGGAACGGCTGCTTGTCGATGGTGAAGATCGCCATCTGCGGGGCGCCGTAGAGCGTGGGATCGTCGAGCGTGCCGATTTTCAGGATCACCGCCGGCAGGCCCGGCCGACGCGTCGTCAGATGCGTGCCGCACTCGGCGCAGAATTCCCGCGTCACCGCGTTCTCGAGGTCGCTGCGCGTGAATGGTTTCGGCGTTCCCCTGGTATAGCTGAAGCCATCGGGCGGCATCAGCATGAACATATTGGGAGAGCCGCCGGTGATATATTGGCATTCGCGGCAATGGCATTGCGCCTTGAATGTCGGCTCGCCCTCGGCGACATAGCGCACGCTGCCGCAGTAACATCCGCCTTCCAGTCTCATGATCTTCTCCTCATGCTAATGCATCGGCTTGGCTGACGCTGCGTGAGCGTGCTTGTCGATGGCGTCGATGATCTGCGGCCACATCGGGATCGGCAGCGCGTGGCCCATGCGCTCGACCATCATGAGTTTCGCGCCCGGGATCGAGGCCGCGGTGTCCTTGCCGCCCATCGGATGCACCAGGGGGTCGACGGTGCCGTGAATGACGAGCGTCGGCGCCTTGACCTGATGCAGCCGCTGCTTGCGACTGCCGGAGGCGAGGATGGCGCGGAATTGACGTCCGACGCCGGCCGGATTGAGCCCGCGCTCGAAATTGCGTTCGGCGCGGAAGCGGTCGCGCGCCTCGTCCTCCGGGAAGCTGCCGGCCCGCAGGATCTTCCAGGTCTGCGCGAAGCGGGCAATATATTCGTCCCGCGAGTTCGGCGGCGGCGCCATCAGCACGGCGGCGGCTTCGCGGGTCGGCGGCGGTACTTTGGGATTACCTGTCGTCGACATGATCGAGGTCAGCGAGCGCACCCGCTGCGGATGGCCGATCGCGATTTCCTGGGCGATCATGCCGCCCATGGAGGCGCCGACCAGATGGGCTGATTGGATGCCGAGCACGTCCATCAGGCCGACGGTATCCTCCGCCATGTCGTGCAGCCTATAGGGCGCGGCGACCGGGATTTTCAGGAAGCGCAGCTTGAGCAGTTCGAGCGCGGTCAGGCGCTTGCCGCCGGAGAGATGGCTGGACTTGCCGATGTCGCGATTGTCGAAGCGGATGACGCGAAACCCGCGCCCCGCGAGCTGGCGGCAGAAATCGTCATCCCAAAGCACCATCTGGGCGCCGAGCCCCATGATCAGCAGCATCGGCTCGGCATCGGCGTCGCCGAATATCTCGTAACAAAGCTCGATGCCGTTGGCGCGGGCCATCTGCGGCGGCTGATGGGCGATCGTGTTCAACGTGGCTATTCCCTGTAGATGGTATTTGATGATGGCTCTATGACATGATTTTTCGCGCTGCAGAAGACTTCTCGCGGCCTTGGAAATCGATCGTCCCAATGTTGACGGCCTTGGCGCAACAGTGTGGTATGATCACAACACTCGTAGCAGTCGTGATCACGCCGGAGGACGCCAAAATGGCAGACAAGAGCAACGATCCGGTCGCGCTGTGGCAAAACATGATCGGCGAGATGGAGAAGGGATTCAACGCCTTCGCCACCAGGGCGATGGAATCGCCGGAATTCAGCAAGGTCGTCAATCAGGTCGGCGGCGTCAGCGCGGGGGCGCAAAAGCAGCTCGGCGAATTGATGGAGAAATATCTCGTCAACATGAACCTGCCGAGCCGGGCGCAGATGGTCAGCATGGCCGAGCGGTTGCAGTCCATCGAGGGCCAGTTGAACGAGATCAAGGCGATGCTGCATCAGGCCGTCAGGAATAATTCCGGCGCTACGGAAAGCGGCCATCCGCAAGCGCCGAGGCCGCCGCGTACCAGGCGGCCGCCGTCCCCGCCGGGCGGAGAGCAAAAATGAACGCGCCTTCCGGCCTCGATCTGGCATCGATTCCGGAACGGATTCAGTCCGAGGTGCAACGCGCGATTCAGCGCAGTATCAAGGGCGTCGAATATATTTCGTCGTCAGGCCCCGCGCTCGGCTCGACCCCGAAGGACATATTGAGCGTCCGCGGCACGATGAATCTCTATCACTACCGGCCGATCGCGGACGAAATCTATCGCGTTCCGATCCTGATCGTGATGGCGACCACCAACCGCGGCTACATCCTCGACATGGTGCCCGGCCAAAGCTTCATCGAATTTCTCCTCAAGCGCGGCTACGATGTCTACATGCTGGACTGGACCGCGCCGCGGCCGGAAGAGAAATCCTTGCGGATGGAGGACTACGTCCTCGACTTCATTCCCCATTGCGTTCGCGAGGTGCAGCGCGATTCCGGCGAGACCGACCTTACCGTGATCGGCTACTGCTTTGGCGGCGTGCTGTCCTTGCTGTACGGCTCGATCTTCGGCGACGGCCCGATGAAGAACCTGATCTGCTTCACCACGCCGGTCGATTTTCGCGAAATGAAGCTTTTCCAGAATTTTTCGGACAAGCGTTATTTCGACGTCGATCGGCTGATCGACAGCGTCGGCAACGTGCCGCCGGAGATGATCCTGTCGTCCTTCGAGATGCTGCGGCCGGCCTCGCGCGCGGCGAGCCAGGTGCAATTGTGGGAAAACATCTGGAACGACGAATACGTCAAATCCTACCGGATGTTCGACCGCTGGGCGACCGATACGTTGCCGCTCGCCGGCGAATACTTCCGCGCCATCACCAGGGACCTGATGTGGGACAACAAGCTCTTTAACGACAGCATGACGGTCGGCGGCCGCAAAGCCGATATCTCGAAAATCACGGTGCCGATCCTGCACGCGGTCGCCGAGCACGACCACATCGTGCCCTATGACGCCGCAAAGCCCTTGATTCAAAAAATCGGCTCGGCCGACAAGGAAGAGGTGATCCTCAAAGGCGGCCATGTCAGCCTCGTTGCCGGCGCCAACGCCGTCAAGCGGCTGTGGCCGAAACTGGATTCCTGGCTATGCGGGAGATCGATATGAGCCTCGACATACGCACCTATCCGCTTCATGTCGCGACCGAGGCCGGCGACATCGAATTCCGGATGATGGGGTCCGCCGACGAGGCTTTGGTGCTTGAATTCGCGCGAAGACTTCCGGCGCACGATCTGCTGTTTCTGCCGCGCAACATCAGCGAGCCGAAGGTGCTTAACGCGTGGATCAAGGAGATCGAGCGCGGCTCGATCATCAGCCTGCTGGCGGTGAAATCGGGCAGCGTGGTCGGATGCGGCACCATCGTGCGCGATCCCTTGTCGTGGTCGCCGCATGTCGGCGAGATCCGCAACGTGATCCTGCCGGAGGTGCGCGGCAAGGGTGTCGGCCGGGCGCTGTCTCAGGAGACTTTTGCACTGGCTTTGAGCGTCGGGCTGGAGAAGCTGCTCGTTCAGATGACGGTCGACCAGACCGGCGCGATCGCGATTTTCGAAGGGCTCGGCTTCAAGGCCGAGGCGCTGCTCCACGATCACGTCCGCGACTCCGCCGGCAAGAAGCACGATATCGTCGTGCTCGCGCACAACGTGGCGCAGTTCCGGGCCCAGATGGAAGCCTACGGGCTGCCAGACGCTGTGCAGCCCCAAGCCTGATTGCTGGGCGGAAGGCTGGTTACCTGCCCAACCCTTGTGCTGATCACGAATTCGTGATATCGCATCGCAGCATGGATGTTGCAATGCACCATTCACCATGCCATATACGTCTTGCCCCGGGCCAATCCGGACGGGGTGAGCCCATAGCTCAAATCTGAGGATGGAGAGATCAATGACCCCCGAAACCGAGACCAATTCCGTGCTGAACACCGTCAAGGAAGCCTTTGCGCCCGTCACAGAAGCGCTCAAGAACATGCAGAACCTGGAAGTCCCCGAGGCCGCGCGGGAGTTCGTGAAGAAGACCGCCGGCACCGCCAAGGAGCGCGCCGCCGACCTTTACGCCGGTTCGGAGAAGGCGACCGATGCGATCGAGACCGCCGTTGCCGGTTCGGTCAGCGAAGTCGCCAAGATCACCCGCAACATCCAGCAGGCGATGTATCAGGACGCCGAGGCTTTCTTTGCCGGCATCGACAAGCTCGCGTCTGCCAAGTCGCTCAACGAGGCGGTGCAGATCCAGTCCGACCTCTTGCGCGCGCGGGGCGAAACCTTCGTGTCGCGGGCGAAGGCCTCCACCGAATATCTCGGCAAGCTCGTCGCCGACGGTGCGAAGACCGCGCAGGACAACTTCGCCAAGGTCTACAACAAGACCGCCTGATCGCCTCACGGATCAGTTGCGTATGCGTTAGTTCGAAGGCCCGCTCCATGCGGGCCTTCTTTTTGACGCGTCGCCGCATAGATCACCCCTGACCCTCATGGTGAGGAGGCGCTCTTGCGCCGTCTCGAACCATGCGGCCCCAGTGGTGGCCTCATCCTTCGAGACGCCCGCAAGAGCGGGCTCCTCAGGATGAGGGTCTAGGTTCATTCGAAAGCCGCCATGACCGTTCCCGCCACCATCTCGTTCGACGCGCCCGGCGACGCCGCGCGGGCGGCCGAGTTGCGGCGGGTCAAGGCGTTGGCGACGCTGGTGCTGGCGGCCACGCTCCTGTTGTTCGTGACGGCGAAATTCCTGCTCAACGTCCATCCGGCTTTCGGCTTCATCGCGGCGTTCGCGGAAGCCGCGACCATCGGCGGGCTCGCCGACTGGTATGCGGTCGTGGCGCTGTTCAAGCGGCCGCTGGGATTGCCGATCCCGCATACCGCGATCATCCAGAGCAACCAGCAGCGTATCGCCGACAAGCTCGGCGAATTCATCGAGGTGCATTTCCTCGAAGCCGCTCCTGTCGAAGCCAAGCTGCGCCAGGTCGATTTCGGCCCCTTCGTCGCCGACTGGCTGCGCGACCGCAAGCGCAGCACCGATCTTGCCCGCTTCACCTTGCGGCTTTTGCCCGAAGCCGTTTCGGCGACCGAAACCTCGGGCCTGATGAACTTCATCACCCGGCGGATCACCATCCAGTTGCAGGGAATCGATCTCGCGCCGCTCGCCGCCGGCACGCTGCGCGCCTTCGTGAAAGAGGGCCGGCATCAGGGACTGCTCGACGACATCCTTCGCGCCATGCATGAAACTTTGACGCAAGCGGAAACCATGGCGATGGTCCGCGAGAAGATCCGCGGTGAGCTGCCGACGCTGTTGAAGCTCTATCGCGCGGACAAATACCTGGTGAACAAGATCGTCGCCTCCGCCACCGCCTTCTTCGAGGAAGTCCGCCGCGATCCGAAACATCCGTTCCGCGGCGAGTTTGACCGCATGGTGTTGTCGCTGGTGGACCGGCTTGGCAGCGACCCGGCCTATGCGGGTCGCATCGACGGATTGAAGCGCGATCTCCTGGCACGTCCCGAACTCGCCGAGCTCGCCAGGAATATCTGGTCGAATACCCGTTCGTTCATCGAACGCAGCGCCAGCGGCGAGAGCCAGGTGCTGCAGCAGCATCTGGCTGGAATGTTCGTGAAGGCGGGCGAGGCGCTCGCTGCCGATGGCGAATTGCGCGCCGAGATCAACGACGGCCTCGTCGTCGTGTTGCGGAGTTTCATCGCCGACCAGAAGAGCGGCGTCTCGACGTTCATCTCCGATCAGGTCAAGGCCTGGGACATGGGGCAATTGCTTTCCCTGATCGAAATCAACATCGGGCGCGACCTGCAATACATCCGCTTCAACGGCTCGCTGATCGGCGGCCTTGCGGGCCTTGCGCTCTACTCGATCGAATTCCTGCTGCGGCTGTTGTGACTTTAAAATCACTGCGCCGGCTTTTGCGTGTTGAGGCCTATTGTCGCGTCACGACACAGCCGCTTGAATGACGGAATCAGTGTCATAGCTCTCTAACGATTGTTGCACTGCAGAAGGTTTGTACCAGAGCCCGCGTTTCCATTTCATCGATTGGGCCGCTTCCGGTCCCGAGAGGAATAAGATGTCCGCTACTGTCGACACGCTGCGCCCGCCGTCCAGAACCCTGATGTTGCTGGAGGGGCGGGCGATCCACGAGTTCGGTGCGTTCCTCGGCGCCTTACCGCTGCTGAGCCTGGCGCCCTGGGGCGACGGCCATCCCGTGCTGGTCTTGCCGGGCCTTGTCGCTTCCGACATCTCGACCGGCCCGCTGCGCAGCTTCCTGAGCAATCGCGGTTACGCCGTCAGCGGCTGGCGGCAGGGCCGCAATCTCGGCCCGCGCGACGGCGTCGAGCGTGCGATGGTCGATCTCGTGCACGAACTCGGCGATAGCCACGGCCGCAAGGTCAGCCTGATCGGCTGGAGCCTCGGCGGCGTCTACGCGCGGCAACTCGCCAAGATGATGCCGGAGCGCGTGCGCTCGGTGATCACGCTCGGCAGCCCCTTCGCGAGTCATCCTCGGGCGACCAATGCGTGGCGTGTCTATGAGATGGCGAGCGGCCGCCGCGCCGACCATCATGACGGGCGGTTCGGAGGAGCGTTGGCGGACCAGCCGCCGGTGCCGACCACCGCGATCTTCAGCCGCACCGACGGCATCTGCGCCTGGCAGGGCTGCATGGAAAAGCCCTCCGCGAACTGTGAGAACATCGAGGTCGAAAGCAGCCACTGCGGCATGGGCCATCATCCCGCCGTCGTCTACGCGGTGGCCGATCGCCTGGCGCAGCCTGAAGGAAAATGGACGCCGTTCCACCGCAGCGGCTGGCGCAGCCTCGTTTTTCCCGATCCCAACAGGTAGGCGGCGAGCGCCAGTGGACTTCATCCTTCGAGACGCGCGCAAGGGCGCGCTCCTCAGGATGAGGTCTTAGACCCTCATGGTGAGGAGGCGCTCTTGCGCCGTCTCGAACCATGAGGCCCGGGTGCCACGTTTTTGCAAATTGCAAAAACGCGCTATGCGTTGACAATGCCGCACCCGCTGGCCCGCATCATCGAACAGCTCAAGCGCGAACCCTCGCGCACCGGCTCCATCGTCATCACCGTGTTCGGCGATGCGATCGTGCCGCGCGGCGGGTCGGTCTGGCTCGGCACGCTGCTGGAGTTTTTCAAGGCGCTCAACATCGACGCCGGCGTGGTGCGCACGGCGATGTCGCGGCTCGCTGCCGACGGCTGGCTCGAGCGCAACAAGGTCGGTCGCAACAGTTTTTACCGGCTGGTGCGGAAGGGACGGCAGACCTTCGATATCGCGACCAGGCATATCTATGATCCTCCGGCATCCGACTGGACCGGACGCTTCGAACTGCTCCTGATCGGCAGCGGCGAGGATCGCGAAGCCTCCCGCGAGGCGCTGAAAAATGCAGGATTCGGCAGTCCGCTGCCGGGCGTGTGGGTTGCGCCTTCGGGCGTTCCGATTCCCGAGGAGGCCGCGAGCGCGATCCGTCTGGAAGTTTCCGCCGAGGACGACAGCGGCAGGCGCCTGCTGCGCGAGAGCTGGCCGCTCGACCGCACCGCCGACGCCTATCAGAAATTCATGAAGACCTTCGAACCATTGCGCGGCTGGATCGGCCGCCGCGAACACCTGTCGGATGCCGACGCCTTTACCGCGCGGATTCTGCTGATCCATTATTATCGGCGGGTCGTGCTGCGCGACCCGCTGCTGCCGACGGCGCTCTTGCCTGCGGACTGGCCGGGAAGGGCGGCACGAAAGCTCTGCGGGGAAATCTATCGGGGACTTCTTCCCGCGTCGGAACAATGGCTTGACCACCACGGAACCAACGAGGGCGGACCTTTGCCGGCAGCCGGCGCCGTACTTTCGCGACGGTTTGGCGAGGGCTGACATGTTACAGAATTATATTGCATACTGATATTTTTGTTATATATTTGGCCTGACCATCCGGGAGGCTGGCGCATGTACACCCAGGCGCTCAACACGTCCGACGCCGAAGACCGCCATATCGAGGACGCCGCGCACGCCGCGGCGTTTCAGGCGCGCATCGACGCCGAGGAGCGCATCGAGCCGAACGACTGGATGCCGGCGGCCTATCGCAAGACGCTGACCCGGCAGATTTCGCAACACGCGCATTCGGAAATCGTCGGCATGCTGCCGGAGGGCAACTGGATCACGCGCGCGCCGTCACTGCGCCGCAAGGCGGCGCTGCTCGCCAAGGTGCAGGACGAGTGCGGCCACGGACTTTATCTCTACGCCGCCGCGGAGACGCTCGGCGCCTCGCGCGAAGAGCTGGTCGACCAGATGCTGGCCGGAAGAGCGAAATATTCCTCGATCTTCAACTACCCGACGCTGACCTGGGCCGACATCGGCGTGATCGGCTGGCTGGTCGACGGCGCCGCGATCATGAACCAGATTCCGCTGTGCCGCTGTTCCTACGGTCCCTATGCGCGCGCGATGATCCGGGTGTGCAAGGAAGAGTCCTTCCACCAGCGCCAAGGCTACGAAATCATGGTGACGCTGTCGCGCGGCACCGAAGAGCAGAAGGCGATGGCGCAGGACGCGCTGAACCGCTGGTGGTGGCCAGTGCTGATGATGTTCGGGCCGCCCGATGCTGCGAGCCAGCACAGCGATACCTCGACCCGATGGAAGATCAAGCGTTTCTCCAACGACGAGTTGCGCCAGAAATTCGTCGATGCCACGGTGCCGCAGGCGCATTATCTCGGACTTTCGATTCCCGATCCCGGCATGAAGCAGAACCCTGCGACCGGACACTGGGAATACAGCGCCATCGACTGGAACGAATTCAAAGAGGTGCTTGCCGGCAACGGCCCCTGCAATCGCGATCGGCTCGCGGCGCGGCGCAGGGCGCATGACGAAGGCGCCTGGGTGCGCGAGGCCGCGGCCGCCTACGCCGAGAAACGCGCGCGTCGGCAAGTCGCGCAGGCCGCCGAATAGGTTGATGGAGCTGATGATGGCCACGCCGAACACGCCGCTCTGGGAAGTCTTCATTCGCAGCCGCAACGGGCTTGCGCACAAGCATGTCGGCTCGCTGCATGCCAGCGACGCCACCATGGCGCTGCAGGCCGCGCGCGACATCTACACCCGCCGCGGCGAAGGGCTCTCGATCTGGGTGGTGCCGTCGAACGCGATCACCGCGTCCGATCCCGCCGAGAAGGGCATGATGTTCGAGCCGGCGGAATCCAAGATCTACCGCCATCCGACGTTCTACGACGTGCCCGAGGAAGTCGGGCATATGTGACCCCTACGCGTCATTGCGAGCGAAGCGAAGCAATCCATCGCGCCGCGCAAAGAAAGAATGGATTGCTTCGTCGCAAGCGCTCCTCGCAATGACGACGGTAGAATTTGCCAAGCAGGTTGAGAACATGGCCGTCGCATCCATATCCGTCTCCGAAACCCCGCTCGTGCTGTATGTGCTGCGCCGCGCCGACGATGCGCTGATTCTCGGCCACCGGTTGTCGGAATGGTGCGGCCACGCGCCAATGCTGGAAGAGGACATGGCGCTCGCCAATATGGGGCTCGATCTGTTGGGCCAGGCACGCGAACTCTATTCCTACGCGGCCAAGGTTGAGGGCAAGGCCAACGACGAGGACAAGTTCGCTTATCTGCGCGACGTCAGGCAGTATCGCAACCTCTTGCTGCTGGAACAGCCGAACGGCGATTTCGCCCGTACCATGGTGCGGCAGTTCCTCTATTCGGCGTTTGCCGATCTCTACTGGCGCGCGATGATGAAGTCTGCCGATGCCACGCTCGCGGCGATTGCGGCGAAATCCGAGAAGGAAAGCGCCTATCATCTGCGGCATTCGTCGGAATGGATCGTCCGGCTCGGGGACGGCACCACGGAGAGTCACACGCGCGCGCAAACCGCCATCGACGATCTCTGGGCCTTTACGGGGGAACTCTTTGAAGTCGATGGCGGCGAGCGCGCGCTGTTCGACGCCGGCATCGCTGTGGATCCCGCGGGCCTGCGTGCACAATGGCTGAAGACGATTTCGGGTGTCGTGGGCGAAGCCACGCTGGCGCTGCCGAAAAACGACTGGATGCAGCAGGGCGGGCGGAGCGGCCGGCACAGCGAGCATCTGGGCCATTTGCTCAGCGAGCTGCAATCCATGCAGCGGACGTTTCCGGGGGCCACATGGTGACGGCCGTATTCTCCGATGCCGAACTCAAGCAACGCGCCTGGGATGTTGCGGCGAGCGTGGTCGACCCCGAAATCCCGGTCCTGACCATTGCCGATCTCGGCGTGCTCCGCGACGTCGCTGTCAACGACGGCCGCGTCGAGGTCGCGATCACGCCGACCTATTCCGGCTGCCCGGCGATGAACATGATCGGCCTCGAAATCGAACTCGCGCTGGAGCGCGAGGGCTTTCGCGATTTAAGGGTGCGTACCGTGCTGTCGCCGGCCTGGACCACGGACTGGATGAGCGAGGACGGCCGGCGCAAGCTGCGGGAATACGGCATCGCGCCGCCGCAGGCCGCAAGCTCGCGCCGCGCGCTGTTCGGCGTCGAGCAGGTCAAGTGCCCGCAATGCGGGTCAGCGGATACAGAAGTGCTTTCTGAATTCGGCTCGACCGCCTGCAAGGCGCTGTGGCGCTGCAAGAGCTGCCGCGAGCCGTTCGATTATTTCAAATGTCACTGAACATGACCGCGTCCCACCCGCGCTTTCACCGCTTGGCCGTGAACGACCTCCGCCGCGAAACTTCCGACGCGGTGTCGCTGACCTTTGCGATCCCGAAAGAGCTTGCCGACGATTACCGTTTTTCGCCCGGCCAGTATCTGACCCTGCGCACGAACATGGATGGCGAGGAAGTGCGCCGCTCCTATTCGATCTGCTCCGGCCCCGATGACGGCGAATTGCGGATCGCGGTGAAGAAGGTCGACGGCGGCGCGTTCTCGAGCTGGGCCGCGGACGAGCTGAAAAAAGGCGACGAACTCGACGTCATGACGCCGACCGGCCGCTTCGGGGTTGCTGCTACGCCGGGCGAGGCGCGGCTCTATGTCGGATTTGCCGCCGGCTCCGGCATCACGCCGATCCTCTCGATCGTGAAGGGCGTGCTGGCGCGCGAGCCGAAGAGCCGGTTCTTTTTGTTTTATGGCAACCGCTCGACCGCGGGCATGCTGTTTCGCGAGGCGCTGGAAGAATTGAAGGACCGCTTCATCGACCGTCTCTCGGTCTTCCATGTGATCTCGGGCGAGGAGCAGGACATCCCGATCCTGCACGGCCGGCTCGACGGCGAGAAGGTGAGGGTCTTGTTGCGCTCGCTGGTGCCTGCGGCGAGCGTCGATCACGTCTTCATCTGCGGCCCCACCGGCATGAGCGCGGACATCGAAACGACCTGCCTGGATCTCGGCGTTAGCGCCGACCGTATCCATGTCGAGCGCTTCGTCTCGGAACTCGGCGGCAAGCCGCGCCCGAAGACGATCGTACCGGCGAGCGCGCCGCCGAAAGCAATGGCTGCGTTGATCATCGACGGCAAGCGCCGCGAGGTACCGGTCGCCGAAGGCGAGGCCATTCTCGACGCCGCATTGCGCGGAGGCGTCGATCTGCCATTCGCCTGCAAGGGCGGCATGTGCTCGACCTGCCGCGCCAAGCTCATCGAGGGCAAGGCGGAGATGGAAGTGAACTACTCGCTGGAGCCGTGGGAACTGGAAAAGGGGTTCATTCTGACTTGCCAGGCGCGGCCGACGACGGAGCGGGTGGTGGTCGATTACGACCACGTGTGAATTCGTATCAAAAGGTCAGACAGATAGACCCTCATCCTGAGGAGCCGCGAAGCGGCGTCTCGAAGGATGAGGGCCACCGCCGGGGCCTCATGGTTCGAGACGGCGCAAGGGCATCTCCTCACCATGAGGGTTAGGGATGTTGCGATCTGCGCGCCGAGAGTCGCCGCAATGCCGCGTAATCGCCGCGAATGAAGGCTTCTTTCTTCGCCCGACTCCATTTCTTGAGCTTACGCTCGTTTTCTATGGCGTCGGTGATGTGATCGAACCACTGTGAGAATACCAGGGTTACCGGCCGGCGAGTCGATGTGTATCCGCCGAAGGCCCCCGAATTGTGCTGAGCGACTCTTATTTCCAGCGCGGTGCGCGTCGTTCCGATGTAGAAGCTACCGTCAGAGCATCGGAGAATATAAAGAAAGGCGCCTTCGCTCACTTCGATCTCCTCGCGGTATGGTCCAGAT
This sequence comes from uncultured Alphaproteobacteria bacterium, assembly GCA_963721135.1. GTDB lineage: Bacteria > Pseudomonadota > Alphaproteobacteria > Rhizobiales > Xanthobacteraceae > Bradyrhizobium. The sequence goes on from CAVRIB010000003.1 coordinate 82,367, forward strand.
CCTCATCCTGAGGAGCGGCGCATTCGCCGCGTCTCGAAGGATGAGGCCACAGCCCGGGCCTCATGGTTCGAGACGGCGCAAGAGCGCCTCCTCACCATGAGGGACAACAAACGGTCACTCCTTCGGCCGCTTGTCGAACACGCGCTTGGCCTTGCCGAGCGAGCGCTCCAGCGTGTCGGGCGCGACCGGCCGAACGTGCGCGGAGATGCCGATGGTGCTCTTGATGTGATGGGCCACGTTTCGGGCGTGTTCGACGAGACCTTCGTTCCAGTACCCGGGCCGCGCTTCGGCCACGACGGTCATTTCGTCCATGCGCCCGTCGCGCGTCAACTCGATGGCAAAGTGACCGCCGCACCAGTCGGTGGCGAGCAGGATTTCCTCGATCTGGGTCGGGAACACGTTGACGCCGCGCAGGATGATCATGTCATCGGAGCGCCCGGTGACCTTCTCCATCCGCCGCATGCCCGGCCGCGCCGTGCCCGGCAACAGCCGCGTCAGGTCGCGCGTGCGATAGCGGATCACCGGGAAGGCTTCCTTGGTCAGCGAGGTGAAGACGAGTTCGCCCCTCTCGCCGTCCGGCAGCACGGCGCCGGTCTTGGGATCGATCACCTCGGGATAGAAATGATCCTCCCAGATATGCAGCCCGTCCTTAGTCTCGATGCATTCCTGGGCGACGCCGGGGCCCATCACCTCCGAGAGGCCGTAGATGTCGGTGGCGTCCATGTCGAAGGATTGTTCGATCTCGGCGCGCATCGCGTTGGTCCAGGGTTCCGCGCCGAAGATGCCGATCTTCAGCGATGATTTGCGCGGGTCGAACCCCTGGTGCTTGAACTCGTCGAGGATGGCCAGCATGTAGCTCGGCGTCACCGTGATGATGTCGGGCCTGAAGTCGTTGATCAGCTGCACCTGCCGCTCGGTCATGCCGCCGGAGATCGGCACCACGGTGCAGCCGAGCTTCTCCGCGCCGTAGTGCACCCCCAGCCCGCCGGTGAACAGCCCGTAGCCATAGGCATTGTGGATGATCATGCCGGTGCGGCCGCCGGCGGCGCGGATCGAGCGCGCCATCAAGTCCGACCAGGTCTCGATGTCGGCCCTGGTGTAGCCGACCACGATCGGCTTGCCGGTGGTGCCGGAAGAGGCGTGGATGCGCACCAGCTTTTCGCGCGGCACCGCGAACATGTTGAACGGGTAGTTGTCGCGCAGATCGGTCTTCACCGTGAATGGGAAATTCTTCAGGTCCGACAATTGCCGGAAATCGCCTGGGTTCACCCCGGCCTTGTCGAACGCCTTCCTGTAGTGCGCGACGTTGTCGTAGGCGTGCTTGAGCGTCGCCGCGAGGCGTTTGGTCTGCAGCGCCACGATCTCGTCCCGCGAGGCGCGCTCGCCGTTATCCATTTCGGCGCGGTAGCCATCTCTCTTGGATTGAACATTGGTCGAAGCCATCGGGCGGTTCCTCAAATCGGCGGTCTATTTCTTGTTGGCGTCATCCACCGGCAGCCACTTGCCGCCGACGGTGCGGGAATGACCGCGAAACTCGGCGATCGTGACATCGTTGACGCTGACGCGGACATCGTAAATCCCAGACCGACCGCTGCGCGAGATTTCCCGCGCCACAGCGAACAGCCGGTCGCCGAGCTTGCCCGGCCGGATGAAGGTGATATCGCATTGTGCGGCCACCGCGCGTTCGTTGTGGGAGTTGCAGGCAAAAGCGAACGTCGAATCCGCCAGCAAAAAGACGAAACCACCATGGGCAATCCGCTGACCGTTGACCATGTGCGGCTGGATCATCATCGTCATCGTCGCCTTGCCCGGCTTTATCTCGACGATCTCCATGCCGAGGCCCTTGCTGGCATCGTCTTCCTTCCACATCGCGTCCGCGCAGGCCCGCGCGAGGTCCTCGGGCGAAAGCGTGGCCTTGACGTTCACTGCAGTCTCCCTGTGTCGACGGGCCTGTGGGAACAAGCCTCTTTACCCTTCGGTCGGTTGGCTAGTCATGATGCCTGGCCATCATGGTGTCAACGATTCGGCCACCCTGACGGGGACGAATTCATGCGTATTACGGTTCAGGGCAAAGGCTTTATTCCTCCCGTTGGCGGCCTCGCGACAGCTTCGTTCTCTGCACTTGACGAGCGTGGACGCGCCTCCATGTGAGACGCTATAGCAGCATGGAAATTGCTTTCTGTTTGAGCTGCGACAGCCGCCGCAGCGGCAGAAATACGAGGGCAAACCAGTGCAGGACGCAGGCAATCTTGTCGTGGTGAGCGGACTTCTGATTGGTCTCGCCTATGGCGCGATCGGGCTGCTGAGCGGGTTCTGCCTGCTCTCCGGGCTGCGCGGCTGGTGGGCCGAGGGCGATGGCCGCCTGATCCGGACCTACGCGCTTGCTCTCGGCGTTGCGATCGCCGCAACCCAGCTGCTCGCGGCGGGCAATGTCGTCGATCTCGGCAAATCGATCTATCTGCAGTCCTCGTTCTCGGCGCCGCTGATGTTTTTCGGCGGGCTGTTGTTCGGCTACGGCATGGTGCTCGCCAACGGCTGCGGCTCGCGCGCGCTGGTGCTGCTCGGCCGCGGCAATCTGCGCTCGTTCGTGGTGGTGATCGTGCTCGGCATCGCGGCCCAGATGACGCTCAAGGGCCTGGTCGCGCCGGCGCGGATCGCCGCGCTGCAACTGACCCAGGCTGCGCCGAAAGTCGTTTCATTGCCGGCGCTGCTGTCTGCCCTCGGCGTCAGCGAGAATTTTGCGCGGATGCTCGCGGCTTCGGTCATCGCGGGCGCGCTGATCATCTTCGCCTTCGCGCATGCGCGGTTCCAGCGCGCCTGGGGACAGATCGCGGCCGGCGTCGCCGTCGGTCTCTTGGTGGCCGCGGGCTGGTTTGCGACCGGCTATCTCGGCGCCGACGATTTCAACCCGGCCCCGGTGACTTCGCTGACTTTCGTCGCGCCGATCGCCGACAGCGTGCAATACGCCATGCTATCGACCGGGCTGTCGCTGAATTTCGGCATTACGCTTGTTGCCGGCGTCGTCGCCGGAAGCCTCGCGACCGCGCTCGTCACCCGCCGCTTCCATTGGGAAGGATTCAACTCGCCGCGTCACATGCTGCGTTCGATCGCCGGCGCGGCGCTGATGGGCGCGGGCGGGGCGATGGCCTATGGCTGCTCGATCGGGCAGGGCCTCACCGGTTTGTCGACGCTGGCGCTGGCGTCGTTCGTCGCGGTCGGCGGAATCCTGGCCGGCTCGGCCTTGGGCCTGCGTGGCGTGCTGCGGGTGCAGCCGCTGGTCGCGGCACAGGAAGCGCGTGTCTCGACGCAGGACGGTCAAGCCCGCTGACGCGAGGCTAATTCATCAGCCTCGCGTTTGTTGGGGCATGATCCATTCCGAAAACCGGTACCCACTTTTCGCGATCATGCCCTTGAGGTCGCAAGCCGCATCACGTCGAGATAGCCGGGGCGCACTTCCATCCGCTTGATCAGACCTTTTTCGACCAGCATCCGGTGTGCTTCGGGCAGCCGGTAGCACGGCAGATACATGAACAGATGATGCTCGGCGTGGTAGTTGACCCAATACGGCGCGATCAATAGCCGTTCGATCGGGTTGGCCAATGTGGTGCGGGCGTGGCTGAACGGGTCCTCGCCGGTCGAGGTGCAGGCGTGCTCGGCGATGTTGCGGATGCGGGTGACCAGCGGCAGCCAGGTCGCCATCGCCAAGGCCCAGACGCCGAAATACCAGATGCCCGCGCCGGCGAGCCAGAACAGCACGAACATCAGCGCGTTGACGGCGAGGAACCGCGTCATCTTGTCGGCACCGCTGGAGACAAAGCTGTCATGCGCCAGCCTTTCCTCGGTACTCCCGCGCTTGAACAGCGACAGGAACAGCGGCAGCCGCTGCTTGACAAAGGTCTGGCCGGTGAGGTCGCGGATGGCTTTTCGGGTGTAGCTTTCCCTGGTGATCGGAAACGGCGCCGACAGCGAGAGATCGGGATCCTCGGGCTGCTGGGTGAACTTGTGATGCTGCAGATGATAGGAGCGGTAGCTTGCAAGGTCGGCGCCGACCGGCACGGCACACAGCCATTGCCCGACCCATTCGTTGATCGCCTTGTTGCTGTGAATGCCGCCATGCGCGGCTTCGTGCATCAGGATGGCAAGGCCGAGCTGGCGCGCGCCGACGACCATCACCGCGATCAACCAGGTCAGCGGATTGGGCCACAGCGTGACCAGCGCAATGGATGCGGCGATCGTGCCCCAGGCGTGAACCACCATCCACATGCCGCGCCACGAGCTGCGCGAGGTCAGCCGGCTCCATTCGTCCGCCGTGAAGACGGTCTTGGGATCGATGCGGGCTACCATCGGCATGGTTATTCCTTTAGCGCATTCTCCAGCACCGCGGCTTCATCCTTCGAGACGCATCGCTTTGCGATGCTCCTCAGGATGAGGTCCTCTAGACCCTCGTGGTGAGGAGCGCGGCCGGGCCGCGCGTCTCGAACCATGAGGCCACGTAATCCACCATATGGCAATGATACGCCGGCTTCCTTGTTCGTCAATCCGCCGCACGCGTCACGATGCGAATCTCCGACGTCAGGGTACGATGCACCGGACACTTGTCGGCGATTTCCATCAGCCGCTTGCGCTGCTCGGCGTCGAGATTGCCTTCCATGGCGATGACGAGGTCGATCTCGTCGAGCATTCCGGCCCTGGTTTCGCACTCGGCGCAGTCTTCCGCGTGGATCTTCTTGTGCGTCAGCATCACCGTGGTCCGCTCCAGCGGCAGCGACTTGCGGTCGGCGTAGAGCCGCATGGTCATCGAGGTACAGGCGCCGAGGCCAGCGAGCACGAAGTCATAGGGGCCGGGACCGGTGTCCTCGCCGCCGGCGGCCACCGGCTCGTCGGCGAGCATGCGGTGCGGTCCGATGGCAATCGTCTGCCGGAATTTGCCGGCGCGGGTCTCCTGCACCACGACTTTGCGCGGCGCTGCGCCTGTAACGGCGGGCTGATCGGGCATGACGGGATCGAGATAGCGCTCCGCCCAGGCGGCGATGACGTCGGCGACGTAGGCAGCATCGCGCTTGCCGCTCAACAGGTGATCCGCATCGGCCAGCGAAACAAAACTCTTGGGATGCCTGGCGGCGACGAAGATGCGCGTGGCGTTGTCGATGCCGACGGTGTCGTCGGTCGGCGAATGCATGATCAGGAGCGCCCTGTGCAGGTTCGCCACATGCGTCATCAAGCCGTGCTCGGCGATGTCATCGAGGAATTCACGGCTGATCTGGAAGGGACGGCCGGCGAGCGAGACCTCGACCTTGCCTTGCCTGCGGATGTCCTCGATGCTGTCCTTGAACAGGCCGGTGACATGGGCGGGATCGGAAGGTGCCGCGATGGCGACCACGGCTTTGGCATCCGGAATTTGCTCCGCTGCGGCGAGAATCGCGGCGCCGCCGAGGCTGTGACCGATCAGGATCGACGGGGCTTTGCGGGTTTCGCGCAAATGGTCGGCGGCCCGCACCAGATCAGCAACGTTGGAGGAGAAGGTCGAGTTGGCGAAGTCGCCCTCGCTTGACCCTAATCCGGTAAAGTCGAACCGCAGCACCGCGATGCCTTTCGCCGCCAGCGCCAGCGCGATGCGCCGCGCCGCCAGCACGTCCTTGCCGCAGGTGAAGCAATGCGCAAACAGCGCGTAGGCGATCGGATCGCGATCGGGGAGGTCCAGCGCCGCGGCGAGTTGATGGCCTTCCGAACTCGGGAATTGGAAACGTTCAGTCTGCACGCTCAGTCTCCACGGTTCGGATCGGCCAAGGCTCAGTCGCTCGAATAACGCTGTTCGGCCCACGGGTCGCCGCGGTTGTGATAGCCGCGGACCTCCCAATAGCCCGGCGCGTCGCGTTCGAGGAATTCGATGCTCTGCAGCCACTTCGCGCTCTTCCAGAAATAGAGATGCGGCACCACGAGCCGGACCGGACCGCCATGCTCGGCTTCCAGCGGCGCGCCTGACCAGGAGTGCGCAAGCAGCGCATCGTCCGCGGCAAAATCTTCCAGCGCGAGGTTGGTGGTATAGCCGTCATGGGAATGCAGCACGACGAAACCGGCTTCGTAGCGCGGCTGGCAGGCCATCAGGAGGTCGCGGGTCGAAAGCCCCTCCCACTGGTTGTCGTAGCGCGACCACGTCGTGACGCAATGGATGTCGGAGGTGAATTTCGTCTGCGGCTGCGCGGTAAATTCGGCGAAATCCCAGAAGATCGGATGTTCGACGGCGCCGTAAACGTCGAGCCGCCAGCGCTCTCTGGAGATCTGCGGCGTCACGCCGAGGTCGAGGACGGGCCAGTCCCAGGTCAGATGCTGCCCCGGCGGCAGGCGCTGCTCTTCGGAGCGGGCGGTCCTGCCGGTGAGGAAGCGGCCCTCGCGCGCCCAGCGCTGTTTAGTGCGGGTCAGTTTGCTGATCGGGGGCGGGTCGGTTTCGTTCGTCATACCAGGCCAAAGGCAAGCTCGTCGCGACGGTGATCGCGACAGGCCGCCTCAGGCAAGATGGAGATGATCGGCCGCGGCTTCAACCCGCCTTTCCGAACAGCATCGGAAGTTGTCGTGGTCCGCGCACTGTACCTTCGGACCAGGTGACTTGACCAGCCGGATCGAGCCTGAAATCCGGGATGCGCTTCAGCCATTCCTCGATCGCGACCGTCATCTCCATGCGGGCGAGGTTGGAGCCGACGCAACGGTGGATGCCGAGGCCGAACGCGGCATGGCGGTTTTCCTTGCGGTCGATCACGACCTTGTCGGCATCGGGGAACATCGCGGGGTCGCGGTTGGCGGCGGGGAACGACAACAGCACCATGTTGCCGGGCTTGACCGGGCAGCCGCTGATGACTGTCTCCTTCATCACCTCGCGTGCCATCGTCACCGGTGAATAGGCGCGCAGCAATTCCTCGACCGCGGTCGGGATCAGCGCGGGTTCGGCGACCAGCCGCCGGCGATCCGCTGGCGTCTTCGCAAGGTGCCAGAGCGAGGAGCCGATCGCGCTCCAGGTGGTGTCGATGCCCGCGATCAGCAACAGGCGCAGCGAGCCGATCACGTGGGAATCCTCCAGCGGCTGGCCGGTCTTGTCCCGGGCGTTCATCAGCGTCGAGATCAGATCCTCGGTCGGGCGCTGCTTGCGCGCTTCGATCTGGCCGGTGAAATAGGCGGTCATCTCCTGCACCGCCTGCATCAGCGCGCTTTCATCCTTGATGCTGAGCTCGAGGATCATGTGGATCCATTTGACGAAGAGGTCGCCGTCCTTCTCGGGGATTCCGAGCATGTGGGCGATGGTGCGGACCGGAATGTATTTGGTGTAGCGTGCCGCGGCGTCGCATTTTCCGTCGGCGATGAACCCGTCGATCAATTCGTTGCAGATGGCGCGGACTCGCGGTTCGAGCTTCTTCATCGCATCCGGGGTGAACGGCGGCAGCAGCAATTGCTTGGCCGGCTTATGCTCAGGCGGATCGGACGTGATCGGCGGCGCCGCATTCCGCGTGACTTCCGGGCGCTCGTCGCGCACGATGACGCGGCGCGAGGAGAAATGCTTGGTATCGTGGGCGATCTCCCGCACCGCCTCATAGGTGGTCGGCAGATAGCAGCCCTGGAAACGATCGGTGTGCACCACGGGGCTTGCCGCACGCAATTCGTCCCAGATTGGAAACGGATTCTCGGTCCAACGCGGATCGGTGTGATCGAAATCGTGGACCCAGTCGGCGACAGGGGGATGATCGGGTCTCGCAGGCGCAGAGTTGTCAATGACACGGGCGGGATCGGACATCGGGGCAATTCCTCTGGTTCGTTCGCTCAAATCAAATGGTGCGCTTGAGTAAATCGACTAGCAGGGCTTATTCCTCGGTCACGTCGATCGCGATTTCCGGGCAGTTGGCTTGCGCGAGCCAGGCCTTCTCCTCGAGGCCTTCGGGCACCGTGCCGTCGCCGATTTCGTGCGCATTGCCGAATTCGTCGAGATCGAACAGTTCCGGAGCCAGCGACTTGCAGCGGGCGTGTCCCTGGCACTTGTCCTGATCGACATGCACCTTCAACCGTGGGGATTTCGACATCAGAGCAAATTCCCTTATCTCCGCCCGCGGAGCGCTTCGCTGAATGCACGGCCGCATGCCGCGCGTCGTTCTTGCCATGAATTATAGGCATGGCTATAATATAGTCGTCAATACAAATCTGGATGATCGCGTGACGGCAGACTGGCAATCGATCGACTGGCTCGCGGTCCGCGACCTCCCGGGCATTCTGCCGACGCAGCAGCGCCGTAGCCAGGAAACCACCATCGCGCTTCTGGAAGCCGCGGCCACGATGCTGCGCGAACGCTCGCTCGATGAGCTCTCGATCGAGGATCTGTGCAGGCGCGTCGGCGTGACGATCGGCGCCTTTTACGGCCGCTTCGAAAGCAAGGACGCCTTCTTCAGCGCGCTGATGTCGCTGGCGTCGAGCCGGGCGCTCGCCGCGGTCCGCGCGGCGGTCGCCGATGAAGATAATCTCGGCAGCGGACTGGAGGAAGCCTGTCGCAGGGTCGTCGAAGTCGCCGTCGATGTGATGCGCCGCAACGTTGGCGTGGTTCGCGCCGCCTCGCAATATGAAAGCGTCTATCCGGAGCGCTGGGGAACGATTCGCTCGACCGGAAGCGCCATGACCGAACTCACCACGCCGCTGCTGCTGGCGCGGATGGGTCGGGGCCGCGCCGCGGCGAAAGAGCGGAGTATCCGTTTCGCTTTTCAGATGATGTTCGGCACGCTGATCAACGCGGTGCTGCACAAGCCGAAGCTGATCACGATCGACGAACCGGAGATGGTCGATCGCCTGGCGCTCGCGATGTTCCTGCAGCTCCAGCACGAAGCGCGGGCGGGGAAGGCGGCGAAATAGCCGCATGATCTTCCTCACCCTGAGGAGCGGCCTCTTGGCCGCGTCTCGAAGGGTGGGAAAGCCACCGCGGCCTCATGGTTCGAAACGGCGCGAACGCGCCTCCTCACCGTGAGGGGCAGGCGCTACTTCCCCGGCCTCGGATCGATCGGCGTCGTGCCGCGCACACCCAAAATATCCTCCAGCACTTTCGCGCCGGCGAGAAGCCGGGCCTCGCCGCGCGGCGCCGCCACCATTTGCAGCCCGACCGGCAGGCCGGTCGCGGTGAAGCCGCAGGGCAGCGACAGCGCAGGGCAGCAGACCAGCGTGATGGCGTAAACGATGCCGAGCCATTGAACGTAGTTGTCGAATTTGTGGCCCGCGCATTCGGCGACATAGCGGTTCTCGACCGGAAACGGCGCGACGATGGTCGCCGGCGCCAGCAACAGATCATAGGTCTTGAAGAATTCGAGCGTGCGCGCGGTCATCGCGACGCGCTGGGCCTCGGCGCGCTCGAGCTGCTCAACCGTAAGCTTCAAGCCCTCCTCGATGTTCCAGATCACCTCCGGCTTGAGCTGGTCGCGCCTGGTCCGCAGCAGTGCCGCCTTGCTGATCGCGAAATCGAACGCGCGCAGCACGTGGAAACATTCGTGGGCCTCGCGCAGGTCGGGATGCGCCTCCTCGACAATGGCGCCGGCTTCCGCGAAGCGCATCGCCGCCTTGCGGGTGATGGCCGCGACCTCCGGATCGACCGGCGTGATGCCGAGATCGGGCGAATAGGCGACGCGCTTCGGCTTGCCGCCCGAGCGCGCGGCGGACCGAAATGATGTCGGCAGCAATGGCAGCGACAGCGGATCGGCCGGATGTTCGCCGCTCATGGCGTCGAGCAGAAGCGCGAGGTCCTCGACATTGCGCGCCATCGGGCCCTGTACCCCGAGATTGCGGTCGATCTTGGCGGCCGGCGTGTGCGCGACGCGGCCGATGCTCGGTCGCAAGCCGACGACGCCGCAGAAGCTTGCGGGATTGCGCAGCGAGCCGCCCATGTCGGAGCCGTGCGCGAGCCACGCCATGCCGGTGGCGAGCGCGACCGCGGCGCCTCCGGAGGAGCCGGCCGCGGAGCGCGAAGTGTCGAAAGGGTTTCGCGTCGCGCCGAACACTTCGTTGAACGTGTTGGCGCCGGCACCGAATTCCGGCGTGTTGGACTTGGCGTAGATCACCGCGCCATTGTTTTCGAGATGCTCGACCAGGACGTCGGAGCGCGAGGGGATATTGTCCTTGTAGATCGGTGAGCCCTGGGTCGTCAGCACGCCCGCGACATTGGTCAGATCCTTGATCGGTACCGGCAGCCCCGCGAGCAGGCCGCGCTCGCCTTCGGGTTTTTTCATCAGGGCTTTGGCATGGGCGCGGGCGCGGTCGAAGCAAAGCGTCGGCAAGGCGTTGACCCGGCCATCGACTTCGGCGATCCGCCTTTCCAGGACGTCGAGCAGATCGAGCGGCGTGACTTCGCCGGAATTGAGTTTGTCGACGACGGCGCAGGCGGTCGCCCGCACCAGTTCCTGATCGGATGCCACTGGTCTCTCTCCCCTGATCCCGTCTTCGCATTGACGGTTTGGGTAGTCCTGTAGAACATTTTCCGGCAAAATGGCAACGCACTGCAAACGGAGATGAGGCATGACTACGCCGTTCGAGGCGCCCGATTGGCGCACGCTGAGCCAGCGGGAACGCGACCTCGGCCTCAACAACAGCGTTGCGGTTGCGGCAAGCGCCGACATCATGGCCGGCTGGGAGCGGCGCTCCGCCGCACTGCGCGCGCGCAATTCGGCCGACCTCGACCTCCGTTACGGCCCGCGCGAGCGCAACCGCATCGACTTCTTCAAGGCTCGCGACAAGGCGCCGACGCTGCTCTTCATCCACGGCGGCTACTGGCAGAATCGCGCCAAGGAGGTTTTTGCGGTTGTCGCCGAAGGTCCGATGGCGCGCGGCGTCAATGTGGCGCTGATCGGCTACACGCTGGCGCCGGAGGCAACGCTGGATCAGATCGTCGCCGAGATTCATTCCGGCATCGACTATCTGGCCGGGCAACTGCCCACGCTCGGCGGCGACGGCAGCGGAATCGTCGTGTCGGGATGGTCCGCCGGCGGCCATCTGACGGCGATGGCGCTGTCGCATCCCGGGGTGAGAGCGGGGCTCGGCATCAGCGGCATCTACGATCTCGAGCCGATCCGCGCCAGCTATCTCAACGAGAAGCTGAAGCTGGACGAAGCGATGTCGCGCCGCAACTCGCCGATGATGCAGGAAGGCGGCGCGATGAAGCCTCTGTCGCTCGTGGTCGGAGACGCCGAATTGCCGCTATTGCGCAAGCAGACCGCCGACTTCGCCTGCCATCGTGCAAGGTACGGGTCGCCCGTGGCTTACGAAGAGATCAAGGGCGCCAACCATTTTACGATCATGAATGAGATGATTTCGCCGCAGGGAAGGATCACGACACTGATCAGGCAAGTGTTCGAGCGGACAACTCGTTGACCTCATCCCGAGGAGCGGCGAAGCCGCGTCTCGAAGGATGAAGGCCCGCGGCCCATCCATCGAGACGCCGCGCAAAGGCGCGGCTCCTCAGGATGAGGTCGGGTAAGCGGTACGCGCGCGAACTACCCCCAGCCCGCGCTGATGCCGCCGTCGACCGTGTAGATCACGCCCGAGGTATAGCCGGATCGGTCGGAGGCGAGGAACGCCATCAGGTCGCCGATTTCGCGGGCATGGGCGGGGCGGCCGAGCGGCATGCCCTTCTGGAATTCCCTGTAGCGGCTCTCGTCGCCGAACTGATGCTTGGCGCGGGTCTTCAGCAGCGTGACATGGCGGTCGGTGCCGACCGGGCCCGGATTGATGCCGACCACGCGGATGTTGTCGGCGAGGCTTTTTCCGCCGAGCGCGCGGGTGAACGCCATCAGCGCGGCGTTGCCGGCGCTGCCGCAGATGTAGTTGGCGTCGAACCTTTCGCCGGCGGCGCCGATGTCGTTGACGATGACGCCGCCGCCCTTGGCCTTCATCTGCGCGTAGATCGCGCGCGTCAGGTTGATGTAGCCGAACACCTTCAGGTTCCAGGCGTGACGCCAGGTCTCCTCGTCGATCTTGTCGATCGAGCCCCCCGGAATATCGCCGGCATTGTTGACGAGGATGTCGATGTCGGAAGCGTCCCTGGCGAGACGCGCGAGGTCTTCCGCCTTGCGCAGGTCGACGACATGAGCCGTGGCGTCGATCTGGTGCGCCGTACGCAGCCGCTCGGCGATCGCCTTCAACTGGTCGCCGCTGCGGGCGGCGAGACGGAGATGGCAGCCTTCCTCGGCAAATGCCTCGGCGGCGGCGGCGCCGATGCCCTTCGATGCGCCGGTGATCAGGACGCGCTTGCCGCGCAAATGCAGGTCCATGGAATTACTCGCTTTGGGTGGGAGAAGTCGATGGGTATGACTTTCGGATTGTTAGGCCGTCGACGTCCGGAAGGTCAACATTGCACTGCAGCGTTGCGCTCCCGCAAACTTTGGTCCATGCAATCCGCAAGCGAACAAGACCGCGTTGCCGCGCGGCAAGACATGCAAGGAATCCAGGATGAGCCAGGCAAGAAGGCAATATCGGATCGCGGTCATTCCCGGCGACGGCATCGGCAAGGAAGTGATGCCGGAGGGCTTGCGGGTGCTGGAGACGGCCGCCAAGAAACACGGCGTTGCCGTGCATTTCGACCATTTCGATTTCGCCTCCTGGGACTACTACGAAAAGCACGGCGAGATGATGCCGGAGGACTGGAAGGCGAAAATCGGCAAGCATGACGCGATCTATTTCGGTGCGGTCGGCTGGCCGGCCAAAATACCCGATCACATTTCCTTGTGGGGCTCGCTGATCAAGTTCCGCCGCGAGTTCGACCAGTACGTCAATCTTCGCCCCGTTCGGCTGATGCCCGGCGTGCCGTCGCCGCTCGCGGGCCGCAAGCCCGGCGATATCGATTTCTGGGTGGTACGCGAGAACACCGAAGGCGAGTATTCATCCGTCGGCGGGCGGATGTTCCCGGACACCGAGCGCGAGTTCGTGATCCAGGAGACTATCATGACGCGCATCGGGCGTCGACCGCATCTTGAAATTCGCGTTCGACCTGGCGCAGTCGCGGCCGAAGAAGCATCTGACCTCGGCGACGAAATCCAACGGCATTTCCATCACCATGCCGTATTGGGATGAGCGCGTGGAGGCGATGGCGAAGAGCTACCCTTCCGTGAAGTGGGACAAATACCACATCGACATCCTCACGGCGAATTTCGTGCTGCATCCGGACTGGTTCGACGTCGTTGTCGGCTCCAATCTGTTCGGCGACATCCTGTCCGACCTGGGGCCGGCCTGCACGGGCACCATCGGGATTGCGCCGTCAGGCAACATCAATCCTCCCGGACTTTTCCCCTCCGTGTTCGAGCCGGTGCATGGCTCGGCGCCCGACATCGCAGGCCAGGGGATCGCCAACCCGATCGGCATGATCTGGTCCGGCGCGATGATGCTGGAGCATCTCGGCGAGAAGCAGGCTGCTGCCTCGATCGTGGCGGCGATCGAGCGCACGCTCGGCGAACGCACGCTGCGCACGCGCGATCTCGGCGGCAACGCGGATACGACTGCGTGCGGCAAGGCGGTCGCGGAGATGGTGGAATAGGGGGAGCCTTTATCGGTGGCGCGTGAGCGCCGCCTCCTTCGTCATTGCGAGGAGCGCAGCGACGAAGCAATCCACGCCTTCGGTTCGCCGCCGATGGATTGCTTCGCGGAGCTTGTCATCGGGCGCGCATTCGCGCGACCCGTTGGCTCGCAATGACGGTTCACCCCTTCGCAATCCGCCGGCAATGCGCCCAGGCGGCGCCAATCAAATTTTCGCTCGCCTCCGGCGTACGGAATGCCGAATGCGCTGACAATGTCACGTTAGAAAGTTTCGTGAGGGGATGGTTCATCGGCAGTGGCTCGATGTTGAAGACGTCGAGGCCGGCGTGCCGGATATGGCCGGACTTCAAGGCCGATATCATTGCGGCTTCGTTGACCAGCGCGCCGCGCGCGGTGTTGATGAGGATCACGCCCGGCCTCATCGCCGCGATGCGCTTCTCCGAGAGAAAGCCGCGGGTCTCGTCGTTCAGCAACAGATGCAGCGAGACGACGTGGCTCTGCTTCAGCAGCGTATCGAGATCGCCGAACTCGACACCTGAAAAATTCTTCGGCGACCGGTTCCAGGCGATCACGCGCATGCCGCTGCCGAGCGCGATGCGCGCCACCTCCGCGGCGATGCCGCCGAATCCGATCAGGCCGAGCGTCTTGCCGGTCAACTGCATGCCGTCCTCGCGCAGCCAGTTGCCGGCGCGCATCTCGCGGTCCATCACGGCGATGTTGCGCGCCGCCGCCCACATCAGCGCGATGGCGGATTCGGCGACCGCCGTATCGCCATAGCCGCGGATCAGGTGAACGGTGATGCCCAGTTCAGCAAGCTCCTCCGGGTTCATATAGCTGCGCGCGCCGGTGCCGAGAAACACTACATGCTTGAGGCCAGCGCATTTTCGGGCGACATCGGTCGGCAGCGCGGTATGATCGACGACCGCGATCTCGGCGCCGTCGAGCACTTTTGGCAACTGATCCGATGTCATATCGGGATCGCGGTGAATGCGCACGGCGATATCGCCGGGCTTTGTCAGCCGTTCGAAAATGACCGCCAGCGCTTCGTTGGCGTCGACAAATACTCCGCGCACCGAAATCTCCGTGATGGTTATGACGCGACGCCGGCGAGCGCCAGCACGGTATGCATCAGCACGTTGGCGCCCGCCGTGCAATCGGCCTGCGTCGCATCCTCGAGTTCGTTGTGGCTGACGCCGTCCTTGCAGGGCACGAACACCATCGCCGCCGGAACCACAGTGGCGAGGTTGCAGGCGTCGTGGCCGGCGCCGGAGGTGATGCGGCGGTGGCTATAGCCGAGCGCCTTGGTCGCGCTCTCGACGGCGTCGACCAGTTTCGGGTTGAAGATCGTCGGCGGCTTGCGCCAGATCTCCTCGAAGTTGATCTCGACCCTGCGCCGCGCAGCGATCCCGGCCATCGCACCGCGCAATTCCCTGTCGATCGCCTCGAGCGTTTCCGAATCGGGGCTGCGGATGTCGGCGGTAAAGGCGATCTCGCCCGGGATGACGTTGCGTGAGGGCGCGGCAATCACCGCATCGCCCACGGTGCCGACCGCATTCGGTCCATGCACTTTGGCGATGCGCTCGACGGCGAGCACGATTTCGGATAGCGCCGCCAGGGCGTCGCGGCGCAGCGGCATCGGCGTGGTGCCGGCGTGACTTTCGAAGCCGGTGATCTTGCCGTCATACCAGGCGATGCCCTGGCCGCGATCGACCACGCCGATGGTCTTGTTCTCGGCTTCGAGCAGCGGTCCCTGCTCGATATGCAGTTCGACGAAAGCGCCGAATTTCCGCTCGCCGACGGCCTCGCAGCCGCGGTAGCCGATGCCGTCCAATGCCTCGCCGACGGTGACGCCGGCAGCGTCCCTGCGCCCCAGGATGTTGTCGGTGGTGTATTCGCCGGCATAGGCGGCGGAGGCCATCGTCGCCGGCGCGAAGCGCGAGCCTTCCTCGTTGGTCCAGTTGCAGATACAGATCGGCGTTTCCGTCTCGATCCCCGCGTCGTTCAGTGTCCGCACCACTTCGAGCGCAGCCAGCGTGCCGAGCACGCCGTCGAACTTGCCGCCTGTCGGCTGGGTGTCGAGATGGGAGCCGAGGCCGACCGGCGGCTTCGACATGTCGCGGCCCTTGCGCAAGGCAAACATCGAGCCGAGCGCATCGACATGCACCTCGAGGCCTGCGGCCTCGCACGCCTTCCTGAACCAGTCGCGCACCTGCTTGTCCTCGGGGCCGAGCGTCAGCCGCCGCACCCCGCCTTTGGGAGTGGCGCCGAATTTCGCGGTCTCGTGAATCGTGTCCCAGAGGCGGGCGGAATCGATCTGCAGATTGGATGCAATCTTTGCCATTTATCCTGCCGGAAAAGTCTTTGAGGTGCAAAATTTCGAGCCGCATGGTAGAATGATCGAGCACACCCTGTCGAGGCATGGAGGTTTGCGATGATTGCCGGTCTTGCGAAGAAGGAACAGAGCAGCCATGGCGAGCCGGAGATGCTGCCGAGCCTTGCCGCGCGCCTGGCCTGCCGCGCCGGCATGGCCGCGAGCACGGCCGGCATCGCCAACGGCTTTGTGCAGGGCAACCTGGCGATCCTGCCCGAGCAGCTCGCTGCCTCGTTTCACCGGTTCTGCCAGCTCAATCCGAAGCCGTGTCCCGTGATCGGCATGTCGGATGCCGGCAACCCTCGCATCCCCGCGCTCGGGATCGATCTCGACATCCGCACCGACCTGCCGCGCTACCGGGTGTGGCGGGATGGCGAGGTGGTGGAAGAGCCGACCGACATCAAGGCATACTGGCGCGACGATCTCGTGGCCTTCGTGCTTGGCTGCTCGTTTTCGTTCGAGGAAGCGCTGATGGCGGAGGATCTGCCGATCCGTCATATCGAGCGCGGGGTGCGCGTGCCGATGTACCGCACCAATATCGCCTGCCAGTCGGCAGGGCCGTTTGCCGGGCCGATGGTGGTGTCGATGCGCCCGTTCAAGCCGAAGGACGCGATCCGCGCCGTGCAGATCACCTCGCGCTTCCCCGCGGTGCATGGCGCGCCGGTTCATCTCGGTCTGCCGCATCTGATCGGGATCAAGGATATTGCAAGACCCGACTACGGCGATCCGGTGCCGATAGAGCCTGACGAGATGCCGGTGTTCTGGGCCTGCGGCGTGACCCCGCAAGCGGTGATCGCGGCGGCAAGGTTGCCGTTC
Organism: uncultured Alphaproteobacteria bacterium; assembly: GCA_963721135.1. Classification (GTDB taxonomy): domain Bacteria; phylum Pseudomonadota; class Alphaproteobacteria; order Rhizobiales; family Xanthobacteraceae; genus Bradyrhizobium. The sequence goes on from CAVRIB010000003.1 coordinate 99,090, forward strand.
GCCATTACGCACGCGCCGGGGTTGATGCTGGTGACGGACCTGCGCAACAAGCAACTCGCGGTGATCTGAGGAGTTCTGTCGTCATTGCGAGGAGCGCAGCGACGAAGCAATCCATCTTTCCCGATGCAGCTTCCATGGATTGCTTCGCGGGGCTTGTCATCGGGCGCGCGTTCGCACGACCCGTTGGCTCGCAATGACGGGTGGGCGCTCACGTGCCCCCGTGTTCCGGCAGCGACAGCCCGAACGTCTTGGCGAGATCGGCGATCTGCGCCGGTGACAGGTAGCGCGGGTTGAGCCCGCGCAGCAGCAGATAGAGTTTTGCGGTTTCTTCCAGTTCTTCCATCGCGAACACCGCGGCTTCGAGCGTATCGCCCGACACCACCGGGCCGTGATTGGCAAGCAGCACGGATGAATATCTTCCGGCCAGCCCCTTGATCGCGTCGGCTACCGCCGGATCGCCGGGCCGATAATACGGGACCAATGCGGTGGCGCCGCATTTCATCAGGTAATAGGCCGTCATCGGCGGCAGCGCGGCGCGCGGATCGATTTCGGGCAGCATCGAAAGCGCCACCGAATGGGTCGAATGCAGGTGGACCACCGCGCGCGCGGTGCGGCGGGTCTGGTACAGCGCGGTGTGCAGCGGCACCTCCTTGGTCGGGGCGTCGCCGGAGGCGAGCTTGCCGTCAGCATCGAGCCGCGACAGCCGCGCCGGATCGAGAAAACCGAGCGAGGCGTTGGTCGGCGTCACCAGCCAGCCGCCGTCCTCGAGCCTGACACTGATATTGCCAGAGGAGCCGGGCGTCAGCCCGCGCTCGAACAGCGAGCGGCCGAGGCGGCAGATTTCCTCGCGGACCTTGCTTTCGGTCATGGTTGTATCCTCTTTGCCGCCTTGTCTCATGCTTTGGCAGCGCGGCCAAGCCGTGATACCCAGAGGCAAAGCCGGATCCGAAGATCGGCCCAGCGAGGAACCGCCTTCAAGGGATTACCGCATGCCTCCATCCGTTTCAAAGCCGCGCGTCGCCGTGATCGGGCTGGGCTCGATGGGCTTTGGCATGGCGACCTCGCTCAAGCGCGCCGGTTTTAATGTCACCGGCTGCGATGTCGCGGCCGACGTCGTGGCGCGCTTCGTCGCCGACGGCGGCAGGGGCGCAAAGAGCCCGGCGGAAGCCGCCAAGGGGGCCAACATCGTGGTCAGCGTCGTCGTCAACGCCGCGCAGACCGAAACCATCCTGTTCGGCAAGAGCGGCGTTGCCGAGACGCTGGCGAAGGACGCCGTGTTCGTTTCCTCCGCGACCATGGACCCCGACGTCGCGCGGCGGCTCGCGAAACAACTCGAGGCCACCGGCCGCCACTATCTCGACGCGCCGATTTCGGGCGGCGCGCAGCGCGCGGCGCAGGGCGAACTGACCATTCTTGCCTCCGGCAGCCCGGCAGCCTTCGCCAGGGCAAGGCCGGCGCTGGATGCGATGGCGGCAAAGCTCTACGAGCTTGGCGATGCCGCGGGCGCGGGCGCCGCGTTCAAGATGATCAACCAGCTTCTGGCCGGCGTGCATATCGCCGCCGCCTCGGAGGCGATCACGTTTGCGGCCAAGCAAGGCCTCGATATCCGCAAAGTCTATGAGGTGATCACGGCCTCCGCCGGCAATTCCTGGATGTTCGAGAACCGCATGCCGCATGTGCTCGACGGCGACTACACCCCGCGCAGCGCGGTCGAGATTTTCGTCAAGGACCTCGGCATCATCCAGGACATGGCGCGCACCGCGAGATTTCCGGTGCCGGTGGCATCGGCGGCGCTGCAGATGTTCCTGATGACGGCGGCTTCCGGCATGGGCCGCGACGACGACGCCTCGGTGGCGCGGATGTATGCCCGCGTCACCGGTACGCATCTGCCCGGCGAGCCGAAATAGCAAACGTACCAACGAGAGGACAGCGCATGCCCCGTTTCGCCGCCAACCTCACCATGATGTTCAACGAGGCGCCGTTCCTCGAGCGTTTCGACGCGGCGGCGAGAGCAGGCTTCACGGCCGTCGAATTCCTGTTTCCCTACGATCATCCGCCGGAGGCTATTGGCGAGCGGCTGCGCCGCAACGGCCTGACGCAGGCGCTGTTCAACCTGCCGCCGGGCGACTGGGAGGCCGGCGAAAAGGGATTTGCCGCGCTGGCCGATCGTTTTACCGATCTGCAGGCGAGCCTTACCACCGCGCTGCCCTATGTGCAGGCGACCGGCGTCAAGCGCGTGCATCTGATGGCGGGCATCGCCGACCGTCACGATCCCAAGGCGGTCGAAGCGTTTTACAAATCGGTGGCGTGGGCTGCGGAATTCTTCGCGCCCCACGGGCTCGACGTGGTGATCGAGCCGATCAACCCGCGCAATGTGCCCGGCTACTTCCTCAACGATTTTTCCTTCGCGCGCGACCTGATCAATGAGCTGAAAATACCCAATCTGAAACTGCAGTTCGACATCTATCACTGCCAGATCATCCATGGCGACGTCACCATGCGGCTGCGCGAGATGATGCCGATCATCGGGCACATGCAGATCGCGAGCATCCCCTCGCGCCACGAGCCGGACGGCGAGGAGCTGAACTATCCGTTCGTTTTCGCCGAGCTCGACCGGCTGGGCTATGGCGGCTTTGTCGGCTGCGAATATAATCCGCGCGGCAAAACCACCGATGGCCTCGGCTGGTTCAAGCCTTACGCCGGGGCAAAACCGTGACGCTGGCGCTGGGCTGCATCGCCGACGACTACACCGGCGCTTCCGATCTCGCCAACACGCTGACGCGCTCCGGCCTGCGTACCGTGCAGACCATCGGCGTGCCCGCCGATGATCTCGCATTGCCCGAAGTCGATGCGGTGGTGGTTTCGTTGAAGAGCCGGTCGATCGAAGCGGGACTTGCGGTGTCGCGCTCGCGCGAAGCCGAAAAATGGCTGCGCGGACGAGGCGCGGCGCACCTGCTGTTCAAGATCTGCTCCACCTTCAATTCCACCGATGCCGGCAATATCGGCCCGGTGACGGACGCACTGCGCGGCGATTCCGGCGACAAGATCGTGCTGGTGACGCCGGCGTTCCCGGAGACCGGCCGTACCGTCTACATGGGCAATCTGTTCGTAGGCTCGGTTCCCCTGAACGAGAGCCCGTTGAAGGATCATCCGCTCAACCCGATGCACGATTCCAACCTGGTTCGGGTTCTGGCGCGCCAGAGCATGAGCAAGGTCGCCCTCGTCGCCCTCGCCGACATCGCGCGCGGGCCTGATATTGTTCGCGCGTGTCTGGCCGAGCTTGCCGGAAAAGGCTTCGGCGCCGCGATTGCGGACGCCGTGTTCGAGCGGGATCTCGAGACCATCGGCCAGGTCGCGCTCGATCATCGCCTGTCCGTCGGTGCGTCCGGCCTCGGGCTTGGCATTGCCCGTGCGCTGGTTGCCTCCGGCCGGGTCAAATCACAGGCCTCGAGTGCGGTCACCGGCGCTGCGGTGGGCGGACCGGCAGCGTGCCTGGCCGGCAGTTGCTCGCAGGCAACCCTGCAGCAAATCGCCAACGCGGAAGCTGCAATGGCGGTGCTGCATCTCGATCCCGAGCAGGCGGTTGCGGGCAAGGAGGAGGCGCGGCGCGCGCTCGGCTGGGCCAGGCATCGGCTCAAGGACGGTCCCATCCTGATCGCCTCCAGTTCGGCGCCGGATCAGGTCGCCGCGCTGCAGGCGCGTCATGGCCGCGACGCAGCCGGTCGTGCGATCGAGCAGGCGATGGCCGACATCGCGGAAGGCCTGGTCCAATCGGGAGTGCGGCGGCTGGTGGTCGCCGGCGGCGAAACCTCGGGCGCGGTGGTTGATCGCTTGCGGATTCCCGGTTTCCTGGTGGGCGCGGAGATCGCCGCCGGCGTTCCGGTCTTGCGCGCGGTCGGCGCCCGGCGCGGCGACATGCTGCTGGCGTTGAAGTCAGGCAATTTCGGCGGTCCAGAATTCTTCTCCGACGCGCTCGAGCTGATGCGCTGAGAACAGAGCGTCCGTGTTCCGCGGGATTGGCCGGACCGGCGCAATCGCTTGCGGCGGGGTATCAGGGAATTGAAGCCGAAAAGCGCGCCGGACAACGGCTATTTCGCCTCGGTTCGGATAAATCAGCGCGAGAGGTTTCGGAGAAGCTGGACGGCAAGGGGTGGGGTCTGTGCCTATCCGGGCAACGTGTGCCGCCACTCCAGCACCCCATCCTCCGCCGTGACGATATCGCCCGACGACCCCACCGGCGTGCGGTCCATGTTCAACAGATGCGAAATCGTCGCACCGTCGTTGGTGGGCACCCGTGCGAGCGCCCGGGCGTTGTCGGGGGTGCGCAGCATGACCACGCCGTGCTCGACCTCGCCGCCACGGCCGTAGATCACCGTAAAGCTTTCGACCTCGCCCTTGCCGCTGGCCTCGGTGACGAACTCCGGTACCGCGCTGCGATGGCGGTCGGCCTCGGCCTGCACGCTGGTATCCTGCGCCAGCGGCCCCTGCGGGGCCTGCCGCGACAGCACCAGCGCATGATGCTTGGTGACGAATCCGCCCTGGCCGTAGAGCAGGCCGAGTTTCGCGCCGTTGCGCAGTTTTCGCACCATCGCGCAGGCCGCGTGTGTCATGTAGGTGTTGAGCGGCGCGCCGAAGAACGTCAGCCCGCCGGTTACGGTCGGCTGCACGTCGGGGCCAAGGCCCAGCGTCCGCCGTGCCATCTTCGGCACGCAGGGAAAGCAGCTGTAGAGTTCGATGGCGTCGAACGCCTTGCCGTTGCCGCCGACGAGACCCATCACCGCGTTGAGCACGGCGTTCTGCGGATGGCTCTGGAAAAACTGGTCGCGGATCAGGTAGTCGCGCGGCTCTTCGGCGGACGCGCCGCCCCGGACATGGATAAGGCGGTCTTCCGGTATGCCGGCGGCGCGCGCCTTCGCAAGGCTGGTCAGGAGCACCGCTGCGCCCATGTTGACGGTCGGATTGGCCACCTGGAGCTTCGTATAGGGCCAAGCGATCAGCCGGTTATCCGCCGTCGGTGTCGTGATCTCCTGAGGCGTAAAGCGCCGCTTCAGCCAGGCGTTCGGGTTCTGCGCGGCGACGCTGGAATAGGTGGACCAAAGGCTGCCGGATTCCGCCATCGCCTCGCACGGCGTCTGGCCCCAATGCGCCGCCGTCGCGGCTTCGTAAAACGGATAGACCGTCACCGGCCTGAACACGCCGAGTTTCACCGCCATCGGCTTCTGGAACGCGGCGCCGCGCTTCGGTTCCTCGACATCATGGGCGAACGGCGTCCACGGCAACTTGACGCCGGCGCGCTCGGCCTTGGTCGCGGTCGATTGCGCCTCGGCCCCGCAGACCGCGGCGACGCTGCATTCGCCGCGCGCGATGCGCTGGGCGGCCTCATGCAGATAGCGGATCGGGCTCTCGCCGCCGACTGGCCCGTAGTAAGCGTGCGTCGGGTTGATGCCGAGACGGCCGGCGAGCTGCTTTTCCGGGTCGCGGTAGCGCCAGCTCAGGAAATTGACGACGTCGAGTGACTGGATTTCGCCCAGCAGCTTGCCGCCCGAGTCCGCTTCGGCGCGCCGGAGCGCTTGTTCCAGCAAGGTGAGGGGCTCGAGGCCTTCGGCGATTTCCTTCGGGCGATCGACGATTTCGCCGACGCCGACGATGACGGGGATGCGGTCGTCGGGGACGGGGGAGGGTTGGTTCGGCATTGCTTATCTTTTTGCTTCCTCATCACACACGGACCTCATCCTGAGGAGCCGCGCAGCGGCGTCTCGAAGGATGGGCCGCGGGCCTCATGGTTCGAGACGGCGCTGGCGCCCCTCCTCACCATGAGGGTCGGTCTACTCGGCGACCAGCGCGTTCATGTGCTCCACCGCCTCGGCAAAGTCTTCCTTGAATTCCTGTACCACCGCGCCGGCGGATTTCACGCTGTCGATCAGGCCGACGCCTTGGCCTACGAAGTAACTGACGAGGTCGCGCGCCCGCGCGTTGCCGGCGGCCGCGGCGCGGTCGATCGAGTTGAAGGCGTCGCGGCTGATGATGCTCTGCAGCGGCATCGGCAGTGCGCCGGGGCTGTCGGGCCCGCGGTCCCAGGCGTCGGTCCAGACCGAGCGCAGCTGTCGTGCGGGCTTTCCGGTGCGCCCTTTCGACCGTACGGCGTCGCGCGAGGAGGCTGCGATCATCTTCTCGCGGAAAATCTCTGTGGTTTCGGACTCGACCGTGGCTAGCCACACCGAGCCGGTCCACGCGCCGGCCGCGCCCATCGCCATGCACGCCGCCATCTGCCGCCCGGTCATGATGCCGCCCGCGGCCAACACCGGTACGTCGCGGATCGGCTTGATGGCTTTGAGCACCTCCGGCACCAGCACCATGGTTGAAACCTCGCCGCAATGGCCGCCGGCCTCGGTGCCCTGCACGACAAGGATATCGACGCCGGCCGCGACCTGGCGCAACGCATGCTCCTTGGCTCCGACCAGTGCCGCCACCGGCACGCCGTGCGTCTTGCCCATGTCGATCATCGCCTTCGGCGGCACGCCCAGCGCGTTCGCAATCAGCCGGATCGGGTGCCGGAACGATGCATCGAGCACCTCGAGCGCGCGCTGCGCGTCGAACGGCTGCGGCTGGTTGTCGGCGACGCTGGTCGTGGTCAGCTCGATGCCGTATTTCTTCAGGAGATTGCGGGTGAAGTCGCGATGCTCGTTCGAGATCCGCGCCTCCAGGCTCTTCCAGGTGACGTTCTTCTCTCCCGCCGTCGAGATATTTTCGGGGATCAGCACGTCGACCCCGTAGGGCTTGCCGTCGACGTGGTCGTCGATCCACTTCAATTCCTGCTCGACCGTCTCGGGCGAATGCGCGGTCGCGCCGAGCACGCCGAAACCGCCGGCGCGACTGACCGCCGCCACCACGTCGCGGCAGTGGCTGAACGCGAGCAGGGGGAATTCGATGCCCAGCATGTCGCAAATCGGCGATTTCATGATCGTATTCACTCCCGGCGGCAGTTTTGGCGCTGCTTTGTTGGTTGGATTGGCGAATTCGCGTCGCGACGCTAGCGTATCAGGGGTACCGAAGCCAAGCGGGTTTCAACCGATCAATCTTGTGCCGAGGCGCTGAGCTGGTTCATGCATTCCGCGCGGCAAAATATGCGGCCCGGAGCAGCATTTTTGCCGCTTGTGCTTTGGCTTCGAGGATAGAATGCTGGCCGGCAATACCAGAAGAATCTGAGGGAGTTCGAATGTCCGCCTTGCAATCCGCTTCCGGCAAGAGCTCGCGCGATACCTACGATGTCGTCGTGGTCGGCGCAGGTTTTGCCGGAATGTACATGCTGCACCGGCTGCGCGGACAGGGATTTTCGGTCCGGGTCTACGAGCAGGGCGGCGATGTCGGTGGCACCTGGTACTGGAACCGCTACCCCGGCGCGCGCTGCGACGTCGAGAGCATGCAGTATTCCTATTCGTTCTCCGAGGAGCTGCAGCAGGAGTGGGACTGGAGCGAGCGCTACGCGCCGCAGCCGGAGATCCTGAAATACGCCAACCATGTCGCCGACCGCTTCAATCTGCGTCCCGATATCGAACTCAATACCCGCGTCGATCGCGCGGTCTTCGACGAGACTGTCAACGCATGGACCGTGACAACGGCCGACGGCAGGACCGTGACGGCCAGGTTCGTCGTGCTTGCCACCGGCTGCCTGTCGAACGCGCGCATGCCCGATATCAAGGGGCTGCCGGAGTTCAGGGGCAAGGTCTATCACACCGGCCACTGGCCGCACGAGCCGGTAGACTTTACCGGCTTGCGCGTCGGCGTCATCGGCACGGGATCGTCGGCGCTCCAGTCGGTCCCCGTGATCGCCGGGCAGGCCAAACATCTCACGGTGTTCCAGCGCACGCCCAATTTTTCGATTCCCGCCCGCAATGCGCCGCTGACGGCGGAGGAGCGCGAGGCCTTCCGCGCAAAATATCCGGAAGTCCGGCGTTTTGCCCGCGAAGAGTCCCGCAACGGCATCTATACCGAGATGCCCGATCGCGGTGCGCTCGATGACGGCGACAATGTGCGCCGCGCCAGATACGAAACACGATGGCAGCGCGGCGGGCTGACCTTCATGTCGGTCTACAACGACCTTGCCCTGAGCAAGGCCGCCAACGACACCGCCGCCGACTTCGTGCGCGAGAAGATCGCGGAGATCGTCAGGGATCCCGAGACCGCGAAACGCTTGCAGCCCACCTCGTATCCGATCGGGACCAAGCGTATCTGCATCGACACCGATTATTTCGAGGCCTTCAACCGGCCGAACGTGACGCTGGTCGACATCAAGTCTGCACCGATCGAAGCGATCCTGCCGAACGCGGTGCGCGCCGGCGGCAGGGATTACGAGGTCGACGCGCTGGTGCTCGCCACCGGCTTCGACGCCATGACCGGCTCGGTCGCAAAGATCGACATTCGCGGTCGCAACGGGCAGACGCTGAATCAGAAATGGGCCGAAGGCCCCAAGACCTATCTCGGCCTGATGAGCGCGGGGTTTCCCAACCTGTTCATCATCACCGGTCCCGGCAGCCCGTCGGTGCTCTCCAACATGATGGTCTCGATCGAGCAGCATGTCGACTGGATCGCCGATTGCCTTGCCTGGATGCGTGAGCGGGGGTGTGAGGCCATGGAGGCGCAGAAGGGGGCTGAGGACAACTGGGTGGCGCATGTCAACGAGGTCGCGCACGCCACGCTCTATCCGCAGGCCAATTCCTGGTACATGGGCGCCAACATCCCGGGCAAGCCGCGCATCTTCATGCCCTATATCGGCGGCGTCGCCGCCTATCGCCAGATCTGCAACGAGGTCGCGGCGAAGGGCTACGAGGGCTTCGCGATGACCGGGGCGGAACAGCCGCAGAAGATGGCGGCGTCCTAGCCGACGTCATTGCGAGCGAAGCGAAGCAGTCCCAGTGAACGAGAAGCGGGATTGCCTCCTCGCTTTGCTGCTGGCAACGAGGGAGTGAAATCTTGGCTGCATCAGGGGCGAATCTTGAATTTTCACCGCCGTGACCTTCTTACGCTCGCCGGAGCCTTCGTCATCGCTCCAGCCCTGCCACGGCTGGCGGCCGCGGAAGATTATCCATCGCGGCCCGTGCGCATCATCGCCGGCTTCAGCGCCGGCGGCGGGGTCGACATCACCGCGCGCCTGATCGGCCAATGGCTTTCTGAGCGGCTGGGACAGTCCTTCGTCACCGAGAACCGGCCGGGCGCCGGCGGCAATATCGGCACCGAGACCGTGGTCCGTGCGGCGCCCGACGGCTATACGCTGTTGCTCTCGACCGTCCCAAACGCGGTCAACGCGACGCTCTACGAGAAACTCGATTTCAACTTCGTTCGCGATACGGTGCCGGTCGCCGGCATCATCCGCGTGCCGATGGTCATTCTGGTCAATCCGTCGGTGCCGGCGAAGACGCTCGCCGAATTGATCGCCTATGCCAAAGCCAATCCCGGCAAGGTCAACATGGCCTCGGCCGGCTACGGTAGCGCGCCCCATATGGCGGGCGAACTCTTCAACATGATGGCCGGCATCAAGATGGTGCACGTTCCCTATCGCGGCCAGGGTCCGGCCGTCGCCGATCTGCTCGGCGGTCAGGTGCAGGTGCTGTTCGCCACCACGCCCGGGACCACCGACTATGTCGCAACCGGCAAGCTGCGTGCGCTCGCGGTGACCACGGCGGCACGGGCGCAGGTGCTGCCGGACGTACCGCCCGCGGGCGACTTCGTGAGGGGTTACGAGGCGAGCCAGTGGTACGGCATGAGCGCGCCGAAGGACACGCCCGCTCCCATCGTCGACAGGCTCAACAAGGAGATCAACGCCGCGCTTGCCGATCCCAAGATGAAGGCGCGGCTGGCCGACATCGGCGGCGAACCGCTCCCGGGCTCGCCCGCCGATTATGGCAAGACTGATCGCGGAGGAAACCGAAAAGTGGGGCAAGGTGGTGCGTGCCGCCGGCATCAAGCCGGAGTAGGCAGCGCCTGCACGCTACGAGCCAGGCGCGCCCTGCGCCGGCGGGAACACGATCCTGTCGTCGGTCCGGCAATAGCGGTCTGCGAACATGCGGCCGACGGGATGATAGCGGTCCATGTGCACGCGCATGGCCTCGCCGTCCCATAATTCGTCGCGGATGTGGAAATTGATGCCTTCGCCCATGATGAACTGGCGGTCGCCGTTCACATCGATGATCTTCCAGGTCTTGCACTCCATCGCCCACGGTGCGTCGGCGAGCCGCGGCACCGCGACCTTCGTCGACGGCGCGAGCCGCAATCCGAGATAGTCGGGCTCGCCGATCTCCGGCGGGAAGTCGCCGCTGGTATCGTGCATCGCCCGCGCCAACGGCTCGTCGGCGAGGTTGACCACGAACTCCCCCATGCGCTGGATGTTGGTCAGCGTGTCCTTCGGACGCCCGTCGGGCCGCAGGTTGACGGCGAACATGCAAAGCGGCGGTTCCTCGCAGAACACGTTGAAGAAGCTGAACGGCGCGGCGTTGACCACGCCGGTGGGGCCGGCTGTCGTCACCCAGGCGATCGGCCGCGGCAGCACGAATCCGGTCAGCACCTTGTAGCGATCGCGCCGGGTCAGTTTCTCGGGGGCATATTCCATGGTGTGTTTCCGTCGGACCGGATTTCCCGTTGGCGCAACCCTCTCCCGGCAAGCGCCAGCAAGCAGGAGAGGGAGAAGCACCTACGGCATGCTCAATTCGTGGCGGCCGACGACCATCCAGTGCACTTCGTCGGGACCGTCGGCGAAGCGGAGGTGACGGACGTCCTGGTACATCTCGGCGAGCGGGGTCCATTGCGAAATGCCGGTCGCCCCGTGCATCTGGATCGCCTGGTCGATGATCTTGCAAGAGCGCTCGGGTACCATGGCCTTGACCATGCTAACCCAGATGCGCGCTTCCTTGTTGCCGAGCACGTCCATCGCTTTCGCGGCCTTCAGCACCATCAGCCGCATCGCCTCGATCTCGCAGCGCGCTTGCGCGATGATTTGCAGATTGCCGCCGAGATGGGCGATCTTCTTGCCGAAGGCTTCGCGGGTGAGGCCGCGCGAAACCATGAGATCGAGAGCCTTTTCCGCCTTGCCGATCGTGCGCATGCAGTGATGGATGCGGCCGGGCCCGAGGCGGACTTGCGAGATTTCGAAGCCGCGGCCTTCGCCGAGCAGCATGTTCTCTTTGGGCACCCGGACATTGTTGAAGCGCAAATGCATGTGGCCGCGCGGGGCGTGGTCGTGCCCGAACACGTGCATCGGGCCGATGATCTCGACGCCGGGAGTATCCTTCGGCACCAGGATCTGCGACTGCTGCTTGCTCGGGGGCGCGTCCGGATTGGTCTTGACCATCACGATCATGATCTTGCAGCGGGGGTCGCCAAGGCCGGAAATGTAGTATTTCTCGCCGTTGATGACCCATTCGTCGCCGACGAGCTTCGCAGTCGTCGAGATATTCTTGGCGTCCGAGGAGGCCACGTTCGGCTCGGTCATGGCGTAGGCGGAACGGATTTCGCCGTTCAGCAGCGGCTTGAGCCACCTTTCCTTCTGTTCCTTGGTGCCGACGCGTTCCAGCACTTCCATGTTGCCGGTATCCGGCGCCGAGCAGTTCATGGTCTCCGACGCCAGCGGGCTCTTGCCGAGTTCGGCCGCGATATAGGCATAGTCCAGGTTTTTCAGCCCTTCGCCGGTCTCGGCGTCCGGCAGGAAGAAGTTCCACAGGCCCACCTCCTTGGCCCTCGCCTTGGCCTTTTCCAGCACCTCGATCTGGCCGGGCGTAAAGCTCCAGCGATCGGTCTTCCTCTCGCCAAGCCGGTAAAACTCCGCCGACATCGGGTCGACCGTGTCCCGGATGAATTGCCGCACATGGTCGTACAGCGGCCGGACCTGTTCGGACATGCGCAGGTCGTTGAGCTCGTCCTCCGGGTTCAGCGTATAGGAGGTCATGCGGGGCACGTAGGCGTGTTTCATGTCATTCTCCCCTTCATGCAGACCGCTTTCTTCCCGACCTTGTCCGGGAAGGCGCGTCCGCAAAACCATCGTTGTCGACAATCTAGATGGCGGCTCCGCGCTTGCCCAGCCCGGGAAGCCTCAGAATGCCGTATAGCCGCCGTCGATCACGAAGCAGTCAGCGGTGTGATAGGACGACGCCTTGCTCATCAGATAGACCGCGATGCCGCCGAAGTCGGAGGGTTCGCCGAAGCGCCGCATCGGGATCCGCGGCATCACCGCGGCGACGAACTTTTCGTCGGCAAGCACCCTTGCCGTCATGTCGCTCCTGATCCAGCCGGGCAGAATGGCGTTGGAGGTGACGCCGTAGCGCGCCAGTTCGACCGCGAGCGCTCGGCATAGCGCGTTGATGGCCGCCTTGGTCGCGGCATAATGCTCGTTGCGCGCGGTGCCGAACAGCGAGGCCGAGACTCGAGGTTGCGACCAGCCGGCCGAAGCGGTCGCCGCCGTTGGCGCGCTCGGTCATGTGGCGGGCGGCGGCCTGAAACACATGGAAGACGCCATCGAGGTTGGTGGCAAACATGGTCCGCCACTGTTCCTCGGTGCGGTCGATGAAGGCATGCCGGCCGCCGCCGCCGATGCCGGCATTGGCGAAGCAGCCGTCGACCCGGCCGAAGCGCTCCAGCGTCGCCGCCATCGCCGATTTGACCGAGGCGGGATCGCTGACGTCGCAAATCCGGGTGTCGACCTTGCCGGGGCAGCCGGCCATGGTGGCGGCGGCGTTCTTGTTTTTCTCGGCGTTGCGGCCCCAGATCGAGACGTTACACCCCTCGGCCGCGAGCGCCTGCGCGATGCCGAGTCCGATGCCGCCATTGCCTCCGGTGATGACGGCCGTGCGGCCGGAGAGATCGAAGATGCTCATGAGCGTTTCCGTTTGCTTTGGCGCGCGTTTGGCCGCGCGTCCGATGGCGGCAGATGTCCTTCACCAACCATGGACAAGCCGCCCTTAAAAATCAAATATGGCCGTGAGACCGAGGTCCCTTTGTACCGCGGCACGAAATAAAAGGGGGACCCATACCTTGCGAGGAAACAATGCAGTTCAAGCACGTCACGCTCGAGTTCGACGGCCCGGTGGCCATCCTGAAGCTCGACCATCAGGAGGTCATGAATGCGGTGTCGATGGACATGCTGGGGGGACTGGCCGAGGCGCTCGATGCAATTGACGAGAAAAAGTCCGAAGTGCGCTGCGTGGTGCTGACGGGCGCGGGGCGCGCCTTCTGTACCGGCGCCAACCTGCAGGGCCGCAACAACCAGAAGCCGGGTAGAAGCAATGCCGGCGCGTCGCTCGAAACCGGCTTCCACCCGTTCCTGCGGCGGTTGCGCAACCTGCATTGCCCGCTGGTAACCGCGGTCAATGGGCCTGCCGCGGGCGCCGGCATGAGCTTTGCGCTGATGGGCGACATGATCCTGTGCGCGCGCTCGGCCTATTTCCTGCAGGCCTTCCGTCGCATCGGCCTGGTGCCGGACTGCGGCTCGACCTGGCTGCTGCCGCGGTTGGTGGGCAAAGCGCGCTCGGTCGAACTTTCCCTGATGGGCGAGCGGCTGCCGGCCGAAAAGGCACTGGAATGGGGCCTCGTCAATCGCGTCCATGACGACGCGGTCCTGATGCAAGAGGCCATGAAGCTTGCCCATGAACTCGCCAATGGCCCGACGATCGCGCTGTCGCTGATCCGCAAATTGTATTGGGAGAGCCCCGGCAATTCGTTCGAGGACCAGCTCAACCTCGAATTCGAATCGCAGCGAATTGCCGGCGCGGCGGAAGATTTCAAGGAGGGCGTCACCGCCTTCCTTGAAAAGCGCCCCGCGAAATTCAAGGGCAGATGATGGAGGAGGCGCTCAGCCGCTGCGTCGCCTCGTGGCTTCCGGGGGCGACTGGCGTCGCCAACGCGGTCAGGCTTTCCGGCGGCGCCAGCCAGGAGACCTGGTCGTTCGATATCCTCCATCCCGATGGCGCCTTCGGTGCGATCCTGCGCCGCGGCACCGGCGGGCTACGGCGCGGCTCCGACGCGCGCGGCCGGGCTCGCCGCCGAGGCGAGGCTGATGCAAATGGCCTTTGATGCCGGCCTGCCGTCGCCGCGCGTGCTGCATGTGCTGGAGCCGCAGGACGAACTCGGCACCGGCTTTGTCATGGCGCGGGTCGAAGGCGAAACCATCCCGCGCAAGATTTTGCGCGACGAGCAATTTGCGCAGGCCCGGCCGAAACTGGCGCGGCAGCTCGGACAGGTACTCGCCGGTATCCACGGACTTGACTTGGCGCAACTGCCAAAGCTTCGCCGCATGACGGCGGCGAAGGAAATCGCCGAGCTTGAGCGCGACTACCGCAGTTTCGACTGGCCGCGGCCGGTGTTCGAATTGGCGCTGCGCTGGCTGCGCGACCACGATCCGGGACCGTCGGAGGAGGTGACGCTGGTGCACGGCGATTTCCGCCACGGCAACCTCATCATCGGCCCCGACGGCGTGCGCGCGGTGCTGGACTGGGAACTGGCGCATCTCGGCGATCCCATGGAGGACCTGGGGTGGATCTGCGTCAATTCCTGGCGGTTTGGTGAGATCGACAAGCCCGTCGGCGGCTTCGGCTCGCGCGAGGAGCTATTTGCCGGCTATCAAGCCAGTGGCCGCCGTGTCGATGCCGAACGTGTCAAATTCTGGGAAGTGATGGGCACGCTGCGCTGGGGCGTGATGTGCTGCGGCATGATGCAGCGGTTTCGCATCGGCCCCGAGCATTCCATCGAGCGCGCCATGATCGGGCGCCGCTCGTCGGAAACGGAGATCGATCTGTTGCGACTACTTGCGCCGCGAGGGACATGACATGCAAGACGAACCGACACCGGAAGAACTGATCAAGGCGGTTGCGGATTTCCTGCGCAACGACATCGCGCCTGTTCTCACCGGACACAATGCCTTCAAGCTGCGGGTTTCGATCAACGCGCTCGACCTGGTGACGCGGCAGCTGGCGCTGGCGCAGGGGAGCGATGCGGCGGAAGCGGCGCGGCTGACGAAACTCCTGGGCATGGACGGTTCGCTTGTCGAGCTCAACCGCGTGCTTTCCGATCGCATCGCCAGCGGCGAACTCGACCTGCGGACACCGGGGCTGTCGCAGCATCTATGGCAGACCACGCTTGCCAAGCTCGCCGTCGACCAGCCGAACTACGCGTCCTACAGACGGGAGTTGGGGACGAAGGGCGGTTAGTACGTCATTGCGAGGAGCGACAACGACGAAGCAATCCATCCTTGTGCTGGTAATGGATTGCTTCGCTTCGCTCGCAATGACGGGGAGGGGGCGCTCCTAACTACTTCCCCAGCCATTTCGGCGCACGCTTCTCCGAAAACGCCTTCGGGCCCTCGATGTAATCCTGCGACGCCGCCATCGCCTTCACGGCGGGGTATTCGCGCTGCTCGGTGATCGCCTGTTCAAGCGAGACCGCGAGGCCCTTCTGGATCGCCTGCTTGGAGGCGCGGATCGACATCGGCGAGTTCTTGCAAATGGTTTCCGCCCAGCGCTCCGCTGCCGCCAGCACTTCGCCTTGCGGCACCACCTCGTTGACGAAGCCGAGCTCGAGGCCTTCCTTGGCTGAGACATGGCGCGCGGTCAGGATCATGCCCATGGCGCGCTTCAACCCGATCTGCCGCGGCAGCCGCTGCAATCCACCGCCGAGCGCCGCCAGGCCCACGCGCGGCTCGGGCAGCGCGAAGGTCGCATTGTCAGACGCGATGATGAGGTCGCAGGCCAGCGCAATCTCGAAGCCGCCGCCCATGGCGACGCCATTGACGGCGGCGATGATCGGCTTGTCGCAGTCGAAGCGCGAGGTGAGACCTGCGAAGCCGCCCTTGTCCCAGCCGCGTTTTCCCCCCGCCGCCTGCCACTTCAGATCGTTGCCGGCGCAGAACGCCTTGTCTCCCGCGCCGGTGACGATCGCGACCCATTGCCCGGGATCGGCGCTGAAATCGTCGAACACCTTGTTCAGTTCGAAATGCGCTTCGATATGCAGCGCATTGTAGACCTCGGGCCGTGACAGCGTCACGATCGTGATCGGGCCCTTGCGCGTGATTTTGGAGAATTTCAGATCCATGGTTGCTCCCGTGCGTTTTTTCTGTGGCGAGGAATGTTCGCCGGGATACTAGCGTGCCCGCGCCGCGTGGCGCTACCCTATTGCGCAAGGGCCGCCGCGCCACAACCTTGCTTGACTTGGTTGAATGTTCTCACCTTAATCGAACGCGCTTTGGAAAAACGACAAGAAGAACGACGGGGAGACGAGCCTTGGATTTTGCATTGCCGGCCGATCTCGTGGCCTACCTTGCCGAACTCGACCGCTTCATCGCGCGCGAGATCAAGCCGATCGAGGAGGCCGACGACAACATCCGCTTCTTCGATCATCGCCGCGAATGGGCGCGCACCGATTTCGAAAATGGCGGCCTGCCGCGGCATGAATGGGAAGCGCTGCTGCGGCGGGTGAAAAATATTGCCGACAGCGCCGGCCACCTGCGCTTCGCGATCCCGAAGCGCTACGGCGGCAAGGACGGCTCCAACCTCTGGATGGCCGTGATCCGCGAGCATTTCGCGGCCAAGGGGCTCGGCCTGCACAACGACCTGCAGAACGAGCATTCGATCGTCGGCAACCTGCCGCTGGTCACCATGCTCGACCGCTACGGCAGCGACGAGCAGAAGGCGATGATCGAGGGCTCCATCACGGGAAAATACCGCATCACCTTTGGCCTGACCGAGCCCGAGCACGGTTCGGATGCGACCCACATGGCGACCCGCGCGGTGCCGGCGACCCGTGACAACGTCAAGGGCTGGGCGATCAACGGCGAGAAGATGTGGACCACCGGCATGCATGTCGCGACCCACTGCGCGCTGTTTGCTCGCACGTCAGGCAATGACGGCGACGCGCGCGGCATCACCTGCTTCCTGGTTCCGGCGAAGGCCGCGGGCGTCAAGGTCGAGCAATATATGTGGACCTTCAACATGCCGACCGATCATCCGCGTGTCAGCTTTACCGACGTGTTCGTGCCGGAGGATGCGCTGTTCGGCGAAGTCGAACGCGGGCTGTCGCTGGCGCAATGCTTCGTGCACGAGAACCGGATCCGGCAGGCCGCGAGTTCGCTCGGCGCCGCGGTCTACTGCATCCAGGAGAGCGTGAAATACGCGCGCCAGCGCAAACCGTTCGGCAAGGCGCTCGCGGAGAACCAGGCAATCCAGTGGCCGCTGGTGGAGCTTGCGACGCAGGCCGAGATGCTCAGGCTACTGATCCGCAAGACCGCGTGGGAGATGGACCAGTTGACGCAGGCGCAAGTCGAGCACACCCTCTCCGACAAGGTTTCGATGTGCAATTTCTGGGCGAACCGGCTCTGCTGCGAGGCCGCCGACCGCGCCATGCAGGTGCATGGCGGCATGGGTTATTCGCGCCACAAGCCGTTCGAGCACATCTACCGCCACCACCGCCGCTACCGCATCACCGAAGGCAGCGAGGAAATCCAGAAGCGGAAGGTGGCGGGTTTTTTGTTCGGCTATATGGGCGCGGGAAGCATTGAGGGGCTGGAGGGTTGCATGCGGAGCCTCATCAACAGTGTCGTCCCCGCGAAGGCGGGGACCCATAACCACCGGCCCTTGTTGGTGCGACACAAGCGAAGGCAACTCACGCTTCCCGCAACAACAGAGGTCACGGAGTATAGGTCCCGGCTCGCGCTCGCAAGGGCTCGCTTGTCCGGGACGACGATCCACGATTTAAATGTCAAACAGCAGACAGACATCCGCATTCTCGCGGCGGGAGGCGCCCGAGGTTTGCGTTTCGTTCTCCCTCCGAAAGGAGGGAGCAGGGAATGCCGGATGCGCGCTGCACCCGCGGTCCCGTGTGCAAAGGGTGGAAAGAAAATCGCACACGAGCATACAGGGCAGCGGAGGCGATCCGACATTCCCTGCGCAATGGCTTTACGGCTTATATCGCGCTCACCCCGGGGTATCGGGCGTTCCTGCCCCCGTCGCCTCGCAGAAACTGGCACTCCGGCCGGGTCGGGCTTTCGCACCTCCGCGAGACTTGACGCCGACCATTGAGGCGTCAGGTCCACACGACTTCGCCGTACGCTTCAGCACCGCTCGTCAGCACGCCCGGTGACCGCTCACGGAGTTTATCCCGCCCTGCAATCCCATCGCGCGCACGATGCCGCCGCGTCCACCGCATCCCATCCCAACGTTCGGTGACGATGGCCAACGTCCCTTCCTCCGGGACAGGATGGCGTGAGTTTTAAAAATGATTTGCCCGACGGCGAAAGAGAAATTTTGCCCGTCGGGTTAATTTGTCGCATCCCGTCGGGTCGGGCGCGAGGGCGGGAGGACGAGTAGAATGTCCGCTTATTGGGGTATCTCGGACTCGCGGCGCGGATAGCGCGATGTCCGCTTAGTGCCGATATTGTTGCAAAAATCGGTTGCGGCGGATGGATGCCCGTTAGCTATTCGGCTGCGGGCAGCCGGCTTTGATCTGCCGACCCTGATGCGCTCTACGCAACTCCAACGCTACGCGATGCACAGAGCCTGAGGGGGCGGCGGTCGCGCGACCAGCGATGCGAGCCGTCTCAGGTTCTGAGCGATGGCGGCCAGGACAAACTCATCCTGGGCACCTCGCGGGCCACGCAGCCGGAGCCGACCAAGCTTCAGGATGCGCTTCAGGTGCGCAAACCGCATCTCGATCTTCTTGCGTTCACGTCGCGACTGCTCAAAGCTTTCGCTACCAGCAAACGACCGGGCAACGTCGCGGGTATGCTCGTGGATGTCGCGCGGGATCTTGCGCGCTGGTTCTTTGGGACAGCACTGCGGTTTGAGCGGGCATACATCGCAGTCGAGCTTGCTGGCGCGATACAGAAGTGTCTTGCCCTCGTGCACGGTGCCGCTCGTCCCAAGCCGCTTTCCGCCCGGGCAGTGGTAGACGTCGCCGGCCGGGTCATATCGAAAGTCGCTACGCGAGAAAGTGCCATCATCCCGCTTCGATTTATCGAACACAGGGATATGTGGCGCGATGCCCTTTTCCTCGACCAGCCAGTTCAGGATCGGAGCCGCCCCGTAAGCGGTATCCCCGACAAGCCGCTCTGGCTTGAGACCAAAGCGCTCTTCGGTCCGTTCGATCATGGTCTTTGCTGCGCCGACCTCGGCCTGGCGAATGGCGCGGGATGCCTCGACATCAACGATGACACCGAACTTCACGTCGATCAGATAGTTGTCGGAGTAAGCAAAGAATGCTGGCCCCTTGTGAGCCCCGGTCCACTGCGCCGCGGGATCGGACGGCGAGACGAACTTCGGGACAACGTCGCTGGCCGCACCCCACGCCGTATCGTCAAGGGTCGCCAGATACTCCTTCACAGCGCGGCTGGACCTCGCCGGATCGCGATCCCTGCGCCAATCCTGACCCGCGATCGAGCGTTGCTTATTGGCGTCGGCCTGGATCAGGCTCGCATCCACGGCAAAGCCTTCGCCACCAACCAGACCGGCCGCGATGCACGCCTCGACGATCCGTTCGAACACACGACGCAAAACATCTCCCTCGCGGAAGCGCTCGTTGCGGGCACGTGAGAACGCCGAATGATCCGGGATAGCATCCTCGATGCCCAGCTTGCAGAACCAGCGATAGGCAAGGTTCACCTGTACCTCACGGCAGATCAGCCGCTCCGAGCGGATCGCAAAGACATATCCTATGACCAGCATCCGGATCATCAGTTCCGGATCGATCGACGGACGGCCCATGGACGAATAATGAGGTGCAAGTTCGCTGCGAAGCCAGGTCAGATCGAGAGCGGCGTCGATCTTCCGCACCAGATGATCTTCAGGAACCGCGTCGCCAAGACAAAACTCGTAGAACAGCTGACCTTGGTCATTCTTCAGACGGCCCATCATGGCTCGACCTCGTCGCGATTTGCCTCAACACAACGGAATCACCGTTCGCGGTCTGTCTCAACTGACTTTTGCAACAAAATCTGCCAATAAGCGACATCGAGCGACCAGCAGGCGTCCCACAAAGTGGAGCGAATATTTCAGGAACCTCGCTCGGGAAAGCGTGACATGCCTTACAGGGCTCGGTTAAGATATCCAATATTGGCAACGGATCGCTTCATGCGTTTGGAGCCCTCCCATTAAGAACCATTTTCCCCTGCTGGATCCGCTGCGCTTCGGGGCCGCCGTCGGCGTCGCACTTTTTCACCAGATGTTCTGGTCGTGGGCCTGGGTTTCGATTGGCCACCCAGGGTTCGAGCGCACCGTCGCCGCCGATGTACTATATCCGTCCGCCGCGCCCTTCACGTGGTTCGGTTGGGTGGGAGTTGAGATATTCTTTGTTATTTCCGGTTTCGTCATAGCGAATTCCGCGAGCAGGTCTTCGCCGACACAGTTTCTTCTTGGCCGCGCTCTCAGGCTGTATCCGGCGGTCTGGGTTTGCGCCACCGCAACGCTCCTCGTTCTACTTCTCTTTGGCAGTGGACCAGCATCCAAATTCATCATGCCCTACATCCACGCCATGCTGCTCGTTCCCGAGGGAGTCACGAAGCAATCGCTCGACGTCGTTTATTGGACGCTTGCGGCCGAGACGGCGTTTTATGTGCTCGTGTTTTGCGCGATGCTGACGAAGAGAATTACCCTGCGACACTTCGCCTTCGGCCTCACCGTCTGGAGCGCGATGTTCAACGCTG
Source organism: uncultured Alphaproteobacteria bacterium (assembly GCA_963721135.1). Classification (GTDB taxonomy): domain Bacteria; phylum Pseudomonadota; class Alphaproteobacteria; order Rhizobiales; family Xanthobacteraceae; genus Bradyrhizobium. Next base: position 119,758 of record CAVRIB010000003.1, read on the forward strand.
TCGCGTTGCTCGTTCTGTTATGCACAACGCCAGCCAACTTGCCCTCTCTGTCGCCAGCCAACTTACCCTATCTCGTTATTCTGATGTTTCGGGTGCCGTTCGCGGCATTCCTGTTGAACCACGGCTGCTTCTTTGCGCTGGGCATCTGGCTCTTCATTTCTGCAAACAGACAGCTGACGGTGCTTGAACGGGTCGCCGTCGCCGTCACGTGTCTTTCGGGCGCCGCAGAAATTTACTTTTTTGCCTCTTTCTTTTTGACATGCATCCCTGCCATCTCGGGTCAGTCAGCCTTTGTGCCGATCATGGTCTGGGCGACGGCGGTGGGCCTCATTGCCTATGGCGCGAACAGGAACAGGCGTCCTGCAGCCGCCGCTTCGCGTGAAGCGCCGGCCTACTTGAGGACGCTTGGGCTGATCACCTATCCGCTCTATCTCACCCATAATGTCATTGGCGCAGAGATTATTCATGCCCTGATCAATGCTGGTCTCAATGCCGCCGCGGCCGTATGGGTCGCGCTGGCCATGCTCGTCCCGGTCTGCTGGTTCATTTGTGCGACGATCGAGCCGGCCGTCAGGGGCGCGATGACGAAAACCATTTCATATTTCGGATTGCTTCCGGAAAGAATGCCGGCATCGAGGCGCACGCTGTTTTCCCGGGGGCTGGGCCTTCCACCCGTTCCGGCAAAGATGACCGCCATGTGGTGATCGCCGGTGCCCTGCTAGACTAGCTTCTTGCAGATCCATCAAATGGAACGAGCTCGGCGACTTGAGGCACGAAGTATCAGGTGAAAGTCACCAGAGACATGGTGGATAAAGACCTGCGCGGCAGATATGCCGCCGGGCGTATGCTCGCTGCCTTTTTCCACACGAGACGGCTCTCTCCGCTCCTGCTCCGTTTCATCGGCAGGGCTGCCCTCGGAAAGAACACCAGAGGACTTGTCTGCCAGCAGCTATATGTTCCGAGCAGAAATGGTGGGGCGCCAATTCGCGTGAGAGTTTATCGGCCGACCGCGGCAATTGGACCATTGCCGGTCATGCTGTATTTGCACGGCGGCGGTTACTTTCACGGGGTGCCCGAGCACTTCGGCTCAATCATCAGTGACTTCATCAAAACAGTACCATGCATCATCCTCGCGCCGGACTACAGAAAGGCCGTTCAAGCGCCGTACCCGGCCGCATTCAACGACTGCTACGACACCCTGCTGTGGATAAGAGATAATGCGGTCTCCATCGGTGGAAGAGGCGACAGGTTCATCGTGTCGGGCCATAGCGCGGGCGGAGGGCTTTCGGCGGCGGTCTCGCTCAAGGCGACCGATACCGGGGATGCAAAATTAGCGTTTCAAATGCCGATCTATCCAATGATCGATGATCGGCAGAACAGCGCCTCTGCTGTCGGAAACAACGCACCTGTTTGGGATGCAAAGGCCAACAGGCTGGCATGGTCGCGTTATCTCGATGGCGTGACGAACGTGACGCCTTACGCAGCTCCGGCGCGCTGTACTGACTATACGAAATTGCCGCCGACGATCACTTACGTCGGCAGTATAGAGCCATTTCGGGATGAAACGAAAACCTACGTTGAGAAACTTCGTCGGGCCAATGTTCCAGTTGAATTCGAGGTATTCGATGGCGCGTTTCACGCGTTCGACATGATGGTACCGAACGCTCCAATTAGTAAGCGAGCAAATCGGTTCCTGTTGGAAAACTTCCGAAAGTTTGTTCGGCGGTATTTCCCGTAAGATAGGCTCGGAAGTCAGGCCGTCTGCCAACCACTTCCGATCTGCCCCGAACAACGGACATCGCCGGACCGTCCCGGCAGGTCCGGTTGGTGCCAGGAAGAGACTCATGCACCGCAGCAAACTGGACGCCGGTCAGCCGGTGAATGGGCAAATTACCTTTGGCTCGTCCGCGGTAATACGATCTTGAACTCAGTGAAAAGTCCCGGCTCCGTCTCGACATCTATGCTGCCCCCGTGTTGTTTTACGATGATGTCGTGGCTCATCGACAGGCCAAGCCCGGTACCTTCGCCCGAGGGCTTGGTCGTGAAGAACGGATTGAATATTTTCTCTTTGACCCCTTCCGGGATGCCGGTCCCGTTGTCGCGAATGCGGATTTCAACCCTGTCTCCGAGGTTCTTCGTTGTAGCTGAAAGCATTGGCTCGAAGCCGTCACCAACTTCCGCTTTACGTTTCGTCGTGGCGTAGAACCCGTTTGATATCAGATTGAGCAGGACCCGTGTGATCTCTTGCGGATAAACATCAGCCGTGCCAGCGGCCGGATCGAGATCGCGTTGGAAGCCGATACTGAAACCTGCCTTTTCTGCCCTTGCACCATGATAAGCGAGGTTCAGGCTCTCTTCGACGATCGCGTTGATGTCGGCAGGACGATGCTCGCCGGAACCTTCACGGGAGTGCTGCAGCATGTTCTTCACGATGGAGTTGGCGCGCTTGCCATGCTGAACAACTTTTTCGAGGTTGTCCTTCAGCATTTGCGCGATCTCGTCTACTTCTTCCCGCTTTTTCTTATCGAGATTGACATCCGAAAGAGCGTCATTCATTTCTGCCACCAGTTCAGCCGACAGCGCGGAGAAGTTATTGACGAAATTGAGCGGGTTCTTGATCTCGTGGGCGATGCCTGCGGTGAGCTGGCCGAGCGACGCAAGCTTCTCGGTCTGGACCAGGCGATCCTGGGCATTGCGCAAATCATCAAGCGAGGCTGACAACTCACTGGTGCGCTCCTGCACCTGCTGGAACAGTTGGACGTTGGAAATTGCGATCACGGCCTGGTCGGCGAAGGTCTGAAGCAATTGGACGTGATGCGCGGCAAACGACCCCGGCTCCTTGCGCGTAATACTGATCAGTCCGATTGTCTTGTTGTCACGCAGTAGCGGTACGAACACGAAGCTGCGCCAACCGCGCAACCGCGCCATCTCCTTCATCCCTGGATCGTCAATTTCAATTTCTGTGTCGGCAATTCGGTAAATCTCCCCCTTACGGATTGTTTCACCCCACATGAACGTCGAAAGCTTTGCCGGAAAGAAGGCCTTCAGGGCCGCATCGGCTGCCGGGCTGACAGGTGTGAACGACATCAGGTGCTGCACGTCATCGGCAATGCTGTACACTGCAGTCGACAGGCCATTTACCAGCCGGTTCGATCTCTGCGCGATCGCTTCGAATACCGGCTGGGTATCGGTCGGCGAACTGGCGATCACTTTGAGGATATCGGCGGTCGCGGTCTGCCGCTCGAGCGCCTCCTGGGTCTCGTTGAACAGCCGCGTGTTCTGAATAGCGATGACCGCCTGATCGGCGAATGTTTGGACGAGGGAAAGTTGCTTTTCGGAAAGCCTGAACCCGGCCTGCGGATGGGTTAGGATGATCGTGCCTATACCCTTGTCCTGGCTGATTAGCGGCACGAAAGTCGCAGATCGGACACCCTCGGCGGCTGCCGCCCGGCGGGTAATCTCGGGCGTGTCGGGCGACGCAGTATCCGGGATCTCAATGATCCGGCGCTCCAGCATCGCGCGTGCCGAGGGTGATCGTTTCGGATCGAATGGGATCGGATAAATCGCCCTAGCGTTATCGCCAACGAAATCCGACTGAAGCGACGCGATTGCGTTCCAGTGCAGTCTGCCGTCCTTCAGACTCGTTATCGTCGCGGCGCACGGCTCGAAAACCTTTGCTGCGCTCTTCACGATTGCCTCGAATACCGGCTGCACATCCGACGGCGAACTGGCGATGACCTTCAGGATATCGGCGGTCGCCGTCTGCCGCTCCAGAGCCTCGCGGGTTTCGTCGAACAGCCGCGCGCTCTCGATGGCGATCACGGCCTGGTCGGCGAAGGTTTTCAGCAGTTCGACCTGGGTGTCGGAGAAGCCGCCGCGTTCGCGACTGCCCATTTGGAGCGTGCCGATAGGCACGCCCCCGCGCATCAATGGGACCACGACGCTCGACTTCACGGTGAGGCTGAAGCGGCGCAGCCCAGGCTCCGTTTCATGATCCCGAATGTGAACGATCGCACGGTTCAGGATGGCGCGGCCGGCGGCCATATCACGCGTTGGTGGCGTCGGAAATGCCGCCTTGGCGGCTTCCCGGACCGCGGGGTCCTCGCTGATGCCGGTAGCCGCCCGCCAATGCAGCAGTGAGCCGTCGAATTCGCACACTGTCACGCCGTAAGCGTCGCAAATGTCGCGGGCGCGGACGGAGATCAGGTCGAACACCGGCTGCGGATCACCCGGCGAGGCGGACATCACCTTCAGCACGTCGTTCGCAGCAGCCTGATACGCGATCCGCTCGCTGTAAGCGCTGTTGCGTGCGACTAATTCGGCACGGGACTCGTCGAGCTTGCGCTGGAGTTCTGCGGTAATTTGTTGCGGATCAGGTGCTGCATTGTCCGGCGTCGCGGTCATCTGTCTAGCTCATCTCGCCCGTCTGTTGGCGGCACCGAGGTATCCCAAAAAACGCGAAGTCGCTCTAGTGGTCTCCTACTATATCTGATCCTGAAACTGCCATGCAGTGCATCGCAGCAAATTTGGTCGCTAATGTCGCCTAAGGGTCATTCGCGTCGATTCCGGCCCGCCAGACGATGTCCGCTCACCGGGGATATTCGGACATGCGCCGCGCCATTCGCGCGCTGTAGCACAGCGTATGGGTCCATGCGTGCGCAGGGACGACGGGGAGTTTAGTTCACCTGCCGATCCTTGCCTTCCCAATAGGGATCGCGCAGATGCCGCCGCAGGATCTTCCCCGATGGATTGCGCGGCAACGCCGCGATGAACTCCACCGACTTCGGCGTCTTGAAGCCCGCGATGCGTTCGCGGGTGAAGTTGACGATGTCGGAGGCCGTCGCCTCCTTGCCCGGCTTCATCACCACGATTGCCTTGACCGCTTCGCCCCACTTGTCGTCGGGCACGCCGATCACGGCGGCTTCGGCGACGTCGGGATGGTCGCAGATCGCGCTCTCGACTTCCGCGGGGTAGATGTTCTCGCCGCCGGAGATGATCATGTCCTTGATGCGGTCGTGGATATAGAGATAGCCGTCCTTGTCCATGTAGCCGGCGTCGCCGGTGCGCAGCCAGCCGTCCTTGTCGAGCGTTTTCGCGGTCGCCTCCGGCATGTTCCAGTAGCCGGCCATGTTGGAGCCGGAACGGGTGGCGATCTCGCCGACTTCGCCCGACGGCAGCTTGTTGCCGTTGGCATCGAGGATCGCAAGCTCCACGCCGGGCAGGGCCTTGCCGGCCGAGCGCATCCGTTCCAGCCCCTCGACGTGATCTTCCGGCGGCAGCGCCACGATGGTGCCGGTGGTCTCGGTCATGCCGTACATCTGCACGAAGCCGCAGCCGAACACCTCGATGCATTCCTTCAACAGCGCGGCCGGAATCGGGGAGGCGCCGTAGAGCATGTATTTCAGCCGCGAAAAATCGACGCTCCGCGCCCGCGGCTGTCGCACCACGAACTGCATTGCGGCCGGCACCATGAAAAGTTTCGTGATCCCGGACTGCTCGAAGAAATCCAGCACCCTTGTGGGATCGAATTCCCGGGCGATCACGCCCCTGGCGCCGTGATAGAGCCCGAGCACGCCCCAACCGGAACCGCCGATGTGGAAGATCGGCATTGCCACCAGCGAGACGTCGTCCTCGGTCCATATGTTCCAATCGGGCTTCTCGCCCTGGCCGCTCTCCACCAGGTTGAAAAAATTGGCGTGTGACAGCATCGCGCCTTTGGGCTTGCCCGTGGTGCCGGAGGTGTAAAGCTGGATCGCGATGTCCTGCCTGTCGATCGGGACATTCGGATCGTCGCTGCTCTGCGCGTCGCGCCAGGCCGTGTAATTGAACCAACCCGACGCTGTGCTCTCGGTGGCGATGAAGGTGCGCACGCTCGGCAGTTGCGGCCTGATCCTGTCGATCATTTCGACGAATTCCGGCCCGACGAACAGCGCGGGAGCCCTGCAATCCTCGACGATGAAGGCGATCTCCGGTCCGGCCAGCCGCCAGTTCACCGGCGCCATCACCACATTGGCCTTCATCGCGCCCAGCAGCAGCTCGAAATAGGCGTCGCTGTTCTTGCCGAGATAGGCGATGCGCTCGCGCGGCTTGACGCCGAGCGCGATCAGCGCATTGGCAACGCGGTTGGTGTTTTGATCGAGCTGACGAAAGGTGGTTAGGCGTTCCTCGAATTCGAAGGCGATGGCATCGCCGCGGCTGTTCGCCCGCGCGCGCACCATGTCGGCGAGGTTTGCCGGCTGTTCGGACATTTTCCCCTCAGATGCTTGTTCTTGTTGCCGAGGAGTGTGACGTCTTCGCGCGGCAAAAACAATATGCCTGCGTCATCCCCTTGCAGCCCGGTCCTTCTCGTTCTGCGCCTTGATCTGGTCCCGCGCCTTGGTCCAGTCGGCATCGGTCCAGTCGCGCAGCTGGTAGAAATTGCCGCCCATCGCCAGCGCCTGGCCGCCGTCCATCGCGATGGTCTCGCCGTTGATCCAGTCGCAGCCGCCGGAGATCAGGAACACCGCGAGGTTCTGCAGTTCTTCCATCTTGCCGACGCGGCCCATCGGGTTGACAGCCTTGGTGCGCGCGCCGGCCTCGTCGCCGGGCTTGATGCGCTTGCTCATGCCCTCGGTCGGGATTTCGCCGGGCGCGATGGTGTTGAGGCGGATACCATAGTGGCCCCACTCGGTAGCCAGCGACATCGTCATGGCATGAACCGCGGATTTGCTCATCGCCGAGGGCACCACATAGGGGCTGCCGTTGCGTACCCAGGTCACGGTGATCGACACCACATTGCCGCGTTGCTTCAGGGCGATCCAGCGCCGACCCACCGCATGCGTCACGTAGAACGTGCCGTGCATGACGATATTGGCGACCGCGTCGAAGCCGCGCGGCGAGAGTTCCTCGGTGCGCGAGATGAAGTTGCCGGCGGCATTGTTGATGAGGTCGGTGAGCCCGCCTTCAGTGAAAATGGTCTCGACCATCTCGTCGACCGCGAGCGGGTTGCGGATGTCGACGCCATGACTCGTGACCCGGCCGCCATAGAGGTCCATCAACTCGGTCGCGGTTTCGTCGCAGACCGCCTTGCGCCGGCCGCAGATATGCACCTCGGCCCCGAGTTCGAGGAAGCGCGCGGCCATCGACTTGCCTAACCCGGTGCCGCCGCCGGTGACGAGGATGCGCCGGTCGGCGAGAAGCTTTTCGCTGAACATGGGAGGTTTCCGCCAGAGGAGATTGTCTGTTAATTGGTTGATTGACTAAATCCGTCCAACGCCATTCTGTAAAGCGGCAAACAAGGAAGTGCAGGAGAACTCCGATGGAAAAGCGCATCTCGGTCACGATCACGGAAGGCGTCGCCGATGTCCGCCTGGTGCGAGCCGACAAAATGAATGCGCTCGATGCCGCGATGTTCGACGCGCTGGTCGCGGCTACCGACCGGCTCGCGCGGGAAAAGGGTTTGCGGGCGGTAGTATTGTCCGGCGAGGGCCGCGCCTTCTGCGCCGGCCTCGACATGGGCAGGTTCGCCGCGATGAAGGAAGGCGGCGGCAACGGGGTCGCGGGCGGCGAAAAGCGCGACCTGGCAGCCCGCACCCACGGGCTCGCGAACTTCCCGCAACAGGCGGTATGGGGCTGGCGGCAACTGCCGGTGCCGGTGATTGCCGCGATCCAGGGCGTGGCCTTTGGCGGCGGCTTCCAGCTCGCACTCGGCGCCGATATGCGGTTCCTTGCCCCCGATGCGCGGATGTCGATCATGGAGATCAAATGGGGGCTGGTGCCCGACATGGCGGGGACGCCGATCCTGGCAAGCCTGGTCCGCGACGATATCCTGCGCGAACTGACCTATACCGGGCGGATCTTCTCGGCGCAGGAGGCGCTGAATTATGGGCTTGCGACGCGGATCTGCGACGACCCGCGCGCGGCCGCCTTCGAACTCGCACGCGAGATCGCCGGCAAGAGCCCGGACGCCATCCGCGCCGCAAAACGCATGCTGAACAAGCTTTGCGTCGATCCCGGACCGGCGCTGCTCGCGGAGTCGGTCGAGCAGCAAAAACTGTTGGGCAGTCCGAACCAGACCGAAGCCGTCCGCGCCAATATGGAAAAGCGCGCGCCGCGCTTTGCGGATTGTTGAGTAACGCTTGAACCTCATCCTGAGGAGCGGCCGCCTGGCCGCGTCTCGAAGGATGAGGCCCCTGCTGTGGCCTCATGGTTCGAGACGCGCTCCGCGCTCCTCACCATGAGGGTCCCAAACCCGGCGAGAGATCGGAAGAGATAATGACGACATCACCCCTTTTCCTCGGCATCATTAGCGGCCAGCGGCGGCGCAGCCACGCCGAGGTGGCCGCCCGCGCCGCCCGCATCGCCGGCGGCCTCGATCGGGCGGGCGTCGGGCAGGGCGACAGCGTCTGCATCCTGATGCGCAACGACATCGCCTTCATCGAGGCCGCCTACGCGGCGATGCAGCTCGGCGCCTATGCGGTGCCGGTCAACTGGCATTTCAAACCGGAGGAAATCAATTACATCCTCAAGGATTCCGGAACCTCCGTCCTGATCGGGCATGCCGACCTGCTGCATCAATTGCGCGATGCCATTCCTGATCGGGTGACCGTGCTCAGCGCGCCGACGCCGCCGGAAATCCTTAGGCATTACAGGATCGATCCCGATCTCCTCGCCACGCCCGGTTTCGCGGTCGAGCTCGAATCCTGGCTCGCGCAGCAGAAGCCGTACGACGGCCCGGCCCGGCCGCAGCCTGCGAACATGATCTATACCTCGGGCACGACAGGTCATCCCAAGGGGGTTCGTCGCCAGGCGCCGACGCCGGAGCAGAGCGCTGCCGCGGAGCGGATGCGCTCGATGATCTACGGCCTGAAGCCGGGCGCGCGGGCGCTGTTGCCGGGACCGCTGTATCATTCCGCGCCCAACTCTTTTGGCTTGCGCGCAGGGCGGCTGGGCGGTGCGCTGGTGCTGATGCCGCGGTTCGACCCGGAAGAATTCTTGCACCTGGTCGAGGCCGAGCGGATCGACACCATCTTCATGGTGCCGACCATGTTCATCCGGCTCATGAAGCTGCCGGAGCAACTCCGCCAGAAATACGATGTTTCCTCGCTGCGTCACGTGATCCATGCCGCCGCACCTTGTCCTGCCGACGTCAAGCGCGCGATGATCGAATGGTGGGGGCCGGTGATCTATGAATTCTATGGCTCGACCGAATTCGAGCGCCGTGACTTTCGCCAATTCCGAGGACGCGCTGAAGAAGCCCGGCACTGTCGGGAAGATCGCGCCGGGCGCGGAACTGCGCTTCATCGGCGAGGACGGCCGCGTGCTGCCACAGGGCGAGATCGGCGAAATCTACTCGCGCATCGTCACCATTCCGGATTTCACCTATCACAACAAGCCGGAGAAGCGCACCGAGATCGAGCGCGACGGGTTCATTACCTCGGGCGATGTCGGTTACATCGACGCGGACGGCTATGTCTTCATCTGCGACCGCAAGCGCGACATGGTGATTTCGGGCGGCGTGAACATCTATCCCGCCGAAATCGAGGCCGCGCTGCATGCGGTGCCGGGTGTCCACGACTGCGCCGTATTCGGCATCCCCGACGAGGAATTCGGCGAGGCGCTGATGGCGGTCGTGGAACCGCAGCCAGGTGTGACGCTCGACGTCGCCGGCATCCGCGCGCAGCTGAAGACCGCGCTCGCCGACTACAAGGTGCCCAAACATGTCGAAATCCAGAACAACCTGCCGCGCGAGGATTCCGGCAAGATTTTCAAGCGCCGCCTGCGCGATCCCTATTGGGAGCGGGCGGGAAGAAGGATCTAGGAGTTCCTCATGGTGAGGAGGCGCGCCAGCGCCGTCTCGAACCATGAGGCCGGGCGTCCGTCTCCTCATCCTTCGAGACGCGGCCAAGAGGCCGCTCCTCAGGATGAGGGCACCACCCACACGGCGATCCGCCTCCATCTTCATCTTGCGCTGCGGTAAAAAAGTTGCACACTCGGGAATGCCGGGCAGCCTCTGGAGTAGCCAGCCATGTCGCCCCAGACCATGCCTTCCGAGACCGAAGTCCGTGCCAAGCGTGCCGAGGAGGCTTCGGCGCTCGAGGAAGATACCCGGCTGCGTAACGACATCCGGCTGCTCGGGCGCATCCTCGGCGATACCGTGCGCGACCAGGAGGGTGCCGACGTGTTCGACCTGGTCGAACGCATCCGGCAGACCTCGATCCGGTTCCACCGCGATGACGACGAGCCGGCGCGGCGCGAGCTCGAGCTGATCCTCGACAGCATGTCGATCAGCCAGACCGTGCGCATCGTGCGCGCCTTCAGCTATTTTTCGCATCTCGCCAACATCGCCGAGGACCAGAACAACATCCGGCAGATGCGGGCGCGCTCGTCCGCCGGCGGATCGCCGCGTCCGGGAACGCTGGCGCTGACGCTGTCGCACGCCCGCGCCGCCGGCTTTTCCGCGGCCGACCTGCGCAAATTCTTCGCTACCGCCCTCGTCAGCCCGGTGCTGACCGCGCATCCCACCGAAGTTCGCCGCAAGAGCACGATCGACCGCGAGATGGAGATCGCGGCCTTATTGGACCGCCGCGAGCGGGTCCAGCTGACGCCCGAGGAGGCCGAGGCCAGCGACGAGCAGTTGCGCCGCGCGGTGCTGACGCTGTGGCAGACCAATCTGTTGCGCCGGACCAAGCTCACCGTGCTCGATGAGGTCGGCAACGGCCTGTCGTTCTACGATTACACGTTTCTGTACGAGGTGCCGTGGTTGCATTGCGCGCTGGAGGACCGCCTGAACGAGGGCGAGGGCGCCGCCCCCGGCGAACTGCCGTCGTTCCTGAAAATGGGAAGCTGGATCGGCGGCGACCGCGACGGCAACCCGTTCGTGACGGCGGAAGTCATGCGCGGCACGCTGAGGATGCAGTCGAGCCGGATACTGCACTATTATCTCGAAGAGCTGCACGTGCTCGGCTCCGAATTGTCGCTCGCGGCGCATCTTGCCGATGTCTCGAAGGATTTGCGCGCGCTTGCCGAGCGCTCACCCGACACCTCGCCGCATCGCAAAGGCGAGCCCTATCGGCTGGCGGTGTCCGGCATCTATGCGCGCCTGACGGCGACCGCCGCCAGGCTGGATGTGGAAATCACGCGCCCGGCGGTCGGCGAAGCCGCAGCCTACGCCAACGTCGGGGAGTTCAAGGCCGACCTCGATATCCTCTACCGCTCGCTGATCTCGAACAACTCGCGCGTGATCGCGCGCGGACGGCTGCGGCACTTGCGCCGGGCCGTGGATTGTTTCGGCTTTCACCTGGCAAGCCTCGACATGCGGCAGAATTCCGACGTGCATGAGCGCACCGTCGCGGAGCTGATCGATGCGGCCATGCCGGGAATGTCCTATCTGGCGCTGAACGAAGAAGCGCGGATCGCGCTTCTTGCCGGCGAGTTGCGCAACACCCGGCCGCTGACGTCATCCTTCGTCAAATACAGCGAGGAGACGGTGGGCGAGCTCGCCGTCTTCCATGCCGCCGCCGAAGCCCACGCCAGGTTCGGGGCGGAAGCGATCTCCCAATGCATCATCTCGATGTGCAAGGGCGTGTCCGACATGCTGGAGGTCGCGCTGCTGCTGAAGGAGGCGGGCATCATCAACCCCTCGGGCCGCAGCGCGATCAACATCGTGCCGCTGTTCGAGACCATCGAGGATCTGCAGGCCTCCAGCGGCATCATGGACCGGATCCTGTCGCTGCATGACTACCGCAAACTGGTGGACAGTCGTGGCGGGGTGCAGGAGGTGATGCTCGGCTATTCCGACAGCAACAAGGACGGCGGCTTCGTCACCTCGGGCTGGGAACTCTACAAGGCCGAGATCGAACTGGTCGAAGTGTTCGAGCGCCACCATGTGCGCTTGCGGCTGTTCCACGGCCGCGGCGGTTCGGTCGGCCGCGGCGGCGGGCCGAGCTATGACGCGATCCTCGCGCAGCCCGGCGGCGCGGTGAACGGCCAGATCCGGATCACCGAGCAGGGCGAGATCATCTCCAGCAAATATTCCAACGCCGAGGTCGGCCGCGACAACCTGGAGATTCTCGCCGCCGCGACCCTGGAAGCAAGCTTGCTGCAGCCCAAGCACAGCGCGCCATCGAAGGACTATTTGAAGGCGATGGAGCGGTTGTCGTCGCTGGCCTTCAAGGCCTATCGCGGGCTCGTCTACGAAACCGAAGGCTTTGCCGACTATTTCTGGTCCTCCACCGTCATCACCGAAATCGCCACGCTCAACATCGGCAGCCGGCCGGCCTCGCGCAAGAAAACCCGCGCGATTGAGGATCTCCGCGCCATCCCCTGGGTGTTCAGCTGGGCGCAATGCCGGCTGATGCTGCCAGGCTGGTATGGTTTTGGCAGCGCGGTGGAGACGTGGGTCAAGGAACACCCCGACAAGGGCATGCCCTTCCTGCGCGAGCTCTATCGCGAATGGCCGTTCTTCCGTACGCTGCTGTCGAACATGGACATGGTGCTGGCGAAAAGCTCGATCGCGATCGCCTCGCGCTATGCCGAACTGGTGCCGGACGTTGCCCTGCGCGAAAGCATTTTCGGACGCATCCGGCAGGAATGGCAGACTTCGATCGACCTGCTCCTGGACATCACGGGACAGGAGCGGCTGTTGCAGGGCAACCCGCTGCTTGAGCGCTCGATCCGCAACCGCTTTCCCTATCTCGATCCGCTCAACCACGTGCAGGTCGAGCTGTTAAAGGAGCACCGTGCGCAGAATCCCGACGAGCAGGTGCTGCGCGGCATCCAGATCACGATCAACGGGGTCTCGGCGGGGTTGAGGAACAGCGGGTGAGGCGAGGCGGGCGAGTGGCGAATGGCGGAGTTATTCGCTACTCGCCATTCGCCCCCTTCAAATCGCATCCCAGTTGAAAATATCGCCGGAGCGGTCGAGCTTGTAGAATGACGACTTCAGCGCCGGCATGCCATGTTCGGCGATCGTCTGCGCCGTCCAGCCTTCGCCGCGATGAACCGAACGCAGCGGGCGCGACTGGCTCATCAGGAAGATCTCGTTCATCCGCACTCCAAAAATCTGTCCGGTCACGTCCTTGGCCGCATCGCCGAGCAGGAACGCCACGACGGGCGCAATCTTCTCCGGGCCCATCTGCTGGATCTTTGCGACGCGCGCCTTCTCCGCTTCGGTTTCGGTCGGGATGGTGCCGATCAGCCGGCTCCAGGCGAACGGCGAGACGCAGTTGGAGCGCACGTTGAAGCGGTTCATGTCGAGCGCGATCGATTTCGATAGCCCCACGATGCCGAGCTTCGCCGCGGCGTAGTTGGCCTGACCGAAATTGCCGATCAGGCCCGACGTCGATGTGAAGTGCACGAACGAACCGCTCTCCTGCTCGCGGAACAGCCGCGCCGCGGCATGCGAGACGTAGAACGAGCCCATCAGGTGAACCTTGATGACCTGCTCGAAGGCGTCGATGCTCATGCGATGGAAGATGGCGTCGCGCAGGATGCCGGCGTTGTTGACCACGCCGTCGAGTTTGCCGAAACTGTCGATCGCCATCTTGACGATCTTGCTGGCCGGGATCGCTTCGGCCACGGTTTCGAAATTCGCCACCGCCGTGCCGCCGCGCTTTTTGATCTCCTCGACCACCTCTTCGGCCGGCGCGGCGTTCGCGCCCGAACCGTCGGCGGCGACGCCGGGGTCGTTGACCACGACCTTGGCGCCTTCGGCCGCGCACAACAGCGCGATCTCGCGCCCGATGCCGCGCCCGGCGCCGGTGACGACGATGGATTTGCCTTCGAGTGATTTGGTGGCCATGACGCTTCCTGTCCTGTTCTTCGGAGCCGAAGCAAGTACCGCTCGTCATGCGCGGGCTTGACCCGCGCATCCATCGATCTTCACAAGGGAATGGATTGCCGGGTCAAGCCCGGCAATGACGAATTGTGTGCTGGGCTCGAGCCGCTCATCTCTAGTTCTGATTGGTAAAAATGATCGTGCCCGATGCCGCGAACATACCGCCGACGCCGTGGCAGACCGAGATTTTTGCATTCGGCACCTGCGCCGGCGCGATGCCGCGCATCTGCCGGACGCTCTCCTGCAGCGCATACATCCCGTACATGCCGGAATGCATATAGGAGAGGCCGCCGCCATTGGTGTTGAGCGGCAGCTTGCCGCCGGGGCGGGTATTGCCGTCGGCGATGAATTTTCCGGTTTCTTCGTGCGGCATGAAGCCGAGGTCGCCGAGACCATAGAGCGGCAGATGCGCGAAGGCGTCATAGACCATGAGATGATCGACATCCTTGCGGGCGATGCCGGCCTCTCTGAAAGCCAGCGGCCCCGCCACCTTGAAGGCGCGCGAGGAGTCGAAGGTCTGCATCTGGCTGACCATCGGCGTCTCGACGCTCTCGCCGGTGCCGAGGATGTAGACCGGCTTGCGCGGAAAATCTTTCGCCCGGTCGGCCGAGGTCAGGATCAGCGCGCCGCCGCCGTCGGTAACGAGGCAGCACTGCAGGATGCGGAACGGATAGGCGATCATCCGCGAGTTCAGCACGTCCGCAACCGTGATCGGCGCCTTCATGGTGGCGCGCGGATTCTTCGCCGCCCATTCGCGCTGAACCACGGCGACCATGGCGATCTGCTCGTGCGTAATGCCGTGGGTCTTCATGTAGCGCAGCACGGGTATCGGAAACATGCTGGCGGGCGTCGAGACGCCATAGGGCAATTCGAACTGGCCGTTGAGACTGTCCGGTGCGGTCATGCGCGGGGTGCGACCGATATTGGACTTGCCGCTTTCGGCATGGGTGATCAGCACGGTCTTGCAGAGGCCCGCCTCAATCGCAGCCGCGGCATGGCGGACATGCAGCATGAACGAGCAGCCGCCGACGGAAGTGCCGTCGACCCAGGTCGGCGTGATGCCGATATAGTGCGCGATCTGCTGCGGCGTCTCGACCGCGGTGGCAAAGCCGTCGATATCGGAGAGTTTCAATCCGGCATCGGCAATGGCGTTGAGCGCCGCATCCGCGTGCAGCTGGATCTGCGAGGTGTTGGGAATGACGCCGAGTTCGGTAGTTTCGGCAGCGCCGACCACGGCAACCTGATTCCTGCGCATGATGTCAACCCTTCGCCGGACGGAACAAGGGAAGGGTGATCTTGTCGTCGAGCTTTTCGAATTTCACTTCCAGCTTCATATCGAGTTCGAGCGCCTCCGGCGTCTGCGGACAATCGACGATGTTGCTCATCAGGCGCGGGCCTTCGTCGAGCTCCACCACGGCAATCGCGTAGGGCGGGGTGAAACCCGGCACGGGGCGGTGATGGATCACGTAGCTATAGAGCTTTCCCTTGCCGCTCGCCTTGAAGATCGTGACCTTGCGCGAGGCGCAGGAGGGGCAGAACGGGCGCGGCGGGAAATAGACGTGGGCGCAGGCATCGCAGCGCTGCAGGCGCAATTCACCCGCCTGCGCTCCGTCCCAGAAATGCTGGGTCTCCGGCGTCGGTTTCGGTTTGGCGCGCGCTGGCTCGGCCATGTCGGCATTTCCTCCCTGCGATCGGGCCGCGTGGCCCGCTTGTTGCAATCTTGATGCGACATTTGACCATGTGCCGTCAACGGTCCAGCAAACAATGCCGCATGGCGCGTATTCCACCTCGCGCACAATCGTTTCCCGGAACGCTTGTATGCTTTCGATCTGCCGCGCTAGGCTATGCTCGATGGCGTGAGGCGGCAGCGAGATCGACGTCTCCCCACGAACGAAATTGACGCCGCGCGGGAGGAGAGGGTGTTTCGCACGGCTCGATCTGGGAATCGACGATGCCTTCAATCCGTAGTCGTCATGCCCGGGCTTGTCCCGGGCATCCACGTCTGATCAGGTGCCGACAGACAAGACGTGGATGGCCGGGACGAGCCCAACGAAGACGGAGAACGTACACGATGCTGAACATGCCAACCCTCGCCACGCTCGCCGATGATCTGCAAAACGGCCGCACCAGCGCGCGGAAGATCGTCGACGGATGTCTGGAGCGGATCGCCGATGCATCGGGCGAGGGCGAGCGGACCTTCATTCATGTCGATGCCGAAGCCGCGATCGAAGCCGCCGAGGCGATGGACCGGCTGCGCGCGATCAACGCCGCGCCGTCGCCTTTCGCCGGCATTCCCGTGTCGATCAAGGATCTGTTCGACATCAGGGGGCAGGTGACCCGCGCCGGCTCGCGGGCGCTGGAGGATTCGGCGCCGGCGGAGGCCGACGCGCCCGTGGTGGCGCGGCTGCGCCGGGCCGGTTTCGTGGTGATCGGCCGCACCAACATGACCGAGTTCGCCTATTCCGGCATCGGCATCAACCCGCATTACGGCACGCCGAAAGGCACATGGCAGCGCAACGTCGGCCATGTGCCCGGCGGATCGTCCTCGGGCGCGGCGGTCTCGGTTGCCGACCGCATGGCCCATGGCGCGCTCGGCACCGACACCGGGGGCTCCTGCCGGATTCCGGCGGCCTATAACGGTATCGTCGGCTTCAAGCCGACGCAGCGGCGGGTGCCGCTCGAGGGCGGCGTGCCGCTGTCGTTTTCGCTCGACAGCTTTGGGCCGCTGGCGCGCACGGTTGCCTGCTGCGCGGTGCTCGATGCCGTGCTGGCCGGCGAGTCGGTGACCCCGCTGCAACCGCGCCCGGTCAGGGGCATGCGGTTGGCGGTGCCGACCACGGTTGCGCTCGACGAGCTCGACGAGGCGGTGGCGCGGGCCTTCGAGCGCGCGCTGGAGACATTGTCGAGGCAGGGCGCGCTGGTCGAGCGGATCGCGGTGCCGGAATTTCTCGATGTCGGAGTCATGCAAGCCAAAGGCGGCTTTGCCGCAGCGGAAAGTAATGCCTGGCATCGCTATCTGATCGCAAGCAAGGGCGACGTCTACGATCCCCGCGTCTCCATGCGCATTCTTCGCGGCGAAGCCATCAGCGCCGCCGACTACATCGATCTGCTCCATGCGCGAAAATCGCTGATCGCGCGCGCCGCGGAACGGCTTGCACCCTATGATGCGCTGGTCATGCCGACCTGCGCCAATACGCCGCCGCGGATCGCCGATCTCGCCGACGACAAGGCGTTCGCCACGGCGAACCTGCGCTCCCTGCGCAATTGCACGCTGATCAACATGATCGACGGCTGCGCGATCTCGCTGCCCTGCCATCGCGATGGCGAGGTGCCGGTCGGGCTGATGCTGGCCTCATCGGGCGGGTCGGACCGCCGCATCTTCGAGCTTGCGGCCGCAATGGAGGAAGTGATCCGTGTTTGATCTCACATTTGCCATCGAGGCCAAGGACGCCACGACCCCCCTGACGCTGCCGATCGATCGGGCCGTGCTTGCTGGCTGGACCGGACGCGATCCGGTGGCGCGCGACAAGCACATCGCCGAGCTCGCCGAACTCGGCATCAAGCCGCCGCCCACCGTGCCCGTCTATTACCGGATCGCGGCACGGCGGCTGACCACCGAAGACTGCATCGAGGTCAGCGGAAGCGATTCCAGCGGCGAGGTCGAGTTCGTCCTGATCGGGTGGCAGGGCCGTATCTTCGTCGGCACCGGCTCCGATCACACCGACCGCAAGGTCGAGACCTACAGCGTCACGGTGTCGAAGCAGATGTGCGACAAGGTTCTGGCGCCGGTGCTGTGGGAGCTGGAGGATGTCAAAGACCACTGGGACCGGATGATCCTGCGCGCGCATGCGTGGATCGGCGGCAAGCGCGGGCTGTACCAGGAAGGAACGCTCGATCAGCTGCTCGGCGCCGACGAACTCATCCGCGGCTGCTTTGGTGGCACGGGTTTCCCCGATGGCTACGCCATGTTCGGCGGCACCTTTTCCGCCATCGGCGGCATCCGCCCTGCGAGCCGCTTCGAGTTCGAGCTGGAAGACCCCGTTCTCAAGCGCAAGATCGGTCATGGCTATGATGTGACCGAGCTGCCGGTGTTGGGCTAACTTACGTAGCTTCTTCGTCATTGCGAGGAGCGAAGCGACGAAGCAATCCATCTTCTGGTTCCCGGTTCCACGTTATGGATTGCTTCGCGGAGCCTGTCATCGGGCGGCGCTTTGCGCCGACCCGTTGGCTTGCGATGATGGGGAAGGTGTGTTCGGAAATCGGGTGGCACAAATCGCTGCGATTTGGGAAAATCGTAGTCATGAAATCAACTGCTGACATAATTCTCCACCCGTCGTCCCCGTCGAACATGGCCGCGCGGGTCGACGCGATCGACTGGATGCAAGCGGGTCGCGACCTCGATGCGCAGGGCTGCACCGTCCTGAAAGGGTTGCTCTCGCCGCATGAATGCCGGGCGCTCGCCGCCCTCTATCCGGACGAAGGCCGTTTCCGCAGCCGGATCGTGATGGGCCGCCACGGCTTTGGACGCGGCGAGTACAAATATTTTGCCTATCCGCTTCCGGACGTGATCGCGCAGCTGCGGCCTGCGCTCTATGCCCAGCTCCGTGGCGTGGCCAATCGCTGGAACGAGGCGATGCGCATCGATATCCGCTATCCCGCAAGCTACGAGGCATTCCTGAAACGCTGCCACGCCGCCGGGCAGAGCAGGCCGACGCCGCTGCTGCTGCAATATGGCGAAGCCGATTACAATTGCCTGCATCAGGACCTCTACGGCGAGCACGTGTTCCCGCTGCAGGTTGCGATCCTGTTGTCGGAGCCGGGCCGCGATTTCACCGGCGGCGAGTTCGTGCTGACCGAGCAGCGGCCGCGCATGCAGTCGCGCGCCGAGGTGGTGGCGCTGGCACAAGGCGATGCGGTGGCTTTTGCTGTGCATCACCGGCCGGTCGCGGGGACGCGCGGCGTCTATCGCGTTAACCTGCGGCACGGTGTCAGCCGGATTCGCTCCGGCCACCGTCATACCCTTGGCGTGATCTTTCACGATGCGAAGTGATTCTCGTTGACGGCCGATCTGTTCGATAGCGTTGCCGGTGTCAGCCCCTCGCATGAAGCGATCGAGGAGGGCGCGGTGCTGCTGCGCGGCTTCGCCGTTCCCTTCGAAACCGGCCTGATCGCGGCGTTGCGCGACATCGCCGGGCAAGCCTCGTTCCGCCACATGATGACGCCGGGCGGCTACCAGATGTCGGTGGCGATGACCAATTGCGGCAGTTATGGCTGGGTCACCGACCGCACCGGCTATCGCTACGATGCCTGCGACCCCCTGACCGGAAGGCCCTGGCCGGCAATGCCGCCTTCGTTCCGGGAGTTGGCCGCGAAAGCCGCTGATCGCGCCGGCTTCGGCGGCTTCTCGCCGGACGCCTGCCTGATCAACCGCTATCAGCCGGGCGCGCGGATGTCGCTGCACCAGGACCGCGACGAGCAGGATTTCGCCGCACCCATCGTCTCGGCGTCGCTGGGCCTGCCGGCGATCTTTCTGTTCGGCGGCCTAAAGCGCAGCGACAAGCCGCGGCGCTTCCGCCTTGCTCACGGCGATGTCGTGGTATGGGGCGGCCCGGCGCGGCTCAACTTTCACGGCGTGGCGCCGCTCGCCGACGGCGAGCACGCCACCTTCGGCCGCGAGCGCATCAATCTGACGTTCCGCAAGGCGCGCTAACCCCGTTAGGCCGCTTCACAATTACGCGGCCGCCTCCCGGCCGTCGAACGGCTGCTGCGGCGCAGGTTGGGGCTGCACGCTGGAGGTAACGGGGGCAATCGGGGTTGAAGCGGCTTCCCGCTCTCCGCCGAGCCCAAACTGCTGGCTGGCGATCACCTTCTGCCAGAGCCGCAGGATGTTTTGCTGGGTCTCGAGCGCAATGAAGCAGTGGCCCTCACGGTCGAGGCCGCAGAATTTTGCGGTTTCGTCACCGCACACATTGCTGAAGGCCTGGTTGATGAGGTCAAGGCAGGCAGCCACCTGAGAGACATCGGGCAACCTGGCGTGATGGGCGATATCGAGCAGCAGGTACGCCTCGATGTTGGGCTGGCCGAAGATCGCGCCCTGGCGGCCGAGCTCGAAGAACACGTTGACGGCAGGCAACACGCCCTGAATCTGCGACAGGATCGCTGCCGCCTCCTGTTCGCCGCAGATTGCCAGATGCGCGGCGTGGGGTTTGCTGTCGTCCGCCGACTGCGGCGGCTGGCCGAGCGAGGTCATCACCTCGCGCTCGATCCATCGGCGCACCTCGGGTGGAGCGGTGCGGATCTGTTCCGAAGTCAGTGTTATTCCAATCATGATCTCGCCTCCTTAAGGCAGTTCCCTGATCGCATTGTTCCGCGAGAGGGATGTTGATCGGGATCAACCACTCCAGGCGCGCTCGCGCGGAATCCACTGGTCGCCGCATTTTTCGTACTTGCGCTTCACCGCTCCCCAGGCGACGCGATGGGCGATGTTTTCGCGCGCGAGGCCACGCGCGGCGTATTCCGTCCAGGCGTTGTTGAAGGCGCTGAGGTAGATTTCCTGCGCGTGCCGCGGCAGATGCGTCTGGATCGACGGGGGCAGGTCTTCGACGGATGCGTAAGGCAAGCAATACCCCTCCGCGCTTGATGTAAGGCCCTCGGGGCCAAACGGTGCCAGACTTGCCTAGACCGGTTGCGGCCGGTCAGACTTGATCCAGAGCAAGCCTGCGTGGCCCGGATTTGTTACCAAAATTGTCAGCACATACTGGAACATTTGCCCGTTCGTCGGTTCATTCCATGGCCCGGCCGGTTCGCATTTGACGGAGAATGAGATGGAGCCGGATTCCTCGTCGCGAAAGCAGGCCGTCGTCATCGGCTACATCTTTGCGGCCGGCATCGGCATGCTGGTGCTGCAATGGGTATTGGCGACCTACAACACGATCGACACCATTCCCTACAGCCAATTCGAGCAGCTCGTCGCCCAGGGCAGCGTCACCGAGGTCGCGATCGGCCAGGACACGATCCAGGGCAAGTTGAAGGACAAGCTGCCGAGCGGCAAATCGGCCTTCGTCACCGCGCGCGTCGATCCGGCGCTGGCCGCAAAGCTCGAGGAAAAAGGCGTAACCGTCACCGGCGTCCCGTCGGGCGGCTTCTTCCAGACCATTCTGTCCTGGGTCGTGCCGCTCCTGCTGTTCTATCTGATCTGGGTTTTTCTTTTCCGCCGGGTGGCGGAGCGTCAGGGTTTTGGCGGGTTGATGTCGATCGGCAAATCCCGCGCCAAGGTCTATGTCGAAAAGGATACCAAGGTCACCTTTGCCGACGTCGCCGGGGTCGAGGAAGCCAAGTTCGAGCTGCAGGAAGTGGTGTCCTTTCTCAAGGACCCCACGAGCTACGGCCGGCTCGGCGCCCACGTTCCCAAGGGGATTTTGCTGGTCGGTCCGC
The DNA here is from genome assembly GCA_963721135.1 of uncultured Alphaproteobacteria bacterium. Taxonomy (GTDB): domain Bacteria; phylum Pseudomonadota; class Alphaproteobacteria; order Rhizobiales; family Xanthobacteraceae; genus Bradyrhizobium. The sequence goes on from CAVRIB010000003.1 coordinate 141,008, forward strand.
CCGGCACCGGCAAGACCTTGTTGGCGCGAGCGGTCGCCGGTGAAGCCGGTGTCGCCTTCTTTTCCATTTCCGGATCCGAATTCGTGGAGATGTTCGTCGGCGTCGGCGCCGCGCGCGTCCGCGATCTCTTTGCGCAGGCGCGTCAGGCCGCGCCCTGCATCATCTTCATCGACGAGCTCGATGCGCTCGGGCGCAGCCGCTCGCCCGGCGCGTTCGGCGGCTACGACGAGAAGGAGCAAACCCTCAACCAGCTGCTCGCCGAACTCGACGGCTTCGATCCGCGGGCCGGGGTGATCCTGCTGGCGGCTACCAATCGCCCCGAAATCCTCGATCCCGCGCTGTTGCGGGCAGGGCGGTTCGACCGGCAGGTGCTGGTGGATCGTCCGGACAAGGCCGGCCGCGTTGCCATCCTCAAGGTGCACGTCCGAAAGATCCGCATGCATGGCGATGTCGATCTGGACAAGATCGCCGCACTCACCGCCGGCTTCACCGGCGCCGATCTTGCCAACCTGATCAATGAGGCCGCGATCGCGGCGACCAGGCGCAACGCCAGCGATGTTTCGTTCGACGACTTCACGGTCGCGATCGAGCGGATCGTCGCCGGCGTCGAAAAGAAGAGCCGGGTGCTCGGCAAGAATGAGCGGCGCAGGGTCGCCTATCACGAGATGGGCCATGCGCTGGTCGCCGCCAACCTGCCCGGCGTCGATCCCGTGCAGAAGGTATCGATCATTCCCCGCGGCGTCGGCGCGCTCGGCTATACCATGCAGCGTCCGACCGAAGACCGCTTTCTGCTCGCGGCGAGCGAATTGAAGAACCGCATCGCGGTATTGATGGGAGGCCGCGCCTCCGAGCGCCTGATCTTCGATGGCGACGTCTCGACCGGCGCCGCCGATGACCTGCAGCGGGCAACCGAGATCGCGGTGGAGATGGTCACCAAATACGGCATGGACCCGAAGGTCGGGCAGCGCACCTACGCCCCGCAGCCGCAAAGGTTTCTCCTGGTGAAACAGGATGAGGTCGTCAGCGCCTCGGAGGCGAGCGAGCGCGAGATCGACCTTGCGGTGCGCGACCTGATCGAGGCGGGTGACGCCTGCGCCCGCGCCATCCTGGAAAAACACCGCGATGATCTCGATACCGGTGTCGAACTCCTGATCGCGAAGGAGACGCTGACGGCGGAGGAATTTCCGCCGCTGCGCCCGGTCGCGGCGCAGCAGAGGGCCGCCGAGTAGGGGCCCATTCGCCTCGTTTTGAAGGTTGATGCCGATCAAATCGGCGAATCCGCATGCTCCTATGATGGAACCGTCGAGGCATTGGAGGCGTCGTCATGGGTTTTCCGGCGTCGAAACAGGGCCGTTCCGGTGAGGCGAGTTCATTTGCCGCGCTGCGGGCGGAGATGGTCAAACGAAACATCGCCGCGCGCGGCGTCCGCGACAGCCTCGTCCTCGACGCCATGCGAAAAGTGCCGCGCGAATTGTTCCTGCCGGAAAACCTGCGCGAATTCGCCTACGAGGATTCGCCGCTCCCGATTGCCGGCGAGCAGACCATCTCCCAACCCTATATCGTCGCCTTCATGGCGGAAGCCCTGATGCTCAAGGGCGGCGACAAGGTGCTGGAGATCGGCGCCGGCTCCGGTTACGCCGCCGCGGTACTGTCTGAGATCGCGGCGCAGGTGTACACGGTCGAGCGGCTGGGGCCGCTGGCCGAACAGGCGGCGGCGAGGCTCGCCGATCTCGGCTATGACAATGTCCACGTCCTGCATGGCGACGGCACCAAAGGTTGGCCGGAACATGCCCCTTATGATGCCATTGTCGTGGCGGCCGGCGGGCCGCAGGTGCCGGAATCGCTGAAGGAGCAGCTCAAGATTGGCGGCCGGCTGGTGATCCCGGTGGGAGCGGATCAGCGGGCCCAGGAGCTGGTGCGGGTCACGCGCATATCGAAGAACGAGTACCGCAGCGAGGATATCGCCGACGTTCGCTTCGTTCCCCTGATCGGCGAGGAGGGATGGGCGACCAAAGGCGAGCGCCGCGCGCAGCCGCGCCGGGCGCTGCGGCCGGTTGCACCCGCCGAGGAAATGCTGGTCCGCAACATCGCCGATGCCGTCGAATCCTTCGCCTCGATCGAGACCGCCGATCTCAATCCGCTGATGGAGCGGATCGGGTCGTCGCGCATCGTGCTGCTGGGCGAAGCGACCCACGGCACCTCGGAGTTCTACCGGATGCGCGAGCGCATCACCCGCGAGCTGATCGTCAAGAAGGGATTTCGCTTCATTGCGATCGAAGCGGACTGGCCCGATGCCGCCCGCGTCGATCACTACGTGCGGCATTTCCGGTTTCCGCCGTCGGAATGGACCGCGTTTGCCCGGTTCCCGACCTGGATGTGGCGAAACGCCGAGGTGCGCGATTTCGTGAGCTGGCTGCGCAAGCACAACGGTACGGTTGACAAGGACCAGCGCGTCGCGTTTCACGGCCTCGATCTCTACAGCCTCTACGATTCGATCCGGTCGGTCCTGAACTACCTTGAAGAGGTCGATCCGCAATTGGCGCGGATCGCCCGCGAACGCTATGGCTGCCTGACGCCCTGGCAGCGCGATCCCGCGACCTATGGCCACGCCGCATTGACCGGGGCTTATCCGACTTGCGAATCCGATGTGGTGCGCACGCTCACCGATCTCTTGGCAAAGCGCCGGGCCTATGCCGAGAACGACGGCGAGCGGTTCCTCGACGCCGAGCAGAACGCGCGGCTGGTGGCCAATGCGGAGCGCTACTATCGCATCATGTATTACGGCTCGCGCGCGTCGTGGAACCTGCGCGACAGCCACATGTTCGAGACCCTGAAGAACCTGCTGGCGTTCCATGGCAAAGACAGCAAGGCCGTGGTCTGGGCGCACAACTCGCATGTCGGCAACGCCGGCGCGACGGAGATGGCAGCGCGCGGCGAGTTCAATATCGGCGAGCTCTGCCGCAAGGAATTCGGCCAGCAGGCCTATCTGATCGGTTTCGGCACCCACACCGGCACCGTTGCGGCGGCATCCGAATGGGATGGCCCGATGGAAATCAAAGAGGTGCGGCCGTCGCATGCCAATAGCTACGAGCGGCTGTGTCACGCGACCGGGCTTGCCCGTTTCATGCTGGGTTTGCGCGGCCGCGGCGATCTATGCGGTCCGAACGGGCTCGGCAAGGAACGCCTGGAGCGGGCGATCGGCGTGATCTACCGGCCCGAGACGGAACTGGCGAGCCACTATTTCCAGGCCAACCTGCCGAAGCAGTTCGACGAATATGTCTGGTTCGACACCACGAGCGCCGTGACGCCGCTCGACACCGCGGAAATAAAGGGGCTGCCCGATACCTATCCGTTCGGGGTGTGACGGCGCCGGTCCGAAAAAACGGCTGCCTCGACCGCATCGAGGAGGAAAGAGGATAAAATGAACAAACTCAGGATTCCCCATGATGCCTACATATTCGTCGGCGACGGCCGAAAGGCGTTGTTCCTGCGCAACGACGGCGACGAGAAATTTCCGAACCTGAAGACCGAGAACGTCTTTGAGGATGAAAATCCGCCCAGCCATGAGCAGGGCACCGACCGGCCGGGCCACATTGGCAAGGGACAAAACGGCCGCCGGAGCGCGGTCGAGCCGACCGACTGGCATGACATCGAAGCGCATCACTTCGCCCGAAAGGTCGCCGCCGCCCTGGAGCAGGTGGTTCGCGCGCGCAAGGTGAAGGCCCTCGTCGTGGTGGCTCCGCCGCGGACCCTGGCCGACTTGCGAAACGCATTCCATGCCGACGTCAAGGCCTGCGTGATTGCCGAGATCAACAAGGATTTGACCAAGCATCCGGTCTGGGAGATCGAAAAGCATCTCGCGATCGAAGTGCCGTCGCACTGACGCCTTGCGGCCCGAATGGGCCGAGCCGACTGGCACCGGCTTCCCAACGCGGTTTCGCCTGGTCTATGCTTGGCCAAGGCCGAGGCCCAACATGAGCACTCCAGAGCTTTCCGCCGGCGCGATGGCGCCGAGCGTCAATCGTACCGGCGCCTATCTTGCGATCCTGCAGCTGATCTTCACGCTGGGCTGGACCACCTACGTCATCTACCTGCCGAAACTTGCGGCCCAGCTCGGGATCGCGCCGTCGGCGGTGATCCTGATCCTGATGCTGGATCAGGCGATCTTCACCATCACCGACACCGCAATGGGGATCGCTGCCGACCGGATTGCGACCGTGGTCGGCCGGCTCGGCATCTTCGTCGGCGCGCTGACCGCGCTATCCTGCGCGGCCTTTGCCGCGCTGCCGTTCGTCGCCGGCACCGGTCCCGGTGCGCAACCCTGGTTCATCGGCCTGATCGTGATCTGGGCCATCACCTCATCGGCGCTGCGCGCCCCGCCCTTGACCTTGCTCGGCAAGCATCGCGCCCGGCCGCAGGTTCCGTTTCTGGCGGCGCTCGCCATGCTCGGCTACGGTCTCGCCGGCGCGGTGTCGCCCTATCTCGGCGTGGTGCTGGCCAGGCAGGATGCGCGCCTGCCTTTCGTGATTTCCAGCGTGGTGCTGCTGCTTACGACGCTGGCGCTGTCGAAGGTCGAGCGCGACATCGCGGACGACCCGGCATCCGCGGGCCGGCCGGCTGGGCCGGCAAAGCCGCTCGGCAAGGTGCCGATGATCTTCATCGTCTCGATGATCGTTCTCGCGCTCGGCTATCAGCTGCATTTCAGCATCAACAGTGCGCCGTTCTACCTGCGCTTTGCCAAGCCGGCGGACCTGCCGTGGCTGATGCCGGTGTTCTGGATCGGCTTTAACCTCGCGATGTTTCCGGCGAGCGTGGTGACGAAGCGCCGCGGCGGATTGATCGTGATGGGCGCCGCCGGCCTTTTGGGAGCGCTGGCGGTGCTGGCTGCGGAACTCGCCGGAAATCTCAATACCGAGATCGTTGCGCAATTCATTGCCGGCGCGGCCTGGGGCTGCATGCTGATGAGCGCGATCTCGGCGGCGCTGGCGATTGGAGAGACCGGCGCGGAAGGCAAGGTGGTTGGCCTGGTATTCTCGGCGCTGGCGCTCGCGACCTTTGCGCGCATGGCGGCGGTCGCCGGCGGCCTGCAGAAACTTCCAGAATACGCGCCGTTGTTGCGCTGGGCGCCGGTAGCGTGCTGGTCGGTCGCGGGCGCCGGCCTTCTGGTGATCGCGGCGTCGCGGGTTCAGCAAAGCGTGGCGAAGGCGCGGGGGGTTTAGATCATCCTCAGCCGTCATTCCGGGGCGATGCGAAGCATCGAACCCGGAATCTCGAGATTCCGGGTTCGCGCTGGTGCGCGCCCCGGAACGACAATGGGACTACGGCTTCGGCGGATGGATGAACCGCCACGGACTCGTCTCGGAGTCCTTCGGCACTTCGACGTCGATCAAATAAGGCCCGCCGTGGGCCAAGGCCCTTTCCAGCGCCGGACGAAAGCCGTCCGGCGATGTCACGCGCGCAGCACTTACGCCAAAGGCCTCCGCGAGTTTGACGAAATCCGGATTGACCAGATCGGACGCCACCACCCGGCCGTCGAAGCGCTCGCGCTGGTCGCGCCGGACATTGCCATAGGCGTTGTTGTTGAATACCAGCGTGACCACGCCGATGTTGAACTGCACGGCGGTCGCCAGCTCCTGCACGCCGAACATGAAGCCGCCATCGCCCGTGATCGCGACCACCGGCGTGTCCGGATTGGCGATCTTGGCGCCGAGCGCGGTCGGAAAGCCGGAGCCCAGCGTGCCCTGATAGCCCGAGGTGATGAAGGTGCGCGGCTGGTAGATCGGAAAGCCGTACCAGGAAGCAAAGCCGACCTGCGACAATTCGTCGGTCACGATGGCATTATCGGGCAGCACCTCGCGCAGGATGTTCAGGTAGGCCATCTGCGGCTGAATTTGCTGGATTTCCTGCAGCGCCGCGGCCGAGGCCTCGCGGATCGCGGCGCGGCGGCCGCTGGTTTTCCTGTAGCCATTCTTCCTGACCGCGGCGAGCAGATCGCGCGTGCCGGCGCGCGCATCGGATATTACGGCGACATCGGGCGTGAACCGGCGCATCTCCGATGGATCGATGTCGATGCGGACGGATTTCAGGCCGTCGGGGCGAAACGGCCAGCGCGACATCGTCGGCAGCTCCAGCCGGGTGCCGATCCCGATCATCAGATCGGTCTGCGGCCACAGCCGGTAGGCCGCCGCCATGGTCAGCCCGAGTTCATGGGCGTTGGAGACGATGCCGCGTCCGCTGCGGAACGCCACCACGGGCGCATCGATCAGCTCGGCCAGTTCGAGGATCTCCTCACGCGCGCCAATTGCGCCGCTGCCGACGAAGATCATCGGCGTCTTGCTGGCCGCGACGAGCGCGGCGGCCGCCTTGACTCGTTCGGTATCGGGCTGTGGCGCCGGAAACGGATCGAACGGTTTCGCGGGACCGACCTCGGTACGCTGTGTGAAAACGTCCCACGGCATTTCCAGCGCGACCGGCCCGCGCCGCCCCGACAGCATTTCCTGGAAGGCGCGGCTGACCGCCGCCGGCGCGGCGTCGGGATATTCCATGCGTTCGGCCCATTTGACGAAGGTCCGGAGCGTCGCGAGTTGGTCCGGCATCTCGTGCAGGTGGCCGCGGCCCTTGCCGAGGAATTGCGTCGGCACCTGTCCGGTCAGGCACAGCACCGGTTCGTTCGATCCGAACGCGGTGAGGAGTGCGGCGCCGGCGTTGAGCACGCCCGGGCCGGGCACCACGCTGAACACGCCGGGTCTGCCGGTGGAGCGTGCGTAGCCATAGGCCATGTAGCCGCAGGCCTGCTCATGGCGCGCGCCGATCACCTTCAGTTGCGCCTGCTGGAACGCGTCGAACAGGCCATAGATCTGTGCGCCGGGCAAGCCGAACACGGTGTCGACGCCATGCGCGACAAGGCCGGAGACGATCGCTTCGCCGCCGCTGCTCACCGTCATGGCATTTTCCCGTCGCTCGCGAGCAGATTCATGATGGCCTCGTCGACCACGCCATTGCGCAGCACGCCGATATTGTCAGCCTCGACTTCGACGACGTCGCCGGGTTTCAGATAGCGCGGCGGGTCGAAGCGCGCGCCGGCGCCGGTCGGCGTTCCCGTCACGATGACGTCGCCGGGAACCAGCGTCGTGAAGGTCGAGATATAGTTGATCAGATAGCGGAAGCCGAAGATCAGCCGCGAGGTGCGGTCATCCTGCCGCGTCTCGCCGTTGATCCGCGTCGTCAGCCGGATGTCGGCGATATCGGCCTCGCCGGTGTAAGGAACCAGCCATGGTCCGAGGCTGCCGGTGGAGTCGAAATTCTTGCCCTGCGTGACGTTGAATTTGGCGTGGCGGACCCAGTCGCGGATGGTGCCTTCATTGCACAGCGTGACCCCGGCGATGTGGTCGAGCGCTGCGCTCTCCGGGATATGCCGGCCGGCCTTGCCGATGACGAGAACCAGTTCGCCTTCATAGTCGAGCTGGGGTGACGCGCGCGGGCGAACCAGTGGCGTCAGGTGACCGACAAAGGAGCGCGGCGTCCGCATGAACATGCTTGGATATTTTGGCGCGTCCTGGCCGTCTTTATATTCGGCATTGCGGTCGGGATAGTTGACGCCGATGCAGATGATCTTTTCCGGCGCAGGAATTGGCGGCAGCCAGGTGATCGGGTCGAGCGCATGGTCCGGCGAATGCTTCGCGGCCTCCTCGATCAACTTGACCAGCGCTCCGGAAGCGACGACTTCGCGCAGTGTCGGAAAATCCTTGCCGAAGCGCGCAGAGAGATCGACGATGCCGCCACCGGCGACGACGCCATAATGGGTCGAGCCGCCGGCGGCGTAGGTCGCAATGCGCGGTGAGGCCATGGAGGTATTCCGCCTCAGCCGGGCGTCATGCCGGCGGCCTTGAACGCGGCCTTGGCTTCCGGCGTCCGCAAAAAGTCGACCAGGGCTTTGGCCGCATCCGCGACCTTGCTGTCGGTGTTGACCCCCGCGGTGAACACCAGTTCCTGCTGCAGTTCGGCCGGGAAGGGGCCTGCGAGCTCGACGCCTGGCGCGACCAGCACATTCATCAGGAACACGCCGAGCGCAGCGCGGCCCTTGGCGACCGCCGGAGCGATCTTGACCGGCGCCGATTCCATTTTCGTCTTGGCGGCCATTTGTTTGTCGATGCCCAGCTTCTCGAACACGCTGGTGATGTAGGACCCGGCCGCGCTCGCCGGGACGAAGGCAATCGACGGCGCGGCGAGCAGCGTCTGTTTCAACGCGTCGGGCGTGGAAACGTCGGGCTTCGGTGCGCCCGCGCGAACGATAACGCCATAGCCGACGCGGGCGACGTCGACAATCGTGGCGGGAGCGAAGCGCGCCTTGGCGCCGGCGTCGTTGAAGACGTCGATCGGAGCAACCACCGCATCGAACGCCCCGCCCGAGGACACGCTTGCGACGATGCTGGGGGTCGAATCGTAGTGGATCGACAGCTTGTGGCCGCTGGCCTTTTCGAATTGCGGGCCGAGCGTCTTGAACAAGGGAACCAGCGAACCGCCGGCGATCACCTTGATTTCCGCAGCCCTGAGATCAGCTGTTGACGACATGGCAAGCACCACCCCCAATATTGACGCCACTTTCACCGGCGAAAGTCTCTTCATGATAGTCCCCTTGATCGTGTTGGATGAAACGGCCCATTCTAGTCCGCAATTGTGACATCGGCGACGAATAGCGGTTCGCGTACCGCCTGTCCGGCAAACGGCGAGCCCTGCTCGAACCAGGAACGCGGCGCGGGCGCACCCCATAGCGTCTGCCGGCGTGGATCCCTCAGCGACCAGCGCAGCGGCTCATGGTCGTGATCCCCCGTGAAATAGTCGCTGGTGTAGAGCTCCAGGCGATGGCCGTCGGGGTCGCGGACATACAGAAAAAAGGCATTGGAAATGCCATGGCGGCCGGGACCGCGCTCGATGCTTTTGAGGTATCCGCTGGAGGCCATCACGTCGCACAGATGCAAGATGTTCATCGCGGTCGGCACCCAATAGGCAAAATGGTGCAGGCGAGGGCCTTTGCCGTTGGTGATGGCGAAGTCATGCACATTGCCCTTGCGATGCAGCCATGCCGCGGCGATCCGACCCTGCGGCCCGTCCTCCTCGCCGTATTCGGTGAGCCGGAAGCCGAGCCGCACGTAGAAATCGAGGGTGTCCTGGACTTCGGCGGCGAACACGTTGAAATGGTCGAGCCGCTGCGGATGGCAGCCCTTGTAGAGATCGTAGCGGCGCAGGAGATGCGGGCGCTTCTCCATCGAAGCATAGAGCTCGATCTGAAAGCCGAAGGGGTCGGCGAACTGCAGCGTGCGGCCCTGGAACGGCTGCTCCGCGAAAGCGAACAAGATACCGTTTTCCGAAAAGAATGCCGCCGCCTTGTCGAGATCGCCTTCGTTGCCGACCTTGAAACCGAGCCGGTTGCAGGCCGCTGTTTGCGCCTTGCACAGCACCAGCGAGTGATGCTGACGCTCCTCGCTGCCGCGCAGGTAGACCGCCTTGTCGTCGCGATCCTCGACATGCATGCCGACGGTGTTCTCGTAGAACTCGCGGCTCGCGTCCAGGTCCGTCACGTCGAGCACGACATGGCTGGAGCGGATGATGTTGAACGGCGGATCGTAGACGTGTTGCGGAACGGGCATCCTGCTTCCTTAAATCGGCTTCGTCATTCCGGGATGCGCCTCGGGTTTCGGTGTGACCCTATCCATGCGCGGCCTCCGCCTTCAGCGCCTCATGAATGTTGTTGCGCTTCCAGCTGGTTTCCTTGTCGTTGATCTGCATGTCAAACGACAGCGCAAATTTGGCGCCGGCGAAAACCGGATCGAGATGACTGGAGAGCGCCTTGAAGATATGCTCGCCGGCCTTCTTGCGGGCGATGAGATCGCGTCCCTCGCCGAGCCGCAGCACCATGGCGAGGAATGCGTGATTGGGGCGGCCGTCGGCGATCGCAAAATGCTCGCAGCGGATGGCGCGGACGCGGATGCCGCCGAGCGGAAAGATCCCGGTCTCCACCGCGGCCTTGCGCACGACCTCGCAAACCTTGCCCATATCAACGCGGGGCTCGAGATTGGCGGAATATTCGATGGTGAAATGCGGCATGTCGGGATTCCTTCTGGCGAAGCGACAAGGAGTCGTCCGATGACTAACATCGTTGCTCGTAGCCGATCAAACGGAATTGGCGAATCCGGACTTGTGCGGTGCAAGGCCGTGGACAGGGCAGATTTGCATGATGCTATCGAGGCGATGCATAGCCGCCGTGCAAACCGCGGTAATCGCCGGATACTGCTTGTCGAAACCATGGACATGCGCGCGATTTTTCGCTCAAAGTGCCGGCAAGCCGGTCATCAGAACCGGGCATGGGAGAGTTGAAGGCTGCGCCTGCCGCAGCCGGTTCAGAACGCTGCGGGACGAAAAGCCGGATATGGTCACCATACAACTTCAAAACCTGACCGACTTCGTCGCGGAGGTCTTCGCGCATGCGGACTCCTCGCGCGAGGAAGCAAGGCGCATCGCGACGTATCTGACGACCGCCAATCTCACCGGGCATGACAGCCACGGCGTGATCCGGGTGCCGGTCTATATCAGGTGGAAGAAGATGGGATCGGTCGTTCCCAATCAGACCGCCGAGCTCGTGGTCGATACGCCGTCGCTGGCGGTGGTCGATGGCAGGTTCGGCTATGGACAAACCGTCACGCCGCAGGCGGTGAGGATCGGCATCGAAAAATGCCGGAAGGCGGGCCTCGCCGCCGTCGCGCTGCGCAACGCAGGCCATATCGGCCGCGTCGGCGATTGGGCCGAGATGGCTGCGGCCGAGGGACTGGTCTCGGTGCACTTCGTCAACGCCGCCGGTTCGCTTTTGGTCGCGCCCTTCGGCGGCGTCGAGAAGCGGCTGTCGACCGCGCCTTATTGCGTCGGCATTCCGCGCAAGGGGCAGGACCCGATCGTGCTCGATTTCGCGACCTCGATCGTCGCCGAAGGCAAGGTGCTGGTCGCAAGCCGCGGCGGCAAGAAGCTGCCCAAGGGGGCGCTGATCGATGCCGACGGCAGTTTGAGCGAGGACCCGGCGGTGCTGTACGGGCCGCATACGCCGGATGGTCCGCGTGACCACACCAAGGGTACCGGCGCGATTCGCGCCTTCGGCGAGCACAAGGGTTCGGGGCTTGCCTTCATCTGCGAGCTGCTCGGCGGCGCATTGACGGGCACCGGCGCCACCGCGCCGGACCGGCGCTTTGCCAACGGCATGCTCGCGATCTACATCGATCCCAAGGTGGTCGACACCACGAACTTCTTCGACGGCGAGATTTCGCGCTATGTCGACTTCATCCGCGCGACCAAGCCGGTCTCCGGCGTCGATGCGGTGCTGATTCCCGGCGATCCCGAGCGCAAGATGCGCGCCGAGCGCACCAAAAACGGCGTGCCCTTGCCGGACGACACCTGGGCGGCGATAGTGAATACCGCTCGCGAAGTCGGCGTCAGCGAGGTGAGCATTCAGCGGGCCACGAGCTAGCGCCCGGTCATTCAACGAACTCGACGGACGACAACAAGAGGAAACGCGACCAATGGCAAATAACGTCAAACAAGTCTGGGCATCGGGAAAGGCCGTGGTGAATGCCTGGCTCGCGGTTCCCTCCGGGTTCACCGCCGAAGTGATCGCGCAATGCGGCTTCGACAGCGTCACCGTCGACATGCAGCATGGCGTGCAGGACTATCAGTCGATGGTGCAATGTTTTCAGGCCATGAACGGCCATCCGGTGACGCCGATGGTGCGGGTGCCCTGGAACGAGCCCGGCATCGTCGGCAAGGTGCTCGACGGCGGCGCCTATGGCGTGATCTGTCCGATGATCAACACCCCGCAGGAGGCAAAGAACCTCGTCGCCTACAGCAAATACCCGCCGATGGGCGTGCGTTCGAACGGCCCGATCCGCGCCGGCATGTACGGCTCGGCCGGCACCTATCAGAAGACCGCCAACGAGGAGATCGTGCTGCTGCCGATGATGGAGACCAAGACCGCGGTCGGAAACATGGAATTGATCCTCGACGTCGAAGGCATCAACGGAGTCTATATCGGCCCCTCCGATCTCGGCTTCTCCTATGGGCTGGTGCCGAAGCTCGACCGCGACGAGCCGGAGATTCTCAAGATCTACGAGAAGATCGTGAAGGAGTGCGGCAAGCGCGGCCTTTATGCCGGCATTCACTGCTCGGGCGCCGAGGGCGCGGTGCGCGCGATCAACATGGGCTTCAAGCTCGTGACGCTGTCGAACGAGAGCGGCTTGATGATGACCTATGCCAAGATGCAGGTCGCCCAGACCCGGAAGGATAGTGGCGGCAAGGCGTGAGGCCGCGAATAGCGAATGGCGAGTAGCGAGTGGTAGCAGCTTCTATTCGCTACTCGCCATTCGCCAACTTCAAGGAGGCCCCCATGACTCCAACCCCCGTCATTCGTCTGCATCCCGACGACGCCGTGCTGATCGCGCGATCGAGTCTGCCGGTCGGCATGACGGTCGCTGATGGCGTCACCACGGTCGAGCGGATTCCGGCGGGGCACAAGGTCGCAATCAGGCCGATCGCGGTCGGCGAGCCGATCCGCCGCTACGGCCAGATCATCGGCTTTGCCACCGCGCCGATTGCGCCGGGCCAGCACGTGCACACGCAGAATTGCGGCATGGGCGACTTCGCCAAGGATTATGCGTATGGCGTCGACGTCAAGCCGGTACCGAATTTCGATCTGCCGGCGACCTTCGAGGGCATCCGCCGTTCCGACGGGCGTGTGGCGACCCGCAACTATATCGGCATCCTCACATCCGTGAACTGCAGCGCGCACGTCGCCGGCCTGATCGCCGACGTCTTCAAGAAAAATCCGTTCACGCACGACAATCCGCTGGCCGATTTCCCCAATGTCGACGGCGTGGTGGCGCTCACCCACAAGACCGGCTGCGGCATGACGGAGGACGAGCCGCTGGCGCTGTTGCGCCGCACGCTCGGCGGCTACGCGCGGCACGCGAACTTTGCCGCCGTCGTCGTGCTCGGCCTCGGCTGCGAGGTCAATCAGATCGGCGGGCTGATGAAGGAGCAGAAGCTCGCAGGAAGGCTGCGTGAGCTGGAAATCCAGGAGATCGGCGGCACCCGCAAGACCGTGGAAGCCGGCATCGCTTTCGTCCGCGAGGCGTTGACCGATGCGGACAAGGTGAAGCGTGAACCGGTCTCGGCGAGTGAATTGACGGTAGCGCTGCAATGCGGCGGCTCCGACGGCTATTCCGGCGTCTCCGCCAATCCGGCGCTGGGTGCGGCGAGCGACCTCCTGGTTCGGCACGGCGGCACCGTGATCCTGTCCGAGACCCCGGAGACCTATGGCGCCGAGCATTTGTTGACGCGCCGCGCGGTTTCCCGCGAAGTCGGCGAAAAGCTGGTGGCGCTGATGCGCTGGTGGGAGGAATACACCGCGCGTCAGGGCGCCGAGATGAATGCCAATCCGAGCCCCGGCAACAAGGCGGGCGGGCTCACCACCATCCTGGAAAAGTCGCTGGGCGCGATGGCGAAGGCTGGCAGCACCAACCTGGTCGACGTGTTGAACTATGCCGAGCCCGTCACCAAGAAGGGTTTTGTCTTCATGGACACGCCCGGCTACGACCCGGTCGCGGCGACCGGGCAGGTGGCGGGCGGCGCCAACCTCGTCTGCTTCACCACCGGGCGCGGCAGCGTGTTCGGCTGCAAGCCCGCACCCTCCATCAAGCTCGCCACCAACACGCCGATGTACAGGCGCATGGAAGACGACATGGACGTCAATTGCGGCACCATCCTCGACGGCGAGGAAACCGTGCAGCAATGCGGCGCGCGCATTTTCGATCTGATGCTGAAGACGGCCTCGGGCCAGCCGACCAAGAGCGAGAGTTTCGATTTCGGCGGCGCCGAATTCGCGCCCTGGGTGTTAGGGGCGACGATGTAGATAGATATGCCGCTTGTAGCCTGGATGGAGCGAAGCGAAATCCGGGACTTTCTCGACAGCGGGCTCAGTGTTCCCGGATTGCGCTTCGCTCCGTCCAGGCTACGAAATACGCGATTTATCGTGTCGGGGCTCGCGGGTTACGCCTTCGGCTCCAACCCGCCCTACACGCTGCCTGAGAGCATTCCTACACCGTGCGGCTTGGCTAGCGTGACGAAGCTCAGATTCTCAGCGCCGTTGCTTTCGCGGCCGTCCTACGCGGCCATTCATTGATGGGGCGATCTGGCGACCTAATTTAGGGCAACGATAGCCGCAGTTCGCAGGGCGGGTCGGAGGCGAAGCCGTAACCCGCCACTTCAGAGAACTACGCGCTTCACGCCGCCTCGTTGTCGCGTGTCGGGCGGATCAGTACCTCGGCGGAAATGCCAAGCTCCTTGTGCAATCGCCGAATCATGTCGATCGACAGGCTGCGCCTGCGGTTCATGACTTCGGCAACGCGGGCGCGTGTCCCAAGTAGTGGTTCAAGGTCTTTCCGGGTCAGTCCCTGCTGTTCCATGCGGAACTGGATCGCCTCGAGCGGATCAGGCGGGTCCATGGGATAATGCCGCGCTTCATAAGCCTCGATCAGTGTCGCCAGCACGTCGAGCCGGTCGCCCTTCGGCGTGCCGCTCTTTGGCGCCCCACAGACGCTCCACCTCGGCAAGCGCATTCTTGTAGTCCGCCTTGGTGCGGATCGGTTTCAATTCAGCGGCCATGTCGCACCTCCGTCACGTCGATCCTGTCATAATCCCTATGCGTTCCGATCCATTTGATCCAGACGATGGCCTTCTCGAAATCGATCGCTACTACGAGCCGATAATCATTGCCCTTGATGTTGAAGACGATCCGCTCGGCGCTCACAATGCTTGCAGTCGCATAACGCCGCTTCACATCTCGCCGTACTCTTCCATGCGGCTTTGCTGACTTCGTAAAACCAGGCATCCAGCGCGGCCTTTACTGCAGGCTGATCTTTCTTCCCGGTGAGACCTTCAACGAACTCACGCAAGGTGCGGCGCGCGATGATCCTCATCGGACGAATGTATCATGGTCCCAATATGGGAGCAAGACGTCGATCGCACTCTGTTGTCGGCGCAGCCCTTGGTTAACCGCACGGGCGTAGCCTCTATATCTTCGCTTTGTGCCAAAGCCATCGTGTTTGCCGGTTAGGGCCGAGCCGATGGCGCGAAATCGCACCTCCCATAGGCAACGCTTGCCCGTTGTTAGTGCTTGATCGCAGCCGGGACCGGTGTTCTGCTTAAAAAAGCTGCTGGAGCACACCGTCTGTGTCGATCTTCGTCGCACTACATCACGTCACGCATTACCGATACGACCGTCCGATCGACCTCGGCCCGCAAACCATCCGCCTGCGCCCGGCGCCGCATACGCGCACGCCGATCCTGAGCTATTCGCTCAAGGTGACGCCGACAAATCATTTCGTGAACTGGCAGCAGGACCCGCAGGGCAACTGGCTGGCGCGCTATGTCTTCCCGGAAAAGGCGACTGAGCTTAAAATCGAAGTAGATTTCACGGCGCAGATGACCGTGATCAATCCGTTCGATTTCTTCGTCGAGCCCTACGCCGACAGTTTTCCTTTTCTCTACACCAACGACTTGAAAACCGAACTCGCGCCTTATCTCGCAACCATCGAACCCGGACCGCTGTTTGCAAAATATCTGGCGGAGATTCCGCGCGAGGCGACGAGCACGGTCAATTTCCTGGTCGATCTCAATGCAAAACTGCAGAAGCAGGTTCGCTACATCATCCGCATGGAGCCAGGCGTGCAGACGCCGGAAGAGACGCTCGCCGCCGGCGCCGGATCGTGCCGGGATTCCGCGTGGCTGTTGATCCAGACCCTGCGGCATCTCGGTCTCGCCGCCCGTTTCGTCTCCGGCTATCTCATCCAGCTGCGCCCCGACATCGACCCGGTCGAGGGACCGCGCGAGGTCGAGAACGATTTCACCGATCTGCACGCCTGGGCGGAGGTCTATCTTCCCGGCGCGGGCTGGATCGGGTTCGACGTCACCTCGGGCATGCTGACGGGCGAGGGACACATTCCTGTCGCCGCGACGCCGCATTACCGCACCGCGGCGCCGATCTCCGGCGCGGTCGGGTTTGCCAAGGTCGAATTCGATTTCGAGATGAACGTCAGGCGCATCCGCGAAGCGCCGCGCATCACCAAACCGTTCTCCGACGACTCGTGGGCGCGGCTCGACCGGCTCGGCGAACAGGTCGATGCCGATCTCATCGCGCAGGACGTGCGCCTGACCATGGGCGGTGAGCCGACCTTTGTTTCCGTCGACGATCTGGAAGCGCCGGAGTGGAACATTGCGGCGGTAGGCCCGACCAAGCGCAGCCTTGCCGACGAGCTGATCCGCAAATTGCGGGCGCGGTTCGCGCCGGGCGGCCTGCTGCATTACGGGCAGGGCAAGTGGTACCCCGGTGAAAGCCTGCCGCGCTGGGCGTTCGGGCTTTACTGGCGAAAGGACGGCGTGCCGGTCTGGAAGAATTCGGGTCTGATCGCCCCGGTCGAGAACCCGCGCAAAGCCAAAATCGAGGATGCCGAGCGCTTCGCCGAAGACGCCGCGAAAAAGCTCGGCATCGACTCTGAATATGTGCTGCCCGCGTTCGAGGACCCGGGCTACTGGCTGCAGAAGGAAGCCGCACTGCCGGCGAACGTCGTGCCTGCCGATTCCAGATTATCCGATCCGGAAGAACGCACGCGCATGGCGCGGGTGTTCGATCAGGGGCTCGGCACGCCGAAAGGCTTCGTGTTGCCGATCCAGCGCTGGAATGCGGATGCAGGCCGCTGGCGCAGTGAGCGCTGGAAACTGCGCCGCGGCAATCTGTTCCTGACACCGGGCGATTCCCCGCTCGGCCTGCGGCTGCCGATCGCCTCGCTGCCGCATATCCCGGCGGACGAATATCCTTACATCGTCGAGCAGGATCCACTGGAACCGCGCGGCGGACTGCCGGTGTACGACGCCGCACCCGCCGCGGCCACGCCGCATCAGGAAGTGCATGAGCAGGAATTGAAGGGCGGTGGCGTTCGCACGGCGATGTCGATCGAAATTCGCGACGGCATACTCTGCGCCTTCATGCCGCCGGTGGAGCGGCTGGAGGATTATCTCGAGCTGGTCGCGGCGGTGGAGGCGACCGCCGGGGAAATGCAGATGCAGGTCCACGTCGAGGGTTATCCGCCGCCCTTCGACCCGCGGCTCGAAGTCATCAAGGTGACGCCCGATCCCGGCGTGATCGAGATCAACATCCAGCCCGCGCAAAACTGGCGCCATTGCGTCGACATCACCTTCGGCCTGTACGAGGACGCCGCCCAAGTTCGGCTGGGGGCCAACCGCTTCCTGCTCGACGGCCGCCATACCGGCACCGGCGGCGGCAACCACATCGTGGTCGGCGGCAGTTCGCCTGCGGATTCGCCGTTCCTGCGCCGGCCGGATCTCTTGAAAAGCCTTGTATTGTACTGGCAGCGGCATCCGTCGCTGTCATATTTGTTCTCGGGCATGTTCATCGGCCCGACCAGCCAGGCGCCGCGCATCGATGAGGCGCGGCACGACAGCCTCTACGAACTGGAAATCGCGCTCGCCCATGTGCCGCCGCCCGGCATCAAGGCGCCGCTATGGCTGGTCGACCGGCTGTTTCGGCACATCCTGGTCGACATCACGGGCAATACCCATCGCGCCGAAATCTGCATCGACAAGCTCTACAATCCCGACAGTGCCACTGGCCGGCTCGGGCTGGTCGAGTTCCGCGCGCTGGAGATGCCGCCGGACCCGCGCATGTCATTGGCGCAGCAGCTGCTGATCCGCGCGCTGATCGCAAAGCTATGGCGCGAGCCGCAGGCCGGGAAATTCGTGCGCTGGGGCACCGCGCTGCACGACCGTTTCATGCTGCCGCACTTCCTCTGGGAAGACTTTCTGGGCGTGCTCGGGGAATTGAAACATTCCGGTTATGATTTCTCGCCAGAGTGGTACGCGGCGCAGCTCGAATTCAGGTTTCCGATGTTCGGCCGTGTTCACCATGGCGGCGTTTCGCTGGAAGTGCGCCAGGCGCTGGAACCATGGCACGTGCTCGGTGAGGAAGGCTCGGCGGGGGGTACCGTGCGCTATGTCGATTCCTCGGTGGAGCGGCTCCAGGTCAAGGCGTCAGGCTTTGTCGAAGGCCGCCACGTCGTCACTTGCAACGGCCGGCGGATGCCGATGACCGAGACCAGCCGTTCCGGCGAAGCGGTCGCGGCCGTCCGCTTCAAGGCCTGGCAGCCGGCGTCCGGGCTGCACCCGACCATCCCCGTTCATGCGCCGCTGACGTTTGATCTCATTGACACCTGGAACGGCCGGTCGCTCGGCGGCTGCGTCTACCATGTGGCGCACCCGGGCGGGCGCAACTACGAGACCAAGCCGGTCAATTCCTACGAAGCCGAGGCGCGACGGCTTGCCCGGTTTCAGGATCACGGCCACACCCCCGGCAAGATCGATCCGCCGCGTGAGGAACGCACAATTGAATTTCCGTTGACACTCGACTTGAGGACGCCGCTCCGGCATTGAGAATAGGTCTTGGGCTGGAGAGTCTGTCATGACGGGACACGCCGGCGAGCGCAGCAGTCAGGGCAGCAGGGCCCGCCCGGCCGACCGGCGCGTGGCGCAGTGGATGCGCGACTATGTCCGCCTCCCGGGCATTCCCGACGAATATATCGCCCAGGACGGCAAGCCGCGCGCGGTCTGGACCCGGTTCTTCGACGCCTTCGCGGGCCTGAGCCCTGCCGATATCGAGCGGCGTTTCGGCTCCGCCGACCGGCATTTGCGCGAAGCCGGCGTAACCTATCGGGCGCCCGGCGAGACCGCCGATAAGGGTTGGCCATTGAGCCACCTGCCGCTTTTGATCGACGAGGCCGATTGGCAGCAACTGACCGCCGGCATCGTGCAGCGCGCGCAACTCCTGGAACTGGTGCTCGCCGACCTCTATGGCGACGGCCACCTGGTGGCGGAGGGCGCGATCCCTGCGGCGGCGATTGCCGGCAGCGCCGAATATCTGCGCGCGGTTTGCGGTATCAAGCCTCCGGGCGGGCGCTATCTCACCCTCTATGCCGCCGATGTCGGCCGCGGACCCGACGGCCGCTGGTGGGTATTGAGCGACCGGACGCAGGCGCCCTCGGGCGCGGGCTACGCGCTGGAAAACCGGCTCGTGCTGTCGCGGGCGTTTTCCTCCCTCTACAAGTCGATGAATGTGGAGCGGGTGGCGCCGTTCTTCGAGGCGTTTCGCGATTCGCTTCGCGCCAGCGCCGACCGCGACGAGCCTCGTATCGGGCTGTTGACCCCCGGCCAGTTCAACGAGACCTATTTCGAGCACGCCACGCTCGCCCGCTATCTCGGATTCCTCCTGGTGGAAGGCGACGATCTCGCCGTCAGCGGCGATCGCATCCATATCCGCACCGTCGCCGGGCTGAAGCGACTCGACGTGCTGCTCCGCCGGGTCGATTCCAATTTTCTCGATCCGCTGGAGCTCGATGCCTCCTCGCAGCTTGGCGTGCCCGGCCTGATCGACGTGCTGCGCAAGAACGGCGTTGTCCTCGCCAACATGCCGGGCTCGGGCGTCATGGAGGCGCGAGCTCTGCTCGGCTTCCTGCCGAGCCTTTCCAGGCGCTTCTTCGGCGAAGACCTCAAGATGCCGAGTATCGCGACCTGGTGGTGCGGCCAGAAGACCGCGCGCGAGGAGGTGCTGTCGCGCCTCGACGAGGTCGCGATCGAGGGCGCCTATGGTCGCGGTGTTCCGGGCTTCCCGGGTCACGGGCCGGTGCTGGCGAGCGAATTGTCGGCGGCCGAGCGCGAACGTCTCAAGGCTGCGATCAACGACCGCGGCATCGACTATGTCGGCCAGGAGCTGGTGCGGCTGTCGACCACGCCGGTCTGGGACCAGGGCCGGATCACGCCGCGGCCGTTCGTGCTGCGGGTATTCGCCACCGCGACCCCGGGCGGCTGGACCCTGATGCCCGGCGGCTTCTGCCGGATCGCCGAACAGCTCGATGCCCGCGCGGTATCGATGGGCGAAGGCGCGCGGGCAGCTGACGTCTGGGTGGTCGCCGACAAGGCGGTTTCTCCCACGACGTTGCTGCCGACCACGGATGCGGTGCGGATCAGGCGGATCGCAGGCTGGGTGCCGAGCCGGGCCGCCGATAACCTGTTCTGGCTCGGCCGCTATCTCGAGCGGGCCGAGGCGACGCTGCGGCTGGTGCGGGCGCTCGGCATGTCGCAGCGCGACCCCGGCAAGGGCTCCTCGCCCCAGCTGCAGTCGCTTGAGCGCATCCAGCGCATGCTCGCAACCTGGGGCGCGACCTCGCAAGGTGCGCGCGCCCAGCCGGCGAAGACCGCCGCCGAGGCGCTGCAGGCCGACGACAAATTCGGCTCGGCGCTGTCGCTGCTGCGCGCCGCGCAGCGGACCGCGACCTCGCTGCGGGAGCGGCTCTCGCCGGATGCCTGGCAGGTCATCACCGAAATGGTGGAGCGTCTCGCCCAGGAGGTCGAAGATGACGACGGCGTCGTCAGCGCCGCCGAACTGACGCTGCAGGAGCTCGCGAGCTTCGCAGGCCTCGCGCAGGAAAACATGAACCGCGCCGCCGGCTGGCGCTTTCTCGAAATGGGCCGCCGCGCCGAGCGCGCCATCAACACCGTGCGGTTCGCGCGCCAGTTCGCCTATGACGAGGCGGGGAATGAGGACCTCGACATCCTGCTGACGCTGGTCGATTGCCAGATCACCTATCGCTCGCGCTATCTCGTCGGGCCCCTGCTGGCGCCGGTGCGCGATCTCGTGGTGCTCGATCCCTACAATCCGCGCTCGGTCGCCTTCCAGGTCGCAGCGCTGAACGACCACATCGCGAGCCTGCCGGCGCTTCGAGAAAGCGGACTGATCGAGCGGCCGCAGCGGCTTGCGGTCGCGCTGCAGGCGACGCTGACGACGGCGGAGGCGGCTTCACTCGACACCAAATCGCTGTTTGCGCTTGAGCAGGACCTGCTCAACCTCGCCGACGCCATCGGATCGCATTATTTTCCGCATGGACCCAATGCGAGCCGGCCCGAAAAGCTCACGGGCCTCGCGTGATCTACGACGTCCGTCACGTCACGAGCTACTCCTACGAAAGCCCGGTCAGCTTCGCGCGATGCTCGCTGCGGCTGGAGCCGAAGAGCGGCGACGGACAACAACTGATCTCGCACAGCGTCGACATCCGCCCGAAACCCGCAGAACGCACCGCGCGCCGCGATTTCTTCGGGACATTGACCGAGAGCGTCTCGATCGAGACGGCGCACCGTAACCTTCGCATCGATTCGCGGTCGCGGGTATCGGTTTCCCGAAAGGCTCCGGACCGCGCCGCGCCGAGCCCGGCATGGGAGCGCGTCCGCGACGTGGCGCTTGACGCCTCAAGTCTCGATCCGGCTTCGCCGGTCGGATATGTCTTCGCCAGTCCGCTGGTGCCGGTTCTGGGACCGGTCACCGGATACGCGTCGGCAAGCTTTCCCCCGCAAACCGGCATCCTTGCCGGCGCGGCCAACCTGATGCATCGCATCCGGACCGAATTCCGATATGACCCGAAAGCGACCGTCATCTCCACGCCGTTGAAGGAAGTGTTCCAGAAGCGCCACGGCGTCTGTCAGGATTTTGCCCATGTGATGATCGCTGGCCTGCGCGGCCTCGGGCTGCCGGCGGCCTATGTCTCAGGCTATCTGCGCACCATTCCGCCGCCCGGCAAGCCGCGCCTGCAGGGCGCGGACGCGACCCATGCCTGGGTCTCGCTGTGGTGCGGCCCAGACATCGGCTGGGTCGGCTTCGACCCAACCAATGACCTCCTGATCGAGAATGACCACATCGTGCTCGCGGTCGGGCGCGATTTTTCCGACGTCTCTCCGGTCGACGGCATTATCGTCGGATCGCGCAAGCAGAAGCTCGCCGTGGCGGTCGACGTGCTGCTGGTGGGGTGACGCGCGCCCGCGGCAGCGTCAATTCAAGGCTCCGGCCAGCTTGCTCCATTCGTCGGCCGGAATACCGACGGCTCGCCTTCGCGGATGTCAAGCCAGCCCGGTGGGCGAAGTCGCCGATGTCACCGGTGAAGCACGCGGACTCAATTCCAATCGGCGTGATCGGCGAATTTGCGGTAGGCAGCCACCTCTAGAGGCAATTGCCCAGGGAACAAGCAACCCTTAACCGATGGTTCGCTCTTTTGTGACAATCATGACGTGTGCGGTCACGTGAACGCGGGCCCAGCCAACCGTCCGGAGATGTACTGTGAACAATTGGTTAAGAAAGCCACTCATTTCTGTCATGGCAGCCACCTTGGTCTTTGCAGCAGCCGTCGCTTCCGCAGCGGACGGCGCTAACAAGGACGATGCCATCGCGATGGTCAAGAAGGCGGTGGCCTTCATCAAGGAGCAGGGCGCCGAAAAGGCCTATGCCGAGTTTACCGGCAAGGACGCCAAATTCATCGATCGCGATCTGTACGTCGTCGTCTATCAGCTCGACGGCAAGGTGCTGGCCCACGGTTCGAACCCGAAATTCGTCGGCAAGGACATGAGCGATGCGCAGGACGTCGACGGCAAGCTCTTCGTCAAGGAGCGGGTCGAGATGGCGGCCAAACAGGCGTCATTCTGGCAGGACTACAAGTTCGTCAATCCCGTGAGCAAGAAGGTCGAGCCGAAAGAGATGTATTGCCAGAGGCTGGACAACACCGCTGTCTGCGCCGGCATCTACAAGTCCTGACACGCAACGACGGCTGTTGCGCGGCGGTCATTGCAACGAAGGATCCCGGTATGCTCGGCTGGATCAAAAATGTTGGCCTGTCCTGGAAAGTTCAGCTGGCGCCGGCCTTCCTGATCGTGGTCCTGATCGGGGTCGGCGCTTTCGCCCTGCAATCGCTGCGATCCAATCAGGCCGCGGTCGACGGGCTCGTCTCGGGGCCGATCCGGCAATCGGAGCTCGTCAACGATCTTACCGCCGCGGCCTGGATGGCGCATGCGAGGCTGTACCGCCTCGTGGCAACCGCGGCCAATGAAAAGGATGAGAAGAAGGTCGAAGCCATGGCCAAGGATGCCTCCGCCGCCGCAGCCAGGATTCCGGCTGCCTTGCAGGAGGTCGAAAACGCCAACGGCGATTTCAGGCCGGAGACCCTCCAGAAGCTGAAAGCCGCGGTTGCCGGCTATCTCAAGAAATCGAAAAACGCCATCGAGATGGCCGACGGCGACGCCGGATCGGCGCTGATGTTCATCAAGGGCGCCGAGCAAAGCTTCGCCGATATCGAGAAATTGACCGAAGATTTGATCGTGCGCAGCAGCGACAGCAAGGATCGCGAGATTGCGCGGGCCGGGCTGAGGCTGCAGCGGCAGCAATTGACCTTGCTGGCCGCGCTCCTGGCCGTGGCCTTCGCGGGCGTCATCGTCTCGTTCCTGATCGGCCGGAGTATTTCGCGTCCGGTGGTGGTGATGGCCAGGGCGATGCGCGAACTCGCGGCCGGCCATTTCGAGGTCCAGCTGCCTGGCCTGGAGCGGCGCGACGAGGTCGGCCAGATGGCCCACGCGGTGCAGGAATTCAAGGTGCAGGCCGTCGCCAAGGCCGAACGCGAGACCGCCGAACGCGAAGAGAAGAATCGCGAGCAGCAGGCGGCGCGCCGCAGCGAGCTTCATAACCTGGCCGAGAGTTTCGAGGCCGCGGTCGGAAATATTATCGAAAACGTCAACTCCGCCTCGAACGAGCTGGAGAACTCCGCCGTCATCCTGACCAGGAGCAGCGCCGCGACCCAGCAACTCGCCAACGTGGTCGCGACGGCGTCGGCAGAAACCTCCAGCAACGTTCGATCGGTCGCCTCGGCGACGGAGGAGATGGCGAGCTCCGTAAACGAGATCGGGCGTCAGGTGGCGGATTCCAACAGGATCGCCAATGAGGCGGTCGATCAGGCCCAAAAGACCGACGCAAGGATCGCCGAATTGTCGCTTGCCGCAAGCCGCATCGGTGACGTCACCCAGTTGATCACCACGATCGCCGAGCAGACCAATCTGCTGGCGCTGAATGCGACCATCGAGGCCGCGCGCGCCGGCGACGCCGGCCGCGGCTTTGCGGTGGTGGCGCAGGAGGTAAAGGCGCTCGCCGCGCAGACCGCCAAGGCCACCAGCGAGATCTCCGGACAGATCGCCGGGATGCAGGCAGCGACCCAGGATTCGGTGGTCGCGATCAAGGAGATCAGCGGCACGATCGGCAGGGTCTCCGAGATTGCCGCGGCAATCGCAGCCGCTATCGAAGAGCAGGGCGCCGCCACCCAGGAAATCGCCCGCAACGTCCAGCAGGCAGCCCTTGGCTCGACGCAAGTTGCGACCAGTATCGCCGATGTCAACCGCGGCGCCGGCGATACCGGTTCGGCGTCCTCCCAGGTGCTGTCGTCGGCGCAGATGCTTTCGAACGAAAACAACCGCCTGAAGGCCGAGGTTGCGAAATTCCTCGCTACCGTCCGGGCTGCATAGAATCCTTCGTCCTGATAGTCTTGGAGCGGCCGTCGCGCAGCCCGCGCCGTCGGCGCGGAGTCCCCATGGTCTATCGCCACGCCATCGATGCCACCGCCTATGTCTTCGATGACCTGCGCGACCTCCTGGCCAAAGCCACGCCGCCGCGCGCGGGCGATCGCCTGGCCGGGATCGCCGCCGACAGCGCCGAAGAGATGATCGCGGCGCGGATCGCGCTTTCCGACGTTCCCTTGAAGCAATTCCTGAACGAAGCCGTCATTCCCTACGAGGACGACGAAGTCACCCGTTTGATCCTCGATACCCATGAAGATCAGGCCTTTGCGGGCATAGCTTCGCTCACCGTCGGAGCTTTTCGCGACTGGCTGCTTTCCGATGCCGCCACCCCGGACGTTCTGAAGAATCTGTCACGCGGACTGACGCCGGAAATGGTCGCGGCGACCTCCAAGCTGATGCGCAACCAGGACCTCATCCTGGTTGCGAAGAAATGCCAGGTAACGACCGCCTTCCGCAACACGATCGGCCTGCGCGGAAGGATGAGCGTACGGCTGCAACCCAATCATCCCTTTGATGATTTGAAGGGCATCACCGCCTCGATCCTCGACGGCATCATGCTGGGCTCGGGCGATGCCTGCATCGGCATCAATCCGGCAAGCGACGATCCCTCGGTGATCGGCGGCCTCTTGCGTCTGCTCGACGAGATCATCGCGCGGCTCGAGATCCCGACCCAGGCTTGCGTGCTCAGCCATGTCACGACCACGCTGGGATTGATCGACCGGGGCGCTCCCGTCGACCTGGTATTCCAGTCGGTCGCGGGCACGCAAGCCGCCAACCGCAGTTTTGGCGTCGATCTTGCGCTCCTCAGGCAGGCCCGCGAGGCCGGACTTTCGCTGCGGCGCGGTAGCGTCGGCAACAACGTCATGTATTTCGAGACCGGGCAGGGCTCGGCCCTTTCGGCCAATGCCCATCACGGCGTCGACCAGCAGACCCTCGAGGCGCGCGCCTATGCGGTAGCCCGCGCCTTCGATCCGCTCCTGGTCAACAGCGTGGTCGGCTTTATCGGCCCGGAATACCTCTATGACGGCAAGGAAATCATCCGCGCCGGGCTCGAAGACCATTTCTGCGGCAAGCTGCTCGGCCTGCCGCTCGGCGTGGACGTCTGCTACACCAACCATGCCGAGGCCGATCAGGACGACATGGACAATCTCCTGACCCTTCTCGCCGCGGCCGGCGTGACCTTCATCATGGGGGTGCCCGGGGCTGACGACGTCATGCTGAACTACCAGTCCACCTCGTTTCACGACGCGCTCTATATTCGCGATCTGTTCGGCCTGAAGCGGGCGCCGGAGTTCGACGCCTGGCTGGTTCGCGCCGGTCTTGCCGGCGCCGATTTCCGCCTCGCGGGCAGCGCGGGGCAGTTACCCGATTTTGCATCGCGGTTGATTGCCGAAAGTGCGTTTAAGACCTGAACCGGAGCAACGATCGGGCCGTCCAAGGTTGGAACCGCTGCCACAATCTTGAGGAATTTGTGGCCCAGCCTTGCGGAGGGTGCTTATGATTGCCGGTGGCATAGAGGAAGTTCGATGAGAGCTGAGGGCATTGAGACGGCAAGGCGCGTTCTGTGCGTGTTTCCGCGCTATACGTCTTCGTTCGGCACCTTCGAATATGCCTACCCCCTGACCGACGGCGTCAAGGCCTTCATGCCGCCGCAGGGGTTGTTGCTGATCGCAGCCTATTTGCCGGCAAACTGGCAGATTCGCTTTGTCGACGAGAACCTCCGCCCGGCCACGACGGAAGATTTCCAATGGGCCGAAGCGGTGCTGGTCAGCGGCATGCACATCCAGCGCCAGCAGATGAACGACATCTGCCGCAGGGCGCATGCGTTCGATCTGGCGGTCGCGATCGGCGGGCCGTCGGTGAGCGCCTGCCCGGATTACTATCCCTCGTTCGACTATCTCCATGTCGGCGAACTCGGCGATGCCACGGACGAGTTGATCGCGCGGCTGGCGCGCGACCCCTCGCGCCCCGCGCGGCAGGTCGTGCTGAAGACCGCCGAGCGGATCGCCATGACCGACTTTCCGATTCCCGCCTATGAGCTTGCCGAGGTCAAAAGATATTTTCTCGGCAGCATCCAGTATTCGAGCGGTTGCCCCTATCAGTGCGAATTCTGCGATATTCCCGGACTCTACGGCCGCAATCCGCGCCTCAAGTCGCCGCAACAGATCCTCGCCGAGCTCGACAAGCTGCGCGAGTGCGGCTTCACCGATACGGTGTATTTCGTCGACGACAACTTCATCGGCAACCGCAAGGCCGCCCTCGATCTATTGCCGCACCTGATCGAGTGGCAGAAGCGGACCGGATACGTCACGCGGCTCGCCTGCGAGGCGACGCTCAATATCGCCAAGCGGCCCGAGATTCTCGAGAAGATGCGCGAGGCGTTCTTCGTCACGATATTTTGCGGCATCGAGACCCCCGATCCGGACGCGCTGAAGGCGATGCACAAGGACCACAACATGATGGTCCCGATCCTGGAAGGCGTTCACGCCATCAACAGTTACGGGATGGAAGTCGTCTCGGGCATCATCATGGGGCTCGATACCGACAAGCCCGAGACCGCCGAGGCGCTGCTGGCCTTCGTCGACGAATCCAGGATACCGCTGTTGACCATCAATCTCCTGCAGGCGCTGCCGAAGACGCCGCTATGGGACCGGCTGGAACGCGAAAACCGGCTGGTTCACGACGAGGCCCGCGACTCCAATGTCGATTTCCTGCTGCCCTACGACGAGGTGATCGCGTCCTGGCGCAGATGCATGGAGATCGCCTTCCAGCCGGAAAAACTGTTCGCGCGCTATCAGTATCAATGCGATTACACCTATGCCAACCGGATCAAGGTTCCCGTCAGCGACGAACAGAAGAGCTGGGCCAATATCAGGCGCGGGCTGATCATGCTGCGCAATATTTTCTGGCAGGTCGGCGTGCTCGGCAACTACCGCAAGGTGTTCTGGAAATTCGCGCTGGGACGCCTGCGCCGCGGCGACCTCGAGGGCCTGATCGGCTCGGCAACGATCGGCCATCACCTGATCATGTTCGCGCGCGCTGCCTCCAGCGGCACGCAGAATGCGTCGAACTATTCGATCAGGCTGCGCGAGGCCTCGGTTCCCGCCGAGTGATCGGGATGCAGACGCTCCCCTCAGCGTCCCCCTCGCTGCAGCGTCTGCGAGACCTCACCCCGGCGCGGGTCGGGCTCGGCCGCAGCGGCGCCAGCATGCCGACCGAGGCGCTGCTCGATTTCACCCTTGCGCATGCCCGCGCCCGCGACGCCGTTCATGCCGGCTTCGACGTGTCGGCGATCGTGGCCGGCCTCGGCGACCTCGGTCTTGACGTATTCGAAGTCTCAAGCCGCGCCCGCAACCGCAGGGAATATCTGGGACGGCCCGATCTCGGGCGAATGCTCGATCAGGCCTCGGGCGACCTCCTGGCGCGCCGCGGCAGTGAGCCCTGCCGGGTTGCCCTCGTGGTCGGCGACGGCCTGTCGCCGGCCGCGGTCAATGCACACGCGGTTGAAGTCGTCCGTCATCTCGTTCCATTCCTCGCCGCCGACGCCATCGAAATCGGCCATGCCACGGTCGCGACGGGCGCGCGGGTCGCGCTGGGCGACGAGGTCGGCGCCGCCCTCGGAGCGCGCATGATGGTCATGCTGATCGGCGAGCGCCCGGGGCTGTCGGCCCCGGACAGTCTCGGGGCCTATCTGACCTTCGGGCCGAGGCGAGGGCGTACCGATGCCGAACGCAATTGCGTCTCCAACATTCACGGCGCGGGGCTTGGCTACGACGAAGCCGCCTTCAGGATTGCGTGGCTGGTCCGCGAGGCTCTCGCCCGCGAGATCACGGGCGTCGCGCTCAAGGATGAAAGCGCCGAGCAGGCTTCAAAACACATCTCCGCGAATTCGATCTGATGTCGCAACTTCCGGACCCCATGTCCCTTATTTGCCGCAGTGGCGGAGATTCTGCGCGAATGGGCCGCGCTTGCGGGCCACGGGCTGGACCTGATACACCTCGTCCCGCTAAATTTATCTTATGTTTTAAGGGGTTATCGCGCTTCGAACAGAGCCGATCAAGGTCGCACCATCCGCGTAGCCCAAATTAAGCTATACACGGCTGACGGAAGCGAGAGAAACGGACAGGGCATGCTCGAAAAGCACAGCGACAGCGAAGTCCACGTCGAGAAGGTCGAGCGGCGGCCGATGGGCAGCATCGCCTTCGGGCTGGAGCGGCTGGGGCTGATCGCGGTCCAGGCGCCGATCCTGTCCTGCATCGTTCTCGTCGGCCTGTTCGTCGCCGCGCTGTTCGGCATCGACCGCATCAAGATCGACGACTCGCTCAGCCAGCTGTTCCGGTCCAATTCCAAGGAATACCGGCAATACGAGGCGGAGACCAAGCGCTTCCCGGCGGTCGAATTCGACGTGCTGGTCGTGGTCGAGGGCAAGACGCTGCTCAGGCGCGACAATCTCGAAAAGCTGCGCGACCTCGTCACCGATTTGCAACTGGTGGAGGGTACCCGCGGCCTGATCTCGCTGTTCTCGGCGCGGCAGGCGCCGGCGCCCGGCAAGCTGCCGGCGGCGCTGTTTCCCTCCGAGCTGCCGAACGGCGCCGACTACGACAAGTTCATCGAAACCGTCAAATCCAACGAGATCATCCGCGGCAAGCTGTTGTCGGAGGACGGCACGCTGGCGCTGATCGTATTGTCGCTGGAGCCCGACGTCGTCGCCAGCAACCAGCTCGGCAAGGTGGTCGGCGACATCCGAAAGGCGATGGCCGAGGATCTCGCCGGAAGCGGGCTCAACGCGGAACTGTCGGGCGTTCCCGTCATGCAGCTGGAAATCCGCAACGCGGTCAAACGCGACGGCCTGACCTACAACGTGCTGGGCATCCTCGCCGGCTGCATCATTGCGATCATCTTTTTCCGCAAGATATCGTTCATGGTCGTTGCGGCGTTTCCGCCGATCCTTGCGATCATTCTCGCGCTCGGCGGGCTTGGTTGGGCCAATTTCAACCTCAACATGTTCCTGAACGTGATGACGCCGCTGATCATGGTGATCAGCTTTTCGGATTCGATGCAACTGACCTTCGCCGCGCGCGACCGCCTGATCGCGGGCCAGGACAAGTACACCGCGTTCAAGAACGCGGTTTTGGTGGTCGGACCGGCCTGCGTGCTCACCCACGGCACCGCCGGCATATCGTTCATTGCCCTGCAATTCTCCAATTCGGACCTGATCCGCAAGTTCGGCGAGGCGGGACTTGCCGCCACCATCATCGCGCTGATCGCGGTGCTCTCGCTGGTGCCGGTGTTCGGCGTGCTGTTCGTGCGAAACGAAAAGGTCTTTGCGGTGAAATTCCAGGGTGCCGACGCCGGCGTCCAGATGCTGCGCAATTTCTGCTACTGGATCGCGGTGCGCATGGTCTCGAGGCCCGGCCTGTTCAGCCTGATCGCGGTGCTGTTCGTCGGCGGTCTCGCCGTCGTCTACGCCAATCTGGAGCCGCGCTACCGGCTCGCCGACCAGGTCCCGGACAAGCAGCAGGCGGTGGCCGCGTCAGGGCGTCTCGACGCCAAATTGACCGGCGCCAATGCGATCGACGTACTGATCGAATTCCCCAAGGGCGCCTCGCTGTATGCACCCGACACGCTGCAGACCATCGCCGACGTTCACAAGACGGTGGAAGACACCGCCGGCGTCGGCAATGTCTGGTCGCTGGAAACGTTGCGCCGGTGGCTTGCCGAAAAGGCCGGAAGCAGCGACGTCGCGACCCTGAAGGAATACGTCAACGTGATTCCCAAATACCTGGTGCGCCGTTTCATTTCCGAGAATCAGGATGCCGTGGTGGTGTCGGGCCGGGTGCCCGATCTCGATTCAAGCCAGATCCTGCCCGTCGTCGAAAAGCTCGATCATGAGCTGGACGCGGTGCGCAAGAAACATCCGGGCTACGAGATCGCCGTCACCGGCCTTTCGGCAATCGCGGCGCGCAACTCGGCCAACATGATCGAAAAGCTCAATCGCGGACTGACCATCGAGTTTGCGCTGGTGGCGATCTTCATCGGGCTCGCGTTCCGTTCGGTGGTGGTGATGTTCTCCTGTATCCTGCCCGGCATTTTCCCGGTGGTGCTGTCGGGCACGGTGCTTTATTTGCTCGGCGAGGGGCTGCAGTTTGCCAGCGTCGTCGCGCTGACCGTTTCGTTCGGCCTCGGATTGAGCGCGACGATTCACTTCCTCAACCGGCTGCGGCTTGAGTCCAGGCCGGGCGTCAGTTCGGAACTGGCGGTCGAGCGCGCCACCGTGCTGGTTGGGCCGGCGCTGATCCTGACCACGGTGGTTTTGGCCTGCGGCCTCGTGGTGACGGTGTTCTCGGCTTTGCCGTCGCTGCGGCTGTTTGGCTGGCTCAGCGCCTTCTCGATGGTGGCAGCGCTGGTCGCCGATCTCTTCATCCTCCGCCCGACCGCGATGTTCCTGATCAACCTGTCGCACCGGTTGCGCGGGACGCCGTCTCACAGCGAGCCGGCGGAGGAAGGCGGCGTGAACCCGTAAGACGCGATCTGCGAGCGGCGCCTCCCGCAGCTTTTTTGCAACAATCCCGTCTAAATGTCCGGGAAGTCGACGAAAACAGCCCAAGATGCTTGTCCAGGGTCGCCTTGAGGTTAAGCTTCCTCTTAAGAAGGCGCCCCCATGGACATCTCAAAGCTGGTGTTTTCGGCTGTTGTAGCTGCCGGCCAACTTTGAGGACGCCGCGCGCATCAATGCTTCAACGCGATCGTTCGGATCGGGAAGACGCGGCCTCAGCTCTTCACCATCGTGATGTTGACACCGCGGATCTCGCCCTTGGAGCTGATCTGCACGGTCTGCTTCTTGCCGTTGGTCAGCAGCGTCAGGCTGGCGGCAAATCCGTTGGCTTCGACGAAGACTTCGATCCGTCCGCCGCCGGCGGTGCCGTGGAGTTCGCCGAAGACGTTCCGGCTCGCTTCGCTCCAGTTGCCGGAAATCCGGTCGCCTTCGCTCGTGACGTCGCTGCTCAGGTCGAATTTGTAGCTGTCGCTGGCGCATTTCAGGGTTTGCTTCAGACCAAGGCCTGTGCCGTTGACCTTGTAGTCGGCCTTGCAGCGGATGCGCTCGGTCGTTCCGTCGGAAAGAGAGACCGTACCGTTCCCGGTCCAGGCGCCGTCGAAGCCGGCGAACGGGCCGGACTGGGCATGGCCCACTGATACCGACAGCATGAGTGCGGCGCCGATGCCGGCAGCCCTGATCGCCTGTCCAAACAGTTTCATTTCGTGTTTTCCCATTCAAATCGGCGCTCTGGTCAGAGATACGCCTCGCCGCATCGAAGATTTAGTGTCGCCTCAGAGTGTCAGGTTCAAATGACAAATCGAACGCAGCCCAAAATCGGGCGGTCCGATTCATCGCGGTTGATACGGATCCCCCTATCAATACACAATCCTGTTGACACTGGCTAAGTGCATTTTTCACCCAAACGAAAATCGAAAGCTTCGGATTCGCCGGGTTTTGGCCTTGCGCGCATCCAGTTCCCGCTGGTGCCCATCCGCAACGGGTCGCCATAATGTTGCTGATCAAGAAATAATTCCTTGATATCAATTGGTTAATAGCCTCATTGAGAGGGCCCGCAGGGGCCGTTATTCGGGGCAGGACGACGTAAATTTGGCCGCATTTGCCAGCGCTTCTGACTTTCTCGTTGCTAGAGCCCGCGGCGTTTGCGATCCGAACAAGCAGTGCCGGTCACGCCACGCACCATGCGGGATCAATCCCCTGCTTCAGAATGAAGGAACACGATGCGTAAATTATTCCTGCCACTCATCCTCTTGTCGCTATCGGTCTCCACCGCCGCGGTCGCTCAGCCGCAGCGCAGCGGTACGCCGGAGGAACAGGCGGCGTGTTCGCGCGACGTTCAACGCTACTGCCGACCGTTGATCGATCAAGGCGACTTCGTCATTCTGGCATGCCTGCAGCAAAATCGGCCCAAGTTGAGCAGGGCCTGCGAAACGGTGCTGAAAAACCACGGGCAATAGCACGATCGCCGCATCCGCCGATCAGGGGGGCTGGTTGGCCGCCGGCAAGGGCGCGCGGGCGGACCGATATCGCGGATAGCATTGGTTTTGCCATCGTATTCCCCTATATGGGGCTTGCGATCTCCTCGCATTCGCGGGGCCGCAAAGCCCTGTCTTTTCCGGCTGATGTGACCAGTTCCTGATGACCAGAGCGAGCGAATTACGATCCGGCAAGACGCACCGCGACGAGAACTTCCCGGTCGCGTCATGGATCATTCATCCGCGTCATCGGGCGCTGATTCTCGCGTTCTACAATTTCGTCCGGACCGCCGACGATATCGCCGACCATGCCACGCTCGGCGACAGCGACAAGCTGCGGCTTCTCGATCTGCTCGAAGCCGAGCTCTTGGGCCGCGGCGACACTCAGGGCGAAGCCGTCAACCTGCGCCGCCGGCTTGCGGAGCGTTCGATGCCGCCGCGCCACGCACTCGATGTGCTCGTTGCCTTCCGGATGGACGTGACCAAGCTTCGCTACGAGAACTGGGACGAGGTGATCCATTACTGCCGCTATTCGGCAATGCCGGTCGGCCGCTTCATGCTCGACGTCCACGGCGAGAGCACATCGACCTGGGCGGCCTCCGACGCGCTCTGCGCGGCGCTTCAGATCAACAACCACTTGCAGGACTGCGGCGAGGACTTTCGCAACCTCAACCGCGTCTATTTGCCGCGCGATGCGCTCGCGGCAGCCGCCG
Source organism: uncultured Alphaproteobacteria bacterium (assembly GCA_963721135.1). Lineage (GTDB taxonomy): Bacteria > Pseudomonadota > Alphaproteobacteria > Rhizobiales > Xanthobacteraceae > Bradyrhizobium. The sequence goes on from CAVRIB010000003.1 coordinate 174,295, forward strand.
CCTCGGTCGAGGCGCTCGCCGAGGGCCGGGCATCGGCGCCCCTGTTGCGATGCCTGCATGCGCTCGCGCTACGCAACGAGGGGCTGCTCAACCAGAGCAAATCGCTCAGCGGTGAAGTCAGGGATTTCAGGCTTGGGCTCGAGATTTCGGTGATCCAGGCTTTTGCCGACCGCATCGTCCGCCTGCTCAAGGCGCGCGACCCCTTGAGCGAGCGGGTGCATCTCGGGCCAACAGAACTTCTCGCCTTCAGCCTCGGCGGCGTCGTCGGCGAGATCGCCCGGCGCGCGACCGGGCGGCGTCCTCTGTCCAAACCGGCGGCCGGCGCATGACGCTCGAGGCAGCGGCAGCCAGCGCCAGCTACGGGACCACCGCGTCCGGCAGCTCGTTCTACGCGGCGATGCGGATACTGCCGCGCGAACAGCGCGAGGCGATGTTCCAGATCTACAGCTTCTGCCGAAAGGTCGACGATATCGCCGATTCCGACGGGCCGCGGCCCGAACGGCTCCAGGCGCTCCAGCAATGGCGCGACGATATCGACGCGCTCTACCAAGGCCATCCGCCGCCGCGGCTGAAGGATTATGCCACCTCGGTGCGACGCTTCGATCTCAAGCGCGAGGATTTTCTCGCCATCATCGACGGCATGGAGATGGATGTGCCGCAGGACATCCGCGCGCCGGATCTCGCAACCCTCGATCTTTATTGCGATCGCGTGGCAAGCGCGGTCGGGCGGCTGTCGGTGCGGGTGTTCGGTCTTCGCGAGGCCGACGGCATCCTGCTCGCCCATCATCTCGGCCGCGCGCTGCAATTGACCAATATCCTGCGCGATATCGACGAGGACGCCGCCATCGGCCGGCTTTATCTGCCGAGCGAGGCATTGCTGCACGCCGGCATCACCTCGACCGAACCGTCCAGGGTGGTCGCCGATCCGGCGTTGCCGAAAGCCTGCCCGTCGCTGGTGGCGCGGGCGCAGGACCATTTCGAGAAGGCCGACGAAGTGATGCGCCGCAATCCGCGCCGCGCGGTGCGGGCGCCGCGGATCATGTCAAAATACTATCGTGCCATTCTCGACTTGCTGGTTGCGAGAGGTTTCGCATCCCCGCGTAACCCGGTCCGCGTCAACAAGATGGCCAAGGTCGCCATCGTCCTTCGTTACGCCTTCATCTGATGCAAAGAACCGTTCACATCATCGGCGCGGGAATTTCGGGCCTGTCGGCCGCCGTCAAGCTGGCGAACTCGAACTATCGGGTGCAGGTCCACGAAGCCACGCAGCAGGCGGGCGGGCGCTGCCGCTCGTATTTCGACGCCGCAACCAACCTGACCATCGACAATGGCAATCATCTCTTGCTTTCGGGCAACCATCACGCCATCGCGTACGCGCGCTCGATCGGCACCGAGGCCGGGCTGGTCGGGCCGAAGCGCGCCCAGTTTCCGTTCATCGACCTCTCCACCGGACAGCGCTGGCAACTCGACCTCGGCGATAGCCGGCTCCCGTTATGGGTGTTCGACGAGGCGCGCCGGGTCCCCGACACGGGCCTGCTCGATTATGTCGCGTTGATGCCTCTGATTTGGGCAAGGCGGAGCAAGCTCGTCTGCGATACCATCCCTTGCAAGGGAACGCTGTACCAGCGGCTGGTGCAGCCGCTGCTCTTGGCGGCGCTCAATGTCGACCCGCCCGAGGGATCGGCGGGGCTTGCCGGCGCGGTGGTGCGGGAAACCCTGCTTTCGGGCGGGCAGGCCTGCCGCCCTTTGATCGCGCGCGAGGGTTTGAGCGCGGTCCTGGTTGAGCCCGCGATCAAGCTGTTGCGCCAGAGGGGCGCCGATATCCGGTTCGGGCACGAATTGCGCGAATTCGGCTTGTCGGCTGGCCGTGTCCGCGAATTGAGGTTCGGTGACGATACACTGGCTATCGCACCCGATGACGCCGTGGTGATGGCCGTGCCACCGCGACCGGCTTCCGCGCTCCTGCCGGGCCTGAAAACGCCGTCAAAATTCCGGGCGATCGTGAACGCCCATTTCCGGTTCGATCCGCCAAACGACATGCCGCAGATTCTCGGAGTGATCGGTGGGGTGGTGGAATGGCTGTTTGCCTTCCCGAAGCGTCTGTCGGTCACCGTCAGCAATGCGGACCGGCTGCTGGATATGCCGCGGGAAGAGCTCGCCCGGACCATTTGGCGGGATATCTGCAAGGCAGGCGGCGTTGAGGGCGAATTGCCGGCCTGGCAGATCGTGCGCGAGCGCCGCGCCACCTTTGAGGCGACGCCCGAGCAGGACGCGCTGCGTCCGGTGGCCCCGACCCCCTACAAAAACCTGTTTCTCGCAGGCGACTGGACTGATACGGGGTTGCCGGCCACCATCGAGGGATCGGTGCGGTCGGGAAATCGTGCCGCCGACCTCGTGCTTGCCATGCGTCACGGATGAACGGGCGAGCGGTTCTTGCCTGACGGGTTGGATTGACGACAGGGGATGTCGAGCCAGATGCATTCCGTGAGTAAAACGGCCGGGGTTGAGGTCGGCGGCGCGCTTGAGGCGGGCATCGCGCGGGCGACCGATGCGCTTCTCGGCTACCGGCAGCCGGACGGCCACTGGGTGTTCGAACTGGAAGCCGATTGCACCATCCCGGCGGAATACGTGCTGCTGCGCCATTACCTCGGCGAGCCCGTCGACGCCGCGCTTGAAGGCAAGATTGCAAATTACCTGCGCCGCGTGCAGGGCGCCCATGGCGGCTGGCCGCTGGTGCATGACGGCGACTTCGACATGAGCGCCAGCGTGAAGTCCTATTTCGCGCTGAAAATGATCGGCGATTCCGTCGACGCGCCGCATATGGCGCGGGCGCGCGAGGCGATCCGCTCGCGCGGTGGGGCCATCCACAGCAACGTTTTCACCCGCTTCATGCTGGCGATGTTCGGGGTCATGACGTGGCGCAGCGTGCCGGTGCTGCCGGTCGAGATCATGCTGTTGCCGCTGTGGTCGCCGTTTCACCTCAACAAGATCTCCTATTGGGCGCGCACCACGATCGTGCCGTTGATGGTGCTGGCGGCGCTCAAGCCGCGCGCCATGAACATCAGCGGCGTCGGTATCGACGAACTGTTCCTGCAGCCGCCGCATTCGATCGGGATGACCGCGAAGGCGCCGCACCAGAGTTGGGGCTGGTTTGTGTTGTTTCGAGGTCTCGACAGCGTGCTGCGCCTGATCGAACCGCTGTTTCCGAAAAAGTTGCGCCAGCGCGCGATCGACGCCGCGGTGGCTTTCGTCGAGGAGCGGCTCAACGGCGAGGATGGATTGGGCGCGATCTACCCGCCGATGGCCAACGCCGTCATGATGTACGAGGTGCTCGGCAAGGGCCCCGATTATCCGCCGCGCGCGGTGACGCGCAGCGGGCTCGACAGGCTCCTGGTGATCGGCGAGCACGAGGCCTATTGCCAGCCCTGCGTTTCGCCGATTTGGGATACGGCGCTGACCTGTCATGCGCTGCTGGAGGCCGGCGGCGAGGCGGCTCTGCCGGCGGCGAGGCAGGGCCTCGACTGGCTGAAGCCGAAGCAGGTGCTGGATATCAAGGGCGACTGGGCGGTAAAGCGGCCGCAAACGCGCCCCGGCGGCTGGGCCTTCCAGTACAATAATGCCTACTACCCCGACCTCGACGACACCGCGGTCGTGGTGATGGCGATGGACCGCGCGCAGCGCTTGAACCAAAGCCATGACTACGACGTGGCGATCGCCCGCGGCCGGGAATGGATCGAGGGCATGCAAAGCCGTGACGGCGGCTGGGCCGCCTTCGACGTCAACAATCTCGAATATTACCTCAACAACATTCCATTCTCCGACCACGGCGCGCTGCTCGATCCGCCTACCGAGGACGTGACCGCACGCTGCGTCTCGATGCTGGCGCAACTCGGCGAGACTGCGCCGGGCAACAGGTCGGTGGCGGAGGGAATCGCCTATTTGCGCCGAACCCAGCTCGACGAGGGGTCGTGGTATGGCCGCTGGGGGATGAACTACATCTATGGCACCTGGTCGGTGCTATGCGCGCTCAATGCCGCTCGCGTCGACCACGCCGATCCGATGATCCGCAAGGCGGTAAACTGGCTGGTGTCGATCCAGAACGAGGACGGCGGCTGGGGCGAGGACGCCACCAGTTATCGGCTGGATTACAGGGGATACGAGGCCGCCACCACCACCGCCTCGCAAACGGCATGGGCCTTGCTTGCATTGATGACGGCGGGCGAGGTCGGGCATCCCTCGGTCGCCCGGGGCGTGGAGTACCTGATTGCAACACAGACCGAAAAAGGGCTGTGGGACGAGCAGCGGTACACCGCAACGGGCTTTCCTCGGGTGTTTTATCTGCGCTATCATGGCTATCCGAAGTTCTTTCCGCTCTGGGCGTTGGCGCGGTATCGGAACCTGAGAAGCACAAACAGCAGGGTGGCAGGGGTCGGAATGTGAAATTGGGGGCGGGGGACGGTGTGTCCGCGGTCAATCGGATTGACCCGCGGCCGGTTTTGATTGTGACTGGTCTGGTGCAGGAAGCCCGCATCGCGGCGGGGCCTGGGATGACCGTTATCTGCTCCAGTAGCGATCCGCGGCAATTGCGCGCGCTGCTCACGGTATTCGATCCCACCACCATCAGGGGCGTGATCAGCTTCGGCGTGGCCGGGGGGCTTGATCCCTCATTGAAGTCCGGCGATGTGGTGGTGGCGACCGAGGTCATGGCGGGGGACACCCGCTGGCTGGCCGGCCTGACCCTGAACGAGGAACTGATCGCCCGCGTCGCGCTGGGTCGCCGGCGCGTCATCAGGGGTCGCCTTGCAGGCGCCGAGCAGGTGGTGGCGGCCCGGCATGTCAAGGCCGCCCTGCACTCGGAGACGGGGGCCGCCGCCGTCGATATGGAAAGCCATATCGCGGCCGCCTACGCCGCCGAATCCGGCCTTCCCTTCGCCGCCTTGCGCGTCATTGCCGACCCGGCCAGCCGCGCCATCCCGGCGCTGGCGGTCACGGCGATCAAGCCGAACGGCGACATCGACGTCCGCAAGGTGATGCGTGGCCTGGCGCGCGATCCGATGACGCTGCGCGCGCTGGTCTCCACGGGAATCGACTTCAATCGCGCGCTGCGTTCCTTACGCGGCTGTCGAGGCTTTCTGCTGGGCGGCGAGAGCCTCGTCACGGCGGATGTCTGAGAGCTTTTTCTGAACCTGCTCTGCGAAGATGTATTGCGCCGGGCGCTGCCTGGTGAGATCGATCTCGGGCGCCATCGGACCCGTCGTGCGTACGCCGCGCAACGCCACCCAGAGCGCCCTGAACGGATTATCGAGGGCCGCCTTCGCCGCGGTCGGTTCGTAGCCGCAATGCGCCATGCAGTTGGCGCACTTTTCGTACTTGCCGGTGCCGTAGCTCTCCCAGTCGGTGGTTTCCATCAGCTCCTTGAAGGTCTTGGCATAGCCTTCGCCGAGCAGGTAGCAGGGCTTCTGCCAGCCGAAGATATTGCGCGCCGGCATCCCCCACGGCGTGCATTCATAGGCCTGGTTGCCGGCCAGGAAATCGAGGAACAGGCCGGAATGCATGAAATTCCACTTCTTGCCCCGGCCGAGCGCGAACACGTCGCGGAACAGCTTCTTGGTCTTGGTGCGGTTGAGGAAGTGCTCCTGGTCCGGCGCGCGCTCATAGGCGTAGCCCGGCGACATTGACACGCCGACGCCGAGTTCGGTCGTGAAGTCGAGGAATTTGGCGATTTCCTCGGCGGGATGGCCGTCGAAAATGGTGGCGTTGACGTTGACCGCAAATCCTCGCGCCCTGGCGGCCTTGATCGCCTTGACCGCGCGGTCGAACACGCCCTCCTGCGACACCGCCTTGTCGTGGTGCTCCTTGAGGCCGTCCAGATGCACCGAGAAGAACAGATAGGGCGAGGGCTCGAACAGATCGAGCTTCTTTTCCAGGAGTAGCGCGTTGGTGCACAGCGAGACGAACTTCTTGCGCGCCACGAGGCCGCGAACGATCTCGCCGATCTCCTTGTGGATCAACGGCTCGCCGCCGGGGATAGCCACCATCGGCGCGCCGCACTCGTCGGCCGCATCCCAGCATTCCTGCGCCGACATCCGCCGATTGAGGATCGCGTCGGGATAGTCGATCTTGCCGCAGCCGACGCAGGCGAGATTGCAGCGGAACAGCGGCTCGAGCATCAGCACCAGCGGATAGCGCTTGCGGCCGAGCATCTTCTGCTTGATCAGGTAGCCGCCGATGCGCAGTTCCTTGAAGAACGGTATTGCCATTACAAGTTTTCTTTCTGAAGTCAGTGTTGATCAGACCGCGGCGAGTTCCGCCGGCAGCCGGAATTCGATGTTTTCTTCCCGGCCGGGCAGCACCGACACCGTCACCGGGCCGATGCGCCGCAGCGCCTCGATGACGTCGTCGACCAGAACCTCGGGCGCCGAGGCGCCTGCGGTGATGCCGACGGCCCTGGCGTCCTTCAGCCATTCCGGTTTCAGTTCGCTGCCGTCGGCGATGAGATAACTCGCAACCCCGGCTTCGGTGCCGATTTCGCGAAGCCTGTTCGAGTTGGAACTATTGGCGGCCCCCACCACCAAAATGACGTCCACGAGCTTGCTGAGGTCCCTTACCGCAGATTGGCGGTTCTGGGTGGCATAGCAGATATCCCGGATGTCGGGGCCTTGAATATCTGTAAATCGGGCCTGTAACGCGGCGATGATGTCCTTGGTATCGTCGACGCTGAGCGTGGTCTGGGTGATATAGGCCACAGGCGTGTCCGCCGGCAGCGTCAGGGCCGCCACGTCGTCTGTGTTCTGGACCAGGAGCACGGGCCCGGGCACCTGTCCCATGGTGCCCTCGACCTCGGGATGCCCGGCATGACCGATCAGGACCAGCGCCCGGCCCTTCGACATATAGCGCTTGCCCTGATTATGGACCTTGGTCACCAGCGGGCAGGTCGCGTTCAGGACCGGCAGGCCGCGCGCGGCGGCCTCCTCTTCGACGCTGCGCGCCACGCCGTGGGCCGAGAACACGGTCACCGCCAGCGGCGGCACCTCCGACAGATCCTCGACGAAGATGGCGCCCTTGTTCTTCAGGCTCTCGACCACGTATTTGTTGTGAACGATCTCGTGGCGGACGTAGACCGGGGGGCCATATTTCTCGAGCGCCCGCTCGACGATCTCGATCGCCCGTACCACGCCTGCGCAGAACCCGCGGGGTTGGGCCAGATACACTTCCATGGGATGCCCGTTACGCAAGTTGCACCAAACCCATTATTCGCATCTCCGACCAACTGGGATATCTGCAATATCCGCACCACGCCCGTTTCGGCATTTCCGCTCTCCCCACGTGCATGGCCGCCCCAGCTCAAGGCTTTGTGTCAAAAAACGTTCGGCTAGAAAAGGCAGATCGCGAAAACGACCCGCTATGGTGAAGAGGCGGGGGCTGGTATCATGGTATAGTATTGCAGAAATCGCGGCCCTGAAAGCCCCAGAAGGCTCACTTGTTCGTCACTTTACCGCCGGTCAATGCGGGTTATACCACGCTGCTTGCGCGGCTATGGCATGTGTCTTGCGCTGCTTGCCGGTGCCCCAACGAAAAACCAGCAAAAGCACCACTAGGTCGGCCTGTGGAACTCCGGTAAACAGCGGGCGTTTCAGGCACGCCGTCAACATTAGAAAGAAGAGATGTGCTGACCCGCATTGTTGTATCTGTTGTCAAAACCTGTACGCGATTAGCCCCCCTCACGTTTCTGGTCGCGCTCGTTCTTGCAATAGCCGCGGGCTTCTATACGGCCCACCACTTCTCGATCAACACCGACATCAACACGCTGATTTCGGCGAAACTCGACTGGCGCCAGCGCGACGTTCAGTTCGACGCCGCCTTCGACCGCGACCGCACCATCCTCGCCGTGGTCGAGGCTCCGACGCCCGAGCTCACGAGCGCCGCGAGCGATGCGCTGGCGAAGAAATTGTCCGGCGACACCGTGCATTTTCAGTCGGTCCAGCCGCTGGGCTCGGGAGATTTCTTCGAAAAGGACGGGCTGTTGTTCCTGCCGACCGCCGAGGTGGGCCGGCTGACCAGCCAGTTTTCCTCCGCCGCGCCGCTGATCGAGATCATGGCCGGCGATCCCAGCATTCGCGGATTGACCGGCGCGCTGGAAACCGGGCTTGCCGGCATCAAGCGCGGGGAATTCAAGCTCGACTTCGACCGAGCGGCCGTTCAACCTGATCGCGCAGACGGTTGAGGACGTGCTGAACAAGGGCAATGCCAACTTCTCCTGGCGCGAACTCGTCAGCGACAAACCGCTCACCGATGCCGACCGCCGCTCCTTCATCGAGTTCAGGCCGGTCCTCGACTACAATGCGCTGCAGCCCGGCAAGGAGGCTACCGACGCGATCCGGCAGGCCGCCAGGGATCTCAATTTCGCGGGTGAATACGGCGCGCGGGTCCGCCTCACCGGGCCGGTTCCGATCGCCAATGAGGAATACGCGACCGTTCAGGACGGCGCGCTCGTCAACGGCATCGGCACCGTTGTCGTGGTGCTGTTCATTCTCTGGATGGCGCTGCATTCGCCGAAGATCATCCTCGCGGTGTTCATCAACCTCTTCATCGGGCTTTCGATCACGACCGCGCTCGGGCTCTGGATGGTCGGCTCGCTCAACCTGCTTTCGATCGCGTTCGCCGTGCTGTTCGTGGGACTGGGCGTGGATTTCGGCATTCAGTACAGCGTCCGCTACCGTTCGGAGCGCTTCAAGACCAACGATCTGACGACCGCGCTGTTGCAGGGGGCCGAGCGCTCCGCGGTCCCGCTGTCGCTCGCCGCGATGGCGACGTCGGCCGGATTCCTCTCGTTCCTGCCGACCGACTACAAGGGGATTTCGGAGCTCGGCGAGATCGCCGGCGTCGGCATGCTCGTCGCTTTCACCTCCAGCATCACCGTGCTTCCGGCGCTGCTCAAGCTTTTGAACCCGCCGGGTGAAATGGAGCCGGTCGGTTACGCGTTCCTCGCGCCGGTCGATCGTTTCCTGGAGAAGCACCGCGTGATCATCGTGGTCGGCACGCTTCTGGTGGCGCTCGCCGGCACGCCGCTGCTTTATTTCCTCCACTTCGACTTCAATCCGATCAACCTGCGAAGCCCCAAGGTCGAATCGATTGCGACCTTTCTCGATCTGCGCAAGGACCCGAACACCGGCGCCAATGCCGTCAACGTGATGACGAACTCCGATGCCGATGCGAAGAAGATCGCCGACAAGCTGGAGAAGCTTCCGGAGGTGCTGAGCGTCAGGTGGCTGGAAAGTTTCGTGCCCGAGGATCAGCCCGCAAAGCTGCGGCTGATCGCGCAGGGCGCCAAGATCCTCGATCCCGCGCTCAACCCCGACTCCATCGATCCTGCGCCCTCGGATCAGGAGAACATCGACTCCTTGAAGGAATCGGCGGAGAGCCTGCGCAAGGCGGCGGGCGATGCGACCGGGCCGGGCGCGGTGGCCTCGCGGCGGCTTGCGGACGCGCTGTCGAAGCTTGCCGAATCCGATGAGGCCACCCGCAACAAGGCCCAGGCGATCTTCGTCGAGCCGCTGAAGGTGGTGCTCGATGGCTTGAAAAAATCGCTGCAGGCAGAACCGGTCAGCCTGAAGACGCTGCCGCCCGATCTCGTCAAGACGTGGAAGACCAAGGATGGCCTGCAGCGCGTCGAGGCGCTGCCGCGCGGCGACCCCAACGACAACGATACGCTGCGAAAATTCGCCACCGCCGTTCTCGCCGCCGAGCCGACCGCGATCGGCGGTCCGGTATCGATCCTCAAATCCGGCGACCTCGTCGTGAGGGCCTTCATCGAGGCCGGCGTCTGTGCGCTGGTCGTGATCAGCCTCTTGCTCTGGCTGACGCTGCGGCGGATTACCGACGTGCTCCTGACGCTGGTCCCGCTGCTGGTGGCGGGCGCCGTGACGCTTGGAAATCTGCGTGCTGATCGGGATGCCGCTCAATTTCGCCAACATCGTCGCGCTGCCGCTGCTGCTCGGCATCGGCGTCGCGTTCAAGATCTACTATGTGACGGCATGGCGCTCGGGCCGAACCAACCTTCTGCAGTCGAGCCTGACGCGCGCGATTTTCTTCAGCGCGATGACCACGGCGACCGCGTTCGGCAGCCTGTGGCTATCCAGTCATCCCGGTACCTCGAGCATGGGCAAGCTGCTGGCGCTGTCGCTATTGACGACGCTCGCCGCGGTGTTGCTGTTTCAGCCCGCCCTAATGGGCAAACCCCGCGATGTCGGGGAGTAGGCAGATGTCGCCGACCGGATCGGCGGCGGCCTGCTTTGGTCCGGCCATCCGTGCGGCGGAATTCACCGATCCAGTCGTCCGCGGCGCTGAGGTCTTTGAAGCGACGGTCTTCGGCGCTGGCCTGGGCATCCTGGCTGAACCCTTCGCCATGCTGTTGGCGGGGCTCGAGGGAATCGGACCTGCGACGCGGGTCCAGGTTTCGCCGCCGCAGAGGAAGCCCAGCACGCAGCCTCGAATCTCCATATGGTCGGCATCAACCGGCTCGATGGTCGAGCTGTAGTACTGCCCGTCCTTGGCGTTATAGACTTGGCCTTCCCATTCATCGACGCCGGGCTTCCGCTTCATGTCGATCAGGATCGGCATTCCGAGTGACGGCCTGTTCTGTTTTGAGACATCGGGATTGTGCTCGTCGCGGCCGCCCGGCGTCTGCTCCCAGGAGACCGCGCCCCAGATGCTTCCATTGCACTGTGCAACCCGGATATTGGCGACCCCGTCGGCCACCCGCCAGTCGCCCGTGGGGTCGAGCGCAAGCGCGGGCGCGAGCCCCGTCGCCAAAAATATGCCGGAATATACTACTGTGCGCATGGTCTTACGTGGGCAGTGCAACATGGCTTGAACCTGTGCTTAAGTAGCGAGGGGCAAAACGCCGCATTGAGCGTTTTCAGTTGACGAAATGGCCATCAACCGAAGTATGTAGCTGATGCTATATTCAAATCTAGACGTTTCCGAGATGTTTGTGGACCGCCAGTCGCAGCGCAGTTCCATGCATGCGCGCCACTTGAATGAGCAACTGGTGCGCGTTCTCAAGACCATCGGCTACGATGTCGGTTTCCAGAAGGGCCAGGGCCAGTACCTGTTCGATCGCGACGGCGTGCGCTATCTCGATCTATTGAGCGGTTTTGGCGTTTTTGCGATCGGCCGCAACCATCCGGCGCTTCGCAAGGCGCTCAAGAGCGTGCTCGACAGCGACCTGCCCAACCTGGTGCAGCTCGATGTCTCAACCCTTGCGGGTGTGCTGGCGGAACGGCTTCTGGAATACATGCCGTATCTGGACAAGGTGTTCTTCGCCAATTCCGGCGCCGAATGCGTCGAGGCCGCGATCAAGTTCGCGCGCGGCGCCACCGGGCGCCCCGGCATCGTTTATTGCGCCCACGCCTTTCACGGATTGTCCTATGGCGCGCTGTCGCTCACCGACGATCCGAATTTCCGCGCCGGCTTCGAGCCGCTGTTGCCGGGTTGCACCTCGATCCCCTTCAACGATCTCGCCGCGCTCGAGCAGGCGCTGTCGTCGCGCCAGGTCGCCGCCTTCGTCGTCGAGCCGATCCAGGGCAAGGGCGTCAACATGCCGACCGACGAATTCCTGCCCGGCGCGGCCGCGCTCTGCCGCAAATACGGCACGCTTTTCGTCGCCGACGAAATCCAGACCGGTATCGGCCGCACCGGCCGCTTCCTCGCGGTCGAGCACTGGAATGTCGAACCCGACATGGTGCTGCTCGCCAAGGCGCTGTCGGGCGGTCACGTCCCGGTCGGCGCGCTGCTGACGCGCAAATCGATCTTCGACAAGATCTTCAACCAGATGGACCGCGCGGTGGTGCATGGGTCGACCTTTGCGAAGAACGACCTGGCGATGGCGGCCGGCATCGCCACGCTCGAAGTGCTCGAGCACGAAAAGCTGATCGAGCAGGCGGCCAAGCGCGGCGCCGAATTGCGGCTGGCGCTCACGCGGATGGTGCCGGGCTATGAACTCTTGAAGGAGGTCCGCGGCAAGGGGTTGATGATCGGCGTCGAGTTCGGCCCGCCGAAATCGCTGCGGCTGAAGGCGTCGTGGAATGTGCTCGAGAGCGCCAACAAGGGCCTGTTCTGCCAGCTCATCACCGTGCCGCTGTTCAAGGACCACAAGATCCTCACCCAAGTCTCCGGCCACGGCAGTCACACCATCAAGCTGTTGCCGCCGCTGACGATCACCGAGGAAGACTGCAACTGGATCGAGACCGCGTTCGACGCCGTCATCGCCTCGAGCCACCGGGTCCCCGGCGCGATCTGGTCGCTCGGCAAGACCCTGGTGGATAACGCGGTGAGAAGGTCGGCGTGAACGCAAGATCCGTAGGGTGGATTAGCGAAGCGTAATCCGCCGTTCCACGCACATTGCAGGCGCCAGTGGCGGATTACGCCGGAGCCTGTCATCGGGCCGCGCTACGCGCGGACCCGTTGGGCTGATCCGCCCTACGATGACCAATCGGTTTCCGCCGCGGCCGCGCCGGTCTCGCGCGCTTGTCGGGGATGAGGGCATCGACGAGGCCGTGCGCCGCGTCGCGCAGGCGTTTGCGGCTGTGGTAGACGCGTTCCATCACGGCAAGCCCGCGGGTGAAGGTCACGACCACGAGTGCGGCTTCCCTGGGTTCGAGCGTCAGCGCTTTTCGCGCCCGTTCGCCCGACAGTGCGGCGAGCACGATCGCCTGCAGATCGTCGAGCAGGGTTTGCAGCCGCAGTTCGACCGCCTCGTTCGTCGCATCGTTTTCGGTCGCGGTCCGGGTGGTCAGGCAGCCCTTTGAGGGCGAACCCTCCGTCATGTTCACGATGATCATGTCGAAGAAGCCGAGCAGCGCCCGACGCGGATCGGGATCGGCCAGCACGGCGCGCACCAATTCGAGGAAGCGGCCGGCATACCGCTCGAACGCCAGCAGGAACAGCGCGTCCTTGTCGCCATAGGCGTTGTAGAGACTGCCGCGCAATACCCCGGTCGCATTGGCGAGGTCGAGCATGGAGGTGGCGCGGAATCCCTTCCGCCAGAACACCTCCAGCGCCTGCGCCAGCAGACGTTCCTCGTCGAATTGCCGCACCCCGACCATCTCTGGGCCTCCTTTTATTCTTGACACTATCGTCAAGTTTGCCATGATCGTCAATGACCCCGAAGGCGGCGAGGGACGTGACGTGGAACAGGGAATTTTCTCGCCAACGACGCTGGAAGCCTCGATCTGGGCCGCGATCACAGCGCAGGCGAGCGCCGCTGCCGACAGCGACGGTGTCGTCGGGTCCTCGCTTCGCCGCGCCGTTTTCGATCAGCGCGACTTTCGCGATGCGGTCGCATTCCAGATCGGATCGCGGCTCGCGGCGGGAGCCGATGATCGCGAGAGGATAGAGCGAATCGCGCAAGAGGCGCTTCGCGGGGATGAGGGGTTTGCGGCCGCTGCGGCGCTCGACTTGCAGGCCGTTCTCGACCGCGACCCGGCGGCGCCGGGGGCCTTGAGCGTGCTGTTGCGCTACAAGGGATATATCGCGCTGCAGGCATGGCGGGTCTCGCACCGGCTCTGGTCGATGCAGCGGGACGATCTGGCGAAATTCCTGCATGGCTGCGCCGCGGACATGCTGGATATCAGCATCCATCCCTCGGCCTCTATGGGCTCGTCCATCGTCCTCGACCACGGTTCGGGCATCATCATCGGCGCGAGTGTTGTCGTCGGCGACGGCGTCACCATTCTGCAGCACGTCACGATCGGCCGCGCGGGCACCTCCGCGAGGGTCGCGCCGCGGATCGGCCGGGGCGTGCTGTTGAGCTCCGGCGCCACCATCCTCGGCGACATCACGATCAGCGATTTCGCCAAGATCGGCGCGGGCTCGCTGGTCACGCAATCCGTGCCGGCGCATTGCACGGCGGTGGGTTCTCCCGCCCGGCTCGTCAATTGTGCAGAGGCAGATTTAGTCCCGTAGGGCGGATTAGCGAAGCGTAATCCGCCATCCCGAAAACAAGAACGGCGGATTACGCCTTCGGCTAATCCGCCCTACAGGCTTTCGTGCCGCAGCCTCAGCGGCAGCGGCTGGTCGCCGAGCATGGCCTTGACGACGACGTCGCGCGCGACTGTCTTGTCGAGCGCGTGTTGCGCGATCAGGTCGCCGCATTCGGCGACGATCTGGTCGGCATCCTGCATGATCTTGAGTTCCTTGTAGCGGTCGCGCTGGTAGAGCCCCATGCTTTCGCCGATCACCTCGAGGAGATTGAGGATACGGAACGGCCAGTCGCGCTCGTGCGCGCACAGATCGCGGTGGTCGGAGTGATAGACGGCGACCAGCGCATCGACTCCGGCGTCGGACGCCGCCTGCAGTTCATTGAGCTGCAACTCGCGCTTGAAGGCGGGAAGCACGGCGACGCTGAAGCTCTGCAGACCGACCGCCGGCTGTTTGAGGTCGACGAGTTCGACGCCGGGGATTTCAGCCAAAAGTTCGGTGGCGGCCTCCACGATCCCGGCGATGCCGGGATGTTTGTGCAGCGCGACGCGCATCGCGACCGGTCGCGTCAGATGCGGTTTCAACTCGGCGAGCCGGCCGTGCAGGAAGCGCAGGAACGGCGTCATCTCGAAGGGGCGCGAGCCTCGCTGCCGTTCGAGCGTCGGCAGCGTCGTCTCCGTGAACTGGACGTAGCAGCTCGGGCACCAGGAGATCACCTGGCCGGAATTCGAGTGCGACAGTTTCTCGATCGTGCTCGAGCCCATGCGCCCGGACATCTCGACGTCGCCGGTGCGCAACTGCATGACGCCGCAGCAGTGGCTCGGCCCGCCCATCACCTGGTAGGAGATGCCGAGCGCATCCATGATGTCGAGGGCGAGCAGCGCGATATGCGGCGTCTTCAGCACGTTGCAGCCGGTGTAGAACACGAAATCCGGCGCCGCGGCGGGCTTTGCCACCGACGCCGATTTCTGGCCGAGCCGCTCCAGCACCTCGGCATCGAGCTGCAGGCGCGACAGCACGCTCACGTCGCGGCCCATCTCGCGGTATTTTTCCACGCCGTTCCGGCGGCGGTCCGGCAGCTCCTTGTCGGCCTTCGCCACGCCGAGACGCGCCATGGCCAAAAGGAAGCGCGGGTTGACGCCATAGTCGCACGCCTTGATGCATTCCCCGCTCAGCATGCAGGAGGCCGCCCATTTGCGCGACGCCTCGGGGCCGGCGCCGGTGCGCACGAGCTCGAGTACGCCGCTGATGATGTCTTCGGGCTTCGCATCGGAAATGCCGGCCGGTTTCACGCTCGGGCAAACCTCGACGCACTTGCCGCATCGCGTGCAGGCGTCGAGCATGTCTTCGACGCGCTCGCTCAAAACCGTTTCGAAAGAAAGATCGTTCAGCGGCTGCATATCCGGTCCTCGGCTGTGGACGCATAACCAGACACGAGTGGCGATGGCGACCGGAAATCTAACCCAGCAATGCCGGGGCGTAAATGGGACGTAATCGGGAAGCCGATGTCAAAACCGGTCGAAACTGGACCACGACGGGGATCACTCATTCAGCAAGGCCACGGAGCGAAGGGCACCAATGAACCGCTCCCGTTCATGGGACAGCATGAAGGGGTAGGTATCGTCGATGTAGGCGACATCCAATGTCGGCTGCAGGCGCGACAGTTCCAGCGCAGCCGCCTTGGCCCTTTCGTGAAATCCGCGCAGGCTCAATCCGGCCACCAGCCTTTGCCGGGCCCTGACGTTACCGGGCTGAATCCGTATGGCTTTCTCCGCAGCGGAAATCGCCTCGTCGAGATTGTCCAGCAGCAAATGGCAGAGGCTTTGATCGGCAATCGCGAGCGAGCGGAAGCGGTAATGCGGGTCGAGGCGGAGAATCGCGTCGAGATGCGGCAAGGCCTCCGCCGGGCGGCCGGTGAATTCGAGGATGCAGGCAAGGAAATGCCTTGCCAGAGGCGCACTCGGATTGAGCGCGACGGCGCGCTCAACGCCATCGAGTGCGGACTGGAAGTCGCGCTGGGTCCACAGCCGTCCCATGCCCCACAGCCCCTGCGCAAGCCACTCGCGATCATCGCAAGAAACGGCGCGCTCGGCCGCCTCAAGGGAAGCGTTCAGCGAATCGGGACGATAGACCCAGCCCAGGATGCCTTCATGGTAGTGACACAAGGATAACAGCGACCACGCCCGCGCCAACTCTGGATCAATTTCCAGAGCGAGTTTGAGATGGTTGCGTGCTTCCGCATGGCCGGAGGGTGTCATGCGCTCCTGCAGCGACAGGGCCTTGAGAGCGTGGTCCCAGGCGGTAAGGTCGGAAGGATGTTTGCGCGCCGCGCGCCGCGCCTCGGCGCGATGAATCTCAGGCTCGATGCTGGCCACGATCCGTTCGGCGATCTCATCCTGCACGATGAAGACGTCGGCGATCTTGCGGTCGTAGCGCTCCGCGAAAAGATGATGGCCGGTCGTCCCTTCGATGAGCTGCACGGTGATGCGAACCTGCTCGCCGACGCGCCGCGCGCTGCCTTCAACGAGATAGGCCGCACCGAGTTCGCGGCCGATCTCCGTGATGTCCTTCGGCCTGTTCTTGTAAACAAATGTCGAATTGCGGGCGACGACTGGAAACCAGCGCCAGTAGGCAAGCGCCGTAATGATATCTTCCGTCAGTCCTCGACGAAATAATCTTCGGTCGGATCCCTGCTCAAATTGTCGAACGGCAGCACGGCCACTGCCGGGAGGTCGCCAAAGTCACCTTGCAGCCTTGGACTTTTCGATTTTGAACGGCGGCCCATCACCAATCGAAAAACCTAACCGGGCGCGTGATATTCTTCAGGGATCGGTTGCCCAGATCGTCAAATGCATATCTGACCCGATCGCGCACCTGGTCATGAGCGGCTTGCGACAGGAGAATGCCCCCGGGTCCGCCAAGCCCTCCAGTCGCGCCGCGATGTTGACGCCGTCGCCGAAGACATCGCCACCCTCAGCCATGATGTCACCGACATTGATGCCGATACGCAACTCGATGTTTTGCGCAGCTTTCGTTTCACCGCTTATTCCGGCAACCCGGTCCTGGACCTCGACCGCGCATTCCACGGCATCAACAGCGCTGGCAAATTCCAGGAGAAAGCCGTCGCCCATTGCCTTCACGAGCCGCCCGCCTCGGGCCTCTACGGCGGGATCAATGATGGTGCTTCGCAGGGCGGCCACCGCGGCAAGCGTGCCGGCCTCATCATCCCCCATGAGATGACTGTAACCAACGATATCGGCCAAGACTATCGCTGCGAGCCTGCGTTCCATTTCTTGCTCCAGAACGGATCGACGCGCGCGCCCCTGGATCGGCCAAATCTGTGTAATTCTATCAAAGCATTGGCGATGCATTTACGGCGAACGCGTCGAAACCGGACGGTAACGGGCGGCAAATAGGCAGCCGGGCCTCACCCTTGCTGGAAAAGCTGAAACCGGGTTAGCTTTGATGTGATCCGGGCGTTGGTCACCGGCGCGCAACGTTTTTTCATTGCAGACACTACAAGGTTGGGAGGACGGCATGGGGCGCAAGTACCAGAGCATCGTCGAAACGATTGGCAGGACGCCCGTGGTCCGGATCAATCGCCTGGCGCCGCAAGGCGTGAACCTCTTCGTGAAGGTTGAAGCCTTCAACCCCCTCGGTTCGGTGAAGGACCGATTGGCTCTGGGGGTCATCGAGGCGGCCGAAAAATCGGGGGAGCTCAGGCCGGGCCAGACGGTCATCGAGGCGACGAGCGGAAATACCGGGATCGGCCTTGCCATGGTTTGCGCGGCCAAGGGATACCCGCTCGTGGTCACCATGGCGGAGCCATTCAGCGTCGAGCGGCGCAAGCTGATGCGCTTTCTCGGAGCGAAAGTCATCGTAACTCCCGCAGCCGAGCGCGGAATGGGCATGGTCACCAAGGCCATCGAGCTGGCCAAGACGCATGGCTGGTTCATGACCCGGCAGTTCGAGAACGAAGCCAACCCCGATTTTCATTCGCGCACGACTGCGCGCGAGATCCTGGAGGATTTCGCCGGAGATCGGCTGGATTATTGGGTTACGGGCTATGGCACCGGCGGAACGCTGAAGGGCGTCGGCAGGGTGCTCGCCAAGGAACGCCCCGAAACGAAGATCATCGTTTGCGAGCCGACGGATGCTCAGCTATTGGCCAGCGGCATCGCGCAGTCGCGCAACCCGGACGGTACGCCCGCGGCCGCGCATCCGACCTTCAAGCCGCATCCGATGCAGGGTTGGACGCCGGATTTCATCCCCAAACTCACCGACGATGCGGTTGCCATGAAGATCATCGATCGCGTCCTGCCGATCACCGGTCCCGAAGCCATTGGCCGCAGCAAGGATCTTGCGACCCACGAGGGCATCTTTGTCGGCATTACGTCAGGCGGGACCTTTGCGGGCGCGCTCAAGATTGCCGCCGAGGCGGAGAAGGGAGCGAACATTCTCTGCATGCTGCCTGACACCGGTGAGCGCTATCTGAGCACGCCTCTTTTCGCCGATGTGTCGGCGGACATGAATGAGGAGGAGCTCAAGATTTCACGATCGACGCCAAGCGCTCAGCTCAATCCTTGAGGCGGTTCATGTCGGGGGAGGGCGCCGGGATGTCGGTTTTGCGCGGGATTTTCACCGCCGTGTTGCTGCTGACCGGCGTCGGCGCGAAGTCCGGTTCGACGCCGTGCGCCCATACTTCTGCGGCAATCTGATCGTCGGACGCGATCTGCTCGAGCTTTAGCGTCGCCAAAAGGCGAAATACTCGCTGCGCGCGCGCGTAGTCAGCTTTGCCACCGAAAGCGGACTCAAGTCGGACATCGCCGGAGGTCCGTTTCGTGCCAATTGGCGACTAATGCACTGCAGCAAATAGTGTCCTATTCGATCACCTCTTCGGCGCGGGCGGGAGTTTTGCCGGATCGTATGTCCACACCCCGGCGACCCGATGCCGGCGTTCCTCAGCAGCTCAGGCCCGCACCCGACGCCCACGCCAGCCTGCTGAAGCTGCCACCCCCTCAAATTATTTTTTTTGCCGCGACCCCGGCGCCGGGTTTGCGCCCTCTTGTCTGGGTGAATGCGCCATAGCGGCGCGTCACCAACCGGAGCACAGAACCATGTGGTATAGGAAGAACGTTGGCGGGTGGGAGCGCGCGGCCAGGCTGATCGGAGGAGGCTTCATGCTCATCTGCGGCGCGGTTGCGCTGCACGCTTCGCCGCTCGGGCTACTGCTCAGCGGCGCGGGTGTCGTGACGCTGGTCACCGGCGTGTTCGGCTATTGCCCTGCCTGCGCCATCGCCGGGCGCGAGCCACTGAAGGGGTGACCGCCTTGGCGCGCGTATCAGACGATCTTTTGCTCGCGGCACAGTCGGGTGACCGGCACGCGCTGACACAGCTATTGGTGGCGCTGCAGCCGGACATTCGACGCTACGCCCGGCGCCATTGCCACCGCACCTCGGTCATCGAAGATGTGGTGCAAGAAGCACTCATCGTCGTGTACCGGCGCGTGGGCACGATCCGCAGTCCAGCCGCACTCGCCGGCTGGCTGGTGACCGTCATCGCGCGCCTTTGCATGTTGCCGGCGCTCATGCTGATGCGCGGGGTCGAGGAACTCGCCAGCCTGGAAGAGTCACGCGAGCTCGCAAAAGTCCCGCCGGACGAGTTGCGAATGGACTTGGTCAACGCCATCGAGTCGCTTTCGCCATCCGATCGCGAAGTGGTGCTGCTGCGAGATCTCGAGGACCTGACGATTGGGGAAATCGCCGGGCGGCTCGGCGTGACGCGGGAAGCGGCCAAAAGCCGCCTGCGCCGCGCCCGCGCATTGGTGCGCGAATATTTGCTCGGCACAAAGGACAACGGACGAGAGAGCACATGAATTACTTTCGTGGAGTGGGCATGTTCGGCAGCTCCTTCCTGGGCGCACACCTGATACGCGGGCTAGCTGCGGCGGCGCTACTCGCTTGGGCCATAGTCCACCAGACCGCGCACCCTTGGCTTTCCTTGGGCGCGGGCGTTGCCGCCCTCGTCGCGCTACGCGGATGCCCGATGTGCTGGACAGTGGGCCTGGTCGAGACGCTTTCGCAAGGCCTTCGCGATTCAACCGCTGAACGCGCTGACCGGACATGGCTGCATTAACATTGCGACAGGACGGGAAGGAGCGAGGTGAAGAGAACTCGACGACCGGGACAACTAATTGTGGAGCCGCATTCAATGCTCGTAGCAGAAAGTGATTTGCTAACCTATTCTTGTCGGATCGTGGGGAGCACGCAATGTCGAAAGCAATTGCCGTCTTGGGCTCCGCTCTGTTCTTCGTCATTGCGCCGTTGGTGCTGGCAGGCTTCGTCCCCTGGTGGGTCACGCAGTGGGAATTTCGGCCGGCTTTTTTCGGCGTCGATCTAACCCGCATCCTCGGCGGTATATTGATCATCGTCGGAGTGCCCGGAGTTGTGGATTCATTTGCCCGTTTTGCGCTGGAGGGGCTGGGGACGCCCGCCCCGATCGCGCCGCCACAAAAGCTCGTAGTGACTGGCCTTTATCGCTACGTGCGAAATCCGATCTACATCGCGGTCGTCGCGGTCATTTTTGGTCAGGCCCTTTTGTTTGGTGACTGGCGTCTCCTCTGGTACGGCGCGCTACTCTGGCTTTTTTTTCATGTCTGGGTGGTGATGATCGAAGAACCGACGCTCAAGCAAACATTCGGCACGGAGTACGAGAGCTTTCGGACTAATGTGCCGCGCTGGATTCTGCGGTTGACGCCATGGCGAGTCCCGTAACGCGAGCATCATGACGACGGCACTGCCTTCGCTAAGGTCCAAGCGCGCCTCTCCTGCCTGATCAGGTGCAGCAGCTGCGGCGGCGCCATGTCGGCTTTGGGTCATTAGCGCCCTTTTGGGCGTCTCATGCTCACTTCCAGTCTTCCCCGGTGAACGGGCATTGTCGCTGTCGGTCGGTAAGCCTCAAAGCTGCAGCTAAAGCTAGAACTGCCAAACACATCACCTCAATTCGTCAAGGAACCGCCCCGCGGCCCGCAAATCCGCGCCGTCAAAGCCTTCCGTGAAAACGCCGTAAATTGGAGCCAGCAGCTCGCGCGCTTCGCTTTTTCGGCCGCCATCGGCGAGCAGGCGCGCGAGGCTTGAGACCCCACGCAGTTCAAAGGCGCGGCACGACTGTCCAGCCGCGCTGGCAATCGCCTTGCGAAACGCGCCCTCGGCCTCGTTGCGATTATCGCGCGATTGCGCCAGCAACGCCTCGCCACGCAGGCGCATGAGCTCGGGCTTGTAAAACAAAAAATCCGCGACGTTAGCGTCGTTCATCGCCTGTTCGAGCAACTGGACAGCGTCATCATGGCGGGTCGCAGATAGCTGTTCGGTGGCGATCAGCCCAAGGAGCATCGGCCGGAAGTTCGCCGCGGCCGGCTGATTCAGCGACTCCAGCATCTGCCGAATGCCGCCCTCGTCCCCGTTCTTCGCTGCCAGCCAACCGCGTAAGAAGTGCGCCTGAGACAGCGGCCACGGAAATTTATTGCGCTCGGCAAGCGGATGGAGCTCGTCAACGACGGCTCGGCAAGCTTCCACATCGTCGCTCAGCAAGAGCGTCATGCTGCCCATGTTCAACGCGTGCGCAAGCGAAAAGGTATGACCGAGCGAACGGGCGTCCGCGATACACTTCAGAACCGCTTGTTTGGCTTGCTCGGCAAAGCCTAATCCCCAAAGGCTCATGGCATGAAAGCTTTCCGCGCAGACACGCGCATCGTGGCCGCCGAAGTAATAGGCGTGATCGCGATGCCGTTCGCGATCATAGCGGCGGATCACTTCCAGCGCGGCGTCCCTTGCCGCTGGAATGTCGCCCTTCCAGAACAGTCCGGGGACCCGCGCGTGATAGGCTTCGACCAGCAGATCGGAATCCTCGGCTTCGCGCGCGCTCCCGACCAGCCCGTCGCTGAGCGGAGCAGCAGCCACCGCGCCGCGCCGCATCGTGGTGTGGAACCAGATCCCCCAATTCGCGAGGAATTGTTCTCGTCCCCGTCCCGGCAAAACCTCAGCGAGCGCGAGCGCACGCCGGTAGGCCTCCCCGGACTCTTTTGAGTCCGGACCTGTTCCGATCTGGTGCGCCATGCCGAGGCCAAGACAGACGCCAAGTTCGAGGTCGGCACGCTCAGGCGTGTCCGGCATCGCCGCAATGAGACGTTGCGCGTTGCTGAAACTCGCGATCGCCTCCTTCATCGCAAAGCGCCTGATGTCGCGTTCGGCCGCCTGCCGCCAGTACTGGACAGCCTTCATGCTATCGCCGGCACGCTCGAATTGCTGGGCAACGATCTCGGGTGTGGCACTGACCACGTCGGGAAATCGCTTTTCCAGCACCAGCGCGATCGCCTGATGCAGCTGCTGGCGCCTTGCGCGCAACATGGTGGAATAAGCGGTGTCCTGCACCAACGCGTGCTTGAAGACATATATCGCGTTCGGCGGCGTGCCGCGCAGGAAAACCAGTTCCGCCTCGGTCAGGCGGATCAAGGCGTCCTGCAGCACCGCGTCGGAGAAGCCGGCGACCGCCGCCAACACCTCATAGGAAAACTCGCGTCCCATCGCGGCGCCGATTTGAAGCACCTCGCGCGCCGAGCCGAGCCGGTCGACCCGCGCCATCAGTGAGGCCTGCAGCGTCGTCGGGATCGAAAGCTCACGCATCGGCTGTTCGAGCACGTAGCTGTCTCGGCCCTCATGCAATTGCTCGCTTTCGAGCATCGCCTTGGTGAGTTCCTCGACGAACAGCGGTACGCCGTCGGTGCGCTCGACAATCTGGTCGAGCAATCCGGGCGGCAAGGCCTTCCCGCCGGTAATATGGTCGACGAGAGCGGCGCGCTCACGCTGCGACAGCCGGTTCAGGGTCAGCGTGGTGACGTTCGATTGCCCGATCCACGGCGCCTGGAAATCCGGGCGAAAAGTAATGATGAGCAACACCGGCAACGACTGCAGGCGCTCGATCACCATCGCCAGAAGCTCGATCGAGGTCGGGTCGGCCCAATGGACATCCTCGAACAGCATCAGCACCGGGCTGTGCTGCGCGATCCGCCCGAGCTCCGCGATCAAGGCTCCGAGCAGGCGACGGCGCTTGGCTTGCGGATCGCTGATTGTGGTGACAGATACCGCGATGGCAAGCCCGAGCGCATCGGCGAACAGCTCGATGTCCGCTTCGCCGGCGCCAGACCGCGAAAACAGCTTCGCAAGTTTTGCGCGCTTTTGGGCGGGGGAATCTTCAGCATTGAAACCGGCCGCGTGCTGCAATTGCCCCAGCACCGGCTGCAAGGCGCTGCCCTGGTGGTGCGGCTGGCAGAAATAACGCAGACAGACATGGGTGTCCGGCGCGATATTGTCTTCCAGCGCCGCGGTCAGGCGCGACTTGCCGATTCCCGGTTCGCCGGCGAGCAGCACCACACTGCCCTCCCCGGTCTTGAGTTGCGGTCCAGCGCCGCTGCAGCAAGTCCAGCTCTTCCTGGCGACCGATCAGTGGCGGGCGGCTTGCGGCGCGCAGCGCTTCGAAGCGGCTTGCGATCGACCGCTCGCGCACGACGCGCCACGCCGGGACCGGCTCCTGAAAGCCTTTCAGCGCGGCAGGCTTGATCGGCTCATAGTCGAACAGATCGCCGACATGCCGTCGCGTGGTCGCGTCGATCACCGCAGTATTCGGTTGCGCGGTCGATTGCAGCCGCGCCGCGAGGTTTGGTGTCTCGCCGACGACGTTGCGCTCCTGCACTTCGCCGGCGCCGACCAGTTCGCCGACCACGACAAGGCCGGTGGCAATGCCGATGCGCACCTCGTGGCCGCCGGACGTGCCGAACAAATCTGCGATCGCGTCAATCAGCGCGAGCGCCGAACGGATTGCGTTCTCGGCGTCCGCTTCGTTCGCTTCCGGGTAGCCGAAATAAACCAGCACGCCGTCGCCCATGTATTTTGCAAGATAGCCACCAAAGCGCGTGACGACCTCGGCGGCGCACTTATGGTAGGCCGCGATCACCTCGCGCAGATCTTCCGGATCGAGCCTGGTCGACAGCGCGGTCGAGCCGACCAGATCACAGAACATCACCGTCAACTGGCGGCGCTCGGCTGACGTGGTGGCCCGCTGAATGGACTGTGACGATGGCGCCGGCGGCGGAGCGGCCGCAGGCGCAGGAGTCGCCGCGCCAAGCTTCGCGCCACATTGCGCGCAGAACTTCGAGCCCGCAGCATTGGCGTGCCCGCACGCTGCGCAGCTCAAGGCCTGTGGCGCGCCGCACTGTGGGCAGAAACGACTGTCGCCGGGAATATCGTTCCGGCAGCTCGGGCAGGCCTTAGTTGTTGCCATGCCGCAAACATATCGCGCGGGAGAATGGCGCTCAATAGGGGCACCGACTTCGTTTTCAGATACCCTCAAGCGACCCAACTCATGCGGAGCTCATGATTTGGCGCAATGCTCCGCCAAATGGGGTGGTCCAGCTGTGCTCCCGCACTCGTCAGCAGAGGCTGAAACTGGCATCGCAAGCGTCGCCGCGATGCACGGCTCATGTCCGAAGTGGGTCGTCATTTGCGTCGTTTTGGCGGTCCGCCTGTGACTTCCGGTCTTCCCTCCGAAACGGACATCGCCGAACCGCCCGGCATGTCCGGGGCGTGCCAAACCAGAAATCGCGAGACAGGCGCCAATCGGCAGAAGATGCCGCTGGTCACCACTGGGGCGCCGTTTGGGCAGCCTCAATAACAGCCATATCGACTGGCTCAACGGCGGCCCGTCTGTCGGGCATCTTGGCTAACTTCTGAGTTTAAAAAAAATATTTCCGAAATAATGAAATAGTGCTTGCGCCCAACCCAAATCAGTTGTATTTGTCCGCCATCCCGTCCCACTCAAGGGGCGTTTCGCGATCGTCACGGACGCGGGGCGGGATGCGGTGGACGCAGACGCGCTCTTGACGAATGGCGCGTGATGCGGACGGCGAAGTCGTGTGGGCCTGGCACCCCGACGCTGGTGTCAAGTTCGCGTTAAGGCGCGCGGGCGACGGTGGCAAACAAGCCCGGTGCACCGGGGCGAGCACGAAGTAAGCCGTAAAACCATTGCGCGGGGAATGCCGGGTGAAACCGGTGTGACCGTGGTGACTACGCTCGTGTACTTTGTTTTTTATCGTACGCGAGGCTGCGGGCGCATCGAGCGCCCGGCATTCCCTGCGCCCTCTGTTTCAGAGGAGCCGGACCAAAACGCAAAACCTCGCGCGAAAAACCTGCGGCGAGATCGCGAAGCCGTGTCTCAACGTCATTGCGAGGAGCGAAGCGACGAAGCAATCCACACTTGCTTTGCCGAGCCATGGATTGCTTCGCGGAGCCTGTCATCGGGCGCGCATTCGCGCGACCCGTTGGGTCGCAATGACGGGGCTGTTTGATAATCGAATCTCTATCCGTCGTCCCTGCGAAAAGCAGGGACCCATACTCCGCGGCCCCTCGTTGGGCACGATGGGAGTTGGCTTCGCAGCAACAAACGCCTGTGGTTATGGGTCCCCGCGTCCGCGGGGACGACAGCTCACCCCGCGGCGCTGGTCTTCATCGCGGCTTCGAACTTGTCGCCGAACTCGGCGAGTTCGTCGGCGGCGAGATCGCTCACCGCCCAGTAGTTCAGGCCGCCCTGGCTCCAGCTTCGGATGTTGAAGCCCTGGAAGGTGTCCATCCTGGCGGCGCGCGGCTCGGCGCTGGAGGTCAGCGCCACGAACAGGTTGATGACGTGCAGGCGGCGGCGGTAGACGATGGCGCCGATCGGGCGGGCATCGACATAATCGAGCCGGCCGCCGATCAGCGTAAAGCCCTGCGCGGTGAGGTCGATCACCGGCGGCGCCACATCGAGCTTGCCGTTGAACCAGGGCTTTACCGTGTGCTGGTCGGTCGACACCACGTCGGTGAGGTGGCCGGCCTGCAGCGAGCGCAGATGGGCCGAGACGATCTCGGCCTCCAGCCGTTGCTCGTCATCGCTGCGCAGCACGATGGCGACGATGCCGGTGGCGGCGATCGCCGAGACCGCCGAGCCCATCGCAAAGCCGCGCAGCACCGCGCGGCGGCTCGGCGCCTGCGTCTGCGGCAGCGATGCCTCGATGCGCCGGCGCAGCGCCGGCGGCGCCTTGTAGCGCAAATCGGCGCCGGCGATGGCCTTGCTCAGCTCGCGATAGGCCTTGAGCTCCGCGGCGCAGCCCGGGCAGGTGGCGATATGTTCCTCGACCTCGCGCGCGTGAGACGCGTCGAGCTCGCCGTCGATCAGCGCGTGAAGAAGGATATTGGCCTCGTCGCAGGTCATTGCGGTTGCTCCTGTTCCGCCAGCCATGCCGACCGCAGCATGGCGCGGGCGCGCGCCAGGCGCGACATCACGGTGCCGACCGGGACCTCCGCGACGTCGGCGATTTCGCGGTACGAAAGATTGTGAATTTCCCGCAGCACAAAGGTCTCCCGGAACGGTTCGGCCAGCGCCTCGACCAGCCGCCGGATCGCGCCGGCGTCCTTTTGGCGCAACACCTGCGCCTCCGGCGTCTCCTGCGCCTCGCGCCACAGCGGCGGCTGTTCGGCATTATCGGGCACGTCCTCGATGGTGTCGGTCGGCGAATTGGCGCGGCGCGCATATTCGGCGCGGCAGACATTGCGCAGGATCGCAAACAGCCACGGCTTCATCGCCGGCCCGCGATAGCCGTCGAAATGTTTCAACGCGCGCAGAAAACATTCCTGCACGGCATCCTCGGCGTCGTTGGCATCGCGCAGCAAATAGCGCGCCAGCGTGTAGACGTCGTCCAGATGCGGCAGCGCGGCTTCGCGAAACCGCCGCGCCCGGTCCGGATCGTCGTTGGCAGCTTTCAGCGGCATCGGCCTAGGCTCGGCTTTTCTTGAAAGTCCTGGTGCCCGGCCGGGGTCGATCCACCGGCCGGGCATCGCAGTGATGCCTTGGTTTTGTCCGCTACTCAACCTTGATCGTTCCGGTCATGTGCGGGTGCAGCGAACAAAAATACTTGTACTCGCCCGCTGTCGTGAAGGTGAACGAAAAAGTGTCGTCGGTATCCATGGCTTTCGACCGGAACTTGCCCGCCGAGACCACCGTGTGCGGAATGTCGTCGTGGTTGGTCCAGGTCACCGTGGTCCCGACCTTCACCGTCAGCTCCGCCGGAGCGAAGGTGAAATTGTCGATCGTGACCTTGGTGTCCTCGGCCCAGGCATGCGCGCCGCCGAGCAACAGGGAGATCGCCGCGGCGATGGCCAGGCGGCCAAGGCTGCGCAGAGTGACTGACATCATGTCGAACTTCCCTTTATCCGGCGAGCGGCGTGTCGATGATCGCAAGCCGCTGATCACCCCGCTTGAAGTTGATGGTGGCGACGCCGAGCAGGGTGCGAAGCTTGTCGTCCGCGACCTTCATCGGCCCGGGCGAGGGGGCGGTGCCGGGCGCCGGCTGCGGGAACGCCGTCGAGCGCGCGGTGTGGAAGGTGACGTTGCCCTCGACCTTCTGCATGATCTGGTGGATATGGCCGTTGAGCACGGTCACCGAGCCGAAACCCTTCAGATAGTCCAGCGCCTTGGCGCCGTCGTCGGTACCCCAGCCCCACTGCTCATAAACCGTCCACAGCGGGATGTGGGCGAACACGACGATCGGGGTCGATTTCGATTTCCCCTTGAGGTCGTCCTCCAGCCATTCCAGCTGGTCCGCGCCGAGATTGCCGAGGCCGCCGGCCTTGAGGTTCACGACATTGACGAGGCCGATGAAGTGCACGCCGTTGGCGTCGAAGGAATACCAGCCCGCACCCTTGGCGCCGCGGCCATAGCGCTCCTTGTAGAACTTGATCTCCTCATCGAGGAAGTCGTGCTCGCCCGGCACGTAGTGCACGTCGAGTTTGGCCTGCGAGATGATGCGCTCGGCGTCGTCGAACTCGGAAGCCTTCGACAGATGGCTGATGTCGCCGGTGTGGATCATGAACGCCGGCTTCTTCGGCATCGCCTTGACCCGGTTGATCGCCTCTTCCAGCGTGCCGAGCGCGTTGGGATTGGCCGGCTTGTCGAAGCCGACATGGCTGTCGCTGATCTGCAGGAAGGTCAGGCCGCTCGCTTCCGCGGCCTGCGCCGAATCGACGAGGCCAAGCGAGTGAGGAACCCCGCCGGAAATAGTCCAGAGCACGCCAGTGCCGGCCCAGGTCATGCATTCCAGTACCCGGCGGCGGCTGACGCCAGGTTCCTTGTCGTTTCGGCGCTCATCATGGTTGTCGTGATCGAATTCGCTCATCGCCTGTTCTCCATGGACCCTTGATTGGGTTGCCGGGGACGTGATCAGGCGATGGCGGGCTTTATTCCCGGCCACGATGGATCGGGGGAGCAGAGGGATGACGATTTCGTGATACGGAGAGGGTGGTTAATGCGAATCTTCAAGGATCATCGCGGCGCCCTTCTCCGCGATCATCGCGGTCGGGGTGTTGGTATTGCCGGACGTGATGGTCGGCATCACCGAGGCATCGGCGATGCGCAGGCCCGCGATGCCGTAAAAGCGCAGGCGTTCGTCGACCACCGCCGAGGGATCGTTGACTGTGCCCATCTTCGCGGTGCCGACGGGATGAAAGATCGTGGTGCCGATGTCGCCGGCGGCCCTGGCAAGCGAGGCATCGTCGTCGCCGACCGAGGGGCCCGGGAGAAATTCCCGCGGATGATATTTCGCCAGCACCTCCTGATGCATGAGCCGCCGCGTGGCGCGGATCGCGTCGGCGGCCACCTGGCGGTCTTCGGCGGTGGACAGGTAGTTCGGTGCGATCGCGGGCGGCCCGGCCGGCTCAGTGGAGCGGATGCGCACGGTGCCGCGCGAGGTCGGCTGCAAGTTGCAGGCGCTGATCGTGATCGCGGGGAAGCGGTGCAGGGGATCGCCAAACTTGTCGAGCGACAGCGGCTGCACGTGGAACTGGATGTTGGCGCGCTCGCGGCGCGGATCGGAACGGGTGAAGATGCCGAGCTGCGACGGCGCCATGGTCAAGGGACCGCGGCGGCGGAACGCATAGTCGAGGCCCATCAGGCCGCGCCCGAGAAGCGAATAATAGGTCTCGTTGAGGGTGCGGACGCCCTCGACCTTGTAGATCGCGCGCTGCTGGAGATGGTCCTGCAAATTGCGTCCGACCCCGGGCCGGTCGAGCACGGTCGCGATGCCGAGCGCGGCCAGCCATTCCGCAGGGCCGATGCCGGAGCGCTGCAGCACCTGGATCGACCCGATCGAGCCGGCGCACAGGATCACTTCGCCCCTCGCGCGGGCCTCGATGGCCTGGCCATCCCGGATGAAGCGCACGCCTCTGGCGCGGCCGGCCTCGACGACCAGGCGATCGACAAGCACGTTCTTCTCGAGCCGCAGATTGGGACGCTTCAGCGCCAGCTTCAAAAAGCCGCGCGCCGAGGACCAGCGGCGTCCGCGCTTCTGGTTGACGTGGAAATAGCCGACGCCCTCGTTATCTCCGGTGTTGAAATCCGCGATCTTCCGGATGCCCATCTGTTCGGCGGCATCACCGACGGCGTCCAGAATGGTCCAGGACAGCCGCGGCGCCTCGATGCGCCAGCCGCCGCCGGTGCCGTGATGCTCGCTCTCGCCCAGAAAATGATCCTCGAGCCGCCGGAACGCCGGCAGCACATCGTCATAACCCCAGCCGGTCAGGCCGAGCTGGCGCCAGTGGTCGTAATCGGCAGCCTGTCCCCGCATCGAGATCATGGCGTTGATGGAGGAGGAGCCGCCGATCACCTTGCCGCGGGGATAGGCCAGCGAACGGCCATTGAGGCCGGCTTCCGGCTCGGTCCGGAACATCCAGTCCGAGCGGGGATTGCCGATCGCGAAGAGGTAGCCGACCGGGATGTGAAACCAGATCCAGTTGTCGTTGCCGCCGGCTTCCAGCAGCAGCACGCGGTTTTTCGGATCGGCCGACAGGCGGTTGGCGACGATGCAGCCGGCGGTGCCTGCGCCAATGACGATAAAGTCGAAATCGCCTTCCAGGCTTTCCGGCATGGTCGAGTTTCCGCCCTTTCAGGGGTTTCGTTGCCGGCTGTTTTGCCCGGCAAGACCGGTTTTGCCAGTTTTTCGCAGGCCTGCACAGCACGCATGAATGTTGGGCAGATCGCGAGCCCGTGCTAGAGATGACGAAGCTTCCAACCCCTTGAACCCCCGAGAGTTGCCATGCCCATCGTTAACCGCGTCGCCGATCTGCAACCCGATATCCAGGCCTGGCGCCGCGATATCCATGAACATCCGGAGTTGCTCTACGACGTGCATCGCACTGCAGCATTCGTGGCCGATCGGCTGCGTGAATTCGGCTGCGACGAAGTCGCGACCGGTCTCGGCCGCACCGGCGTCGTCGGCGTCATCAAGGGCAAGAAGCCGGCGGCGAACGGCGACCTCAAGGTGATCGGACTTCGCGCCGACATGGACGCGCTGCCGATCGAGGAGGCGACCGATCTTCCCTACGCCTCGAAGAATAAGGGCTTGATGCACGCCTGCGGCCATGACGGCCATACCGCGATGCTGCTCGGCGCGGCCCGCTATCTGGCGGAGACGCGGAATTTCGCCGGAGATGCGGTGGTGATCTTCCAGCCCGCCGAAGAGGGCGGGGCAGGCGCCGCCGCGATGATCAAGGACGGGCTGATGGACCGCTTCGCCATCGATCAGGTCTACGGCATGCACAATGGCCCGGGAATTCCGGTCGGCTCGTTCGCGATCCGCCCCGGTCCGATCATGGCCGCAACCGATGCCGTCGACATCAAGATCGAAGGGCATGGCGGGCACGCGGCGCGCCCGCATAAATGCATCGATTCCATCATGGTCGGCGCGCAGGTGATCACGGCCTTGCAGTCGATCGTTTCGCGCAGCGTCGATCCGCTGGAATCGGCGGTCATCTCGATCTGCGAATTCAACGCCGGCAACGCCCGCAACGTGATTCCGCAGACCGCGCTGCTTCGGGGCACCGTGCGCACCCTCACCAAGGAAGTTCGCGAATTGGTCGAGAAGCGGATGCGGGAGGTCGTCGCGGGCGTCGCGCAGATGACGGGCGCCAAGATCGAGCTGGTGTGGGAACGCGGCTATCCCGTCACCGTCAACCATGCCTCGCAGACCGATGTTGCCGTCAAGGTGGCGCGGGAAGTCGCCGGCGATGCCAACGTCCACGAGTCGCCGCCGATGATGGGCGCTGAGGATTTCTCCTACATGCTGGAGGCGCGGCCCGGCGCCTTTATCTTCTGCGGTAACGGCAACAGTGCCGGCCTGCATCACCCCGCCTACAATTTCAACGACGAGGCGATCGTGTACGGCACCTCGTACTGGATCAAGCTGGTCGAGAATTCGCTGGCGGCGTAACGCCGCCGGCGGCCGCCGTTACGGGATCTATTCCGGCCGTTTGGCGTGCCGGAACATCCAGAGCAAGGCGAGGTCGTAGCCGATCTTCAGAGAGCCGCACACAACAAGCGGCAGGCCTGAAAAAGGTCCGGCCAGCATAAATCCGGCCATGGCAGGGCTGATCGACGAGGCCAGGCTGCGCGGCACCGCGGTGACGCTCGCCGCCGCGGTGCGCTCGGCCGGCGTCACGACGGCCATGACATAGGATGAGCGTGTCGGAACATCCATCTGCGACAGCGCCGAGCGAGCCAGCAGCAACGCCAGCACCACGGTCAGGTTTGACGAAAAGGCCGCGGCGATCAGGCAGACGCTCGAGGGGATGTGGGTGAACACCATGGTGTTGACCAGTCCGATGCGCCCGGCGAGCCAGGCGGCCACCGGGAACGACATCGCGCCCAACAGGCTCGCGCCAAAGAAATACAGGCTCGCCGCTTCCAGCGACAGGTCGAACCGCTGGAACAGCCAGAGCGCCAATAGCGATTGGACGACGAAGCCGCCAGCGAAGGCATCGAGGCTGAACAGGGCGGCCAGCCTGTAGACGATGTTTCTCGATGGGCCGAGCGCGGCCTTGGGCGCGGTGGCGGCGTGGCTGCGGTCGCGCGGCAGACGCCGATAGAGCAAGGCCGCAAGCAGCCCCAGCATTCCATAGCAGTAGAACATCAGCTTGATCGCACCCAGTTCCGGCCAGCCGCGGGATGCGAGCATCGCGGGCAACGCCGCCGCCAGGGATCCGGCGGCTGACGTCAGCGAGCCGATCAGGCTGTATCGCGCGAATATGCGCGTGCGGTCGCGGTCGGCCGTCTCCTTGGTCAGCAGCGCATGCTCGAGCGGGATCGAACATACCGAGGTCGCCGCTCGATGGGTTGATACTCCCGATGAAGGCGACCAGGAGGACCGGCCCGATGGTTTCCGTCGCTGGGAAAACAAGGCCGGTGAGGGTGATCAATCCGGCGCCGGCGAGAAAAAGCGTTCTGAGCTCAAAGCGCGGCGCGATGAAACCGGTGATCAGGGTCAGCGCGGCGGTTCCAAGCAGCGACGCACTGGCAACGATCCCGACCTGTTGCGCGCTAAGGCCGATGGCCGAAAGATAGACCGGCAGGAGGATGGCCGCGAAGCCGTCACCCAGCCCGCGAAGCGCCCTTGCGGCGTACAGAAGAAGAATATCCGGCGGAGTTCTTGCCGAGGAGAAAAGCTTCACCGATGGATCCGCCATGGCCTGACGCGGATGGTCGATGTGCGTCTTGCGCTGCCGTAGCACGTCTCACCTCCACAAACGGAGAGAGACAACGCTTGGCTGCGCGGCAGCTGATCGGGCGGTTGCCGATGGCCCGAATGGCATTGCCCGTATCACGTCGACGCCGGGCAAGCAACGGCCTCGACATTGTTTGTACGCTAGGCGGCACGCGCCGATTTTCGCAACAGCGCCGCGGCGATCTTCAGATCATCGACGAAGCGCGCATATTCCCGCGCCTTGGCGTCCTCGTCGGGCAATCGCAGCAGGTAGGACGGATGCACCGTTACCAGCGCCTTGATGTCCTCATCGAGATCGATCAGGCGTCCGCGGTTCTTGTTGATCGGCGTGATCTTGCCGAACACGCATTGCGCCGCGGTCGCGCCCATCGCGACCACCAGATCAGGCTTGATCGCGGCCAGTTCGCGTTCGTACCACGGCCGGCACGCCTTGATCTCCGGCGTGGTCGGCTTCTGGTGCAGGCGGAATTTACCTCTGGCGACGAACTTGAAATGCTTGACCGCATTGGTGACGTAGACCTTGTGGCGGTCGATGCCGGCTTCCTGCAGCGCGCGGTCGAGCATTTGCCCGGCCGGTCCGACGAACGGCTTGCCGGCAAGGTCTTCCTTGTCGCCGGGCTGTTCGCCGACCAGCATCGCTGGCGCGGCTTGCGGACCTTCGCCGAACACGGTTTGCGTCGCGTCTTTCCAGAGCGGACAGGCGCGGCAAGCGGCAGCTTCGTCGCGCAGGGTTTTGAGGCTTAAGGAGGCAGTCGCCATGGCATTTTCCGATTTGCTTTGAGGGTATCACTGCGTGTGGGGAGGCTCAATCCGGACGGGAAGCGAGGGGTCCCTTCGATCCCATTGGGATTGTTCATGAAAAACATAATCTCCAATCCTGATTGATTCTTCTACCCCTGTTAGCATTATGGCGATGTTATACTTTGCGTACCCATTGACATGAGGTTGTGACTCATCCAAGGTTCCATTTTTACGACCGAAAAATCACTTTCGGATGGAACTTTGAGTTATTTCAATGGCTTACGATAAGCCTCTGCACAGTTTGAATCAGATCGACAAGGCCGGGAAGGCGATACTCGATCCTGATAAGGCGCTTGAGGGTATTGAGGTTCTCAATAGCTGGCGGGTCGCCCATCGCTATGGGCTCAATGCCCTACACATGACCCTTCGCAATAGGGCAAAGCGTATCGACGTCAATGCGGCCACTGCGCAGCGGTTGAAGCGATTGGAATCGGTTGTTCGGAAACTCTACAGACAACCGACGCTTCAAATGTCGCAGATGCAGGACATTGGCGGCTGTCGTGCGATTCTTTCGAACATGAACCGCGTTAACACGCTGCGCTTCGTGTATGAAACCAACCCTCTGCGCCACAAGCTAGCCCGCACTAGGGATTATATATCCGACCCGAAAGACGACGGCTACCGAAGCGTACACCTCATCTATCGTTTCGTGGGCAAGGCTACCTCGTCTCCGTGGGATCGCCTGTGGATCGAAATTCAACTGCGAACCAGCTTACAACATGCATGGGCGACCGCGGTCGAAACCGTGGATGCCTTTACCTATGAAAACTTGAAATTTGGGGCCGGCTCTGAGGATTGGAAGCGCTTTTTTCAATTAGTTGGAGCGCTGCATGCTCGCACAGAAAAAACCGCTCCAATTCCAAATGTTCCCGGTTCTTACGATGCTCTCATGAGAGAAACGAAGCTTCTCGAACGAAAGCTCCGCGTCATTGAGCGCCTTGAACAATATGCTCATATCACGCAACAAATCACGCGAAAAAAGCGTGGAGTCAATTTCGATTGGTACGTGATGCAAATACTTCCCGATGCCGGGAAGGTTATTGTCAGAGGGTTCCCGCTTCAGGCGTTCGACCAAGCAAAAGATTCGCTGATCCTCTGGAGACAAAATTCAAGGGGAACAGGAACAGGCAAAGTGGTTGCGACGGTTGTCTATGAATTGCGGCGTGCATATCCAAACTATTTTGCGATACTAATTTCAGCGGAGTTTAGGTCGTTCGTTCCTATGTCGGCGACCTTCGGGGGGCTACCCCCAAAGTGACCACTTGCGTTTCCCGCTTAAATGTGTGCACTTTCAACTACTGGTTAATTTTGGTTAACCATAAGACCGAGCAAATCGGCTATGTGTACGCTTGCTCCCGGGGGAGCGCGATGACGATCGCCGCCTGCTACGTTTCGCCTGAGGGTGTTGTGCTTGGAGCTGACAGCACGTCCACCTATGGCAGTCCGTTTGGACCGCATTACTACAATCATGCCCAGAAACTCTTTCAGATTGGCGAGGATAGCACCCTCGAAATCGTCACTTGGGGACTAGGCGGTCTAGGTGTAAGCAGCCATAGGATGCTAGCAGCGCTGCTTGCAGATGATCTTTCGGGTCGGAAGCCGGTTACGGTACTTGATGTTGCCACTCGCTGGCGCGACCAGTTCTGGGATGCGTACACCACTTCCGGCGCGTTGGCCCAACAGCTTCAATTTTTGCGTACGATGGCTGCTAGACCGACATATGATGCAACGGCCAATCCTCCGCAGCCAAAGGGCAGGATCAGTCCAGAGGTTCAGGTTCTCCAAATCTCCGCCGTTCGAGAGACATTGACAGCCGGGCTATCCATAGGCGGCTTTGTTCTGCCAGACAGGACGCCATCCGCCTTTGAGATGATCTTTGACCCAATTGGCCCGAAGCCAGTTCCCACCGCAATTGCGTATTCCTCCCATAAGTTTTGGGGGGTTCCGAATATTTTTGTTGTCTTATCAATGGATGCGACGACGGCCTTATTGACAGCATTGCCAATTCTGGCCGGTGGACGGGAACTAAGGCCGACCTGATGGCGCTTGCAAGCCAGTTTCAGATTGGCACACCCTCAAGTTCCGATTAGAGATGCCATCGATTTTGTTCACACCGGGATTGTGACCACCATAAAGGCAATGAAATTCTCAAATTTCTCGCAAGTTTGTGGGGGTCCGGTAGAGATCGCAGTAATCACGTCTGACAGGAAATTTCGTTGGGTAACCCATAAAGAATGGGATACCGCCATCAGGGAATGGAATGCGTAAAAAAGCAAAACCTGGAGAGGAATGAACATGGCAAGAACCAAGCAGACGCTACAGCAAGCGCCACCTACGTTGGATGAGAGTACAGCTTCCGGACTGGCTAGTGGAAGCCCATAGGCACTTCTATCAGACTGGATCTTACCGCCCCGAAGATGTTCAGCGCGTGATTGGAAGCCAGCGCGAGGGAGTTGAAGTCCGCGTTGAAGCAGGCTGGGGCAACGCCAGCTTTTTGAGCGGTGAGAAGGATTAACAGACTTCGGCTGGGCTAGCGCCTCGTCTCTTTCGGCGGGACGATCTTCCGAAGCTGGATGTCAAAATCTTGCGCGCTCTCATTCGACGCCAAGCCTCCGAGCGGTTTCTATGAACCGCTCGGATTGCTCTATGTCAGTCAGCTTAGGTTTTGCCTTTTTCTTTTTTGGCGTGCCTGCTTTTGCCATACGGCCTCTCAGTGACCAGTCGTTCGATAAGTCAGCCGCTTGCCGACGGCTCCCTTGAGCGCGCGATCCGCTCGCGGCAACGTCATTCACGCCAAGCGCCAACGCGGTTAGAGTAGCGGAAATCGAACTCGGCTAGATAGCGGTGCAGATGTTTTTCTCTGCAATGCTGATAGATGCCTTTCATGCCGCGCTTGAAGACTCGAAAAGAAGCCTTCGACGGTGTTGGTTGTGACTTCGCCGCGAACGTATTCTTCCGCCTTATGGTTCACGGTTTCGTGGCTGGCGAAACGCCTTGCCAGATTGCTTTATAGCGGATGGGCTTCGTCGGTCATGACCGTGGTTTCGCGCGCTTGATGTTGGCGCTGCACGATCGGCATCGATGACGGCAATGGTGGCTGCTGTCGACATGGAAGCTGCGGGCTTCGCCGCCGCGCTCGACAAGGGTCAGCACGACATTCTTGTGAGCCCAAAACCGGCGCGCGCCTTGGGCTGCGCCTTCAAGGCGACCGATGAAGGTTTCGTCGAGCTTCGACAACCTCGCCTTCGCCGCCCATGGCGCAAGGCTAGTCACGCGCATGGCCTCGCGAATGCGATGGCGACATGAACCACGCGGTTTTGAGGGTGCAGCCAAGGGTGCGGTGAAGCTGATTGCGTGCTAATGCCCTTCTTGCACGACGACAACAGGAAGATCGCATGCAGCCAATGGCGCATAGGGACGTGCTGGCCTCGAAGATGGTCCCGACCTTCACGGTGAACGGCTTGCGGCACTGGTAGCACTTGTAGGTGCCGACCGGGTGCTCTTGCCGCCCATCTTGGAAATGCGCGTCACACGCCGCCGCAATGCGGGCAAATAGGGCCGTTCGGCCAAATTCGGGCCTCGACGAAGGCATAAGCGGTTTTTTCATCGTGGAAATGGTGGTCTGAAAGGGTCGATTCCATGGCTAATCCTTATGAATCAACCATATAACGTCTATTTGGGTACGTCAAGTATAATATTGACAGCCTTATATTAGAACATATCATGAACAAATGAGCCGGCTTCTGGTTCTCACCTGAACCGGCTGTGGTCTCAATCTTCCGAGGAGCGGCGCATGAGCGGCGCGCGCACGAACACGCTTGCGGCTTTGCGCGGCAATATCGAGCGCATCGAGACGCATGGCGATGCCGGTTCGCCGCGTCGGGTAGTGCTCGGTCATGCCGAGGCGGATGCGGCGCTGCAGGGCGGCCTCGCGCTGGGCGCGATGCACGAGGTGTTCGCGGAAGCCGGCCGGCAAGGCGCCGCGGCGACGGGTTTTGTCGCAAGCCTCGCCGGGCGGGTGGCGGCACGAAAACCGCTGGTGTGGGTGCGGCAGGATTTTACGGAAATTGAATCGGGTGCGCCGTCGATGAGCGGGCTCGCCGAACTCGGTCTCGATCCCCGCCTTTTGGTGACGGTGCGCGCGGCCGATGTCGACACTGCGTTGCGGACCACTGCCGACGCGCTGGCCTGCGATGCGCTTGGCGCCGTCGTGCTGGAGGTCTGGGGTCAGGCGCGGCAACTCGACCTCGTCGCCAGCCGCAAGCTGACATTGGCGGCGCAGGCCTCGGACGTCACCGCTCTTCTGTTGCGGATGGCGGCCGAACCACAGCCCTCGACGGCGGAGACGAGATGGATCGTGCGCGCGGCGCATTCGCCGCCGGCCGCAGCACCGGGCGCGTGGGGCGCGCCGGTGTTCGACGCGCAGCTTGTTCGCAACCGTCATGGCCCTGTCGGCCGGTGGATCATGGAATGGAAATGTGATGAGTGCCTTTTCAGCAAACCGGCGGCGTATCCTCAGCCTGTGGCTGCCGCGCCTGCCCATCGACCGGATCAAGCGCGAACTTTGGCGGAGCGGCGTCGCCAAAGCGTTTTCGAGCGAAGTGGGTACCGGTTCGCGTGAAGAAAACGCGTCAAAACAAAACGCTAATTCCGATCCCAGCGTCGTCATCATCAAGCAGAACAACGCGCTCCAGATTTATGCGCTCGACGATGCGGCCGCGCGGCTCGGTCTCGGAATTGGCCTGCCGCTCGCCAATGCCCGCGCCATCTGCCCGCAGTTGAAGGTATTCGATGCCGATGAAGCCGCCGACGCGCAGGCGCTGAACGCCATCGCCTGTTGGTGCGACCGTTTCACGCCGCTGGTGGCGCTCAATCCGCCGCACGGCCTTTATCTCGACATCACCGGCTGCGTGCATTTGTTCGGCGGCGAAGCCGCGATGATGCGGCACCTGTGCGACGTGTTGACCGCGCAAGGTTTTACCGTCAGCGCCGCCATTGCCGGCACCGCGGTGTGCGCGCGGACGCTGACGCGTCATGTCCATGGCTGCATCGTCTGCCATGGCGAGGAAGCCGATGCGGTCAGGCCGCTGCCGGTGTCGGCGCTGGGCGCGGACGAAGCTGTCGTCACCGGCCTGCG
Organism: uncultured Alphaproteobacteria bacterium; assembly: GCA_963721135.1. Taxonomy (GTDB): domain Bacteria; phylum Pseudomonadota; class Alphaproteobacteria; order Rhizobiales; family Xanthobacteraceae; genus Bradyrhizobium. The sequence goes on from CAVRIB010000003.1 coordinate 212,847, forward strand.
CCGCGCCGGCCTGAAAACCATCGGCGATGTCGCTTCCCGCGCACGGCATGAAATCACCGCGCGATTCGGTGCTGGCTTCACGAACCTACTGGAACAGGCGCTGGGGCAAAGCGATACGCCGATCAGTCCGCTGAAACCGTTGCCGGATTACATCGTGGAGAAACGGTTTGCCGAACCGGTCGCCACCGAGATCGTGATCTCCGCGACGTTATCCGGGCTCGCCGGGATGCTGGTCGCGGCGATGGCGCAGCAGGGCAAGGGCGCGCGGCGGCTGGAAGCCTGCTTCTTTCGCACCGACGGCGCGGTCCGCACCATCACGGTCGATACCGGACGGCCCGTGACCAGACCTGAGGTGATCGACCGGCTGTTTCGCGAGCGCCTCGGTTCCTTAAGCGATCCGCTCGATCCCGGTTTCGGCTTCGATCTGATCCGTCTCAGCGCCAGCCGTACCGAAATCGTCGTGCAGGAGCAGCGCGATCTCGATGCCAATGTACGCGACAATGACGAACTGGCGGCATTGATCGACCGCATCGCCGCCCGCATCGGGGGAAAACGCGTGGTCGTGCATTTGCCGCAGGATACCCACATCCCGGAGCGCGCGGTGCTGGCGGCGCCGGCGCAGCACCATCTCGTCGCTGCGACCCGTGCGGTGTGGCCGGCGCGCGCGGAAGGCGAGCCACCGCTGCGGCCGTTGCGGCTGTTCGAGCGGCCGGAACAGATCAAGGTCATCGCGCAGGTGCCGGATGGCCCGCCGGCGCGCTTCGTCTGGCGCCGCGCCGTCCATGCCGTGGTCCGCGCCGAAGGTCCCGAGCGCGTCGCCATGGAGTGGTGGCGCGCGGAAGGCGAGATGCTGACGCGCGATTATTTCCGCGTCGAGGACGAGGCGGGCCTGCGGTTCTGGCTCTACCGCGACGGGCTTTACGAGCGCGAGATCGAGCAGGAGGAGGACAAGGCGGTTCAGCCGAACTGGTACATGCATGGATTGTTCGCATGAATGCCGCCGGCTACGCCGAGATCGGCGTCACCACCAACTTCTCGTTTTTGCGCGGCGCCTCGCATCCGCAGGAATATGTCAATCAAGCCGGCAAATTCCACCTGCAGGCCATCGGCATCGCCGACCGCAATACGCTGGCCGGCGTGGTGCGGGCCTATGCCGAACTGAAGAATCCGGAACTCGAATCCATCCCCAGACTTTTGATCGGATCGCGCCTCGTCTTCACCGACGACACGCCTGATATCCTGGCCTATCCGCGCGACCGCGCCGCCTATGGTCGGCTCTGTCGTCTGCTCAGCAAGGGCAAACTCGCCGCGGAAAAAGGCGAATGCCACCTGCGCTTCGAAGATCTCGCGGAGTTCAGCGACGGCCTGCTGCTGGTCCTGATGCCATCATATCGATTCGCAGCCGATGATCTGAAGCGGGTGCTGGAGATGATGCGCGGCATGCACGCGGCCGGCGTCTGGCTCGCCGCCAGCCTGTTTTATCGCGGCGACGACAAGCGCCGCCTCTCAAGACTGCAGCGCATCGCCGCGGCCGCCGGCGTACCGTTGCTCGCCACCAATGACGCGCTGTACCACGACCATGCGCGGCGCGTGCTGCAGGACGTCGTCAGCTGCATCCGCGAAAAGGTGACGATCGAGACCGCGGGCCGCCTGCTGGAAGCCAACGCCGAGCGGCACCTGAAGCCGCCGGCGGAAATGGCGAGGCTGTTCCGCGATCATCCCGATGCGATCACCGAAACGCTGCGCTTCGCCGGCCGCATCGCCTTTACGCTCGACGAATTGAAATACCGCTATCCCGACGAGCCGGTGCCGCCGGGCAAAACCGCGCAAGGACATCTGGAGGACCTGACCTGGCAGGGCGTTGCTAAATATTTCCCTGGTGGAATCGACGACAGACTGCGCGCCACCCTGCAAAAGGAATTGGCGCTGATCGGGAAACTCGATTACGCGCATTATTTTCTCACCGTGCACGACATCGTCCGCTACGCGCGGTCGCAGCACATCCTGTGCCAGGGCAGGGGATCGGCGGCCAATTCGGCCGTTTGCTTCATGCTGGGGGTCACCTCGGTCAATCCGGCGGAGGTCGATCTTCTGTTCGAGCGTTTCCTCTCCGAGGAGCGCCGCGAGCCGCCCGACATCGATGTCGATTTCGAGCATTCGCGCCGTGAAGAGGTGATGCAATACGTCTTCAACCGCTATGGCCGCCACCGCGCCGCAATCGTCGCCACCGTCATTCACTACCGGCCGCGCAGCGCGATCCGCGACGTCGGCAAGGCGCTCGGCCTGACCGAGGACGTCACCGCCCTGCTCGCCGATACCGTGTGGGGAAGCTGGGGCGATGGCTTGTCCGAAATGCAGGTCCGGCAGGCCGGCCTCGACCCGCGCAATCCCATGATCCATCGCGCGGTGGAGCTTGCGGCCGAACTGATCGAGTTTCCGCGCCATCTGTCGCAGCATGTCGGCGGTTTCGTGCTGACGCAGGACCGGCTCGATGAATATGTGCCGATCGGCAACGCCGCGATGGATGACCGCACCTTCATCGAATGGGACAAGGACGACATCGACGAAATCCGGATGATGAAGGTCGACGTGCTGGCGCTGGGCATGCTGAGCTGCATCCGCAAATGCTTCGACCTGATCGAATTGCACAAGGGCGAACGCTGGGAGCTTGCCACCATCCCGCGCGAGGTGCCTGATGTCTACGACATGCTGTGCCGGGGCGAATCGCTCGGCGTGTTCCAGGTCGAGAGCCGCGCGCAGATGAACATGTTGCCGCGGCTGAAGCCGCGCACCTTCTATGATCTCGTGATCGAGGTCGCGATCGTCCGCCCCGGACCGATCCAGGGCAACATGGTGCATCCCTATCTCAAGCGCAGGGCGATGAAGCGGGAGGAGATCGAATATCCCTATCCGAAATACGGCGACCGCAACGAACTCAAGGACATCCTCGGCAAAACCCTCGGCGTTCCCCTGTTCCAGGAGCAGGCGATGCGGATCGCCATCGAGGCCGCGAAATTCACGCCCGACGAAGCCAATCAGTTGCGCCGCGCGATGGCCACGTTCCGCCATGTCGGCACCATCCACAAATTCGAGGAGAAGATGGTCGGCAACCTGATCCGGCGCGGCTATCCGGAGGAATTCGCGAAAAACTGCTTCAACCAGATCAAGGGCTTCGGCGAATACGGCTTTCCCGAGAGCCACGCCGCCGCCTTCGCCCAGCTCGTCTATGTCTCGTCATGGCTGAAGCATTTTCACCCCGATGCGTTTTGCTGCGGACTGCTGAATTCGCAGCCGATGGGATTTTACGCCCCGGCGCAGATCGTCGGCGACGCCCGCAACAACGGCGTCGAGGTGCGCGAGATCGATATTTCCTTCAGCCACGGCGACAACATGCTGGAGGAAAAAAGCGGCGAATATCACGCCGTGCGGCTCGGCTTTCGCCAGATCGATGGTTTCAGGGTCCGCGATCTCGACGACCCCGAAAGCTGGTCGGGCGACGAGTGGTGCCAGCGCATCGTCGAGGTGCGGCAGCGCCGCGCGTTCACCTCGCTGGAAGATTTCGCCCGCGACACGGGCTTGCCCAAGCGCGCGCTGATGCTGTTGGCGGATGCCGATGCGTTCCGCTCGATCGGGCTCGATCGCCGCGCTGCATTGTGGTCGGTGCGGCGGCTGCCCGACGACGTGCCGTTGCCGTTGTTCGAGGTGGCCGCCGCGCGCGAGCAGCCGGATGAACATGCGAAAGCATTGCCCGAGATGCCGCTGCCGGAGCAGGTGGTCGCCGACTACCAGACCATCCGGCTGTCGCTGAAGGGTCATCCAATGCAATTCCTGCGGCCGATGTTTGCGAACGAACGCGTGCTCGCCTGCGCAGGCGTCTGCCATGAACGCGACCGGCAATATGTCCGCTGCGCCGGCGTGGTGCTGGTGCGGCAGCGCCCGGGCAGCGCCAAGGGCGTCGTCTTCATGACCCTGGAAGACGAAACCGGCATCGCCAATGTCGTGGTGTGGCCGAAGGTCATGGAGCGCTTTCGCAAGGAGGTGATGGGCGCGCGGCTGGTGCTGATCGAAGGCTATGTCCAGAGTAGCCCCGAGAAAGTCGTGCATCTCGTCGCCGAGAAATTGTTCGACCGCTCGCGCGATCTGACAGGTCTTGCCAATGACGCGCTCGCCCGGAAACAGGCGGTGCCCGCCGGCCCCGCGCTGATCGAACCGCTGCATGACGATCCCCGCCAGCATCCGGACAACCCGGCCCAGAAAGTCCGCCACCCCCGCAACGTGCGCATCCTGCCGCCCTCGCGGGATTTTCATTGAGGGGCGTGCCTATTGCACGCTCAATCGTCATCCCCCGCGAAAGCGGGGGATCCAGTAAGCCGCGGCCCCACGGTTCTATCACCGGCGCCTCTGGAATACTGGATCATCCGCTTTCCCGGATGATGACAGCAGTGATAGTGTCGCGACGTCTCTCAAGGAATCCCCATGCAAAGCCCCCGCGAAATTCTCGCCGATCTCTGGATATTTGCAGGCGGCGAGCCCGCCGCGCTCGATACCGTCACGCTGACCGGCGCGGAGCCGCAACTGCCGTCGTCGTTCCGCGTCGCGGCCGCGGCGCAAACCAGCGTTGCCGCGGCGGGCCTCGCGGCCGCGCGCATCTGGAAACTGCGCAGCGGGCAATCGCAGGACGTCGCGGTCGATATGCGCCATGCCGTGGTCGAATGCCGCAGCGAACGTTACCTGCGCGTCGACGGCAAGCCGCCGCCGCCGACCTGGGACATCATCGCCGGCGTCTACAAGACCGGCGACGGGCGCTATGTGCGGCTGCACACCAATTTCCCGCATCACCGCGCCGCCGTCTGCAAGGTCCTGAACTGCGCACCCGAACGCGATCAGGTCCAGGCCGCGCTGATGCAATGGCAGGCGGAAGCCTTCGAGACCGCGGTCTATGCCGAAGGCGGCGTGGTCGCGATGATGCGCTCACATGACGAATGGTCGGCATCGCCTCACGGCCGGGCGCTTGCCGCATTGCCCTTGATCTCGTTCGAAAAAATCGGCGAGGCCGCGCCCAAACCATGGCCGGCCGGCGACCGGCCGCTCGCAGGCCTGCGCGTGCTTGATCTATCGCGGGTGATCGCTGCTCCGCTCGCCGGCCGAACGTTCGCCGTGCACGGCGCCGATGTGCTCTTGATCTCCAGCCCCGACCTGCCGGCGATCCCCTGGCTCACCATCGATACCGGGCGGGGCAAGCTGACGAGTTTTGTCGAGCTCAGGAGCGAGCAGGGGAAGGGCGTGTTGCGCGATCTGCTCGCGCAGGCGGATATTTTTTCGCAGGGCTATCGGCCGCATTCGATCGCGAACCTCGGTTTCGCGCCGGGCGATGCCGCGCGCATCAACCCCGGGATCGTCTATGTGTCGCTGTCGGCCTATGGTCATGCCGGACCGTGGGCGGAGCGGCGCGGCTACGACTCGCTGGTGCAGACCACGACCGGCTTCAATCACGCCGAAGGGCAGGCTGCCGGCGTCGAGGGCCCGAAGGAATTGCCGGCGCAAATGCTCGACCACGCCACCGGTTACCTGATGGCGTTCGGCGCCATGATGGCGAAGGCGCGCCAGTCGCGCGAAGGCGGCAGCTGGCATGTTCGCGTCTCGCTGGCGCAGACCGGACGCTGGCTCTGGAACCTCGGCCGCGTCGCCGACGGATTGAAGACCGAGGACTTGAAGAGCGACGCGGTCAGCGCCTTCATGGAAGAAGTGCCGTCGGGCTTCGGTCGGCTCCGATCGGTCCGCCATTCGGCGATGCTGTTGAAAACCCCGGCGCAATGGGTGCGCCCGGCGATGCCGCTTGGCAGCCACCCCCCGCAGTGGCCGGCGCGCGGGTAGTGGATGTGGGCACGTGCCCAAGAATCCTGCCCACTCCGTTTGTGGTTGACGCTTCCTGAGCCTTGTCCCTTGATTGCGACAAGGGACAAAACCGCCGGGAGAAACGCGCCATGCGGACCGGGGAACATCAGGGCCAGGCCGCCGGGACCTCCGATCAGATTCTGGGCGAGATCCGCGATTACTGCCGCGCCACGCAGACGGCTGAATCAACTTTCGGGCGGCTCGTCGTCAATGACGGCAAGCTGGTGTCGCGCTTGCGCGACGGCGCCAGGATCACCACCGGCACGCTCGACAAGGTCCGCGCCTATCTCGCCGAGCATCGCGCCGCGCCACCGCCCGGGAAAGACCTGCCTGCGGCCCTCAGGCCGGTCAACGGCGCGGCCGCCGCAAGCGACGTCGTTCCTCCCGGATTCCGCTTCTTCGACAACCGTCAAAAATATCTGCTGTTCGTCTCGACCTGCAGCGAGAAGACCGAGATCGCCAACCGGATTTCGCTCGAGCTCGGCAATCTGCAGCCGGCGCCGCCGGCGCTTCGCATCTTCGACGCCGGCGTCGGCGACGGCACCGTGCTGTCGCGCGTGATGCGGGCGCTGCATGCCCGCTTCCCCACCATGCCGCTCTACGTCGTTGCCAAGGAAATCAGCTACGAGGACGTCCGCCTGATGCTGGAGAAGATGGCGGACCGCCTGTTCGAGCATCCGGCGACCGTGCTGGTCGTCACCAATCTCTATTATGCCGAGGCGCCCTGGCTGACGCCGCGCTCGGCGACGTCGGCGCAGAGCCTGATCTGGAAGGACGTCGCGCTGTCGGGTAACACCGCGCACGGCTTTGCCGAGCAGATCGGGCAGCTGGAGGGATTCTTGGCCGAGAACTGGCGCGCCGGCATCAGCAAGACCACCGGCAATCCCGTTTATACGCGGCCGATCATCCTCACCCTTCGGCGCGAGGACCACTCCTTCCTGCTCGATCCGATCATGCCGCGGCCGGGACGGGTGATGGCCGACTACGACCTGGTGATCGCCTCGCAACCCTATCGGGCGCGCGCCAGCGTCGAATTCAAGGCATCGAAGGTGCTGACCCCGCTGGTCCGCTCGCTGCGCCCCGGTGGCCGGCTGATCGGCATCCATTCGCATGGCCACGATCCCGGCATCGAGATCATCGACGAGCTCTGGCCGGCCGACGATCCCTTCAAGACCGATCGCTACGCGATCCTGCGCCAGGTCAAGCATGAGCTTGGCGGCGCGGCGCGGCATTACAATTTCAACGCCTCCTCCGATGCGCGATCGATCTTCCGCTACCACATGCACACGCTGCCCGACGAGGTTTCCGGCCCGATCGGCACTTCGACACTGTTCGCGGCCTGGAACGCCGCGATCTATGTCGCGCAGATCGAGGATGTCAGGTTGTCGGAAGTGGTCCGCGACGGCCGCTACCTCGAAGCCACCGACCGCGTGCTGAAGAAGCACGGCGGCCTCTGGTTCAACGACGAAACCTACGTGATTTCGCGCCGCCGCGCGCCGGCATGATCCCGCACCCGGAGGAGGCGTCCGTGACCGCACCCGCTTCATCCCAGCGGCTTGTAGCACTGCTGTCGTCCGCCTCGGTCGAGGTCTCGTCGCGCCGGCATCAGCTTTCGGAACTGCCGGATCATTTTCGCGCCGGCACCGACGTGACCATCACCTTCCTGCCCGGCGACAACTATCGGAACAATGTCGAGACGGCGGCCGCGCTGCGTCGCGCCGGCTACAATCCGGTGCCGCATATCGCGGCGCGCGAAATGGCCTCGCGCGAGGCGCTCGACGACTTTCTGGCGCGGCTGCGGGGCGAGGCCGATGTCACGCGCATTCTGGTGATCGCCGGCGATGTCGCAGCCGCCAAGGGTCCTTACCGGTCGAGCCGCGATCTTTGCGCCAGCGGACTGATCGAGGCCCATGGCATTGCACGTGTGAGCGTCGCCGGTCATCCCGAAGGTCATCCCTATCTCGACACGGCTCATGCCCTCAAGGCGCTCAGAGCCTGGCGCGACTGGGGAGAACAGGCAGACATCCGCGTCGATGCCGTGACGCAATTCTGTTTCGAAAGCGCGCCGATCCTCGGCTGGATCGGCGATCTTGACGCGCATGTCGGCCTTCCCGTCATCGTCGGCCTTGCCGGTCCGGCGAGCCCGGCGACGCTGACGAAATTCGCGCTGCGCTGCGGGGTCGGCAATTCGATGCGGGCGCTGCGCGGCCAGATCGGCCGCTTCGGCCGGCTGCTCGCCGACAACGGCCCGGACGATGTCGTGCGCGGCCTGCAGTCGGCGCCGGAAACGGCGACCGCGTCGATTGCGGGCTTCCATCTGTTTCCGTTCGGCGGCCTGCGCAAGGCCGGTCACTGGCTGCGCGGCTACGGCGAGGAAACGCAGCGACAGATGGAGCAACCCGTCACTAGGAGCGGCTGTCAGAACCGATAAAGCCGCACCGGACTGTCGAGCAGAATCTTCCCGCGGATCGCCGCATCGGGCGCCCATACCGGCAATTGATTGAACAGGCGGCCATCGAACACGAATTGCGAGCGTATTGTAGCGGAACGCGTGTCAAAGGATACCAAGCGGTCATTCCGGGGCCGACGAAACCGCCCTCGCAGCCCACGTCCGTTCCCGAATGACGCTGCAAATCTGGTACTTGAATTCGCTGAAGAAGCTCTCGATCCCGCGTCTTTTCGCCCCGCGATGTTCGGGATCGATCCGCCATCGGTGGAGCGCTTCCTCGGATTCGAATTCGACGATCGTCACCCGCTCGCCATCGTCGGCGACGAACCCCTTGTGCGAGATGTAGCCAGGCACCGCGCGCGCCAGCTCGCTCATACGCATGGCCATCGGGCCGTATTCGTCCTGTGCCCCGGGATTCATTCGGGTGCGGAATACCGTGACGATCATTGGATAATCCTCTGCTTCTGTCCACGCTTTTTCTGCGTCCGGGCCGGAGTGACGATCGAACCATCGCCCCGCGCGATAGTCTTTACGCCGGTAACGAGATCACATAAAATGAATAATCGTGATGTTCTTGATCTCATGGAGAGATATATGGATTTGTCCGATCTGGTGATCTTCAACACGGTCGTCCGTGAAGGCAGCGTGACGCGCGCGGCCGAGCGGCTCAATCGGGTTCAGTCCAACGTCACCACCCGCATCCGGCAATTGGAGGAGGATCTGTCGGTCGCGCTTTTCGTTCGCGAGGGCAAACGGCTTCGCCTTGCGCCGGCCGGTCAGGTCTTGCGCGACTACGCAGACCGGCTTCTCGCGCTTGCCAATGAAGCGCGAGGTGCTGTCTGTGACCCGAAACCGCGCGGCACTTTCCGGCTTGGCGCCATGGAGAGTACGGCGGCCGTCAGGCTGCCGGCGCTGCTCAGCGAATATCACCGCCGTCATCCGGCAGTGATGCTGGAATTGCGCACGGGGAACCCGCAGCTGCTGGCAAGCGCGATGTTGGCGGGCGATCTTGACGCGGCGCTGGTGGCCGAACCGATCGCCGACGCGCCGTTCGACAAGGCGTTCGGCTTTGAGGAAGAACTGGCCATCGTCGCGCCCGCCCATCATCCGCCGATCGGCAAGGGCGATCTGCCGAAAACGGTACTCGTGTTCGAACATGGATGCCCACACAGAAAGCGGCTCGAAGACTGGTATGCACGCCGTGATCAGATGCCGGCGCGCATCATCGAGTTGGCCTCGTATCATGCCATGCTGGGCTGCGTTGCCGCTGGCATGGGAATATCCCTCATCCCAAAGAGCGTGCTGGCAACCTTTCCGGAGCGAAGGCGCTTGAGCGTTCATCGCCTGGCAAGCCCGGAGAACCGCGCGCGGACTGTTCTGATCTGGCGCAAGGGCGCGGGTTCGGCGAACGTGATGGCGCTCGATGAAATCTTGCGTAGCTATAGTGCGGGGGCCGCCGGCGGGCGTCGCGGTAAGGGTGGGCCTCGGCAAAATTCCAAATAGCTTGAAGGAAGTGTAATAGCTTAAGGCGTCGACCTCGATTCTGGAGGCCGGTATCCGATTCGCGCTGCTCCAGACGGAATATTCATGCCGAACAACTTCACCGATCCCGACGCCATCGCGGAGGATATCATCCGCGACGTCGGGACCAGGCTGGTGGTGGGGCTGCCGCTCGGTCTCGGCAAGGCCAACCACATCGTCAACGCGCTTTACGCGCGGGCTGCCGCCGACCGGTCCATCAGCCTGACGATATTTTCGGCGCTCACGCTGGAAAAGCCGAAGCCATCGAATTTGCTCGAACGGCGCTTCATCGCGCCGGTGATCGAGCGGCTGTTCGGCGGTTATCCCGACCTCGCCTATGCCGAGGCGCTGCATGCGGGGGCGCTGCCGCCCAACATCAACGTGATCGAGTTCTTCTTTCTGGCCGGACGATGGCTGCACGTGCCCTATGCGCAGCAGCACTACATTTCCGCGAACTATACCCATGCTTCGTCCTACATCCTGGCGAAGGGTCTCAACGTCGTCACGCAACTGGTGGCCAAGCGCGTCGTCGACGGGGTCGCGCGCTACAGCCTGAGCTGCAACACCGACACCACGCTCGAGGTGTTGCGTGCGCGGGCGCAGGGCACCGCGTCGTTCAAGCTGGTCGGTCAGGTCAATTCCGAATTGCCGTTCATGCCGGGCCCGGGCGATCTGTCGGCCGACGAATTTTCCGCGGTGCTCGATAGTCCGGAGACCGAGTTTCCGCTCTATGCACCGCCATCCGAGCCGATTTCCGACGCCAGATATGCCATCGGCCTGCACGCGGCGGGTCTGGTGCGCGACGGCGGCAGCTTGCAGATCGGCATCGGCCAGGTCGGCGACGCGCTGGCGCAGGGCCTGATCATCCGCGACCGCGACAACGCGCAATTTCGCGGCATCATCAACCGGCTCTCGCTGGCCGCGGAAATGCCCACGCTGCAAACCGGACCGTTCGAGAAAGGCCTGTATGGCGTCAGCGAGATGCTGACCGAGGCATTTCTGGCCCTGATCGACGCCGGCATCCTCAGGCGCGAGGTCGATGGCGCCGTGCTGCACGGCGCGTTCTTCATAGGGCCGAAATCATTTTATCGGCGGCTGCGCGAGATGACGGGGGACCAGATTGCGCGGATCCGGATGATGCCGGTGTCGTTCACCAACGAGCTCTATGGCGAGGAGGAAACAAAGCGCGCCGCCCGTATCGACGCCCGCTTCGTCAACAACACGATGATGGCGACCTTGCTGGGGGCCGCGGTCTCCGACGGCCTCGAGAACGGCCAGGTCGTGAGCGGCGTCGGCGGTCAATATAATTTTGTGGCGCAGGCCTTCGCGCTCGCCGGCGCGCGCTCGATCCTAACGGTCGAGGCGACCCGGCAGGCCGGCACCAGGGCGCAATCCAACGTCCGCTGGAGCTATGGCCACGAGACGATTCCGCGCCACTTGCGCGATATTGTCGTCACCGAATACGGCGTCGCCGACCTCCGCGGAAAATCCGACGCCGACGTCATCGCGGCGATGCTGCAGGTGGCGGACAGCCGCTTTCAGGACGAACTCGCCCGCCGGGCCAAGGATGCCGGCAAGCTGTCGAAGAATCATGAAATTGCGCTCGCGCACCGGGAAAACTTTCCGGAGCGGATTGCGCACGCGCTGAAACCCGCTCGCGAGGCGGGCCTGCTGCCGTCGTTTCCGTTCGGCAGCGATTTTACCGACGTCGAGCAGCGGCTGATTCCGGCGCTGCAAATCCTGCAGGACGCCCAGCGCTCGCCGCGGCGTCTTGCCGGGTTGCTGTGGCAAGGTTTCTTCCATCACGGCGATGCCGCTGATGGCGAATGCCTGGCGCGGCTGGGCCTCGACCGGCCCGCAACATTGGCCGAGCGCGCCTATCGCGCGCTGGTCGGCGCGGCGCTGGCGCGGAGTCGGTCGGGGTGATCCTGTGGTCCCTGCGAACGCAGGGACCCATACGCCGCGGCTTTTCGTTAGGGCACGATGGTCGTTGGCTTTCCAGCTACCTGTTCTTGTTGACCGGCTTCCGTTTCTCGATGAACGCCGCCATGCCTTCGGAGCGATCCTCGAGCGCGAAGGTCGAATGAAACAGGTTGCGCTCGACGTTGATGCCTTCCGACAGCGGCGTCTCGAATGCGCGATTGATGGCTTCCTTGGCCATCGCGGCCGCAGGCCTCGACATCGAGGTGATCTTTTCCGCCGCGGCGAGCGCTTCCCCCATCAATTTTTCCGCCGGCACGACGCGGCTGACGAGACCCGAGCGCTCGGCCTCGGCGGCATCCATCATCCGCCCGGTGAGACACAGGTCCATCGACTTGGATTTGCCGACCGCGCGCGTCAGCCGCTGCGTTCCGCCGATGCCGGGGATGGTGCCGAGCGTGATCTCGGGCTGGCCGAACTTGGCGGTGTCGGCGGCGATGATGATGTCGCACATCATCGCGAGTTCACAGCCACCGCCGAGCGCGTAGCCGCTGACCGCCGCGATGGTCGGCTTGCGGCAGCGGGCGACGCGGTCGCCGCCGACCGCGGCGAAGTCGCTTTCGAACATGTCGATGAAGCCTTTCGGCTGCATTTCCTTGATGTCGGCGCCCGCGGCGAAAGCCTTCTCGCCGCCGGCCAAGAGGATGCATCCGATCTTGTCGTCGGCTTCGAGGTCGTCGACCGCCGCGGCGATTTCCCTGAATACGCCGAAGGACAACGCATTGAGCATCTTCGGGCGATTGAGGGTAATGATGCCGACCGCGCCTTTGCTTTCGACAATGATGTGTTCGAACGTGCTCATGCTCCACCCCGCGTGCTTGATTTGGCGGGCAATGTGCCCGCTGCCGGGATGGGCTTCAAGTGGGGGCGCGTGACGAGCCGGGCGCGGGCGTCCTTCAGGCCATGAACATGCGCGCGGCGGAAGCCATGGTCAGCAGCGCGCCAAAGCCGATGAAGATCTTGCCGATCAGCGAGGTCTGGTCCCAGGTCGAGCTTTCGCTGTTGCTGGTGGCGACGGCCGGGGCAGGCGCGGCTGGCGTCTCCACCGAAGCCACCGCGACCGCCGGTGTCGGCGGCGTGCTCTCGCGCAACGCGCGGTCGACGTCGTTGAGTTGATCGGCGGCAACGACCTGGGCGTCTGGGGCCGGCTGGACCTCCGCCGGCCTGTCCGGCGCTGATTGCGCGATGTCGGCGGCCCGCGCCGTCATGGCCTTGGCGGCATCGCCGGTCGGCAAATCGGCTGCCAGCTGCGCGTTGGCATTGGCGACCGAGGGCGGGATGGCGGACGGATTGGTGTTGTCTTCCGCGGTGGCCTCGGCGGTTTTCTTGTCGGTGGACTTGTGCGCGACCTTACTGGACCGGCGGTGCGCATAGCTCCTGCCGTGATGGTGCCTGGTGTATTTGTTGAGCGCAACCGGCGCCCCGGCGCTTTCCGGTTTTTCGTTCGCGGCGGCGTTGTCGGTGCCCGCCGCAGCCGGCGATGACGCTGCGCAACACACAAGGAGCCCGGTTGCGAGTATCAACGCCGAACGCCCATTGGCCCTGATCGTCATTTTGGCAATCTCCCCATTTTGCCAGTCCCGGGCGAAAAAAGACCTCCCGGCGTGTCCAGAGCGCGGCAGAAAAAGGGAATCTTCGGGTTACAACCGGCAAAAGCAGGGCAACGTCCTCGCGCCGGGTGAGATGAAACCGTTTTGGAATCAATGCTCCGGGTGTCATCCCGGGCGATCGATGTTAAGAGCCTGCGGTGCGGAAAACGATCGAGCGCGATTCTCGAATCGGGCGCGATGGCCGCGACACGGTCGAAGGCTGGATCACGAATTCGTGATAAGAGACTTCGGACGTAACAAATTGAAAGATTGAGCGAATTGCAGTGTGGGAGCGCGCGTGCGCGAACGTGAGGACGAGTGGACGGAGCTGATGCGGGCGGCCGTTTCCGGCGACAGTGCCGCCTACCATCGTCTGCTCAAGGCCGTCACGCCGGTACTGCGGGCGGCGGCCCGCCGCGGGCTGGCGCGCGCGGGGCAGCCGGTCGATCAATCCGAGGACATCGTGCAGGACATTCTGTTGGCGGTGCATCTGAAGCGGCATACCTGGGACGTCAACGCGCCGTTCGCGCCGTGGCTGTTTGCGATCGGCCGCAACAAGCTGATCGATTCGCTGCGCCGGCGCGGCCGAAGGGTGTTCGTCAACATCGACGATTTTGCCGAGACGATCGCGAGCGAGCCGGCCGCGGAGACCGCGCCGGCGAGCGAGGTCGCGGCCCACCTCAAGTCCTTGCCGGCGCGCCAGCGCGAGGTCTTGCAATCGATCGCGGTCGAGGCCGCATCGATCAAGGACACCGCGGCGAAATTCGCGATGAGCGAGGGCGCGGTCCGCGTCGCGCTTCATCGCGGGCTCGCCAGTCTCACCGCCAAACTACGGGAACCCTGAGAATGCAAACCGATCAGCTGATAAGAACGCTGGCGGCCGATAACGCGCACCGCGCGCGACCGGTCGGCTTCGTGCTGGCATTGACGCTCGCATCAGCGATGCCGGTTTCGGTGGCGATGTTCTTCGCCGGCCTCGGCGTCCGCCCTGACGTCATGACCGCGATGCATAATCCGTTCTTCGACTTGAAATTCGCGGTCACGCTGGCGTTGGCGATGTCGGCCATCGCACTCAGCCTGCATTTGTCGCGGCCGGAGGCCTCGCTGCGGGGCTGGGCGTGGCTGTTGTTGATTCCGGTCGCGATTCTGCTCGGCGCCATCGCCAGTGAAATGATGCTGCCGCAGCGGCTGCCGATGATGACGCGGCTGATCGGCAGCAATTCGAGGGTCTGCCTGACCGCGATACCCCTGATGTCGCTGCCGCTGCTGGCGGCCGCGCTGATCGGTTTGCGCCACGGCGCGCCGGCACGGCCGGCGGTGGTCGGCGCGATTGCCGGATTGCTGTCGGCGGGGCTTGCGGCGACGCTCTACGCCTCGCACTGCACCGACGATTCCCCGTTGTTCGTGGCGACCTGGTACACGATTGCGACCGCGCTGGTCACCGCGATCGGCGCGCTGGCGGGATCGAAAGTTCTCAGATATTAGCGCAAGCGTTTCACGCCGGCACGGGCGCGGCGGTCTGCTGCATGCGGTGGAAGCGCAACACCTGCTGCGCGGTCGATGGCCGCAGCCGCTCATAGGTTGCCTTGCAGGCCTGCAGATCGCTCGGCTCCATGTTGGAGAGGTCGTCGCGCATATGGATGATCGCCTTGACCGTCGACCACGACATCCCCGCAACCTTCGCCAGGATCATGACGCCTTCGGCGCGGGTCTCGATCATCATGTTCTCGGCGATCGACACCGAGACGTTGGCAAGGGCTGCGATCGCGGCATTGGCTTCGTCGAATTTGCCAGCCTCGGCAAACGTCTCCACCTGATGCTCGTCGAGTCTGCCGTCCTCGTACAATGATTTGACGAGCGCATGTGCGATCGCCGTCTCCTTGCTGATGGCCGCGGGCGCCGAGCGCGCCCGCTGCGTCGCCTCCCGGACCGCGGTCGGCACCTCTCCCGCCTGCTGCGGATGGGCGGCCTCGAGACGCTCGCGCACCGTCACCGAGGCCTTGGCTAGCAGTTTCAGATAGAGATGCCGCGGCATCGTCGGACGCATGCCGATGCAGGTCGCAAGGTTGTCGTCGCCCTCGGCGCGATTGACCAGACGGGTGAAGCCGCGCTCGGAAAATTCCGCGCCTGGATTGTTGACCGTGGATTGAATCACTTCGTCATTGCCGCGCAGCACCAGCACGTCGGTCACCGCGCCGCTCAATACCTTGCGCGTCGAAATCGCCATCAGGTGCGCCTGGCTCTTGTGGCGCGCCGTCTCGATCAGCGTCTCGTCGTCGAGCCGTTCGGATTGCGAGAGCACGGGAGCTGCGACCTCGATCAGATCGTCGAATGCCAGCGCGCGGACGGTAAGCGGCGGCGCGGTGTTGATCGGGGCGAGGCGGTTGGAAAGCAGCGCCCTGGCCGAGGTCTCGATGTGCTGGATCAGGCACTGGAACACGTCATCGAACAAGGCGATCTGTTCGTTCGAATAATCCACCGCGCCGTTGATGAAGAGATCGGTCACCCGGCGCAGGGTCTCGACCCGGCGGGCGACGGTGCCGTGCGCGAGCGTGGTCTGCAATTCGTCGAGCAGGCTTTCGGAAGTGGCAGCGGATTTCGAACTCATGACTCTGTCCTGGAGCATTCGGGCAAGCTGGACCGGCGACGTTTCTTCGTCCCCGGAAACGGGAATGGTTGGATTTCAGGCACTGGCGATGCGGTTGCGTCCTCGCGCCTTGGCTAAATAGAGCGCGCTGTCGGCGCGCGCGAGAAGTGCGTCCGGGGTTTCCTCTGCCTTCAATGCCGCAACGCCCGCGGAGATCGTCACCCGCATGCCGGGCGAGAACGCGCTCCAGTCGAGATCGAAGATGATCGCCCGCAGCCGGTCCATGATGCGCGCGGCGGCATCGGCCGGCGTTTCGGGGAGCACCAGCAGGAATTCCTCGCCGCCGTAGCGGCCGAACCTGTCGATGTTGCGGGTGTTGGCGAACATTGTGATCGCGAAGGTTCTGAGCACCTCGTCGCCGGTCGGGTGGCCGTAGGCGTCGTTGATGCGCTTGAACCAGTCGAGGTCGATCAGCGCGATCGAGCACGGAGCGTCGATGCGACGGGCGCGGGCGATCTCGTCTTCCAGGATGCGCATGATGCAGCGGCGGTTGAAGGAGCCGGTCAACTCGTCGAGTTCGGCGAGTTCTTCGATCCGCTTGTAGGCGGCCTTGAGCTCGAAGCTGCGGTTGTACAGCATCTTCCGCAGCGAACTGCCGTACAGTCCGACGAACGCGCACTGTCCGATCATCACGACGTAGCAGAGCAACGCCGCAATGCGCTCGATCGGCGTCGCGACGGGCATGCCGATCGCCGTATTGGTGAAAAGAAAAATCGTAATGAGGCCCAGCGTCGTGAGGCTCCAGGCGATGGTTGCCTGCCGGGAGGTCATCCGCAGCGCGCCGAATCCGAAGATCAGGAACAAAATGCTGAGAAAGGCGTAGCCGATCGCGGGCGCGGCCAGCAGGAAGCCGAGCTGCAGCGCGACATGACTGCCGACCTGGAAGATCGTCAGATAATGGTCCTCGAACCTGTCGTTGATGGAGCTTTCCGACAGCACGACAAAGAAGCCGATCAGCGTGATGCCGGAGAGGAAATAGGCCGAGGGAACCACAATCGAGATCGTGCCGGCATACCAGTAAACCAGGAGAACCGCGGTAATGAGGGCGCTGCTGACGGCCTGCACCGCAAGCATCTGGCGGCGCTGGATGACCCGACGCTCGAGGACGTCCGAAGGCAGCCGATCGGCGCGTGTCAGCGCGCGCCCGGGGCCTTGGCCTTGAAGCAATGAAGCTGCGCTGGTCATGTCGCCGTGGGTCGAATGCATTTTGGACGGAACTTTAGGGAACAAAGCCTTTAGGTTTGGTATCTTTCCGGTCCGAATCTCCAGCTGGGCCGGATGCGGTTGCCCTTGATTTGCAATGGTAATCCGCCCGAGACGGGCGGCGTGCGGTGGCCCGCCCGGTTGCCGCGAGCGCAGCCAAGGCGCGAGTGCTGTTTTGGGAACCAAGCCTTGGTAAGGTGATGGTGGTTGACTGGGACCGGAGAAGGCGATTCTGTATTATGATACCAACAATTGGCGTCCCACATGCCCCGTCGGTCAAAAATCACCCTGTGTGTGGTAGATCACAGTTGCAAGCGGGTTATCGCGATAAACTGAAGAATCTTGCATTTGCGATCGAACCACCCGCCTATCCAGTCAGACCAACCTTGCGAGACGGCCATTGAGTGCGACACAGGCGGCTTCGGATGACGTCCTAATCGCTCGGATCGCTCAAGGCGACCGCCTCGCCATGCAGGTGCTGTACGGACGGCACCATGTCAGGGTGTTTCGTTTCGGGCTCCGGCTCGTGCGGGACGAGCAGGTCGCGGAAGATCTCATTAGCGAGGTTTTCCTCGATGTCTGGCGTCAGGCCGGCAAATTCGAAGGCCGATCCGCTGTATCCACCTGGCTCTTGGCGATCACGAGATTCAAGGCCCTGTCCGCGCTACGGCGCAGGAAGGACGCCGAGCTGGACGATGAGGCCGCCAACGCGATCGAGGACACTTCCGACGATCCGGAAATGGCGGTGCAGAAGAAAGATACGAGTAACGCGTTGCGCAAGTGCCTGAGCGCGCTTTCGCCGGAGCACCGGGAGATCGTCGATCTCGTCTACTACCACGAGAAATCCGTGGAAGAGGTGGCCGAGATCGTCGGTATTCCGGAAAACACTGTGAAGACGCGCTTGTTCTACGCGCGCAAGAAATTGGCCGAGCTGCTGAAGGCAGCCGGCATCGAAAGAGGTTGGCCATGATGGCGGTGAGCAAAAAGAACCTGGACCAGGAGCCCGGCGAAATTGAACTGCTTTTGCCATGGCATGCGGCCGGCACCCTGAACGCGCGCGATGCCCGTCGCGTCGACGAAGCGCTGGCCCGTGATCCCGAGCTTGCCAGACAGTATGCCGCGATTCGGGAAGAATACGCCGAGACCATCGATCTCAACGAGAGTCTGGGTGCGCCGTCCGCCCGCGCCATGCAGAAGCTGTTCGCGGCGATCGACACCGAACCGGCGCGCCGTCCGCAGGCCTCGCTCAATTTGTCCGCCCGCTTCGCCGCCTTTTTCTCAGGGCTGTCGCCGCGGACGCTGGCCTGGTCGGCAAGCCTCGGCGCCCTGGCGCTGTTGTTGCAGGCGGGCTTGATTGGCGCGATCCTGGTGAATAACCAGACGGCGACCTATCAGACCGCATCGCTTAGCATGAACGAGCCGATCACCCGCGAGTTGGGAGCGGCGGCGCCGCCGCGCGCGCTGGTGCGGTTCGCGCCCGACGCCCGCATTGCCGACATCACGGCGCTGCTCGACCACTATCAGGCATCGATCGTCGACGGCGCCAAGGGCGGCATGTTTCGACTGCAATTCGGCAGTAAGCCGATGGCGAAGGACGAAGTCGACGCCCTGATGAGCCGGTTGCAGGGCGAGAAGATCGTCAATCTCGCGGTGGCGACGCCGTAGAAGCCGCGCGGCACGTTACAGCAAGAGCATAGACCCGAGGTCTCATGGTCCACAACTGCGGGAACTGGATGAGGGCGCGGCGCGCGGGGTTGCTGGCGCTGGCAGCGGCGGGGTTGCCGCTCGCGCTTTTCGGCGGACCGGCGGTTCGGGCGCAGAACCTCATGCACTCGCCCAACATCCACATCGAGCCGCACGTTCAGAGCGTCAATCCAACGGTGGCGCCACACGTCAATCCGAACATCGCCGCCAAGAGTGTGACGACAAGCGTCAACCCGAATATCGCCGCCAAGGGTGTGACGACGAACGTCGGCGCACACGTGCATGGCGATAATGGACCGCACATCGCGATCCGGTCGATGCCCCGGATCGGGGTGAACTCGACGCTTCCCTATGTGCGCTATTCGCCCAACCTTTATCCGGCCTGCAGCTACGCCTATCGCGACAGCGACGGCGAATGCCGTGATCAGCCGCTATCTGCGGTTAACGACGGCGCGAGTTCGGGCCTCCGAGGCAAGAAGGGCAAGAGGGGCCCGCGCCGCAACGTTGCTCAGGTGTCCGATGGCCGCCGCCTGGTCGTGGCCGAGATCGACGGCGCGCTGACCGCGACGCAGGCCGACGAACTCGCTCGGCGTCACGGGCTGGTACGCCTGGAGTTCGCAGAATTTTCCGTTGATCGGCGCGACCATCGGCCTGTTCCGCATTACCGACGGCCGTTCGGTTGATGCCGCCAGCCGCGACTTTGCAACCGACGTCAGTGTTCACTCGGCGCAGCCGGATTTCAGTTATTTGCTGCAGGACCAGAAGGCCGCATTGACGGAAGGCGACCCGGCGCAATACGCGCTGGTCAAACTTCGATTGCCCGAGGCGCACAAGCTGGCGCACGGCGTCAATGTCCTCGTGGCGGTGATCGATTCCGGGATCGACCTCACGAACCGGGAGCTTGCGAATACGGTTACTGACTCATTCGATGCGCTCGGCAGCAAGGAGGGTCCGCATATCCACGGCACCGGCGTCGCAGGCGCGATTGCGGCCCATGGGCGGCTAATGGGAAGCGCGCCGGCGGTGAAAATTCTCGCCATCCGCGCGTTCGGCGCGGCGGCAAAGGGCGAGGAGAGCACATCATTCGTCGTGCTCAAGGGGCTCGACTACGCCGTGGCGCACGGTGCGCAGATCATCAACATGAGCTTCGCCGGTCCGAGGGACGCGCTGATCGAGCGCGCCATCGCCGCGGTTGCGGCCAAGGGGATCGTCATGGTCGCCGCTGCAGGCAATGCCGGACCGAAATCGCCGCCGCTTTATCCCGCCGCTAACCCGGTCGTGATCGCGGTGAGCGCTACCGACGCCGAGGACAGGCTGTTTGCGGCGTCGAACCGCGGCAGCCAGATCGCTGTCGCCGCTCCCGGCGTCGACATTTTCCTCCCCGCCCCGGACGACAAATATCAGATGACCTCCGGCACCTCGTTTTCCTCGGCCTATGTCAGCGGCCTCATTGCCCTGATGCTTGAGCGCAATCCTGCGTTGAAGCCGGACGAAGTGCGCGCGACACTGACGCAGACGGCCCGCGATCTCGGCGCCCCCGGCCGTGACGACCTGTTCGGTGCGGGCGAAGCGGATGCCTATGCGGCGGTTTCAGCCGTTGCGGCCGCGCCGGTCGCCGCGGCTTCGGAACCCGCCGCCGGAAAAATCCCGGACCGCCAGGAGGTTCCCGCGACCAGGGCCTTGAGCCCGCCCGCGGCCGCCACCACGGCCTCCGAAAAGACCGCTGCCGGCGAAGTCAATCGCCCGGCGGCGCAGTAGTTTCGGCTCCGAAAAACCCCTGCCGTTTGGTTAAAAAAATCGCCGCTCCGGTTGAACGTTGGGCGACCCTGCCGCGACCAAACCTTGTGGGAGCGGTTATCCCTCCCCATCGAGGCTGTATTCGGCGCGAGCGCCCATCCACCCCAAGCGCCCATATGGCTTGACCCGTCCGGTTGTCCCCCCGGACGGGTCTTTCGTTTTGGCGGGCAATTTGGGACGCCTTCTCCCCGGAAAGATCGGCCGTTGTGCCGCGCAACTCGGCCATGCCGGCGCATGGCTTGACTGTGGATAGGGAGGAAAACCCCTCGGAACTACGGCTTTGTCGCAACGCCGGCCGCGCACCGGGGTCGCTCGCTAGACTTCCTTAAGGTTTTCCACAAAATATCTCCGTCATGTCTGATTGATTTCGTGCCGTTGCGTCCCGCGTCCGTTTTTCTCTTACGGGCTGGTTCATGACACATCATTTGGACGCGGCACGCGGCCGCGACGTCGTCGCACGCTGGTGCAGCTTGGCCGAGCAGCGGCTGGAATACCTCACCGAATTGTTCGAGACCGGCCGCTGGCGCCGCTATCACAGCGAACTCGCCTTTCTCGAGAATATCCAGGAAGCCAAATCCGCGGTCGAAATCTGGCGCGATCTGTCGAGGCGCGAGGCCTCGCGCGACAATGTCGCCATCAATATGTCCTGGCTCGGTCGAACCAGCCCGCCGCGGAGCGATCGCCCGCGCGAGCCGGTCTACCGGCTGCCGCCGCGGCCGGTCGAAATTCCGGCAGAACCCGCTCCCTCCGCCATCTCGATCGTCCCGGCGACCGAGGACCTCTCTTCGGCGGACGCGCCTGCCGCGCCGACGGTGGCGGACGGGGCTTCGGAACTGACACGCGATATCGCGGCAGCGGTCGCGGAACGCTATCCGCAGCTGCGCAACGCGCTATAGCGCTTACCTTCGCACCGCATTGGCGCCCAACACCAGCTGGGCAAAACGCTGCGCGCCCTCGAGCGACAAATCCGGCGTCACTGGACGCGCGTGATCGAGGCCCACCACGGCGCCGCGCGGCGTTTCCGAGATCATGTTGTTGTTGACGAGCGCGGTGCCGGCGCCCGGCGCGACCGACACCCCGATGCCGGCGAAGGCCTTGCGGATCACGTTGCCCGAGATCGCGACGTCGCGCAGATATTTGCCCCACCCGGCGACGATCCCGAACGAAGGCGCATTCTCGATCACATTCCCGGTCACCGAGGTGTCGGCCTCGACATAGATGCCGATGCCGGCGTCGTCGTCCGGTGCGGTGCCGATCGGACGTTTCGGCAACAGATTGCGGATGATGTTGCCCTGCACAACCGCGAGCCGGCCGCCCTCGTTGAAATTGCACACCGAGACGCCGAAGGCCGCGCCGTCCACGGTGTTGTTGGCGATGACGGCGCCCTCGAACGCGAACTCCGAATACAGCGCGACCTCGCGAACGTCGCTGACGCTGTTGCCCACGATCTGGATGTTGGATGCCGAATTGCCGCGTACCGCCGAATAGTCGCAGTTGCGGATACGATTTCCCCGCACGATCACATTGCCGGCGCGAAACGCGTTGATGGCGTTGCCGTATTGCCCGGAGCCGCCGGGGCCGGCCTTGATGTCCTCGATGCGATTGTCCGCGACCAGCGTGCCATCGTCGCCGATGGTGTTGCGCAGGATCTCGATGCCGTTGTCGTTGGTGCCGAGGATGGTGTTGCGCGAAACCATCAGGCCTTGGGCATCGAACGACACGATGGCGGTCGAGGCCGTGCTGGTGATGATGTTGCCGCTGATGTCGCCGCTGACGTTCTCGAGCCAGATGGCGCTGCCACCGCTGCCTGATATCTCGCAATCGCTGATGCGGAGGTCGCGCCCGCCGATGCAGTGCACGAGGCCGCGGCGCGACGGCAGCGGGATGCCGCCGCCGTCGAGCGTGATGTTGGCAAGGCCGGCGCTGGCGGCGCCTTCGCCCTGGAACATCGACGCGCCGCCGCTGAAGACGAGCCTGGTGGCGCCGCGCACGCCGGTCAGCTGCGTGCCGCTTTGCAGGCGAAGCATGCCGACACGATAGACTCCCGGCGGCAGCGCGAGCGGCGCTTGCGCGCGCGCGGCCTCGTCGATCGCGCGCTGCAGGACCCGCGTTTGATCGTCGGGGCTGCCGGGGCGGAGGCCATATTGCGTGGCGTCGCGCCCGAGCGCCGAGGTCAGCGGCGCGGCGCGCGCGGCCTCGGACGAAATCGCAAGCGCACCCGCTGCTCCTGCGGCGGAAACTCCGATGAGGTGGCGGCGACTGACGTTCATGATCTCTGAGTAACGCAAAAATACGGCCGCGCGCGGCGCATTTGGGCCCGCAGGCCGGGGATTGTTGCAGGTAGGGTTAATCGTTGGGAGAGACGAATTAACGATCCCGCGCCGCCTGTCGCGTCAGTCTCACCAGTTCCAGCAGCATGGCTTCGCCGGCATCGACCAGTTGCTCCAGCGTGATGCGTTGCGCCGCGCCCTTGCGCCGCGCCGTAGCCCCGCGCGCGATCAAGGGCACGTGCACGAAGGCCGCAAGACGCGGGCCATTGTCGCGGGAGGTGGCCTCGATCGCGCGCCAGCTCAGATAGTTGCAGAGGTAGCTTCCGGCATCGCGCGAGGCCCGGGCGTCGATGCCGGTCGCATCAGCCGCACGCAAGAGCTTGGCGGTGTGCGGACCGAACCGCCGCGCGTCGGCCCCGCTCGTGATCGACCCCTTGCGGGCGCGGCTGCGGTCGGCATCGGGGAACAGCGTGGTGACGGCATTGCGCGCGCGGGTTTCGATCCGAAGATGCGCCGTGTGGCCGGCAAGCCCGAACATCAACAGCGCCTGCGGGCGATGCCGGGCGACCAGCTCCGGGAGTTCCCGATCGACCGTCCGGTAGGTGACGTGAAAGATATGGCCGATCAGTTCGACGCCGTCGAGTGCCGGGCGGCGGAGCTGCGTCAGCCGTTTCACCAGCGGCATGGTCGGGTTGTACGGCGCGCCCGGAAACGGCCCGAAGCCGGTGACGAGAATGCGGAGTTTCCCGGTCATTTCAGCATCTCCCCGATCTGCTCGGCGGCCAGCGATGGCGTGACGCGGCCGTCGGCGACCTCGGCTTCGATCTTCTTCACTCTTGCCCGCACCGATGCATCGGCGCGCAGCCGCGCCATCATCCGCTGTTCCAGCATCGACCACATCCATTTCACCTGCTGCTCCCTGCGCCGCGATGCGAATTCGCCCGAGGCGCTCATCGCCGCGCGGTGCTCGAGAATCTTCTGCCATAGTTCGCCAATGCCGGCGACGGTCAGCGCCGAATAGGTCACGACGGGCGGATGCCAGTGCTCCGAACGCGGCGTGAGGATATGCAGCGCTCCCCGATATTCGGCAGCGGCCAGATTGGCGCGCTGGATGTTGTCGCCGTCGGCCTTGTTGATCGCGATCATGTCGGCGAGTTCGACGATGCCCTTCTTGATGCCCTGCAGTTCGTCGCCGGCGCCGGGCAGCATCAACGCAAGGAAGAAATCGGTCATGTCGGCGACCGCGGTCTCGGACTGACCGATGCCGACGGTTTCCACCAGCACCACGTCGAAGGAGGCGGCCTCGCACAACAGCATCGCCTCGCGCGTCTTCGCCGCCACGCCGCCGAGGGTGCCGGAGGCAGGCGAGGGCCGGATATAGGCGCGCTCCGAGGCGGCGAGCCGCGCCATCCGGGTCTTGTCGCCGAGGATCGAGCCGCCGGTACGAGCGGAGGAGGGGTCCACCGCGAGCACCGCGACCTTGTGGCCGCCTTCGATCAGGAACATGCCGAGCGCGTCGATCGTGGTGGATTTGCCGACGCCGGGCGAGCCGGTGATGCCGACGCGGATCGCCTTGCCGGTTTCGGGCAGGAGGGTCTGTACCAGCTCGCGCGCCGAGGCCTGATGATCCCCGCGGCGGCTTTCGATCAGCGTGATGGCGCGCGCCAGCGCCGCCCGGTCGCCGGCGCGAACGCGGCGGGCAAGTGTGGCGATGTCAGCCGATTCGGCGGGGAGACGTCCGGACATGGCACCGGTTATATCGGATGGGCGCGGCAAGCGAGAGATCAAAGGACTATTGCGGCGGACTGGTGCACAGGCCCGCCGTCTGCAGCTTGTCGAACAGCGCCGAGGATCGGTTCCGGCAACCGGCTTCCGCCGCCTGCCTCGCATCGTCGAGGCGATGCTCGTCGGAGAGCACAAGCGCGAGCGCGCTCTGAACATAGACAGTGAAGGATGGGGCGAGAACCTCCTTCATCGTGTACTCTTGGGCAAGCGTGGCACGCAATTCGCGTTCGGCAGCCGGCAGATCGTGGTTCCTGATCAGAACGATGGCGTTGTAAAAATGCGAGCGTGGATCGTTGGGATAATCTTCGAGGAAGCCTTCGACGGTGGTTTCCCGGATGTCCGAATCCTTCTTCGGCAGGCGTTGTGACGGGATCAGCTCGGCCGCCGCCGTCCAGAAACGATACTTGTGCGAGACGGCGATACCGGCCGTGAGCGCGCCCAACAGCCCCAGCACAATGATGGCAATCGCGGTCCGGCGAAAGCCCGGCAGCAGATCGGTGGTTTGCCAAAGCTTCAGCAAGACAAAGGCGGCAATGGCGCCCGCGACGGCACCGCCGGCGTGCGCACCGTAATCGACCTTCTCGCTCGTTGCGCTGGAGGCCGCAGAGGCCAGCGGCAGCAGCGAAGGGATCAGAACCTGGATAGCCCGGCGCTGCAGGTTGAGACGATCCTGCCCGCGGGTGTAGCGAAAGCTGACGACAAACAGGGCGGCAAACAGTCCCATGATGGCGCCGGAAGCGCCGACCGAAACCAGGTTATGCGGATTGACCAGCAGAGAGCCGCAAGCGCCGCCCAGCGCGCCGATGACGAAAAATGCCGAATACCACAACCTTCCGATCGCGCGCTCCAGGGCGTAACCGGCGAGCAGCAGGCATATGCTGTTCAGGAAGATATGAATGGGGTTGGCATGCAGCAGGGGTCCGGAAAATACACGATACCACTGGCCCTGGCCGATGGTGAGCAATTCCTGCAGGCCCCCGAGCGCGATCAGCGTCTTGATGCTGGGTTCGAGTCCCTTGCCGGGCGAATCTATTCCAAACAGAAGTTCGGCGAGGAAGATCAGTGCCAGCAGGCCGATCAGCCCGAACGTCACAAAGGGGACGGTCTTCGGCGGCAATTCGACCGCCACAAATTGCGCAATTTCGGCATCGGACTGCCGCGGCGCCCGCAACATTTCCTCCACGAACGGCCGCTCCGGCTTGTCGAACCGGGAGCTCGACCAGACCCGGCCCGTCACCGTATCGACCGCCATTGCAGACGCCCGGCATTTCGAGAGCAGCCAAGGCGGCCTGATCGTCTTCAGCCGTTCCAGCTGGTCCGCCGAAGTCGGTCCACATTCGATCACGCGTATCACCACCGGCATCCGGCTCGAATTGAGGGTGCCGATCTTGCTGGAATATTTGGCGCAGTCGCGGGCGATCGTCTCCAGTTCCTCCATCGGCAATCCGAAGGCCCTTTCGGGGTCCGTCTCGCGATCGATCAGGCAGAGGATGGTGAAGGGAAAGCCGCCATGGAGCGTCAGGACGATGTCGCTGGCGGCGACGAGCTTTTCGGCCTCGGGCACCGTATCGAAGGCAAAACCTTTCCTTGAAACGAATTGCCTCGCCAGATAAGTGCAAAACGTCTCTTCGGGAGGGGCGCTGTCAGCGGCCGGAGATGCGATGGTGTCTGTCCCGGACATCCGGCCCACGTCTCAAATGAGTTGAAATATATCCGACGATACCGGCTTCGGCTGCTTGCGACAATGCCGGTGTGAAGCAGGCGAGGGGAGTGTGTACGTCGGGCACGCATCCGCGATCTCGCCGCATGTTTTTCGCGCGAGGTTTGAATTTTGGTCCGGCTCCCTCGTGAAGTAGAGGGCGCAGGGAATGCCGGGCGCTCGATGCGCCCGCAGCCTCGCGTACGATAAAAAACAAAGTACACGAGCGTAGTCACCACGGTCACACCGGTTTCACCCGGCATTCCCCGCGCAATGGTTTTACGGCTTACTTCGTGCTCGCCCCGGTGCACCGGGCTTGTTTGCCACCGTCGCCCGCGCGCCTTAGCGCGAACTTGACACCAGCGTCGGGGTGCCAGGCCCACACGACTTCGCCGTCCGCATCACGCGCCATTCGTCAAGAGCGCATCCGCGTCCACCGCATCCCGCCCCGCGTCCGTGACGATCGCGAAACGCCCCTTGGTGGGACGGGACGGGAGCGAATATAGGATAATCCGAATCTTCTGGAAAGCAGAATATTTTTTCAAAGAGGGCTTGACAGGCAGGTTCAAAAACAGCGCAACTGATTTGCCCGACGGGCTGACGGCGATTGAACGGACTCCGGGAAGGGGGTCAATCAATCACGTCGTCCGTAAAGGCGTTGGTATCACGCCAAAAGCAAAACACCCGATAACAACAAGACGATCAGGATGATTCGCCTGAATGTCGATTCGGCGACGTTGCGAAACGCAAATATGCCGAGCACCGAGCCGGCGAGGAGTGCGGGAATGCTCAGGGCAGATCGACAAAAACCTTGGAAGACAGATCGTTTCGGGCAAGCATAACCACCAGTGCAAAAACCTGCATCGCGGCAATGAAGGGCTGAACAAGGCCGCGTTGCGGTTCTTCGGCACGCCATGCAGATCGCACCAGATCGTCGGCAGCGCCCCTGGCATCGCAGTCAGCCCACCAATGAGGCCACCACCGAAGCCGACCAGCGCGTTGCGGCCATGATGCATGGTCTGAAGGTATTGCAGGCCCGGCCGGAAGAGCATGTAGCCGGCATACAAGGCGACGGCCGCACCGAAGCCTTCTCTGAACAGGGTTGCGT
Source organism: uncultured Alphaproteobacteria bacterium (assembly GCA_963721135.1). Taxonomy (GTDB): domain Bacteria; phylum Pseudomonadota; class Alphaproteobacteria; order Rhizobiales; family Xanthobacteraceae; genus Bradyrhizobium. Next base: position 240,494 of record CAVRIB010000003.1, read on the forward strand.
CGGCACTGCTAAGCAGCGAGACCGCGACGGGAACGCCGAGCAAACCTCCAGCGACCAGCGCAAGGCTTTCGGTCCAGCAAATGTGCTTTCGCAGGGCCCATAGATTCGAGGCCTGCACGCCAATGCTGCACGCCATCATCAACGGCACTGCTTCCAGCGGCGCCATGATATGCAACAATATCCCGCCTGCGACGGCGGAGAACGCAAAGCCCGCAAGGCTCGAGATAAATGCGCCGGAAAAAACCGCGGCGCTCAGCAACAGAAACGATCCGAGGCCAACCATGAAAACCTCCGTCTAATGCTTTAAGCCGATCACGCAATTGAGAACGCCGTCGAAGGCGTCGTTTGCGACCTTGAAAGGCCGCAAAATCGTTCCTTCGGACACGTGAAGCAAAAATTTCGAGCAATACGGTCGTAACCGGCTTCTTCCCGGCAGACGCGCCTGTCACGCCGAAAACCATCGCTCATTCATCGACATGGTCTTTCGCTGTGCGACGTTTGTTCAGCTCGCGAAGAATTTGCTCCCGGCCTTTTGGGATCAGGTGACGGTACTGATGGAGCGTGCGCTCCGCCTGCAGACGGCGCGAGTGGTGCAATGCCTCGAAAATTATCCTGAAGATGTTTTTTCCCTTCTTCAGGCGCTCACGCGCGGTTTCGAAGGAAACGAATCGTGTGGCAATAAATGGGGCGTCGCTCATCGTTGAAACTCCGCAATGAAATCGTATGGCTATAGTGACGAGGCTTGCAGAGGACGGCTGTGATCCGGATCACATCTCAAGAAATCTTTACTGCGGACGATTTTGCTGCACGTTTTTTGGTCAATCTGGCGGATAGCCTGCTGGCAAGTTTGTCGAATGCAGAGGGGTCGACAATGGTTCAGCCGCTGCAAAGGTTCAGCCTACGGCGTCGTTCGGATGCCCTCGCCAGCCTCACCGAAGCCGGAACTCGATCCCGCATTCAACCACGTAGCGTAAGAGTGTCTGCCGAACGGCGAATATTCACTCCCGCATCAACGAAGCTTACGTCCAAGTCTGATCGGAACCACTCAGCCGAGCGGTCCACCTCCGACAAGAGGCTCAGAAAAAAGAGGGAATTTTACGATGGGTGCCGAACAGAAGGTTGCCGTTATCACCGGTGCGTCGCAGGGTATCGGGGCGGCCCTCGTCAAGGCGTACCTCGCTCGCAACTACCGTGTAGTCGCTACCGCACGGTCTGTTAAGCCTGCGAGCAACGCCGACGTCCTGGTCGTTCCCGGCGACATCGCCGATCGGAAGACGGCCGAACGCGCAATTTCCGAAGGCGTGGCGCGGTTCGGGCGTATCGACACGCTCATCAACAACGCCGGCGTCTTCATCGCGAAGCCCTTCACGCAATACAGCGAGGCCGATTACGCGGCGATGCTCGGCGTCAACCTGGCTGGATTCTTCCACATGACGCAGCTCGCGATCGCCGAGATGGAAAAGCACGGCAGCGGCCACGTCGTCCAGATCACGACGAGCCTCATCGACCACGCGAACTCGCTAGTCACCTCCGTGCTCGCATCCCTGACGAAGGGAGGGCTCGACGCCGCCACGAGGTCGCTGGCGATCGAATACGCGAAGCGCGGCATCCGGGTGAACGCGGTCGCTCCCGGAGTCATCAAGACGCCGATGCATCCCGTCGAGACGCATCATGTGCTGGACAGCTTCCACCCGCTCGGCCGAATGGGCGAGATCGCCGACATCGTGGACGCCATCCTCTATCTCGAATCGGCCACTTTCGTGACCGGGGAGACCCTCCACGTCGACGGCGGGCAGAGCGCGGGCCACTGAACCTCGGTGGTCGGAGCAGCGCTCGACGCGCTGACCCGAGAGCGAGGGAATTTTCGCGCCCGATCCTGGCGCCGCGTTCAGACGCCGACCACGAGGGCAGAGGAGTCAATGTGAAAGAGGACGATATGAACCGACTTGAGAAAGTGCTGTACACCGCAAAGGCCCACACCACGGGCGGGCGCGCGGGCATGTCGCGCAGCTCCGACGGCCGCCTCGAGATCAAGCTGTCGCGGCCCGGCAGCCCGGGCACCGGCACCAACCCCGAGCAGCTCTTCGCGGCCGGCTGGTCCGCGTGCTTCGAGTCGTCGATGGAGTTCGCCGCGCGCAACATGAAGATCACGTTGCCGGCCGATCACGCGGTCGACGCCGAGATCGATCTCGGTCCCGAAGGGGGCGCCTTTAGCCTGGCGGCTCGCCTCTACGTGAGCCTGCCGGGGATGGAGCGCGCGACGGCGCAGCGCCTTGTCGAGGCGGCCCACCAGGTGTGTTCCTATTCGCGGGCAACGCACGGGAACATCGCCGTCGAAACGACGCTGGTCTGAGGCGGCTGCGATGAGAGCAAGAAGTGACCGGCTGATCGCCGGAGGCGGCGGGCTTGGCCGCGGCAATCCGTCCATACAGCTCGAGGTGAAGGGCCATGATCTACGAATTGAGGATTTACCGCTGCGTGCCGGGCCGCATGCCGGCGCTGCTGTCGCGGTTCGAGAACGAGACGCTACGGATATGGGGGAAGCACGGCATCCGCCAATCCGGGTTTTGGACGACGCTGATCGGCGCGAGCAGCCAGGAGCTCACCTACATGCTCGCCTGGGACAGCATGGCCGAGCGCGAAATGCGCTGGGGCGCTTTTCTCGCCGATCCCGAATGGGTCGCGGTGGTCGCCAAGACGGAGAAGGATGGCCAGCTCGTCGAGAACATCAGCAGCCAGCTGCTCAAGCCAGCCGCGTTTTCCTCGGTGAAATAGCGCCGAGGGCACAAGGAGACCGCCGATGCGCACGAACGACAAATCGCAGCATGGGCGCATTGCGCAAGTGTCCGACCCACAGGCGCGGGAAGCGCGACCGGCGGTCGCAAGGAGGCTGACGATGAACTTCGATCAAACCGAACCAAAGGCTGCCCACCCCAGCCGGTCACGGGTATCCGAGAACGGGGTGTCCCGGCGCGACGCCCTGACGCTTGCCGCTGCCGGACTTGCCGCGCCACTGCTGCCGGCAATGTCATTCGCTGAAACCAGGAAGGAGGCCAATCCCATGAGCTACATCAAAGTCGGACAGGAAAACTCGCAACCCATCGAGATCTACTACGAGGACCACGGCTCGGGATCGCCAGTCGTGCTCATCCATGGCTGGCCGTTGAACGGCGACGCGTGGGAGAAGCAGACCGCCGCGCTGCTTGCAGCCGGCCATCGCGTGATCACGTATGACCGCCGCGGCTTCGGCCGATCGAGCAAGCCCGGCGTCGGGTACAATTACGATACGTTCGCCGCCGATCTCAATACTCTGTTGAGCGCCCTGGATCTGACCGGCGTCTCGCTGGTCGGACACTCCATGGGCACCGGGGAGATCACGCGATACATCGGCAAGTACGGCACCAAGCGGCTCCGCAAAGTCGTGCTGATCGGCACGCTCGGTCCTTATCTGGTGAAGGCGCCCGATAATCCGGAAGGTGTCGACCCGAAAGTGTTCGACGACACCCGCGCCGGCATCAAGGCGGACCGGCCGGTCGCGCTGACGGAGTTTTTGAAGAATTTCTATAGCGTTGGCGGCGCTGACGGAAAGCTGGTCAGCGAGCGCGTCATCGAAGCCAATTGGACGACCGCAATCGGCGCGTCGCCCATTGCCACCTTGGCCTGTGTCGACGCCTGGATTGAGGACTTTCGCAAAGACATTCCGCGCAATGACGTGCCGACCATGATCCTACACGGCGATGACGACCGCATTCTGCCCGCAGACGCGACATCCAGGCGTCAGGCCAAGATGATCAAGAACGTCAAGTACGTGGAGATCAAAGGCGGCTCTCACGGCATAACCTGGACGCGTGCCGAGAAGATCAACTCCGAACTCGTGCCTTTCCTGGCCTAGGACACAACCACATCGTTCACGAGGCGATTTAAGTGTTTTCATCGAGGACGCGACCATGACCCCATTTGGGCGCACTGCGCAAATGTTCGATCCACAGGCGCTGGAAGCGCGACCGGCGGTCGCACGTATCGCCGCCTTTGCCGCGAGCGCGCGGCCGGAGCGGCTGACACCCGATGTCCGGCAGCTTCTCAAGCGCAATATTCTGGACAACCTCGGCTGCGCGATCGCCGCCCTGCCAGGCCCACCCTTCCAGGCGCTGCGCGAACAGTTCGAGGAATATCGCGCGACGGGTCGCTGCACGTTGATCGGCGGCGGCAAGACTTCGCCCGATCAGGCGGCACTCTTCAACTGCGGCCTCGTGCGCTACGTCGATCTTCTCGACAGCTACATGTCGCCCGGCGGGCTTTGCCATCCGGGCGACAATTTCGGGACCGTTCTCGCCGCGGCCGAGCATATCGGGGCATCGGGCGAGGACTTCATGCTGGCGCTCGCCGTCGCGTACGAAATCCAGTGCCGGTTCACCGCCGTCGTGCCGGTGATGGCGAAGGGCTTCAACCACGCCATTCAGCTTGCGATCTCCGCATCCGCGAGCGCCGGGAGACTCTTCGGGCTCTCCGCCGGCCAAATCGCCAACGCGATCGCAATCGCGGCGGTCGACAATATCTCGCTCGCCTGCGTGCATGCCGAACCGGTGTCGCAGTGGAAGGGTTTCTCGCCGGGGATGACGGGGATGCGCGCCGTCTACGCCGCCTCGCTGGCCAAGCGCGGCTTCACGGGCCCAAGCGGCCTGTTCGAAGGCCCGAACGGGTTCGAACGCATGCTCGGCCAGGCGATTCCCGTGGATTGGGATGACCCGTCGCTCGAGTTCGTCAAACAGACTGTGCTGAAAAAATACTGCTCGCTCATTCACGGCCAGCCGGTCCTGGAAGCGGTGCTGGACCTGAAGCGCCGCAACAATCTGTCGGCGGCGGACGTTGAGCACGTGCGCTGTGACATCTTCCAGACGGGCTTCGACATCGCAGGTGGCGGGGGCTTCGGCTCGAAGGACCATCCGCAGACCAAAGAGCAGGCCGACTACAACCTGAAATACCTCATCGCCGCAGCGTTGCTCGACGATCAGGTTGGGCCCGCGCAGCTCGAACCGGCGCGGGTTCGGGCGCCGGATGCGCAGGCGCTGCTTGCGCGGGTCGATATCCGACCCGACGTGAATTTCACGGCTCGGTATCCCCAGGAGCTCAATGCCCGCGTCACCATTCGCACGAAGGACCAGCGGGTCTTCGCAAAGGAGCAGCTCGGCTATGAGGGAGGACTGGCGAATCCCTTATCGTGGGACCGGACCGTCGAGAAATTCCACTGGCTAAGCGAAGCTTTCGCCGACGCGGACCTGCGGCAGGCGCTCGTCCGTGCCGTGCAGCAGCTCGACGCCCGGCCGCTGTCTGAATTGATGGACCTCTTGGCCCGCGTTCGGCCCACCGCGACCTTTGCGACTGTTCACCCCGGCATTCAGTAACCCCTGTTCTAAAAGGAGAACCCCTACCATGAAACGACTTCTCGGACTAACTCTCGTCGCTACAGCATGCATTTCGCTCGCCACTGCGCTCGCGGCGGAACCGGAGCGCATCCGCGGGACCGTGTCCGCCATCGCGGCCAACACGGTCACAGTGCAGACTACGAGCGGCGGCAGCGTGTCGATATTGCTCAGTCCCGACACGAAATATCTTACGGTTACCCGCTCGGACCTCAATGATATCTCCGCCGGCAGCTATGTCGGCGCGGCGGCCAAGGATGTGGGCGACAAGCTGGTGGCGCTCGATGTCCTTGTCTTCCCGCCGTTAATGAAAGGCGCCAACGAAGGACATTTTGCCTGGGATAAACTTCCCGACACGACTTTGTCTGGCGGCAAACACGCCTCCAGCACCATGACCAACGGCAGCGTTGCTGCGGTCGCCGCTCGCGAGAGATCTGCTGGCGTCGGCAGCACCATGACCAACGGCAGCATCGCGACCGCGACGGAGAAGAGCGGGAGCAAACAATTGACGGTGACCTACAAGGGTGGTGAGCAGACCATCCTCGTCCCACCGACAGCGTCGATCGTGAAGGTTCAGCCTGGCGCGGTGTCCGATCTCAAGACCGGCGACGGCGTGTTTGTGAACGCCATGGCGGATGGCGGCAGGACCACCGCTGGACTGATACTGATCGGCAGTGGCGGCGTCGTGCCTCCGATTTAGAGTGACACTATGTCACTTCCCGAATACACGCAGCCCGGGTGCCGACGACGCGTGGGCGTTCACGATAAGCCGCAGCAGCTTGTTGTCGTTCATGACGCCCCTTCCGCGGCAGCGGAATGCCCAGCCGGCGGTGGCGAACCGACGCCGCCCGCCGGCCCGCTCGCGCAGTCGCTCCGAATTCGAAATGCCCGCCATTGTGAAGCCCTGGGAGGAAGGTTAACGTTCGGGCGAGGGCCGGGGGAGGCCAATGCGATGGATCGCATTGAGGCAATGAGCATCTTCATTACGGCGCTGGACGAAGGCAGCCTCGCTGCCGCCGCCCGCAGACTTAAGCGATCGCCGGCAGCCGTCAGCCGGGCGATCGCGTTCCTCGAAGCGCGTGTCGGGGCGCAGCTGCTACACCGGACGACCCGCTCGATGGGGTTGAGTGAGGCAGGTGAGCGCTATGCCATCACATGTCGCCACATGCTGGCGGAGCTCGAGGAGGCGGAAGCTCTCGCTGGTGGTGAGCTGGCGGCACCGAGGGGGATACTTTCGATTTCCGCTCCCCCCATCAGCGGAGAGGATATGTTGCGGCCAATCCTGGACGATTTTCTGGACGCCCATCCAATGGTCTCTGCGCGCCTCTTGCTGTTGGATCGTCCGGTGAATCTGATCGAGGAGGGCATGGACATAGCCATGCGCGTCGCTGAACTGCCGGACTCTTCCCTGATTGCGACGCGCATCGGAACCGACGTCCGCCGGGTCATAGTGGGCTCTCCTGCCTATCTGTCGCGCCACCCGGCGATCGCCGAGCCGGCGGACGTCGCTGCGCACGAAATCGTCGCCTTCACGAACTTCGGGATCAATTCGTGGAGCTTCGCGGCTACTGCAGGGTCAAGGATCCCACGCGTCGTGCATTTTAGTCCGCGGCTCACCGTGAACACGGTTCGAGCGGCCCTTGCCTCGGCGATCAGGGGACGCGGCCTAACTCGTCTTTATTCCTATCATGTCGCGGAAGCTGTCCAAAAGGGCCAGTTGCAGATCGTCCTTGCGAATGCCGAACATCCACCTGTGCCTGTTCACTTGCTGACTCCGACAGGCCGGATTTCGGTGCCCAAGGTCAGGGCATTCATCGATTTTGCGGTGCCGCGGCTACGATCGGTGTTTTCACGGCTCGCGAAGGAAGCCCGCGCGCTCAGCTAGGCCGCGGAGTGGACACCAGCATAAGCCAAACGGTGGCGCTGACGTGCCGCCGTTGCCGGCCTTCGGGACGGCAATCCGGAAGGCCGGCTTTTCGATTGTCGTTGGTTCAAGCGGCGAGCTTGATCAGCCCGAGCTGCTGCAGCGCGGTGACGCCGTCGTCGAGCCCGATTTCCTCGGTGATCTTGCCGTCTTTCAGCTTGAGAACGGTCGTACCGCTAAATCGCATTTTCCGACCGGTGTTGGCGGGCAAGGAGCCGGCCAGGAAATCGCTGAACGCGGGGCCGGTGTGCGTCCCACCACCCTCCCAACGGCCGACCACATAGTCGGCCTCCGCGATAAGATCGGCAGCGCCCCAGAAATTGAGATCGGGAAAGGCCTTGCGGAAATCCGTCATGAAGGCCTTGATGTCTTGCCGTCCCCGACGAGGCTCGTGAAGCGAGTACTGAAGGAGCATGTCCGGTGCTGCGAGCTCGTCGACGATTCCGAGGTCGCACGTCTCACCCCAGAACTTGGTGAACCAGCGGCCGACGATGGCCTTGTTTTCATCTTCTCTCGACATGTTGCATCTCCTCCTTGCTTCGTCGTCTCAACTGACGATCGGTCGATCGATGCATGGACTTTGGAGCAGACACCTGCGGTCTGCCACCCGATTTCCGCCCGCTTCGCAAAGCGAACCCGCCGCAACATCGAAATCGAGGAGGCGATATCTTCACCCGCCGACGCGCCCACGCCACTTCTAGTAGCCTAGCGCCAGTCCGGTGCCGCCGCGCGGATCGTTCGCGCCATAGTACCTGTTTCGGCCGATCGCCGTACCCCCAAGGCTGGGCGCGCCGACAATGATCGCGTCGACGTGGTTGGCCGGCTCCGAATTTTCGAAATCGATACCCCATGCCCTCCATCATTCTGCGGGTGTCGGGCGAAAGGGCGAATGGCTCCGCCTTCGTCACATCCGGCAGCCACTGATGATGGATGCGAGGGGCATCGACGGCTTCCTGAATGTTCATCTGGAAATCAACGACGTTCAGGATCGTTTGCAGAACAGTCGTGATGATGCGGCTGCCGCCCGGAGTGCCGAGAATGAGGACAGGCTTGCCGTCCCTCGTGATGATCGTTGGGCTCATCGAGCTCAGGGGTGTCTTGCCTGGGGCGATGGCATTCGCGTTTCCCTGGATGGAGCCGTCAGTCTTGGCGACGTCTGGCTTTGGCGTGAAATCGTCCATTTCGTCGTTCATCAACACGCCCGTGCCGGTTGCAACGACCTTCGCTCCGAACAGGTCATTGAGCGTATACGTCATCGAAACCGCATTGCCGGCGCCGTCGATGATCGAGAGGTGCGTTGTGTTGCTGCCCTCGTGAGGCGCAACACCCTGCCTGATCTCGCTGGAGATTCCTGCCTTGTCCGGCTTTATTTCAGTGCGGATCTTTGCGGCGTAGCTCTTGTCGGTCAACTCACGGATTGGATTGTCGACAAAATCCGGATCGCCAATGAGGCTGTCTCGATCGACAAAGGCGTGACGCATCGCCTCGATTTCGTAATGCAGCGCCTGCGCGGATCCCCAACCCAGCTCCCGCAGCGGATATCCCTCCAGAATGTTCAGCATCTCGCATATCGCAACACCGCCCGAGCTCGGTGGAGGTGCCGAGATCACATGATAGTCACGGTAGTCGCACTCAACGGGCGAAAGCTCACGAACCTTGTAGCGCTCCAGATCTTCTTGATCGATGATTCCTCCGCCTGCCCGACTCGCCTTGACGATGGCCGCCGCCGTCTTGCCCCTGTAGAAGCCGTCAACGCCGCGCTTTCGGATCAAACGCAGCGTATCTGCCAGGTCGGGCTGCACCAGCCTTTGGGAGGACGAAAACGGCTGTCCCTTGTTGAGAAAAATTTCGGCCGTCGCTGGAAATGTCCTCAAGTCCCCGGTCGCAGAAGCAAGCATGTCGGCGTCGCCTTGCTCCAGGACGAAGCCGTCCTCGGCCAGTTCGATCGCTGGCCCGATCAACGCGGCCCGCGTCATCGTCCCGTATTTTTTCCGCGCATATTCCAGACCCGAGACCGTGCCGGGGACCCCGACCGCCAGCCAGCCGGTCGTCGTCAGGCCTTTGATGACGTTTCCGTCCTTGTCCAGGTACATGTCACGGCTTGCCGCGCGAGGAGCCTTCTCCCGGAAATCGAGGAACGTCTTTCGTCCATCCGAAAACCGGATCGTCATGAAACCGCCGCCGCCCAAATTGCCGGCGGCCGGGTAGACCACGGCGAGCGCATATCCCACCGCGACAGCGGCATCTATCGCATTGCCGCCGCGCTTGAGAATGTTGACACCGACTTCCGTCGCAAGGTGCTGCGCACTGGCCACCATGCCCTTCTCGGCGGCCACGGGTCTTTCCGAGGCGGCATTGGCAGGTGAAATCGCCACCAGCGGCCAAACGCAGACAAGCAGTATAAGAGCGCGCGTCAACACTCCGGGAGATGATGGCAAATCGATCTGGTCGGATTTTCAACGCGCCGCGTGAAACCGGCAAAGACATGCAGATCTTCTCTCCCCCGCCGCAATCATCCCGTGCGGCGTCTCGTCGCGTCATGGTTCCGTTTGCCCGCCGGTTACCGCCCGGCGAATATCAGGTGCCGCAGGATGATCCTATCATGACCATGGAAATTCGATTCAATTCCGCTGACTTGTCCCTTTCGATTCGGTACTTTGCGATCCGGCCCGCCGACAGGGTCGAATGGAGGTTCCGGGAACCTCAGCGGGGTTATATCCAGATGTTTCTTGGGCATCGCTTTGCTTCCACTGCCGCGGCAGTCTTGCTGGTCACAGGCGGGTTGTTCCTCCTGCTTTTCTCAACGGCGCAATCTCCGGCCGCGGCGGCATCCGACGGCTGCGCGGGCCCGGCCGAGGTTACAGTCTTGCCGTCGCCGCTGGCGCCCTGGACCGGCGCGCCGCTGCGCGTCATGGTCGTCGCCGAGAAGCCGATCGAGGGCGTGCTGACGCTGACCGCGCCCGATGGAAGCGTCGTGGTCAAATCGCCTGACCGGCACGACGGGCCGCCTTATTCCTGGTTCGCCGAGGTCGCGGCTCCCGCCGCCGGCACCTGGCACGCGACGCTGGGGCGCGACACTACCTCGGCGGATTGCAGCCCCGTCACCCGCGACATCGTCGTCAGCGCACGCAAGCCGGAGCCCTTGCGCATTCCACCGGGAAGCATCTGGCAAGTGCGTAACAGCTGGAATAGCACGAACGAGGCCCTGTTCTCGGCATGGATCGAGAAGCTGTTCGACGCGCCGCCCGACCAGGACCTGAACTGGAAGGTCTGGTACGAGGTGCTGCGCGACCAATCCCGCAACTTCCTTTTCAACTATCTCGGACGCAACGAAGACAATACGCAAACCGGCCAGCGCCCTGACTGTGCCGACTTCGTCTACTTCCTGCGCGCCTATTTTGCATTCAAGATGGGGCTGCCGTTCGGCTATTCGAATTGCTCGCGCGGCTTCGGCGGCAAGCCGCCGAGGTGCTACCAGTGGTTCGACATCGGGCACCCCGAGATCACGCGTCCGGCGCCGTCGCCGGAACAGGAGGTCGCGCAGGCCGCCCCGGCCCCCGCTCCGCCGGAGCAGGCTCCAACCTTCCTGGGGTTGTTTCGCCGATCGCAGCCGCCCGTCGAATCGCCCGCAATTCCGCCTGCGAAGACGCCTCCGCCAAAGCCGAAGCCCCCGACCAATTTTAGCGAATATTTGCGCGACGTCGGCGATGTCGTCCAAACCGGAGCGGTACGCGCGGGCGACGACAACTCCGATTTCTACACCGTGCCGCTGACGCAGCAGGCGTTGCGCCCGGGGACGGTATACGCCGACCCCTACGGCCATGTGATGATGCTGGTGCGTCGCGTGCCGGAGGCGAATGGCACGCCGGGTGTCTTCCTGGCCGTCGACGCCGAGCCCGACGGATCGATCACGCGAAAGCGTTTCTGGCGCGGCAACTTCCTTTTCGTGCACGAACCCTCGCTCGGCAGCCCCGGCTTCAAGCATTTCCGCCCGATCATGCGCGAAAAGAACGGCCCATTGCGGCGGTTGGGCAACGCCGAAATCAACAAGAATCCGCAATACGGCGATTTTTCACCCGAGCAGTCGCAAATGTCTGCCGAGGATTTCTACGATCGCATGGATGACGTCATGTCGCCCGAACCGCTCGATCCGGTGCGCGCGATGACAGACGCCATCACGAGCCTCAGCGAACAGATCAAGATCCGCGTCACCTCGGTGGAAAACGGACGAAAATATCAGGCCAAGCAAACCGGCGACACCACGATGCCGGACGGCGCTTCGATCTTTGAGACGACCGGCGCCTGGGAGGATTATTCGACCCCGGCGCGCGATTTTCGCCTGTTGATCGCGATCGACGTGGTGCGGGGATTTCCCGATCACTTCGCGCGTCGGTCGGACCGGTATGCGATTGCGGCCGGCAAGAGCGTGGCGGATATGAAGAACGAATTGCAGGGCGTGCTGGCTTCGGAACTTGCCTCGCGCAAAATTTCCTATACCCGCAGCGACGGCTCGCAGTGGACGCTGTCGGTCAAGGATGTGGTCGATCGGGCGGTGGATTTCGAGATGGCCTACAACCCGAATGACTGCGTGGAGCTCCGCTGGGGGGCGCCCGAGAACAGCGAAGAGGCCTCGACCTGCAAGCGTCATGCGCCGCAGGCGCAACGCGCGAAGATGTCGGAATATCGCGCCTGGTTCCGCGAACGGCACTGGCCGACGCACAGCTGACGGTCTCTCCAAACCTCATTGCGCGTCGTCATCGTCGCCCTTCGGCCGTGCGCCGCCGAAAATTTTCGTTCCCTCCGGCGACAGATACGGCTTCAGGCTCTCCCACGGTACGAACGCGACATATTCGCCTTCGACGTAGGGGCCGACCGCGTAGGGCGGATAGTGAAAGGTCAGGCCGGAGCTTTTCCCCGCCTCGGTCGATGGCGCCAGCGTCACCGCGCCGATCTTGAGCAGTTTGGGCTCGACGCCCTTGTACCACTCGGTATCAGCGGTTTCGCTCGAATCGCGCTTCTTCTTTTCGATGTTGAGTGAACTGATCACAGCCTTGCGGATCGCGGTCATGGTCGGGCCGTTGTCGGCGGTCTCGGTGAAGAAGGGGCGAATGCTGATGCGCTTCTTCGCATCCGAGTCCCACAGGATGGTATTGACGTCCGAATTGGGATGCGCGCCGCCACCGTTGATGTAGTCGGACCTGACGACCGAGACATAACGGCCGTCGACCACGGAGCGGACTTTGTATTCGCGCTCGAACGTCCAGGGGCCGTCCCGGAACATGACCGGATCCCGCTTGCGCGAGGCTGCGGCTTCGGTGGCATTCTTGTCGAGCCACTTTTTGCCTTCGGCGAGACAATCCGCGGCAAGCGCGGGGTCGGCTTGATCTTGTCGTCGAGGTTGACGATGGCATCGAGGTTTCTGTTGTTGATCGCGGCGTCGGCCTTGGGCTCCGCGGCGAGGGCCGCAGCGACTGCGAAGCTGGCAACCGTGGCGACCAAACATGTCCCGCGGGCGGCGGTGGGCGGCATTCAAAACACCTCGACCAAATCGTCGGCCATCCGCTCCCTGATGCGCGGCTTCAGCAAGTCGCGCATCGATATCTGGGTCTGAAGACCCGTGGCATCCTCGATCAAATGCATGACCTTGAAGAGGTCGAACGCCGGCAAGCCGCCGCGGGGAACGGTGTCGATGAGGATATCGAGATCGCTGTCCGGCCGCGCATCGCCGCGCGCCCGCGATCCAAAAACCGCGAGCCTCGTCACGCCCTCCGCCCTGATCGCGGGCGCGATCTCGCGCAGCTTGACGATGATTTGTTCCAGCGTGATGTCCGCGACGTCGCTCATGGCTCAACGCTATTAGCACAAATGCCTGAAAAGCGATCTACTCCGCCGCCTCGCTGTGTCCGAGCCGCGCATTGAGCTTGTGGATCAGCTCTTCGGCGGCGTCCGCGATCACCGTGCCCGGCGGGAAGATCGCTTCCGCGCCGGCCTTGTAGAGCGCGTCGTAGTCCTGCGGCGGCACCACGCCGCCGACGATGATCATGATGTCGTCGCGGCCATGTTTCTTCAGCGCCGCCTTCAGTTCGGGCACCGCGGTGAGGTGCGCCGCCGCCAGCGACGATACGCCCAGAATATGCACGTCGTTCTCGACGGCCTGCCGCGCGGCCTCGTCGGCGGTGGCGAACAAGGGCCCGATATCGACGTCGAAGCCGACGTCGGCGAAGGCTGACGCAATCACCTTCTGGCCGCGGTCGTGACCATCCTGGCCGATCTTGGCCACGAGAATGCGCGGCCTGCGGCCTTCGGCGTCCTCGAACGCATCGATCAACGCCTGCACTTTTTCGACCCGGTTGGACATGGCGGACGCCTCCCGCTTGTAGACGCCGGTGATGGATCTGATCTCGGCGCGGTGCCGCCCGAACACTTTCTCCAGCGCGTCGGAGATTTCGCCGACGGTGGCTTTGGCGCGTGCGGCATCGATGGCGAGCGCCAGCAAATTGCCATTGCCTTCGCCGGCGCTGCGGGTCAGCGCCTTCAGCGCGTCGTCGACGTCCTTCTGGCTGCGCTCCTTCTTGAGTCGCGACAGCTTGTCGATCTGCAGCCGCCGCACCGTGGAATTCTCCACCTTCAATACGTCGATCGGCGCCTCGGCGACCGGCCGGTATTTATTCACGCCGATCACCGCCTGCCTGCCGGCGTCGATCCGCGCCTGGGTCTTGGCGGAAGCTTCCTCGATCCGCAGCTTGGGCACGCCGGCCTCGATCGCCTTCGCCATGCCGCCGAGCGCCTCGACCTCACTGATGTGGCCCCAGGCTTTCGCGGCGAGGTCGCGGGTCAGCCGCTCGACGTAGTACGAGCCGCCCCAGGGATCGATGATGCGGGTCGTGCCGCTCTCCTGCTGCAGGAACAATTGGGTGTTGCGCGCGATCCTGGCGGAGAAATCGGTCGGCAGCGCCAACGCCTCGTCGAGCGCGTTGGTGTGCAGCGACTGGGTATGGCCCTGCGTTGCCGCCATCGCCTCGATCGTGGTGCGCATCACGTTGTTGTAGACGTCCTGCGCGGTCAGCGACCAGCCCGAGGTCTGGCAGTGCGTGCGCAAGGAGAGCGAGCGCGGGTCTCTCGGGTTGAAGGGCGTCAACAGCTTGGCCCACAACAGCCGAGCCGCGCGCATCTTGGCGACTTCCATGAAGAAGTTCATGCCAACAGCCCAGAAGAACGACAGCCGTGGCGCGAAGCGGTCGACGTCGAGGCCGGCTTTCAGCCCGGCGCGGAGATATTCGACGCCGTCGGCCAGCGTATAGGCGAGCTCGAGGTCCTGCGTCGCGCCGGCCTCCTGCATGTGATAGCCGGAGATCGAGATCGAATTGTATTTCGGCATCTTTTGCGAGGTGTAGGCAAAGATGTCGGAGATGATCCGCATCGAGGGCGCCGGCGGATAGATGTAGGTGTTGCGCACCATGAACTCTTTCAGGATGTCGTTCTGGATCGTCCCCGACAGTTTCTCCGGTGGCACGCCCTGTTCCCCGGCGGCGGCGACGAACAGCGCCAGGATCGGCAGCACCGCGCCGTTCATGGTCATCGATACGCTCATCCGGTCGAGCGGGATGCCCGCAAACAGCGTGCGCATGTCGTAGATCGAATCGATCGCGACGCCGGCCATGCCGACGTCGCCGGCGACGCGCGGGTGGTCGCTATCGTAGCCGCGGTGGGTGGCGAGATCGAACGCGACCGAAAGCCCTTTTTGTCCGGCGGCGAGGTTGCGGCGATAGAAGGCGTTGGAGTCCTCCGCCGTGGAGAACCCGGCATATTGCCTGATGGTCCAGGGCTGGTTGACATACATCGTGGGGTAGGGGCCGCGCAGATACGGTGCGATGCCCGGCCAGGTCTCGAGGAAGTCGATGCCTGCGAGATCGGCCTCGCTGTAGGCGGGCTTTACCGGGATGCCCTCGGGCGTCAGCCACGGCCCGGCATTGCCGGCGGCTTGGGCCGGGGCGGTCCTTTCAAATGCGATATTCGCGAAGTTCGGTATGCGGCTCATTGCTTCCCATCATAGCACAAACGACGCCCGGGGGTCGCCACCTCAATCATGGTCCGGGTGCTGGTGGCTGACGATGCCGTTAAGCTTTTCCGCACCATAGTTCTGCAGCGTGGTCTGGCTCGGCAGGTTGGAAATCCCGACCACCCAGCCGAGCCGGGATTCGGTGCCGAATTGCTGGGTCGGGATCACCCGGTCGGGGCGGTCGAAGGCGCCGGTCATGATCTCGATTCGGGGGCCGTCGACGCGGCGGAAGCTGAGCGGCGTGCCGCACTGGCTGCAGAAATCGCGCTCGGCGATGGAGGAGGAGCGGAACGCGGCGGGCTTGCCGCGGGTCCACGTGAAATCGTTGCGGTCGATGTCGGCGAAGGAGGCGAACGGCGCCCCGGCGGCTTTCTGGCACATCCGGCAGTGGCAGATGCTGACCTTCTTCGGCGGCGCCGACAGCGCAAAGCGAATGGCGCCGCATTGGCAGCCGCCGGTCAGAAGGGGTTTTGCGGCCGTCGTCATGCTTTCTCCATCAGCCGGTAGACTTGCTGCAGCGTCGTCAGCGCATCGCCGCCGGCAAAGATAAAATCGTTAACGCCGGCGGCGCGAAAGACAGCCTCCTGCTCGCCGGGACGTCCTGCGAGATAGATATGTCTCGCGCCGGCGGCTTGAAGGGCCTTCGCAGCCGCGGCTGCCTGACCGGCATAGACCTTGTCGGACGAGCAAAGGCAGGCCAGCGCCGCGCCGGAAGCCTTGAATGCGTTGGCTAGCCCGCTGGAATCGGCAAATCCTTCCGTTTCGACCGCCTCGATGCCGCCGGTTTCAAAAAAGCTCTTCGCAAAGGTCGCGCGCGCGGTGAAGTCGGCGGCGGTGCCGAGATTGGCGAGGAAAATCCTGGGCCGCGCGCCGCGCGCTTTGAGGATTTGATCCGAGCGGTCGCGCAAGGCCTCGAACGGCTCGGCCAGCCGCATCGGCGCCAGCGCGTCGAATTTGAATTTGGCTTCGCCATAGGGCGCAAGCACCACCGGCTTTGCCTCGAGCACCGCGACGTCGGCCTCATGCAGATTGGGGAATTCGGTGGCGCCGGTCAGCACTTCCCTGCGGCGGGCGGTGTTCTGCTCGTGCACGGCTCGCGTCGCGGCGACCTTGCGCTGGACCAGATTTTGTTCGAGGGCAGCGAATACGCCGCCGGCTTTCTCGATCTCCTGAAACAGCGACCATGCCGCCTCGCAGAGCGCTTGCGTCAGCGCTTCGATGCCACCGGAGCCTGCTGCCGGATCGGACACCTTCGCCAGATTGGATTCTTCCAGCAGCACCAATTGCGTGTTGCGCGCCACGCGCCGCGCGAACGCATCGGGTAATCCCAGCGCAAGGGTATGCGGCAGCACCGTGACGGCGTTGGCGCCGCCAAGCCCGGCGGAGAATATCGCCATGGTCGCGCGCAGCATGTTCACGTAAGGGTCGCGCCGGGTCAGCATTCGCCATGCGGTATCGGCGGCAATGAACAGCGGCTTCGGCACAAGCCCGCAGGCCTGTTCGATGCGCGCCCACAACAACCGCAGCGCGCGGAATTTCGCCAGCGTCAGGAATTCGTCGGCATCGGCGGACAACCGCGCATAGACCGTGCCCTGCGCTTGTTCGAGATCGACGCCGGCGCCCTCCAGCGCCCGCAGATAGCCAATGGCGGCAGCGAGCGTGAAGGCCAGCTCCTGCGCTTCCGATCCGCCGGCGTCATGGATCAGCCGTCCGTCGGCAACCGCGAACGGGCCTTTAAATCCCATTCCCGCAAGCCCTTTGACGGCGCCGGTGACCGCCGGCACGATCTCGGGCCAGGCATAGGGACTGTACCCCCAGACCGCGCAGGCGCCGATGGGGTCGAGACCGAAACGGATATCGCAAGACCCGGCGCGCAGGCCTTTGCGCTGCACATATTCGGCGACATGCATCGCGGCCATCCGTGACTGCGGACCAACCTCGAGCTCGAGCGATATCCCGGCGTCGACGAAAACGCCGTCAAGGACCTTCTCGATCGCCACGGCCGATGGATCCAGGCCAAAGCCATGAGCTCCGTTGGCGCCGGCGAATACCAGCGCCAGTCCAGTGGCGCCGTTCTCCAGATCCTGCAGTGCCTGCGCATTGGCCTCATTCGGGTCCGGATGATCGATCCGCTGCATGATCTGCCATGGCGCCGCGGCGCGCCGTCCTGCGACTGGTGCCGCACCGCGCGCGCGCGGGTAGATCGGTTCGATCTTGAGACCGCCCGCGGTCTTGCCGACCAGCTTCTCGAACGGGGCGCCCTTCAGCACGCCGTCGACGAGCTTGCGCCAGTCGTCGTAGGTTGCCGGCGCGAAATCCGCTGCCAGTCGCAGGTCGTCAGTCACAGAAGTCATTCGGCGGGTTGCCCCCTTGAGCCGCATCGTGTTGTCGGGCCGGAAATTGCCACGGGCCGACCGCCAAGCCAAACGGTTGTTTCGGCTCAAGCGGGCGGGTTTTCGGGGTTAACCGAGGTCGGGCAGGCGTTCGATCCCCGCGGTTGGAAGCTCGGCCAATGCTGCCGCGACGTTCCGGCCCGCGATGACGCGATCGGGCGCGATTTCCGCGAGCGGCACCAGCACGAAGGCGCGTTCGAACAGCCGGGGGTGCGGCAGCGTCAGTTCCGGCGTCTCGATCGAGACGTCGTCATAGGCGACCAGGTCGAGATCGAGGGTACGGGGGCCCCAGCGCGTCTCGCGGGCGCGGTCGCGGCCGAACTTCCCTTCGATCTTGTGCAGCGTAAACAGCAGCGCATGGGGATCGAGGCCGGTTTCGATTTCGATGCAGGCGTTGATGAAGCGCGCTTGCCGCTCGTCGCCCCAGGGTGGCGTTGTGTAATCGGACGAGCGTGCCAGCAGCACGGCTTGTGTCATCCCGCAGATGTGGGCGATCGCGTTGCGGAATGTCGCGCGGACGTCGCCGACATTGCCGCCCAGCGCGATCAGGGCACTCGTGGAATGGATGTGACGTTCGCTACCCATCTTGCCGCGACACCTTCAAGCGAACGTCACATCCATTCCACGAGAAAACTATATTTGCTCGTGGTCCTTTGATTCCAGCATTCGCAAAGGTATTTGCCGCAACGGGATGCGAATGCTGGAATCGGACCACTAGCCATGCGACGGTTGTTGCCGCGTCCGGGTCAGAACCACGCCGACATCGTGAAAGATCGCGGCGATCGGCGCGTGCGGCTTGTGAACGGTGACCTTGATGGCGGTGATGCGCGGAAACGCCGCCAGGATGGCGTCGGCCACGGCGCCGGCCGCACGCTCCAATAACTTGTAGTTGGCATCCTTGAAGGCGGCGGTCGCGGTCGCGACCACGTTGGAATAGGACACGGTATCGGCGAGCCGGTCGGTACGCGAGGACTCCGACAAATCGGTGGACAGTTCCAGATCGATCACGAAGCGCTGCCCGACCTCGCTCTCATGTTCCATGACGCCATGGCGGGCATGGATGACAACGCCGCTGATGAAGATCGTATCGGTCATCGTTCGTCCCTGACCGCCGCCGCCACGCGCAGGGCCTGTATGGTCTCCAACACATCGTGGGTCCGGATGATCCGCGCGCCGCCTTGAGCGGCCAGAAGATGCGCGGCGATCGAGCCGCCAAGCCGCTGATCCGGCTGCGATGGCGTGATGGAATTGATAAAGCGCTTGCGCGAAGCGCCGACCAGCAGCGGCAGGCCGAAGGTCGCGAGTTCATCGAGCCGGGCCAGCACCGTGATGCTCTGCTCGGACGTCTTGCCAAAGCCGATGCCGGGGTCGAGCACGATGTGCTCGCGTGAAATGCCCGCCTTCGCCGCGATCTCCAGCGAGCGGGCGAAGAAGGCGGCTATATCCTGCATGATGTCGATATCGGTCTCGGCGCGATCGCGGTTGTGCATCACGATGACCGGCACGCGGCGCGCCGCCACGAGCCCCGCCATGCCGGGATCGCGCTGCAGGCCCCAGATGTCGTTGGCGATGACCGCGCCTGCATCGAGCGCCCAGACGACGACGGCCGGTTTCATGCTGTCGATCGATACGGGAACGCCGAGGGAGACGACCTCGGCCAGGATCGGCCGCAGACGTCGCAGTTCTTCTTCAACGGAAACGGGTTCGGCGCCGCCATAGGGCCGGGTCGATTCTGCGCCGATGTCGATGATGTCGGCGCCTTCCGCGATCATGCGTTTCGCCTGCGCCAGCGCGCGCTCCGGCGCAAGGAACCTTCCGCCGTCGGAAAACGAATCCGGCGTGATATTCAGGACGCCCATCACGGCCGGATACGGCTTCGACAGCAGCGCCGGCAACAATGGACGACCTGCCGAGGCGGCCGCCGGGGCTGATCTGGAGGTGGTCGCGATCATGCGGTCGCTTTGCGCGGTCCGCACAGGGGAGTCAAGACGGCAACGGCAGCTCCTTGCTGGCGTGCCAGCCGCGTCGCTACGATCGGGTTCGATGTCTAATAGGTGATTTTGGGCGTGAGCTTGCGGGCCTGGGCGATGATTTGCCCGACCGACTTTTCCGAAGGCAGGACGCGCACGAGTTTGCGCCTGGTATTCACTTCTTTCATGCTTTCGGCGAGACGCGCCGGGTTGCGGAGGGCGAGTTCGCGAACCGTGGTGACCCCCGCGGCGCGCACCAGCCCGACCTTGGCCTTGCCCAGGCCGGGAATCCGCATGTAGTCCGAGAAATTGGCCCATTCCAGCAGTTGCTGCTCGCTGATGCCGGTCTTCGCCGCGAGCGCCTTGCGGCCCTTCACGGTCCGGGCCGCCTCGAGCAGCCCTTCGGTGGTGCGAATGCCAAGCGATTTGAGTTTGGAAGCGGCGAAGGCTGGCAAGCCATCAATCTCGGTGAGTGGATATGTCATGGTACTCGATATGAAAAAGGTGCTTTAGGCGAACTGACTGAGCCCCGGTGTCCCCGCGATGATCTCACCCATTTGATCCGCTCCGATTTTGTCGCGGCCAAACTTGAAAAGTTCACGTGCAATGTTCTGAATCTCGCTCATTCCCAGGCCGAGCGCCATCAGCCGGGTCCCGAGCGCCATCAGCCCGCCGCCCATCAGTCTTGCGAGGCCGCCGCCATTGCTCGAGGCCGCGATTGCGGCTTCGGCGCCGGGTATCCTGTCGATCAAGGCCTGGACTTCGTCGCAAGGACCCTCGTTGCGAAGGAATCCCAGAATGATGCCGACCGTCTTTTCAGCCACGGCTTCACCGATGCCGGCCGATGCGGCCAGCCGTCCAACCAGTTCGTCCATATTGCCCCGCCTCAACCGACTTGGTGCCGGCTCCTTGCTCAGTGAATTTATCTTGATCTTCCGCGCAGCGAATTACAAGCGATCACCACACACAGAACGGCGATTCGCATTCGATCGCGTGCCAAGTGTTGCAGCAATGCAAGAGCGGACGGGAAATTGCGCAACAAATTGTGCTTGGGTTGGTGCTTATGCTGCAGACTTTAGACGAAGGTTCGGAGGACAGGTCGTTCGATCCGGTCTTGTCAGGGTCGGGTTTTGATCCCCACGGGGAGTGCGGGCCGGTTTCAATCGGCTCGCAACATGCAGTATGATGCCGACGCCTGGCCGCCAAGACGCCAAGGTGGTTGCGAAGAGGCTCTGCGATGCCGACGTCCGATAACGGGATGGCCGATACCGGCGAGAAGATTTTCATCGGCAAGGGTGAGGAGCCCGCCTGGCTGACGCTCGCGCTTGCCAACCGCCATGGCCTCGTCACCGGCGCTACCGGAACTGGAAAAACGGTCTCCCTGCAAGTGATGGCGGAAGGATTTGCGCGCGCCGGCGTCGCCGTGTTTGCCGCCGACATCAAGGGAGACCTTTCGGGCATTTCGCAGGTCGGTGAGGCCAAGGATTTTATCGTCAAGCGGGCCGGCGAGGTCGGCCTCAACTTCCAGCCTGACCAGTTCTCGACGATCTTTTGGGATGTGTTCGGCGAGCAGGGTCATCCGGTGGCTCGACCTCAACGACGTCCAGGAAGGGGTATTGAACGTCGCCTTCCGGGTCGCGGACGACGACGGCCTTGCCCTGATCGACATGAAGGATCTGCGGGCACGCGCTCGGTCACCAACCAGGTCGTCGGCGGGGTCGTCGCCGATCTCGGCAAGAAGGTGGGTGGCTCGGTCGGCGGTTCGGTCGGGCGCGCGCTGGTGCGCGGCGCGCTCGGCGGTTTGTTGCGCCGATGATGTCTCTTGCCGCGCTGCGGCGCGATCTCGTTGAGCTTTCGGAAGGGTGCGCGTGCTGAGATATCCGTCATTGCGAGCGCCGCTCGATATTCTGTTTCTGATCTGCTGTGTCGCACTGACGGCCGACGTGCTCGGTCCGGAAGTCTGGGGGAACGGAAAGACCAAGGACTATCCGCTCTGGTTGTGGGCCGGACAGCAGGTGCTGCACGGCGGGAACCTCTATCCCAGCGATCCCAAGGCCTATTTCGAATTCCTCTATCCGCCGCTGTCAGCGGTCCTGCTCGCGATCCCGGCCTGGTTCGGCAAGATACCGCTCTATCTGTGCCTGTCGGTGTTCAACGTCGTGGCGTGGTGGATGACCGCGCAATTCTCCCACGCGATGACCGGTTCGGGGAAGATACCCGGCCCGTGGCTGTTTGCGCTGCCCAGTTTTGTCACGGTGACGTTCGTCTTCGACATGTTCGATCTCGGGCAGCCCAATCTCGTCCTGCTGGCGCTGATGCTCTACGGGTTCTGGTTGCTGCAGCACCAGCGACCCTGGATGGGTGGAAGCATGTTTGCGCTCGCCACCGCGATCAAGGTATTCCCGGTGGCGGTATTTCCCTATCTGATCTGGCGCAGGCAGTGGGCCGCGGTTGCCAGCATGGTGGTCTTTCTGGGCGTCTTTCTGTTCGTGGTTCCGGCGCCGGTGCGCGGCTTTCAGCACAACGTGTCCGAACTGAAGACGTGGTATCAGGGCATGGTGGGAACGAGCTCCGAACAGGGCTTCGGCCAGCGCGGCGAGCAGAACTGGTCGTGGGTCAACCAGTCCATCATCGCGGTGACGCATCGAGTGCTGCGGCCGGTCAATTACAACCAGGACAATCCGGCCAAGCCGCCTGCCTACATGAACCTGCTCGAGCTTGATTTCAGGACGGCGAACTGGGTCGTCCTCGCGATATCGTTCCTGATCGGGCTCGGCTACATCGCGGTGCTGCCAGGTCGGTCACGCCTGACACCGCGCTCGAATGCCGAGGAGCTTGGCATCCTGTTCTGCCTGATGACGGTGGCCTCGCCGCTGGCGCGTCAGTACTATTTCGTGTGGCTGTTCTTTCCGATGACCGTGCTGATCCACCGCGCCGCCTATGATCCCCGTTCAGCCGTGCGTGTGGGCACCTGGGCGACCCTGGCGCTGGCGGGAGGATTGATGTGCCTGTCGTTTCCGATATTCCCGAACGATCTGCAGGCCTGGGGGAACAACCTCGCCGCGACCATCGTCCTCGCCGGGGGATTGGTCTGGCATCTCCGGCATCCGCTTGCAGATGGTGCCGTCAGCGCTTTGTCAATGGCGGCCGGCAAGCTACAACCCGACGTACTGAAATCGTCCCGCTAGCCAGGAAGACAAAAATGTCCAACGCGACGCAAATGCAACCGGTTCTCGACCGCATCGACGCCGATTTCGACAACAGCCTGGAGCGGCTGTTTGCCCTGTTGCGGATCAAATCGATCTCCGCCGATCCGGCCTTTGCCGGCGATTGCAGGAAGGCGGCCGATCATCTCGCCGAGGATATCGCCTCGCTCGGTTTTGCGACCGAGGTCAGGCCGACTGCGGGCCATCCCGCCATCGTCGCCAAGAGCAACGGCAGCGGTCAGGGAAATGGCAAGCTGCGGCCGCATGTGCTGTTCTACGGTCATTACGACGTGCAGCCGGTCGATCCGCTCAATCTTTGGCATCGTCCGCCGTTCGAGCCTGAAGTCACCACCCATGCCGACGGACGCAAGATCATCGTCGCGCGCGGCGCCGAGGACGACAAGGGGCAGGTGATGACCTTCGTCGAAGCCTGCCGGGCATGGAAGTCGGTTACGGGATCGCTGCCCGTCGACATCACCATCATCATCGAGGGCGAGGAAGAAATCGGATCGAAGAACTTCGTGCCGTTCCTGGAGAAGATCAAGGACGAGCTCAAGGCCGATTTCGCGCTGGTCTGCGACACCGGTATGTGGGACCCCAACACGCCCGCGATCACCACCTCGCTGCGCGGGCTCGTCTATGACGAGGTCAAGATCAAGGCCGCCAATCGCGACCTGCATTCCGGCGTGTTCGGCGGTGGCGCGCAAAATCCGATCCGGGTGCTGACCCGGATCCTCGGCGGCCTGTTCGACGACAACGGCCACATCACCATCCCCGGCTTCTATGACGGGGTAAGGGATTTGCCGCCGGATATCCTGGCGCAATGGAAGAAGTTGAACCTCACGCCGGAAATCCTTCCTCAAGCCGATCGGGCTTTCGATTCCCGCCGGCGAAAAGGACCGCTTGCTGATCGAGCAGGTCTCCTCGCGGCCGACCTGCGACGTCAACGGCATCATCGGCGGCTATACCGGGGAAGGCTCCAAGACGGTGATCCCCGCGGAAGCCTCGGCGAAAATCTCGTTCCGGCTGGTCGAGGGACAGGATCCTGTCAAAATTCGAAAGGCGTTCCGCGATTATGTTTTGGCGCGGCTTCCGGGCGATTGCCGGGCCGAATTCGGCGACCATTCCAGCGCGCCAGCGATCGCGCTCGACTGGAACATGAAGCCGCTCGCCGCGGCCAGGCGCGCGCTGACGGAAGAGTGGGGCAAGGAAGCGGTGCTGATGGGTTCGGGCGCCTCGATCCCGATCGTTTCGGATTTCAAGCGCACCCTCGGTCTCGATACCGTTCTGGTCGGCTTCGGGCTCGACGACGACAACATCCATTCGCCGAACGAGAAGTATGACCTCAAGAGCTTCCACAAGGGCATTCGCTCGTGGGCGCGGATCCTCGGGGCGTTCGCCGACGCGGCGCGATAGGCGCGACGAGGCTGCAGGGCGGGCAAAGGCGCACTTCGCGCTGGACCAAATAAAAACGCCGCCCGGGATTGGGCGGCGTTTTGATAAAGTGCAGAGGTCGTTGGCCGGAATACTACCTCAATTTTCCGGATTCTCAAGTGCGCCAGCCAGCACTTTCTTCAGGCGAGATTCCGCTGGCGAGGGCCTCTCGCCTCAAGGCGGCGGAATCGCCAGCAGGCTCGAAATGCTGCGGCCGCGGATGTCGTAGACGCGCGCGAACACCACGTCGTCGCGCTTGATCTCCACCATGACAGGCGCAGTCAGGCCCTTGCAGTAGAATTCGCCGAGCGTCATCGCGAAGTCGGCGGCATGACTGTCCCAGCCGATCGTGAAGTCGGGGCCGAGCGCGACCTGCGCGGGGCGCTGCGGGCCGCACACCGCGACCTTCCATTTGCGTCCCCTGGGCGGCACTTCGTGCCGTTCGGCAAGCTGCTCGCGCAAGCCGTCGGAAGCCTGCTTGAACGCGAGGCCCCAGTAATCCAGCATGAAGCGATCGTCGGCCTCGCGCACCGTGCCGGCGATGTGGTTGAAGTGGGTGTACTGGTATGGGTGCAGGCGGATCATCTCGCCGAGCGGCAACAGCAGGCCGAATGCAAAGACCGCCACGGCCGCGGGCTGCCAGCTGCGGCGATTTTCGCCGAGCCAGTTCATTCCCCACGCAAAGGCATTCCCGGCGAGCACCGTCATCGGCGGGATCACGAAGATGAAATGGCGGATGCCGTTGTAGAGCGCCGGGCGTTTGACCATCGCGATGATCAGCGGCAGCGTCGCCGCCAGCATCAGCGTCAAGAGGATGGTCTTGCGGCGGGCCGTGACGTCGCCGCGCGGCAGCACCACCAGTGCGCCGGTAACGCCGGCGATGGAAAGGGCGAGCAGCACCTCGGGCAGCTGCAGCGCGAACAGGGTCGGCAGATACGACCACGGCATGTCCGGCACCGACACCAGGGCGCCGTCGAACATCTCCTTCCACGGCTTCTCGAAGAAGTGCGAGAAATAGGTCAGCGCGCGAAACGGATTGCCGGGCTCCATGATCGACCATGGCCAGATCAGTCCCATCACCAGATACCCGAGGATCAGGCCGGGGATCAGCACATGGATCACGTGGACGAAGCGGTGGACCGCCTGTCGCGCGCCGCGGCTGCGAAATTCGTCCACGAACAGCGGCACGAAGCCTGCGAGCGCGTAGACCAGCGCGAGCCCGCCGAGAATGCGCGAACCGATCGACAGGCCGGCACCGAGGCCTACGATCAGGATGGTGCGCGGCGAGGGTTCCGGGTATTCCTCGGCCAGGCGCACGAGGCCGAACATCAGGATCACCATCGCGACCGCGAACGGCGCATCCTTCGGATTCATGAACATGTGGCCGTAATAGGTCGGACACAGCGCCAGCAGCAGCAATGCCGCGAGCCCGGCAAGCGGGCCGCCGACACGTCGGCCAAGCCGCCATGTCACCGCAAGACCGACCACGCCGACGGCGGCGCCGAGCAGGCGCCGGGTCTCAAACAGCTCGAGCGGAATGACCTTGTGCAGCAGCGCTGCCGCCATGTCGAAGCCGCCGCCGTACATATAGAGGTTGGCGAACGACAGCGCGCCGGTATCCCTGAAACCGGAACCGTACATGCGCAGCAACAGGTCGGCATATTCGGCGTGGGTGTAGTCGTCCCAGCCCAGCCCATAGTCGCGGAATGTCAGACCGGCGACCAGGGCAACGACCGCCAACCCCACCATGGCGAGGTCGTCGAAAATCCGTTCCGCCGCGCGCCGCGAAGGCGTTTCGACGGCCGTAGTCGTAATCGATGACATGCTATTGGTAACCCGGTATCCCCTGAGGCCAGCTTTGGCGCTTTTGGGCCTCGTTCCCCGGCATCCATATAGCGCAGTTGTTCCGGCAAGTAATTGGCAATTGTGGCGTAATTTCCCGAGTGCGACGCAACAATGGCTGGCCGAACAGGTCGAAAATTAAGAAGAGGATTATATTGTCCAACGCGCGCAGAGGCTTTTCCGGGGAACCGCAACCTCGATTGTAGGTTGGCCCCGCGCGGATTATGACGGTATCGTGGCGTAGGCGACGGGCGAGCGTTTCGAGCGTGGCCCCGGGGGTGAGTTCGATGATGATTGTGGTGTTGATCGCCGGGATTGGCCTGCTGCTGGCCGGCCTCGTAACGGTGGGCTTCGGGATCCAGCTCGATCTCAGCTTCGGCAATACCCTGATCCTCGCGGGCGCGGTCACGGCGTGCACCGGAACGATCCTGGCCGGCATGTGGGTGGTGCTTCGGGAAATGAAGAATATCGCGCGCAGCCTCGGTCCCGGTATTGCGCTCCAGGCAGCGCGCAAGGGCGCCTCGCCACAGCCGGCGAGCCTGAGCGCTGCGCTGGGCGACCAGAGTCCGGAAGAAGGTGGCCTGCTGCTTAGCCACGACCAGGCGGCCGCGCAAAATGTCGGCCAGACAGAGCCTGCACCACCGGCTTGGCTCGGAGAGGCGTCCGCGCGTCCGCGCGGTGAAGCGCCGCCCGCAACCGAAACGGTCGAGGCAGCGCCGGCGCCAAAGCCGCGACGCAACCTGTTGTTTTCCTCGTCTTCGCGCAAGGAACGCGAGCGCGCCGAGGCGCGAGGAAACGAGCCACCGGCTGATCTGCGCCCCGCACCGCCCACGGCGCCGCCGGTTCCCGATGCGGTCGAACCACCGCCCGCCAACTTCGATGATGCCTGGCCGAAATCGGAACGCGCCCGCACCGCCGATGCCGCGCCACCCCGGCGTACAGGCCGCGCGCCATCGACCTTCGCCGATGCCGGCGCCGGTGCGACCGGAGCCAATCGGCCTCCTCCGCC
Source organism: uncultured Alphaproteobacteria bacterium (assembly GCA_963721135.1). Taxonomy (GTDB): domain Bacteria; phylum Pseudomonadota; class Alphaproteobacteria; order Rhizobiales; family Xanthobacteraceae; genus Bradyrhizobium. The sequence goes on from CAVRIB010000003.1 coordinate 267,751, forward strand.
ACGAAACGAGGCCCAGCCGCAGGTCACCGTACTCAAATCGGGCGTCGTCGATGGCATGGCCTATTCGCTGTATTCCGACGGCTCGATCGAGGCGCAAATGCCCGAAGGCATGATGCGGTTCGCTTCGATCGACGAGCTGCGCGCGCACCTCGACCAGCGTCCCTGAACGCCTCTACTTCGGAAAGGAACCGGCCTGAAAAATAAAGCGCCGTTGTTCTTGTCACGTCCGCAGTAATCCGCTCATATTCGCCAAGTAGTGCGCGATTCCGGGAGCGTATTGGCGGCTGGCGGATACTGTCCGGCCCGTGAATATGCCTGTTCCGATCGCGGCCTGGAAAGGTTGAGGCATGACGGACGCTGCCGGCAAGACTTTCATCGACCTGACCGCCAATATCGTGTCGGCCTATCTCAGCAACAATCCGACGCCTGCTTCCGAAATTCCGAACCTGATCGGCCAGGTCCACGCCGCCCTGTTGCGGGTCTCGACGGGCCGGGTCGAGACGCCGGCAGAGCCTGCAAAACCGGCGGTATCGGTGAAGAAATCCATGACCCCGGACTATCTGGTCTGCCTCGAGGACGGCAAGCGCTTCAAATCGCTGAAACGCCATCTGCGCACGCAGTACAGCATGACGCCCGAGCAATATCGCGACAAATGGGGCCTGCCTGCCGACTATCCGATGGTGGCGCCGAATTACGCGGTGGCGCGTTCGGCGCTCGCCAAGAAAATGGGACTTGGCCAGCAGCGTCGCCGGCGCAAATAGCTCGAACGTCGATCTTCAGGAAGCCGCGGCGACCGCCTCACGGGCGTCGGTACGAATGCGCTCGACCATGGCGCGCAGGCCGTTGGAACGCTGCGGCGTCAGGTGCTCGCGGAATCCGAATTCGTCGAAGATCGCGAGCGCGTCGGTGGAAAGAATTTCCTGCGGCGAGCGGCCGGAGTACAGCGTCAGCAGGATCGCGATCAGCCCGCGCACGATGTGCGCGTCGCTGTCGCCAAGATAGTTCAAAAGAGGCTCGCCCGTCTTGCTGCGGCCGATGCGCTTTGAAAGCCAGACCTGGCTGACGCAGCCCCGAACCTTGTTGGCCGCGGAATGCTCTTCCTCCGGCATGGAAGCGAGCATGCGGCCGAGTTCGATGACGTACCGGTAGCGGTCGTCCCAATCGTCCAGCAGCGCGAAATTATCCCTGATTTCGTCGATCGTCATCGTGTCCCGCTCGATCCCTCAAACCCCTATATAGGATCGCCGGCGATCGAAAGCGAGTTCACCCGCTTGAAAAATGAGGCCGGCCGCAGCTGCCGGCCGCGGGCTACGGCGGCGCCGTCGGCACCTGCCACTCGGCCACGAGATCATCCGGCGTCAGCGTATCGCCGGGCGCTGCTTCCTGCGTGGCGTCCGCGTTCGCGGCGCCGCCGATCGAGCCGGTATGATCGGACGAGCGCTTGTCGGTGATGATCTGGTAGAGCTTGCGCGCGCCCTCCTGGGCGCGATGGCCGATCACGGTGGCGGCCTGGCCGCCGACTTCGCAGGCCTGCGGCTGGCGCTTGCAGAACTGGCTCATATCGGACACCGCCGCGGTCGCAGCCGACACCGCTTCCGACGCGTTCAGCTGCGGCAGCTTCTCCGATTCAGGTGTCTTCTCCCTGGGCAGCAGCACGAGCACCAGCCCGAGCCAAAATGCCATGCGAAGCAGAAAGAACATCTCGCGATCCCGGTCGTCGTCTTGGTTCCGTTGCGGTTGATCCCGCAATCATGGTTGACTTAACAGCCGTGGATAAATCGCAAGTGTTTGCATTGAGGTTAAACCGCCGAAAATTTCGCGAAAATCCGACTGATTGGATTCGCCGTAAATTTTCGATTGATGCCGTCTTTCCGCAAACTTCGCGGCATCGCCGGCGCGTCCACCATTTCGAAACCATACGGGCGGCGATCTGGAAACCGGACGTTCACCATCCGCGTCGAATGAGTAATGTCGGGGAGACGGAAAAGGCCGACATCACGCGGTCCTTGGCGACGCCCTCGCGGGCCTTAGCGTTCGCTTAATTTCGCTCTGACAGGTTGACGCAACGACAAGGGGGCGTTCCGGCACGTCTTTCCGACGAGACAGGCCGAGGTGCGAGAGCCGTGACAGTTTTGAACATCATCCGCGATTGTCTCGATGCGTTGCTGCATCCCTCGGCGCGTTACGACGCGCTGACGCGCGCCCGCCATCGTGCATTCATGGCGCCGCGGCTGTTCGGAAGCCTTGCGGTGTTCGCGGCATTCCCGGCCTATCTCGCAATGCGCGGGGCGCCGACGGCGCCGGAGGTTGCGGCGTTCGCCTGGCTGATCGCCCCGATCCTGTTGTCGTGGTTTCTGTCGCGGACCGGCCGTTACGAGGGCGCGCACGTGCTGTCGTCGCTGGCGCTTGCCGGCCTGGTGATGGTGGTGGCCGCGACCACCGGCGGCATCGAATCCTTTGCCGCGATCTGGCTCGTCGTCATTCCCCTGGAGGCCGCGCTTTCGGCCTCGCGCCGCGTGGTCGCAGCGGCATCCGCGCTGGCGCTTTCGAGCGCGGGACTGCTGATCCTGCTCGGCCATTTCGGCATGTTGGCGCCGCTCGAGTCGGGCCCCGTTTCGCGTGGCGCATTGATGGCGTTCGCTGTGACCTCGGCGACGCTCTATGCCGCTGTGCTTGCTTTCGCCGCCGAATCGCTGGCGCGTACCGGTGTGGCGCTGCTCTACCTCGAGGAGGAGCGCTATCGGCTCCTGGCGCGCAACATGGGCGACGTGATCTCGCGACATCGCCGCAACGGCGAGGTGCAATTCATTTCGCCCGCGGTGGAGACGATGCTGGGAACGCAGCCCGCGCACCTGCTCGGCCACGGCCTGTTCGACCGTGTCCACGTCGCCGACCGTCCCGCCTATCTCACCGCGCTCTCGGACGCGGCGCGCAGCGGCGAGGCACGCAGCGTTGAATTTCGTCTGCGGCGCGATGTCCCGCGCGGCGGCGAGCGTCATCCGCAAACGGATTTCATCTGGGTCGAAATGCGTTGTCGGCCGCTCGATCATCCCGCGCAGACCGCAGCGGCCTCCGAAGCCGAGGTCGTCGCGGTGATGCGCGACGTCACCGATCGCAAGATCCAGGAGCGGGCGCTCGATCTGGCGCGCACGGCCGCCGAACAGGCGGATGCGGCCAAGACGCGCTTCCTCGCCACCATGAGCCACGAACTGCGCACGCCGCTCAACGCCATCATCGGCTTCTCCGAAATGATCGTGCAGGAAGACGCGTTGATGCTCGATGCGGCGCGACGAAAGGAATATGCCCAGCTGATCAATGATTCCGGCCAGCATCTGTTGTCGGTGGTCAACGGCATCCTCGACATGTCCAAGATGGAGTCGGGCAATTTCGAAATCGCACCGGAGCCGTTTGCGCCGCGCGCGGCGCTGATCAATTGCTGCAACCTTTTAGCCCTGAAGGCGCGGGAAAACGGCATCGATCTCGTCACCCGGCTGCCCGAGGACCTGCCTGACATGACCGGCGATCCCCGCGCGTTCAAGCAGGTCGCGCTGAACCTCGTCTCCAATGCCATCAAGTTCACCGAACGCGGCGGCAAGGTGACCGTTTGCGCCGCCGTCGAGGGAGCGCGGCTGCTGCTTCGCGTCACCGATACCGGCGTCGGCATCGCCGCCGACGATCTCAAGCGGATCGGCGATCCCTTCTTCCAGGCCGGCAAGACCTATCAGCGGCGGCACGAAGGCACCGGCCTTGGGCTGTCGATCGTCAAGAGCCTGGTCGCCTTGCATGCCGGCGAGCTGACCGTGCAAAGCAAGCTCGACGAGGGCACCACCGTGACCGTGACGCTGCCGCTCGCCTTTGCGCCATCGGCGAAAGGGCCTGCGAGCAATATCGCAACGCTCAACCCGGCGTCGCGACCCGCGACCCAGGATCAAGTTGAAGACCAAACCCACCAGGTGAAGAAAAGTGCCTAGACGAATTGCAGCGGATGACGACATGCCGCGCCGCCGGCGGGCCACAAAGGCGGCCGCGATCGACGTGGATGCCGAGCGCGGCTTCCTGATGCGACTGTTGCTGCGAAGCCCGAAGGACGCGGTTGCGGGCGCGCTCGCCTTTGCCGCGGTCAGCGGCATCATCGCCAATGCGCTGTTCCTGCAAACCGGGCACCATCCGGCGCCGATGTTCGGCTCGGTTGTGGTGATGCCCCAGCCGAACGTGCCGGTAGCCAGTCCCCTGCCGCGGCCGCGCCCGGCCGAAGCTGACGCCATCGTTTCCGAAGCGAGGGTTGCCGAAGCAAGACCTCTCGAAGCAAGGCCTGCCGAAAAGCCTGCCGAGCCGAAGCAGGCCGATCCGCTCGGCAACCTGGTCAAGGCGACGAGCCTGCCGCCGGCGGCACCTTCGATCGTGCCGCGGCCGCCTGCGCCGATCCCCCTGCCGGCCAACCCGGTCGCGCGTCGCGTGGCGGCGGTGCAGCGCGCGCTCACCGAATATGGCTACGGCCAATTGAAACCGACCGGCAGCGTCGGCGCGGACACCCAGGCCGCGATCTCGAAATTCGAACGCGAGCACAAGTTGCCGGTGACCGGCCAGGTGTCGGAAAGATTGGTGCGCGAACTGGTTGCGATGATCGGTCACCCGATCGACTAGAATGCGGCGAGATCAGCCCCCTCCCGCGATATCGGCATTGCCGGGCAGGCCGCCCGGCCGCGCCGCCATCTTGGCATCGGATCGCTTGTACCATGATGCCATCCATGCCACGGCGCACGTGATCAGGATTCCCAGGATGCCGACGACGAAGTGCAGGCCGATGGTCGCGGAAATCTGGGTCAACAGGAAATACCCCGCAAAAGCCAGGAACACGCCGAGGCAGAAAATCGGCAGGGAGTGCTGGCCGCACAGGATCATCGGCCGCAGCCATGGCGATTTCAGTCCGGGCCAGTCGCCCGGCACGAAGCGCAGGGTGACGGTCGCCAAGGCCAGGAAATGCACGAACCTCAGTATGTCCAGATCGGGCTTGTCGATCGGATAGATCCAGCGCTCCAGCCAGGGCGGTATCACATGACTGAGCTGGGGGAAGTACCAGGTCATCGTGACGCCGAACGCAGCGAGCAGATAGGCCGCTGCAATCCACAGCGCGAGCCGCGAGGAGAGGACGCGCGACAGCCGCTTTCCGCCGCCGAGCGCGCACCAGGCGCCAAACACGAACAGCATTTGCCAGGCAAACGGATTGAACGACCAGAAACCGTTCGGATAGGCCGTCAGGTACAGGTCGTACTTCCATCTCATGAAATAGAGCAAGATCGACAGCGCCAGCGTCAGATCGGCCCGCCACTTCATCAGCCACAGGATCAACGGCAGGAAGAACATCAGTACGATGTAGAGCGGCAGCACGTCCATGTTCAGCGGCCGGAATCTGAGCAGCAAGGTCTGGACGATGGCGAGATCGGGATGCTTCAGAAAATCCGTCACGCCCATTTCTTCCGAGTATAGCGGGTTGTGGACACTGGCGGCGACATAGGAAATCTCGGCGAGAAACACCGTGAACAGAAACACGTGCGCGAGATAGATCTGCCAGACCCGGCGCAGGATGCGCGCGGCCGCGATCAGGAAGCCCGATTGCAGCATGGCGCGGCCGTAGACGAACGCCGCGGTGTAACCTGAAATGAAGATGAAAATCTCGGTGGCGTCGGAAAAGCCGTAGTTGCGGATCGTGAACCAGGTCAGGAGATCGGGAGACATGTGGTCGATGAAGATCAGCCAGAGCGCCAGACCGCGGAACAGATCGATTCGCAATTCCCGATCGTTTGCGGGAACCGAAACGGCCGGCGTCAGGACGACCGCCGGCGCGGGTCCTGCGCGATCGCGTCCGCCAGACCCGGAAGGGGCGGCCGGTCGATCAGCCATCAACATCGTTAAAGCCCCGCCCTGAGAAAACCCGGCTTACCCGCTCGTGCCGCGAAAGATCATATAGTTGCGCAGCTTGTAAGCAAGTTGCGGCTATTCGCCCCGGCAAGGCCGAAACCTCTGGAACGGTCGATTTCCTTCAACCGATTGAGGTCCGCCTGCGCCCCTTCGCACGCTCTGGTAACGCGATCGCCGCCCCCGCGAGACCCCCGCGACCATTGACTAGTGGTGCGTCATTGAGTTGTGCTAGTAGCATCGGAGTGCGCGTTGGCGGGGACCGGCGCCATACACCAAGGGACAGATAGAGGGGCATCATGGCCAATCCGAAGGGGTTTTCTCCGCCGCTCCGAGTTCGAGCGCGACCTCCGGCTCGATCTTTTCCGCGGCGTCGGGCTGTGGATGATTTTCCTCGATCACATTCCGGACGACTTCGTCGCCTGGCTGACGCTGCGCAATTACGGCTTTTCCGACGCCGCCGAGGTTTTCGTGTTCATTTCCGGCTATCTGGCCGGTTACATCTACGGCCCGATCATCAGCACCGGCCATTTTCTCGCCGCCACCAAGCGGCTCTTGAAACGCGCCGCGGAGATGTATGTCGCCCACATCATGCTGTTCCTGCTGTTCACCGCGCAGATCGCCCGCACGGTCAGGAAATTCGACAACCCGATGTACAAGGATGAATTCAACGTCGCCAATTTCCTGGCACACCCCGACGTCTTGATCGGGCAGGCGCTCACGCTGCGCTACAAGCCGGTCGATCTGGATGTGCTGCCGCTCTATATCGTGCTGGTGGGCACTTCGCCTTTTGTGCTGTGGGCCCTGTTGCGGCGCCCGAACTGGACCCTGCTTGGTTCGGTCGCACTTTATATCGCGGCGCGCTGGTTCGACTGGAATTTGGCCTCCTATCCGCCCGGCACCTATTGGTACTTCAACCCGTTTGCCTGGCAAATGCTGTTCGTGTTCGGGGCGTGGTGCGGTGTCGGAGGCCTCGCCAAGATCGAACCCATTATCCGCTCCAAGGCGGTGCTGGCGCTGTGCTTTGCCTGGCTTGCGTTTGCGTTCGTGATCGTCATGACCTGGCACGCCCCGTGGCTCGAAGCCTTGATCCCGAAATGGATGATCAAGGCGATCTATCCGATCGACAAGACCGATCTCGATATGCTGCGGTTCACGCACTTCCTGGCAGTGGCAACGGTCGTCACGCGATATTTCCCGCGCAAGGACGCCTTGCTTAGGTCCAAATGGCTCCGCCCGCTGATCATGTGCGGTCAGCACTCGCTGCCGATTTTCTGCTTCGGCGTATTCCTGTCGTTCGGGGCGCATTGGATCCTGACGCAGTATAGCCATGCCGTGCTGATGCAACTGGCCGTCAGCCTCGGCGGCATGCTGATCATGGTTGCGATTGCCTGGTCTCTGGATCGGGCCAGGGAAGTGCCCGACCTGTTTGTCGACGCGGCCGAACTCGAAGAGAGTACGGAGGCCCTGCCGGCGAAGACCTGATCCCCCCGGGGTGAAATGACCGACACCATTGGCGAGGCGAAGATGGCGGAAGAGCGCATTGCCGCCGGCGGAGCCGCGAACGCCTCGCCGGGCCGCGGGCCGACATCCCCGGTGTCGTCCTGGACATCGGCCATCGCGCGCTTGGGCGCCTATGATCGCGCCACGTTCGTCCTGGTCGCCGCGCTCGTTGTCCTGGCGTTTTGTACCTTCAAGGACTACGCGATCTCCAACGACGAGGCGGTTCAGCATCGTTACGGCGAGTTGATCATCGCCTATTATACCAGCGCCTTCAGGGACCAGAGCGTATTCGGCTTCGAGAACCTTTTTCTCTATGGCGGGCTGTTCGATATCGTTGCCGTCGCCCTCAGCCATCTGGTCCCGATCGATCCGTTTGATTTGCGCCATATCCTGTGCGCGCTGATCGGCATCTGCGGGATCGGCGCCACTGCCGCCACCGCGCGCCTGATCGCGGGCCCGCGCGCCGGCCTGATCGCCGCGGCTGGCTTGAGCGTCTGTGGGGCGTGGTACGGTACCATATTCAACCACACCAAGGACATCCCCTTCGCCGCCGCGATGATGGGCGCGACGCTGTTCCTGATCCGGATCGCGCGTTCGCTGCCTGCGCCGCGCGCCGGCGACGTCGCCGCGTTCGGGCTGCTCACGGGAGCCGCGCTCGGCATGCGCGTCCTCGGCTTGCTGCTCGCGATCTACGCCGGCGTCGCGATCGCGCTGTACATGCCGCGGCCGTGGTCCGGTCACGGCCGGGCATGGTGGCGTTTCGCAACCGGATCGGCGCTGCGGCTATTGCCGGCGCTGCTGCTAGCCTATGTGGTAATGATCTTCGCCTGGCCATGGGCGGCGCTTTCGCCGCTCAATCCGATCCGCGGCCTGCTCGCGTTCTCAGAGTTCGACTACGATATCCGAACGCTCTTCGCCGGTCAGGTCTACGGAATGGCGAACGCGCCGCGGCTCTATGTGCCGGTCTACATTCTGATTCGCGTGCCGCTGGTGATGCTAGTGGGCGCGGCCTTGGCGATGCTGTTCACGGCATTGCCACGTCTGGCCGCGGGCTCGGCACAACTGAGGCGCAAGGATCTCACGCTGGTCGCGCTGACCGTGATCTTTCCGGTGGCCTGCCAGGTCATCTGGCACGGCCCCGCCTTTACCGGAATGCGTCATTTCCTGTTCGTAGTTCCCGCGCTTGCGGTCCTCGCAGGCGCCGGTCTCGACATCGCGGCGACGGCGCTTGCGGCGCACGGCCGCGCCGTCGGCTCCGGCGCGCTCGCGGCCGTGACCGCGTGCTTCCTGCTGGACGCCGTCACGCTGGTCAGGCTGCACCCCTATGAATATCTGTTCTACAACCAGCTGGTTGGAGGTATCGAGGGCGCGTCGCGGCGCTACGACCTCGACTATTGGTTCGCCAGCATGCCCGAGGCGATTCACCTGCTCGAAGCCTATCTGCGCCGCACCGAGCCGGCCGAAACCAGTCGCCGGGAAAACCCCTATTCCGTTGCGGTGTGCGGCGAACGCCTTGAGTTCGAGAAGACCGTCACGCTCCCGGAACTGCGCTTTGACTTCAGGCCGCGGTGGAACCAGTCGGAGTTTTTCCTCGCGCCGACCCAGATGAATTGCGACCGCGATCTCGACGGCAAGGTCGTCGGCACCGTCGAACGGCTCGGCGTCGTCATCGCATACGTCAAGGACCGGCGGGCGCTAATCCGGCCGCTGGCCACCGCGGGGCGGTAAAACCGCCCGCACAGATCACCGAAATCGGGTATTCATGAAATTGACTTCGACTTTGCCGCTCCGCCTTTCGCCTAGTCCATGCGATTGAAGTCCAGCATATGGGTGGCGGCTTACTTGCGCCGCTGCCAGACCGTGGGCGTGTTCGGCGCCGTGCGCCGGCGCGGCGCGGAGGAAGCCGGCGCGGTCCTCGTCAAGGTCGCACTGCTCGACGGCAACGCCATGCTCTATATCCCGGCACCGCAGACCGTCTATGACGACAGCCGCCCGATCGAGCGTTTTTTCATGCCGATATCGAAGGAGCCGATGCCGGAGGCGGCGGTGGAGGATCGCCTTGCCAAGGAAATTCGCTTCGATCCGGATGCCTGGATCGTCGAGACCGAGGACAGGGCAGGGCGGCATTTCCTCGATCTGGCGCGGACCTGAGGTGCGCGCGGCAGATGCGCTAGCCGTCCGACCCCGTGCGCGACACGATACGCGTGCCGGGCTGTGGCGTCGCCGGGCGTCGCTCGGCCGCCGCGCCGCGCGCGCGGTTGCGTTCGTCATCATGGAGCGAGGGGCGGAATTTCGCGCGGGTGACCGCCATGGTCGAGCCGCGCCATGCGGCCAGCATGACCAGGGCGGAGCGCTCGCTCAGGCGGTCGTATAGCCGCGACAGCCGGTAGACGCTGTGTACCGACGTGCCGATTTCGGGCTTGAGAAACAGCAACACCCGCTGGAAGACCGGGCCCGGCATGTCCAGCGCCCTGACCGCGCAGGCCAGCGGTTCGCCGCCGGGATCGTTGACCACCCGCTCCGCGACGCGCCAGGGCAATATCAGGGTCTCGCCGAGCTCCAACGTGAAGTTTTCGAGGTCGGCGGCAAACGCCGCCATCTCCAGCGTCTCGATGGCGCGCCTGGCGCGGGCGGCGGGGATTCGCGCCGAAGCCCGCAGCGGGGTGTCGTTAAGATTGTGCAGGATCAGGGCGCGCTCGCTGGCGGTGGCGCGCGAAAACATCGCGTCGATTTCGGCGGCGTCCTTCGGCTGCATCGCCAGATTGGCTTGCATGCGCAATTGCGCCTCGCTCGGCGGCTTGGCCGGCGGAGCTTCGGCCGGAGCCGTTGGAATCTCGGGCGCGAGCGGCACAGGCAGATCGGCGTCCGCGGGCTTGAGCCCAAGCCTTCTCAGGATTTCGACGGGAGTGCCCGGATAGACCGCGAGCCGCGCCTTGACCGCCGCGCGCGTCGCGTCGTCGACTTCGTCGATCAGGCGGGAGCTCAGTTCGACAAACTGCCGTTCTTCGTCACCGCTGTGCGCACCCGCCTGAACGTAGAGGTCGGTCAGCATGCGCAGCAGCGTCGGCCTGATATCGACGCCCTCGCGGCGGGAGAGCGTCATCAACCCGTCGAAGCCCGGAAATAATGGAGGAGTCGTCATGTCAGGGTACGCGACTGAGTAATTCTCTTTCGAGGAAGCCTACTGCGCTTGCTTTAACAGCTCGTTAAGGAAAACAATCTGTGAAGAACCTCTTCGAATTCAGGGGCTCGCTGTGCCGCGACGAGACGGGGTCGCCGCCGCTTCCGTGAAATCCGGGGCCGTGCCTGCATATTAAGATGCCGTTAACCACGTCCTGATCTTAATGATGGCGTGCCGTCGGCGCGATCGCGCCGGAACGGCAACCAGAGAGATGAGCTTGACATGGGCACCATCATTGATTTCCCGGCGGATGCGGGCACGCGGCGGCTGGGTTCGACCATGGATGGCGCCCCGCGCGAAGGCATGGGAACCCTCCTGATCCTTCCCGTCGTCCGGATCGAACGCGAAGGCGACGAGACCGATGGCGGCAGCGGACCGGAAGAAGGAACGGCCCCCGGCCGCCGCCGTCGCCGCCGCTGACACCGGGAAATCCGACATGCCGGAGACGTGTTTTCCGATCCGGACCAGACCACTGCGCAGGCGCGGGTCGCCGGCGCTGCTGCTGCTCGTGCTGGGTGCCGCGCTCGGCGGCTGCAGCGGCGGTGATCTCGGGCGTACGCGAGCGGATTTTCTCAACGACGACATGCACCGCTGGATCGGCGCCGAGGCGACCGGAAGCGTCGGCCTGAATGCATCGCAATTCCAGCTCACCGACAACGAGCGGCAGCTTCGCGATCTCGCCTATCCCCTGATCGAGCCGCCGCATTCGCGCCCGGCCTGGAGAAGCGTGTTCGGCGATTACGGAGCGCTTCCCTCGCCATGGCGGCAAGAGGTGGCATTCGACCGCACCGCCTATGGGCGCATGCTGATCGACGAGCCGCACCGCTCGCATTCGTCGCGCTATTCGCAACTGATCGAGGACGTGCGCGACGACATCACCCGGTTCGAGCCGTTCTTCGCCACCGCGGTGCGGGTGATCGATCTCGACCGCAAGCGTAATGCGGCGCTTGCGCATATTTCCGACCTGTCGCCGCGCGAGCGCGCCGATGCGGTTGCCCGCATGCAGGAGAACAGCCTGATCGTGCAGTGGGTGCAGCAATGCCTGGAGCGCCGAATCTCGTCCTATCGCTGGGCGCTGGAACGGCTGGTGCTGCAGGCGCCCGACGGCATGGCGGCTGAAGCCGACCGGCTGATCGGCGAACTCGCCGCCCAGACCGCAAACCCGCCGGTGGCCGCGCAGCCGGCGATCGGGCAACCGCTGACGACGCGCGGCTAGGCCGTGTGCTCGTAGATCTGGGGCTTGGGTCAGGCTGCGCCACCGACATAAGGCGTCCGACTTGAACAAGCCTCCAAGCGGCTAGCTCGCAGATTGCTTCCCACTGACCATCGAAAGAACCGTCCGAGCGAGATCAGCGACGATTCCACCAGTCGAACTGCTCCGGCAGTTTCAAGTTCGTCTCGGGTACCATAACCCCAGAGCACGCCAAGACCGCGCATTCCAACCGCATGGGCACCGGAAATATCATGTCGGCGGTCTCCGACCATCAGACTGTGGGAGGGCAAAACATGGTGTTGCGACAGAATATGGGCGAGCAGTTCAGGCTTGTGATCCAGCCCGCCGCCAGGCACCGAACCGTGAATGCCGTCAAAGTATGTTGCAAACCCCAGATGATGCAGAATGCGGCTCGCGAAAGTTTCCCGCTTCGACGTTGCCAGGTAAATTCGCAGTCCCGCCTGCTGCATTTCATGAAGAGAGCTGCCGATTCCCGGATAGGGCGCGCTTCCGAGAAAGCCGCTCTCGCCGTAGTGTCGACGATACGCCGCCACGGCTTCGCCTATTCTGTCGTCCCCATACGGTTGCAGCAAAACCTGCATGATGTCTTCAAGCGGCGGCCCGATGATGCGCTTGAGGTCGAGCGTTTCGTCCGGTTCGTGCCCAAGAGCACGCAGTGCTGCGCAGGCAGCTTGCCGAAATGCCGGGCTGCAAATCACCAATGTGCCGTCGAGGTCCAGAAGCACGGAGCAAGTCGGGGTCATGGCTTGAACATAACGGCCAAGGGCGGGCGAGTACATGTTCGGCTGGTCTGAGTGTCCACGCCCTCGTTCGCAAGCGGATCGCGCAACTCGCTCAGCGCTTCGCCGGCGGCGCTTCCGCCTGCTTGGCCGGCGCATCTGTCTGCACCTTGCAGTTCGATGCGGCGAGCGAGCCTGCGCCTGCGGCATCAGGCCGGGCTCCGGCGCCAGCGCCTTCAGCACGATCAGCCCGGTGGCGGTCGGGGAATCGATGATCAGCCGGTCGGCCGCCGTGATGTCCTCGTCCTCGGGCAAGTCGTTGTGCTGGGCCTCAGTCATCAGATCGAGTTCGATCACCTTCTTGCCGGCGGAGCGATCGTTGATGGCGTAATAGGCGACGTCGTTGCGCGTATAGAAGGACACCGAAGTATAGGCCTGGCTCACCGGCACGGTGAGTTTGATCGAGCCGTCGGACAGATCGTAGCGGCAGATCGCCAGCGCGAATGCCGGGTCCATGAACGGCATCGGGGCGTTGTTCGGGTCGGCCAGCGGCAGCGGCGTCACCGCGTTGAGCTTGCTGATCGACGCCAGCCGCGAATAGGCGTCGTTGGTGGCAATGCGCGGCAACGCCAGCACGCTGACCAGATGCACGACGCCACCCAGGAGCACGCCCGCGATGATGGTGAACAGCAACCGGATCATGGGCAGCCCACCGTTGCGATGGAGGGCATCGGCGCGTCGCGCGCCGTCCGCGTCGCCACGCCGACCGGGGTATCGTAGAGCCGCAGCATCAGCGCGTAGCGCTCGATGCCGCCGGTCGGCAGCCAGTTTCCGGCGCGCGCCCTCGATGCCACCCGGATCTCGAATGAGCCGTCCGAGCCACGGATGATTTCCTCGCTGGTGAAGCCGTAGCGCTGCAGCGAATTGGCGACCAGACGCCCCTTCCGGTCGTAAAGCGTCAGCGTCCAGAATCGCGCCGCCGGCGTGACGCCGCTGACGACGACGTCGCAGCGGCCGTCGAGCGGCCGCTTGCGGTCATCCGTCGTCGCCGAGAATGCGACGCCGTCGCCGGTGCCGACCGGGAGTTCGCCGCTGCGGGCGATGGTAGCGCGCGAATAGGGGTCGACGTCGGCGGTGCCGGTCTTCGGCCGCGCAGTCCAGGCGCCGATCGTGAGCGTGCCGAGATCGGTGCCGCGGGTGGCCGTCACCCAGGTCGCGCCCAGGCCTACGGCGGCGGCGATGATCAGCGCCAGAAGCGTGATGAAGATCAGCCGCACGGTCAGTTCTTGCGCGGCGCTAATGGTGCCGCGTTGCCCGACGTGGTTGCCGCCGCAAAGCTTTCCGGGAATGCGGCGGAGTTGGACGATACCGGCTTGACGGTCTTCGGCGGCTCGCCCGCCGTCTTGGCCGCCTCGTCGAGCATCTTTTCCACCTGAACCAGAACATCGGCGCCGCGCTTGGTGAGCACCGGCGGCGGCCCCGGCTTGATCTCGGGAGGCCTCGGCGCGCCGTTGGCGGCAAATGTCGCGGCGGCGGGAGCGGGCAATCTCGGACCGGTCGGATAGCCCGCGATATCCTTGATCTCGACGCCCTGGTGGGCGGCCGTCATGATGTCGTGCCAGGTCTGCGCCGGCAGCGAGCCGCCGGTCATGCGGTTGGTCGGCGAGTAATCGTCATTGCCGAACCACACCGCGCAGGTGAAGTTGCCGGTGTAGCCGACGAACCAGGCGTCGCGATAGGCGTTGGTGGTGCCGGTCTTGCCCGCGGTCGGAATGCCCTCGAGGGCCGCGCGGCGCGCGGTGCCTTCGCTGACGACGTGGCTCATCATGCCCACCATGTCGGCGGCGACGGAGGCGGGAATGGCCTGGGTCGGCTTCGGTCCGTCGCGGTCGTAGCGCCAGACCAGATCGCCGGTGCCGGTGCGGACTTCCAGCACCGCATGCGGCGTCACCGCCTTGCCCTTGTTGGGGAAGGTCGCGTAGGCCACCGAATGCTCGAGCACGGTGACTTCGTCGGCGCCGATCGGCAGCGAGGGCGTATCCGGCAGCGGCGCCTTGAGGCCGAAGCGGCGCGCGACCTTGACGATCTCGGCGCGGCCCCTCTTGGCGGACTCCCACTGGTTTTTCGAATTGTTGCTGAGCCTGCTTCCGATCGCGATCGACAGCTTCACCGGGATCACGTTGATCGAGCGGGTGATGGCCTGCGTCAGCGTCACCGCGCCGGAGTAGGAGTGGCCGTAATTTTGCGGACACCAGTTGCCGAGGCAGACCGGGCCGTCGATCACGATCGAGTTCGGGGTAAAACCGTTCATCAGCGCGGTCGAGTAGACATAGGGCTTGAACGACGAGCCGGGTTGCCGGTAGGCGTCGACCGCGCGGTTGAACTGGCTCGCGCCGTAGTCGCGCCCGCCGACCATGGCGCGGACGCCGCCGTCGAGATCGGCGACAACGGTCGCGGCTTGCGTGGCGTGATAGTCGCGCCCGAACTGGCGCAGCTGGTTTTCGATGGCTTCTTCCGCGGAGCGCTGCACGTTCATGTCGAGCGCGGTGCGGACCACGAAGACGCGCTCGTTATAGGACTTCGGAAACGTGTCGACCAGCTTGCGCACTTCGTCGAACGCCCAGTCGAGATAGTAGTTCGGCGAGTTTTCGTCGCGGCGATCGACTACGCTCGCCGGATTGCGCCGCGCGCCGAACACCTGGCCCTCGGTCATGAAGCCGGCGTCGACGAGATTGTCGAGCACGACGTTGGCGCGGGCGCGCGCGGCCGGAAGGTTGATGTGCGGCGCGAATTTGGTGGGCGCCTTGAAAAGTCCGGCCAGCATCGCGGCTTCCGCCAGATTGACGTCGCGCACCGACTTGTTGAAATAGAAATGCGCCGCGCCGTCGACGCCGAAGGTGCCGCCGCCCATGTAGGCGCGGTCGAGGTAGAGTTTCAGAATCTCGTTCTTGGTCAGCCGCCACTCCAGCCAGACCGCCAGAAACGCCTCGTTGATCTTGCGCTCGATGGTGCGCTCGTTGGTCAGGAACAGGTTCTTGGCGAGCTGCTGGGTGATCGACGATCCGCCCTGGCGCACGCCGCCGGCCTGCGCGTTGGTGATCAGGGCGCGGAAGGTGCCGGAGATGTCGATGCCGAAATGGTCATAGAAGCGGCGGTCTTCGGTCGCAAGCGTCGCCTTGATCAGATTATCCGGAAAATCCTCGAGTGGAATGGAGTCGTTGTGCTTGATGCCGCGGCTGCCGATCGGATTGCCGTAGCGATCGAGGAAGGTCACGGCGAGATCGGATTTCTTCAGCCAGTCGTCGTCGGAGGTCTCGCGAAACGCCGGCACGGCCAAGGCGAGCAATAGGATCATGCCGGCCAGTCCGACGGTGGCGGCCTCCGACAAGGGCTCGATGAAGACCCAGCGCTTCCAGCGTCCGACATAGAAGCGGTCCATGAAGGTCGAGAAGCGCTCATAGAGCTCGCGCGCGCCTTTGCCGGTGGAGAACAGCGTGGAGTCGATGCGCGCGTCGAAATCCAGCATCCAGTGCCGGATTTTCCTCCTCCATTCCGCGGGAACGATCTTCACTTGGGCTCTTGGTCGGTTCGAAAGCGCTCGAGCACCCGGCCGGGCGCCGTCGAGACGTCTTGCGCGAATGTTGCGGCAAACCCAAGGCGCTTTCGCAAGCCTCGGGGACTCAACATTCTATCTAACCGAGCAGGGGCCATAAACCAATGGTCGGGCTCGTGATTTTGATCGGCAGGGCTAACGCTGTCCCGGGCTTTTTTCGGCGAAGCTGCCACCCCACTTGCACCCTGACCGCCGCAGCCCCTAGAAGGGCATACGCCAAGCATCGCCCGGAACCATTGGGAATCATGACCGCCCGACCCAAGCTGCCCTCGGGGCAAGAGGGATTCTTCTGGAAAACCAAGACGTTGGAGGAGATGTCCAACGCCGAATGGGAAAGCCTGTGCGACGGCTGCGCGCGCTGCTGCCTGGAAAAGCTCGAGGACGAGGATACCGGCAAGATCTACTTCACCCACATTTCCTGCCAGCTGCTCGATGCCGGGCTGTGCGCCTGCAAGGATTATGCGAACCGCTCCGACAAGGTTGCGGACTGCGTCAGGCTGACGCCGGAAAACGTCCGCACCCTGAACTGGCTGCCGCCGAGCTGCGGCTACCGGCTCGTCGCCGAGGGCCGCGATCTCTATTGGTGGCATCCGCTGATATCAGGCGATCCCAACACGGTGCACGAAGCCGGCGTTTCCGTGCGCGGACGGGTGCAGGGCACCGAGAACGAGATTCCGGACGCCGACCTCGAAGACCACATCGTGCAATGGCCAAAACACTTGCCGAAGCGGGCGCAGCTCAAGAGGCGGCCGCCATCCTAGAACTTCGGTTTCTGGATCCTTTGTTTTGACGCGTTTTCTTCACGTGAACCGTTATCCACTTCGCTCGAAAACGCTTTGCAAGGCTCGCGTCACAGAATCGCGATGGGACGGCCGCGGGACCCACCCATGCGCTTGAGCCGCTGCCGCGGCCTGGTTTCGCCCCCTAGATTGCAAAGGTAACCGCGATTCAACGCCTCCACGCCGCCTGCAAGCAGTCACCAAACACGTCGCCTATGAACAAGTTCGAACGGCACAGCCGTCGCCCGGCCGACCAACAGACATTGCCTGAAGCGGTCGCCTGCGAGTTAGCGCGCATTCCGGCCGAGGTCATCGATATCAGCGATGCGCCGCCGATCGCGCCGCGGGCGCCGCTGACGCAAGGCGAAGTCCGCGCCATCCTGATGAGCCTGATGCTCGCGATGTTCCTGGCCGCGCTCGACCAGACCATCGTGGCGACGGCGTTGCCGACCATCGGGGCGCAATTCCATGACGTCTCGAGCCTGTCGTGGGTGATCACGGCGTATCTTCTGGCCGCAACCGCGATGGCGCCGGTGTTCGGCACGCTGAGCGACATCTACGGCCGCCGCGCCATGATTATCACCGCGCTCTCACTGTTCATCGCCGGTTCGATCCTGTGCGCGCTGGCGCCCAGTTTGCCCGTCTTGATCCTGGCGCGTGGCCTGCAGGGGCTCGGCGGCGGCGGCATTCTGCCGATCGTGCAGACCGTGGTTTCGGACCTCGTGACGCCGCGCGAACGCGGCCAGTACCAGGCCTATTTCAGCGGCGTCTGGGTCGTTGCGGGCGTCGGCGGACCGGTCCTCGGCGGCCTGTTCGCCGAACATCTGCACTGGTCGATGATCTTCTGGATCAATCTGCCGCTGGGGCTCGCCTCGCTGGCGATGCTGTTGCCGAAAATGGGCAAGATCCCGGCCTTTCACCGAAGGCGCAAGGTCGACTGGCTCGGCGGCGTGCTGCTGATGGCCTCCGCCGTCGTGTTCATGCTGGTGCTGACCTGGGGCGGCAACCGGTATCTCTGGCTGTCGCCGACGATCCTGGCAATGGTGGGCGCCGCGCTCGCGCTCGCGCTTCTCTTCGTGTGGCATGCCCGCAATGCCGATGAACCGTTCCTGCCGCTGCCGCTCTTGAGCGGAAGGGTGGTGCCCTATGCGATGGGGGCGGGCGGCTGCGCGATGGGCGCGATGCTCGGGCTGACCGTGCATCTGCCGCTCTATTACGAGGTGGTCTATCACCTGAGCGCCAGCGAGGCGGGGCTGGCGCTGATTCCGCTGGCAGCGATTTCGACCTGCGGCTCAGCGATCGCCGGCCGCACCATGGCGCGGGCCAGGCACTACAAGCGGGTCGCGATCATCGGAACGGCGTTAGCCGCGCTGGCGGGGTGCGGGCTTGCGCTCGCGGCACTGCCGCTGTGGGCGCTGCTGGCCCTGCTGTCGCTGTATGCGGCCGGACTCGGCACCGCGTTTCCGGTCAGCGTGGTGTCGATCCAGAACGCGGTGGCGCGCTCGCAGGTCGGCACCATCACGGGTGCGATGAATTTCTTCCGCACCCTGATGGCCTCCTTCATGGTGGCCGCGTTCAGCGCGATTCTCCTGATGGCGCTGGGCGCCGACATTTCGCTCGGCGGTGAACATCGCGGTCCCGTCAGTTCGATCCCCGCGGCCGACATGATCGTGGCATTCCATTACGTGTTCGGGGCCGCCGCGGCGCTGATGGGCTGCGCGTCGCTGTTCATGATCCTGATGGAAGAGAAGCCGCTGGCCGGCCCAGTGGCGCGCGTGGAGATGGCGGAGTAGGGTGCGGGCTCACCTCACCTGCTGCAGCCGCGTGTCGATTTCCTCGCGCAGCACGCCGAAGTCGATCGGCTTGGTCAATAGCCCGCTTGCGCCGCCTTCGATCGCCTTGCGTTTGGTGTCGGGATCGCCGTAGGCGGTGATCATGATGACGGGAACGTCGGGCCTGATTTCCTTGACCCTGGGCAGCATTTCGAGCCCGGTCATCCCGGGCATGTTGATGTCCGAGAGGATCAGGATCAGCGATTGCTCGATGGTCTCGGTGATGCGCGCCAGCGCGTCCGCCGCCGAAATCGCGAAATCCATCACAAACCGCTGCGCGCGCAGGTCGCGCCGGAATTGCTGGCGAAACAGCGCCTCCACATCCGGCTCGTCATCGACCACAAGAACCAGAACGCTCACGTCCGACCTCGGTTTCTGTTTGAAGGATTGCCCGTGCGCGACAGCACGATCCGGAATTCCGTGAACTGCCCGGGTTCGGTCTCGACATCGATCGTGCCACCATGTTGTTTCACGATGATGTCATGACTCATCGACAAGCCGAGCCCGGTACCTTCGCCGGCCGGCTTGGTCGTAAAGAACGGGTTGAACATCTTCTCCTTCACCTCGGCCGGAATGCCGGTGCCGTTGTCGCGAATGCGGACTTCGACGGCGTCGCCGAGGTTTCGCGTGGTCGCGCTGATCACCGGCTCAAAGCCCGAACCGCCATTGTCCATCTTGCGTCTGGTCACGGCATAGAAACCGTTCGAGATGAGATTGAGGAACACGCGCGTGATCTCCTGCGGAAATACCTCGATCATGCCGGCGTCGGGATCGAGGTCGCGCTGCAACGTGACATTGAATTGCGGTTTTTCGGCGCGTGCGCCGTGATAGGCGAGATTGAGGCTCTCATCGACCAGCGCGTTGATGTCGGCGGGCCGGTGCTCGCCGGACCCCTCGCGCGAGTGCAACAGCATGTTCTTGACGATGGAATCGGCGCGCTTGCCGTGCTGGACCACCTTTTGCAGGTTATCCTTCAGGGTCTGCGTGATTTCGTCGACTTCCGCGCGGGTCTTGCCGTCGAACACGACGACGGGCGAGAGCATCTCGTTCAGTTCATCGGTCAGTTCGGCCGAAAGCGCCGCAAAGTTATTGACGAAATTCAGCGGGTTCTTGATCTCGTGCGCGATGCCGGCGGTGAGCTGGCCGAGCGAGGCGAGTTTTTCGGTCTGGATCAGGCGGTCCTGCGCGGTGCGCAGGTCGTTGAGTGAATTGGTCAGGTCGTCCGTGCGTTCGCGCAGTTCGTTGAGAAGGCGGGCATTCTCAATAGCAATCACAGCCTGGGCCGCGAAATTTCGCACCAGCTCAATTTGCTTGTCGGTGAAGGGTCGGACTTCCTGCCGATAAATGCCGAACGCCCCAACCAGCTCATTTTCCTTGAGCATAGGCACCTGCAGGAGCGTCCGAGCGCCCCCGAGTTCGGCGACGGCTACCATCCCCGGATAGCGGTCAATGTAAGCCTGATCCGTCAAGACATCCACGATTTGGACCGGTTGTTTCGACATCGCAACCCGGCCTAAGGGGACCTTTGGGTCGGCACGGAATTGGTTTTTCCCGAGGAACTCACTCCACGCGGGCGGCAAGTTCCATCTCCCGACCGAACGAAACTCATTTTCTTCCGCTTCGTACAAGAACAGCATCGCAAATTTCGCCTCGCAAAGGCGTACGGCATTCTCCAGCATGGCCTCGAACACCGGCTCCAGTTCGCCAGGGGAGGCGCTGATGACCTTGAGCACGTCGGCGGTCGCGGTCTGCTGCTCCAGCGCCTCGCGCTGCTCGGTGATCAGGCGGGTGTTTTCGATCGCGATCACGGCCTGGTCGGCGAAGGTTGTCACCAGTTCGATCTGCTTGGCACTGAAAGGCCGCACCTCGCGGCGAGCAAGCGCGAACACTCCGATCGGGCTGCCTTCGCGGAGCAGGGGTACGCCGAGCGCCGTTCTTACCTCGCCAAGAGTGATGGTTTCCCTCAGCCTGTATTCGGGATCGGCCGCGAGATCGTCGACGTGGATCACGCGGCCTTCGAGCGCGGTCCGTCCGGTCAGCGTATCGCGTCCGGGGAGGAGCTTCTGGGTCTGCATATGAAGCTCATATTCGCGCGTCATGCCGAAGGCGGCGGCCGTGCGGTAGAAATCGCCGTCTCGCCTGTAAATGAACGCCATTTCGGCGTCGCAGATGCGGGCGGCGGTCCTGACCAGCGTATCGAGGACAGGCTGCAAGTCGAAGGTCGAGCGGCTGATAACCTTGAGCACGTCGGCAGTCGCGGTCTGCTGCTGCAGCGATTCGGAAAGATCTTCGGTGCGCGCCTGCACCTCGTCGAACAGCCGGACATTCTCGATCGCGATCACGGCCTGGTCGGCGAAAGTTTGCAGGAGTTCGATCTGGCGCTGGGGGAATTCCCCGGTTTGCGGCCGCGCGATCACGAGGACGCCGATAACAGCGCCGTCGCGCGTCATCGGTACCGCCAGCGTGGAACGAAGCTTGCCCACGCTCGAACCCGTGGTCGCG
Source organism: uncultured Alphaproteobacteria bacterium (assembly GCA_963721135.1). Lineage (GTDB taxonomy): Bacteria > Pseudomonadota > Alphaproteobacteria > Rhizobiales > Xanthobacteraceae > Bradyrhizobium. Next base: position 289,030 of record CAVRIB010000003.1, read on the forward strand.
GCGTTCCCGATGACCTCCCTGGCCCTGGGATCGAAGTCCGGATCCGCGAAAAAGTCGGTGATGCTTTGCACCTCTCCGGTCATGATCACGCGCTCGGCGGCCGTGCCGCGGCCGGCGCGGATCGAGCGACCCTTGAACAGAAGGCTCGCGCCCTCGACGCCTTCGCCGGCGATGGCCTTGCATTCGAAGGCATCCTCGCCCCTCAGATAGAGCAGGCCGAGGCTCGCGCCGCAGAGTTTGTAGGCCGACTCGACCAGCGTATCGAGCACGGTCTGCAGATTGAACACCGAGCGGCTGATGACTTTCAGCACATCGGCGGTCGCGGTCTGCTGGTCCAGCGCCTCCGTCAGGTCGCGGGTCTTCGCCTGCACCTCCTCGAACAACCGGACATTCTCGATGGCAATCACCGCCTGGTCGGCGAAGGTCCGCAACAGCTGGACATGGTGGCCGGCGAAGTTGCCGGGCTGAACGCGCGTCACGGCAATGAATCCGATCGACTCGCCATCATTCATCAGCGGCGCGAACAGCATGCTGCGGAAGCCACGCGCCCGCGAGATGTTCCGAATCTCGTCCGACAAGGCTTCGGTGTCGGGTATTTGCGTGACTTCGCCGGCTTGCGCCATCTGAAACGGCGGGAAATCAGCAGCGGGCCGCGGGAAGCTGGCCCGCAACACTTCATCCGCGTCGGGCGATGTTGGCGTGAACGCCTCGAGGTGAGCGATACCATCGATGAAACGGAACACGGTGCTCGAGAAGCCGCCGATCAGCCGGTTAGCGCTGGCGGCGATCGCTTCGAACACCGGCTGCACGTCTGAGGGCGAGCTCGCGATGACCTTGAGGATGTCGGCGGTCGCGGTCTGCCGCTCCAGCGCCTCCCTCGTCTCGTTGAACAGCCGCACGTTCTCGATGGCGATGACGGCCTGGTCGGCAAAGGTCTGGAGCAACTGGACGTGATGATCCCCAAGCACACCCGTCTCGCGCCGCGTGCAAGCGATGAAGCCGATAAACGCGCGCTGACTCATCAAGGGCGTGAAGGTGACGCTGCGCCAACCGCGTGCACGGCCAAGTCGCCGGGTTTGCGGATCGCCCGTTTCGGCGTCGGCGACCTGCGCAGTCTCACCGTTCTGCACCATGGCGACGGCAGCCAACTCATTCCGACGGATTGGGAAAGCCGCCTTGAGGGCTTCATCGGATTCCGGGTTGGTCGGCGTGAAGGCCACGAGGTGAACGACGTCATCGATGACGCGATGCACCGCGGTCGAGAATCCGCCGATGAGCCGGTTGGCGCTGGCTGCGATGGCCTCGAAAACCGGCTGCACGTCAGACGGCGAACTCGCGATCACCTTGAGGATGTCGGCGGTGGCGGTCTGCCGCTCCAGCGCCTCCCGGGTCTCGTTGAACAGCCGCGCGTTTTCGATCGCGATGACGGCCTGGTCGGCGAAGCTTTGCTGGAGCGCGAGTTCCTCGGGGGTGAAGGCCAAGAGCCGGTCGCGGTATACAATGAGAACGCCGATCGCCTTGCCCTCGCGCCGCAGCGGAGTACCGCACATCGTGCGGGTGCCTGCGGCGCGGGCGTGCGGGAGACCCGGAAAGTCGGCGAGCGAAGCATCCAGATCGTCAAGGTCCGGGATGTGAATCTGCCGGTTCTCGCCGACGACCGCGCCGGGCATGTTGCGGCCTCCGATCCGGATTTCGCTGAGCGGCACCGCCGCGCGGATGCGTCGCGCGCTGTCGCCAAAGCGGTACGCATTGGCCCATTTTCCGTCCTCGACGAGCTGGATCGAAACGCTGGGCGCGCCGAACAGCCGCGCGCTGGTTTCCGCGATCTGCTGCAGCGACCGCCCGGCATCGCCGGGAGTGGCCGCGATGGTGCGCAGGATTTCGGCGCTGGCGTTCTGTCGCTCCAGCGCCTCCTGGGTTTCGTTGAACAGCCGGGTGTTCTCGATCGCAATCAGGGCCTGGTCGCGGAAGGATTCCGCCAGCGCGATTTCGCTCTCGCCGAACATACTGGGCTGTTTTCCGGTAACCGCAAGCAAGCCGATGCATTCCCCTTCGCGCAGCAGCGGCATGTAAAGCGCCGAGTTGATGCCATTCGCCTCGCGGATGCGGCGCTCGAATTCGGGCAGCTCGATCGCCGACCAGTCCGGCAGGTGCAGCGACTTTTTCGCCACGATGGCGCGCGACGGGAAGTTGGCGTCCGGGTCGACTGGCGCCTTGCTGGACTGTAGGATCGGCAGCGGGCCTTGTGGCCCCGCCGAGGCTACGGTCCAGAAGCTGCCGCCCTCGCAGCGCTGGATGAAGGCGCGGTCGCAATTGAGCAACCGCGCGGCGGTCAGGACGATGGCGTCGAACACCGGTTGCACGTCGGTCGGCGACTGGCTGATGACGCGCAGGATGTCTGATGTCGCGGTCTGCCGGGACAGGGCCTCCTTGGTCTCGTTGAACAGCCGCGCGTTCTCGATGGCGATGACGGCCTGGTCGGCGAAGGTTCGGACGATGGCGAGTTGCTTTTCCGAAAACCTGAATCCAGCGTACGGTCGGGTAAGGATAATCGTGCCGATGCCATGATCCTGATTGACCAGCGGCACGAAAGTGACAGATCGGAAACCACCGGCGGCTGCGGCCTTGCGCGTAAACTCGGGCGTATCCGGCGCCGCGACATCAGAAATCTCGATAAATTCGACGGTCCAGAATCGCGCGTGCCGAAGGCGAGCGATCCGGTTCAAATGGGATCGGATACACCGCCTTCGCTCGCTCGATATCGTAATCCGGCAGCAGCGTTGCAGTTGCGTTCCAATGTAGTTTGCCGTCTTTCAGAGTCGTGATCGTCGCAGCGCACGGTTCGAAAAGCTTTGCCGCGCTATTTACGATAGCGTCGAACACCGGCTGGATGTCGCCTTGCGAGCGGGAGATAACGTTCAGGACTTCAGAGGTCGCTATCTGGTTTTGTAGTGATTCGGCGAGCTCGCCGGTACGTTCCTCGACTTTATGCAGCGCCTCCTGGGTCTCATTGAACAGCCGGGCGTTCTCGATCGCGATAGCTGCCTGATCGGCAAAGCTTTGCTGAAGCGCGAGTTCGTCTGCGGTGAAGGGTTCGAGGCGGTCGCGATGCACGATGAGCGCGCCCATAGCCCGCCCCTCGCGGCGAAGCGGCGTGCCGGACACGGTGCGGCTGCCGGCCGCCCGGGCCGGAACTAACCCCGGCCACCGCGCCATCGCCGCTGGATCATCGCAGTCGGCAACATGGACCTGCTGGTTTTCGAGATAGACCGCACCGGGCATGTACTGCGGTATGATCGCGACATGCGCCAACGGGAGCGCTGCGGCGATGCGCTCCGAGCCGGCGCCGACGCGGAGCGTCCGGCCCCAGCGTTCGCCGTCGGCGATCAGCAGCGTGACGCTGGATGCACCGAACAGGCGCTCCGTGGTTTCGGCAATTTGCTGCAATGCGCGGTCGGCTTCGCCCGAGGTGCCGGCGATGGCAGCGAGGATTTCGGCGCTCGCGTTCTGACGTTCGCGCGCGGCGCGCAGCTCGGCCTGCAGCCGCTCGTTCTCCTGCCTGAGATCGGCCACCACGTCCTGGGGAAGCGCGGTCATCCTCAAATCCATTTGTCCGCTGACTTTGGCGTCACCGGCCCTCAACGGACCTGTCAGAAGTAACGACCGGGGGGTGCCGCTCGTCCTCCAACAGACCGAGGCCCATTATCCCATCCCCGGCCTATCCCGGCCAGCGCCGTCTTTGGTTGCGGTTAAGCCCAAAGACCGGCCAGGCTCACGTCCCCGGCCTGGAAACCTCGGTTTCCTTGGAGGTGATGAACTCCAGCAGCACCGGGATGCCTTCCTTGGTCTTCGCAATGCCGCGCTGGATCGCCGGGACGATGTCTTCCGGTTTGGTCACCCGCTCGCCATAGCCGCCGAAGGCGCGCGCCATCGCGGCATAGTCGCCGGAGATATCGGTCGCGCGGTATTTTTGCGTCGAAATCGGCATCACCTTCAATTCGATCGCCATGCTGAAATTGTTGAGAAGGATCGACATGATCGGAATTCGCTCGCGCACCGCGGTCTCGAAATCCATGCCGGTAAAGCCGATCGCGGCATCGCCCCAGACATTGATGCAGAGCTTGTCGGGTTTTGCGAGCTTGGCGCCCATCGCTAGCCCGAGGCCATAGCCGAGCTGCGTGGTCTTGCCCCAGCCGATATAGGACAAGCGGCTCGACCGGCTTCCAGAACGGCGAGAGCTGGTCGCGCGGGCTGCCGGCGTCATGGGTGATGATGGTGTTCTTGATGTCGACGGTGTGCTGCAGATCCCAGAGCACGCGATAGGGATTGAGCGGCGCGTCGTTACTGGTCAGCTTCGGCATCCATTTCGCCAGCCACTCCTTGTGCGACGCGGCGATCTCGGCGGCAACGGCCGAGGCGTCGCGGTCCGACGTGACGCTCTTGTTGATCTCTTCCAGCAGCGCGTCGAGCACCAGGGCGGCATCGCCGACCAGCCCGATCCTGGCCTCGACGTCCTTGTTGAGATGCGCGGGATCCAGCGTCGAATGGATGATCGTCTTGCCCTTGGGCATGGCGATGCCGAAATTGGTCTCCGTGAACGAGCAGCCGACGCCGAAGATCACGTCGGCCTCGGCGAGGAATTTCGGCACCGCGCGCGGCACCGCGAGACCGCCGGAGCCGAGCGACAGCGGGTGCGTCTCCGGAAATGACGATTTGCCGCCGAGGCTCGTGGTGACGGGGATCGCGAGCCGTTCGGCGAGCCGCTTCAGCTGCGGCCATGCTTTCGCGTAATGCACGCCCTGGCCGGCATAGAGCACCGGCCGCTTGGCCGACATCAACAGCGCGGCGGCTTCCTTCACGTGCACGGGATCGGCGCCGTAGCGCGTGCGCAGCACCGGCGTGTAGTTCAGCGGTTCCGGCACCTCCTCGTTCCACATGTCGGAGGGGATTTCGACGATGACCGGCCCACCGCGGCCGTTCTTCAGCCTGGTGAAGGCGCGGCGGAAGATGTTGCCGACTTCGCTCGCGAGGTTGATCGGCTCGGACGATTTGGCGAACGCCCGCATCGCCTGGCTGGAATTGAAGTTGGGGTCGATGTTGGCAATCCGCCGCGCATAGCCCATCGGCAGCACCAGCACCGGCACGGATTCGCCGTAACATTGAGCCACCCCGCCCATGGCGTTTTCGGCGCCGGGGCCATGCTGCATGCAGAAGGCGCCGATCGAGCGCCCCGAGGTGACGCGCGAGATGGCGTCGGCCATGTGCAGCCCGATGCGCTCCTGGCGCACCATCACCGGGCGGATATCGGCATTGGCGGCGAATTCGATGAGATGGTTGACCGGATAGCCGCAAAGGATCTCTATTCCCTCGCGCTTCATGATTTCCGCAATGGCCGCGCCGAGTTTCATTCCGATCCTCCCCTTGACCGTCGGCCGATGTCGAGCCCGGCCTGGCAGGCTAGTTGGAACAGGAATCGGTCGATCGGTAAAGCGCTTGCAGCGCGTTTCCCGGAAGCTCTGATATGCATCCCGGAAGCAGTCGGCACGCGGGCCGCCGACGCTGTCTAGTCCGCTGCCTCCAGTGCGCGCCGTCGTGCCCGGCGGTTCAGCACGGCGGCCATCAAGCCGAAAAAGTAATCCTTCATGTGGCGGTCGGATTTCACCAGCAAATCGGCGGCGCGCTTTTCATCGCCCCTTTCGCTGAGGACGCCGATAAAGTTCTTTTTCGATTCCCGATCCTGGGCCGGCACTTTCGATCACTCCAGGGGATGCCTCTCCCGCAACCATGGTCGGCCGGGACAAAATCGGGAGTAAATTTTTCGCCCCGTATGAATACCGGCACGGAGCGCGCCAATTTGCGCAGAGATCGACGGCGGCGCTTCATCCTCGGATACAGCAAAAGATCGACCAGGGCCTTAACCCATCGTTCAGCGTCTTCGTCAACACGCCGGCAACCAATGCGACCTAGATTCCGCTCGGCCTTTTACATGTGGAAATCCCCTGGGCGTCGACAGGAGTTTTGAATGCGGCAGCTGTTTTCAAGATTCCTCGCCGATCAATCCGGCGCCACCGCCATTGAGTACTGTCTGATTGCAAGCGGCATCGCGTTCGCGATCCTTGCGACGGTCCAGGGCATCGGGCCGCAGCTCAGCACCAAATTCACCTCGATCAATACGTCGCTGAAATAGTGGCCCTCGCGCTCATCCGCGCCCGCCGCCGTTGAGCGCCCGCATCACCCCGATCCGCGCGAACATCAGCCAGCCGCCGCCGGTCTCGGCGGCGTTGATCAGGTTCTCGACTGCGATCTGCCAGCGCTCCTCGCGCTGCACGTCCTGCGGCAGCTTCATGATGTAATCGGCGGCATGCTGCAGCGTTACCAGCCTGCCGCCGTCGCGCAGACGTATCGGTTCATCGAACGGCGCCGACCAGGGCATCTCAGTAGCGACATCGCGCCGGCCGGAGAATGACGCCGACGCGCATGATCGCGCGCCGCGGCGACGGCTGCCGCATTATCCGGCCTTCTTCGATCGGGCCGCCGGCGCGCGCACCGGCCGCTCCGCCTTCTTCGGCTCCTGCGCCGCCTTGGCCGCGCGCTTGCCGCTGATCGGCAGCAGCATCTCGCGCTGCCCGGCGGCGGCCTTGCGCGACTTCTTGCCCTTGGTCTTTTCGGCAGGCGCGGACTGCCTCTCGTTGGCGAGGCTCTTCTTCAGCGCATCCATCAGATTGATGACGTTGCCGCCGGTCTTCGGCGCGACCTTCGCCGGCAGGCGAATGCCGGCGCGTTTCTTGTTGATCAAATCGATCAGCGCGGACTTCATAGTGATCCTCGAACTTGTCCGGCTCGAAGTCGCCGGATTTCTGCTCGACGATGTGCTTGGCGAGATCCAGCATGTCCTTGGTGATTTTCACGTCCTGGATATCGTCGAAATATTCCTTCTCGCCGCGCACCTCGTAGGGGTACCGCAGCAGCGTTCCCATCAACCCCTTGCCGAGCGGCTCCAGCGCCACGATGTGCTCGCGGTTGGTCAGGACCACGCGGCCGATCGCGACCTTGTCCATGCCGCGGATGGTCTCGCGGATCACCGCGAAGGCGTCATGGCCGACCTTGCCGTCGGGCACCAGGTAATAGGGACGGATCAGATAGCGGCTGTCGATCTCGGATTTCGGCACGAACTCGTCGATCTCGATGGTGTGGGTGGATTCCAGCGCGAGGTCGTCGAGTTCGTCCTTCGACACCTCGATGTAGGTGTCGGTATCGACCTTGTAGCCCTTGACGATGTCCTCGTTGGCGACTTCCTCGCCGGTGTCGGCATCGACCTTGGCATATTTGATGCGATGGCCGGTCTTGCGGTTGATCTGGTTGAAAGAGACCTTCTCGGTATCCGACGTCGCCGGATAGAGGGCGACCGGACAGGTCACGAGCGAAAGGCGCAAAAAGCCTTTCCAGTTGGCGCGGGGGGCCATGGGATACTCCGAGAGACGCAACGGACGAAAGGCCTAGGATACCACCGGGGAACCCCGTTTCAAAGCAAGCGGGGCGGGAATCTCCAATTGGAGTTAACCATCTTGAGGCGAGACGGTTCAGGCAGGCCTTCGGGTGATCGCAATCTGCCGGCCATGCGGCTTCTTAGGGGTCCGAAAATCCGGAACATCCTCCGCAATCAGGCGTTGCCCCGCGTACGCGGCGCCGCAAGGCGGCCGCGCCATCAAGGGCGCTTGAGGGCACCATGGCAACGAGACAACATCGCCAGATCATCGAAACCCCGACGGAGGCCCACCAGGCCGAGCCCGCTCCGTCAGTGCTCGCTCTCCTCGCGGTCTCCATCGGGCTTGCGATGCTGATCCTCGGCTCGGTCTGGTACGTGTTCTTCCGAACCTGACGGGGGCGAGGTCGATCTTGCGGCACATTATGGCCGAAGCGCCGAAAAAGACCGCGAGGAGCGGCATGCCGGTTGAAGGCGGGGGTCGATTGGAATAGGACCCTCCGCTGGACAGCCGGAACCGCGACCGATGAGCCCGACCTACGTCATTGCGGATATCCACGGCCGCTACGATCTGCTCAGCGAAGCCCTCACCGAAATCACCGCGCGTCCGGGTGGCGGCGTCATCGTCACAATCGGCGACTATGTCGACAAAGGCCCGCGTAGCAGGGAAGTCATCGACCGATTGCTGCCGGGCGTTGCCGAAGGCTGGAAGCTTGTCGCGCTGAAGGGCAACCACGACGCCATGATGGTGGAGGCGTTGCGCAATCCCGCCAGGATGAGTGCCTGGCTGGAGAAGGGCGGCGATGCGGCGCTCGAATCCTATGGCGGCGATCCCGCCGCCGTGCCGCAAAGCCACATCGACTGGCTCGACCGGCTACAGTTGATGCACCTCGACGCGCATCGCCTCTACGTTCACGCCGGCGTCGAACCCGATCTTCCGCTCGACCGACAAAGCCAAACGACGCTGCTGTGGAAGCGCTACCCGAAGGGATATCCGGGCGGCTACGGCACGCGCCACGTCGTCCATGGCCATGACAACGATCCTGATGGACCGCTGTTGTACGAAGGCCGCAGCAACCTGGACACCGCCGCCTGGAAGACGGGACGGCTGACGGTCGGGGTCTTCGATGACGACAAGCCCGGCGGACCCGTCGATTTCATCGTGGTCAGGGGACCGCCGCTTGGACGCTGAGGCGGTGGCGGGCTTTTGGGCCTTCCGACTCGGCGGGTTAGGCGGTTAAATCCTTCGCCTTCGAGCAGGGCAGGCGGCTGGAGAACCGGCCAGCGGGGTTATCAAGAACGCGGTTATGAAGAAAATGTAAGGTTGCCCGATGTGTTCCGTTCATAGGCCGTTCACGCCGGCAAGGCTCATCTTGATGGCGGATTTCGCGCAAGCGTCATGCGCAACTCACTGCGGAGGTCAAGGTGCGCCTGCTCGTCGTTGAAGACGATCCCGATCTCAACCGCCAGCTGACCACGGCACTCACGGATGCCGGCTACGTGGTCGACCGCGCGTTCGACGGCGAGGAGGGTCACTATCTCGGCGACAGCGAACCCTACGACGCGGTCGTGCTCGACATCGGCCTGCCGAAGATGGACGGCATCTCCGTGCTGGAGGCCTGGCGCCGCAACGGCCGCGCGATGCCGGTCCTGATCCTGACCGCGCGCGACCGCTGGAGCGACAAGGTGCAGGGTTTTGACGCCGGCGCCGACGACTACGTCGCCAAACCCTTTCATCTCGAGGAGATCCTGGCGCGAATACGCGCGCTGCTGCGCCGCGCCACCGGCCACGCCCAGTCCGAATTGACCTGCGGGCCGGTTTCGCTCGATACCCGCACCGGGCGGGTCAGCGTATCCGGCAATCCGATCAGGATGACCTCGCATGAGTACCGGTTGCTGGCCTATCTCATGCACCACACCGGCCGCGTGGTGTCGCGCACCGAACTGGTGGAGCATCTGTACGATCAGGATTTCGATCGCGACTCCAACACCATCGAGGTGTTCGTCGGCCGCATCCGCAAGAAACTCGACGTCGATATCATCCAGACCGTGCGGGGGCTCGGCTATCTCCTGACGCCGCCGTCGGCGGGCAACTGATCAAAGTGGTTGATCGGCACTGCTTCTTGCTCTCTTGTTCGAGCATGCCGTTGTCCGAAAACCGCCATTCCTCCGTCGGGTCGGGGCCCGAACCGATGGCGTTCGGGGTCACGCTCTGATGCGCGCCAGTTCGCTCGCCACCCGGCTGTTCCTGTCCGCGACCGCCTGGGTCGTGGTGATCCTGATCGTCACAGGAATTGCGTTGTCGTCGGTTTACCGCGACGCCACCGAGCGCGCCTTCGACCGCCGGCTCAATCTCTATCTGCGCAACCTGATCGCGGAAGTCGCAACGCCCGACGAGCCGCCCGACCGTCAGTTCCAGTCGCTGGGCGAGCCGCTGTTCGAGCTGCCGCTGTCGGGCTGGTATTGGCAGATCACCCGCACCGATACCGACAAGCCGGAGGTGCGCGCCTCGCGCTCGCTGTGGGACAAGAAGCTGCCGAAACTCGAGGACCGCGGCATCGACCTGACCGCGGCCGGCATCCGCCTCGGCTATGTCGACGGTCCCGAAGGCCAGAACCTGAGGATGGTGGAGCGGCCGGTGGACCTCGGGGCCGACGGCAAGTATCTCGTCAGCGTGGCCGGCGATGCGTCGGAGATTTTCGACGAAACCCGCAACTTCGACTATTACCTCGGCGGCACCTTCGCGGCACTCGGCATCGTGCTGCTGTTGACCACGATCTTCCAGGTCCGCTTCGGGCTCGCGCCGCTCAAGCGCATTTCGGAATCGATCGCCGACATCCGCTCCGGCCGGGCCGAGCGGCTCGAAGGCGAGTTTCCGGTCGAGATCGCGCCGCTGGCGCGCGAGACCAACGCGCTGATCGACGCCAACCGGGAAATCGTCGAACGCGCGCGCACCCATGTCGGCAATCTCGCGCACGCGATCAAGACGCCGCTGTCGGTCATCGTCAACGAGGCCTCTACGCATTTTGCCGATCCGTTCGCATCGAAGGTCCTGGAGCAGGCCGACGTGATGCGCGACCAGGTCGCGCATCACCTGGAGCGCGCGCGCATCGCCGCTCGTCTCACCATTGTCGGCACGGTCACCGAGGTCGCGCCCGTGATCGAGGCGCTGCGCCGGACCATGGAGAAGATTCATCGCGCCCGCGGCATCGCCATCGAGGTCAAGGCCGACCCGCTGGCGAAATTTCGCGGCGAGCGGCAGGACCTCGAGGAGATGGCCGGCAACCTCGTCGACAACGCCTGCAAGTGGGCGGCATCGCACGTGTTCATCGAGGTGCTGGTCGAGCCGCCGGCCGAGATCGGCGCCGCCCCGAGCTTGAGGATCATCGTCGACGACGACGGGCGCGGGCTCTCGGCGGCCGAGCGCGCCCAGGTCTCGCGCCGCGGCCAGCGGCTGGATGAGTCCAAGCCGGGCTCGGGGCTCGGACTGTCGATCGTGATCGATCTTGCGGCGCTCTATGGCGGCAGCCTGACCCTTGGCAGCGCGCCGATCGGAGGACTGCGCGCGGAACTGGTGCTGCCGGGGGTGTGAGCCGGGTTCCCGGGCGCGGAACTCGGCGGTCCCGGCTGGCCGGCGGGTCGTCCCGCGTATCCGCCGATTTTCTATTCCTAAACGACTTCTTAACGCCGCAGCTTCTATGATGCCCGGTGGACGGCTTTGCCGTCCCGACCACTAAAAACACGCATTTCGGCTCATGAGCCAGACATCGATCGAGCGGCTGAGGGACTATCTCGTGCAGCTTCCGCCGCAGTCGCAGGCGCTGCTGATGCGTGAGTTCGAGCGCGCCATCGAACGCGGCGAAGACACCACGGTCGCTACCCTCGTGCTCGAGCAATTGCGCAAGCTCGTGCGCGGAACCGACGACGAAGCGCGGCCGCGCACCGACGATCCGGCGAGGCTGCTGTTTCGCCCGCTCGAGCCATTCCTCGTCGAAGGCAATGCCCCGGTACGGCCGGGTCAGGTCCGCCGCGCGTCGCTGCCTTCGGTGTGGCAATGGCTGAGCCGCGAGGGCGCGCCCGAGCCGGCGCGCGAATTCGAAGCGGCGCTGGCCAGGATACGGGAAACTGGAACGACATCCGGTGTCGAAGTGGCGGTCCGCAAGTTCCAGTTCGCCGCGGCCGATGCGATCTTGAAAATCACCACGCCCGCGCCCGGCGGCGACAAGCAGCGTGCGCTGGCCCGCGTCGGTCCCCCCAACGTGATCGAAGACCTCGCGCCGATCGGCGCGGTGCTGCAGGCCCGCGACGCGCTGGACGGCTTCAACGGCAAGCTTCCCAGCTACTTGCGGATGTTCTCGGATTCGCAGATCGCATCCGTCACCGCCGCGCTCAACGTTCCCTCCCTGCAGACGCCGCAAATGTTGCCGTTCGTGCTCTCGCTGATCATGCAGCGGTTGACGGCGCCATGGCAGATCATCCGCCTCGCCATCAAGATGGCCGCATCCGACGACGAAATCCGCGTTGCGGCGACACCCTACGGCATCGCCGTCACGCTGGCGCTGTACGATCTCTATTGCCTGGCCGGCAACCTGCGGATGGATATCAAGCGCGGCCATTTCGAAAACGTCGCCGAACAGCTCAAGACCCTCCATGACGGCGTGCGCGGTTTGCGGACCGAACTCGATCTGCGCAACGATTCGGTGTGGGGCAAGCAATTGGCGTCGATCCGGGCCGATATTTCCAGCGCGTTGCAATCGGAAATCGACAGCGTGCCCGGCCGCGTCCGCCGCCTTCTGCGCCAGCGCCCCGACAAGGAGATTCCGGCCGGCGCCAGGCTCGACGAAGGCGAGGTCGACGAAACCGCCGCGTTGATCGATTTCGTCGCGGTGTGCCGCACCTATGCCAGCGAACTCGCCATCAACGAGGTCACGCTGCGCACCTATTCGGACTTGCAGCAATACGTCGAGGATTCTACCGAGGCGCTGGTGCAATCGTTGCGTGGCGGCGATGCCAAGGTGCGCGGTTACCGGCAGATGCAGGTCAACGCGGCGATCCGCTTCTGCGATGTGCTGTTCGGCCATGACTATGCGTCGTTGATGACCCGGGCCGCCGAGAACGCGCTGAGCGGCGAGCGCAAGCCGTCGCGCGCCGGCTAGCAGGGTTGGTGCAGATCCCGATTGCAATTTACGGTTGACGAGATGGGGGGAGCGACATACACGTTTGGGTGTGTTCCCGTCGTCAACTCGTTGAATTCGAAATATGAACTCGGCAATTAATTTCGTTGAATTTGAAAATCGCACTATATCGGCAACGTATCGGAACCTGATGGTGGGCGCGAAGGTCGTACTGGTCGACAAGACCAGCGGCGAGCAGTTGTCCGACCCGGTCGTCACGATCAACTCGCCGGCGCCGAACGGCTTCCTCAGGATCAGGCTGCCTGAGGCCTTCAAATCGGGGGCCTACTGCCTGAGGGCGCTGAACGGACATGGTCAGTTCGCGGCGCAAAGCGTCGAATTTTACGTCAACTAGAATCGCATTTTCGCTGGTTTGTGGGGATTTGCCTGCCACATCAGCAATTTGACTAATGTCAATTGCCGGGCTTGGCGCCGTTGGTGTAAAGCGGCGCGAAGGCGCTTCGGCATATGCGCCGGTGGCACGGAACCGGCCTGATGGCACTGTGGTTTTTGTTCGCGCTGATGACGGCCGCGGCGATCTTCGCCGTGCTTTGGCCGCTGGGCCACAGGGCCGCGCCAAAAGGCGACGGCAGCGAGACGGCGGTTTACAAGGATCAGCTCGCTGAAATCGATCGCGACGTCGCCGCCGGCCTGATCGGACCCTCCGAGGCGGAGGCGGCGCGGCTGGAAATCAGCCGCCGTCTGCTGGCGGCGGCGGACAATCAACGCGATCCGCCGGTCGCCTCGAACACGAAATGGCGTCGCGCCGCGGCGGTCATCGCCCTGGTTGGACTTCCAACGGTCGCGGTTGCTTTCTATCTTCCGCTCGGCTCGCCGCGACTCGGCGATTTTCCGCTGGCGGAGCGCGTGCGCACGCCGGACGCCGCCGAGCCGCTCGACAATCTCGTGGTCCAGGTCCAGCAGCATCTGGAAAAGAATCCGACCGATGGCCGTGGCTGGACCGTGCTCGCGCCGGTGCTGGCGCGGCTTGGCCGTTTCGACGAGGCGGTCCGGGCCTACCACAATTCGATCACCTATGCCGGTGACGACGCCGGACGACGGGCCGATCTCGGCGAGGCCCTGACCGGTGCCGCGGGTGGCGTCGTCACGGCCGAGGCCAAGGCCGAATTCGAACGTGCCGTCGTGTTGAACGCGGACGAGGTGAAGGCGACGTACTTCCTTGGGCTGGCGGCCGAGCAGGATGGCCGCCACCCGGAGGCCGCGTCGATCTGGCGCGCGATGCTCGAGAAAGCTCCGCCGAACGCGCCGTGGCGACCGCTGGTCCGCGCCGCCCTGGCGCGGGTCGACGGTTCTACCGCGCCGGCCTTGTCGGGCGAGACGATGGCTGCTGCGAACGGCATGACCGAGGGCGACCGCAGCGCGATGATTCACAGCATGGTCGAGCGCCTCGCCAGCCGATTGAAGCAGAATGGCGACGACGTCGAGGGATGGTTGCGGCTGGTCCGCGCCTATATGGTGATGGGCGATCGCGACAAGGCAATGAGCGCGCTCAGCGACGCCCGTCAGGCCGTTGCCAACGACGCCGAGCGGCTTCGGCAACTCAATGAGGGTCTGAAAAATCTCGGGCTCGACGGCTAGAGCGTTTTCGAGCGAAGCGGGTTTTGGTTCGCGTGAAGAAGTCCCGTCAAGAAAGTGTGAAGCGGTTTTCGGATCGGATGATGCACGGACGCGCAGCAAATAGAGGTCACGGATGACGCGCAGGCAGCGGCGTTTGACGATAATCGGCGGCTCGCTCGCGGTGCTCGCGATCGCGATGGCGCTGGTGCTGAACGCGATGCGGGATTCGATCGTATTCTTCTCGACGCCGGCGATGGTGGCCGAGAAGCACATTCCGCCGGGCCGGCGTTTCCGGCTGGGTGGCCTGGTGCAGCCGGGGTCGTTGGTGCACGGCGACAACCTTGCGGTCACCTTCGAGGTCGCCGACGGCAGCGCGACCCTGCCGGTTTCCTACAAGGGGATTCTTCCCGATCTGTTCCGCGAAGGGCAGGGCGTGGTCGCCGAGGGCGCGCTCGACTCCTCCGGCGTGTTTCGGGCCGACACCGTGCTTGCCAAGCACGACGAGAAATACATGCCCAAGGAAGTTGCAGACGCCTTGAAGAAGCAGGGGCACTGGAAGGACGACTACGGCAAGAAGTCGGACAATGACGTAAAGCCCGCCGTGATCCAGGGAGCGTCGCGCGAAATGCGGGGGGTCTTGCGGTGATCGCGGAAGGCGGACATTACGCGCTGGTGCTGGCGCTGGCGCTGGCCCTGATCCAGTCGACCGTGCCGATCCTGGGCGCGCGCCTGCGCGATCCCGCCTTGATGAATGTCGCGCGCTCGACGGCGCTGGCGCAGCTGTTTTTCGTGGCGGCGTCATTCGCGGCGCTCGTCACGTTGCACGTCACCTCGGATTTTTCCGTCGCCAACGTGTTCGAGAACTCGCATTCGATGAAGCCGATGATCTACAAGATCACCGGCGTCTGGGGCAATCACGAAGGCTCGATGCTGCTGTGGGTGTCGATCCTCGCTCTGTTCGGCGGTCTGGTCGCGGCCTTCGGCAATAACCTGCCGCTGTCGCTGCGCGCCCATGTACTGGCGGTGCAGGCCTGGATCGCCAGCGCGTTCTATCTGTTCATCCTGATCACCTCGAACCCGTTCCTGCGCATCGCCAATCCGCCGATCGAAGGTCGCGACCTCAATCCGGTGCTGCAGGACATCGGGCTCGCCGTGCATCCGCCGATGCTCTATCTCGGCTATGTCGGCTTCTCGATTTCGTTCTCCTTCGCGGTTGCAGCCCTGATCGAGGGCCGGATCGATGCGGCATGGGCGCGCTGGGTGCGGCCCTGGACGCTGATGGCCTGGATTTTCCTCTCGCTCGGGATCGCGATGGGCTCGTACTGGGCCTATTACGAACTCGGCTGGGGCGGCTGGTGGTTCTGGGATCCGGTCGAGAATGCTTCGCTGATGCCGTGGCTGGCCGGCACCGCGCTGTTGCATTCGCTGGTCGTGATGGAGAAGCGCAACGCGCTCAAGGTCTGGACCATCCTGCTTTCGATCCTGGCGTTCTCGCTGTCGCTGCTCGGCACCTTCCTGGTGCGCTCCGGCGTGCTGACGTCGGTGCATGCGTTCGCGACCGATCCGACCCGCGGCGTGTTCATCCTCCTGATCCTGTGCATCTTCATCGGCGGCAGCCTTTCGCTGTACGCCTGGCGTGCTTCGGCGCTGAAGCAGGGCGGCCTGTTCGCGCCGATCTCGCGCGAAGGCGCGCTGGTGCTCAACAATCTTCTCCTCACCAGCGCCTGCGCCACCGTGTTGATCGGAACGCTTTATCCGCTGGCGCCTCGAAGTCCTGACCGGGCGAGAGGATTTCGGTAGGCGCGCCGTATTTCAATCTCACCTTCGCGCCGCTGTTCCTGCCCTTGATGATCGCGCTGCCGTTCGGGCCGCTGCTGGCGTGGAAGCGCGGCGATCTGCTGGGCGCGGCGCAACGGCTGACCGCCGCCGGCGTCGTGGCGCTGATCGCGGTTGCGGTGCTGTGGGCGTGGACGGTCGGCGGCAGCACCTTGGCGCCGCTTGCGATCGGGCTTGCGGTATTCGTCATCGCCGGCGCGTTTAGCGACCTCGTCGAGCGCACCGGCCTGTTCCGCGCGCCGTTCGCGACCGCGATGCGGCGGGCGCGCGGATTGCCGCGCTCCGAGCTGGGGCACGATGTTCGCGCATGCCGGCGTCGGCGTCGCCCTGATCGGGATCGTCTGCGAGACCACCTGGAACAGCGAATATATCGCGTCGATGAGGCCCGATGACGTCGCCAAGGTCGCCGGCTACGAATTGAGGCTCGAGGGACTGACGCAGCAGCAGGGCCCGAACTATCGCGAAATGGCGGCGCAGTTCACGGTGAGCCTGGACGGCAGGCGGCTTGCCGCCATGATGCCGTCGAAGCGCAACTTCACGACGCGGGGCGCGACCACGACCGAGGCTGCACTGCTGACGCGCGGGGCAAGCCAGCTCTATATCTCGCTTGGCGATCCCGCCGCCGACGGTTCGATCGCGGTGCGGATCTATCACAAGCCGATGGTGCTCCTGATCTGGTTCGGCCCGGTGCTGATGGCGTTCGGCGGCATGCTGTCGCTGTCGGACCGGCGGTTGCGCGTCGGCGCGCCGAAGCCGGCGAGGGCGCTGCGCGGGTTGCAGGCGGCGGAGTGACCAGTTGAAGCAGATCGTGGCCCTCGCGTTTGCGATCGCGGTGATGATGGGATCACAGGCCGCTTACGCCGTGCTGCCCGACGAGATCATGGCCGATCCGCTCAAGGAGGCGCGGGCGCGCGAATTGTCGCAGGAATTGCGCTGCATGGTGTGCCAGAACCAGTCGATCGACGATTCCGAAGCGCCGCTGGCGCGGGACTTGCGGCTGTTGGTGCGCGAGCGGATCGCGGCCGGCGACAGCGATGCCCAGGTGATCGATTTCCTGGTGGCGCGTTATGGCGAATTCGTGCTGTTGAAGCCGCGGTTCGAGCCTGAGACGCTGTTGCTGTGGCTGTTGCCGCCGCTGGCGGTGGCCGGGGGCGGACTGGCGCTGTGGCTGTACAACCGGCGGCGCTCCGGAGCCGCCGCAGCGCAGGAGCCATCGCTGTTCAAATTGACCGCGGAGGAAGAGGCCCGTCTGGAGCGGCTGATTGCGGCGGAACCGTCGCCGGACAAGCCGGTCTAGGTCCTTGCTGCCGGGCCGGCCTAAGATTTCATCCTGCGATAAACTGCCGCATTCGTTCTGCCCTTCATTACGAAAGTTTAATTCCGCCGCCAGCGCGCCGTAAGGCGGAAATCCCCATGTTCTGACCGGTAAGGTGCCCCAGCCCCCCGCACCCCTGGATACAGGCTTTGGAGATTTCTGCATGACTGACCGTCCGACCGATCTTTCGTCCTTGCCGCCCTCCCATCAGACCCCGCGCTCTTCGCTGTTTTCTGCGCGCAAATTCGCCCTGATGGCCTCCGTGGTCGCCGGGCTTGGCGTTGCCGTTTACGGCTTCGGCCCGTCGCACGGCCCGGCAGATATCTTCACGAGCCCGGCGCATGCGCAGGTCAACAACGACGTCCGCCAGGTCGCGAAGCCGATCGGCTTTGCCGACATCGTCGAGCGCGTGAAGCCGTCGGTGATTTCGGTGAAGGTCAACATCAACGAGAAGGTGGCCAAGGACGACAGCTCGAACGATGAATTCGCCGTTCCAGCCGGGTTCGCCGATGGAGCGCTTCTTCCGCCGTTTCGGCGGACCTGATCTTCCGCCGGGCCTGCGCGGCATGCCCCACGGCCGCGGCGTCATTACCGGCCAGGGCTCCGGCTTCTTCATTTCCGCCGACGGCTATGCCGTCACCAACAACCACGTGGTCGACGGCGCCGACAAGGTCGAAGTCACGACCGACGACGGCAAGACCTACAAGGCCAAGGTGATCGGCACCGATCGCGCGCACCGATCTTGCTTTGATCAAGGTCGAGGGCGGCTCGAACTTCCCGTTCGCAAAGCTTTCGGACGGCAAGCCGCGGATCGGCGACTGGGTGCTGGCGGTCGGTAATCCGTTCGGCCTCGGCGGCACCGTGACGGCCGGCATCGTCTCGGCCCGCGGCCGCGACATCGGCAACGGCCCGTACGACGATTTCATCCAGATCGACGCGCCCGTGAACAAGGGCAATTCCGGCGGACCGGCCTTCAATACCGAAGGCGAAGTGATGGGCGTCAACACCGCGATCTATTCGCCGTCCGGCGGCAGCGTCGGCATCGCGTTCTCGATCCCGGCCTCGACCGTCAAGAGCGTGATTGCGCAGCTCAAGGACAAGGGCTCGGTCAGCCGCGGCTGGATCGGCGTCCAGATTCAGCCGGTCACACCCGACATCGCCGACAGCCTCGGCCTGAAGAAGGCGGAAGGCGCGCTGGTTGCGGAACCGCAGGCCAACGGCCCGGCGGCCAAGGCGGGTATTGAATCCGGCGACGTGATCACCAAAGTCAATGGTGAGACGGTCAAGGATGCCCGCGAGCTCGCCCGCACCATCGGCGGTCTCTCACCCGGCACCGCCGTGAAGCTCGACGTGGTGCACAAGGGCCAGGACAAGACGATCGACCTCACGCTCGGCCAGCTGCCGAATACGCTGGAAGCCAAGGCCGACAACGACAATGGCGACAAGGTCAGCGGAACCCGCGGCACCGACGTGCCGAAGCTCGGCTTGACGGTCGCGCCCGCCAACAGCGTTGCCGGCGCCGGCAGGGAGGGCGTCGTGGTGACCGAGGTCGATCCGAACAGCGCGGCTGCGGAGCGCGGCTTCAAGGAGGGCGACGTCATTCTCGAAGTCGCCGGGAAGAGCGTCGCCAGCGCCGGAGACGTGCGCGAAGCGATCCAGGCCGCGCACGACGACAACAAGAACAGCGTTCTGATGCGCATCAAGAGCGGCGGTTCGTCGCGCTTTGTCGCAGTCCCTCTGGCGAAAGGCTGACCGCGCGCTAGATGATCGAAGAGATGGAGGGTGTCGCCGGCATTAGTCGCCCCCGCCGACGGCTCTTTCCGGGGAGCGGGTCAAAATCCCGCTCCCGCCAGCTACCTTCCGGTGGAATTACGCCCCCCTCCGTCGGAAGGTTCAAAGGGCGGTGAGGTCCCCCCAGCTTCACCGCCCGCTTTCTTGTTGAACGAAAGAGGCGACGGGTCGCCTTGCATGAGCATGCCGACCGCGCCATGGTGACAGAAGGCAGGCCCACTTGACCGCAACCGACTCCCAGATGCGCCTCTTGATCATCGAAGACGACCGCGAGTCCGCCGACTATCTCGCGAAAGCGTTCCGCGAAGTGGGCTACGTCGCCGATCTCGCCGGCGACGGCGAAGAAGGCCTGTCGCTTGCCGAAAGCGGAGACTACGACGTGCTCGTGGTCGACCGCATGCTGCCGAAGCGCGACGGCCTGTCGCTGATCGGCTCGCTGCGCGACAAGGGCAATCGCACGCCGGTATTGATTCTCTCCGCGCTCGGACAGGTCGACGACCGCATCAAGGGCCTGCGCGCCGGCGGCGACGACTATTTGCCGAAACCCTATTCCTTCGCCGAACTGCTGGCCCGGGTCGAGGTGCTGTCGCGCCGCCGCGGCGGCCCGGCGGAGGAGACCACCTATCGCGTCGGTGATCTCGAGCTCGATCGCCTGTCGCATCGGGTAGCCCGCGGCAAGGACGAATTGACGCTGCAGCCGCGCGAGTTCCGCCTGCTGGAATACCTGATGAAGCACGCAGGCCAGGTGGTGACCCGAACCATGCTTCTGGAAAACGTCTGGGATTATCATTTCGATCCGCAGACCAACGTTATCGACGTGCATATTTCGCGGCTGCGCTCCAAGATCGACAAGGGTTTTGAGCGGCCGCTGCTTCACACAATTCGCGGCGCGGGATACATGATACGTGACGGCATTCGGTAAGCTGATCCGGACCACGGCGTTCCGCTTGACGCTGGTCTACCTTTTTTTGTTCGCGCTGTTCGCGGCTTCATTGCTCGGCTATTTCGCGTGGAATACGCGCCGGATGATCACCGAGCAGATCGCCACCACCGTCAACGCCGAGACCGGCGAACTCAGCGATATCTTCGGACACTGGGGCCTGCGCGGCCTCGTCTTCAACATCGAGAACCGCGCGCTGCGACCCGGCGCCAATCTCTATCTCGTCACCACGCCGGCCGGGCTTGCCATCGCCGGCAATGTCGGCTCGCTGGCGCCCGGCGTGATGGCGACGACGGGCTGGTCCGAGACCGACTACCGGCGGCTCGACGAGCAGGATCGCGCCGAACACCGCGCGCTGGTGCGCGTCACCCAGCTCGGCGGCGGGTTCCGGCTCTTGATTGGCCGCGATCTGGAGGAACGGCGGCGGCTGTTCGGCATCGTCGCCAAAGCCGCGCAATGGTCCGTCCTGATCGTGGTGGTGCTCGGCCTCGGCGGCGGCATCTTCGTCGCGCGGCGGGTGTTGCGCCGGATCGACGCCATGACCGGCACGACGCAGCGCATCATGGCCGGCGATCTGAGCGGGCGGCTGCCGGTCGGGCGAAGCGGCGACGAACTCGACCGTCTGGCGGGGAACCTCAACGCCATGCTGGAGCGGATCGAAGCCCTGATGATGGGCTTGAAGGAGGTCTCCGACAACATCGCCCATGACCTGAAGACGCCGCTGACGCGGCTGCGCAACCGCGCCGAAGAGGCGTTGGCGCAATCCGGCAGCGAGACCGAATACCGCGCCGCGCTGGAACGGACCATCGAGGAATCCGATGGCCTGATCCGCACCTTCAACGCGCTGTTGATGATCGCGCGCGCCGAGTCCGGCCAGGCGCGCGGCAACATGGACGACTTCGATGCCGCCGAGGTCGCCAACGGCATTCACGAGCTCTACGAACCGCTGGCGGAAGACGGCGGCATGACCTTGCACGTCAGGACCGCGTCGACGCCGCTGCACGGCAATCGGGAATTGATCAGCCAGGCGCTGGCCAACCTCGTCGAGAATGCCATCAAGTACGGCAAGCCCGCGCCCGTCGCGCAGCCGCTCGGCGCCGACGCGGTCACGGCCGCCGATATCAGGGAGATCCTGATCGAAGCCCGGCGCGAGGGCGCTTCCGTGCTGCTCAGCGTCACCGACCATGGGCCGGGAATTCCGGAAGCCGATCGCGAGCACGCCGTGGAACAATTCGTGCGGCTGGAGGCAAGCCGCACCCAGCCGGGCTCCGGTCTCGGATTGAGTCTGGCCTCGGCGGTGGCGACGCTGCATGGCGGCGAGCTCAGGCTCGCCGACGCGCATCCCGGCTTGACCGCGACCCTGGCGTTCCCGGCGCCGGCGGGCCCCGGTGAGAGGCTTGCGGCTCAAACGCAGGATGTGCCACAGAAGGTGGCATGAACTCATCGGCGCAGGACGCCGCGGACCGCTCTTGTCTGGCCGCGCGTTTCGTGGACGGACCGCATGTGTCCGCCCCCCACGGAGCCGAACAGCGTCTGACAGATTGGTTGACCGATCTCGGCCCCGCTGAGGCGGCGGCCCTCGATGATCTCATCGCCCGGTTTCCCCGCGTCAGGACCATTCTGTCGGGCATCGCGGAAGCGTCGCCCTATCTTTTCGATCTGGTGCGCGCCGATGGCGCGCGCCTGGTCCGGTTGCTCGAATCCGAGCCCGATCAGCATCTGGCCGCGCTGATCGACACGACCTGCCGCGAGGCGTCGGCGGCAAGCGGCGAAGCCGAGGCGATGCTGCGGCTCCGCCGCATGAAATCCGAGGCCGCGCTGTTGATCGCGCTCTGCGACATCGCCGCCGTCTGGCCGGTGATGCGCGTCACGGCGGCGCTGACGGACCTCGCGACCGCCTCGGTGCAGGCGGCGCTGCGTTTCGTGCTGCGGCAGGAGGCCGCGCGCGGACGGCTGAAGCCGGCGAGCCTCGATGCGCCGGAGGAGGGTAGCGGCCTGATCGTGCTCGCGATGGGCAAGATGGGCGCGGGCGAACTGAATTATTCCAGCGACATCGACCTGATCGTGTTCTTCGATCCCCGCGCGCCGACGCTGGCACCCGACATCGAGCCGCAGCCGTTCTTCGTGCGCGTCACGCAAGCCCTTTCGCGGATTCTGCAGCAGCGCAGCGGCGACGGTTACGTGTTCCGCGTCGACCTGCGGCTGCGGCCGGATCCGGCGTCGACTCCGGTCGCGATCTCGACCGAATCGGCCATGAATTATTACGAGCGGGAAGGGCGGACCTGGGAACGCGCCGCCATGATCAAGGCGCGGCCTTGCGCCGGCGACGCCAAGGCCGGCGAGGCGCTGCTGGCCGACCTCGCGCCGTTCATCTGGCGCAAGCATCTGGACTTTGCGGCACTTGCCGACGTCCACGACATGAAGCGGCAGATGCAGACCTTTCGCGGGCAAAGCGAGATCGCGGTCGAGGGCCACAACGTCAAGGTCGGGCGCGGCGGCATCCGGGAAATCGAGTTTTTCGCCCAAACCCAGCAATTGATCGCCGGTGGCCGGCATCCGCAACTGCGGGTGCGCCCGACCCTGGAAGCACTGGATGTGCTGGCGTCGAACGACTGGATCACGTTTCGGGCGCGCGACGAACTGACCGCGGCCTATGAATTCCTGCGGCGGGTCGAGCACCGGCTGCAGATGGTCGCGGACGAACAGACCCACGCGCTGCCCGACGAGGCCGAGGCCGTGGAGCGGTTTGCCAATTTCTTCGGCTATGACAGCCGCGCGGCCTTCGCGAGCGACCTGCTCGGCCATCTCAATGCCGTGCAGGGACATTACGAGAAGCTGTTCGAGGGCGATCCCACCGGCACGGCGAAGCTGCCGGCGATGGATTACAGCGCGGGTCCAGAAGACCTGCGTTTGCTCGAACACCTCGCGGCGCTCGGTTTCAAGAACCCCGTCATGGTGGCGCAGACGCTGCAGCAGTGGATGGCCGGCGACTATCGCGTGTTCAGGACGGAGGCAACGCGCAACGCCTTCGTGGAGTTCGTTCCCGCGCTGATCGATGGGCTCGCGCATGCCGAGGAGCCCGATGGCGCGGTGGTGGCTTTCGATGGCTTTCTGCAGGCTCTGCAGCGCGGCGGACGGTTGATCTCGCTGCTCAGCCAGAACCGCGACCTCGTCGCTTTGGTGGCGCTGATCCTGGGGGCCGCGCCGCGCCTCGGCGATATGCTGGCGCGGCAACCGCAGATCATGGACGGCCTGATCGACCCGCGCTTCTTCGGCGCGATGCCGGACCGGCGCGAACTTTCCGTGCGCCTGGCGGCGACCCTGGCGGATGCGGATTCCTACGAGGAGTTCCTCGACCGTCTCAGGTTGTTCGGCCAGGAAAGCCTCTTTCTGATCGGCACGCGAATTCTTTCCGGCACAGTCTCGGCCCAGCAGGCGAGCACGGCCTTCGCCGACGTCGCCGAGGGTATCGTCCACACCGTGCATGGCCTTGTCACCGACCGCTTCGCAGCCCAGCACGGCCGCATCAAGGGCCAAGAGACCGCGATCCTAGCCATGGGCCGGCTCGGCGGCCGCGAGATGACGGCTTCCTCCGATCTCGACCTGATCCTGCTTTATGATTTTGATCCCGAGCATCCGGATTCCGACGGTGCGCGATCGCTGCATGGCGCCCAATATTTCGCGCGCTTCACCCAGCGGCTGATCTCGGCGTTCACGACGCGGACCAATTACGGCGTTCTCTACGAAATCGACATGCGGCTGCGCCCCTCGGGCCGGGCAGGGCCGCTCGCCTCGCATGTCAGATCGTTTGCCGAATACCAGGAGCGCGAGGCCTGGACCTGGGAACATATGGCGCTGACGCGGGCACGGGTGATCTCGGCCTCGCCCGAATTTCGCGAGCGGATCGAGGCGATCATCCGCGAGGTGCTGACGCGGCCGCGCGAGGTGGCAAGCGTCGCCAAGGACGTAGCCGACATGCGCCATGCCATTGCGCTGGAGAAGGGCGAAGACGACATCTGGGACCTGAAATATGCCGCCGGCGGCATGGTCGATATCGACTTCGTCGCGCAATATCTCCAGCTCGTCCAGGCCGCCGACAAGCCGGATATCCTTGACGTCTCCACGCTTCACGTGCTCGACAACGCCGCCCGGCTCGGCGTATTGCCGCACTCATCGGCGGAAATTCTGCGCTCGGCGGCCCACCTCTATCACGACCTGACGCAGATCCTGCGGCTTTGCGTCAGCGAGAAGTTCGGGGCCGAGAGCGCAGGCGAGGACCTGCGGCGCATTCTGGCGCGCGCCGGCGACGCGCCGGATTTCTCCTCGCTGCAAGCAAGGGTCAAGGAGACGCAAGGCGACGTGCGGCGGGTGTTCCGGGAGATCGTCGAAGGGCGGAATTAGCCGCTACGCCGCCGCCGAAACCTTCGTCGGCGCCTTGCTCGCGTCGCGCGGCAGCGACACGCAGACCACGGTGCCGGCGCCGAGCCTGGAGCGCAGCCGCATCGATCCGCCGTGCAGCTTGGCAAGCGATCGCGCGATCGCAAGCCCAAGTCCGGAGCCGTGATAGGTCTTGGTCAGCTGGCTCTCGACCTGCTCGAAGGGGCGGCCGAGCCGCGCCAGCGACTGCGGCGCGATGCCGATGCCGGTGTCGGCGATCATCAGCGTGATCCTGTCGGAGAACAGGCGGCTGCGCACGACGACCCTGCCGCCGTCGGGCGTGAACTTCACGGCGTTGGACAACAAATTGACGATGATCTGCTTGATGGCGCGGCGGTCCGCGATCACCGAGATGGTGGTTTCGACATCGGTGTCGAGTTTCAGGTTCTTGTCCTGCGCGCGCCCGGACACCACGCGCAGCGATTCGACAAGCGTCTTCGACAGATCGAGCGGCTCCATGTCGAGCTTCATCCGTCCTGCCTCGATCTTCGACATGTCGAGGATGTCGTTGATCACCTCCAGCAAATAGTGGCCGCTGGTGAGTATGTCGTGACAGTATTCCTGGTATTTCTCGGAACCGAGCGTTCCGAACATGCCGCTGCCCATGATCTCGGAGAACCCGATAATGGCGTTGAGCGGCGTGCGCAGCTCGTGGCTCATATTGGCAAGGAATTTCGACTTGGTCTGGTTGGCCTCCTCGGCGCGGGTTTTCTCTCTCGAATATTTCTCGGCGAGGTCGGCAAGTTCGATGGCCTGGCGTTCCAGCGCGGCCTGCGAGCGCTTCAGGTCGATCACGGTGGCGCGCAGCCGCAGGTCGTTGTCGACCAGTTTCTGTTCGTGCTCCTTGATCCGGGTGATGTCGGTGCCGACCGAGACATAGCCACCGTCCTTGGTACGGCGCTCGCTGATATGCAGCCAGCTGCCGTCGTCGAGCTGCGCCTCGAAGGTGCGTGCGCCCGGCGTCTGCACGCCGGTTTCGGGCACGCGCGTGCGGACCTCCGGCATGCGGCCGACCTCGATCACGGTTTCATAGGACGTCCCGGGGGTCACCGCCGAATCCGGCAGCTTGTGCAGGCGCTGGAAGTGCGAGTTGCAAAGCACCAGGCGGTCGCCGGCGTCCCACAGCACGAAGGCTTCCGGGATGGTCTCGATCGCGTCGCGCAGCCGCAAATCGGCTTCCACCGTCTTCTCGGCGAGGCTCTTCTGCTCGGTGATGTCGACGGCAATGCCGATCAGGTGCAGGCCTGCGTCCGCCAGACCCTGGCTGAGCTCGCAGCGGACCCGCAGCCAGATCCAGTGGCCGTCGGTGTGCTGCATCCGGAAAGTCTGGTCGATGTGATCGATCCTGCCCGATATCAGCTGATCGGCGATCGCGAACAGGTCGATGTCGTCGGATTTCACCAGCGCGTTGACCTCGCCGAAAGTCAGGAGGTCGCTGCGGGTGTCGAGCCCCAGCATGGTGAACATCGATTGCGACCAGAAGATCCGGCCGCGCGACAGGTCCCAGTCCCACAATCCGCAGCGTCCGCGATTGAGCGCGGTATCGATCCGGCCGCGCACGGCGTCGTTGATGAGGTCGCCCTCGCGCGCGCGGGTCGACTGCCAGTGGAAGGCAAAGCCGAGGATCAGCACCACAAAGCCGGTCGTGGCGGAAAGCGTCACCGACAGGGCCGCGTCCGATTGCCAGAGCGAATCGACGCTTTCCTGGATGACGATCACCTGGCCGGGCAGCGACCGGATAACGCGCTGCACGGCAAGCGCGCTGGCGCCGCCTGGCAGGGTGATGTCGGTGACGTCGGCCTGCAGCCCCGCCGCGGTCAGCGGCAACGCCGCGCTGATGACGTCGAGAATGCGATCGCTATCGCCGATCGCGGTATCGATCGGCACGCGGGCGAGCACGCGCTGGTCGGCGCCGGTGACGATGACATGCCGGCCGGCGGCAAGGCCCCACGAGCGGAATGAGCCCGGGCAGCAGCAGCTGCAGACGGTCGAACGTCGTGGCGCGATCATGGCGGCCCGCAGGTGATGCGGTCGAGCCGTTCGGCGAGCAGGTCGGCGATGGCGGCGAGGTCGCGCCTGATCGAAGCGCGCTTGTGCCGGCTCTGATCGACCACCTGCACGAACGCGCCAAGGCAGATGGTAATCAGGAAGGCGATGATCAGGGTAGGCACGGCGCGGCGAAGCGCGGGCTCCGCTACCAAAAGCCTGTGGTAGGCCGGTTTCGCGATCGACTGCGCCAATCCCTTGATCGAATCGGATTGGGCGCACGCGTTCGCCGCGTGTGCACGCGCCATGCCTCTGGCCCCCTCGGAAACTTTTTGCACCCCGTTCGGAACGACCCCAAGTCCCTTTCCGAATCAACGCGATTTGAATCCAGTTTTTGCGGGCTGTCGAGAGTCAACAATTCGTTGAGGCAAATAAATCTTGTCCAATGGAGAATCGGGAGACGAAATTCTCCGCAAAACTACAGGTGAGATGAGTCCGAAACGAGAACGCGTGGTTAATGCCACCTCCATGCGATTGCTCGTCATGGCCGGGCTTGTCCCGGCCATCCACGCCTTTGCATCAAAAAGAAAGTCAGACGTGGATGCCCGGCACAAGGCCGCGCATGACGTTCATGATCCGGCGCTACGCGTCCGGCGGCTCGGCGTGGCTGATGACGCGCTTGACGGTCGGAAACGCGCTGCGCAGCGCGCGCTCGATCGCGTCGACCTGCTCATGGACCTTGATGACGCTCATCGAAGACGCGGCGCGGCAATGGAAGTTCACGATTTCGCCGGCGTCGGTGTTGCGCACCCGCACGCTGTGTATGTCGTGGATCGCGCCGTCGGCGGCAATGCGCGACAGCGCTGATTTGAGGGCCTCGACACGCTCCACCGCGGCGTCGGTGCCGAACGGCAGCTCGGGTTCCAGCGGCTCGATATGGGTGTCGACTTCGACGTCCTCGCCGAATTCCTCGAGGATGTTCCGCTCCAGCTCCTGGGCGATGTCGTGGGCGTCGTGCAGCGCCATCTCGCCGTCGACTTCGAGGTCGATGCTGACCGTGAGCTTGCCGCCGAGGTCGTGCACGGTGACATGGTGGACGGCGAGGCCGGAATTGCGGGCGATCACCATGATGCGCTCGCGAACGCTCTCGTTGTCGCGCGCGACCGGCACCGCGGTGAACGTCAGGTCGGTGTCGTCAAGTGCGCTGGCGACCGCGGCCTGCGCCCGCCGCTTGATCTCCTCGACGCGGTCGATCGGGAACGTGCGCGGCACCTGCACGATGGCGTCGATGAAATGCGTCGAGCCGACCATCCGCACCCGCAACCGCTCGACGTCGACCACGCCGGGTACGGCCCGGATCGCGGCGGTGGCCTGCTCGGCGGCGCCTTCCGGCGCGCGATCGAGCAGGGTCTCGACGGTGGAGCGCGCCATCCGCAGGCCGAGCAGCGCGATCATGATCGCAACCGCGATGGCGGCGGCGGCATCGCCCCAGAAAAAGCCGAGCGCGGAAAGCGCGAGCCCGACGATGACGGCAACCGAGCCAAGCACGTCGGAGGCGAAATGCAGGGCATCGGCGGCCAGCGCCTGGCTCCTGGTGTCGCGCGCGGTGCGATGCAGCGCGCTGGCGCGCCAGAAATTCACCGCGATATCCAGAACCAGCACGATGAACGGGATCGCCGAGAGGGTCGGCGGCGGCACACCTTCGCGCAGCCGGCTCCAGGATTCGACCAGGATGCCGCCGGCCAGCACGTAAAGCATCGCGATGACGCCGAGCGCCGAGACGCTCTCGAACTTGCCGTGGCCGTAATGATGTTCCTCGTCGGCCGGGCGGTCGGAGACCCGCACCACCATCCAGGTGATGATGGTTGCGACCACGTCGACCGAAGAGTGCAGCGCTTCGGAAATCAGCGCGAGACTGCCGATGGCGACGCCGACCACGAATTTGGCCGCCGCCATGCCGGCGCTGGCAAATACCGAAATCGCCGCGACGCGGGATTTTTTCGTGTGATCGGGGGACCCCATGGGGCGGGGTTTAGCAGCCCGTCAGGCGGGATTAAAGCGCCGATCGAGCGCATGGTTGCCACTCGATTGCGGCAGGAGATTGCGAATTGTTCCGGGTTGAAAGGTTATGCCGGCTTCACGACGACCTCTGAGGCCCGCGCGCTCCGCGGCCTCGGCGAGAAAACCGTTGCTTTGCACCCGGCCATCGAAGTCGCGCAAATACTCCATCGGCGCTCGCGGCCCTTCGGAATCGCAAGTCGCGATGTGCTCGACGCCCCAGCGGCCGTCCAGCACGCGCGACCCCGGCATCTGGTCGGACATCGCAAACAAGGTCGGCTTGTTGGTCGCGAACAGATCGAGCTCGCGCTGTTCGAACATTTCAACGGCGCGACTGGCGTTCTCGGCCGGCACGACCGGCGCATGCGGCAGAGTTTGGAAGGGTCGTTTGCGACGTGCTTCCCTTTGTGACGCCGATCCGAAGGCCGGCCCTGTCCAAATCCGGAATCGCTGCGATCGGGGAGGCGGCCGGCACCAGATATCCGAGTTCAATCGAAATCAGCGTCTGGCTGAATGCGACATGAGCCGCGCGCGCCGGCGTTGCGTTGCTCACCGTGAGGTCGACGTCGGCGGTTTTCATGGCCTCGATGACTTCGGCAATGCGCTGAAAGCGCGACTCTGCTCGAAAGCGGACGCCGAGCCGTTTTGCCAGTTCCCGGCCGAGATCGACGCCAAGGCCGTGCGTCTCTCCGCTCGTGCGGTCCACCGCCATGGGACAGCGGACTGCCGGGAAAAACCCCGACCCGCAGCCTGCCGGTGGGGGCCAATACTTCGCGCATTTATTGACGCTACAGCGTCACCACGATCTTGCCGAGATGCTTGTTGGCTTCCATGTGCTCGAACGCCTTGCCGATGTCGTCGAAGGCGAACACCCGGTCGATCGGCAGTTGCAGCTTGCGCGATTCCACCGCGCCCCAGATGTCCTTGCGGACCTCGTCGAAAATCTCGCGGATTTCCTCGATGGAGCGGGTGCGGAAGGTGACGCCGACATAGGTGATGCGGCGCGCGGCGTGCAGGTCGAAATTGAATTCGGCGCGGGTGCCGCCGAGCCGGCCGACATTGACGATGCGGCCCTTGATTTTGGTGGCCGCGAGATTCTGGCTCGCGACCTTGCCCGAGACCTGATCGACGATCAGGTCGACGCCTTCGCCGCCGGTCGCCTGCAGCACCTGGTCGACCCAGCCGGGATCGGAGGAATCCACCGCGAGGTCGGCGCCGAATTCCTTCAGCCGCCCGCGGCGCACCGCGTCCGTGGACGACCCGATCACGAGTTTCGCGCCCTTGAGTTTGGCGATCTGCATCGCCATCAACCCGACGCCGGAGCTTGCGCCCTGGATCAGCACGCTCTGACCGGGCTGCAACGCGCCGTTGGTCACGACCGCGTTGTGCATGGTGGCGAGTGCGACGGGCAGGGTGGCGGCTTCCTCGAAGTTCATGTTGGAGGGCGTGCGGAACAGCCGGCCGTGATCGGCGAGCGTGTATTCGGCGAACGCCGCGCCGCCCGATCCCATCACCCGGTCGCCGGCCTTGACGCCTTTGGCCTCGGGGCCGATTTCGGCGATTTCGCCGGCCCATTCCATCCCCAGCACGGTGCCGACGCCGCCGGCGCTGCCATGGGCGTGACCCTTGGTCATGCCGAGATCGGCGCGATTGAGGCCGCATGCGCGCACCTTGACCAGCACCTGCGCCCCCTTCGGCGCGGGCTTTGCAACGTCGGTGATTTCGGCGCTCTTGGCGCCGTAGACATAGGCTTTCATGGGATCGTCCCCGGTTGGTCGCTGGAGGTGACGGCCTATTCCGCGGCTTCGCGGCGTCCGCCCGACATCATGGCTTCGAGCCGGCTTTGAATGATGGCTTCAGCCTCACGCATGATGCGTGACACGAGTTCGGCGCAGGAGGGGATGTCGTGGATCAGTCCCTGCACCTGCCCGGCCGACCAGATGCCCTCGTCGGCATCGCCGGTGGCATAGACCATCTTGCCGCGCGCGCCGGCCACGAGGTCGCGGACGTCCTCGAATTTCGCGCCCTCCTTTTCCATCGCGACCACCTTGCTGCTGATGGCGTTCCTGGCGACGCGCGAGGTATTGCGCATGGTGCGGAAAATCAGTTCGGTCTCGCGCTCGTCGTTGGCGACGATCTTTTCCTTGATCAGCTGGTGGATCGGGCTCTCCTTGGTGCACATGAAGCGCGTGCCCATGTTGATGCCCTCGGCCCCGAGCGCGAGTGCGGCGACGAGGCCGCGGCCGTCGCCGAAACCGCCCGAGGCGATCATCGGGATCTTGACCTTGTCGGCGGCGACGGGAATCAGGATCAGGCCGGGCGTGTCGTCCTCGCCGGGATGGCCCGCACATTCAAAGCCGTCGATCGAGATCGCGTCGACCCCCATGCGCTCGGCCGACAGCGCGTGGCGGACGCTGGTGCATTTGTGCACGATGATGACGCCATGCTTCTTGAATTCGGTGACGTGCTCCTGCGGCTTGTTGCCGGCGGTCTCGACGATCTTGATGCCGCTTTCGATGATGGCCTGGCGATATTCCGCGTAAGGCGGCGGCTTGATCGAGGGCAGGATCGTCAGGTTCACGCCGAACGGCTTGTCGGTGAGGGAACGGCAGCGCGCGATTTCCTTGGTGAGGTCTTCCGGCGTCGGCTGCGTCAGCGCGGTGATGAAGCCGAGCGCGCCGGCATTGGCAACGGCCGCCACCAGTTCGGCGCGGCCGACCCATTGCATCCCGCCCTGCACGATCGGGTGTTCGACGCCGACCAGTTCGGTAAACCTTGTCTTCAGCATTCCTGACCCCTGATGGCTGCCCCGGCGCGGAGTGGAGCCGCGCACGCGCTTGTTTTTTGGATTTTCGAGGGAACAGGATGCCGTCGCGCCCGGCAAATGTCCAGCGGCGCGGGATTTGGGAAGTCGTGCTTCGGTTTCGGGCGACGGAATTTCAGGGGCGCGCAAGCGTGCGCGCCCCTGCTTGCAATCATTCGGCCGGCTGTCCGACGGCGCGTTTCTCCGTCGCGCTGATCGAGAGCCGCATCGGCCGCACCACGAACAACGCCATGGCGACGACGATGAAGTTCATGACCGCGGCGACGACGAACACGGCGTGCCAGCTGCCGGTGTAAGCCTTCAGAACGTTGGCCAGCGGCACGACGAATGCCGACAGGCCCTTGGCGGTATAGAGCAGGCTGGTATTGGTCGTCGCGTATTTCGGACCAAACATGTCGGTGCAGGTCGAGGGGAAAAGACTGAAGATCTCGCCCCATGTGAAGAAGATCAGCGCGGCGCAGATCACGAAGGCCCATGGCGTGGTGCCCGCGGTGCCGAGCAGCCAGTAGGCGACGCCGCCGGCGGAGAACGCGATCGCCATGGTGTATTCGCGTCCGATCTGATCGGATACCCATCCGAAGAACGGCCGCGCGCCGCCATTGGCGAGGTTGTCGATGATGCCGGCCACGATCAGCGTCGTGCCGCCGAACAGAATGATCGATCTGCGCGACGCCATAATCCTTGGCGATCAAGGCGACCTGGGCCGCGACCATCAAGCCGCTCGCCGACACCAGCACGAACATCACGTAGAGCAGCCAGAAGATCGGCGAGGCGAGCATCTCGGCCGGGCGTGCTCGAACTCCTCGATTGCAGGACCTTGACGGCGCCTGCGCTCGGAACCTCGCCAGGCAGCGGCGGCCGAAGCAGCCATGCCAGCACGAAGATGACGATGCCTTGGCCCAGCGCGAACCAGAAGAAGGTGTCGGCATATCCGATCGAGGCGATCATCATCTGAATCGGAATCACAGTGACGACAGCGCCGGCGCCGAAGCCGGCCGCCGTCAGGCCGACGGCAAGACCGCGGCGATCGGGAAACCATTTCACGGCATTGCCGACGCAGGTTGCATAGATCGCGCCGGCGCCGATGCCGGACACGACCGCGCCGAGATAAAGCATCTCGAGCGATCCGGCCTTGGCGTTGATGAGCCAGCCGAGCGCGACAAAGATGCCGCCGGCAGCAACCATCAGTTTCGGACCGCTTTCTGGCCCGAGCGAGTCGACGATCCATCCTTCGAGCGGGGTGAGCCAGGTTTCCAGCGCGACGAAAATACTGAACGCGACCTGGATCTTGGCGACGTCCCACGAATTCGCTTTCGCCATCGGGTTGACGAAATAGGTCCAGCCATACTGGAGGTTCGCGATCATCGCCATGCAGACGACGCCGATGATGAGTTGCATCCAGCGATAACTATTGGACGGTGCGCGCGACGGCGCTGTGTTGGCGATCATCGTTTCCTCCCGATGCGCGCTTTTTGGACTGGGCTTACGAGGCCCGCCCGAGCGCTGCATCTCAAAATTCTGGTATATTATATTCCAATAGGCAAGACGGAAATTCGCCTGCAATTTCTTGTGCATTGCAGTGCGAGTGAAGCTGCTGAGAGGCTATCTTGGTCCTCGTGATATGCCAGCGCGCAAGGCTCGTTTTGCTCGCAAAGCGTGCTCCTTTTGTCGCAGGCAATTCCAGACTGTCGCGGCCGGTTCCCCGAATTGCGGACCAACAAGAGAGCCGGCGGAAGACCGGCGGCCTCGGATTATCCGGCAGGACGCGATTGCTTATTCGGCGGCGACCTTGCGCGGCGGATCGAGCGCGCCGGAATCGTGGATTTCGGCGACCTGGTGGTCGCTGAAGCCCAGCACCTGCCGCAGGATTTCGTCGGTATGTTCGCCGAGCAGCGGCGAGCGCATCACTTCGGTCGGGCTATCCGACAGTTTGATCGGATTGCCGACCGACAGGTACTTGCCGCGCTCGGGATGATCGACCTCGACCACGGTGCCGGTGGCGCGCAGCGAGGCGTCTTCCGCCAGTTCCTTCATCGACAGGATCGGCCCGCAGGGGATGTCGTCCTTGTTGAGGATTTCCATCGCCTCGAATTTCGTCTTCGTCATCGTCCATTGTTCGATGCGGGCGAAGATTTCGTTGAGCCGCGTCAGCCGTGCCGGCGGCTTGGCGTAATCGGGATGGGTCTTCCAGCCGGGCTCGCCGATGACGTCGCAGATCTTCTCCCACACCGGCGCTTGGGTGATGAAATAGATGTAGGCGTTGGGATCGGTCTCCCAGCCCTTGCATTTGAGGATGCGGCCGGGCTGGCCGCCGCCGGAATCGTTGCCGGCGCGCGGCACCGCCTCGCCGAACGGAATGCCTTCGCCGAACTGGCTGTATTCCTTGAGCGGACCGTGGGCGAGCCGCTGCTGGTCGCGCAGTTTGACGCGCGCCAGATTGAGCACGCCGTCCTGCATCGCCGCGGTGACTTTCTGTCCGCGGCCGGTCACGGTGCGCTGGTAGAGCGCGGTAACGATGCCGAGCGCCAGATGCAGGCCGGTGCCGCTGTCGCCGATCTGCGCGCCGGTGACCAGCGGCAGGCCGTCGCGGAAGCCGGTGGTCGAGGCCGCGCCGCCGGTGCATTGCGCGACGTTCTCGTAGACCTTGCAGTCCTCGTACGGGCCCGGACCGAAGCCCTTGATCGAGGCCACGATCATCTTCGGGTTGATGCTCTGGATCTTCTCCCAGGGAAATCCCATGCGATCGAGCACGCCGGGCCCGAAAGTTCTCCACCAGCACGTCGCATTTCTTGATCAGCTCGGTCAGGACTTCCTTGCCCTTCGGGTTCTTGGTGTCGAGCGTGATCGAGCGCTTGTTGTGGTTGAGCATGGTGAAATACAGGCTGTCGACATTCGGGACGTCCTGCAACTGGCCGCGCGTGATGTCGCCGACGCCTGGGCGCTCGACCTTGATCACGTCGGCGCCGAACCAGGCCAGCAATTGGGTGCAGGTCGGTCCCGACTGGACGTGGGTGAAATCGAGAATGCGAACGCCGTTCAGCGCCTTTGGTCATCTACTTCTCTCCTTGAACAGTCTGCCCTGGTCGTGCCCCGCGCAAGCGGGCATCACTTCTTCTTCAGCATGCTTTGCGGGTTGAGGTTGCCGATGCGGCCGCTCTCGGAGCCGGAGCGCCGGATCGATCACCGCGTTGATCAGGGTCGGCTTTCCGGAATCCATCGCCGCGTTGACGGCGCGCTTGAGCTCATCCGGCGAGGTCGCGTTGACGCCTGTGCCGCCGAAGGCTTCCATCATCTTGTCGTAGCGCGAGCCCTTGACGAACACCGTCGGTCGCCGGATCGGCGCCGGCCGCGTTGACGTCGGTGCCGCGATAGATGCCGTCATTGTTGAAGATGACGATGCAGACCGGCAGCTTGTAGCGGCAGATGGTCTCGACCTCCATGCCGGAGAAGCCGAAGGCGCTGTCGCCTTCGACCGCGAGCACCGGCTTGCCGGTTTCGATCGCCGCGGCGATGGCCGAGCCCATGCCGATGCCCATCACGCCCCAGGTGCCGACGTCGAGCCGCTTGCGCGGCCGGTACATGTCGATGATGCCGCGCGCGAGATCGAGCGTGTTGGCGCCTTCGTTGACGAGGATGGCGTCGGGCCGCTCCTTGATGACGGTGCGCAAGACCCCGAGCGCGCCGTGATAGTCCATCGGCGAGTTGTTGTTCATCAGGCGCGGCGCCATCTTCGCGACATTCTCGTCGCGCTTCGACTTGACGGCGCCGACCCAGTCCGCCGGCGGCGCCGGCCAGTTGTTGCCCATCGCCTCGAGCAGGGCGGTCACGCAGGAGCCGATATCGCCGACCACGGGAGCCGCGATCTCGACATTGGAGTCCATTTCCTTGGGCTCGATGTCGACCTGGATGAATTTCTTGGGCGCTTCGCCCCAGGTCTTGCCCTTGCCGTGCGACAATAGCCAGTTCAGCCGCGCGCCGATCAGCATCACGACGTCGGCGTCCTTCAGCACGGTCGAGCGCGCCGCGCCTGCGCATTGCGGATGCAGGTCGGGCAACAGGCCCTTGGCCATGCTCATGGGCAGGAACGGCGCGCCGCTCTTTTCGACGAAGTTTTTGATCGCCTCGTCGGCCTGCGCGTAAGCCGCGCCCTTGCCGAGGATGATCAGCGGGCGTTTTGCGCCTCTGAGGACATCGAGGGCGCGCTTGACCGCGCCCGGTGCGGGGATCTGTGCGGGCGCCGGGTCGATCACCTTGACCAGCGATTTGGCGCCGGCCTCCGCGTTCATCACCTGCCCGAACAGTTTGGCCGGCAGGTCGAGATAGACGCCGCCCGGACGCCCGGAGACGGCGGCGCGGATGGCGCGCGCAAAACCGATGCCGATATCGGAGGCATGCAGCACGCGGAACGCCGCCTTGCACAGCGGTTTTGCGATCGCGAGCTGATCCATCTCCTCATAGTCGCCCTGCTGCAGGTCGACGATCTCGCGCTCGGACGAGCCGGAAACCAGGATCATCGGGAAGCAGTTGGTGGTGGCGTGCGCCAGCGCGGTAAGGCCGTTGAGGAAGCCGGGCGCCGACACCGTGAGGCAGATGCCGGGCTTCTTGGTCAGGAAGCCGGCGATCGCCGCGGCATAGCCGGCGTTCTGTTCATGGCGGAACGAGATCACCCGGATGCCGGCCGCCTGCGCCATGCGGCCGAGGTCGGTGATCGGAATCCCCGGCACCCCGTAGATGGTGCTGATGCCGTTGAGCTTGAGCGCGTCGATGACGAGATGAAAGCCGTCGGTCAGCTCTTCATGAGGGTCCGTTGCCTCGGTCTTGGTCGCGGTGGTCGGCATCGGCGCGGTCTCCCTGATCGTTTCTTGAACAGCGACGCGTTCGTCGTCGTCTCGAGTGGCTGCCCAAAATCGAGGGCGGTCGTCGGCTAAAGGATTTCCTGCCCGTGGGCTTCCACATAGGCAGCAAGGCCGAGCGTGTGGTCGCGGGCGCGTTTTTCGGCAAGCTCGGTGTCGCGCTCCTCGAGCGCTTCGATGATCGCCATATGCTCGGGCAGCGACGCGGCGATGCGGTCGGTGCGCCCGATCGTCAATTGCCGATAGCCGCGAACGTGCAGCAGAATGTCATTGGTCATGTCGACCAGAACCGGCGACTCCGACAGCGAGATCAGCGCCTGATGGAAGGCGATGTTGGCCTTGGAATATTCCTCGACATGATCCTGCGGCAGGCGGTCCTTGCCGAAATCCCTGAAGAAGTCGCGCAGCGCAGTGATGTCGCGCTTGCGCGCGGTGGTGGTGATCAATCGCGCCGCCATGCTCTCGAGCGCAGCCCAGGCCCGGATCATGTCGACGATCTCGGTTTTGGTGCGGCGGACCACGATGATGCCGCGGCGCGGCACGGTTTTGACGAAGCCGTCCTGCTCCAGCATCGCGATCGCCTCGCGGATCGGCGTCCGGCTGACGCCGAGGCGCTCCGACAGCGCGCGCTCGTCGAGCATCACCGGCTCCGGCGTCGCGTAGATGTCCATCTTGAGAATCGCTTCCTTCAAGGCCTCGTAGGCCTTGTTCTTGAAGCTCGTCTCCGGGGCAATTCGAACGATCGCAATCTCGGCCTCGGCCATGGACGGTGCCTTGGTTGGTTTCCGCAGGGGCACGACGGATCTCCTCCGTTGGAGACGTCTCCTAATCGATCAAGGTAACAATTTATTTTTGGCATGCCACATGCCAGAATGTCAAGGTACCCATGTTTTCAGCACTTTCGCGCAGCAACGCGCCTTGACAAGTTCAATTCTGGCATACCAAATGCCATATCGAGAGCCCATCCGCAATCATGTTTCGAACGCTGCGACGGACGCGCCCGCGTTCATCGGGCGGAAACATCGAGTGAGCGCGTGAGGCAATCACGGCCCGATGCCGCGAATAAGAAACAGACGTCACGGAGGAAGCCAATGTCCAGTCCCAAAGATGCGGTCCGCAAAATCCTCGATGTCGGTGAAGGCGGACAAACGCACGAGCCTGACGGCGCCGGAAGGCAAGCTGGTGTGCGAAGCCTACGGCATTCCGGTCCCGAAGGAAGGCGTGGCCAAATCGGCAGGCGAGGCCGCGAAGATCGCGACCGAGATGGGTTTCCCGGTGGTGATGAAGATCGTCTCGCCGGATATCCTGCACAAGACCGAAGCCGGCGGCGTCATCGTCGGCGTGAAGACCGCGGCCGAGGTGGAAAAGAATTACGCGACGATCCTGGCCAATGCCAAAAAATACAAGGCCGACGCGCAAATCGACGGCGTCCAGGTGCAGCAGATGCTCACCGGCGGCCAGGAAGTCATCGTCGGCGCGGTCACCGACGGATCGTTCGGCAAGCTCGTCGCGTTCGGGCTCGGCGGCGTGCTGGTCGAGGTTCTCAAGGACATCACCTTCCGCCTTGCGCCCGCCACCAAACGGGATGCGCTCTCGATGCTGGACGGCATCCAGGCGCACGAGATGCTCAAGGGCGTGCGCGGCAGCGAGGCGGCCAATCGCGATGCGATCGCCGACATTATCGTCAGTGTCTCCCGGCTGGTCACCGATTTCCCCGAAATCGCCGAGATGGACCTCAACCCGGTGTTCGCCACCAAGACGAACGCGACCGCCGCCGACGTGCGCATCGTCGTCGACTTCGCGCCGAAGCCGCCGCGGCCACGCCCCAACCATGACGACATCGTGCGCCAGATGAACCGGATCATGAAGCCGAAATCGGTCGCGGTGATCGGAGCATCGGCCGAGACCGGCAAGATCGGCAACTCCGTGATGAAGAACCTCATCAACGGCGGCTACAAGGGCGAGATCTACCCGATCCATCCCAAGGCCGAGGAGATCCTGGGCAAGAAGGTCTACAAGTCGGTCAAGGATATTCCCGGCGAGGTCGACATCGCGGTGTTCGCGATTCCGGCGAGCCTCGTTGCCGGCGCGCTGATCGAATGCGGCGAGAAGAAAGTCGTCGGCGCCATCCTGATTCCGTCGGGCTATGCCGAGACCGGCAACGTCAAGGGCCAGGAGGAAATCCAGGCGATCGGCCAGAAATACGGCATTCGCCTGATGGGGCCGAACATCTACGGCTTCTACTATACCCCCGCCAATCTCTGCGCGACCTTCTGTACCGCCTATGACGTCAAAGGCGGAGCCGCGCTGTCGTCGCAGTCGGGCGGCATCGGCATGGCGATCATCGGCTTTTCGCGCTCGGCGAAGATGGGCGTCTCGGCGATCGTTGGCCTTGGCAACAAGTCCGACATCGACGAGGACGATTTACTGACGTTCTTCGAACAGGACGACAACACAAAAATCATTGCGCAGCATTGCGAGGATCTGAAAGACGGCCGCGCCTTTGCCGAAGTCGCAAAGCGCGTCTCGAAGAAAAAGCCGATCGTGGTGTTGAAGGCCGGCCGCACCTCGGCCGGCGCGAAGGCCGCGAGCTCACACACCGGCGCGCTCGCCGGCAACGACAAGATCTATGAGGACGTCTTCAACCAGTCGGGCGTGATCCGCGCCCGCTCGCTGCGCGACATGCTGGATTTTGCCCGCGGCATTCCGATCCTGCCGACGCCGAAGGGCGAGAACGTCGTCATCATCACCGGCGCCGGCGGCTCCGGCGTGCTGCTGTCGGATGCCTGCATCGACAACAATCTCAAACTGATGACGATCCCGCCTGATCTCGATGCGGCGTTCCGCAAATTCATTCCGCCGTTCGGCGCCGCCGGCAATCCCGTCGACATCACCGGCGGCGAGCCGCCGATCACCTATGTCAACACCGTGAAACTCGGGCTGGAAGACCCGCGCATCCACGCGCTGATCCTCGGCTACTGGCACACCATCGTGACGCCGCCGATGGTGTTTGCCAGGAACATGGTCGAGGTGAAGAAGGAGATGGAGGCGAAGGGTTTCGTGAAGCCGATCGTGGCCTCGCTCGCCGGCGATATCGAGGTCGAGGAGGCCGCCGATTATCTCTACCAGAACGGCATCGTCGCCTACGCCTATTCGACCGAGATTCCGGTCGCGGTGCTCGGCGCCAAGTACAAATGGGCGCGCGGCGCGGGGCTGTTGTGACGGCCACTGCTATCCCACGTTGTCATTCCGGGATGCGCCGCTAGGCGCAGGCCCTACGACGCGCTGGCGCCCGATTGGCGCAGCCGCAGCCGCAGCCGCGCCCAGTCCAGCGCGGCCGCGACGGCGAGGCCAGCGCAGGCCGCGAGCGCATCGACCACAAAGTCCTCAAGCCTCGCATGCCGTCCCGGGGCCCAGCGCTGCAGCAGCTCGAGGACGCCGGTCATGGCGACCGCGATCGCCGCGGTGAGCGGCCGGTTTCGCGTATAGGCCAATCCAAAGGCGAGCCCGAGCAGCACGAAGGCCAGCGCGTGCTCGCCGTCCTGGCCCAGACTGGAGTGCGGGCGATAGCGCGGCGGTCCCAGCGTCGCAAATGTCACGGCCGCGGCGAGCAGCCACGCGAAAATTCTCAAGGCGATTGTCATCGTGAAGGGATAACACGTTTCATCGCCGCGAGGCCCGATCACGATCGCTTGCGGTAGCCGTGTGGTTAATGGCGGCGGGAACTCACAACGGCTGCCGCACTTCCAGGCCGAGCATGAAGCGTTCCCTGATCTGCACGGGGTCGCGGCGGGTGGTTCCCACTCCCGGCTTGTCGTCGATGCGCACGCCGATCAGGGTCGGTGCGGTCGCGGACAGGGATTGCTCGACGAGCCGCTCGAAATCCTCTTCGTCGGCAGCCCAGGCGCTGTTGGAAAGGCCGCAGCCGATCGCGACGGCAACGAGATCGGAAACGGCTGCAGCCGGGGTCGGCTGCGCGCCGGTGATCTGGTAGACGCCGTTGTCCATCACGATCATGGTAAGGTTCGGCGGTCTCAACGTTGCGATCGTCGAGAGGCAGCCCATCTGCATCAACAGCGAGCCGTCGCCCTCGAGCGCGAAGACGCGGCGCTTCGGCTGCGCGAGCGCCACCCCTAGCGCGATCGGAAAAGCCAGCCCCATGCTTCCCAGCATGTAGAAATTCTGCGGGCGATGGCCGGCGGCCCACAGATCGAAATTGGTGTTGCCGATGCCGCCGACCACGGCCTCCTCGTTCTTCAGTTTCGCGATCAGGCGCGAGGTGAGATCGAACCGGTTCATCACCTTGGTGTTGCGGGCAGGAGCGGGCGCTGCCGTGTTCATGGGATCGCTCACTTGTCGAACACTTTGCCGCCGGTGAGCAGCGGCGAGAGGATCAGCGCCACCGGCGCCTGCGTGGTGATGGCCTGCTTGATCGAGCGGTCGACGATGAACTCGAATTCGTCGAGCCTGGTGCAGGTGTGGTGCTCCATCGCGAGCGAATCCAGCACCGGCCGCATGGTGCGGCAGACCAGCGACTGTCCCCAATTGAATTCGCCGAGCGTGCCGCGCTCGGATACGAACATGATCAGCGGGACCTGATAGGGGATCACGAGCGAAGCCAGCACATTGGCGAGCGTCGCAAAGCCGCTCGTCTGCATCAGCACCGCGCCCTTTACACCGCCCATCCACGCGCCGGAAACGATGCCGACCGCCTCTTCTTCGCGCGCGGTCGCAAACGTCGTGAAGAACGGATCGGCGTGCAAACTCCGGATCAGCGTCGTCAGCACGCGGTCGGGAACATAGGGCACAAGGCGGATGTCGTTACGCTTGAGCGTTTGCAGCACCACCTCGTGCCAGCTCTTCTCGGGAGCGGGCTTTTCGAGCGGCGCCTTGGACGAGGTTTGCTGCTCGGCAACCGACATCGAAATCCTCCCTTGCGACGCGGCGATATCGGCGTGCAACACCATTGCGCCGGCACCGCCGCGGCGCCGAACTTGACGCGATCTCCGGGATTGTCAACATGTCCCGATCGGTGCCGTGATCTGCATCCGATGGCGATGCAGTTGGCGGGCCATCGTGGGATAAAGCGGCCAACGAGAAACCGGGAGGATGCCATGGGCGGATGGTCGCGGATTGCTGCCGCAGCGAGGGCGCTGCTGGTCGCAGGCGGTGTCGCGTCCGCGCAGTCGGCGTTTCCCTCGAGGCCCGTGCATATTCCTGTGCCTTATCCGCCCGGTGGCGGCGTGGAATCAAGGTAAGCTCGAATCGCCCGCGGACGCGGACAATCCCTCCGGAGGCTTGCATGTCCCGATTGACGGTCTATCTCGCGCGGCTGATCGGTCTTTTCATCGTCCTGTTGGTTGCCGCCTTGCTGATGCAGGGAGGCGCCATCGTGGAAGACGCGGTCTCCGACAAGCAGCTCATGTTTAACTACGCCATCATCAGCCTCGCCTTGGGTCTTGCGATGGTGCTGGGGCACAATGTGTGGTCGGGCGGGGCGTTGCCGGTGGTGGTCACGCTGGTCGGATGGCTGATCCTCGCCAAAGGCCTGATGCTGTTGTATCTCGCGCCGGACGCGCTAACCGGGACGCTGGAGCGGATGGGATATCGCGAGCACTTTTACCTCTATCTCATGCCTTCGTTGGTGATCGGCGTTTATCTGACCTGGGCCGGCTTCACCACGTCGGCAGACCGCGCCCCATAGCTTTCGAAACCTGTCCCAGGATATTCCGCCGAACATGATGGCTTCCCGAACTGAAGGCAAGTAATGTCCGTCAACAACAAGCGCGTGTTCTACGTCAAATACCTGTCCAACGAGATCTATGCCGAGATCCTGCGGGCGCGGCCCGACGTCCGGCTCGACCGGCTCGAAAACGAAAGTCCCGATGAAATCTCGGCGCCGATTCTCCGCCTATCAGGTTGGTGCCGCGCGCGACGAGCTCGCGCCGCACTTCCACGTCCACGCCGACCTGCTGCGGCGCGCGCCGAACCTCCTGATCGTCTCGAGCAACGGCGCGGGCTATGACCCCGTCGATGTCGAGGCCTGCAACGAAGCCGGCGTGCTGGTCGTCAACCAGTCCGGCGGCAACGCGCATTCCGTCGCCGAACACGCGCTCGCCATGCTGCTCACGCTGTCGAAACGCATCATCCAGTCCGACCGCGCGCTGCGGCGCGAGGCTAACGTCGATCGCAACGCCCTGATCGGCAGCGAGGCCCAGGGCAAGACCATCGGTATCGTGGGCCTGGGCAATGTCGGCCGCCGTATAGCGGCCCTTTGCCGGGGCCTGCTCGCCATGAACGTGCTCGCCTGCGATCCCTATCTCTCGGCAACCGAGATGGCCGAGCGGGGTGGCGAAAAGGTTGCGCTGGACGAATTGCTGCGCCGTTCGGACTACGTATCGATCAACTGTCCGCTGACCAGGGACAGCCGCGGCATGATCGGCGCGCGGGAATTCGCGTTGATGCAACCGCATGCCTATTTCATCACTACCGCCCGCGGCTTCATCCACGACGAGGCGGCGTTGCTCGACGCGCTACGCGACAAGCGCATCGCCGGCGCCGGTCTCGACGTCTGGTCCAGGGAACCGCCGCCGCCGGAACATCCGCTCTTGCAGTTCGACAATGTGCTGGCAAGCCCGCACACGGCCGGCGTGACCAGGGAGGCGCGCGAGAACATGGGCCGGATCGCCGCCGAGCAGATGCTCGATGCGCTCGACGGCAAGCGCCCGCCGCGCATCATCAATCCGGAAGTATGGCCCGACTACGCGAGGCGCTTCGCGCGGACCTTCGGATTCACGCCGGCATGAGCGGCTTGCGGTCGTTATCGTGTTGACTACGATTTTTGAAGT
Organism: uncultured Alphaproteobacteria bacterium; assembly: GCA_963721135.1. Taxonomy (GTDB): domain Bacteria; phylum Pseudomonadota; class Alphaproteobacteria; order Rhizobiales; family Xanthobacteraceae; genus Bradyrhizobium. Next base: position 332,153 of record CAVRIB010000003.1, read on the forward strand.
TATATCTTTCCAACTGGACGTACCGGCCCTGGGCCAACTGCCGGACTCCGTTTGTTCTCCGGGCCATCAGGATCATTCGATGCCAGCAGGCTCCGACCGCTATTGTCCGATGGCGCGTACCCTCGATATCGTCGGCGATCGCTGGACGATGTTGATGCTGCGCGATCTCTCGCTGGATGGCCCCCGCAAGTTCCAGGATTTCGAGCAATCGCTGTCCGGAATCAGCCCCAACACGCTGTCGGCGCGGCTCAAGACGCTGGAGGACAACGGCATCATCGAACGGCGCTTCTATTCCGATCACCCGCCGCGGGCGGAATATGCGCTGACGGCCAAGGGCCTGGAGCTCAGGCCCGTGCTCCGCGCGCTGAAAAGCTGGGGCGAGAAGCACACCCGCCCGTGAGGGACGGGTGCTTGATCCGGAGGCTCAAGCCACTTCCGCCGGTTCGACACGCGAACGCCTTGCCTCAAGGTCGAGCATGAGGCCGTTCCGCGCGGATAGCCGTTATCCGGCGCGGCAGCCAAGTCCCCGCGAAGAATGTTTTGACCGTTGCCGGCCTGATCCCGGCAACAAAACCGCTGTCCCCTCCGGACCGGACGATGGCTGCATTCCTATTTTTTCCGTCGTCTCGACGAACCTCTCGCGCCGGCCCATTTTCTTCGTGGGCGCCTTTTCGCGGAGCGACGGATTTCGCGAGCGGCGCACATGAGGATTTTCAGATGCGACAGCTGCGTTCATTTTTGCGTGCGACGCCGGGACGGATCGGACGCCGTTTTGCCCAATTTGTCGCCATTGCGGCCGCGAGCCTGCCTGCCGCCGGCGCTTGAGAGGCTGCCCGAGGAGACCCCCCGTGGGGTACGGCCCGCGCGGCAATCTGCGGACTTTGATCCGCCTCAAGACCAGCTCCAAAAATCAGACTTATATGGGCTATCTTTGCGCTACGAAGGCGAGGGGAAGTCCCATGTCACGCTATGTCGTTCGGTTCATGAAAAATGTGCTCGGCGAGAACGGCCGGCAGACCGAAATTTGCCAACGTTCCCTGGAAGTCGACGCCGCAACCGAGAGCCAGGCGACCGAACTGGCCAAGACGAAATTCTGCGAAACCGAGGCGCTTTGCGAGTGGTCGCTTCATGCCGACCGCATCCACGTCAAGGCGGCCGATTTTCCGTCCTGAAATTCTGGTTCGGGGGCGCGGCGATATCGGTGCGCGCCTTCAGTTAGAACGTCCGAGCACGGAATTGGCTCACGCAGCGATCGGCCCCGGTACGCACGATAGTCCGAGGCTGTCGGCGACCGCCTTGTTGGTGATGCGGCCGCGGTGGACATTCAAGCCGTCCCGGAGATGCGGGTTCTTTGTCACCGCGGCGAAGCCATCCTTCGCGATCGCAAGGCCGAACGGCAGCGTCGCATTATTCAAGGCGTGGCTCGAGGTCAGCGGCACCGCGCCCGGCATATTGGCCACGCAATAGTGGATGATGCCGTCGACCTGATAGGTCGGATTGGCGTGGGTGGTCGGATGCGACGTCTCGAAGCAACCGCCCTGGTCGATCGCGACATCCACCAGCACCGAACCTTGTTGCATCGATTTCAACATTTCGCGCGTCACCAGTTTCGGCGCGCTGGCGCCGGGAACGAGCACGGCGCCAATCACGGCATCGGCGGCGAACACCTCGTGCTCGATCGCCTCGATCGTGGAGAACCGCGTCCGGGCGCGGCCCTCGAACAGTTCGTCAAGCTCGCGCAGCCTCGGGATCGAGCGGTCGAGGATCGTGACATCCGCACCGAGCCCGACCGCCATTCGCGCCGCATGGGTGCCGACCACTCCGCCGCCGATCACCACGACGCGGGCCGGAACCACGCCGGGGACGCCGCCGAGCAGAATGCCGCGGCCGCCCGCGTTGCGCTTCAAAGCTTCGCCCGCGGCTTCGATGGAAAGCCTGCCCGCCACCTCGCTCATCGGCGCGAGCAAGGGCAGGTGACCCTTGTCATCCGTGACCGTTTCATAGGCGATCGCGGTGCACCCCGACGCCATCAGGCCCCTGGCCTGGTCCGGGTCGGGCGCCAGGTGCAGATACGTAAAGAGGATCTGGCCCTCGCGCAGCTGCGGCCACTCGGTGGCTTGCGGCTCCTTCACCTTCACGATCAGGTCGCAGGCAGCAAAAATCTCGGCCGCGGTGTCGGCGATGACGGCGCCGGCCTTGCGGTAGACGTCGTCGCTCGCGCCGATCCCTGCGCCCGCGCCGGTCTCAACGACGACGCCGTGGCCTGCGGCCACATATTCGCGCACCGCGCCCGGCGTCAGCCCAACACGGTATTCCTGGGGCTTGATCTCCTTCGGCACTCCGACGCGCATCGCGGGATGCTCCCTGTTTAAGGCCACGGTTGTTATTTAGGGATCGATTCGGGTTTGAGTCCCCACGAATTGGCATCCTTTATCCAGAATCTCGCAGGAAATCGACGCCATCACCGTTATTTGCACACGGACGGGCGGAGGCTAGGCCCGCAGCGCCGCAAACCGCAGCGAAAACCGCGCCCCGCCGGGACGCTGGTTTTCGACCGTGATGGTCGCCGCATGCAGTTCGGCGATGCGCTGCACGATGGACAGCCCGAGGCCGGTGCTGCCGGCCTTCCTGCGATCGCGCCGCCAGAAACGCTGAAAGATCAGCTTGCGTTCGTCCTCGGCGACGCCGGGCCCGTGGTCGATGACGCTCACCGTGCCGTTCTCTTCGACGACGAATTCGACAGTGGTCCCCCGGGCGGTATGATTGATCGCATTTTCCGCCAGATTGCGGATGGCGCGGCTCAGCATTTCCGGGTTGGCATTGACCCAGACCGGTTCGGTCGCGCCGAGCAGGGCGACGTCCTTGCCCTGCGCGAGCGCGAGCGGCGCCACAAACTCGGCGATCTCGGCGGTAACCGCGCGCAAATCCGCTTTTGCCAGGGGATCGACGACGAACGCGTCGAGTTCGGCGATGTCGAGCAACTGACTGATGATGTGCGCCATGCCTTCGACGTCTTGCCGCAAGGCCTGACCGATCTGCTCGTCTTTCAGAAGATCAAGCCGGGTTCGCAGGATGCTCAAGGGCGTGCGCAGTTCGTGCGCGGCGTCGGCGGTGAAGTCGCGCTGAATCCGAAAGCCCTCCTCGAGCCGGTCCAGCGCCTCGTTGACCGCCAGCACCAGCGGGAGCACCTCGCGCGGAATCTCCTTGATCGGCAGGCGAAGGCCGGTGCGCGCGGGCCCGATGTGGCTGGCGATCTCCGAGGCCTGCCGCAGCGGCCGCAGGGCGCGGCGGAAGATCGCGATATCGATGATCAGCAGCAGCAACAGGATGGGCAGCGTAATCCATCCGACATCCCTGTAGAAATCGGCGACGATATCGTCGATCAGCACGTCGCGGTTGGCGAGATCCTCGCCGGCCTGAAGCCACACGGTCTTGCCGGCGATGGTCTTCCTGACGCTGGCGCCCGAGACGGTGGCGTCGCCGCGCCGCAGCTTCAGGAATTCGAAGTCGGCGGATCTGGTATCGTCTGGAAACAGGGCTGCGTTATCCTTGAGGGAGGAAAACAGCACCCGTCCCCGATCGTCGGTTACCGTATAGGAATAGCGCCCGTAGGCCTGCGAATAGAGCCCTTGCAGGTCGAGCGGAAGATCGAGTTCGAGGCTGCCGTCGCTCCGTGGGCCCAAATGGCTGCCGACCGTGATGGCCTGTTCTTCCATCGCCTTGTCGTGGATGTTGTCGGTCGCATAGCTCAACAGCCACGACAGCGCCACCGACATCAGGATCGAGGTGATGACGACGGCAACGACATGCAGGATCACGATCCGCGAAAGAATGGACTTGAACCGGATCACGCTACTTTTCCTCCGCGATCAGGTAGCCCACGCCGCGAATGGTATGAACCTGGACCCTGGCGCCGCGCTCCGAAAGCTGCTTGCGCAGCCGGTGGACATACACTTCGATCGCGTTCGAGGCGACGTCCGCCGAATGTCCGAAGATGTGATCCTCGGCCTGCTTCTTGGAAACCACGCGTCCCTTGCTGCGCATCAGGAGTTCGAGCACGGCGGTTTCGCGGGCCGAGAGAATCTGCGGCTGATCGTCGATCGAGGCCTGCCGGTTCCTTGTATCGAATTCCAGATTGGCGATGCGCAGCGAGCTGCCGAGCAAATTACCCGGCCGTCGCAATTGCGCTTCCAGCCGGGCCAGCAACTCCTCCAGCGCGAACGGTTTCACCAGATAATCGTCAGCGCCGCCGCGCAGGCCCTGGACCCGATCCTGCAGTCCACCGCGCGCGGTAAGCACGAGGACGGGAATGGGATTGTTGCGGTGCCTTAGCTCACGCAACAGCTCCAGGCCGTCGCCGTCGGGCAGTCCGAGGTCCAGGATCAGGCCGGCATAGAAGGTGGTCCGAAGCACCGCGCTTGCTTCCTCCAGCGTCGAAAGCACATCGATTTCGTAGCCGGCCGTTTGCAGGCCCTTGCTCAGGAGCTCGGCAAGTTGCTCGTTGTCCTCGACGACCAATAATCGCATATCTCGCTACCGATGGTCCAAATCGTCCCTAGCCATGGGACGATTTAGGGCTCCACGCAAGCATCTGGTAGCCCAACAAAAAGGCCCTCCATGGTCGATTTGAGCCGCATTCACGGGAGGCAACGAGGCCGGCGCCAACCTCCCGGCCTGACGTGGGGCTGAATAGGCCGCAAATCGGCGCGTCACCGGATCATGTAGGTGCGGATCAACGCGGGCGGCAAAACGGCGATGCCGAGACATGGCCAGGTCACCGCAATGGCTGGCGGAAAGTCGCGCTTCCGGCCAACTCAGAAACCCTCTACCATTTACAGCGATTGGGGAGGCGTCCGGCGATTCCCTCTAAACCCTTGTTCGCTGGGCGCGCGGCACAAGCTCGATTTCGGAGGCAATCCCTGCTCAAGGGCCTTCTCATATTCGGCCTAACCCGACGGCCGCTGGTCCTTCTGGGTCTGCTTGCATTTATTGGTGCCGGCACATTCGCCTTTTCCCGGCTCAACATCGAGGCCTACCCCAACCCGGCGCCGGTGATTCTGGAGATCACGGCGCAATCGGCGGGCCTGTCCGCGGAGGAGATGGAGCGCTACTACACGATCCCGATCGAGGTCGGCCTTGCCGCGACGCCGGGCGTCGACGTCATTCGCTCGACGTCATTCTATGGCCTGTCCTTCGTTCGCGTCGTCTTCCAGTACGGTGTCGATTATTATTTCGCGCTCACGCAGACCGCCATCAACCTGCAGCAGAACGTCAGTCTCCCCGGTGGAGTCACACCGCAAATCCAGGCGACCAGCCTCGTCGGCGAAATTTACCGCTATGAGCTGGTTGGACCGCCGCATTTCGGGTTGAGCAATCTGCGCACCGTCCAGGACTGGATCTTGCAGCGACGGCTGCTTTCCGTTCCAGGTGTCGTGCAAGTCAACACCTGGGGCGGCACGACCAAGGAATACGACGTCGATGTCGACTTGCAGAAAATGGAAGCCTACGGCGTGACGCTGCCGCAGGTGATCAGCGCGCTTGGCAACGCCAACGACAACGTGGGCGGCCGCACCATCAACGTGGGGCAGCAGTCCGTGAATGTTCGCGGGGTTGGACTCATGGACAGCGGCGGCGAAAAGGATTTGACCCAAGGCTATCACGTCCGGGACATCGAGAACGTGATGCTGTCGCAGACAAACGGCCTGCCCATTTTTGTAAAGGATATCGCAAAGGTTTCGGTCGGCTATGCGCCGCGGCTTGGCAAAGCCGGTCGCGATCATTCGGACGACGTGGTTGCGGCGATCGTCATCATGAATCGCACGCTGCACACCAACGACGTGATCACGCGGGTGCGGGCGGAGATCCAGAAGATCAACACTGACGGCAGTCTTCCACCGGGCCTGAAACTGGTCCCGTTCTACGACCGCTCCACGCTCGTGGCGGTCACCACGAGCACCGTCCTGCACAACCTCATCTTCGGCTGTTTGTTGATTTTCGCCATCCAATGGCTGTTTCTTGGTGACTTGCGCAGCGCCATCATCGTGGGCGCCAATATCCCGTTCGCATTGTTTTTCAGCATCATCATTCTGGTGATACGCGGCGAAGACGCAAACCTGCTGTCCGTCGGCGCCGTCGATTTCGGTATCATCGTCGATTCCGCCGTCATCCTGGTCGAGAACGTCTACCGGAATCTCCAGGCCAGCCCAGAAGAAAGACAACTTTTGTTGTATGCGCTTGCCGAGAAGCGCTGGGGCGCCGATCCGACCGGCGCCGGCGCGAATAATCCGACGTGGACCGATCGGCTGCGACTCATCCTGATCAGCGGTTTGCAAGTCGACAGGGCGGTCCTGTTTTCCACCGTGATCATCGTCGCGGCCTTCATCCCGCTGTTCACCATGCAGGGGGTCGAGGGCCAAATCTTCGGTCCGATGGCGCGAACCTATGCGTACGCGCTGGTGGGAGCGCTGGTGGCGACGTTTACCGTGACGCCGTGTCTCGCTTCGTTCCTTTTGCCTGAGCACGTCAGCGAAGTCGAGACGATCCTGGTGCGCAGCCTGCGCCGCATCTACACGCCTGTGCTGCGCTGGTCGCTGAACAACAGGCAAATCACCATCGCGGCCGGTTTGGTTTTCCTTGGCATCTGCGGCTTGCTCGGCTCGCGTCTCGGCAGCGAGTTCCTGCCGACGCTCGAAGAAGGCAACCTGTGGATTCGCGCCTCGATGCCGCCGACGCTGTCGCTCGAGGCCGGAATGCCGATCGTGAGCGAGATCAGGGAAATTCTGCTGCGTCATCCTGAAGTGATCACGGTGGTCTCGCAGCATGGCCGTCCTGACAACGGCAGCGACGCGGCGGGGTTCTTCAACGCGGAGTTCTTCGTGCCGTTGAAACCGTTCGACGAATGGCCTGCGGGGTTGACCAAGGAGAAGCTCGTCGAGCAACTGCAGGCCGAATTCTCGGAGAAATTCGTCGGTATCAACTTCAATTTCTCGCAGTACATCCAGGACAACGTCGAGGAAGGACTGTCGGGCGTCAAAGGCGCCAACTCCATCAAGATTGTGGGGCCCGATCTGGCGACCCTGGAGCAGATTGCCAGGGCGGCCATGGCCGAAATGGCTCAGGTGCCGGGAATTACCGATCTAGGCGCCTTCTGGGTGCTCGGGCAGCCCAATCTGAACATCAGGCCCGACCGCGAAAAGGCAGCGCGCTATGGCCTGAACGTGGGCGACGCCAACAGCGTCGTTCAAGCCGCCCTGGGCGGAACCGTGGCCACCACGCTGCTGGAGGCGGACCGCCAATTCGGCGTGGTTGTGCGGCTGGCACCCAAATATCGAAGCAATATCGATGAAGTGCGCAATATCAAGGTCGGGGTTCAGACTCCAACCGGAAACGCATACATTCCTTTACGCGACTTTGCCTCCATCACCCTCGATACCGGCGCCTCCTACATCTTTCGCGAGCGCAACCAGCGTTTTGTGCCGATCAAATTCAGCGTACGCGGTCGCGATCTCGCGGGCGCGGTGGAGGAGGCGCAGGAGCGTATCCGCCGCAACGTGAAGCTTCCGCCCGGCTATCGCATCGATTGGGCCGGAGAGTTTGAATGGCTGCAACAGGCCAAGAAGCGGCTTGCCATCATTCTCCCGATCACACTCGTCTTCATCCTGGTTCTGCTCTATGGGCTGTTCAACTCGTTCCGCGACAGCCTCCTCGCGCTGCTTGGGCTTCCATTCGCGATCAGCGGCGGCATTTTGGGGCTATACGCTTTCGGATTGAATTTCAGCGTCTCGGCCGCGATTGGATTCATCTCGTTGTTCGGCGTATCTGTCATGAGCGGCATCCTCATCATCCACGGCTACTATCGAGTCGCGCGCAGCGGCATGACTCAGGCAGAAGCGATGTTCCGTGCCGTCGACCAGCAAATGCGGCCGATCCTGATGATGACCTTGTCAGCCTGCATCGGCCTGCTGCCGGCCGCGCTCTCCGCAGGGATCGGCAGCCAGGTGCAGCGACCGCTCGCGACGGTGATCGTCGGCGGGATGCTGATCGGGCCCGTCATGTTGCTCGTGGTCGTGCCGGCCCTGCAAAGTTACTTCCTCGGACGAGAGGTTGCCCCTGAACCGCAAACACCCGAGGGAGAAGGAGAATAGAGATAGCCGGACCCCGCAAGTTCGATGCAGGATCTCTGGTGCAACCAGACACATGTCTCCGGACAGGACCCGCTGAAGGGCGAGCCGCGGATCCGTGCCTCACCAGATAGCGATGGCGCAGATGATGGCCAGAGGCAGAACGGCGATCCCGAGATATAGCCAGGTCCGATACGCCTCGGCATCCTTCGGCAGGATAAAGACGTGAACGCCCAGCCAGAGGCACACCGACAGGCCAAGGCCCAATCGAATCAGGTCGCCAGGGGTCTCGTAGGCCGACCAAATGGTTTCGTTCTGGGGCAGGGCGACACGCGCGGTCACGGCGATCAGGATAAAGATGAAGAGCGCGCGCAGAACCAGCCCGGCGATCTTTACCGAGCGCGAAGGCACATACTTTTCCTGCGAAGCTGGGCGCATGCGTGGCCTGCCATCCTTCTGCCTCTATATAATATAGCCGACCGCCTTTCGCGTCGCTTGCAAAACATTGGCATATCCGCTGCGTGCATCTCCAAATAGAAGGTAGTATGCCGCTGATTCGGATGCAGACGTCCGTTTCCATGCTGGCCGCGCGCTGACCGCTGTCTCGCGATGTGCGGTCGCTGACGTAAACTTGTGCTGGAGCATCGGCTTGCCCCGGCCGCAAACCCGATCCACGTGCCCTTACAGGTTACGGGAACGCCCCGGTCGGACGAGCGGCGGGGTCGCCGGAGTTCTCCGAGGAGGGATTCGGCGCAAGCTGGGGACAGCTTGATTCCTGCCGATAATCCCGGCGGCTGCACTTGAATTCAGCACGTTAGAGGCGTTTTGTAAGGCCTCCGTAAGCGCTGCGGTCTAGATCGGCGGCGAAAAATCTTTGCGTAGACGACGAACGGCGGCCGCAAACGACCGACCGCGGGGTGGCGTCCGCAGCTCGCCGCTAGGAAGATCGACGTGAGAATGATTGGCGAGGTATCGAGAAAGACGCGCTTGAAGCTCGCGTTCGCCGTGCTGTTCTCCATGGTCATAGCCGCCATTGCCAGTGACGGGTATTTCGCAGCCCCGACCGAGGTGGCAGCGGCATCGGAAAATGGCAGCGCGGCGACGCAGGCCGATCAAAACGCGCGCAAGGGGTCCGAGTCCCTCGAACTGACCGAGAAGCAGGCCGCCTCGCTCAAGATCGCCCGGGTGGAATTGCGCGGCTTCGAGGTCGCGAAAACAGCGGTCGGCACCATCGATTTCAACGAGAACCTGCTGGTGCAGGTGTTTTCCCAGTATCCGGGCAAGATACTGAAGGCGTCTTACAACCTCGGCGACGAGGTCAAGCAGGGCGACGTCCTGTTCACGATCGACAGCCCCGATCTGCTGCAGGCCGAATCGAATCTTCTGGCCAGCGCCGGCGTGCTCGAATTGCAGAAGCGAAACCTTGCACGGGTAACGATGCTCCTGAAGGACGGCGGCAGCTCCCAGAAGGACGTCGATCAGGCCACCTCCGACGAGCAAACCGCGGAAGGCAACTTCAAGGCGGCAACGAATGCGGTCCGCATCTTCGGGAAAACCGATGCCGAGATCGCGCAAATCCTGGCGCAGCGCAAGGTCGATTCGGCGCTGCTGGTGCCGTCTCCGATTTCGGGCCGGATCGTCGCGCGCAATGCGGCTCCGGGATTCCTGACCCAGCCGGGCAATGCGCCCGCGCCTTATGCGGTCGCTGACCTCTCGACGATGTGGATGATCGCCAATGTCATCGAGACGGATGCGCCCGCGTATCGCGCCGGGCAGGAGGTCGAGGCAAGGGTGCCGGCCTATCTCGACAAGGTTTTCAAGGGCCACGTGACACGGGTCGGATCGACCGTCGACCCCAACACGCATCGACTATTGGTTCGCTCGGAGATCGAGGATCCCGAGCATTTGCTGCGGTCCGGAATGTTCGCGAGCTTTGTCATCCGCGTCGATGATCCCGTCCGTTCGCTCGCGGTAGCCGATGCCGGCGTGGTCAGGGAAGGCGACGGAACGATGACGGTGTGGGTCACGAGCGACAGCCGCCGCTTCACCAGACGAACCGTCAAGGTCGGCATGCAGCAGGAAGGCTGGACTCAGATATTGGAGGGTCTCCAGGCCAACGAAACCGTCGTCATGGACGGTGCGATATTCCTCAGCAACAAGGTTGCAATGGGCGACGCCAGCTGAATCCCGCGAGCCGCGCCAAATCGGAAAGAGGACCGCGAGCCCCTTGATTCAGTCTGTATTCGAGTTTGATCTGACCCGCAGCGTGATCATCGTGCTGGGTCTTGTCGTGTCTTGCGCGGCGGAAATGCCGGCGTTCGCGAAGCTCGATATCAAGGCCTGTCCGAAACCGGCGCTGGCCATCTTCGAAATCACCGCGCAGGCAGCGGGCCAGCCTGCCGTGGAGATGGCGAAATACTGCACGATTCCGATGGAAGTTCTCAGCCGGGAACGGCACAGTGAGGCCGGGCCGGAAGACGGCTTGACCGCGGAACACGGCAGCGAGGGATGACCACGGTCGCCATGGGGGCAGTTGACCAGACCCGCGAACACAGCCTTCGCCTTCCCGCCGATGACGGATCAGCTGGGAGGCGGCGCCGCAGGCCTGCGCGCACGATGTTGTTGGGCGCGATCGTCGTGTCGCTTTCGGGCTGCGCGGTGGGGCCGAATTTCAATCCCGCGGCCGTGCCTGACGTCGACGGTTATGTCCCCGGCAGGTTGGCGTCGCCGAATCCCGGCAAGGATGGACCGAGGGTTCAAGGTCAGCACTTTATCACCGGGGCCGATGTTTCGGCGCGCTGGTGGGCGGCGTTCCAGTCCGCTCCGCTCAATGAGCTGATCAAGCTCGCGGTCGATCACAACCCGGATTTGCAGGCGGCGGAAGCCGCGATCAAGGTCGCGCATTACAACGCATACGCCCAGCGCGGGTTGTTCCTGCCGCAGGTCACGGGCAATTCGACGACCTCCAATATCCTGGTTGCCAATCCCGGCCAGGTGCCGCCGGTTCCGACCGAGGGACCGCAGTCCGAATTCTCGCTGGTGACCCATCAGCTGACGGTGACCTTCGTGCCGGATATCTGGGGCGGCAATATCCGCGCCGCGGAAAGCCTCGATGCGATCACCGAACAGCAGATGTTCCAGCTCGAGGCCGCCTATCTCGCGCTCACCAGCAACGTCGTCACCGCGGCCATTCAGGAGGCCTCGCTCCGCGGCCAGATCGCGGCGACCCAGCGCATCATCGGGATTGAACGCAACCTGCTCGACATTCTCAAGCGTCAGTTCGGCTTGGGGCAGGCGGCGCGCGCCGACGTGCTGGCGCAGGAAGCAGCGCTGGCCGCGGCCGAACAACTGTTGCCGCCGCTCGAGAAGCAGCTGGCGCAGCAACGCGATCTCCTGACCGCGCTGGCCGGGCAATACGCGGCCGACGAGATCGCGCAGAAATTCGATCTGGCGCATCTCAGGCTGCCGGCAAACCTGCCGATCAGCCTGCCCAGCAAGCTGGTCGATCAGCGCCCCGACGTCAGAGCCGCGGAAGCCAACATGCATTCGGCGAGCGCGCTGGTCGGGGTGGCGATCGCCGCCCGGCTGCCGAATTTCGTGCTCTCGGCCAACGGCGGATCGACCTCCTTCAATTGGGCCGAGAGCTTCCTGCCGGGAACCGGGTTCTACACCGTCGCGGCGAGCGCGACCGCGCCGATCTTCGACGGCTTTACGCTCTATCACCGCCAGAAAGCGGCCGAGGCGGCGCTCGAGCAGGCTGAGGCGCTGTATCGCGCCGCCGTCATCACCGCATTCCAGAACGTCGCGGACGCGCTGCGCGCGCTGCAATCGGATGCGCGGGCGCTAAGAGCCGCGCGATACGCGGAAGACACCGCAAAGGCCAGCCTCGATGTGGTGCAGCAGCAGCTGAAGGCAGGTCAGGTCAATCAACTTGCCGTCCTCAACGCGCAGCAGACCTACCTGACTGCGGCCGTGATTCGCGTGCAGACGGAAGCCAATCGTCTCACCGACACCGCGGCACTGTTCATGGCGCTCGGCGGCGGCTGGCCCGCCACCTGCACAACGCCGGTGTGGCGCGAATGCGCGATGGGCGAGGCGCCCGAAGAGGCGCCCGCGCCTCGGGCTCCGCCCCAATAAGAGATGACTTCACCACTGCCAGACGCGAGGAACGAAATGGCAAGATTGCCCCTGGTTGAACCGGACGCGACGACGGGAGATATCCGGACCTCGTTCGACCGGATGCCGGTCAAGCTGAATATTTTTCGCATGATGGCGCACGCGGAGACCTGCATGATCCCCGCGATGCGGCTGGGCGGCGCCATCCTGCACCGTCAGAAACTGAGCGATGTCAAGCGGGAACTGCTGATCCTTCAGGTCGCGCAACTCGAAGGCGGCGCCTATGAGTGGCGTCAGCACGTGCCGATCGCGCTTGGCGTCGGCGTGACGCAGCCACAGATCGACGCGCTCCAGCGCGGGAGTTTCGAGGATCAGGCGTTCGACGAAGCCGAGCGCGCGCTGCTCACTTTCGGGCGCGAGGTCGTCGAGAAGGTTCGCGTCACTGATGCGGTCTTTGCACCCATGCACAAGCACTTCGCCGATCAGGAGATCGTCGAGGCGATCGTCGCGATCGGGTTCTACATGATGATGGCGCGCCTCACTGAAGCCACCGAAACCGATCTCGACCCGGCCGCCGGCATGAGCGTGTACAACAACAGCCGGAAACCGGTACACGAATAATGACGTCGCCGAGACCGGCGTGAAGCCGCCAAGAGGTTGCCAAATTGGTTTCCGAAAACGACCATGCGTTGGCGCTTGATGTCGTCCGGGCGCGGGCGGCGGGATCGGTTGAGGGCATCTTTGGCCCGGCCTCGCTGACCTGGCGGATCGATCGCGAAGCCGTGATCTTCCTCGGCGCCGGCCGCGCCTTGCTGCTTCAGCTGGCGCATCCCTGGGTCGCCGCCGCGATCGCCGAGCACTCCAAAACCTTCGCCGACCCGATCGGCCGCTTCCATCGCACCTTCGACGTCGTGTTCACCATGGTGTTCGGCTCGCTCGACCAGGCACTTGCCGCCGCGCGACGCCTGCACCGGCGTCATGCCGGGATCGAAGGCCGTCTGCCCGAGGCGATCGGTCCTTTCGACCGAGGCTCGCTCTATCGCGCCAACGAGGCCGTCGCGTTGCGCTGGGTTCACGCCACGCTGGTCGAGACGGCGCTGGTGGCGCACGACCTTGTCCTGCCAGCGCTGACGGTCGAGGAACGCGAGCGGTACTGGGCCGAAAGCCGGCTGTTCGGCGCGCTGTTCGGACTGGCGCCCGCCGACTTGCCTGCGGATTGGGCGTCATTTGCGGCCTACAACGAGACGATGGCCCGGTCGGATATTCTGTCCGTCAGCAGCGCGGCTCGCGACATCGCTGCCCAGATATTCTTCCGCGCGCCGCCGTGGCTGCGGCCGCCGCGATGGTACCGGGCGTTGACGATGGCGATGTTGCCGGAGCGGCTGCGCCGGGGCTTTGGATTTGCGTTCGACGAGCACGAAGATAAGGCCGCGGAGCGCGCGCTGGCGTGGATACGGCGCGTCTATCCGGTAATGCCGAGCCGGCTTCGCACCGTCGGTCCCTATCAGGAGGCGCAAGCACGACTGCAGGGAAGGCCGCGGCCCGACCGGGCGACACGATGGCTCAATCGACTCTGGATCGGCCGGCCGCAGATGGATCGGGGGACGCGATGACTTCGCGGCATCCTAGGAGAGAAGCGCAACCCCGCCATGTCGCAGCGGTCACAGCGCCGGCTGCGGACTGCCGCCCGGCAGCACCACGGCGGTCCGCGCCGCCGAGCTCGCCCGATAGGCTGCCAGCGTCAGCTCCTGGTCGATCGCCGAGCGCATCGCCGCCATCGTCGAACGGCGGAGCCGCTGCTTGGCTAGCGCATGCGAGGGCATGTGGACGCCGCGCAACGCGGTCACCGTCTGCTCGATCGTCAGCTCGAGTTCGCTTCCGTCAACCGCACGGTCGAGGAAGCCGGCAACGACGGCGTCGTCGGGTTCGTACATCTCTCCCAGGGTGACGGTGCGGCTGAGCCAGGCCGGATGAACGCGGCTGCGCGCGAGCTCGATCGCAAAACCGGGCGGCGAGATGCCGATCGCGACCTCGTTGAGGCCCATGCGGAAGTTTCCGCGCTCGCCGATGCGCACGTCACACGCCAGCAAGAGAAAGGTTCCCATCGGGAAGGCGTGACCTTGCATGACGCCGACGGTCGGGAAGGGATGCGCCATCAGGCGCAGCGCTAGCTCCGCGCCCGCTTTGACCATTTCGAGGCTGCGTTCGGGATCACTGGCCGCGAAAACCTTGAGGTCGAAACCGGCCGAGAAAATACCGTTGCGCGCCGAACGCAACACCGTAATGGCCTGATCCCTTTCGGCGCGGTCGAACGCGGCATCGAGGTCGCGCAGCATGGCGGTGGACATGGCGTTCACCTTGCCGTCGTCCATTGTGATGGTGGCGACGCCTCGCTCGAGGCGGTAGGTGACACGATCCGACATCCTGCTCTCCCGGTGGTGGTTTTGCGAGCCGGACGTTGACGGCCTGATGTAGACCAATCAATATAGTCTTCCGGAAAATCCTTGATGGAGAGCGAACATGCCCGCCGTCCCTCGACATCGACAGCCGATCGTGAACGCTGCGGTGACGCTGTTCCGCCAGCAGGGTTATGCCGGGACCGGACTTAATGACATCGTCGATAGCAGCGGCGCGCCGAAGGGCTCGCTGTATCACTATTTTCCGGCCGGAAAGGCCTCGATCGCGGTTGCCGCGGTCGAGGAGGCGGGCCGGCGCGTGGCCGCGACCATGACGAAGCTCGCGTCCGAAACCCGCTCGACCGGCGATTTGCTGCGGGCTCACGCGCGGCTGCTCTCGGGGTGGATGCGGCAGTCGGGGTTTCGCGACGGCTGTCCGATGACGACGGTCTTGCTGGAGCTTGCGCCCAGAGACCGCAACGTCGCCGAAGCCGGCCGCAAGGCCTATGCCGCGCGGGTCGGAATCACCAGGGACAAACTGATCGCCGACGGCTTTCCGCCCTCCCGCGCCGAGCGTCTCGCCATCCTCTGCGTCTCCATGCTGCAGGGCGCCCTGATCCAGGCGCGCGTCGAGCGGGGCGGCGCGCCGATCGAGACGGCGGCGGACGAGTTAGCACGGATGCTCGAGGCGCTGGCAACCGGCTGACCGAGGGCAACCCTGATGCTTGTCGGAGGTCGCGTAGAGACAGATTGGCAGGGTCAGCGGCAATCTCTCTTCACCCGGCATTGAAAGGAGCGAGACGATGCTGACGAAATGAAGAGCGAAATCGAGGCCCACTTCGCGTCCGCGCGCAGATCGACAGCCGACGAGTTCGAGCCTCTGAGCAAGAGCAAGACCCGCAGCCTAACGGACGGGGAGAGCCGAGGCTCATGCGTCGGCGAAGCGAGGAAGGGATCAAGGATGAGCTTAACTCTGTGCTACGCGGCCCCTAGCCCATTTTGTCGCAAGGTGAGAATGGCGATGGAGCACAAGGGGCTTGAGTTCGCGCTGGCGCCGGTCGATAATGTGAGCGAGGGACCAGCTTACAACCCACGCGCAGAAGTACCGATCCTGATGGATTTTGGATTCGTGGTCTCCAACTCACCGGACATTCTTGCATATCTCGACCGACGCTTTCCGGACCGGCCGCTCTATCCAAATGATCCTCGCGAATACGCTCTCGTGCGCGAATGGGAACGCACTGCTGACACGGTGCTCGACTCCATAGTCACCGTCATTGGCAACTGGCTTTTTTTTCCCAACCTCCCGGAGATGCCTGCTGGCCTGCTGGAGGCTGCTCGCCGTGACATCGCGCAAGTCTACGACCGCTTGCAGGCGTGTCTCGGCGAGCGCGAGTATGTCTGCGGCACTGTCAGTGCGGCTGACTTCGCTCTCCTTCCGCAGGTCGGATCCGGAACGGCGCTCGGACTGCCGTTTGATGTCGATCGGCATGCCGCCGTCGGTGCATGGCTGAAGCGAATGCGCTCGCGGCCCGAGGTGCAAAGCGATCTCGCACTTACTCGCGATTGGTGGACGAACAAAGACAAGCAGACAGCCGATTTCGAGCGTGTCAACTGGGGGACATTCCGCCTCGAATGGCTTCTCGCCAACGGACACGCCGACTGGTTCGCGGACCAAGTGCGTCGCGACAAAGTGCTCTGGTCAGTGGGCCCTCAAGCGAACTCTCGAAACAGCCCCCACGCGCCGCGCGCCAGCCATACGGGCAGCCGGCAGAATTAACGCCGACGAATGTGCAAAACGGACTGCTGAAGACCGCAGATTTATCTATAGGTTGGCTCGGCGGAATTGATTTCGCTCATGCCGCCCGATGTGGCTTTTGCCGGGGTTGATTTTTGCAGGAGCCACGAACCGCAGTTGCGGCTCAGACGTCGAACGCCTCGCCCTTCTTCGGCAGGATCACCTTGGTGGCGCTGCCTTTCATGGCCTCGACAAACTCGCTGGCGTCCTTTGCGACGGTCGGAACGGAATCGTAATGGCAGGGGATCACGCGCTTCAAGGTGAGGAAACGGTTCACTGCCATCGCGGCCACCTTGCCGCCCATGGTGAAGCGGTCGCCTACCGGCACCATTGCAATATCGGGCTTATGGATCTCGTTGAGCAGCGCCATGTCCGAGAAGATGTCGGTGTCTCCCATGTGATAGACTGTTGGCTCGGCAGACGACTTGATCATGATGCCGTTGGCGCTGCCGAGCCCCATCGCCACGCCGTTTTCGACGATGCCCGCACCATGATCGGCGCGCACCAGCGTTACAGTGAAGCCGCCCTGGTCGGCGGTGCCGCCGGTGTACATCGGAAAGACCCTCTCGACGCCCTTGGATCTGAGCCACATGCAGAGGTCGTAGTTGCTGACGACCCTGGCGCCAGTTTGCCTGGCGATGTCGACGGTATCGCCGACATGATCGAAGTGGCCGTGGGTCAGAAGAATATGAGTGAGGTCCTTGATCGCGGCTTCACGGTCGCCGCCGAAACCGGGATTGCCGGTGAAGTAGGGATCAATCAAGACGGCTTTGCCGGCGAGATCGAGCCGGAACGCAGAATGGCCGTACCAGGTGATGCGCAAGACGTCTTCCGTGAAAGTTGACGCGGGATGGCAATTTCGTAGTCCACCGGCGGATGTCGTTGCGAAATTGTTAGCGAACACCCGGCCTGCTTTCACGGGGTACTTTTGCAGTGGATCGCTGCATTCTTGCACACGGGCTTTCGCTTTATGATAGGCAACTGTGATGAACTGGGACGACCTTCGGATTATTGCCGCGGTCAGGGAAGAGGGCACCTATGCCGGCGCCAGCGCGCGGTTGCGCATGGATGTCACGACCGTCGGACGGCGCATCGCGCGAATCCAGCGCGCTCTCGGCGTCAAACTGTTCGAAGCCGTTGATGGCGTTCGAACGCCAACCAAACAATGCGAAACGGTTCTTGCCCATATCGAGGCGATGACCGGACACGCCAAGCAGATCGACAGGGTTGGTGAGAGCTTACCGGGAGCGGTCGGTCACTTTCGGATTGCATCCACTAATTCCGTAGCGGAAGACATCCTGGCGCCGCGTGCGAGCATGCTGCTCGAAAAGAATCCGGGGTTATCGCTGCAGTTCCTGGCCTCCAGCGAAAATGTGAAATTCGCGCGGTGGGAAGCCGATCTCGCGGTCCGCTTGCGCAAGCCGGACAAAGGCGATTTCGCGATTTCGAAGCTGGCCGACGTCAGGCTGTATTTTATCGAGCCGGCCGTCGAACTCGGTAGTGAGCCGGTCGTCTGCGGCTATCCGCAATACCTCGATCTGGTTCCGGAAGCGCAGTTTCTAAAGACAAAAGGACTAAAGCAGCGCGCGCGCTGCATCACCGACAATGTCCGCGTCATCAAGACCCTGGTTCGTGCGCATCGCGCGGTGGGGATCCTGCCCGAATATGTCTGCAAGAATATGCTGTCCGACCGGCACCTCAAGATAACACCGTTGTCGCGCCGTCGGGATGTGTGGCTTCTGGTCCAGAACCACCTGAAGCGTGATCGCGCAGCCCGCGCCGTGATCGACTGGGTTCGCCATTGCTTTGCGGATGCTTCGCTGCGGTGAAGCCGCACTGTCTGCTGAGTCAGGTCGATCGATATCGCGGGAGCCACAAGTCCGGGCATTTTCACTCTCGCGTTTCAAATCTTTTTCAGATAGCGCAGAACGGACGCGAACGTGTGCAAACTCGTCTAGCTTGGAGTCCATAGGTTCACGGTTCACCGCATTGAGAGAATAATATAAGTTGTTGAAATATAAAAACTATCTCCTTTCCGTAGCCCCCATGATGGACTGGACGGACCGGCATTGCCGCGTCTTCCACCGCCTGATGACGCGGCGCGCGCGGCTTTATACGGAGATGCTGACGACCGGCGCCATCCTCCATGGCGACCGCAAGCGGTTGCTCGGCTTCGACCCATTGGAACACCCCGTGGCGCTGCAGCTCGGCGGCTCGGATGCGCGCGAGCTCGCGATCGCAGCCAAAATCGGCGAGGAGTTTGGCTATGACGAGATCAACCTCAATGTCGGCTGCCCGTCGGACCGGGTGAAGGACGGCCGCTTCGGCGCCTGCCTGATGGCGGAGCCGGCGCTGGTCGCAGACGGCGTCGCGGCGATGAAGCGCGCGGTCAGCGTTCCCGTCACCGTCAAATGCCGGATCGGCATCGACGACCAGGATCCGGAAATCGCGCTGGATACGCTTGCGCGCGGCGTGGTCGCCGCCGGCGCCGACGCGGTCGTCGTCCACGCCCGCAAGGCCTGGCTCAACGGATTGTCGCCGAAGGAAAACCGCGACGTCCCGCCGCTCGACTATGACAGGGTCTATCGGCTGAAGGCCGCGCTGCCCGGCGTGCCCATCGTCATCAATGGCGGCATCGCGAGCCTTGCGGAGGCGAAAGCGCATCTTGAGCACGTCGATGGCGTGATGCTCGGACGCGCCGCCTACCAGGAGCCGTGGCGGCTATTGTCGGCCGATCCCGAAATGTTCGGCGAGGCGGCGCCGCATGCGGCGATGAAGGACGTCTTTGCGGCGATGATGCCCTACATCGAGGCGCAGCTTGCGCAAGGCACGCGGCTGCATTCGATGACGCGGCATTTCGTCGGCGCCTATCATGGCGTGCCCGGCGCGCGCGCCTTCCGCCGCCATCTCGCCGAGCACGGTGTTAAGCCGGGCGCCGGAGTCAGTGTCCTGCGCGATGCGGTCACGCTGGTCGAGGATCGCGCGGTCGCACCAATCGCCGCATGATCTCGATCGCCGTATATTGTGCGCCGATGGGAAGAGCAGGGAACAGCTCTTTGATCAGGCTGCATCCGAGATGCGCATTTCAACATGCATCCCGGCAGCTCCAATCATATTGACGAGGGTATCTAGGCCAAACAGTCCGATCTTGCCACGCATGAGATCAGAGACGCGCGGCTGTGTAACACCAAGCAACTTGGCGGCCTCCGCCTGGCTTAACCCTGTCCGCGCGATATGATCCTTCAAAGCCATGATCAGCGCCGAACGGAGCTTCATGTTCTCAGCCTGTGCAGGTGAATCCTCGATTGCATCCCACACATTGGCAAAGCGCTTCTTGCTCATCGATCCAGCTCCTTCAACAAATCCCGGTAACGCTGCGCGGCCACGTTGACATCAGCTCTGGCGGTTTTCTGCGTCTTTTTCTGGAAACAGTGCAGCACATAGATGGCGTCCTCGAATTTCGCCACATATCGCGCATCTCGAACCACGAGGCTGCGCGGCCAGAGCCGAAAGTGATTTACGGATAGCCGTGCAGCATCAGCCGGTCGGGACGCACTTCCCAGCTCTCCAGCCGATCGAGAAAGCTCATGCCGAGCAGGTTGGTCTTCATCTGCCCGTGCGGCACCACCAGCGCCGGCACCGAGCGCTCGACGAGCCTGCCAATCGCGAGCCGGTCGAGCGTCAGGCGGGCCGCCTTGGTGTGGCCGCCCGCGGTCTCGACGTCGACGTCATATTCCAGCAGTTCCAGCGGCAGACCCGCAGCCTTCGCGGTCTCGTAAGTGAGCACGACCGAGGTCGCGCCGGTGTCAATCACCATCGGAGCGGTCACGCCGTTGATCCTGGCGTGCAGCGCGAATTCTCCGTTCTGCGCGCGCGCGATCTGCACTTCGCGCGAGGAAATCCGCTTGCGCAGGAAATCCGAGACGGTATCGCTGGCGCGCGCCGCCTGTTCCGGATCCTTGTAGGCGATCACGGCGCCCGCGGTCGCCGCGAGCACGAACAGCACCAACAGCGCGCGGCTCACGGCTGGCCTCCTGCGCCGCTGGTGCTCAGCCGGCCTTGGATCGTTCCGCGGCCACGGGCGGCGGGAGCCCGGCCTCGGCCATGCGCGCGGCGAGCCCGGCCATCACCGCAAGCCGTTCGGCGCTCTCCATCCGGTGCCAGCGCGCGATCTCGACGAGCGTGCGTCCGCAACCGAAACAGAGGTTGCTTCTGGGATCGATCATACAGACTGCGATGCACGGCGTTTCTTTGCTCATTCCTGGAGTGTGAAGCGTATTCGGCTCCGTTGCGCAAGCGCTCCATCTACAATCCGGTGCCTGCGTTCATGATCGGCTTGTTGCGGACCCGGCGCTTCTCGTCCGCGCTACTTGTGCTTTCCGGCTGCAGCGGCGGCGCCTCGTCCGACATCGGCGCCAGCGCCGACATCACCCGCTCCGGCGGGATGGTGACGATCACCTCGGTGCCGATCCGAAGTTTTGATTTCAGCGTGAAGGTGCCGCCGTGCAAGTCGATCAGGCTCTTGGCGATGGGTAGCCCGAGGCCTGCGCCCTGTTCGGCCGACTTGATCGAATTGGAGCCCTGGCCGAAGGAAGCCAGCACGATCGGGATTTCATCCTCGGCGATGCCCGAGCCGGTGTCCTTGACGCTCAGATATTGTCCGCCCGAGGCGGTCCATCCCACCTTCAGCCAGATTTCGCCGCCCTGCGGGGTGAACTTGATCGAGTTCGACAGCAGGTTGAGCACGATCTGGCGGATCGCGCGCTCATCGGCCCACACTCGCGGCATGCCCTGCTCGAACACCTCGTGGATGGTGATGCCGCGGCTGGAGGCGCGCAGTTTCAACAGATGATGGCAATCGGCGACGACATGGACCAGCGACACCGCTTCTTCGTTGAGCTCGTAGCGGCCGGCCTCGATCCGCGACAGATCGAGGATTTCATTGATGAGGTTCAAGAGGTGCACGCCGGAATTGTGGATGTCGGCGGAGTATTCCTTGTAGACGGGGACGGCGTGCGCGCCGAAGATCTCGCTCTTCATCACCTCGGAGAATCCGAGGATAGCGTTCAGCGGCGTGCGCAACTCGTGGCTCATCTGCGCCAGGAACCGCGACTTGGCGACGTTGGCGGCCTCGGCGCGGTGGCGCGCTTCGTCCGAGATCGATTTCGCCTGTTCGAGTTCGCCGATCAGCGCGTCCTTTTCGGCGCGCGCCTCCAGCGTCGCCAGCGTCGTCGAGTGCAGGCGATGGGCGAGCAGGGCAAAATAGCCTTCCGCGGCGATCGCCAGCACCGCCAGCACGTAGTCGTCGAAGGTGCGGCCGAGCGCGAAGTTCAAGGCAATCGCCACCGTGACGGGGACGGTCGCCGCCAGTGCTGCGATCGGCAGGTTGGCCGCGAGCATGCTCGACACCGCAATCACCAGCAGCATCAAAAACATCATCAACGTGTTGGAGACCATGTCGATGCCCGCGGGATGCACCAGGATCGCGGTCCAGCACAGGCCGTACAACAGATCGAGCAGCACGAATCGCGTCCGCCATTTGCGGGTGGCCGCGGTCGAGGAGGTGGGCTCGGCCAGGAATTTTTTGGAATAGCGGATGATGGCGGCATGAATGCAGAGCATGCCGCAGGTCCAGGCCGCGGCGGCTACCGGCTGCATCCAGAAGCCGAACAATAGCCCCGTCGCCACCACCAGCAGCATGACGACGTAGGACGCCGAGATCCGCGTTTGGGCGTATTGCCGGAGCAATTCGTTGTCGAAGGCGGGCCGGGTTCCGGAGGTCGACGTTAACCGATCACGCGCCTCGCGCACCCGCTGCGCCGCGGCGCGGCGGCTGCTCGCCGGCACGGCGACCGGCGGTTCAGCCGGAAGCTGCACGACTTCAGGCTTTTCGGCGGGTTTACTCATCAAACAACACAAATCCTGCCCGCTGCAGCGGCGGGCTTTTGCATTGTCTATCTGTGCAGCCAAATCCTTAAGAGCTGCCTTAAAGCGCTAAAGAATCACGTTAATGGGTGGTTAAATTAACCTCCTCGGCGAGGCGGCGCCGCGCGGGCGGATGAGCTGCCGGATTGAGGCAATACGGCGTGGTCGCGGAGGCAGGCTGGTGTATCCTGCCCGCATGCCGGCCTTTATCTGTACCGCCTGCGGTACGCAGTATCCACCCTCCGAGGCTCCGCCCGATGCATGTCCGATCTGCATCGACGAGCGGCAGTTCGTTCCAGCCTCGGGCCAGTCCTGGACCACGTTGGACCGGCTCAGAAACACCCACAGCAACAAGTTCCGCCGCCTCGCGAGCGGGCTTACCACCATCGAGACTACGCCAGCGTTCGGCATCGGGCAGCGCGCGATCCTTGCGCAGACGCCTTCCGGCAATGTGCTGTGGGACTGCATCGCCCTGATCGACGACGCCACCGTCGATCTGCTCAAGGGCCTCGGCGGCGTCACCGCGATCGCGATCTCGCATCCGCATTACTACACCACGATGGTGGAGTGGAGCCGCGCGCTCGGGGGAGTGCCTGTTCACCTGCACGTGGCCGATCGGAAGTGGGTGATGCGGCCGGACCCCGCAGTACAATTCTTCGAGGGCGACACCAGGCCGATCGCGCCGGGCCTCACGCTGGTTCGGTTGGGCGGACACTTCGACGGCGGCACCGTCCTGCACTGGGCGCACTGGAATGACGGTCGCGGCGTCGTGCTCTCGGGCGACATCCTCCAGGTCGTCCCGAGCGGGCACGTCAGCTTCATGTGGTCCTACCCGAACCTTATTCCGCTCTCCGCCGCCAAGGTTCGGCGCATTGCGGAACTCCTCGAGCCGTTCGCCTTCGACGCGGTCTACGGGGCGTTTTCCGGCCGCGGGCAGATCGACGCCAACGGCAAGCAGGTGGTCGCGGCATCCGTCGCGCGCTATATCGCGCGGATCAGCGAGACATAAACCGGGACAGGTTCAGCCGGGTCGCCCGCGCGAGACCCGGACTTCACCGCTGCAGCCGCGCCAAGAGGCTCGACGTGTCCCAGCGCTTGCCGCCGATCTTCTCGACCTCCGCATAGAAGGCATCGACCAGCGCGGTCACCGGCAGGCTCGCGCCATTGCGGCGGGATTCGGCGATGCAGAGCGAGAGGTCCTTGCGCATCCATTCCACCGCGAAGCCGAAATCGTACTTGCCCTCGTTCATGGTCTTGTAGCGGTTTTCCATCTGCCAGGATTGTGCCGCGCCTTTTGAAATCGTCTCGATGACGGAAGGCACGTCGAGGCCGGCCTTCTTGGCGAAATGAATGCCTTCCGAAAGGCCCTCGACGAGGCCGGCGATGCAGATCTGGTTGACCATCTTGGTCAGTTGCCCCGAGCCGGCCGCGCCCAGCCGCTTGCACATCCGCGCATAGGCCGCGATCACAGGCTCGGCGCTGGCATAGGCCGCCTCGCTGCCGCCGCACATCACGGTCAAAACGCCGTTCTCCGCGCCGGCCTGGCCGCCCGACACCGGCGCATCGACGAACCTGAAGCCGCGCTTGGAGGCCTCCGCATCGAGCTCGCGTGCGATTTCGGCGGACGCCGTGGTGTGATCGACGAAGGTCGCGCCCTTTTTCATGCCGGCAAAGCCGCCGTTCTCGCCGAGCGTCACGGAGCGCAGGTCGTTGTCGTTGCCGACGCAGCACATCACGAAATCCTGGCCTTCGGCGGCGGCCTTGGGCGTCGGTGCGGTCTTGCCACCGAATTTTTCGGCCCAGGCCTGCGCCTTGGCTGCGGTGCGGTTGTACACCGTGAGTTCGTGGCCTCCTTTTTTCACCAGATGCCCTGCCATGGGGAAACCCATGACGCCGAGGCCGAGAAAAGCGACTTTAGCCATGTGTGTAACCTTGGGGTTTCGCCGGCCCAGGGATGGCCGGACCGTGTTCTGAAGGAGGGGCGGGGCTGGTTCGATCCTCGAAACCGGTTCCGCTAAAGGGATGGAACAGCCACCATAAACCCTGGCCCGCGAAGGGCAACGCCTCCGTTTGGCGGCAGGGCCTCGTTTTGTGCTAGGATACCGCCATCGACGTCCAGGATTTCAATAACAAGGGAGTGACACCATGAGCGTCAGCGTAGGCGTGCTCGACCATTTCAACATCCGGACCCGCAAGCTCGGCGACACCGTCCGCTTCTACGAAGACGTGCTGGGGCTGGAGAAGGGACCCCGGCCGAATTTCGCCTTCCCGGGGGCCTGGATGTACTCGGAAGGAAAGGCAGTGGTGCATCTGGTCGATATTTCCAAGACCGACGAGGCACAGAAGCCGGATTCCGGCGTTGTCCATCACGTCGCCTTCGTCAGCCGGGGTTTTTCCGGCATGAAGCAGCGTCTGGAAAAAGGCGGCTTCGACTACGACTCGCGGCAGGTTCCGGGCGGGGACCTCTGGCAGATCTTCGTCAATGACCCCAACGGCGTCATGATCGAGTTGAACTACGAGGCCGCCAAGGAGCAGGCCGGGTCGGCGCCGCTGGAACGCGCGGACGACGTCGGAGCGAGGTAGCCTTTTGCGCCGCAACGCTCTATGGGTCGCATCCGGAAGTATTCAGGAGATGCGCTTTGAGCGTCACGCAGCAACAGGTTCTCGATGCATTGGCCAGGGTGGCGTCGCCGCGCGGCGTCGCCCTGACCGACGCCAATGTGCTGTCGCCGGTCGCCGTCACTGACGGCAAGGTCTTCTTCTCGATCAATGTCGATGCTGCGGAGGCCCGCGCCTGGGAGAGCGTGCGCGCGCAGGCGGAAGCGGCCGTGCGCGCCATTCCCGGCGTCACCACGGCGATGATCGCGCTGACCGCCGAGCGCAAGCCCGGCTCCACGCCGCCGCCGCGCCCCGCCCAGGGCGTGCCGCCGGTCTCCTCGCACCGGCCGCCGCAGAGCCCGGCCTCGCCGATGTCGCGGCAGGCGGAAATTCCCGGCATTGCCGCCGTCATCGCGGTCGCCTCCGGCAAGGGCGGGGTCGGCAAATCGACCACCGCGCTCAATCTCGCATTGGGCCTGCGCGACCTCGGCCTGCGCATCGGCCTGCTTGATGCCGACATCTACGGGCCGTCGGTGCCGAGGTTGACGGGCCTGCGCGAAAAGCCGGAGCTCAACGGCGACAGGAAGATGATTCCGCTGCAGCGCTTCGGCCTGAAGATCATGTCGATCGGCTTTCTGGTGGAGGAAGACACTGCGATGATCTGGCGCGGGCCGATGGTGATGAGCGCCATCACCCAGATGCTGCGCGACGTCGAGTGGGGCACGCTCGATATCCTGGTGGTCGATATGCCGCCCGGCACCGGCGATGCACAACTGACGCTCGCGCAAAACGTGCCGCTCAAGGGCGCCGTCATCATCTCGACACCGCAGGATCTGTCGCTGATCGATGCGCGGCGGGGGCTTGCGATGTTCAAGAAGGTCAACGTGCCCGTGCTCGGCATCGTCGAGAACATGAGCTATTTCCAGTGCCCGCATTGCGGCACCAAGTCCGACATCTTCGGTCACGGCGGCGCGCGGCACGAGGCCGAGCGGCTCAAGGTGCCGTTTCTGGGGGAAATTCCGCTGCACATGTCGATCCGCGCCACCTCTGATTCGGGGACGCCGGTGGTGGAAAGCGAACCCGACGGTCCGCATGCCGCGATCTACCGGGCGATCGGCGAAAAGGTTCGCGATCAGCTCCGCGACGTGATCGCGGCGGCGTAGCGCAAGCCCATTTCCTGCCCGCATGCGACTTTCGTTTAAAGAGTGCAGTCATGCCTTCGTCGCGTTTTCGCGACAAGGCATCCGTGTTAAGCCGCCCGCGGAAAACGCCTTCGGTGGCGATTGACATGCTGCTGGGATGGGGAAACGCCCAATAAGGAGTGCCTTGAGATGAAGCGTCGCGATTTTCTGAAAGTTTCCGCAACCGGCGCAGCAGTGACGGCAGTCGCCTCGCCGGCGATCGCGCAATCCTCGCCCGAGATCAAATGGCGCATGACGTCGAGCTTTCCGAAATCGCTCGACACGCTGTTCGGCGCCTCTGAATTGTTCGCCAAGCAGGTCGCCGAAATGACCGACAACAAGTTTCAGATCCAGCTGTTCGGCGCGGGTGAGATCGTTCCGGGTCTGCAGGCGCTCGACGCGGTCTCCAACGGCACCGTCGAGATGTGCCACACCGCGACCTACTACTATGTCGGCAAGGATCCGACGTTTGCCATCTATGCTTCGGTGCCGTTCGGCCTCAATGCGCGCATGCAGAATTCCTGGTGGTATCAGGGCGGCGGCAGGGAGCTCGGCAACGAGTTCTTCAAGAAATTCGGCATCATCGGCTTTCACTGCGGCAATACCGGCACGCAGATGGGCGGCTGGTTCCGCAAGGAGATCAAGACGGTCGCCGATCTCTCCGGTCTGAAGTTTCGCATCGGCGGAATTGCCGGTCAGGTGCTGCAGAAGGTCGGCGTGATCCCGCAGCAGATTGCCGGCGGCGATATCTATCCCGCGCTCGAGAAGGGAACGATCGACGCGGCCGAATGGGTCGGCCCCTACGACGACGAGAAGCTCGGCTTTCAGAAGGTCGCCAAGTATTATTACTATCCCGGCTTCTGGGAGGGCGGCACCGCGGCGCACGCCATGTGCAATCTCGAGAAGTGGAATTCCCTGCCGAAGAGCTACCAGGCCGTCGTCGAAAACGCGGCGGCCAATGCCAACAGCTGGATGGCGGCGCGCTACGACATGGAGAACCCCTCCGCATTGAAGCGGCTGGTCGCCGGCGGCACGCAGCTTCGTCCCTTCACCAATGAAGTGCTGGACGCCTGTCTGAAGGCGACCAACGAATTGTGGGCCGAGCTTTCCGCCAAGAACGCCGACTTCAAGAAATCGATCGATGCGATGCTGGCCTATCGCAGCGATCAGTACCTGTGGTGGCAGGTTGCCGAATACACCTTCGACAGCTTCATGATCCGCTCGCGCACGCGCGGCTGATCGGCAAGCGGCTTCGAGCGAAAGTCTGCCTCTTAGTTGATGCGGGACGGGGAGCGATTCGCGTCAACAAAATGCGTCAAGAGCGCGCGGCCAAACGCATCCAGGTTCTCTGAACAAGGCTACGCCTTAAGTCGTACAACAAACCCCGGCCTCCGTGCGGAGGCCGGGTTTTTGCGCTGCGGGCCCAGTTCGGTATGGAAATCGGGAACCGGATGTTCCATGCTGAAAAGGAAAGGCCGCGAAAGAAGGCTGTCGTTAACACGTTGCATCACCAAAGGGAGCGAACTCTATGAAACGTCGTGACTTCATCAAGGCCACCGGGGTAGGCGTCGCGGGAGCGGCGGTCGCCGCGCCGGCGATCGCGCAGTCGGCGCCGGAAATCAAATGGCGCATGGCCTGCAGCTGGCCGAAATCGCTCGATACGCTGTTCGGCGGTGCCGAGATATTGAGCAAGGCGGTGGCGGAAGCGACCGACAACAAATTCCAGATCCAGGTGTTCGCCGCCGGCGAAATCGTTCCCGCTCTGCAGGTGGTCGATGCCGTGCAGAACGGCACCGTCGAGATGGGCCACTCGGCCTCGTATTACTATTTCGGCAAGGACCCGACCTTCGCGTTCGGCACTTCGGTCGCCTTCGGGCCGAACCAGCGGATCAACCAGGGCTGGTACATGCTCGGCGGCGGCAAGGAAGTGCTCAACGAGTTCTACAAGAAGTACAATGTCACCACCCTGCTCGCGGGCAACACCGGCTGTCAGATGGGCGGCTGGTTCCGCAAGGAGATCAACACGGTCGCCGACCTCAAGGGCCTGAAATTCCGCATCGGCGGTTTTCCCGGCAGCGTGCTGCAGAAATTCGGCACGATCCCGCAGCAGATCGCGGCGGCGACATCTATCCGGCGCTGGAGAAGGGCACCATCGACGCCGCCGAGTGGGTCGGCCCCTATGACGACGAGAAGCTCGGCTTCTACAAGATCGCGCCGCACTACTACTATCCCGGCTGGTGGGAGGGCGGCTCGATGCTCATGGCCTGGATCAATCTCGACAAATGGAATGCGCTGCCGAAGGCATATCAGGCCGTGCTCGACGCAGGCCTGCTGCCTATGCCAACCAGTGGATGATGGCCAAATACGACGAGCTCAATCCGGCAGCGCTGAAGCGGCTACTCGCCAACGGCGTCAAGCTGCACGCGTTCTCGCCGGAAATCATGGAAGCCTGCTTCAAGGCGGCCAAGGAGCTGCATGCCGAGATCGCCGGCGAAGAACGAGAGCTTCAAGAAGGTTTACGATTCGATGACGGCGTTCAGCAACAACACCTACCAGTGGTTCCAGGTCGCCGAACTCGGCTACGATTCCTTCATGGTGCGCGCACTCGCACGCCTGATCTGCGCAGCCCGAACGAAGACGGCCCCGGAGACAGGCTCCGGGGCCGTTTCTGTTTACGCCGTCAATTCTTCGGTGTGTCGAAATTGAGCGGCGGCAGGTCCATCTGCGGAATTTCGATCTTGATGGAGTTGGGATCGACCGTCGACTGCGCGCCCTTGTAGTGCATTACCATCGAAGGGAACAGAATGACCGTGAAGACCATGATGACCTGGATCACGACGAATGGCACCGCGCCCCAATAGATCTGGCCGGTCGTGACCGGCTCCATGCGCTTGCCGGTGACGCGGTCGATGAAGGGCTCCCTAGGCGCGACCGAACGCAGGTAGAACAGTGCAAATCCGAACGGCGGATGCATGAACGAGGTCTGCATGTTGACGCCGAGGATGACGCCGAACCAGATCAGATCGATGCCGAGATGTTCGGCGGCCGGCCCGAGCAGGGGGATGACGATGAAGGCAAGCTCGAAGAAATCGAGGAAGAAGGCGAGTACGAAGACAAAGGCGTTGACGAAAATCAGGAAGCCGACCTGGCCGCCGGGCAGGGACGTTAGCATGTTCTCGACCCAGATGTGACCGTTGACGCCGTAGAAGGTCAGCGAGAACACCCGCGCTCCGACCAGAATGAAGATCACGAAGGCCGACAGCTTGGCGGTTGATTCGGTCGCCTGCCGGATCAGATCCCAGCTTAGCCGGCGTTTGGCGGCGCCGAGGATGATGGCGCCGCTGGCGCCCATCGCGCCGCCCTCCGTCGGCGTCGCTACGCCGATGAAGATCGTGCCCAGCACCAGGAAGATCAGAAACAGCGGCGGCACCATCACAAACGTCGTCTGCTGCGCCATCGCGGACAGGAAACGGAACCCGGTGAACTTTTGGATGATCCAGTTGAGAACCGCGACGAAGAACGCAAAGAGAATGCCGAAAAACATGCTGAGCACGACGAAGTCAGCGCCGTGCGTCTCGGAGTGCCGCATCGCGAACCAGCCGAAGACGCAGCTGGCGACGAAAAGCACGCCCAGCGAAAGCAATCCGCGGCTGCCGTCCTTTTCGCGAAAGCCGATCGCCTCGGCGGGCAAGCCTGGCGCCGCCTTGGGAAAGATCAAGGTGACGATGAAAGCGTAGACGGCATAGAAGCCGGCGAGGACCAGTCCCGGAATGAAGGCGCCTTCGTACATGTCGCCGACGGACTTGCCGAGCTGGTCAGCCATCACGATCAGCACCAGCGAGGGCGGAATGATCTGGGCCAGCGTGCCCGAAGCCGCAATAATGCCCGTGGCCATCCGGCGGTCGTAGCCGTAGCGCAGCATGATCGGCAGCGAAATCAGGCCCATCGAGATCACGGAGGCCGCGACCACGCCCGTGGTTGCGGCGAGCAACGCTCCGACGAAGACCACCGCATAGGCGAGGCCACCGCGGATCGTGCCGAACAACTGCCCGATGGTGTCGAGCAGATCCTCCGCCATGCCCGATCGTTCGAGTATCAGTCCCATGAACGTGAAGAATGGAATCGCCAGCAGCGTATCGTTGTTCATCACGCCATAGACGCGCTCGGGCAGCGCTTGCAGGAAGTCCGGCTGGAATTGCCCGAGCTGGATGCCGACGATGGCGTAGATCAGCCCGACCGCGCCCAGCGAAAACGCCGCCGGATAGCCGAGCAGCAACACGAAGACCAGTGACGCAAACATGATCGGCGCCATGTTGGCGACAAGAAACGCTGACATCTATTCTATTCCCCCCTGGACCGCGTCCGCGATCAGTGTTTTTCCATCGCCTCGACGAGGTGCTCGACCTCGGCCTCGATCGGATTCGCCTGCGATGCGTGCGGATCCGGAATGCAACCCGCGCATAACGGCGACGCGCTTGATCAATTCGGAAATGCCCTGGGCCAGCAGGAAAGCGAATCCCAGCATGATCAGCGATTTGGCCGGCCATTGCGGAAGACCGCCGGCGTTGCCCGACTGCTCATTGATCTCGACCGAACGCAAAAAAAAGGGAACACCGGTAATGGTCATGAGAACGGCGAGCGGCATCAGAAAAAAAACGTGACCGATAATGTCGATGCTGTCGCGAATCCGCTTCGGCAGCAGATTGTTCACGATGTCGATGCGGATATGCTCGTTGTCAAGCAACGTCCAGGGCGAGCACAGCAGGAACACCGCGCTGAACAGCACCCATTGCAGTTCGAGCCAGGAGTTCGAGGAGGTGTCGAACACCTTGCGGACGACCGCGTTGGCAGCCGACACCACCACCGCGACGAGGATCAGCCATGCCAGACGCTTACCGGTCCACGTCGTGAACGCATCGATTCCGCGGCTCAATTTCAGGAGCAATTGCAACGATAGCCCTCCCCAAATACGCTTCTGCCGTCTTGACCGCGGCTGTCGGGCGCGGCGGCTTTTCCAGCCGAGCTAGCATGAAGCAGCCGCACCATTTCAGCGCGTCGTCACGGCGTCAATTGGAAAATCGACAATTGACGCGGGCTCAAGCGGTTGGAGGGTCTGGTTAATCCGGGCAGGGAGATCGTCAGCCGCCGGTGACGCTCATGTGGCGGCTCACGCTCGGGCGATTGTGCCGGCGGTCAATGATGAAGTCGTGGCCCTTCGGCTTCAAGCCGATGGCGCGGTCGATTGCCGCCGCCAGCAGGTCGTCGTCTGCCGAACTCCGCAGCGGTTTGCGCAAATCGGCGGCATCTTCGTGGCCGAGGCAGGTATGCAGCGTCCCGGTGCAGGTGATCCGCACCCGGTTGCAGGACTCGCAGAAATTGTGGGTCATCGGGGTGATGAAGCCGAGCTTGCCGCCGGTCTCGCCGACGTGGACGTAGCGCGCCGGCCCGCCGCTGCTCTCGTCGAGGTCGGATAGCGTATATTGCTTGGCAAGCCGCGCGCGAACGAGCGACAGCGGCACGTACTGGTCGATCCGGCCTGCGCCGATGTCGCCCATCGGCATCACCTCGATTAGCGTCAGCGCCATGCCGAGGCCGTGCGCCCATTGCATCAGGGCGGGGATTTCGTCCTCGTTGAGGTTCTTCAGTGCGACCGCATTGATCTTGACCGCAAGCCCCGCCGCCCGCGCGGCTTCGATCCCGGCGAGCACCTTGTCGAGATCGCCCCAGCGGGTGATGGCGCGGAACTTCGAAGGCTCGAGCGTATCCAGCGACACGTTGATGCGGCGCACGCCGCAGTCGGCCAACTCGCCGGCGAACCGCGCAAGCTGCGAACCGTTGGTGGTCAGCGTCAATTCGTTGAGCGCGCCGGTCGCCAGATGCCGCGACAGCGAGCGAACCAGCGACATCACGTTGCGCCGGACCAGCGGCTCGCCGCCGGTCAGCCGCAGCTTGCGCACGCCCTTGGCGATGAAGGCCGAGCAAAGCCGGTCGAGCTCTTCGAGCGTCAACAGGTCAGCCTTGGGCAGAAAGGTCATGTCCTCGGACATGCAATAGAAGCAGCGCAGATCGCAGCGATCCGTCACCGACACCCGCAAATAGCTGATGCTGCGGCCGAATGGATCGGTCATCGGACGAGATAGCGATGCGGATGAACTCAACGCGGGTCCGGTCATTCACGGGGCCTTGTGACTTGCGGGCCACGCCATGCGGGCACGGCGCGGGCTTCGCTTGGTCACAATCTATGCACGATGTGATCCGCCGACAATCGGCAAAGCGCCTGGTGCGGTGCGATCAGCGGCTTGGCGGCGTCGGCGGCTGGCCCGGCGCGGGCGGCTGGTTCGGATCGGGGAACGGTGATCCTGCGGCAGCGGGTGCCGCGGCCGTGCCCTTGGGGGCTTTCGGCTTTTTCGGCCTGGGCCTCTTCCGGATGGCCTTGGGCGGCGGGGCGGCCGGCTGCAGCTGCGCCACGGCCGGGTTGGGATCGAACGTCGTCGTCCCGGGGGTCAGGAAATCGCCGGGCGCACGGATCACCTGCACCGGGATCGTGGCCGGTTCGTACTTGTTCAGCGTGTAGGTGACCGAGAACCCGGTATCGGGGGCCTGCAGGGATACCGAGCAGGGCGTCTTGCAGCCCGGTCCAATCGAGGTCCTGGCATCGGCGCCCGCCGGCACCGAGTCGAGTTGCAGTTGCACGGTCGGCGGGGTCGGTTTGAAGGCGTCCAGCGAAAACGAGGAGCAGCCGGCCAGACTAGCTCCCGCCACGGCAATCACGATGAAGCGACGCATGATGCATCCGTCAAACAAATGCGGCTAGATGGCCACAATCCCCGCCGCGACCATAGGAGCGTCAGGACAGGGGTGCAACCATGCGGGCGCGGATCGTTAATTAATGGTTAATCAAGTAGCTTGCCGAGCGCCCCATCTGTCCCCAATAGGTCCGGTAAGTCGGCATTTTCCTTGAGTTTTGATGGGTTTGCTGCCTACTCTTATCAGACATATTGGACGATCTGGTGATGATCTGGGGCGGATCCCTTCCCAGGCGCGCTCGGTCGTTCGCGTTTACCGATCGGCTACCGCGTGGAAGCTTCCGCCTCGATTGAAATAGCCAAGCAGACGTTGCTTTCTTGCGGGCTCATTCTTGCCATTGGCACTCTCACCGGCCTCGTGGCGCAAAAGATCCGAGTTCCCGACGTAGCGGTGTTTCTGGTGGTTGGGATGGGGATCGGCCCGGAAGCGCTGGGCCTGATCCACATCAAGGCGGATTCGGCGCTGAACCAGATCATTCTGCTGTTCGGTGCCAGTTATATTCTTTTCGATGGCGGCGCCTCGCTGCGTTTCAACGTCTTGAAGCAGGTTTGGATCACGATTGTCGTCATTGCCACAGTCGGCGTGGTGATCACGGCCGCCATCACCGGGGTGGCCGCCCATTTTATCCTCGGAGTGCCCCTGACCGTGGCGCTGCTGCTCGGCGCAACCTTGGCTTCGACCGATCCGGCGACGTTGGTGCCGATTTTCCGGCAGGTTCAGATTCGCGACCGGGTCGCGCAAACCGTGATGAGCGAGTTTGCCTTCAATGACGCCATGGGCGCGATCGTTACTTTCGGTGTGCTGGCGGTGGCGATGGGGACGGGTGAGTTTTCGCTGATATCTTCATTGTTCGAACTTCTCAAGCAATCCGCCATCGGAATTGTCGCCGGCATTGCGCTGGGATACCTGGCCGCGGTGTTGATCGCGCATGAACGACTTGCGTTCCTCGCGGAGTACGCACCGGTGGTGACGCTGGTTGCCGTGATCGGCGCCTATTTCGCTGCTGACGGTTTGCAGGCCAGCGGCTTCATGGCGGTTTTCGTGTTCGGCATTGTGCTCGGAAACAAGGAGTCGCTCGGTTTTGCGATGGAAGCCGGCGAGGCGCGAAAGCTCGACGAATATGTATCGACCACCGCGTTCATCATGCGGCTGTTCATCTTCATGCTGGTTGGCGCGCAAGTGGATTTCGGCCTCATGGGTCGATACATGTGGGGTGGCGTGGCGGTCGTTACGATTATGATGCTGGTTGCCCGGCCGGTGACCGTGTTCGCGTGCGCGCTACCCGACCGGCGCGCACGATGGAGTTTCAGCGAGATGCTGTTCATGTGCTGGACGCGCGAGACTGGTGTGATCCCGGGTGCGCTGGCGGGCCTGCTGTTGGGCATGAAGGCCCCCGGCGCTCAAATGATAGCGTCCGTCACCTTCATCGCCATCCTCATGACAATCCTGATCCAGGCGCCCACCACTGAATGGCTCGGCCGCAGATTGGGAGTGATGCAGGCGGGCCAAGGCTAGCTGGCCCGGGGCCGCGACTATCGGCCGAACAATGAAAATAGATATTAAAATACATGCAACGTATCAGAGACTTAGGTAGAGTCTCGTTGCATCAGGCTTTGCACGGCCGCCGGCAGTTCGCGCATGTGATTGATCAGCCGGTCGGGTTTGAGTTCCGCGATCGGAACCTCGGTGTATCCAAATTCGACGCCGATCACGGGCACGCCGGCGCGCCGCGCCACGCCGATGTCGGTGCCGGCATCGCCGACCATGATCGCCGCCGACAGTCCGCCGCCCGCGCGTGCGATGGTCTGTTGCAGGATGGCGGGATCGGGCTTTGAGACGCCGAAAGTGTCGGCCCCGCAGATCGCCGAAAACCGCGCGCTCAATCCAAGCCTGTCGAGCAGGCGTTTCGACAACCATTCGAGCTTGTTGGTGCAGACCGCGAAGCGATAGCCGAGCGCTTCGAGTTCATCGAGCGCGTTCTCCACGCCTTCGAAAGGCCGCGACATGTCCGCGATGTGGGCCGCGTAGTAGTCGATGAAATCGCCCGTCAGCCGCGCGATATCCTCAAAGCCGGCCGCGCGGCCCTCGAGCTCGAGGCCGCGTTCGATCAGCTTGCGGGCGCCGGCGCCGATCATGTTGCGCGCGGATTGCAGGGGTACGGGCGGCAAACCCTCGCGGTCGAGAACGAAATTGAGCGCATTGATCAGGTCGGGTGCGGTATCGACGAGGGTGCCGTCCAGATCGAAGACAACGGTGCGGGCAGAGGTCATCCAGGGACCGCTATCGGTCCGCGCCCGATCATGCAAGTAGGCGATGACGGGCTTCGCCAAAATCCCGATGCGGCAACGAAGAACCCGCAGGGCTCACCGGCGAAAGGTCACGGCGCGAGGGCGCCGGCGAATCGCCTGTTTTGGCTGCGGATAGCGCTGTTCCTTCCTCCAAAACGACGCTAGACAGGCTCCGCCCGATACCGCGCGCCGCGGCATCGGCTGCGGCACCTTTTGAAGGATTTGGGGCATCGTTTGCACGCGAACATGGACGAACTGAAGCGGCAAGCCGCCGCGCGGGCGCTGGAGGAAGTACGCGACGGCATGAAGCTCGGGCTTGGCACGGGATCGACGGCGAAACACTTCGTCGAGCTGTTGGGCGTGCGGGTTCGTGCCGGGCTCAAGGTCATCGGCGTGCCGACGTCGGAAGCAACCCGCGCCAATGCCGAGCGGGCGGGCATTCCACTGACCACGCTCGATGAGATCGATCGGCTCGATCTGACCGTCGATGGCGCCGATGAAATCGACCCCGCGCTCAATCTCATCAAGGGCGGCGGGGGCGCATTGCTGCGTGAGAAGATCGTGGCGAGCGCCTCTGATCGCATGATCGTGATCGCCGACGACACCAAATGGGTCGAAGTGCTCGGCCGCTTTCCGCTACCGGTAGAGATCATTCCGTTCGGGGTCGCGGCGACCCGGCGCGCCATGGGCGAGGCGTTTGCGAAAAGCGGCAATTCCGGGCAAATGGTGCTGCGAAAGGGCAAGGACGGCCACGTTTTTGTCACCGATGGCGGCCACTGGATCGTCGACGCCCATCTGGGGCGAGTAACCGATGCGCCGCGTCTGGCAGGTTTGCTGAACGTCATACCGGGCGTCGTCGAGCATGGGCTGTTCATCGGGCTCGCCGGCATGGCGATCCTGGCGAGCCCGCGGGGAATTCGCGCTGTTGAACGGCCGTGAGGCCGAAAATCCTGGGAGAATTGGAATGAAGAGTCTTGCAAGAATCCTGTCGGCCGCCGGCGTCGCGTTTGGGTTGGCCCTGGCCGGCGCACCGGTAGCCGCACAGCAGGCGCCGGCGCCGGCACTGAAGCCCGCTTCGCCGGCGGCGATCGCGGCAGCCAAGGAAATTCTGGAGATGAAGAAGGCGAACGCGATGTATGCCTCCGCTGTCCCCAACATCGTGCAGCAGACCAAGGATACGCTGCTGCAGACCAACCTCAACTACCAGAAGGACCTCAACGAGGTTGCCGTGATCGTTGCCCAGAAGCTTGCCGGCCGCGAGAAGGAAATCGGCGAGGGCATGGCCAAGATCTACGCCAACGATTTCACCGAGCAGGAATTGAAGGACCTGGTGACGTTCTACAAGTCGCCGCTCGGCCAGAAATTGCTCAACACCGAGCCGCGGGCGATTCAGTCCAGCATGGCCTACATGAACCAGTGGGCGCAGCAATTCTCCGAAACGGTCAATGGCGAGTTCCGCGCCGAAATGCGCAAGCGAGGCAAGCAAATCTGACATCGGGAAATTCCGGTTTCGACCGGGGCTAACATCGGGGCCGAGATGGCTGAGTTCGACGTCGATCTGTTCGTCATCGGAGGCGGTTCGGGCGGGGTGCGCGCCGCCCGGATCGCCGCCTTGCATGGCGCGCGGGTGATGATCGCCGAGGAATACCGGATGGGCGGCACCTGCGTGATCCGCGGCTGCGTGCCGAAAAAACTCCTGGTCTATGCTTCCCACATCCATCAGGAGATCGAGGACGCGGCGGGCTTCGGCTGGACCATTCCGCAGGCAAGCTTCGACTGGCCGACCCTGATCGCCAACAAGGACAGGGAGATCGCGCGGCTAGAAGCCGCCTATACCGCCAACGTCGAGAAATCCGGCGCCCGGATCGTCAAGACCCGCGCCCTGTTCGAGGATGCGCATACGCTGCGGCTTGCGACCGGTGAGGCCGTGAGCGCCAAATATGTGCTGATCGCCACCGGCGGCGCGCCCAATCACGGGCCCGCCATACCCGGCATCGAACACGTGATTTCGTCGAACGAGGCGTTTCATCTGGACGCGCTGCCCAAGCGCATCGTGATTCAGGGCGGCGGCTATATCGCGCTCGAGTTTGCCTGCATCTTCGCCGGCTTCGGCTCGGACGTGACGCTGATCTATCGCGGGGAAAATATTCTGCGCGGGTTCGACGATGACGTGCGGGCGCATGTGCGCGCCGAGATGGAGAAGGCAGGCATCACGATTCTTACCGGCTGCACCGTCAACAGGATCGACAGGCACGGCAAGGATTTCACCTCGCATCTTTCCAATGGCTCGAGCATCGCGTCCGACCGGGTGATGTTCGCGATCGGGCGGCACCCGAATGTCGGGGGTCTCGGGCTGGAGAAGGCCGGCGTCGCCATCAATCCTTCCAATGGCGGGATCGCGGTCGATCACTTCTCGAAGACGTCGGTGCCGAACATCTACGCGATCGGCGACGTCACCCACCGCATCAACCTGACACCGGTCGCGATCCGCGAGGGGCATGCCTTTGCCGATACCGTGTTCGGCAAGCGGCAGGTCGAGGTCGATCACGCCGACATTCCGACCGCGGTGTTCTCCCAGCCCGAGGTCG
Source organism: uncultured Alphaproteobacteria bacterium (assembly GCA_963721135.1). Lineage (GTDB taxonomy): Bacteria > Pseudomonadota > Alphaproteobacteria > Rhizobiales > Xanthobacteraceae > Bradyrhizobium. Next base: position 369,970 of record CAVRIB010000003.1, read on the forward strand.
GCACGGTGGGACTGACGGAGGCGCAGGCGCGCGCGAAGTTCAGCCACGTCGACATCTACAAGGCGGCCTTCAGGCCGATGAAGGCGACGATGTCGGGCCGCGACACGCGGATGCTGATGAAGCTCGTCGTCGATGGGCGCACCGATCGTGTCGTCGGCTGCCATATCGTCGGCGACGGCGCCGCCGAAATGGTCCAGCTGCTCGGTATCGCGGTCAAAATGAAGGCCACCAAGGCCGATTTCGACGCCACCATGGCGCTGCATCCGACCGCGGCCGAAGAGCTCGTCACCATGCGCACGCCGTTCGCGCGCCACGTGCGGGAAGCGGCGGAATAACGTCCCGCGTGTTCAGGCTTGCCTGTCGCCGTGACTCCAGCGGCGTTGGCTGTGCCGGCGGTGGAATACCGTTCCTTCAACAACCGCGACAGATATTCTTCAGCTTGGCCGCCATTCGTGCGTCTTCCTCGACGAATGGGTCCTTGTATGCGGCTCGCGCGACGTCGTTTTCGACGACGGCCGGCTTCTCCACCTTCCGAGGAAACGCCGCATCGTAACATGCAAGTCGCCCGCTGGTGCTATCGACCTTGCGGCAGTCTGGTTCAGCGGCGAGCGCGCTTTGCGCGCATGCGCAGAGCGCCAATACTGCAAGAGCGATTTTCATCCAATCTCCCTTCGGGCGACATTGCTCGCCGACGTCAGCCATTGCGTCGCTATTTCTTCTTGCCGGAAGCGAAGTTCGGCTGCCAGCCCGCGGTCTTTTGGCTCGGCGCTGCGGCAATGAACTTGATCTTCTCCTTCTTGGGTTTCTTTGCCTCCCGGTTGCCTCTTTGCTCGCCTTTGGCCATGTCGACCACCTCCGGGTTCGATGACGACGCTCATTTGGTTTTGTTTGTTGCCCATGAAGGACGAGCGCCCCGCCAGGCGGGAAGCGCATCCCATTCGGCCCATCGCATTCTGCGCTCCTCATCCCCGACCCTGACAAAAACAAAGGGAGCATCATCCTGGCCGGTTTTTGAACCAACGAACTTTGCCGGAACTCCGTATGCGTCCCTGATGATTGCTGTATTCGCCAATTCTGGTCCGCTTTCAGTTAGCCGTCTGGATTCCGCATGTCATCGGGTCGGACTACCGCTGAATGACGACCGGGGCCGCGATCAGCAGCGCAAGAAAGAGTGACGCTAGCGGCGGAGGTACGGGCCACTCATGAAGATTGAATCGATGGGCATCGGACATGTGACCGCCTTCCTGGTTGAGGCGGGAGCGCGAAGCTCTCAGTCACCGATGACAGCCGGGGAAGCGCGATGATCCCCGATAGGTAGCAGTCCCTTCGCCAATTAGCGAGGCTATTCGCTTCCGCGACCGAATCCCGCCCGCTTGTCCCTGGACCTGTTCCGGCGCGCTGCGGAGATGGCTACGAAAGCCGCCGAGTACAAAGTAAAGGCGAAGGGTTATTCGACCGGGACCGCCGATCCCACGAGAAAGCAATAGCTATTCGGACCAAAAGAGCGCACGATGAACCCGTGCACAACATTGGCGTCGGCGCGGAGCTGCTTGCGAGAGGCAAACCGGCATGACCGTGCGCTCGCGGCGGGAAACCATCACCTTCAAGCATCCCTTCCGAATCAAGGGTATCGACCGGCTGCTTGCAGCAGGCGCCTACGAGGTGATCACGGATGAGGAGATGATCGAAGGGCTGTCATTCGCCGCGTTTCGCCGTGTTGCCACCATGATCGTGGTGCCGGCGGAAGGGTCGCGCGGTTCGGCGGTGGAGATGCTCTCCATCAGCTCGGTCGCGCTGTCCGATGCGCAGCGGATCGATGCGAGCGCGCCCGGTGAGTGAGGAGCCGCTCGATCTTGACAGGCACCGCGGCATGGCCGCGCAAAAAGCAACCGACATCCGGCGCATTCTGGCTGATGTCGAGAACAACGCAAAAGCCCTGCGCGATCGGCAGCGGATGCTGGAAGATCAGCTGCTTTCGGTTCCGGCGACTTCCTGGCCGGAAGCCGCCGCCAAGGCGCGCTACATCTTCAATCTGTATGTCGCAGGATTGGCCGAGGCCGATACCCACCATCGCGATCTGGTCGCGGCCGTGCTCGCCGATTTTGTCCGGCTCTCCAACGAGAGCTGAATGAATGGTTGTTGCGTCAGATCGAAAGACGAACGCCGGTTCCAGGAGGCAAGTCAAATGGCACTCACACGCGGCAGCTTTCGCGGTTACGAATATGACCGGATGGTGGTCCTGTTTTCGATGATTGACGGCGAGAAGGAGATCCAGTGCGCGGTCAGCACCTCCGCCCTGGATGATCTGGAGACCCCGGCAAGGAGGAAGCCCGACGAGCGCGAAGCGCAATTCATGAGATTGCGCGACCGGATCGAAGAGCGGGCCGGCCGCAAATTCCTTGCCATGGAGTTCGAAGGCACTCCTCCCGGCATTGTCCTGCGCGCCATCGATTTTCGGAATGGAGCCTAGATGATCCAGGATCCGCCGGCATCGTTGAGCGCCGAAGAGTTCGCGTCGTTGTCTGAAGTCAGCAAGGGTGACGTCCAGCGCGATATCCCCCAGGCCCATTGGGAGCGCCTGGTTGCCCTGGGTTATGCCTTGCGGCGACTTGGAACGCTTGGGCTGACGGAGGCCGGCAAGCGCCGCCTCGCGGCCGGTTGCGGCGCGGCTCGCCGTTTGCATTGAGCCTGCCCGGTGCGCTAGCCTCCGGCAAAAGAAAAGCCGGGAGGAAAGCATGGGTCGGAAGATCGCGGTTGTCGGAGCAGGGGCCGTCGGCGGCTATGCCGGCGCGCACATGGTGCAGGCGGGCGAGGACGTGACGTTCATCGATCCCTGGCCGGAGCACGTCGAGCACATGCGAAAAAGCGGCCTGCGCGTCACCCACGCGAGGGACGTCGCGGAATTCACCGTTCCCGTGCGCGCGTTGCATGTCACCGACGCGCAACAACTCGCCAAGGAGAAGCCGGTCGACATCGCCTTCGTCTGCATGAAGTCCTACGACACCGCCTGGGCCACCATGCTGATCCGGCAATATCTCGCGCCTGATGGCTACGTGGTGTCGCTGCAGAACTGCATGAATGAAGAGACCATCGCCGGCGTCGTCGGCTGGGGCAAGACGCTCGGCTGCATCGCGAGCAGCATCACGGTCAACCTGCCCGAGCCCGGCCACATCCACCGCGGCGCCGGCAAGGGCGGGGCGGCGCATACGGTCTTCCGCACCGGCGAAGTGCACGGCCGTATCACGCAACGGGCGGAGGAAATTTGCCGGCTGGTCGGCTACGCCGACAGCGCCAAGGTCACCGGCAATCTGTGGGGCGAGCGCTGGTCGAAACTGGTCGCCAACGTCATGGGCAACGGGCTCTCCGCCTGCACGGGCCTCACCGGCGCCGCGATGCTGCAGAGCGAACCGATCCGCCGCTTCTCCACCCGGCTCGGCAGCGAAGCGATCCGCGTTGGCCAGGCGCAGGGCTATCAGCTCGAGGAAATCCTGCACCTGCCGCCCGAGACGATCGCACGCGCGGGCGAGGGCGACGAGACGGCGATGGGCGCCTGCGACGAGCAGCGCTTCAAGGACGGCAAGCGCACCTCCTCCGAGCAGCGGCCGTCGATGGGCCAGGACATGCAGAAGGGCCGTCGCACCGAGATCGAATTCCTCAACGGCTTTGTGGTGCGCGAGGGCGAGAAGCTCGGGCTTTCGTGCCGAGCGAACGCCGTGTTGACCGACATCGTCAAGCGCGTCGAGCGCAACGAGCTGAAGCCCGATCCGCGGCACATCACCGAGCTGCGGCTGAACTGAGCCGGCAGGGGGGCAACAAGGAAGAATCCGATCGGGAGTTTCGGGAAATGCCGCTACCCAGAGAAGACGTCGACGCCACCACGCCGAAGTTCCTGCGCGACAAGTACGCCGTCGTCGGCGTCGGCGAGACCGCCTACACCCGCGGCTCCAACAAGACGACGCGGGCGCTCGCGACAATCGCGGTGCGCAACGCCATGCTCGATGCGGGTCTCAAAGCCTCCGAGATCGACGGCATGCTGTCGTATCAATCGAACAACTCGGTGTTCTCGCCATTCGTCGCCGGCGACCTCGGCATCCGGCTCAATTTCTACATGGACGTGTTCGGTGGGGGATCATCGACCGAGGCGTTGATCGGCATCGCGATCGGCGTAATCGAAGCCGGCATGTGCAAGACGGTAGTGATCTTCCGCTCGATGAACGGCTTCTCCCAGGTGCGGATCGGCGGCACCGGCGTGCGCGCCGCAGCGCCCGTCGCAGGCGACATGCTGCACAGCCGCGCTTATGGCTGGCAGAGCGCGGGACAATCGTTCGCGCCGACCTTCATGCGCCACATGTATGACTTCGGCACCACCGCCGAGCAGGTCGCTCATGTCCGCGTTGCCCACAGCCATCACGCCTCGAACAATCCCAAAGCCTATTACAGGAAGCGCCTCACGGTGGAGGATGTCGTGGGCAGCCGCATGATCTGCAAGCCGCTGCACCTGCTCGACTGCTGCGTCGAGACGGACAATGCCAATGCCATCATCGTGACCACCGCCGCGCGTGCGAAAGACCTGAAGCAGCCGCTGGTGCGGATCCGCGGCGTAGTAGGCCGCTGCTCGAAGCCGCGGGTCGACATGCACTACCAGGCCGGGCCGATCTCGACCGTCGCCGGCCACTACGGCAAGGACATCCTCTGGCCGAATTCCGGCGTCGGCCCGCAGGACATCGACCTCACGGGCTCCTATGACGCCTTCACCTTCACCACCATGCTGCAACTCGAGGATTACGGCTTCTGCAAGAAGGGCGAGGGCGGCCACTACGTCTCGGACGGTACCATCATGCTCGGTGGAAAAAGGCCGAACAACACATCGGGGGGCCATCTCTGCGAGGGCTACACCCACGGCATCGCCATGGTGATCGAGAACGTCCGCCAGCTCCGCCACGATGCCGACGATAGCTGTCCGATCGGGCCCGATGGCAGGCGCCAGCACACCTACGATTATCGCGAGGGCGGATGCCGCCAGGTGAAGAGCGCCGAGGTGTCAGCCAATATGGGCTGGGCGATGCCCGGCACGGGATCGGCGATGGTGATGCGGCGCGGGTAGGTTCGGACGCGAGGCGAGAGACTTCGTGGAGCGGATGGGACGGAAGCAAATGAAAGCATCGATATTTTGCCTGCCGAGCGTCGGCTCGCGCGCCGAGATCGAGGCGGGCATGGCTGCGACGCGGCCGGAGCTCTACCAGCGCATGTTGAAGGAGTTGACCGAACTCGTCAAACTTGCCGACGACCTCGGCTACGATTCGGTGAGCTTTACCGAGCATCACTTCCACATCGAGGGCTTCGAGCTTTCCAACAACCCCGTGCTGCTGGACCTCTACTTCGCGATGCAGACGAAGCGCATCCGCGTCGGCCAGCTCGGTATCGTGCTGCCGGCCGCCAACCCGATCCGCGTCGCCGAGGACATCGCGATGCTCGATCACATGACCGGCGGGCGGGCCTGCGCCGGCTTCGCGCGCGGCTACCAGCGGCGCTGGGTCGACGTCATGGCGCAGCAGACGCACGGCGTCTCGGGGACCTTGCCGCACCATCATGATGCGATCGATCAGACCAACCGCGAGGCGTTCGAGGAAAACTGGCAGATCATCAAGAAATGCTGGACCGAGGAGATGCTGACGTTCCAGGGCAAGTACTGGAAGGTGCCGGCCGGCGCAACGCCCTGGGATCTCGAGACCACGGTGAAATACGGCAAGGGCGTCGAGAACGGCATGCTGACCTCGGTCGGCGTGGTGCCGAAGCCGCTGCAGAAGCCGTACCCGCCGGTGTTCCTGCCGTTCGCGTCGTCGCCGAACTCCATTCGCTGGGCGGCGCGTGAAGGCGTCACTGCGATCCTGCCGCCGATGCATGAGGCCTACGAGTCACCGCTGTTCGATCTCTATGCCGAGGTGTCGGGAAAACCCCGCGGACAGGGCACGGGCTTGTTGCGCGATGTCATCATCGCGGAGACGGACGAGGAGGCCATGGCGTTGTGGGAGGACTCCGGGCGTTTCTCCGGCAGGGCGTGGTTCGAGCCGTTCGGCTTCCGCCGCGGCCTGATGGACCCGGTGACGAAGAACTTCGCGACCGCGAAGGAATCGATCGACCTCGGCTACGCATTGGTCGGCACCGTCGATACCGTGACGCGCGCGCTCGAGGCCAACATGAAACGGCAGCCGGTCGATTGGTTGTTCTGCTACACCTACAACGCGCTGGTTCCGCACGCGAAGTTGATGAAGTCGACCGAGGCGTTGTGGACCAAGGTGCTGCCGAAGTTCATGTGATCAGCTCGGTTGCTCCTGGAGAGGAAACACGGTGAGACAATGATATCCGCGCAATATCTCGGCATGCCCCTTGAGATCAACGATCTCGACCATGAGAACCTCGACTACTTCGCCTGGTGCGCGAAGCACGAGTTCCGCCTGCAGCGATGCGCCTCGTGCAAGCTGTTCCGCTACCCGCCGTCGACCGCGTGCCCCTGGTGCGCTGAACTCGATTCGGAATGGGTGTCGGTCGAGGGCCGTGGCACCGTGCATTCCTACACCGAGGTCCACCATGCCATTCAGCCGGCGTTCAAGCAGTACACGCCATATCTCGTGCTGCTGGTCGAACTGGACACCCAGAGCGGCAAGCCGACCAGGGAGGAGGGACTGCGCGTGATCGGCAACCTGACGCGGCCGGACGGCGTGCTCGCGCCGAAGAGCGAGGTCGAGCGGGTCGGCATCGGCACCCGCGTGCGCATGGTGTTCACCGACGTCGCGCCGGGGCTGGCGCTGCCGCAATGGACCATCGACGAGAGTGCCGCCGGCGGCACGCCATGGCGATACCGGGGGTAGGGGAGCGCAGCCGGTTTCTCCTTATGAATTCTTCTTCAAGAACGTCATCAGATCCTCGATGCAACGGGAGGCGTAGCCGTCGCAGATGTTGTGGGCCGCCGTGTCGTAGTAGAGGAGTTCAGAGCTCGCGATTCTCCGGTTCATCTCCTCGTAGGCGCTCGCGTGTCCGATTTTTTCCTTGCCCGCCGCAACGATGAGCGTGGGAGCCTTGATCGCCGAGACCTCATTCATGAAGTCGTGCGTGCACATGTGCAGGACGAAGCGGGCGATGAAGGCAGGATCATTCGAACCCGCCTGTTCAATGAACCATTTGACCAGGTCAGGATCAGTCGAAGGATCGAACCGCTCGTCAATGGTATCGGCGAGGAATTGCTTTAAGCCGAACTCCTTGATCTTCGGTATCCATGTCGGCGCATGACTGTTCTTGAGACCCGGCGTCGACCCAAAGAGAGCGAGTGACCTGACCCTCTCTGGATGGTTGATCGCCAATCGCTGCGATACATATCCGCCGGCCGAATTACCGACGATGTGCGCACGATCGGCTCCGACCAGGTCGAGCAGGGCCAAGGCATCGGACACCAGCAACGAGAGTGAAAAGTCATCCGTTGGCTTCGGGATCTGGGAATGGCCATGACCTCGCAGGTCAAGTCTCACGACCCGATAACGACGCGACAGCGGCGGCACCCATTGAAACCAGCGCCGGGAATTGCCCATCGCGGCGTGCAGGAGAAGGACGGTGTCGGGCTTGCACCACGGATCGGTAAAGTCGTCGACGTAATAGGCAAGCTTCAGTCCATCCGCCGTGCTGAAGGTGCTATTCATTTGTTTTGGTCCCTGGCAGGAGAATTCTCCGGGCAGCTGGCGATCTACGGGAAGCCGATTCCGGGGGGAAGCACGGAGGCACGACACTGTGTCCAGCTCTCGTCGGACCAGGCATTTCCGGCATTATTCGGCGGCGATCCCCTTTGCGGCGGTCGCGTAGCCGTCGCGCGCCTGCGGCAGCTTCCAGCCGAGCAGGCGGCTTGCGACCTGATTGCGCAAGACCTGGGCGGTGCCGCCGCCGATGGTGAACATGCGCGCGTCGCGCATCATCCGCTCCATCGGATTGTTGCGCGAATAGCCGCGCGCGCCGAAAATCTGCAAGGCATCGCTCGTCACCTTGATCGCCATCTCGGATGCGAAGATCTTGGCTTGCGCCGCAAGCAGCGGATCCGGAAACGGGTCGGCGCTCGCGGCCGCGCTGCGGATCGACAGGCGGGCGGCGTTGAGCTGCACCGACATGTCGGCCAGCATCCATTGCAGGCCCTGGAATTCCGCGATCGGGCGGCCGAACTGCCGGCGCGATTTCGAAAACGCCAGCGCCTCATCGAATGCGCCCTGCGCCAGCCCCAGGGCGACGGTCGCGGCGCCCACGCGCTGGCTGTTGTAGGCATTCATCAAATCGGCGAAGCCGCGCTTCCAGCCGCCCGGGGGCTGAAGCACCATGTCAAAAGGCACTTCGGCATCCTCAAGGATGATCTCGGTTTCGGGAATGCCGCGCAGCCCCATCGCGGGCTCGCGCTTTCCAACCCGCAATCCCTTGGCTCCGGCGGGCGAGTCCGGCTTGCGTACCATGAGGAAGCCGCCGATGCCTTCCTCGTTGCCGCGCTCGTCGAACACGCGGGCAAAGATCAGGTGCAGCCGGGACACGCCGCCTCCGGTGATCCAGTGCTTCTTGCCGTTGAGCACGTAAGCAGAACCGCGCCTGTCCGCGCGCGTCGTCATCTCGGTGGCGGCGGAGCCTGCCTCCGGTTCGGTAATGCAGATCGCGGGTTTGTCGCCCGCCAGCACGAGCCCGGCGGCAAGCTTCTTCTGGTTCTCGCTGCCGTAGCGCATGACGGCCGAAATCGCGCCCATATTGGCCTCGACCGCGATGCGGCCGGTGACGCCGCAGACGCGCGCCATCTCCTCAACGATCAGGCTCGCATCGAGAAAGCTGCCGCCGGCGCCGCCATACGCTTTCGGGATCGTATAGCCCATCAGGCCGGCCGAAGTGAGCTCCCGGACGTTTTCCCAAGGGTAGGTTTCGCTTCGGTCGGTCTCGGCCGCGCGCGCCTTGATCGAACCCTCGGCGATCTCGCGCGCCAGCCCCTGCAGCTTCCTTTGCTCCGCAGTGAGGTCGAATTGCATGGGTCGGTCCTCCATATCCCCCCCACCTTGGTCTCGGGGGATTGGTTCGCACAAGCGAATAAAGCCCCAAAAGAAGCAAGCCGGGACTGCGCATGGCCATACTCTCTTCGGCCGCTCTCCGTGGTAATATACCATCCAATCGGCGGCGCACGGCCGCATCGGGAGGTCACGATGACAACCGCAGCAGAAGGCAGGGAACTCACGCAAGTCGGCCCGGGAACAATGATGGGCGAATTGATGCGGCAATACTGGATTCCGGCCGCGCAGTCTTCCGAACTCGAGCGCGACGGGCCACCAGTCCGCCTGATGCTGCTCGGCGAGAAGCTGATCGCGTTTCGCGACAGCGCCGGCAGGGTAGGGGTGATGGACCATCGCTGCCCGCATCGCCGCGCCTCGCTGTTTCTGGGCCGCAACGAGGAGGGCGGCATCCGCTGCATCTACCACGGCTGGAAATTCGACGTCGCGGGCAACTGTGTCGACATGGCGAGCGTGCCGCCGCACCAGGATTTCAAGCACAAGGTCAAGGCCAAGGCCTACCCGGCCATGGAACGTGCCGGGGTCGTCTGGGTCTATATGGGGTCGGGCGCCAAGGCGCCGCCGCTGCCGGCGTTCGAAATCCTCGACGTTCCCGATGACGAAATCAGCGTCACCTTCATCCAGCGCGAATGCAACTATCTGCAGGCGCTGGAAGGCGAGATCGATACCTCGCATTTCGGTTTCCTGCACGCCGGGCATGTCGATCCCGATGACGTGCCGGAGGACGGCCCGGTCCATCACACCATCATGAACCGTGCTCCGGAGTACCAGATCGCCGACACCGCCTGGGGTACGCAGTACGCTGCCTACCGCGCGGCCGGCCCTGACAGCACGTACTGGCGTTTCGCCAACTTCCTGTTTCCGTTCTGGACCCAGGCGCCGAACGGGGAGTTCAGCAGTCATGTGCATGCGCGTGCCTGGGTGCCGCTCGATGACGGCCATACGATGTTCTGTTTCCTGCGCTGGAAGCGCGGGGTATCGGCGTTGACTCAGCCACAACCCATCTTCAAGGACGGCACGCCGATCGGCGGCACCGGGCGCACCAACAAATTCCTTCCGAATACGACGGATTGGCTCGGCCGCTGGCGGTTCGCTGCGAACGCGGACAACGATTGGGGGATGGACCGCGCCGCCCAGAAGAGCAACACGATCTATAGCGGGATCGACGGCATCCACCTGCAGGATCAGGCGATCACCGAGAGCATGGGACCGGTCACGGACCACGCCTTCGAGCATCTGGCGCCGTCGGATCAGATGATCACGCGCACCCGTCGGCGCCTCTTGATGGCGGCCCGCGCGCTTCGCGACAATGGCGTGTTGCCGCCGGGTGTGGAGGACGCCGAGGTGTATCGAGGGGCGCGCAGCGGTGACCTCGTCAGCGACGACAAGACCCCTTGGCACGAGGTCTATGTCAGGGAGCTCGCCGCGGCGGTGCACCCGACGTCGACCCCGTTGCGCGCGGCGGAATAGTTGCCGCGGTGAGCGCGGGCGCGATTCTCTCTGTTTATTTCTGAAATGACAGAAATAACGGATTCATCAGAAAATGAAGCTGTCGCCCACGACGGAAAAGTTCGTCTTGCACTGGGGCGAGATGGGAACGCGCTGGGGCGTCAGCCGGACCGTGGCGCAGATCCATGCTCTGCTGTATCTCTCGGAGCGCCCGCTCAATGCCGAGGAAATCGCCGACACGCTCTCGGTGGCGCGCTCCAACGTCAGCACCAGCCTGAAGGAATTGCAGGGCTGGGGCCTCGTCAAGGTCGTGCATGTGATGGGCGACCGCCGCGATCATTTCGCGGCGTTGCAGGATATTACCGACCTGTTCCGGGTCATCGTCGAGGAACGCAAGCGCCGGGAGGTCGACCCGACCCTGGCGTTGTTGCGCGAATGCGTGAGCGAGTTCGATCCCAAGGCGGGGACGTTTGCGAGGCAGAAAATCAAGACGACACTCGATTTTCTCGAGATGCTGAACAAGTGGCACGATGAAATGAAAGGCCTGCCGGTGCCGCTTCTGGTGTCGCTGCTACGGATGGGCAGCAAGGTTCAAAAATTCTTGAGAAGGGCGGCCTGAACAGCCATCGCGTCGAGAAGAAGCGGCCCGACAGGCGTTCGGTTCTGCCGGAGCAGGTGCCGGAATTGAGAGTTCAATATGAGCATCGTCGAATGCGACGTTCCATCGACCAGCGCGTTGGGCCGGGACGTCATCGAGAGCGCGTACTATCATGATTCCTACAGCGCGCCGCTGGCGCGACCGCAGCTTGCGATCGCCGATATCTACGCCGCCATTTTTGCGCATCAGCCGTTGACGATGAAGCTGCTGCTGATCGTCCGCAACGCGGTGGTCAGGCCGCTCGGGTTGAGGGCTCCGGCCGCTGCCGAAATCATGCGTTCCGAGCTAAAGGGCCGCTATGCCGTCGGCGAGAAGGTCGGCCTGTGGTCGATCTTCTTCATCGGCGAAGACGAAATCGTCGCAGGCGCCAACGACAGGCACCAGGACTTCAGGGTATCGGTGCTGCGAGTGCATTCCGCCAGTGGGGCAAGCGTCGTCCTCTCAACGATCTGCACGGTCCATAATCTGTTCGGCAAAATCTACCTGTTCTTCATCCTTCCGTATCACCGGTACGGTGTGAAGACGCTGCTGCGGAACGCGGTCGCGGCCGGGCGGCTATGAATGTCCAGACAGATTTCGAAAATTGAAGTGAGCCGCTCACTACGGTGTCTGTCTGTTTTGCTGGACCGTGGCAAGCTGCGTGATCTCAAACCAGCGGAGAAGCAGAGACAATGACCCCCGAGCAAAACAAGGCGGTCGTTCGCGGCTACCTGAATGAAATCGTGAACAACAGAAACGCGGCGGTGTTCGACCAGTATCTCTCCCGAGACGTCGTGTTCAACGGCGCCAGGGGTTTCAGAGAACAGCATTCGGCCCGGATGCAGGCGATCCTTGGCGCCTTCCCTGATTTTCACCTGATTATCAGGGATCAGATCGCCGAGGGGGATAAAGTGGTGACCCGCGTAACCTTTCACGGGACGCATCAGGGCCAGTTCAACGGCATCGCTGCGACGGGACGACGGGTGACGTGGCCGGGGATGGCGATGGACCGGATTGCCGACGGCAAAGTCGTTGAAATGTGGCACGTCCAGAGTACCGCGGGATTGCTGCAACAGATCGACGCCGCAGCGCCAACGCCGTCAAGTTGATGCGCAGTCCGCTTTTCGATCAACGCCGGGCATCCGTTGGACGGGGTCTGCTCCACCTCTCCGCTTGCTGAACCATGGATTGCTTCGCTGCGCTCGCAATGACGGGACTTTAATCGTCCCGGCTCAAGGCCGGGACGACGGGGTGGGCGAATCTATTCCGCCTGAATCCACTCCGCCGCGCCTCGCCACAGCGTGTCGCGATGCTCGGGGCGGAAGAAGCCGAAATGGCCGATCCTGGCGACCCCGGCATCTGCCGGCGTGACGGTCACGATTTCAGGCATAGTCTGCGGTCATTGCGCGTTCGCTCGGTGTCATGGCTCGGCTCCAGGCAGTACTCGGTTGATCTAGATCAACGGCAGTGATCCTTTGGTGCTTACGCTATGTTCGGCCGCACCTGAGGCGGCACCCATAACCTTTCAGTTGCGCAAGCGCGAAGAGGGAGGTTCCCATGCATCCGAGGAAGCGTCTTTCGATCAAGTCAGCGACCGTTGCCGGCATTGCTGCTAGCATCCTGTTGGGGGTCGCAGGTCTCACTCTCAATCCAGCACCGGCTGGTGCTGTAGTTTACTGCCAGTACGTTGAATATCCGCACGGTTGCGTCGCGAGGGCCGGCGTTGTGCTCAGGCCTCGTCCGGTGGCGCGGGCTGCGGTCCGCCATCACGCTGGTGGCAATTTAAATGGCGGCGTCAATCGCGTTGGGGTGCGGCGGTAAAGCACTTGTTTGCGGGACACGACCTTGGCGCGGCATGCAGCAAGCCAAGGTTCGTGACCGCGACCAATTTGATCAACGGTGCCGCGTCGCAAACCCGGCTGGGAGGCACGGTTGGCGCCGGCGCGGAATATGGCCTTGACCCGAACTGGTCCGTGGCGGTCGAATATGACCACCTGTTTCTGGGGACGCGCAACATGACGCTCAGCGTGCTCGGAATTGCGCCGCTCGCGCCGTACGAAAGCGTCAATCAGGGCCTCAACCTGGCTTCCGCGCGCCTCAACTATCGCTGGGGCGCGCCGGTCGTTGCGAAATTCTGAGCAGTCGAACTTTGCTGCAACGGGAAAGCGCTGGGCCGCACGGGTGCCGGGAGCTGTTGGTCGACAGATTGCCTGACGGGCAAATCAGTTCATCGGTTTGTGCAGGCCGCTGTCAAGCCCTTTTCGCAAAAATATTTCTGTTTTACAGAAGCAAAAATCACCCTATATGTTCCCCATCCCGTCCCACCAAGGGGCGTTGGCCAACGTCATCAACGCGGGGCGGGATGCGGTGGACGCAGGAAGCGCTTGAGACGAGGCGCTTTCTTGCGGACGGCGAAGTCGTGTGGTCCTGGCGCCTCGACGCCGGCGTCAAGCTTCTCGGGATTATTCCTGGGAGGCGATGGAGACAAACCAGCCCGATCTCCAGGGAGAGCACGAAGGAAACCGTTAAAACCATCCGCGTGCGGGAATGCCGGGTTGTTCCGGTGGACTCGTGGTGACTACGCTCGTGTACTTTGTTTTTTATCGTACGCGAGGCTGCGGGTGCATTGGCCGCCCGGCATTCCCCACGCCCTTGAGGGGCGAAGGAACAGGCAAACCTCGGGCGCAATGCGCTGCGAGAATGCGAACCCATGTTTCAAGCGTCATTGCGAGGAGCCAACGGGTCGCGCGAATGCGCGCCCGATGACAGGCTCCGCGACGAAGCAATCCAGCTTTCCGCTTGCTGCGCCATGGATTGCTTCGCGGAGCCTGTCATCGGGCGGCGCTTCGCGCCGACCCGTTGGCTCGCAAAGATGGGGTGGACGGCCCCCGACGGCATCAGTGTGCCAGACTGGTGATGTCGATTCGACCAGACAAGGGAGCCGTCCATGGACAAGATTAGCATGATTGGTTTGGATTTGGCGAAGACCGTGTTCCAAGTGCACGGAGTTGATGCAACGGGAAGAGCGGTGTTGCGCCGCCAGCTGCGGCGGGGCGCGGTGGAGAAGTTTTTTGCGCAGCTGCCACGGTGCACGGTAGGCATGGAAGCCTGCGGCAGCGCGCACCACTGGGCGCGGGTGATTGGCCGCTATGGCCACCAGGTGCGGCTAATGCCGCCGGCCTATGTGAAGCCTTACGTGAAGCGCAACAAGAACGATGGCCGGGATGCAGAGGCGATCTGCGAGGCGGTCGGCCGGCCGACGATGCGGTTTGTGCCGGTGAAGAGTGTGGAGCAGCAGGCGACGCTGGCTGTTCACGGCACGCGAGCGCTGTTGGTCAAGCAACGCACGATGGCGGCGAACGCGCTGCGAGCTGCGCTGAGCGAACTCGGGATCGTGGCGGCGCAGGGCTTTGAGGGGCTGCATGAGCTGATGGCCAAGCTCGAAGCACCGAGCGAGGGGATCCCCGAGATGCTGCGCGGGGCGCTGTTGCTTTTGGCCAGGCACTGGCAGGCGCTCGATGCCGACGAGCGCGCGATCGAGCGACAGATCGCCAAGGCCGCCCGTGCCGATCGCGAGGCTCGTCGGCTGATGGAGGTGCCGGGCGTCGGCCCGATCATCGCCAGCACGGTTTTGGCCAAAGTGCCTGATGCGAAGGTGTTCCGCAGCGGGCGGGATTTCGCGGCCTGGATCGGACTGACCGGTCGCGATCACGGCACCGGCGGCAAGCATCGTCCCGGGCGCATCTCCAAACAGGGAGACCGCGTGCTCCGTGCCCTGCTGATCAGCGGGGCAAGCGCCCATCTGCGGCAACAGAAAAGGCGCGGCATCAGCGACCCGTGGCTGCGCGAGCTGCTCGCGCGTCGGCCCTACAAGGTCGCCATGGTGGCATTTGCCGCCAAGACTGCGCGTATCCTCTGGGCCATGCTGGTCAAGGGAGAAGAATACCACGACCGCGCGAGCGCGTCGGCTGCTGCCTAGTTGAGGGGCGACAGCCGCCGCGCTCGCGCTCATCCGTTCGGAAGGGCGATTAAGGTGTGATGGCAAATGGTCAGGAAACCGGGATCGAAACACTCCGTACCGTCATCGCGCGTCACAGCGCGCCGCAATGATTGGAATTCGATCAGCGTTCTCCATCAGGGCCCGCGGTCTCAGACCGCATCTCGAGGCCGTATACATGACCGCTCCCCGATCCGCTTGCTGAAACACCAAAAAAGCCCTTGCCGAAAAGGGGCCGTCCATACATGACGGCCGGGCCGCATTGTCCGCACCGCCAACGCTACTCCGCCTGAATCCATTCCGCCGCGCCGCGCCACAGCGTGTCGCGGTGCTCGGGGCGGAAGAAGCCGAGATGGCCGATTTTGGCGACGCCGGCATCGGCGGGCGTGACATTCAGGATTTCCGGCTTGGTTCCGGTAAACCCGGTGCAAAGCATTTCGACCGCCGGCCGCGTTGCCAAGGGATCGTCGGAGAAGCACAGCGCGCGCATCGGCCCGTGGTAATTCGGAAAATTCTTCAGGCTGATGAGCTTGGCATCGTCGAACAGATAGTGCTTGCTCATGACCCAGCTCGTCCATTGCTGATAGACGCCCTTGGGCAGATCCTCGCCCAAACCGGCCCAGCCCGGCGCGTAGCCGAGCAACCGGGTCAGGGGGGCGCCGATGTAATTCATGAAGGCATAGACGCGATAACGCTCCGGCGACCCCAACAGCTTCCAATAGGCGGCCTGCGCCGCGATCAGCAGCGCGCGCGACACCTCGGCGTTGTTGGCGAGAAGTCCGAGCGCCTGGCCGCCGAAGGAATGGCCTACATAATTGAGCGGCAGGTCGTGGTAACGCTCGCGCATCCAGGCCACCGCCGCGGTGACGTCGAGCGCAGCCCAGTCCGCCATCGTCGCGTTGAAGCCGACCAGCGATTTGGGCTGGTTGTAGCCGACCAGCGCCCTCTGCCTGGAGTCGCCGATGCCGCGATAGTCGTAGGTGAGGACCGCGCAGCCGCGCCGCGCCAGATAGCCGGCAAATCCCCGATAGATCTTGCGCGGCAGGGCGGCGCCCGAATTGATCAGCACGGCCTGGCGCTTCGCCCCGCGGGGCAGGAACAATGTCGCCCCCAGCAGATATCCGTCCGTCGCGGGGAACGTGATGTCGTCGATGAAAACGTCGTCCAGCGCAGCCTCGGCCACCCTCGTTTTCCCTCGGTCTATTTGCAACTTCCCAGCAAATGCGAATTAAGCTTTTGCCGCAAGGGGTTGTCACTGACATCGGAAATCCAACTGGCGGTCCGTGACCGGCCTGTGTATAAACCGGCCCGCCGCAGGCTTTACGGCCCGCTTTGCCCGGGCTGGCCCGCCGAAGCCTTAGCGAAGGCGGGTAAGTAGCGGTTTTTGCTTAAGGAGTTGACTTCATGTCCGAGCGGTGGACACCCGACAGCTGGCGCACCAAACCGGTCAAGCAGATGCCGGATTATCCCGATGCAAAGGCATTGGCGGATGTCGAGGCGCAACTCGCCACGTTTCCCCCGCTGGTTTTTGCAGGCGAGGCCCGCAATCTGAAAAAAGGTCTGGCGCGGGTCGCCGCGGGCGAGGCCTTCCTGCTGCAGGGCGGCGACTGCGCCGAAAGTTTTGCCGAACACGGCGCCAACAACATCCGCGACTTCTTCCGCGTCCTGCTGCAGATGGCCGTGGTTCTGACCTACGCCGGCGCGGTGCCGGTGGTGAAGGTCGGCCGCATCGCCGGACAATTCGCCAAGCCGCGGTCGTCGCCGACCGAAAAGGTCGGCGAGGTCGAACTGCCGAGCTACCGCGGCGATATCGTCAACGACATCGCGTTCACTGCCCAGGCCCGCACCCCCGATCCGCAGCGCCAGCTGATGGCGTACCGGCAGTCGGCTGCCACGCTGAACCTGTTGCGAGCGTTTGCCACCGGCGGTTTTGCCAATCTCGGCAGCGTGCACCAGTGGATGCTCGGGTTTCTGAAGGATTCCCCGCAGTCGCGGCGCTACAGGGAGTTGGCGGACCGCATTTCGGACGCGCTGAACTTCATGCGCGCCTGTGGGCTCGATCTGGAAAGCCACCCTGAGCTCCGCGCCACCGATTTCTACACCAGCCATGAGGCGCTGCTGCTCGGCTACGAGCAGGCCTTCACCCGGGTCGATTCCACCACCGGCGACTGGTATGCGACCTCGGGCCATCTGATCTGGATCGGCGATCGCACCCGCCAGCTCGACCACGGCCACATCGAGTATTTCCGCGGCATCAAGAATCCGATCGGCCTGAAATGCGGTCCCTCGCTGAAGGGCGACGAGTTGTTGAAGCTGATCGACGTGCTCAACCCCGACAACGAGCCCGGACGGCTGACGCTGATCACCCGCTTCGGCGCCGACAAGGTTGGCGATCACCTCGCGCCGCTGATCCGCGCCGTGAAGCGGGAAGGCCGTGCCGTGGTCTGGTCCTGCGACCCGATGCACGGCAACACCATCTCTTCGAACAGCGGCTACAAGACCCGCCCGTTCGACCGCATCCTGTCGGAAGTGAAGTCGTTCTTCTCGATCCATGCGGCGGAAGGGACGCACGCCGGCGGCGTGCATCTGGAGATGACCGGGCAGGACGTCACCGAATGCATCGGCGGGGCGCGCGCCATCACCTATGAAGATCTCAGCGACCGCTATCACACGGTCTGCGATCCCCGGCTCAATGCCGAGCAGTCGATCGACATGGCGTTCCTGATCGCCGAACTCCTCAAGCAGGAGCGCTCCGGCAAGGTCAAGCCGATGCCGGCTGCGGCGGGTCTTTAGAGTTGCTGCGGCTCTGGCAGGCCACGATCAATTCGCGCAACGGCCTGGCTTTTGCCATCCGTTCGGAGCAGGCCGTTCGCGAGGAGGTCATCGCGCTGGCACTTTCGCTGCCGCTGGCCTGGCTGGTCGGCGCGACCATGATGCGGCGCGTCGAGCTCGTCTTCGCCGTCGTTCTGGTGCTCGCGATCGAACTGCTCAACACCGCGATCGAAAAGCTCGCCGATCGGCTGACCACGGAGCGCGATCAGCAGATCGGGCGGGTCAAGGACATGGGTTCGGCCGCGGTCGGCGTGGTGCTGGTCATGGCCGGCCTGTTCTGGCTGTTCGCGCTGGCCGAGCGCATCGGCGTGCTCTGAAGCACCAAGCGGCATCTGGCGAAGCCCGAGGGGGCATGCTATATTTGATTTGCTCAATATGAGAATAAGGTCCGCTGCATGACCGAACGAGCCGAACAGTTTGCGATTACGCTCGCCCAGCTCAACCCGACGGTCGGCGACGTCGAGGGCAACGCCGCCAAGGCGCGCGCGGCGCGGGAAAAGGCGCGCGCCGATGGTGCCGATCTCGTGGTGCTGCCGGAATTATTCATCGCCGGCTATCCGCCGGAAGATCTGGTGCTGAAACCGGCGTTCCAGTCGGCCTGCCGCGCGGCGGTCGAGGGGCTCGCGCGGGAGACCGCCGATGGCGGGCCGGCGATGCTGATCGGCAGCCCCTGGGTCGAGGACGGCAAGCTCTATAATGCCTGCGCGCTGCTCGACGGCGGCCGCATCGCGGCCATCCGCTACAAGGCCAACCTGCCGAACTACGGCGTGTTCGACGAAAAGCGCCTGTTCGCGCGCGGCCCCGCCGCGGGTCCGGTGACCGTCCGCGGCGTCCGCGTCGGCGTGCCGATCTGCGAGGACGTCTGGCTCGAGGAATCGGAGGAATACGAGAACGTCGTCGAATGTCTCGCCGAGACCGGCGCGGAAATCATCGTGGTGCCCAACGGCTCGCCCTATTCGCGCGACAAGAACGACCTGCGGCTGTCGATTGCGGTCGCCCGCGTCACCGAGAGCGGGCTGCCGCTGATCTATCTCAACCAGATCGGCGGGCAGGACGAACTCGTGTTCGACGGCGCTTCGTTCGCGCTGAACGCCGATCTGTCGGTGGCGGCCCAGCTCCCCGCGTTCCAGGAGAGCATCACGACGCTGCGCTGGAGCAGGACGGAGGCCGGCTGGCGCTGCAACGGGACGATTGCGCCTGACCTCGACGGTGACCAGGGCGACTACGCCGCCTGCGTATTGGGCCTGCGCGACTATGTCCGCAAGAACGGATTCCCCGGCGTGCTGCTCGGCATCTCCGGCGGCATCGATTCCGCGCTGTGCGCGGCGATCGCGGTCGACGCGCTGGGCGCCGAGCGCGTCCGCGGCGTGATGCTGCCGTTCCGCTTCACCGCGCAAGTCTCGGTCGACGACGCGGCGAGGCTTTCGAAAGCGCTCGGCATCCGCCACGAGGTGCTGCCGATCGCGCCGGCGGTGAACGGCTTCGAGGAGATCCTGTCAAAACCCTTCGCGGGCCTTCCGCGCGACATCACCGAAGAGAATTTGCAGGCGCGCACCCGCGGCACGCTGTTGATGGCGATCTCCAACAAGACCGGCACGATGGTGGTCACGACCGGCAACAAGTCGGAAATGTCGGTCGGCTACGCCACGCTCTACGGCGACATGAACGGCGGCTTCAATCCGATCAAGGATATCTACAAGACCGAGGTGTTCCGCCTTTCGACCTTGCGCAATTCATGGAAGCCGGAAGGCGCGCTCGGCCCAATCGGCGAGGTCATTCCGCCCGAGATCATCACGCGTCCGCCGACCGCGGAATTGCGCGAGAACCAGACCGACCAGGATTCGCTGCCGCCCTACGACCTGCTCGATGCGATCCTGGAGCGGCTGGTGGAGCGCGAGGAGCCGCTGGCCTCGATCGTCGCCGCGGGCTTCGATCGCGAAACGGTGGCGCGGGTCGATCGCCTGCTCAACATCGCCGAATACAAGCGGCGGCAGGCGGCGCCGGGCGTCAAGGTCACGCAGAAGAATTTCGGACGCGACCGCCGCTATCCCATCACCAACCGCTTTCGCGATGCCGGCAAGCCATTGCCCGAACCCGACGAGAAACTGATGTCGCGCGCGGGCCAGGCCGCCGCCGACGCGTTCGACGGCTAGCGACAGTGTCAAAGCAGGAAGTCAGTGCGCGGGAATGAAGGTCGGACCGACCGTGCGGATCGGCTTGTCGCCGGCGGTTGTCGTGGCGGGCGCCGATGCATCCGGTGCGGGAGCCGCCGGCGTGCTTGCGGCGCCTTTCTTGGCGGGAGGACCGCGCACCGGCAGCGGCCGCGCCATCTTTTTCGCGCTCTCTTCGGTGACGATGATGTCGCCCTGCTGTTCGGCGGCAGCCGTGTCGTCGATGCTCTTCAGGGCGTCGGCCCAGGTCTGTCCGGGGGCCTTGCAGGAGCAGGTGGGGTTGAATTCCTGGCGGTAGCGAAATGCGTTCGGCAACGAGGTATAGGGCTGGCCGCTGATCGACACCGCCTGGTTCATGTCCTCGCCGGGATTGCGATAGGCGTACAGGTCCGCTTCCGCCGCCGGGCAAAGCGCCTTGCAGGTCTTTTCATCGTCGGGAAAGCGGGCTGGCACCGTGGCGAACGAGATCGGGAAATAGGCGCCGTCGCAGGAGCGGACGCAGACGGTGCGGTAGGTGCCGGATTGCGGACCGAAATCAGAGCCGGGCGCGTTCGGGTTGCTGTTGCCGCCGAACAGGCTCTGCAGGAAATTGCCGGGTCCCGGCGCGGCGTTGACATATTGCGGGCCGCAATTGTTCTGGGCGAGCGCGGTCAGAACCGAGCGGCGCTGGTTTTCCCGATCGGCGCCGCCGAGCCCGCCGCTGCGCAGCCGCTCCAGGCTCGAGGTGATCTGATCGAGATTGGCGCGCATCTGCTGGATCTGGTTGTTGATCGGCCCGCATTGCGCGGAGCGGCCTGAGAACAGCGAGAAAAATCCGGAACTGTCGCAGCCCATGCGCTTGGCCTGCATGGTGACGCGATCGAGTTCGGCCTGCTGCTTGCCCGCCGCATCCTGGTAGCGGCGGATCTGGTCGTCCCTGGCAGGATCACCGCCGCCGCCCTGGTCGATGGTCGCCAATTGTGCTTCCAGCCGCGGACACATCGGATTGAGCGGGGCACCCTGCGGCGGCGGTCCCCCCGGATTCATCTGCGCAAACGCGTCAACATTCATGACGCTTGCGCTCAAAAGTGCCGCGCCGGCGAAGATCCACCGGGAGAGACGGGAATTCAACGTATCACGCATGTCGGGCCATCGAGAGGCTGCTCCGCGCAACGGTTGAACCGGGGCCGCGGCCAACGCGGCTTCCAATAGCCGCTTCTAAGGGCAGCGTCACGTCGTTTCCGGGGCGCCGGTGTGGCGATCGCGCCCTGCGAGCGGAGCCTTCAGCGTTCGCAGGTAATCGCAACGTATTCGTTGCAGCCGGAACGGCCGCAGTTCCCGGCTGATTTGGGCACCGAGCCGGTGATCTCGTCCGGGTCGACGCGCCGGTAGGACGAGGCATCCGCGAAGTCGCGCGACCGGCAGTAGGATCGGGCGGCGTGGGCGCCGCATTTCTCGCCCTTGGCGAGGCATTGATCGACGCCATAGCTGTCGGCCTGGTTGGCGATGATGAATACCCGGCTGTCGGCCGATGCCGCCGTGGCGGCGAAAACGAATGCAAGGGCCAAAACGGCTGAAATGGATCGCATGCTGCACCAAATGAATGAGGGTAGCGCCCGTAATTGTCCGGATTGGAATAAGGCCAAAACATTAAGAATGATTAACCATGGCGGGTTCGGGGGGCGTTTGACGACCCAAACGGGCTTTTGTGGGGCACTTGACGCCATCGCCTCCGTTGGCCATGGTGCCGGCCATGAACGGTTTCCTCGCCATCTGTGGCATTTGCCGCGAGATTATTCGCTAGCGATTCGCTGGCTGAGGCCGTCTTTTCTCAAAACGAGATCACTGGACGCCCGGCCGCAAGGGACGGGTTGGCCATGGACTTACGCCTCTACGATACGTTGACCAGGGAAAAGCGGCTGTTCAAGCCGATCGATCCCAAGAACGTGCGCATGTACGTCTGCGGACCGACGGTCTACGACTTCGCCCATATCGGCAATGCGCGCCCGGTAATCGTGTTCGACGTGCTGTTCCGCCTGCTGCGGCATCTCTATGGCGCGGACCACGTCACCTATGTCCGCAACATCACCGACGTCGACGACAAGATCAACGATCGCGCGGCGCGGGATTTTCCCGGTCTGCCGCTGAACGAGGCGATCCGCAAGGTGACGGAAGTGACGGAAAAGCAGTTTCACGCCGACGTCGATGCGCTCGGCGCGCTACGGCCGACCTTCGAGCCGCGTGCGACCGAACATATCGCGGAGATGCGCAGCATCATCGAAAAATTGGTGCAGGGCGGATTTGCTTATGTCGCCGAAGACCACGTGCTGTTCTCGCCGCAAGCGATGAACGCAGCGAATTCTGTTCTGCCGCGCTATGGCGCGCTGGCAAAACGCTCGCTCGACGAGATGATCGCCGGCGCCCGCGTCGATGTTGCGCCCTACAAGCGCGACCCGGCCGATTTCGTGCTGTGGAAGCCGTCGAAGCCGGGCGAGCCGTCATGGCCGTCGCCATCAGGCATCAAGGTCGAGGGCCGTCCGGGCTGGCATATCGAGTGCTCGGCGATGGCGTGGAAACATCTCGGCGAACAGTTCGACATCCATGGCGGCGGCATCGACCTCGTGTTCCCGCATCACGAGAACGAAATTGCACAGACGTGCTGTGCCTTTCATACCGGCCGCATGGCAAACGTGTGGATGCACAACGGTTTCTTGCAGGTCGAGAGTGAGAAGATGTCGAAGAGTGTCGGCAACTTCGTCACCATCAGGGAGTTGTTAAGCCTCCGACCGAACCATCCGAGATGGGGCGAAATTTTGCGTTTCAACATGTTGAGGACGCATTACCGGCAGCCGATCGACTGGACCAATGCTGGGCTTTTAGAGTCCGAAATGAGCTACGGCAAGCTTCGGCAGGCTGCTAGCACGGCCAACAGGTTAAGGATAAAGCCATCTGATAGCATCCTTCGTGCTCTCGCAGACGATTTGAACACGGCGGCAGTGATGACTGAATTGTATCGGCTAGCCAATTTAAGTCACTCTCCTTCGCCTTCTGATCTTCCTGCCGACGCAGCAAACGAATTGGCCGGCTCTTTGCAATTGCTAGGCTTCGATAGGGCGATCGATCATATTCGCAGCGACGATATAAGGAGTGATATTAAGCGAGCCTATCAAGAGGTGGCGGCGCGAGAGAAAGGCCTAGATCCTGCGAAGTTGGATCACCTACTCCAGTCTCGCGCCGAGGCACGCGCACGCAAAGACTTCAAGGAATCCGACCGCATCCGCGATGAACTCGCCGCCATGGGCGTCGCGATCAAGGATTCCAAGGAAGGCACCACCTGGGAGATTGCGCGATGACGAAACCGGACACACCTTTTCCAAAACACTGGCGCTATTACATCTTCATCAAGTGGGCGGTGATCATCGCCGCCGTCGTGCTGGTTTTGCGACTGCTCGGGGTATTTTGAGACGATGGGACAGGCGCTGCCCAAACCTGCTCTGCGGCCGTTCCTGCCAGCGGACACGCCGGTGCTGGCGGCGATCTTCGCAGCTAGCATCGAGCAATTGACCGGCGACGACTATAGCGAAGCGCAGCAGGCGGCCTGGGCCAGCGCCGCCGACGACGAGGAGGCATTCGGCCGGCGACTGGCTGGCGAACTCACGTTGATCGCGACGCTGCAGAATTCTCCGGTCGGCTTTGCCGCGCTGAAAGGCAAGGATCATATCGACATGCTCTACGTGCATCCCGGCGCGGTCGAGCAGGGCGTGGGCTCGATGCTGTCGGACGCGCTTGAAAAGCTCGCGGGCGGCCGCGGCGCCAAATCGCTCACGGTCGATGCCAGCGACAACGCGTTCGAATTTTTCGCAAGGCGCGGTTACGAGGCGAAGCAGCGCAATACCGTGACGGTCAATGGCGAATGGCTCGCCAACACCACGATGCAGAAGACGCTTGCCGGCGGCGGCAAGCCGGGAGGTTCGGCATGAACCGCGAACGGCTCTATTTGTTCGACACCACGCTGCGTGACGGCGCGCAGACCAACGGCGTCGATTTCACCCTGCGCGACAAGCAGCAGATTGCGGCGATGCTGGACGATCTCGGCATCGACTATATCGAAGGCGGCTATCCCGGCGCCAATCCCACCGACACCGAGTTCTTCGCAACCATGCCGAAGCTCGACCATGCGAGCTTCACCGCGTTCGGCATGACGCGGCGCGCCGGCCGTTCGGCCTCGAACGACCCGGGTCTCGCGGCGCTATTGGAAGCGAGCGCGGACGCGATCTGCTTCGTCGCGAAATCATCGGCCTACCAGGTTCGCGTCGCGCTCGAGACCACGAACGAGGAAAACCTCGCCTCGATCCGCGACAGCGTCAAAGCCGCGAAATCGGCGGGCCGCGAGGTCATGCTCGACTGCGAACATTTCTTCGACGGCTACAAGGAGGATCCGGAATTCGCGCTCGCCTGCGCGAAAGCGGCCTACAATTCGGGCGCGCGCTGGGTGGTGTTATGCGACACCAATGGCGGCGCCATGCCGCACGAGATCGAAACCATCGTCGGCGAAGTGACGAAGCATATCCCCGGCGATCACGTCGGCATTCACGCCCATAACGATACCGAGCAGGCCGTGGCCAATTCGCTGGCCGCGGTGCGCGCGGGCGCCCGCCAGATCCAGGGCACGCTGAACGGGCTCGGCGAGCGCTGCGGCAACGCCAATCTGTGTTCGCTGATCCCGACGCTGCGGCTGAAGCGCGAATTCGCCGACGCCTTCGAGATCGGCGTAACGGAGGACAAGCTGGCGACCTTGATGAAGGTTTCGCGGACGCTCGACGACATGCTCAACCGCGCGCCGAACCGGCACGCGCCCTACGTCGGCGAAAGCGCCTTCGTCACCAAGGCGGGCATTCATGCCTCCGCGATGCTCAAGGATCCCCAGAGTTACGAACACGTGCCGCCGGGGTCGGTCGGCAATCGTCGCAAGGTGCTGGTGTCGGACCAGGCCGGCCGCTCCAACGTCATCGCCGAGCTCGAACGCGCCGGCATTGCCTATGACAGGAACGATCCGAAACTGGCGCGGTTGGTCGAGGAAATGAAGGAGCGCGAGGCCGCCGGCTACGCCTATGAATCCGCCAACGCCTCCTTCGATCTGTTGGCGCGGCGGACGCTCGGCAAGGTGCCCGAATATTTCCGGGTCGAGCAGTTCGACGTCAATGTCGAGCAGCGCTACAACGCCAACGGCCAGCGCGTCACCGTGGCGATGGCGGTGGTGAAAGTCGACGTCGCCGGCGAGCGGCTGATCTCGGCGGCGGAAGGCAACGGCCCGGTGAATGCGCTCGACGTCGCGCTGCGCAAGGACCTCGGCAAGTACCAGAAATACATCGAGGGCCTCAAGCTGATCGACTACCGCGTCCGTATCCTCAATGGCGGCACGGAAGCGGTGACGCGCGTTCTGATCGAGAGCGAGGACGAGACGGGCGAGCGCTGGACCACGATCGGCGTGTCGCCCAATATCATCGACGCCTCGTTCCAGGCGCTGATGGATTCGGTGGTCTACAAGCTGGTGAAGTCAGGCGCGCCGGCGTGACACGAGAAAAGCACGGCTTTTAAGGCCGTCATTGCGAGCGAAGCGAAGCGAAGCAATCCATGCCGCGGCAAAACGGACAGATGGATTGCTTCGTTGCGGAGCCTGTCATCGGGCGCGCATTCGCGCGACCCGTTGGCTCCTCGCAATGACGGCACGAGTAGGGGCCATCCATGATTGATCATATCTCCGTTGGCGTCCGTGACCTCGAGCGCGCGGCGCGCTTCTATGAGCTGACGCTGGCGCCGCTCGGGCTGGCGCGGCTGGTGACGCGGCCGGCGACGATCGGTTTCGGCAAGAGCTATCCGGAGTTCTGGATCAATCTGCGCGAGGGCATGAGCCCGGTCGCACCCGAGAGCGGCACGCATATCTGCCTGCGGGCGAAATCCGCAGGCGATGTCGATGCGTTCCACGCCGCGGCACTTTCCGCCGGTGGCCGCTCCGACGGCGCGCCGGGCCTGCGCCCGCACGATCGCGTGCCCTACTATGCGGCGTTCGTCGTCGATCCCGACGGCAATCGCATCGAGGCCGTGACGTTTCCGGCGTCATCTGGCCCGGAGACTTGAGCGCCGGTGCACCAGCTGGCGGCGCAGGAAGTCGATGGTAAGCCGCACCTTGCCGGGCAGGAACGTTCGGTTTGAATAAAGCAGGAATGCGGCCGTATCGAAGGTCGTCGCTGTCACCTCATAGTCCGGATACAGATCGATCAGCCGTCAATTCGCGATATCGTCATCGATCAGCCAGTCGGGCAAGAGCGCTGGCCCAAGCCCGGCGATCGCGCATTCGCGCAAGGCCAGCGCATTCGAAACCAGGATGTCACCCTTGACCGGCACGTCGGTGACGACACCGCGGCGGTTGCGGAATAGCCAGCGTGAACGAAACCCCGGAAACGTGAAAAGGAGGGACGCGACCGCCGAGAGATCGGCGGGCTCTTTGAGCTTCGGCGCCCTCTTCAAATAGGCCGCGCTTGCACAGATGCGGTAGTGCGTATCCATCAGCTTTGCGCCAACGAGGTCGCCGGTAAGACCGGGTCCAAGGCGGATCGCAAGGTCGATGCCCTCTCCGATGAGATCGAGGTTGCTGTCTGTCAGGATCAGTTCCAGTTGCAGGGCGGGGAACTCGTTCCTGAACTTCGGCAGAATCGGCACCAGGCAACGATGACCGAAGGCGACCGATGCCGTCATGCGAAGTCTTCCATTCGGGGTGGTATTGAGGACTTTCGCCTCCTCCGCCGCCGCGTCGACCTCCTGAAGCACGGCCTCGATCCGCCGGACGTAGCGCTCGCCGACCTCGGTGAGCGACATGCTGCGCGTAGTGCGCCGGAAGATGCGAAAACCGAGCTCCGCCTCGATCTGCGCAATGGCCCGTGATACCGAAGAAGGGTCGAGATGGCGGTGACGCGCCGCACCGGCAAAGCTCGCGTGTCGGGCAACGTCGACCATTAATTCCATTGATTCAATGTCCATTCGTGCAAGATATGCACGAGCGTGATGCGGCGCCAGTCGTTTTTCGGTGCGATGGCCGCGCCTAGGTCTTCAGCACATCGACATCGCACTGGAGACTCCCTATGCCCCACCTGCTTCGTATCAACTCGAGCGCCCGCCGCGCTGGTTCGGTTTCTCGCGATCTCGGCGACAAGTTCGAAGCCGCCTGGCGCGCTCGCGGCGCGGGCTTTTCGGTTGCCCAGCGGGATCTCGCGGACGGTTCCGTTCCGCAAATTTCCCAGGCAACCATCGCGGGCTTCTACACGGCCCCGTCCGACATGACCGCCGAACTGCGAGCCGCAACCGCGCTGTCCGATACCCTGATTGCCGAGCTCAAGGCGGCCGACGAACTCCTGATAACGGTACCGATGTATAATTTCACGGTACCCGCGGCGCTGAAGGCCTGGATCGATCAAATCGTCCGCATCAACCATACGTTTTCCTATGACGGCCAGCGCTTCCAGGGCCTGCTTACCGCGCGGCGCGCAATCGTCATCAGCGCGTACGGCGCGGGCGGCTATCTCGGCGGGCCATTGGCGCCGGCGGATTATTGCGTGGCGTATTTGAAATTCCTGCTTGGCTTCCTCGGGATCACGAACGTCGAACATATCGGCGTCGAGGCCACGACCGGCGAGGTCGCTGGTCTGACAAGGCAACTCGATCAGGCCAGCGGCCGGATTACCGTGGCAGCGGCGGCTTGACGGAGGCAATCTTCCGCTTACCCCCTGGGCGATACGGTCGCTAAAGCCTTCGCGCGATCTCCGGCGCGAGTTCCTCGGCGCCTTCCCTCATGCGGGCAGCGGCGGCGCGCAGCCGCGGCAGGATATCGCCGACCCGTTCGGCTTTCAGGATTTCGACCGACAGCGACGGGCGGATGAATTCGGTTGCGCGCATATGCGCGAGCAGCGCGAACAACGGCTCCCAGAAGCCGTCGATGTTGGCGAGCAGCACCGGCTTGGAATGGCGGCCGAGCTGCTGCCAGGTCAGTTGCTCAACCAGTTCCTCCAGCGTGCCGATGCCGCCGGGCAGCGCCACGAACGCGTCGGAGCGCTCGAACATCAGCCGCTTGCGTTCGTGCATGTCGGGGGTCACGATCATCTCCTGCACCCGCATCAACGCGTTTTCGCGCGAGGTGAGAAAATCGGGAATGATGCCCGTCACGCTGCCGCCATGATCGAGCGCCGATGTCGCAATCGCGCCCATCAGTCCGATCGAGCCGCCACCATAGACAAGACGGATGCCGTTCTCGGCCAAAATCTTCCCGAACGCGACGGCAGCTTCGACGAAGCGCGGATTGGTGCCGGGGCCGGAGCCGCAATAGACACAGATGGTTCTGATTCTGCTCATTCCGGCCATGTGGCACTGCAGCGTAGGGGCGTCAAGCCTGTCCGATTCGCAGGCGCAATCGAATCTAATCGCAAATGCCGGCAATCGCGAAAGAATTACCCGGGCCAAGGGTGCGCGCGACGCCTAAACGCTCTATATGACGGTTGGAATGCAGAACACACCAAGGCGCACGACCGATATTCTCGAGGCATTGATTGATTCTCCAGGCTCTCCTTGATGGCTCATCCTGATCTGGCGCGGGGCGCTACTGAGGTCCCTTCCAGCAAATCCGTCGAGCAGGCGACCCTGATCGGGACGCTTGCGCATTTGTGGCCGTATATCTGGCCGTCCGATCGCGTCGATCTGAAAATGCGCGTGATCTGGTCGGTGGTGTTGCTACTGGCGGCGAAGCTCGCGACGCTCGCGGTGCCCTTCACGTTCAAATGGGCGATCGACGCGCTGACCGGTGCGAACAGCGCGCCGCTGCAGGCGTCGAACTGGCCGCTGTGGCTGATCGCCTCGCCTGTGATCATGACCTTGAGCTATGGCGGCTTGCGCGTGCTGATGGCGGTGCTGACGCAGTGGCGCGACGGGATTTTCGCGCGCGTGGCGATGCACGCGGTGCGCAAGCTCGCCTATCGCACCTTCGTGCACATGCATGAATTGTCGCTGCGCTTTCATCTCGAGCGCAAGACCGGCGGACTGACGCGGGTGCTGGAGCGCGGCCGCACCGGCATCGAGACCATCGTGCGGATGGTGATCCTGCAGCTGGCCCCGACCATCGTCGAGGTTTCGCTGTTGACGGGCGTGCTGCTGTGGAAATTCGACTGGCGTTACGTGCTGGTGACCATGATCACCGTCGTGATCTTCATGTCCTACACCTACTTTGCCACCGAATGGCGGATCGAGATCCGCCGCAAGATGAACGAATCCGACACCGAGGCGAACACCAAGGCGATCAATTCGCTGCTCAACTACGAGACGGTGAAATATTTCACCGCCGAGGAACGCGAGGCCACCCGCTACGACCGTTCGATGGAACGCTACGAACGCGCCAGCGTGAAGACCTATACGTCGCTGGCGTTGCTCAACACCGGGCAGGCGGTCATCTTCACCTTCGGCCTCACCGCCACCATGCTGATGTGCGCGTTCGGCGTGCGCAGCGGCAGGAATACGGTGGGCGATTTCGTCATGGTCAACGCCATGATGATCCAGCTCTACCAGCCCCTGAATTTCATGGGCATGGTCTATCGCGAGATCAAGCAGGCGATCATCGACATCGAGAAGATGTTCGCCGTGCTGGAGCGAGATCCCGAAATCAAGGACGTGCCCGGCGCGCGGCCGCTGGTCGTCACGTCGGGCAACCTGCGTTTCGAGGACGTGCGGTTCTCCTACGATCCGGAACGGCAGATCCTCAAGGGCCTCAGCTTCGAGGTGCCCGCCGGCAAGACGATCGCGATCGTCGGTCCCTCCGGCGCAGGCAAGTCGACCATCTCGCGGCTGCTGTTCCGCCTCTACGACGTCTCCGGCGGCAGGATCCTTGTCGACGGCCAGGACATCCGCAACGTTACGCAAGTCTCGCTGCGGGAACAGATCGGCATGGTGCCGCAGGATACCGTGCTGTTCAACGACACCATCCGTTACAACATCCGCTACGGCCGCTGGAACGCGACCGACGCCGAGGTCGAAGCTGCGGCGCAACTGGCGCAGATCAACTCGTTCATCCGGATGTCGCCGAAGGGCTATGAAACCCAGGTCGGCGAGCGCGGACTGAAATTGTCGGGCGGCGAGAAGCAGCGCGTCGCAATCGCACGCACGGTCTTGAAGGGCCCGCCGATCCTGGTGCTCGACGAGGCGACGTCAGCGCTCGACAGCCATACCGAGCATGAAATCCAGGAGGCGCTGGAGCGGGTGTCGCGCAACCGCACCTCGCTCGTGATTGCGCACCGGCTGTCGACCATCGTCGGCGCCGACGAGATCATCGTGCTCGATCAGGGCCGCATCGCCGAGCGTGGGACCCACGTCCAGCTTTTGGCATCGGGTGGACTTTATGCCAGTATGTGGAACCGGCAGCGCGAGGCCCAGGAAGCGCGCGAGAGGCTGGCGCGGATCGCCGACGAGAACGAAGCGCCGAACCGGGAGCCTCCGCCGGTCGACGATGTCCTGGTGACGCCCGCCGCCGCCGCGGAATGACCGAATCGCGTCCGCCCGCAAGGCGAAGGCGCTCAACCGACCAGTGAACCCCCGATGTCCATTGCCAATTCCATCCGCGCGCAAATTCCGCCGATCCACAGGGAAGGCTATCCGTTCATCGGCGGCTTTGCGCTGGCGAGCGTGATCCTGTTCTGGATCTGGTCGCCGCTGGGGTGGATCGGGACGGTACTGACGATCTGGTGCGCGCTGTTCTTCCGCGATCCGGTGCGGGTGACGCCGGTGCGCGAGGGCATCGTGGTGGCGCCGGCCGACGGCCGCGTCTCGATGGTGACGCAAGCTTTGCCGCCGGCCGAACTCGGCCTCGGCGACCGGCCGCTGCCGCGCCTCTCGATCTTCATGAGCGTGTTCAATTGCCACGTCAATCGCAGTCCGGTCGCGGGGCGGGTCGACCGCATCGCGTACCGGCCGGGGGTCTTCATCAACGCCGAACTCGACAAGGCGAGCGAGGACAACGAGCGCAATTCGCTTGTCATCTCCACGCCGCAGGGGCGCGTCGGCGTGATCCAGATCGCGGGGCTCGTGGCGCGCCGGATCGTGTGCTTCGTCCGCGAAGGGCAGTCGATCGGCGCCGGCGAGCGGTTCGGGCTGATCCGGTTCGGATCGCGGCTCGACGTCTACCTGCCCGAAGGCACCAGCGCACTGGTCGCCGAAGGCCAGACCGCGATCGCCGGCGAAACCATCCTGGCCGATTTCCGGCTCAGCGATGCGGGGCGGACCTATCGCGCCGATTAACCATCGGCGCTTTCCAGCCGCTCGGCCGGTTGCCGCGATGGCGCAGCCGCCTGACGCTTGCTATATGAGAGAGCATGCCGATGCCCTTCGATCCCGACTACAGGGGACTGCGCCGCCGCCGGTTTCGCCCGATCCCGGTGCGGATGCTGGTGCCGAATTTCATCACGCTGCTCGCGATCTGCGCGGGGCTGACGGCGATCCGACTGTCCACCGAAGGGCGCATGGAGCTGGCGGTAGGCGCGATCGTGTTCGCCGCCATTCTCGATGGCATCGACGGGCGTGTCGCGCGCATGATCAAGGGCCAGTCGAAATTCGGGGCCGAGCTCGACAGCCTCGCCGATTTCGTCAATTTCGGCGTCGCGCCCGGCCTGATCCTGTATTTCTGGCAACTGCACGAGTTGAAGAACGGCGGCTGGATCGCGGCGATGGTTTTCGCGATCAGCGGCGGCCTGCGGCTTGCGCGATTCAATGCCACCATCGACGAGCCGGACAAGCCGGCCTTCGCGCAGAATT
Source organism: uncultured Alphaproteobacteria bacterium (assembly GCA_963721135.1). Lineage (GTDB taxonomy): Bacteria > Pseudomonadota > Alphaproteobacteria > Rhizobiales > Xanthobacteraceae > Bradyrhizobium. The sequence goes on from CAVRIB010000003.1 coordinate 401,950, forward strand.
ACTTCACCGGCGTCCCGGCGCCGGCAGGCGCCATCACCGTGCTGCTTCCGATCTATCTCGCCTTCCTCGGCCTGCCGAAGCCGCCGGCCATGCTGACGGCGTTCTATACGTTGCTGATCGCGTTCCTGATGGTTTCGCGGCTGCCGGTATTTTCGGGCAAGACCATCCGCATGCGGGTGCCGCCGGAGATGGTGTTGCCGGTGTTCGTCTCGGTGATTTTCTTCATCGCGCTCTTGATCGGTTATCCCTGGTATATTCTGTCGGCGGGTTCGGTGCTGTATCTGTTGAGTCTGCCTGCGGGGTGGAAGTCCTACCAGGACCACGCGCGCAAGGCCCAAGCGGCGGCCGCAACGCCGGCCGGTGCTGCGCCGCCAAGTCCAGCGCCGCCGTTCACCGTCGTCTCCGACACCGACGAGGACGATCGGCCGGTCCGGCTGAACTGAACCGGCGCAAGGTCAATCGCTAGATATCTGCCATGAGCGATCGCCGAGTTGGGTTCGAACCCGATCTCGGCTATATGGCTTGCCCGATGCCGCCTTCGAAAATGGCCGGCCCCAAAATTCTGGAGAGAACGCCGTGACGGATTCCAAAAAAACGCCGCTGCCCGCATCACTGCTGGAGGCGCTGGCGCGCTACGATACGCCGACGATCTGCAACGCGATGGAAGTCGTGGCACCCGAGCGGCGTCTGATCGGCTACACCACCAAGCCGTTGGTCTGCCCGTTTCCCGAGCTGCCGCCAATGGTCGGCTATGCGCGCACCGTGTCGATCCGCTCCGTGCTGCAATCCGCTCTTCCAGCCGCCGAGCAAGGCAAGCGGCGCATCGCCTATTACGAATATGTCGGCACCGGTTTTGGTCCGCGCATCAGCGTGATCCAGGATATCGACGGCCCCGATGTCGGCTACGGCGCGTTCTGGGGCGAGGTGCAGAGCAACGTGCACAAGGCGCTCGGCTGTCTCGGCGTGATCACCGACGGCTCGATCCGCGATATTCCGCAATGGGCGCCGGGTTTCCAGGCGCTGGCCGGATCGATCGGCCCGTCGCACGCCTGGGTCCACGCCGAGAATTTCGGCGGCGAGGTGCGCGTTGCCGGGATGACGGTCCGCTCCGATGACCTCATCCATGCCGACCGTCACGGCGCGATCGTGATTCCGCTCGACATTGCCGCGAAACTTCCCGATGCCGCCGACCTCTGCGGCCGCCGCGAAACGCCGATCCTCGAAATCGCGCGAGCCAAGGATTTTTCGCTCGAAAAGCTTAAGGAAGCGCTGAAGCGTTCGGCCGAAATTCACTGACCGGGCGAGGAGCGCGCAACGATGGACATGGCCGGCAAGACGGTCTTCATCACGGGATCGACCGACGGCGTCGGCCGCTATGTCGCGGCGACGCTCGCCGCCGCGGGCGCCAGGGTTTTGATCCACGGCCGCGACCAGGCGCGCGCGAAGACGCTCGCCGGCGAGATCAAGCGGGCGGGGCACATCGAGCCCGTCTTCTATCAGGCCGATCTGTCATCGCTGGCGGAGGCACGTCGCCTCGCGGGCGCCGTCGCCGCCGATCACAAGCGGCTCGACGTCTTCGTCAGCAATGCCGGGATCGGTTCGCAAAATCAGGGACCCCAGCGCCAGACCAGCGCGGACGGCCACGAGCTCCGGTTTGCCGTCAACTATCTCTCTGGTTTTCTGCTCGCCCGCCTGCTGTTGCCGCTGTTGAAGGCAAGCGCGCCGTCGCGCATCGTCAACGTCGCTTCGCTCGGCCAGCATCCGATCGATTTCGACGATGTGATGATTACCAAAGGCTATAGCGGGTCGCGCGCCTACGCGCAGAGCAAGCTGTCGCAGATCATGTTCACCATCGATCTCGCCAACGAGCTGAAGGGCACGGGCGTGACCGCCAATTCGCTGCATCCGGCGACCTACATGAACACCACGATGGTGCGCGCCGGTGGAATCACGCCGATTTCGACCGTCGAGCAGGGCGGCGAAGCGATCCTGCATCTGGTCCGCGGCGATGACGTCGCCGGCAAGAGCGGCCTGTTTTTCAACGGCATGCGCGAGGCGCAAGCCAACCCGCAGGCCTATGACGAGGAGGCCCGCAAGCGGTTGCGCGCGCTCAGCCTCGAACTGACGGGGCTTGCGGCGGCCTGAAAGACCAAAAGCCCTTCAACATGGTTAGCGGAGCGTTTAGATCGAACTCGCTTGCTTGCCGGTGAACTCCGTGCCGACGCCAATCGGTTTAACCTTTACGCGTCTTTAATGGCGCGTCCGTAGGGTCTCGATGCGCGGCTTGACGATGGGCCGCGCCACCGTCCAGAACGGTCGGTCGTTGGCGTGCGCGTTTGGAGTGTCCCATGGATATTATGACGAGCGTCGGGCTCGTGTCCGGCATCGTGGTCGTTGCAGCAATCATGCTCATGGGCGGCGATCTCGGCCTGTTCGTCAGCGATCACGCCTTCATCATCGTCGTCGGCGGATCGATCGCGGCCACCATGATCCGGTTTCCGCTCAGCGCCATGCTGCACGGTTTTCCGCTGGGCGCGAAATTTGCTTTCACCATGAGCCGTCTGTCGGCGCGCGAACTGGTCGACGAACTCGCCCGCATCGCCGAGATCGCGCGCAAGCAGGGGCCGGTCGGCCTGGAGAAAGTCGAAACCGACGAGCCGTTCCTGGCCAAGGGAATCCGTTACGTCGCCGACGGCTACGATCTCGAATTCATCCGTGACAATCTCGAACGGGACCGCGACAATTTCCTGATGCATCTCGACGAAGGCGGCAAGATCTACCGCGCCATCGGCGACTGCTCGCCGGCGTTCGGCATGGTCGGCACCCTGATCGGCATGGTGCAGATGTTCGCCAACATGACCGACCCGTCGAAACTCGGCCCGTTCATGGCGACCGCGCTCCTGGCAACGCTGTACGGCGCGGTGATCGCGAACCTGTTCTGCCTGCCGATCGCCGACAAGCTGCACGGCAAGCTGCTCGACGAGGAAACCAATCGCACGTTGATCATCGACGGCATTCTGATGATCCGGGATTCCAAGAGCCCGACCCTGGTTCGGGAGATGCTGCTGGCCTATCTGCCGGAGAAACACCGCCACGAAGAGGGCGAGCCGGTCCCGGCCTGATCGGGCCGGTCACGTCGGTTCTGGAAGCAAGCGATGGCCAAGAAGAAACGCGGCGGCGCACATGCAGGAGGGCACGGCTGGTACGTGTCCTTCGCCGACCTCATGGGCCTGATGATGAGCTTCTTCGTGATGCTCGTCGCCTTTTCCACCATGGACAACAACAAGCTCAAGATCGTCGCCGGCTCGATGCGGGACGCCTTCGGCGTGCAGACCCAGGCGCGCTATTCCGGCATCATCGAATCCGACGGTCTGCCGACGCGGCCGAAGCTGAAGAACACCGATCATATTCCCCCGGAGGAAGCATCCAACACGCCGACGCCGGACCAGCAGGAGCGCAGCACCGTCGCCGGCGCGCGTCTCAAGGTCGACCGCGAATTCGCGCTTGCCTCGGCGTCGCTGCGCCAGGCGTTGCAGGACATGCCGGAACTGACCGAAATCTCCAAGCACATCATGTTCGAGGAGACCAAGCAGGGCCTCAATCTGGAAATCATCGACCAGGACGGCCGCTCGATGTTTGCCGACGGCTCCAAGGAGCCCTACGAGCGCACCCGCAGGCTGATCGAGAAGCTGGCGATTCCGCTGAAGGCGACGCCGCTGCGAATCTCGATCGTGGGGCATACCGCCGCCGGCTTCGTGCCGTCGAAAAGCGACTACGGCGCGTTCGACCTGTCGGCGGATCGGGCCAACGCGGTACGCCAGATCCTCGAGCGCGAGGGCCTGCCGGCGTCCCATATTTTCCAGGTCGCCGGCAAGGCCGATACCCAGCCGCTGTTTCCCGACGATCCCTCGCTGTCGGCCAACCGCCGCGTCACGATTACGCTGATGCGCGAGGATCCGCCGTTGCCTCCGGGTTTGAAGCCGTAGTTCCGGTTCGCTACTATATTACCGGACCTCGCGCAGCCCCATCGGAGCGGTCAGCCGCTCGCCCGATGATCCGGGACCCGGATGACACAATCCGCTTTTTTGCATGCCGTGGGCTCAAAATCAGGCTAGGCTTTGCGCCGAGCGCAGGACTATAAGCCGCCTCCCTTTGCTACTGCGCGCCGAAGCATGTTGAGGCCTCTTTTCCCATGACCACCGATGCAGTAGCTCCGGCCGCCGAAACGACGGCGGTCAACGGCCATGGCGACACCCATTCCACCGCCGGCTTCAAGGCCCTGATGATCGGCAGCATCGGTGTCGTCTACGGTGACATCGGCACCAGTCCCTTGTACGCGCTGCGCCAGGCCGTGGTCGCGGCCAGCGGCACCTCGGGCGTCGTCACGACGCAGGCCGTGCTCGGCGTGGTGTCGCTGATCCTGTGGGCGCTGATCATCGTGGTGACGCTGAAATATGTCGTGATCCTGCTGCGCGCGGACAACCACGGCGAGGGCGGCACGCTGGCGCTGATGGCGCTGGCACAGCGCGCGGTGAAATACGCCGCGAACACCATCGTGCTGCTCGGCATCATCAGCGGCGCGCTGTTTTACGGCGACGCGGTGATCACGCCGGCGCTGTCGGTGCTCTCGGCCATCGAAGGCATCAAGATCAAGCTTCCCGAGCTCGAACCCTATGTCGTCCCGATAACCGTCCTCATTCTGTTCGTGCTGTTTGCCGCACAGTCGCGCGGCACCGCGCGGGTTGCCGCCTTCTTCGGGCCGATCATGTGCATCTGGTTTGCCGTCATCGCGATCGCGGCGATTCCCCCGATCGTCGAGCATCCCGAAATTCTGCTGGCTCTCAATCCGGTGCCGGCGGTCTCGTTCATGCTGCACCACGGCCTCATCGGCTTCGTCACGCTGGGCATGGTGTTTCTCGCCGTTACCGGCGCCGAGGCGCTTTATGCCGATCTCGGGCATTTCGGCAAACGGCCGATCCAGACCGCCTGGCTCTTCATCGTGCTGCCGTCGCTGGCGCTGAATTATCTGGGGCAGGGCGCGCTCGTCATCGCCGATCCCAAGGCGATCGAGAATCCATTCTACCTGATGTTTCCGGAATGGGCCCTGGGGCCGATGATCGGTCTCGCCACGGCGGCCACCGTCATCGCGAGCCAGGCCGTGATCACCGGGGCCTACTCGTTGACCCGACAGGCCATCCAGCTCGGCCTCTTGCCGCGATTCGAAATCCGTCACACCTCGGAAGCACATTCCGGCCAGATCTATATCCCGCGTATCAACATGCTCTTGTTGATCGCCGTGATGCTGTTGGTGTTGATGTTCCGTTCCTCGGACGCGCTGGCGTCGGCCTATGGCATTTCCGTTACCGGCACCATGGTCGTCACCGCGATGATGGGTTTTGTCGTGGTCTGGCGGGTCTGGCGGTGGTCGGCGCTGGCGGCCGCGGCGCTGATTGCGCCGTTCCTGTGCCTCGATCTCACCTTCCTGGCGGCGAACCTGTTGAAGGTGGTGGAAGGCGGTTGGGTGCCGCTGGCGCTGGGATCCGTGGTGATGCTCCTGATGTACACGTGGCGGCGCGGCAGCAGACTGTTGTTCGAAAAATCGCGCAAGCTGGAGTTCCCGCTCGCCGACCTGGTGGCGATGCTGGAAAAGCGGCCGCCGCAGCGGGTTTCCGGCACCGCGGTCTTCCTGACCAGCGATCCCGTCAGCGCGCCGACCGCCCTGATGCACAGCCTGAAGCACTACAAGGTGCTGCACGAGAAGAACGTCATCCTCACCATCGAAACCGCGCCGACGCCGCGCATCAACCCGGCCGACCGGGTCAGGCTGGAGGAGATCAGCAAGACCTTCTCCAAGGTCACGCTGCGTTTTGGATTCATGGAATCGCCGAACGTGCCGAAGGCGCTGGCGATCGCGCGCAAGCTCGGCTGGCATTTCGACATCATGTCGACGTCGTTCTTCCTGTCGCGGCGCGCGCTCAAGCCGGCGGCGCATTCGGGCATGCCGCGCTGGCAGGACCATCTGTTCATCTCGCTGAGCCGGACCGCCAACGACGCCACCGACTATTTCCAGATTCCGAGCGGCCGGGTGGTCGAGGTGGGAACACAGGTGACCATCTAGCGCTCGGCGTTGCCTCTCGAAGCGTCTTCCGCCGCTTGATTTTCGCCGCGCGAGAGGCGAGGTTGGCCCCGAAGGGCGTGTGGCCCGCGGCCGCCGTCCTGTTTTGCGTCGGTATGAGGATCGCTGGGAGGAATTGAGTGGGCCAGGTGCAGGATTTGACGCCCGAGGAAGTCTCCAGGGGCATGGCCGAGGGGCGCTACCTCCTGGTCGACGTCCGCGAGCCGAACGAGGTTGCCGTGGAAGCCTATCCGGGCGCCGTCGTCGTTCCGCTTTCGAGCTTCGACCCGAAAACCATTCCCGATCCCGCCGGCAAGCAGGTAGTGTTCGCCTGCCGCTCGGGGAAGCGATCGGTGACGGCCTCGCTCGCCGCGCAAGCCGCGGGACTGGCCTATGACCGGCATCTTGCGGGCGGCATACTGGCCTGGAAGGCCGCGGGATTGCCGACCAAGACCGGCGGCTGACCATTCCCATGACGTCGATGAACAAGGTCTTCGCCGACCTCCCCGTCACCATCTTCGAGGCGATGTCGCAGCTCGCGCGCGACAACAACGCCATCAATCTGGGCCAGGGTTTTCCCGACGATCCCGGGCCGGAGGACATTCGCCGCGCGGCGGCCGATGCCACAATGGACGGCTACAACCAATATCCGTCGATGATGGGCATTCCGGAGCTGCGGCAGGCGATCGCGGCCCATTACGGGCGCTGGCACGGGCTCAGGCTCGATCCCTTCACCGAGGTGATGGTGACGTCGGGTGGCACCGAGGCGCTCACTAGCGCGATCCTTGCGGTGGTCGAGCCCGGCGACGAGGTCGTGGTGTTCCAGCCGGTGTACGACTCCTATCTGCCGATCATCCGCCAGGCCGGCGGCGTTCCGCGGCTATTGCGCCTCGAGCCGCCGCACTGGCGCCTCTCCGAGGAAATGCTGCGGCCCGCCTTCAACCACAAGACCAAGGCCGTGCTGTTCAACAATCCGCTCAATCCGGCCGCCGTGGTCTATCCGCGCGAGGACCTCGAACTGCTGGCGCGGTTCTGCCAGCAATTCGACAGTATCGCGATCTGCGACGAGGTCTGGGAGCACGTGGTGTTCGACGGCCGCGAACATATCCCGCTGATTACCATTCCGGGCATGCGCGACCGCACCATCAAGGTCGGCTCCGCGGGGAAGATTTTTTCGCTGACGGGCTGGAAGATCGGCTTCGTCTGCGCGGCGCCGCCGCTGTTGCGGGTCGCCGCCAAGGTGCATCAGTTCCTCACCTTCACCACCGCGCCCAACCTGCAGGCGGCGGTCGCCTACGGCCTCGGCAAGCCGGATGACTATTTCTTCGACATGCGCAAGGAACTGGCGAAGAGCCGCGACCGTCTCACCAGGGGACTGGAGAGCATCGGCTTCCCGGTGCTGCGCTCGCAGGGCACCTATTTCCTGACCGTCGACCTGTCGCCGCTCGGTCTCAACGAGACCGACGAGGCGTTCTGCCGGCGCATCGTCACCGACTACAAGGTGGCGGCCATTCCGGTGTCGGCCTTCTACGAAAAGGACGCCGTGACCTCGGTCGTGCGCTTTTGTTTCGCCAAGAAGGATGCAACGCTGGACACCGCGCTCGAGCGCCTGTCGGATGCGGTGCATCGCCGATAAGAGGGACAGATGCGCGATCCCAGCCACGTCCTGATCCGCTGTGCCGTCGCCATCGCCGCCATGGTTGCCGCGCTGTCGCCTTCGAAGGCCACCGACCGCGTCGTCAATTTCTACAATTGGTCGAACTATATCGCGCCGGGGGTGCTGGAAGACTTCACGAAGGAAACCGGCATCAAGGTCGTCTACGATACCTTCGATGCCAACGAGACGCTGGAGACGCGGCTGTTGGCGGGAAAGTCGGGCTACGACGTCGTCGTCCCCACCGCGTACTTCCTGCAGCGCCAGATCACCGCGCATGTCTTCCAGAAACTCGACAAGTCGAAACTGCCGAACCTCGTCAACGCCTGGCCCGTGGTGACGAAGCAGCTCGCCATCTACGACCCCGGCAATCAATACGCCGCCAACTACATGTGGGGCACCACCGGCATCGGCTATAACGTGAAAATGGCGCAGAAGATTCTCGGGCCCGACGCCAGGATCGACAGCTGGGATATGGTCTTCAAGCCGGAGAACCTCGCGAAGTTCAAGGATTGTGGCATTCACATGCTGGATTCCGCCGACGACATCTTTCCGGCGGCGCTGGGCTATCTCGGGCTCGATCCGAATTCGACCAGGCCCGCCGACCTCGAAAAGGCCGCCGATCTCGTGGCCAGGATCAGGCCCTATGTCCGCAAGTTTCATTCATCGGAATATCTGAGCGCGCTCGCGACTGGCGAGATTTGCTTCGTGGTGGGCTGGTCGGGCGACATCATGCAGGCGCGCGCGCGTGCGGCCGAAGCCAGGAACGACATCGAGATCGGCTACGCCATCCCCAAGGAGGGCGCGCAGATGTTCTTCGACAATCTCGCGATCCCCGCGGATGCGGAGCCATGTCGCGGAGGCCTATGAGCTGATCAACTATCTCTACCGGCCGGAAGTCGCGGCCAAAAACTCCGATTTCCTGTCCTATGCCAACGGCAATCTGGCGAGCCAGAAGCTGGTCGATCCCAAAATTCTCAACGACAAGGACATCTATCCCGACGACGCGACGCTGAAAAAGCTGTTCGTGATCACGGCGCGCGATCCGGCCACCCAGCGCATCATCAACCGGTTGTGGACCAAGGTGAAGACGGGACGGTAGTTGTCGGCCCCGTCGCGCGCTTCATCCTTCGAGACGCATCGCTTCGCGACGCTCCTCAGGATGAGGTCTGAGACCCTCATGGTGAGGAGCGCGGCTACGCCGCGCGTCTCGAACCATGAGGCAGTTAGCAAGCGTCGTTGGGGCGTCACCGCCAGCGGCGGTGCAGCCACAGCCACTGATCCGGATATTCGCGGATCCAGCCCTCGACCACCGAGGTGATCGCCTGCGTCGTTCCCTGGACGTCGATTTGCCCCGACGCGTCGCGCACCGGCGGTACTTCTTCCGACAGTTCGGCGCGAAAACGGTGGCCGGGCAGGCGGATGATCCGCACGCCATGGATCGGGCACTCGACCTGGCGCAACAGCCGCGCCAGCATCGGATTGGCCCTGGTCTTGCGGCCGAAGAACGTCACCTCGACGCCACCGGTCAGATACTGGTCGACCAGCATGGCGACGTGCTGGCCGCTCTTGCAGCGCTTCCGCGAGTTTCAGCGGCGCATCGCGGCCGGCCGGAACCAGCGTCCCCATCTTGACCGCGCGGGTCTCCTCGATGATGCGGTTGGCGGAGGCGCTGTTGGGCCGGCGATACAGGATCGCGGCGTCCAGCCCATGCGCGACCGCGGCCACCGCCGGCAGTTCCCAATTGCCGAGGTGGACTTGCAAAGACGAGCGCCGGTTTGCCGTCGTCTCTCAGTCGGTCGAACAATTCCTTCGAACGCGCGCGAAAAATAGACGCGGCTCGGCTTTTCCGGGTGATCGGCATCGTAGTCCCAGATGCGGTCGAGATGGGCGAATTCGGCGCCGACCCGGCCGAGATTGTCCCAGACGCCCGACAAGAATGCGATCGATCTCCTCGGGAGATTTCTCCGGAAATGCGGCCTTGAGGTTGGCGCGGCCGATCTTCTGCTCGCGCAGCATCGGTCCGATCAAACGAAGGGTACGGCCGAACAGATCGGCGGTCTTGATCGGATCGAAATAACGGGTCGCGCGCAACAAGCCGATCGTCAGCGCGCCGACCGCGGCGTCACCGAGCGGCTTGGCCGCGTCGCGAATGCGAGCTGAGGTGCGAGAAGGCAAGCTGCTCATCCGGACCGACGGCCAGCCGGCTAGGCCGGTTCGCGCGTCAGGATCAGCGAGGCATTCTGGCCGCCGAAGCCGAACGAATTCGACATCACGGCGGTGACGCGGGCGTCGCGCGCCTTGTTGGGGACCACGTCGAAGGGAATCGCCGGATCCGGAATTTCGTAATTGATGGTCGGCGGGATCCGCTGGTGCTCCAGCGTCAGCAGCGAGAAGATCGCCTCCACCGCGCCGGCGGCGGAAATGGTGTGGCCGACCATCGATTTGTTGGACGATACCGGAATTTTCGTGGCGCGGTCGCCGAACACGGTGGAGATGGCGAGGTATTCCATCTTGTCGTTTTCCGGCGTCGACGTTCCGTGCGCGTTGATGTGGTCGATGTCCTGCGGCGTCATGCCGGCATCATCCAGCGTCTTGCGGACACAGCCGATGATCGGCTTGCCGTCGGGGCTCGAACGGGTACGGTGAAAGGAATCGGTCAGTTCGCCGCAGCCGGCGACGACCCCGAGGATCGGCGCGCCGCGGGCGATCGCGGCGTCGTAGCTTTCCAGCACCAGCGCGCCGGCGCCTTCCGCCATGACGAAGCCGTCCCGGTTCTTGGAGAACGGTTTGGAGGCCGCCTGCGGCGGATCGTTCTGGGTGGAGAGCGCCGAGAGCAGGGAAAACCGGACCATGGCTTCCGGATTGACCGAGCCATCGGTGGCAACGCACAGCGCCGCGTCGGCCTCGCCGCGGCGGATCGCCTCGACGCCGAGCTGGATGGCGGTGGCGCCGGATGCGCAGGCCGTCGAAAGCGAAATCGGCGAACCCTTGGTGCCGAACTTCTCCGCAAGATGGCTTGCCACCGAGCCGAACATGAAACGATGATGGAATTGCGCGAACTTCCCGCCGCCGCAGATGCGCAGCATGTCGTTGTAGTCGAAGTCCGGCTTGCCGACGGCGCGTCCGAGTTCGAACCGCTGCGGCCATTCGGTTTCAACCGGCGCAACCGCGAGAAACAGCGGTCCGGGGAAATCGCCCTTGCTGCCGATAGCCGATTGCTCGAGCGCCTCCTCGGTCGCGAGATCGGCCAGCCGTTCGGTGAGGCCGGTCGAGGAAAACGGTTCGACCTTCACGAAGTCGACGGTCCCGGCCATCGTGCTCTTCAGGCCATCGACCGGAAACCGCGTGACGGTCCGGATGCCGGATTCGCCCGCGGTCAGCTTCGCCCAGTTATCGGTCTTGCCGGCACCGAGCGAGGTCACGACGCCCATTCCGGTGACGACGACGATTGGCCTGCCGAATTTGTCGCGTGGTGCTGCCATGATATCCCCCGTCGAACGCGCGCGGTGTGTCTAGAGCGCGATGACTTTTCTTCAAATCGTCATCCCGCTCTATCTTTTTGTTTGAGCATGATCTTTTCGGAAAACCGGTGTCCACTTTTCCGGATCATGCTCTAGCCGACTGCCTCGACCAGGGCCATGCCCTCGCCCTGCCAGTGACCGACCCCGACGACGACAATCTGGGTCGGGGCTGCGGACATTTCAAGCTCCAGTCCGGTCGGGTCGTTGGGCGGAAACAGCGCGCCGCGCGAGATCGAAAGCGATGCGAGCGCGAGCCCAAGCGGAAATTGCGTTTCCAGCGTGTGTCCGAACATCGTCCCGGTCGCGCGCACGGCGCAGCCCGCGTGCTGCGACAGGAACGCCCTTTCCTCCGAGGTGGCGGGTTCAACGCCGGTCGCACCGGTGATGATGGGATCCTTGTCGGCGAGCTTGCCGAGCTTCGACCACAGCGCGTCGAGCGAGCTTGTGACCGCGCCGGGCTGCTTGCGTTGCGCGAGGTCGGCGACCACGTTGGTCAGCCTTGCATAGGGCCTGGCGCCGCGCGCTTGCGCATGCGCACTGGATTCGATCACCAGAAAGACGCCGGCCGAGCCCAGGCAAAAACCGCTGCGCTTGTCGCGCGCCCACACCGGCGCGAATTGGCCGGTCAGGTTGAAGTCGCCGAACTCGAAGAGGATCAGCAAGTCAGGCCGTTCGCCGTTATAGGCCGCGCCGACGAGGGCGATGTCGCTCTGGCCGGAGGCGATCCGCGCCAGCGCAATCCGCGCCGCGTCGATGCTCGAGGCCTCCTCGCCCATGAAGGTGCGCGATGTTCCGGAAACGCCATGGACGATGGCGATATTGCCGGCCAACAGGTTGGAGAGCTGGGCCAGAAACAGCGTCGGCCGCAAATCGTTCATCAGCCGTTCGTTGAGGAAGCCGGGCGCCGAGTTGCCCTTGGCGTCGGCATTCAGGATGGCCATGTCGACCGCGACATCGCGCTCGCCGCCGCCGGCGGCCACGATCATGTCCATCCGGCCGAGGATTTCCTTGTTGCCCTTGACGCCCGCCGAATCCAGCGCGAGCCCGGCGGCATAGGTGCCGATGCGCTGCCAGGCCTCCATCTGGCGCTGATCGCCCTTTTTCGGGATCTGCGCGTCGAAGCTGAGCGGCGCCAGCGGATGAACGATGTAGGGCGCAAACCGCTTCTCGTCGATGTTGATGCGGCCGGCATTGAGCGCATCCCAATGCGCATCCAGCCCCTCGCCGAGCGAGGAGACGATGCCGATCCCCGTGATCCAGGCTTGCTTCGGTGCGGTCATTGCGAAATCGCCTGCAGCGGAAAGCCGATCTCGTTGGCCATCGCGTCCATGAAGACGCGCAACTTCGGGTCAGGGAAGGGGATATGGCGGAAGGTCAGGTCGGCGCTGCACTTCAGCTCGGTGCCGACGCGCGCCTTGGCCGAGGTGACGGCGAAGCCCGAGCCTTCATGCTCGATCTTCGCGTCGATCGTCAACAGCTGGCCGGGACTGACGAAACCCCGCATCTTAGCTTCCTTCACCATCGCCAGAAACGGCATGCGCTCGAACTTCATCACGCCGAGCAGGAGCCAGCCGGAGCTTTGCGCCATCGCCTCGGTGAGCAGCACGCCGGGCATGATCGGAAAGCCCGGAAAATGCCCCTCGAAAATGGTGTTGTGCTCGGGGATCTGCGCCTCGACCCTGATGGTCTTCTCGGCCAGGTTGAGGTCGATGATGCGGTCGATCAGCTGGAAATATTCAAGGCGCATGGCGGGCGATTAGGCGCCCGGGCTTGCGTTTTTGGCGGCGACAAGTTCGTCGATGCGGGCGCAGAGATTCTTCAGCACAAAATACTGCTCCGTGGTCGCCTTGCCGTCATTGACCTCCTGGGTCCACTTTTCGAGCGGCATCTTGATGCCGAACGCCTTGTCGATCGCAAACGCGATGTCGAGAAAATCGAGACTGTCGATGCCGAGATCGTCGATGGCGTGGCTTTCGGGCGTGATCGTGTCGCGCGGTATGTCGCAGGTTTCGGCGATAATGTTGGCGACCTGATCGAATGTGGATGACATCACTAACCCTTTGATATATTGAAGATAAATGCCGAAATGCCAGGGGGCATGCGGGCGTCGGCGCCCCGGATCGCCCCAACCACCCATCCGGAGTCGAGTGCCCGTATATCGGAGCGACGCCGTTAGTTCAATGGAGGCCGGAGCAGGCGGCGGGGGAGGGGCATCCGGGGGCGAAGGAGCCCGTTTGGGCCTGAAAATGCTAGAAATTCGGCAACGAGATGCGCGCGCAATCGCGCCGCCCCATCAGCACGCAATCCTGAGTCCGGCGCAGGTCCGCGATGTTCATGGCAAGCCAAATTCCGACCGCCGTCAGCGCGACCGTAAAGGCGAACGCCGCGATGTTGGCGAGCATCCGATGCCGAAAATCGTCCGGCTCCTCCCGCGGGCGCTCGTAGCGCGACAGGTCATTCGGCTCGGGCCGGTCATGCTCCGAGGCCTGGTGGCCGGGTGGTCCTCCGAAACCGTGAGGGCGAAGGGCCGTGCGCGGCCGGAATTGGAGCACGCGATGCTCCTCGTCCGATGCTTGTGACGTAATGGGCCGCTGGGGTTTCACGGCTGCCAGCTCCGGGACATCCTGTTATTGTCTAGCACGCCCGCCGCGCGTCTTGCAGAAAATGTTGAGCCGGCACGAGCGCGCTCGCAGCTACTCCTCCGTCGTCTCATGGAACTTGCCGTAGTCGATCCTGATTCGGCCGTCCTCGGTCGTGTCGAGAATATCGACGTAGCGCTGGCCGAATCGGATGTCGGGATGATCGTAGGATTTGCGGGCATGGACGGTTTGCGCCGCAACAACATCATATCCCGACACCACCACCATCAACGAGACCTTGGCCGCGTCGAGATCGTCGGCAGTCAGCCCGTGAAGCGGGCTTTGCTCATCAACCACGTGGTGCAGCGTCCAGCTCAGGGCGAGCGCCGGGTGCTCGTTGCGCAGCAAAGGCAATTCGTAGAAGCGCCGCAGCTCGCGGCCCTCCTGGCTGACTTCGTTCCTGAGCAGCCAGACCCTTGCGGTGGCGTTGCCGATGATGTTGTGGCGCTCGTTGGCGAAGCGAACCATCAACGTGGGCTTGCCCTCATGGTTGGTAACGACGGGGCTTTCGGCAAACAGCATCCTGGCATTGGGCCGCGAGAAGCGCGCAAAGACGAGCCCGGTCATCAGCGCCATCGAGAAGATGCCGGTGAACAATTCCACCGCCGAGACGAAGTGTCCGTAGTGGGTCTGCGGATGCATGTCGCCGTAGCCGGCGGTCGAGAGCGTCTCGATGCTGAAATAGAGATAGTCGATATAGGCGCCGCCGGGCACGTTCGCGATCGGCTGGTCGCCGATCCAGTAGAACGCCGCGAACACCGCATTGAAGGCCAGGAACACCAGCGCGGCGCCGGCGATGAAGGAGGGCCACGAGGCCGTCATGCAGCGATGGCTGATGTCGGCCCAGAAGGAAAGGTTCAGGCCCTCGGTGACGATCTCGCGGCTGCCAAACCGGACGATCCGCGGGTTCGATGTTCGTTCGTTTGGGCGGTTCAGCATCTTCGATTTCTCTTGAGCGGCCTGGAACAAAGGGCATTTTATCGCAGATTGCATCATGGCATAATCCTGGCCGTTGCGGCAATTCTTGCCGGCCGCAGACGAGGGTTTCAAGCCATGGCGAATACGCGCGATCCGATCCTTCATCCGATTTCAATTGTCTCGCTGCGACCGACGCAGATGACGGTCGGAATGCGCGAGGTCAAGGACAAGCGCAAGCGTCTGCGGGAATACTGGAAGGAGCACAAGTCGGCGAAGAAGCAGGGCGAGTTTCTCGGGCGACACATGATCCCGGTGGTGCTGGGGCCGGACAAGCGGCACTACGTGGTCGACCATCACCATCTGGCGCGCGCGCTCCACGACGAAGGCGTCGAGGACATTCTCGTCACCGTGATCGGCGATCTCTCCATGGTCGAGCGCGACGCGTTCTGGGGTGTGATGGACAACAAAAGATGGGTCTATCCCTACGACGCCAAGGGCGAGCGCCGGCACTACAAGGATCTTCCGAAATCAATCACGGAACTCAAGGACGACCCGTTCCGCAGCCTCGCCGGCGAATTGCGGCGCTCCGGCGGTTTCGCCAAGGACACCACGCCGTTCAGCGAGTTCCTGTGGGCGGATTTCCTGCGCCACCAGATCTCGCGCCAGAGCGTGGAAGACAATTTCGCCAAGGCCATGGAGAAGGCCTTGGCGCTGGCGAAGAGCAAGCCGGCGATCTATCTGCCCGGCTGGTGCGGCGCCGCGTCGGACGATTAGGGGCGTTCGTCACCTCGCCCCGCGTGCGGGGAGAGGTCGAAATTCGCGCAGCGAATTTCGGGTGAGGGGGACTCTCAACGAGTTAGAATTGTCGAGGGAGCCCCTCACCCCAACCCTCTCCCCGCGAAGAGCGGGGAGAGGGAGAAACAGTTATTTCGGCACCCGCCCCATCAAGTAAAACTCGTCGTTCGGACGCATCGCGGTGACGTTGGCCATCCGGTTCGACAGCGCGAAGAACGCCGCGATCGCCGCGATGTCCCAGATGTCGTCGTTGCTGAAGCCGTGGCTTGTGGCCGCCTCGAAATCGGCTTCCGAAATCAGCTGCGGCTCGCTGCACACTTTCATCGCGAAATCGAGCATGGCGCGCTGGCGCGGCGTGATGTCGGCCTTGCGGTAGTTGATCGCGATCTGGTCCGCGATTTGCGGGTTCTTCGCCCGGATGCGCAGGATCGCGCCATGCGCGATCACGCAATAATGGCACTGGTTAGCGGCCGACGTCGCCACCACGATCATCTCGCGCTCCGCCTTGGTGAGCCCGCCATCCTTCTCCATCAGCGCGTCGTGATAGGCAAAGAAGGCGCGAAACTCGTCGGGCCGGTACGCCAGCGTCAGAAAGACATTCGGGACGAATCCGGATTTCTCCTGCACCGCCAGGATGCGGATGCGGATGTCGTCCGGCAGGCTGTCGATGGCGGGAATGGGGAAGCGGTTGGCGATGGGCTGGGTCATGGCGGGGTTCCGGCGTTGCGGCGAGCTGCGGCCAGCCGGGACGATAGTCGATGACGGTGCTGGCCGCAAAGTCCGCGAGGGTGCTGGCACGTCAATTCAGTGCACCGGCACCGCAATTACGAGCACTACCCGTCATTCTGCGGATCTGGAATATCCCAAACGAAAGTAACAGCTCCGCTGCTTTCGTCGCGAACGATCTCAATACCGATTTCCCTTGATTTGACGACGTTACTAGGGCTCAAAATCGCCTGTAAATTTTGCGGAGGATGAAAAAAGCAAACAATTTTCCATGACAAGTGGTCATCTCGAATAATGATTTTGATATCATCTAGATTGCGCGAGATTTCTTCGAGCAGGAAGCTGACATGGTCATTGATATTCTTCGAACTCACGCATTCTGACGTCGAAAATCCGCAGTACCCGGTAGCGGCCAAGGGGGGAGGATACCCGGGGCGACTTCCAAGCCGATCACCCTTCTTCTTGGCGCGGACCGGCTTCATTGAGAAATATCCAATTAATTTGGCTGGATCGAGCTCGTCACCTTTGAAAGTCAGGAGCGAATGGCATGAGGCCTCAGTGCACATGCTTACCTCACTCATCTTTCAAATTCCCAATGTAACGCAGCAAACGTAGCCCGGATGAGCGAAGCGACATCCGGGACTTTACTCGAGGGGCAGCCGTTGACAAAGTGATTTGCCCGACGGGCAAATCACCGACGCGGGTTTTCGACCTGCGTGTCAAGCCCCGTTCGCAAAAATATTTCTGTTTTACAGAAACACAAATCACCCTATATTCACTCCCATCCCGCCCCACCAAAGGGGCGTTGGCCAACGTCATCAACGCGGGGCGGGATGCGGTGGACGCTGATGGCACGTCGACGAACGTGCCTGAGGCGGACGGCGAAGTCGTGTGGTCCTGGCGCCTCGACGCCGGCGTCAAGTCTTGCGGGTATTCCTGCGAGGCGACGGAGACAAACCAGCCCGATCTCCGGGGAGAGCACGAAGGAAACCGTTAAAACCATCCGCGTGCGGGAATGCCGGGTTGTTCCGGTGTACTCGTGGTGACTACGCTCGTGTGCTTTGTTTCACTTTCGCACGCGAGGCTGCGGGTGCATTGGGCGCCCGGCATTCCCCACGCCCTTTACTTTGAGAGGGCGAAACGAAATGGCAAAACTCGCGTGACGGTGCGCGGCGAGATCGCGGCGCTATGTCTCGCCGTCATTGCGAGGAGCACTTGCGACGAAGTAATCCATGGTGCAGCAGAGGAAGTGTGGATTGCTTCGCTGCGCTCGCAATGACGTTGAGAGGTTCGAGCTCGGCAACTCCGGCCGTCGGCGCGGAACGCCCTCTTCGTCAGCGCAGCGGCTTCTTCAACAGCGAAAACCGGTCGGGGTCGAGACCCATCGAGGGCTGCAGCATCGGCGCTTCCACCGAGCGCGGTTCGATCGTGCGGGCGGCCGGGCGTTCGTTGATGGTGGGGTCGTTGGGGACGTCGCGATGCGAGGTGGCGCCGCGCCAGCGCTCGAGCACCGCGCCGACGAAATGCATGTCGTGGCCGGCGGCGGCCGAGGGCACCGTCGAGATCGTGGCTTCGCTGCGCGGCAATTGATGCGACGGCACCTCCTTGAAGCGCAGCCGCGTCGGCAGCGCCACGCCTTCGCCGAAGGCCAGCACCTCGCGGGTGCCGAGCGAGGGCACGAACGACAAGAGGTTGGCCGCGGCGTCCGAGACCGCCGAGCGCAACAGCGCCTGGTCGCGATCGTTGGCAAGCCGCATCGCAAACAGCGTGTTGCATTGGGAAATGATGGTGGCGTCGAGCTCGGCCGGGCGCTGGGTCACGAGCCCGAGATAGACGCCGTATTTGCGGCCTTCCTTGGCGATGCGCGAGACCGCCTTGCGGGTCGGCCCGAAGCCGATGTTGCGGTCGGCGGAGGCGTAGCGGTGCGCCTCCTCGCAGACGAACAACAGCGGCGAGACGCCGTCGCTCCACAGTCCGAAGTCGAACGCCATGCGGCACAACACCGAGACCACGGAATCGATGACTTCGGCCGGGAAGCCGGCGAGCTGCATCACCGTCATCGGCCGGCCGTTGGCCGGCAGCCGGAACAGATGGCTGATGACTTCCGCCATGGTGTCGCCGCCGACATTGGCGTTGTCGAACATGAAGGCGTAGCGCGGATCGTTGCGCACGGTCTCGATGCGCGAGATCAGCTTGTGATAGATGATGCGCGAGGAGCGGTTTTCCAGCTTGCCCATGCGCTCGTCGATCAGCGAGATCAGGTCGACCAGGCGGTAGGGAACCGGGGTGTCGACGGTGTAGCCGATCGCCTTGAGGTCGATGCGCTTCAAGCCCATGCGGTCGGCGTTCTGGTACTGCGTATAGATTCCCTTGGCCATCGGAATGACTTCGGCGAGGATGTCGAGCTCCTCGGCCACGCCGGGCCGGCCGGCGAACAGCACGTCGACGATTTCCTCGAAATTGAACAGCCAGAACGGCAGCTTCAGATTGCGCGGGTTGAGCACCAGTGCCCGGTTGCCGAAGCAGCGGCCGTATTCGTTGTGCACGTCGAGCAGGAAGATCCGCAAATTCGGCCGCGACTTGAGGATCTCGTTGAGCAGGAGCGACACGCCGGTCGATTTGCCGACGCCGGTCGAGCCGAGCACCGCAAAGTGCTTCGACAGCATTTCCTCGATATCGACATAGGCGATGACGGAGGGATCCTGCTGCAGGGTGCCGACGTTGATCTGGTCGGAGCCCGACGGCGCGTAGACCGTGCGAAGATCCTGGTTCGAGATCAGGTCGACGGCGTCGCCGATGGTCGGATAGTTGGTGACGCCGCGCTGGAATTTCGGGCGATCGGCTTCGCCGAGGATTTCGCCGAGCAGATCGACCCCGGCAACCGCGATGTAGTTGTCGGAGGACGGGAGGCCCTCGCACGACACGTCCGTGATCATGGCGACGATGGTGGAATTGGCGCAGCGGATCGAGACGAAGCGGCCAACAGTGGCCCGCACCTCGGCGACGCCCATCTTGCTCACCGCCAACAGGCCGACCCGGGCGAGCGAGCCGCGCACCGAAATTACGCGTCCGAAGGTTGTCACTGGGCTGGAACCTGGCATGTCATGAATTGGGGTCTTGGAATTTGGGTCTTGGAATTTGGGTCTTGGGCCACTATGCCGGGGCGGGCTGGAAAAACTGTTAAGCCGGAGCTGTTTGGGTTGCGATAAATCCACCGCATTTTCGTCCGGAACTCGTTTTGGCCGGCGACCGGGCCGCTCCCGCATCGCCGGATTTGCCGGAAAAATCGCGCTTTCGTGCATCGCACGCGGGCCGCGGCGCCAGCTATGGCTTAACGCTTCCTTTACCAAGGCCACAAGGCGTGCGGCCTCAAGAAGCCTGCGATTGCCGGCAATGCGCGGGGCTGGCCTCCGCCGTCGCGGCGCGGTAAACTTGGTTCCAACAAGAAACCGGGGCAGGGTGGAACGCGATGACACGCGGCATCGAGTCTTGAGCGGGCCCGCGCGGGTCTCCGCGCTCGCACCCTTCCACATCAGGAATTACCGTTTCCAGTGGCCTGCCGATCTGCTCACCTCCTGGGCGTTCGAGATGGAGATGCTCATTCTCGGCTGGTATGTGCTGGTCGAGACCGGGTCGGTGGTGCTGCTGACGGCGTTCGCCTCGCTCATCTACATCGGCACGCTGATTGCGCCCGTGTTCGGCATGATCGGCGACCGCATCGGCCATCGCGACCTGCTGGTCATGATGCGCTCGACCTACACCGTGCTCGCGGGCACACTGATGACGCTGGCGCTGTCCGGTCACCTGACCCCGTTCTATGTGATGATCATCGTGGCGATCATGGGCCTGGTGCGGCCGTCGGATCTCGGGGTGCGCGGTGCACTCGTCGCCAACATCATGCCGCATGACCGGCTGGTCGGTGCGATCAGCATTTCCCGAACCACCATGGATACCGCGCGGATCGCCGGCGCGCTGTCGGGCGCCGGATTGTTCGCAAGCCTCGGCATCGGACCGGCCTATGTGGTGATCGTCAGCCTCTATGCCACTGCCACGCTCTTGACCTCTCGCGTGGTGGCGCCGTCGAAACCGCACCCCGTCGACGCCTTGGCCGATGGCGCGCTGCGCCGGTCGCCGCTGCGCGACCTCAAGGAGGGCCTGGCCTATGTCTGGACCACGCCGCGGATGCGGGCGGCGATCTGGATCGCGTTCCTCGCCAACCTTACCGCCTATCCGTTGACCAACGGCTTATTGCCCTACGTCGCGCGCGAAATCTACCATGTCAACCAGACCGGGCTCGGCTATCTGTCGGCGAGCTACGCGATGGGTTCGCTGACCGGCTCGATCCTGCTCAGCATGACCGGAGGAATCCGTGCCGCGCGGCTGATGATCGGTTCGACCGTGGTGTGGTACACGGCGCTCCTGGTGTTCGTGCAGATGCAAAGCATGCCGTCAGCGATCGCGTTCCTGGTGGTGGCGGGCTTTGCGCAAAGCCTCACCATGATCTCGGTCGCGGTGATCCTGATGCGCACCGCAAGCGAGCATCTCCGCGGCCGGGTGATGGGCGTACGGATGCTCGCGATCTACAGCCTGCCGCTCGGGCTGCTCGCCGCCGGCAGCCTGGTCAAGGAAATCGGCTTCGCGGCCACCGGCACGCTCTACGCGGCAACGGGGTTTACGCTGATGCTCGCCATCGCCCTGCACTGGCGCGCCGATCTCTGGCACCTGCACGCGCCGGCCAATGCGAAGTGAGGGTTTTGCCGATCTCACCACACGAGCGGCACGAGCTTCCAGGTTCGACCCCGGTAGGCGTCATAGGTCTCGCCGAACTGCTCGCTCATCAGCGCTTCCTCGATGGTGACGCGGATCAGGAACGCGATGAAGATCGCGGCGAGGCCGACATAGGCGGCGAGCGTTCCCTTGGTCAGCGCCGTGCCGATCGCCGCGAGCAAGAGCCCCATGTAGATCGGATGACGGACGATCGCGTAGGGGCCGGTCTGCACGAGCTCGTGGCCCTGCTTCATCGTCACGACAATGCCGGACCAGTTGCGTCCGAGCGCCAGGCGCGCCCAGATGGCGAAGGCGACGCCGGGCAGGTCGAGCATGACGCCGATGATTCCGAAGGGCGCAACGTTCGGCGTGACCGGCATGTCCAGAACATGAAATCCCGGATTGAGCAGCAGGGTGAACCCGACGATCAGCAGCAGCGTGGCCGGAATCTGCAAACCGCGCCTCGGCACATCGGACGTGTGCTTGCTCATGAAATAGCCGGGCAGCCAGACGAGCCCGAGCAGAAACCACGACCAGTAGGCGAGGATAGTGTAGTGCGATCTCATCATCCGGCAATGTCCGCTTCCAGCGCGTCATCGTCAACCGACGATGTGCGTGTGATGGCCGGTTCGGACTTTACGTTCGGCGCCGGGCCGATATAGGTTCGGTTCCGAAAGTGTGCCACGACAACAAGACACTGGAGGAACTTGCATGAGAACGGAGGCGAAGAGGTGACGATGCGGCTTCGCACATTGCTCGGCGACCACCCCGGCACGGCGGCACTCAAGAACGGGTCGATCACGTCAGATCTGGTCGCCTTCGATTTCGCGCAGTATTCACCGACCAACCGGGGCTTCAAGCCCATGGTCCGCGAAGCGGCCTTCGACGTCGCGGAGATGGCGATCGTCACCTATCTGATGGCGAAAAGTTTTGGCAAGCCGATGGTGCTGTTGCCCGACGTGGTGGTGGCGCGGTTCCAGCATGCTTTCGCGCTCTATAACGCGAGGCTTGGAACGCTGAAACCCTCCGACCTCAATGGCAAGCGCGTCGGCATCCGTTCCTTCACAACCACGACCGGCGCCTGGCTGCGCGGCATTTTGGACAATGACTACGGCGTCGACCTCAACTCGATCGACTGGGTGACCTTCGAGGATGCCCACGTCGCCGAATTCAAGGACACGACCAAGCGGGCGCCGGCGGGCAGGGAGATCATCCAGATGCTGCTCGACGGCGAACTCGACGCCGTGCTCGGCGAGAAGGTCGACCGGCCCGGCATAAAACCGCTGTTTCCGGATGTTGCGGCGGAGGAGAAGTCCTGGTTCGCCAAACACAACGTGCTGCCGATCAATCACATGGTGGTCGTGAGCGAGACGCTGTCCAAAAATCATCCGGATGTGGTGCGCGAAGTTCACCGCATGCTGCGCGAGAGCGCAGGCCGCGCGCCGGCCGGCGCGCCGAAATTCAGCGCCGACGAAATGCGCGGCTCGCTGACGCTGATCATTGGATATGCGGCGGAACAGGGGCTGATCCCTCGCGCGTTTTCGGTCGACGAATTGTTCGACGACGTGACGCGGGCGCGGATCGCGTAGGAGATAACTGAACATGGCGGGCATCCTCGATCGCAAGGTAGCGCTAGTCACCGGCGGCGCCTCTGGCATCGGGCGAGCGACCGCGCTGGCAATGGCTCGCGAGGGCGCGCGCTTGGCGGTGGCTGACCGCACCGAGGAGAGCGCGGCCGGAACCGTCGCCCTGAT
This sequence comes from uncultured Alphaproteobacteria bacterium, assembly GCA_963721135.1. Taxonomy (GTDB): domain Bacteria; phylum Pseudomonadota; class Alphaproteobacteria; order Rhizobiales; family Xanthobacteraceae; genus Bradyrhizobium. Next base: position 424,842 of record CAVRIB010000003.1, read on the forward strand.
CAACGCGGCCGGCGGACAGGCGATCGCGGTCGGCGGCGATGTCACGAAGGAAGACCAGGTGGCGGCGATGGTTGCGCGCACCGTGGCCGCTTATGGACGGATCGATTGTGCATTCAACAATGCGGGCGTGGCGGGAGGATCCGTTGGCCCGGGACGCCAGCGCCTGCACGAACTCAGCCAGGCCTCGTTCGACGCTATGTTGGCGGTCAATCTCAGGGGGGTCTTCCTGTGCCTGAAACACGAGGTTGTGCAAATGCTGGGACAAGGAGGCGGCGGAGCCATTGTCAACACCGCCTCGATCGCCGGTCTGATAGGTCTGGCGACATCTGGACACTATGTTGCAGCAAAACACGGAGTGGTGGGTTTGACCAAGACGGCAGCCATCGAATACGCGCAGGACGGAATTCGCGTGAACTGCGTCAATCCTGGCTATATCACCACGCCGATGACCGAGGAAATCGTAAGGACCCGCTTTGGTGAGGTGATGGCGAAGGTCCCGATGAACCGCATGGGCCGCCCTGAGGAGATCGCGGAGGCCGTCGTCTGGATGTGTTCAGATAAAGCGTCCTTCATGACCGGGGCTTCGCAAGTCGTCGACGGCGGGTATTACGCGGCTTAGCCGAGTCCCCCCTCCTGATGTTGCGATCCCCTCAGCTTCCGTTGAAAACAGGGCCTCTTTGGGCAGTCGCCCGCGTTCGCCGTCGGCATCGGCGCCAATATTCTGAACCTGCTTTTGGTCACTGTGCTGGTCGGGCGGCGACGCCACCGCGCGGCCTATGCTTGAACGGTTCAAGTACGAGCTATTTGAGCCGCCCATTTCCAGACGAGGATAAATTCAGGGTGGCTGGGGAACTAGGATTCGAACCTAGACAAACAGAGTCAGAGTCTGTTGTGCTACCGTTACACCATTCCCCAATGGATTCAAATACTTAAGAGGAATTCTTGCGGTTCTTGCGACGGATGAGGCCAATCCCTCGCGAAGCGTGCGCCCTTCTACCTGCTTGCTCCCGGCCTTGGCAAGCGCGCGGCAATGGCGTTCTTGCGATGAGCCGCGGCGAATGCCGCCGCCGTTTGCGCCGGCGCTGGGCGCGGCAGTCATAAGGCGGTGCGGCGGTGAGCGTGTATTTCGAAGAGCTGGATTTTCGCCCGACGCCGATGGGCGCGCTGAGCCTGAGGCGGCGCAGATCGCTCACCACGGGCGAGGACGTCTACGAGATCAAGCTCGGCGACGAGTTTCTGATGTCGAGCGCGTTTACGGTCGCCGAGGTGGCGCTGGCGCAGCTGGGGTTGGCGGCGTTGCCGCGAACGGGGCTCGACGTCGTGGTTGGCGGGCTTGGGCTCGGTTATACCGCGCAGGCGGTCCTGGAAAACCCGGGCGTCAAATCCTTGATCGTGGTCGACGCACTGGCCGAGGTCATCGAATGGCACGAGCAGGGGCTGCTGCCGCTCGGCAAGCAATTGACCTCTGACCCGCGCTGCCGCCTCGTTCATGGCGACTTCTTCGCGATGTCGGATTCTGCTGATGGTTTCGATCCGCACAGGCCTGGTCGCCGCTTCGATGCGGTGCTGGTCGATATTGATCACTCGCCGCAGAAGCTGCTGCATCCGCGCCACGCCGCGCTCTACGGGCCGGCGGGACTAAAGAGCCTAGCCGCGCATCTCAACGCGAGCGGCGTGTTCGCGCTGTGGTCGAACGATCCGCCGGATGCCGCGTTCGAGAGCGCGCTGGCCGGCGCCTTCGCAAGCTCGGCGGCGCATGTCGTGGGCTTCGACAACGCGTTCGGCGAGCACAGCGCCAGCAATACCGTCTACGTCGCGGTCAAGGCCGAGCTGCCCGTCTCGAGGGCAATTCCCCCGACCGGTCATTCGCCGGCCTGAGTCCTTATGATGGCCCGCTTGCGGCCGGCCGCAACTTGCCCGCACCAAACGGGCATGCAATGCTGAACCGGCCAGTAAGTAGCGGAAGTTTCGGGGGTTATGCCCTTATCTGTCGTTTAAGGGCTTTCGCGGCTGACGCATCGCGTGGGAACGTTTCGGAGAAAATCGACATGAGATTCAAATCCATCCTCGAGCTTGCTTGCGCCGCCGCGATTTCCGTGGCGTTGGCGGGCAGCGCCTCGGCGCAAGCAACCGTCAAGATCGGCGCCATCTTTCCCTTGACCGGCGGCGCCGCCAGCGCGGGCCTCCACGCCAAGGCCGCGCTCGAGGTCGCGATGGACATCATCAACAACGCGCATCCCGAGTTCGGCGATTTCCCGCTCGCGAAGAATGCCGGCCTGTCCGGGCTTGGCGGCGCCAAGGTCGAAGTGGTATTCGCCGACAACCAGGGCAGCCCCGCCACCGGCCAGAACCAGGCGCTGCGGCTGATCACCGAAGAGAAGGTCGTGGCACTTACCGGCGCCTACCAGTCCGGCATCACGCTGACCGCAAGCGCCATTTCCGAGAAGTACGGGATTCCGTTCCTCACCGGCGAGTCGGTTGCCGCCAACTTGACCGAGCGCGGATTCAAATTCTTCTTCCGCACCACGCCGATCGCGCCCGATTTCGTCAACGTCTATCACGATTTCCTCGCCGACATGAAGGCCGCGGGCGCCAAGACCGACAACGTCGCCATCGTCCACGACAACACCGAATACGGCACCTCGGTCGCCGATACGCTCAAGGCCGGCTTCAAGGAGAAGGGCCAGCCGGTCGCCCTCGACGTTGCCTATCCCACCAACTCTACCGATTTGCAGAGCCAGGTGCTGCAGCTCAAGGAGAAGAAGCCCGACGTCCTGATCATGATCTCGTATACTTCGGATGCGATCCTGTTCGCCAAGACCATGCAGGCGCAGGACTACAAGCCGCCGATGATCATCGCCGACAACTCCGGCTATTCCGATCCATCTTACATCAAGTCGGTCGGCAAGATCCAGCAAGGCGTGTTCAATCGCTCCTCATGGAGCGTCGGGCCGGCAGGTTCGCCGACCGCCCTTATCGCCAAGATGTACAAGGACAAGACCGGCGACGATCTCGACGATACCGCCGGGCGCGAGATGCAGGGCTTCTTCGTCCTGGTCGACGCGATCAATCGCGCGGGCTCGACCGATCCTGCGAAAATCCAGGCGGCGCTGAAGGCCACCGACCTCAAGCCCAACCAGTTGATGATGGGCTACAAGGGCGTCAAGTTCGACGACAAGGGCCAGAACATCCTCGCCTCCGCCGTCATCATTCAATTGCAGGACGGCGCGAACTATGTTGCCGTCTGGCCCAAGGCGAATGCGGAAAAAGCACCGGCATTTCCCTTCAAGGGATGGTGACGATCAAGGGGCGGGACGGCGGTCCCGCCCTTTTTGCTTGATTGTTGATCGCAACGACGCGGCGCCATGTCATTTGTCCTTCTCCAAGTCATCGTCGGCGGCCTGTTGCTGGGCGCGGTCTACGCGCTGTTCTCCTCGGGGCTGACGCTGGTCTGGGGCATGATGAACGTCGTCAATTTCGCCCATGGCGACTTCGTCATGCTCGGCATGTATGTCGCCTATCTTGTCTATACGCTGCTTGGCGCGGGGCCCCTGGTCGGCGCGCCGGTCGCGATGCTCGTGCTCGCCACCCTCGGCGTCATCGTCTATTTCGGCCTGATCCGCGACATCATGAAGGGGCCGATGCTGGCCCAGATCCTCGGCACCTTCGGACTGGCGCTGTTGCTGCGCTATTCGGTGTTCTGGTGGTTCGGCGCCAATTTTCTCTCGCTGCCGCAGAACATCGTGGGCGGTACATTCGCCGTCTTCGGCCTTCGCATCGAGGCTTCGCGGCTATTGGCCGGCGCGGTCGCGCTGCTCGTGACGCTGGGGCTGCACCTCTTGCTGACGCGCACTTCGCTTGGATCGAAAATGCTGGCGGTCGCGGAAGATTCCACCGCCGCCCAGCTCATGGGCATCCGCCCCGACAGCATGCAGGCGATCGCCTGGGCGATCGCCGCCGGCGCGACCGGGCTTGCCGGCGCCCTGATCGCGACCTTCTTCTATATCGTGCCGACGGTCGGCGAGACGCTCGCCATCGTTGCCTTCGTCACGGTGTCGCTCGGCGGGTTCGGCAGCGTTCCCGGCGCGCTGATCGCGGGACTGTTGATCGGCGTCATCGAGTCGCTTTCGGCGTACCTGATCGGCGCGGTCTACCAGGACATCGTGGTCTATTCGCTGTTCCTCGGCTTCCTCTGGTTCAGGCCGCAGGGCCTGCTGGGCAAGACGTGATGCGCCGCTTCGTCTGGCTATCGGTGCTGCTGGCGGCCGCGATCGGCTATCCCTTGCTGTTCTCGACGCCGTTCCATCAGCGGCTCGGCGCGCTGGTCTTGCTTTACGCCATCGCGGCCTCGGCCTGGAACATCGTCGGCGGCTATGCCGGCCAGGTCTCGGTCGGGCATGTCGTGTTCTTCGGTTGCGGCGCCTATGCCGCGATGGGCGCCTACGCGCATTTCGGGTTGTCGCCGCTGGTCGGCATTCCCGCCGGCATCGTATTCAGCGTGGCGATCGCGGCGGCGATCGGGGTGCCGACCTTGCGCCTGTCCGGTCACTATTTCAGCATGGCGACCATAGCGGTCGCCGAACTCAGCCGGCTGATCGTCACCAACACCGAATATCTCGGCGCCGCGGTCGGCTTGAGCGGCCCGACCGTGCCGCGCAACGTGTTCGATCTCTCCTTCATTTCGGCGCTGCCTTACTACTACCTGTTCCTTTTGATCCTGATCATCACGCTCGCCATCACCTGGTGGATGACCAACAGCCGGATGGGATTTTATCTGCGCGCCATCAAGGATTCCGAGCGCGCGGCGCGTTCGCTCGGCGCGCCCGCCAGCCGCACCAAGCTCTACGCCTTCATGCTCAGCGCCGGCCTGACCAGCGTCGCCGGCGCGCTGTATGCGATGATGTTCGGCTTCGTCGATCCGGAATCCGGCCTCGGCATCCTGATTTCCGTGAAGATGCTGATCATGGCGGCGCTGGGCGGCGCCGGTCTCCTGTTCGGGCCGCTGGTGGGGGCCGCGATCCTGGTCCCGCTCGAGGAAATTTCCAACAACATGCTCGGCGGCAAGGGCGCGGGCCTCACCTTCGTGGTCTACGGCGCGATCATCCTGTTGATCGCGCGGTTTCAGCCCGGCGGCATTTTGACCCTGATCCGGCGCCGTCTGGAGAGATTCCGCAAAGCGGGCGGAGCCGCGGTCGCGACAGGAGCGGGCCATGCTCCTTGAAGCGCGCGACATCACAAAGGCCTTCGGCAGTTTCAAGGCCGTCGATGGCGCCTCCGTGACGCTGGAGCAGGGCGACATTCTCGGCCTGATCGGGCCGAACGGCGCCGGCAAGTCCACGTTCTTCAATTGCCTGACCGGCGACCTGACGGCGACCTCGGGCAGGGTGATGTTCGAAGGGCGCGACATCACCGATCTTCCGCCGGAAGCGCGCGCGGAGCTCGGGCTCGCGCGCACCTTCCAGGTGCCGCAGACCTTCGAGGGCATGACGGTGCTGGAGAACGTCATGATCGGCGCGTTCCTGCGGCATCCCCAGCGCACTGAGGCTGAGGCGCGCGCGCGGGCGGTGCTGGAGCGCGTCGGCATGGCGCGGCTTGCGGATGCGCCGGCGCGCTCGCTCGGCACGCCCGGCCGCAAGCGGCTGGAAATTGCGCGCGCGCTTGCCACCGAACCCAAGGTACTCTTGCTCGACGAGGCGATGGCGGGATTGACCCAGCGCGAGGTCCAGCTCGCGATCGATCTGGTGCGCGACATCCATCGCTCCGGGATCACGCTCGTCATCGTCGAGCACATCATGGAGGTGATCATGTCGCTGGCGAGCCGGGTGGTGGTGTTTCACCAGGGCCGCGAGATCGCCCGCGGCAGCCCGCGCGAGGTGACCAGCAATCCCGATGTGATCGCGGCCTATCTCGGCACCCGTGCCGCCAAGGCCGCCGCCGGCCACACGCCGGTCGAACTGATGGGCGGGCCGCGTGACATGAGCACGTCCCTGCTCAGGATCGAACACCTCGAAGTCCGCTACGGCGACCTGATCGGCGTCGCCGACGTTTCGCTCGAGGTGCCCGAGGGCAGCGTGGTGGCGCTGCTCGGCTCCAATGGCGGCGGCAAGACCACGACCTTGAACGCAATCGCAGGCCTGATCCCGGTCCATGCCGGCTCGATCAGCTTTCGCGGCGAGGAGATCGGCGGGCGCAATGCGTTTGCGATCGTGCGCAAGGGATTGGCGCTGTCGCCGGAGGGCTGGCGGCTGTTCGTGCAGCAAAGCGTCGAGAACAATCTCAGGCTCGGCGCGACCCCGCTGCGTGACAAGGCGCGCACCGCGACCCTGCTCGACCGCGTCTACGATATCTTTCCAAAACTGGCGGAGCGGCGCAGCCAGCGCGCCGGCACCATGTCTGGCGGCGAGCGGCAGATGCTCGCGGTCGGCCGCGCGCTGATGAGCGATCCGAAATTGTTGATGCTGGACGAGCCGTCGCTGGGACTGGCGCCCACGGTCGTCGAGTCGATGTACGAGACGTTCGGCCGGCTGCACAAGGAGGGGATGACGATCCTGCTCGCGGAGCAGTCGATCGAACTGGCGCTGGAAGTCTCCGACTTCGCAACCGTGCTGCAGGTCGGCAGAAGCGTGTTGTCGGGCAAGGCTTCCGATCTTGCCGACGATCCGCAGGTACAGCGCGCCTATCTCGGCACCGCCTGAGGCGCGCGATGTTATCATGACAGTTACGGGTTTTGCCCGGGCATGGACGAACGGCGGATCAACCGCTGGACGGAAGGACAGGGAGTGACGCATGAGCGCTGGCGGTGAGAAGGAATTTGGCGGCACCATCGGCAAGACCATCGCCGGCTCCAAGCCGTGGTGGCCGCCGGCGCTGAAGGCCCCCGAAGGCGCCCCCAATATCCTGGTCGTGCTGTTCGACGACGTCGGCTTTTCCGATTTCGGCTGCTACGGCTCGCCGATCAGGACGCCGACCATCGACCGGCTCGCTTCGGAAGGCCTGCGTTATACTTCTTTCCATACCACCGCGATGTGCTCGACCACGCGCGCGGCGCTTCTGACCGGGCGCAATCACCATTCGGTCGGCGTCGGCTGCCTCGCCAATTTCAACTCGGGCTATCCCGGTTATCGCGGCAAGATCGCGCGCGAAGCCGGAACGCTTGCGGAAATGCTCAAGGCCCACGCCTACCGCAATTACATGATCGGCAAATGGCACGTCACGCCGCTGACCGAGAGCGGCGCGACCGGGCCGTTCGACGGCTGGCCATTGGGGCGCGGCTTCGACCGCTTCTACGGCTTTCTCGACGCCGAGACCGACCAGTACGCGCCGGAACTCGTCTCCGACAACACCCACATTCATCCGCCCGGAACCTACGCCGACGGCTATCATCTGACTGCCGATCTGGTCGATCAGTCGATCCGCTTCATCGCCGATCACATTGCCGACCGGCCCGATCTGCCCTGGCTGACCTGGCTTGCTTTCGGCGCCTGTCATGCGCCGCATCAGGCGCCCGCCGATATCATCACGGGCTATGACGAGGTTTTTGCGCACGGCTGGGATGTCGAGCGCGAGCAGCGGATGGCGCGCCAGAAGGCGTTTGGCGTCGTGCCGCCGGATACCAAAATGCCCGCGCGCAATGACGGTGTGAAAGCCTGGGACGAGCACTCAGAGCGACGAGCGGCGGGTTTTCACGCGGCTGCAGTCGGCGTTTGCCGGCATGCTCGATCACGCCGACCGGCATTTGGCGCGGCTCGATCGCGTTCCTGGAAACCGCAGGCATTCGTGACAACACGCTCATTCTCGTGCTGTCGGATAATGGCGCGAGCCAGGAGGGCGGACCGCTCGGCTTCGTCAATGCGATGGGACCGTACAATTTTCGCCCCGAGCCGATCTCCGAAAAGCTGCGGCGGATCGACGACATCGGCGGTCCGGACAGCCACAGCAATTTTCCGCATGGCTGGGCGATGGCCTCCAACACGCCGCTGCGCCGCTACAAGCAAAATACCCATGGCGGCGGCATCCGCGATCCCTTCGTGATGACCTGGCCGAAGCGGGTGCCGGCGAAGGGCGAACTGCGCCATCAGTTCGTGCACGCCTGCGATCTCGTGCCGACGCTGCTCGAACTCGTGGGCATCGACGCGCCGGCGGAGATCGCCGGCTGCGCGCAGATGCCGATCGAGGGTGAGAGTTTCGCACGCTCCGTTGCCGACCCCGCCGCGCCGTCAAAATCGTCACCGCAATATTTCGAGATGTTCGGGCACCGCGGCCTCTGGCACCGCGGCTGGAAGGCGGTCACCTATCATCCGCCGGGCACGCCGTTCGAGAACGACAAATGGGAGCTGTTTCATCTCGATCGCGACTTTTCGGAAGTGGATGACCTCGCGACGAAGGAGCCGGCACGCCTCACTGACATGATCGAGACGTGGTGGCGCGAGGCGGAGAAGCACAAGGTGCTGCCGCTCGACGACCGCTTCGCCCCGCGCTTTGCGGAGAACGCCGCCCGCGCCCAGGGTGCGCGGAAGAGGTTCGTGTTTCACGCCGGCATGGGGCACGTGCCGACCGACGTCGCGCCCGACGTGCGCAGCCGCAGCTACAGCATCGAGGCCGATGTCGAGATCGGCGGTGCCGGCGCAGAGGGCGTGCTGATCGCGCATGGTGACGCCACCTCGGGCTATAGCCTCTACGTCAAGGACGGGCATCTGGTGCACGATCTCAACATCGGCGGCGGCCACGAGATCGTCACCTCCGATCGGAAGGTTCCGAGCGGCGCGCACCGGCTCGGCGTGCGCGTCGAGCGTCTGGTGCGCGAAACCCCGCCGGCCAAGGGCGCCCGCACCGGCGTTTCCGCCTATACGCTCCTGATCGACGGCGAGCCCGCCGGATCGCTGCAGACCCAACTCAGATTCTATACGTTGATCTCGTGGTCCGGCCTCGACATCGGGCGCGATCGCTCGAGCCCGGTGTCGTATTACGCCGCGCCGTTCGAATTCACCGGACGGCTGTTGCGGGTCACGGTCGACATGCATGACGACCAGACGCTCGACGGCGACGGCGTCGGCAAGGCCGAAATGGCGAGGCAGTGAGAAAGCCGCGAGGTCGGCTATTTGATCTTGTCGTAAGCCGCGGCAAAATCGGTGAGCGGCAAGGGAATCGTGATGGTTTCCTTTTGAAGGTTCTGGAACGACACCTTCAGCTGTTTGCCCGCCTTCAGCGCGGCCAGCATATCCGGCGCGATCGGGGTTGACGCGTAGCAACCCCGGTTTTCACAGGTCTGGATCTGCATGTCGACGACCTTGCCCTCATCGACCTGCAGCTTGGCGCCGACCGGCAGGTTCAATCCAAGCGGTAGCTGCACCGCCACGACGGGCGTATGGGTGTCGCTGGGCACCCGAACGTTGACGAGCACGAGCAACTGTCCGGTCTTGGTCAACACGGCGCTCTGTTCGATCGCGCATTCGAGCGGGGCTTCGCGGCTGATGCTGGTGCAGCGCGCGGCCCAGCCGGGCGGGGGCGGGGTATTTGCGGGAGCGGATTCGACCTGCGGCGCCGCGGTCGGCGCCGGGTGCGGCGCAGCCCTGGATTTGGGCGCCTGCTGGGCATGGCCCGGCGATACCGAAGCGGCGAGGACAACGACCGCGAGAAACGTGGAAATCTTCACTGAACCGGCCCCGGGATGAACTGCTCTCGGATGTGCCGGTATCCGCCCAAAGTCAAGTCACTCCGCGGCTTGCTTGATCGAGCCGTGCTCGCCCTCGGCGGATGGCCCTCCGGCATCTCCGGAACGTCCGAGGCCCGCGAACCAGTTCGAGAGCTGGTCGAGATAGAGGTACACCACCGGCGTCGTGAACAGCGTCAGCGCCTGGCTGACGACCAGGCCGCCGACCATCGCGTAGCCCAGCGGCTGGCGGATTTCCGATCCGTCGCCGGTGCCGAGCATCAGGGGCACGCCGCCCAGCAGCGCCGCCATGGTCGTCATCATGATCGGGCGAAACCGCAGCAGCGCCGCCTTTCGGATCGATGCTTCCGAAGACAGGTGCTCGTCGCGCTCGGCCGTGATTGCGAAGTCGACCATCATGATGCCGTTCTTCTTGACGATGCCGATCAACAGAATGATGCCGATCAGCGCGATCAGGCTGAAGTCGAAATGGAACAACATCAACGTCGCCAGCGCGCCGACGCCGGCCGAGGGCAGGGTGGAGAGAATTGTGATCGGGTGGATATAGCTTTCGTAGAGAATGCCGAGGATCAGATACACCACGACGAGGGCCGCCAGAATCAGCAACGGCACGGTGCCGAGCGACTGCTGGAAGGCCTGCGCCGTTCCCTGGAAGCTGCCGGTGAGGGTGGCAGGCGTACCAAGATCGGCCATTGCCTTGTCCACGGCCTTGGTTGCCTGGCCGAGCGCCACGTCCTGCGCGAGATTGAAGCTGATCGTGATCGCCGGGAATTGGCCCTGGTGGCTGATCGAGAGCGGCCGGACCGGCACGGTGGTCCATTTGGTGAAGGCCGACAGCGGCACCTGGTCGCCCGTGGTCGGCGATTTGACGTAGATCTTGTCCAGCGTGTCGACCTTGCCCTGCAGCTCGGGCAGCACCTCCAGGATCACGTGGTAGCTGTTGAGCTGGGTGAAATACTGGGTGACCTCGCGCTGGCCGAAGGCATCATAGAGCGTATCGTCGATCAACTGCGGCGTAATCCCGTAGCGGGATGCCGCATCGCGATCGAACGTCAGGGTGAGCGTGGTTCCCTCGGTCTGCTGATCGGTGGCGACGTCGCGCAATTCCGGCAACGTCTTCATCTTCTCGAGCACGCGCGGCGCCCAGGTGTTCAGTTCGTCGAGGTCGGCATCCTGCAGGGTGTACTCGAACTGGGTCCGGGTCGCGCGGCCGCCGAGCCGGACGTCCTGAGCGGCCTGCAGGAACTGGCGCGCACCTTCGACCTTCTCGAGCCTCGGACGCAGCCGCGCGATGATCTGCGACGCCGACGCGTCGCGTTGATTTCGCGGCTTCAGGGTGACGTACATGCGCCCGGTGTTGAGCGCGCTTCCGCCGCCGCCGACGAACATCGCGATGCTGGCGACGCCGGGGTCGCTCAGCACGATATTGCCGAGTTCTTCCTGCTTCTTCTTCATCTCGTCGAACGAGATATCCTGGGCAGTCTCGGACGTTCCCAAAATCAGGCCGTTGTCCTGCTGCGGAAAGAAGCCCTTTGGAATGATGACGAACAGGTAGACCGACAATCCCAGTGTCACAAAGAACACGCACAGGGTCGTGAGGCGCCAGCGCAGGACGAGGTCGAGGCCGTGGCGATAGGCATTGAGCATGGCATCGAAGCCGCGCTCGCTCAGCTGATAGATCCTGCTGTGATGCTCGTCCTTGTGCATTCTCAGAAAGCGCGACGCCATCATCGGGGTCAGCGTCAGCGACACGACAAGCGAAACGAAGATCGCCATCGCGAGCGTGACCGCGAATTCGCGGAACAGCCGGCCGATGATGCCGCCCATGAGCAATAGCGGGATCAGAACCGCGACCAGCGAAACGCTGATCGACACGATCGTGAAGCCGATTTCGCCTGCGCCCCGCAGCGAGGCCGCCAGCGGCGTCTCACCCTGCTCGATGTAGCGGCTGATGTTTTCCAGCATGACGATGGCGTCGTCGACCACGAAGCCGACGGAAATCGTCAGCGCCATCAGCGAAAGGTTGTCGAGCGAATAGCCGAATGCCCACATCAAGGCGCACGCGCCCAACAGCGCCAGCGGGACGGTGACGCTCGGAATGATGGTCGCCCAGAAGCTTCTGAGGAAGATGAAAATGACCATCACGACGAGAAAGATGGTGACCGCCAGCGTGAACTGAACGTCTTCGATCGCGGCGCGGATGGTGGTTGTGCGGTCGCTGATGATCCTGATCTTGATGGCGGGCGGGATCGCCGCGATCAGTCTCGGCAATTCCGCCTTGATCCGGTCGACGGTCTCGATGACGTTGGCGCCGGGTTGCTTGAAAATGACGAGAAATACGCCGCGCTTGCCGTCGGCCCAGGCCGCGCGCTTGTTGTCTTCCGGCCCCGATACCGCCTTGCCGATGTCGCGTATGCGCAACGGGCCGCCATTGCGATAGGCGATGATGACGTCGTTCCAGTCCTTCGACGCGGTCAGCTGGTCGTTGGCATAGATCGTGTAGCTGCGGGTCCCGCCATCGATGTTGCCCTTGGGGCCATCGACCGTGGTGAGCGTGATCTGGTTGCGGATGTCCTCCAGCGAGAGGCCCTTGGCGACGAGCTTCGCCGGATCGATCTGGATGCGGATCGCCGGTTTCTGCTGGCCGCCGACGAACACCTGGGCGACGCCGGAAATCTGGCTGATCTGTTGGGCGAGCTGGGCGTCGGTATCGTCGCTGACATCGGTCAGCGGCAGGGTATCCGAGGTCGCCGACAACAACAGGATCGGCGAATCGGCCGGATTGACCTTGCGGTAGGTCGGCGGGCTCGGAAGGTTCTTGGGCAGCTGGCCGCCGGCGGCGTTGATGGCGCCCTGCACGTCGTTGGCCGCGCCGTCGATGTTACGGTTGAGGTCGAACTGAATGGTGACCGCCGCGGAGCCGAGCGAACTCGTGGAGGTCATCTGGGCGATGCCCGGAATTTGCGCCAGCTGCCGCTCCAGCGGCTGCGCCACCGATGAGGCCATCGTTTCCGGAGCTCGCGCCCGGCAGCGTCGCCGATACCTGAATGGTCGGGAAATCGACCTGCGGCAGCGGCGCGACGGGGAGCATCGGATACGAAACGAGGCCGACGAACAGGATACCCGCCATCAGCAACGAGGTCGCGATGGGGTAGCGGATGAACGGCGCCGAGATGTTGTCGTACATTGTTATTCGGCCTTGGCCGGCGCTTGGCCGGTGCTCGCGACCTTGGTCGCGACCGTAGAGCCGGGCTGCACCTTGTATTGGCCGGCCACTATAACATGCTCACCGGGCGAAAGCCCCTCGTCAATCACGGAACGCCCGTCGATCGATTGGGACACCTTGATCTTGCGCAGCTCCGCCTTGTTGTCGGAATTGACCACGAAGGCGTAAAGACCCTGGTTCCCGTGCTGAATGGCGTCATCGGGCACCACCGTCGCATCCTTCAGCGTCGCCACCAGCAGGCGCGTCGAGACCGACTGGCCCGGCCACAAGGCATGGTCCTTGTTGTCGAAGACAGCCTTGAGGCGAATGGTTCCGCTCGTGGTGTCGACCTGGTTGTTGACCACCGCGAGCTTTCCTTCCGAGAGGGTCTTCCTGCCGTCGGTGGTGAGCGCGATGGTTTTCAGCGGCGCTTTCGCCTGTGCCTCGTTGATGTTGGGCAGTTGGTCTTCCGGCGCCGTGAAGATGACGGCGATCGGTTCGATCTGCGCGACCGACACGATGCCGGTTTGCGTGGCGGCATTGACGATGTTGCCGATATCGACTTGGCGCAGCCCGACGACGCCCGTGATCGGCGATTTGACCTGGGTGTAGTCGAGCTGGGTCTGGGCGTTGAAGATGGTCGCGTCGTCCGCGGCGATCTGCGCGGTCAGTTGCGCCACCGTTGAACGCTGGGTGTCGGTCTGCTGCCTGGTCGCGAATTCGCCGAGCTTGGTGTAGCGCTGCAGGTCGAGATTGGCGTTGGCGAGGTTGGCCTCGTCCTGCTCTTTTTTCGCCTTGGCCTGATCGAGCGCCGCCTGGTAGGGGCGCGGATCGATTTCGGCGAGCAGGTCGCCCTGCTTGACCATCTGGCCTTCCTTGAACGCGATCTTGTCGATCTGGCCGTCGATACGGGTCCGCACCTGCACGGTGTTGAAGCCCTGAACGGTCCCGAGCCCGGTCAAGTAGACCGGAAAGTCGGCCTTCTCGACCGGCGCAATGGTGACGGGCACGGCGGCGGCAATTTGGGATTTCTGCGCGCTCTTGGCCGAGGACTGAGGACCGTGAAATCGCTCCCAGCCGAAATAACCGCCCGCGCCAAGCACTGCGATCAGCAAGATCCAAGGGATAGTGCGGGATGCGGTCATATGCGCTGATGGTCCTAAAAACCAAAGTAGCGGGTCTTCAATACTGTTCCCGAAGGTCCAGATATAGTATGCGTGCACTTAATGTGTAAACACACTATAGCTTGAGGAATCCTAAACAATTGGAAAGCTTTAGGGCCTGGAAAATACCATGTCGCTTGATCTGAAACGCCAGCTGGTTTCGCAACTTGTCGAGAGCTCGCGCCTGCTGCGCAACTACATCGATCAGCGCGCCAAGGGCCGCGGCACCACGCGCGCGCAGTGGATCGTGCTGTTCCGACTGCGGCAGCAGGAGGGGCTGTCGCAGGTCGATCTTGCCGACGTGCTCGAACTGCAGCCGATCTCGCTGGTGCGCCTGCTCGATCGCCTGGTCGAGCACGGCCTTCTCGAGCGCCGGCAGGATCCGAAGGACCGCCGCGCCAACCGGCTGTTCCTGACCGCGAGCGGTCGCCAGCTTGTCGACGATCTCGACAGTTTGCGCGATGCTATCGCGAGCGACGTGTTGCGGGATGTTCCATCTGACGCGATCGAAACCAGCCTGCAGGCGCTCCGCGAGGTCAAGGAGCGCATCAAAGGCCTCGCCGAATTCCACCGGCAGTGTCGCGGCCAAATAGTCTTCCTGGCTCGCAATGCGCGGACACGCAGACCTTTCGTCTTCGATTGTGTCGCCGAAGGAAATGCCCTTGAAACGGCCAAATTGACAAGTATCGGTTACGTGGCTTGTCTCTCATTGCGTTGGATCTGACTTCGGTCGGCGGGTTCGATCCGAAGACCTTGACACCGCTCTGCGATCCCTGCGATGTTATGTTGTAACACCGCGAGTGGTCGGACATTCCGGATGGGGCGCATGCCGGTATGAGATGGTTCCGTTCAAACATCAGGGCAGGGTCCCGCCTCGCGCTGCTCGCGCTGGCGATCCAGTTTCTGCTGTCGTTCGGACATTTCCACGGCGTCGCGGCGCAGGCCGCGCCGGCCGTGCAATCCGGCTCGGCACGGCCCGACGGTTCGGGCGGCATCGGCCGCGCGACGTTTGAAGCAGTCGCCGCGTCTGCGGCGCAGCAGCCTGCGTCCCATCACGATTCCGACCAGCACCCGAACGACGTTTGCGCGATATGCGCGGTGATGGCGCTGGCCAGCACGGTGCTGTTTGCAACACCTCCGGTGTTGCAGCTCCCGCAGGCGATCGAATTCTCATACCAGACCACCGACGCCGAGTTCGTTCATCTGAACTCCACCCGCGTCGCGTTCCAGCCTCGCGCTCCGCCCATCTCCTGACACCGAGGCCTCGACGTTCTCCGTGGGATTGCCGCGCGCGCGGCCGTTCCACCGAGACGAATCGAAGTCGCTCCGTCTGACATCGACGGCAAGCGCTGCGAAATTCGTCGAGGGACGAATTTAGCGGCAGCATTTCAGGATCGGTACGATGACACTCTTTGTTAGAGGTACGCTTTTCCTTTCAAGTTCAGCGTTACTGCTGATCGCCCTTGATGGCACGGCAATGTCGCAGACCGTGGCAGCCGCGGGTGGCGGCACCACGACGCTTCCGCAGATCGAGGTCGTCGCGCCGCGACAGGCGCAGACGCCGCGCCGTCCCCGGACGCGCGTGACCACGGGGCAACCGCGTGCGACCCCTGCCGCGCCACCGCCGATCTCGCCGGCCGCGCAGCTTGCCGCAAGGGAAAGCGTCTTCGATCAGGCCCGCAGCAACCTGTACACAACCATCGGCACCAGCTCCAATACGATCAGTCACGGTACCATCCAGGATTTGCCCGGGGGCGACACGGTGCCAGTGGAGAAGGTGCTGCTGCAGGCGCCCGGGGTGTCGCAGGATTCCGCCGCCAGCGGCCTGCTGCATATCCGCAACGACCACGCCAATCTCCAGTTCCGGATCAACGGGGTGATGCTGCCCGACGGCCTCACCGGCTTCGGCAGCATTTTCGACACCAGCTTCGTCGGCAACATGTCCCTGATCGTCGGCGCGCTGCCGGCCGAATTCGGGCTGCGCACTGTCGGGATCGTCGACATCACAACCCGCAACGATCTTTTCAACAACAGCGGCTCCGTCAGCATGTATGGCGGCAGTCACGGCACCGTTACGCCGAGCTTCGATTATGGCGGCACGTTCGGCGGCAACTGCCCAGCGACGCCCGCGACCACGCAGGGTTACGTCAAGGCACCGCCGGCTCCCGCGGATTGCTTTCCCGGCGTCCAGTACTACTTCACCGGCCGCTATCTGCAGACCACGGTCGGGATCGAAAATCCGACGCCGGCGTACAACGCCATCCACGATTTCTCGCAGCAGGAGCGGGGCTTCGCCTACATGTCCGCGTTCGTCAACCCGACCACCCGGGTCAGCCTGATCGCCGGTACCGCGAACAACAACTTTCAGATTCCCAATAATCCCGGTCAGCCGATCGGACAAAATGGATTGGTCACCAACGCATTCGGCGTCACCAGTTTCGATTCGGCGCAGCTGAACGAAAACCAGTGGGAGCTCACTCACTTCGGCGTATTGTCGGTGCAGACATCGCACGACGGTTTCGACGGGCAATTGTCCTATTTCACGCGCTACAACAATCTGCACTTCCTGCCGGACCCGGTCGGTGACCTCCTGCTCAACGGCATCGCCTCGACCGTCACCCGTACCTCCTACACCAACGGCATCCAGGGCGACGGTTCGTATCAGCTCAATACGGCCCATACGATCCGCGCCGGCTTCACGGTCAGCGGCGAGCAGGTATTCGTCGGCAATACGTCGCTGGTCGAGCCCTGCATGATCTGCGACGGTACCGACAATGGGCAGCCGTTCCCGATCACTGATAACGTCTCGAAACTGGGCGTGCTGATGGGGGTCTACGCACAGGACGAGTGGAAGCTCACCAACCAGCTCACGATCAATACAGGCTTGCGCTTCGATCAGATGGAGCAATTCGTCAGCGCCAACCAGCTCAGCCCGCGGTTCAGCGCAACCTACAAGCCATTCGAGAACACCACGTTCCATGCCGGCTATGCGCGTTACTTCACGCCGCCGGTGCTGGTGGAGGCGGCGCCCGCCAACATCGCCTTGTTCAACAACACGACCGGAGCGGCCTCGGCCGGCGCGACCAACGACCCGATGTTGCCGGAACGCTCGCATTATTTCGACGTCGGCGTCGATCAAAAGATACCCTTCGGATGCGCCTCGTCGGCGCCGAAGGATTGCACCAGTCTCGAGCTCGGCGTCGATGCCTATTACAAGATCGCACAGGACCTGATCGACAACGGCGTTTTCGGCCAGGCCTTGGTGTTAAGTGGTTTCAACTACGAAAAAGGCTGGAACGAAGGCGTCGAGTTCAAAGCCAAATTCAATAGCGGAAACTTCCAGGCCTACGGTAATGTCGCCGTGGCGCAGCAACGGGCGATCAACCCTGTTTCGAACCAGTTTCTGTTCGACAACACCGTGCCGCTTGCCGATCTCGGGGGCCTGACCCGGCTTCAGTACGTCCAGACGCACTTCATCTATACCGATCACAATCAGTTCGTTACCGCCTCGGCGGGTGCCGTCTACCAGTTCTGCGGCCGGCTGGCGACGGTTTCGGAAACGTTTGGCCTCAATGGATTATCGTGGTGCGGAACCAAACTCAGCGCGGACATGATCTATGGCAGCGGCCTGCGCAGCGGCGACGCCAACATCGGCACCGTGCCGGCCTACACGCAGGTCAATGTCGGCATCAAGCGGGAATTCCTGCTGCCCAACGATCCGCTGCCGATGACGGTTCGTTTCGACATCGTCAACCTGTTCGACACCATCTACGAGATCAGGGACGGCTCGGGCATCGGCGTGTTCGCACCCCAATTCGGGCCGCGTCGAGGGTTCTTCCTTGGCGTCTCGAAGAAAATATGAAGTCCTGGACGCGCAGACCGCTTCGATTGCTGGCGCGCGCGCTGGCTGCCATCGCCGCACTCTCGGTCTTGGCAGGTCCGGCAACTGCGCATCCGCACGTTTGGGTCACGGCGGCGAGCGAACTGATCTATGGACTGGACGGCTCTGTGACAGCCATACGGCACGTCTGGCGGTTCGACGACATGTTCTCGACCTATGCACTGCAGGGTACCGTGGCCAAAAGGAAGGGGTTCTATACCCGCGAAGAACTGGCGCCGCTGGCCCAGACCAATATGGAATCGCTGAAGGCCTACGGTTTCTTCACGTTCGCCAAGGTCGAGGGCGCCAAACAGAAGTTTCTCGACCCGACCGACTACTTTCTTGACTATCGCGATGCAACCCTGGTGCTTCACTTCACGCTCCCGTTCAAAACGCCGATCAAGACCAAGCAGCTCGTCGTCGAGCTATTCGACCCGAGCTATTTCGTTGACTTCGCGCTGCAACGGCAAAATCCAATTCGCCTCGTCGGCGCGCCCGCCTCCTGCACGGTAGCGATCGAGCGGCCGAACGACGGAACGGCCGCCGCCCAGAAGCTCGGTGAGGCCAATTTCCTGAATGGCAACAACGGCAATTACGGTGCGATGTTCGCGAACAAGATCACCGTGGATTGCCCTTGAGGATGACGCGCATGAAAACGAGCCGGCACATTGTGTTGAATTGCGTCACGATCATTGCCGTTGCTCTAATCGCAGATGGCGCTCTGCAGAGCGCGCTGGCGCAAAATCCGTTCGGAGGCCCACCGGCGGCTCCCGACGCACAGGTAGGCGGTATCGTCGGCTGGCTGCTGACGAAGCAGTCGCGAATTCTACCGCGAGATATCGTCCACTATTCGCGCCGCCAAGGCCAACGGCAGCGCGGTATGGAGCCTGCTCGCGATTTCCTTTGCCTACGGCATATTCCACGCGGCGGGCCCTGGCCATGGCAAGACGGTGATCTCGTCATATCTCGTCGCCAATGAGGAAACCGCGCGGCGCGGCATCGTGCTATCGTTCGTCTCGGCGCTGATGCAATCGCTGATCGCGGTGCTGATCGTCGGCATCGGCGCCTGGCTGCTCAACGTCACGGCGAAAACGATGTGCGGCGCCGAGCGCGTGATCGAGATCGCCAGCTATGCGCTGATCGCAGCCTTCGGTGTCCGACTGGTCTGGATCAAGGGCGGCGGCCTCTTCCGGGCGCTGCAATCATCCTACGGCAGGTCCGAGCCGCAGCTTGTGCCGGCTCTGGCGCACAGCGGCAGCGCTTCATCATGATCACGGCCATCATTTGCATGATCATGGCGATCACGGACATCATCATCACGCCCTCGTTCCTGCGCACGCAATTGTCGCACGCGGCCCTGTGGGCGGACACGAGCATGGCGGAGCATCACGGCCATTTCCATGACGAGCATTGCGGACATTCCCATGGTCCCGAGCCCACGCAACTTGCCGGTCCCGGCGGCTGGCGGCGCGGTTTCAGCGCGGTCTTGACCGTCGGTATCCGGCCCTGTTCGGGAGCCATTCTGGTTCTGGTGTTCGCGCTGGCGCAGGGGCTGTTCTGGGCCGGCATCGCCGCCACCTTCGTCATGGGGCTTGGGACCGCGGTCACCGTGGCGACCATTGCCATTGTTGCGGTCTCCGCAAAAGGGCTGGCGCGGCGGATGGCCGCCAGCCGCGAGGGCAGCGGTGCGCTGCTGATGCGCGCGGTCGAGTTCGGAGCCGCCGGACTGGTGCTGCTGTTTGGCGTTGGATTGCTGCTTGGCTATATCGCCGCCGAGCGGGTGACGTGCTTCTGAAACATCACTTCGCAAGAAACAAAGGAGAGCAGCCAGCTACTTGAATTTCGGAGCGACAACCGCAACGGGGCGGCCGAAGCTTCGCAAGATCAGGGCAAATCCAGTTTTTCGTGCCGGGTTTTGATCGAGCCGAATTCGCCTTGCCTCGATCGCCAAAGCCGACCACGGTGCGCTTCGACGTCGTCAACCTGTTCGACAAGATCTACGAGATCAGGGACGGTTCCGGCATCGGCGTGTTCGCGCCCCAATTCGGCCCGCGTCGAGGGTTCTATGTCGGCATCACGCAAAAGCTGTAACCAACCGGATGCGTACCTCACAATCTGATCCACCACTGGACGGAAACATGCAAACGTCACATCTTCGAGCGACATACGGTGCGATCCTGGCGCTAACGATTCTGTCGCTGATGTCGCCGCTATCAGCCCAGCAAGCTGTGGCGCCTGCGCCTCAGCAGGCGCTCACGCCGTCGCAACCGGCTCCCGTACAAGCCGGGCAGACAGCAGAGGCTCCGGTTCCTACTCCATCCGTGGTCACGCCCGCAGCGCCCGCTGCGACTGCGACCGCGCCCGATAGCAGCCGGCCGCTGCTGAAATCGACCACCGGCGGGCTTCGTGAGCTATCGCCCTGGTCAATGTTCATGTCGGCGGACATTTTGGTCAAAGCCGTCATGATCGGGCTCGCCTTCGCCTCGCTGGTGACTTGGACCATCTTCATTGCGAAAATGATCGAGCTCACGCTGGTCCGGCGCAAGTTGCGCGCCGCGCTGCGCAGGATCGGCGATGCCAATTCGCTCGCCGAAGCGCAGTTCGCGCTCGGGGCGACGGGTAGCGTGCTGTCGCCGTTGCTCGCCGCCGCCATGCGCGAGGCGCGGCTGTCGGCGGGAATTTCCAGCGACGCCGGCATCAAGGAGCGCGCCGCCTCGAGTTTCGCCGAGATCGTGCGCGCCGAAGCGCGCCGGATCCGGCTCGGCATGGGATTGCTCGCCACCATCGGCGCGACCTCGCCCTTCGTCGGGCTGTTCGGCACGGTCTGGGGCATCATGAACAGCTTCATCGGGATTTCAAAATCGCAGACCACCAATCTCGCCGTGGTCGCGCCCGGAAATCGCCGAGGCGCTGCTTGCCACCGCCTTCGGGCTCGCCGCGGCGATCCCGGCCGTGATCATCTACAACCACTTTTCGCGGGTGACCAAGGCCTACCTCGAACTGGTCGCCCGCGCCTCGGGCGCGGCGGGCCGGCTGCTGTCGCGCGATCTCGATCGCACCCATGTCAGTGCGCGCGCGGCGGAGTAGGCGATGGGCACCTCGATTACCGACACCGAGCTCGATGACGATGCGGATTTCGCGGAAACCCACGAGATCAACGTCACGCCCTTCATCGACGTCATCCTGGTGCTTCTGATCATCTTCATGGTGGCGGCGCCGCTGGCGACCGTCGACCTTCCGATCGACTTGCCGTCATCGACCGCGACGACAACCAAGAAGCCGGACAAGCCGACCTATGTCAGCATCAAGTCCGATCTCGCCGTCGCGATCGGAGAAACCCCGGTCAAGCGCGCCGATCTCGTTGCCGCGCTCGATGCGATGGCCGATGGCGGCAAGGACCGGTTCATCTTCCTGCGCGCCGATCGCGCGGTGCCCTATGGCGAACTGATGGCCGTGCTGGAAATCCTGCGTACCGGCGGCTATTCGAAGATCAAGCTGGTGGCGCTGCAGGGCGTTGCCGATTCCGCCGCGCCGCCTTCGGCGCCGGCAAATCCCAAACCCTGAGCGGCCGCGAAATCGAGATGCCCGACCTCGACATCGAACAAAGACCTTCGCGGCGGCTGTGGATACTGGCAGCGCTCGCCGCGCTCGCGATTCACGCCGGCGGCGCCGCGTTGGCGTTCGCGCATCTGCGCGCCGAGGATGCCCGACGACTCGCTTGGCGTGCCTACGATCGAGATCGGGCTGGAGATGACGTCGCCGCATCTGGAGCCTACCGACCTGCCGCCGGGGCCGGACACGCCCGCTTCCGTTGCCTCGCCCGCGATTGCCGAACAAAAGGCCGAGTTGAAGGAGACGGAGCTGCCGAAGGATACGCCAAACGAGACCGAAAGCCCGGACCGGGTGGTGACGCCGAACGATTCCAACAAGCCCAAACAGGACGATGCCAAGGTCGCCGCGGTGCAAACGTCCGCTTCGGCCGAATCGGAGGCGGTCGAGGCGACCGCGCGGCCCTCCAACGAGGACGTTCCGGAAGCGGCGCGCTCGGTCGCGCCCGCAGACGGCATCGGGGAAAGTGCCCGTCGCATGCGGGCGACCTGGGAGAAGAAGCTGCTTGCGCATCTGGACCGGCACAAGCGTTACCCGGTCGGAAGTGCGCGCAAGAGTGCGGCGACCGTCATGGTCAATTTCGAGCTGGACCGGATGGGCCATGTTGCTCTCGGCCAGCATCGTCAAGGGATCCGGGGACCCGGCATTTGACGAAGCGGCGCTGGCGATGGTGCGGCGATCTGATCCGATGCCGCAGCCGCCGCCGGTCGTCGCCGAGCAAGGCCTTTCCATCAATCTCCCGCTGGAATTTCACGCCAGAGGGCGGAACTGAGGTTGGGCGGTCGCGCCCGCTTCACTGCAAGAAAAAATAGCGGATGCCGACGTAGACGACGATCAGACAGGTAAAAATCAGCGCCACCGGCAGACGGGGTTTTCCTTGTGGCCCCGGCATGGCCGTCTGAGCGACGGGTTTGCGCTGCGCAACCGGGCGTTTGAAGGCGGTCACGTTATCGGTCGCCTGCTGGCTGGAGTGGACGGGAAGCTCGGGGGCTGAGCCTGCTCCGCCCATTTCGGCATAATAGGTCTTGTAGAGTTGACGGATCGTGGCCTCGGTCGCCTCACTCTCCGGCATTTTCCTGAGCAGCGTCTGGTAGGCGGCGAGGAAGTTCTGGGCCGCGGCGGGCAGGGCGGAGCCGCCGTTCAATTTGGCCATCATTTTCCAGGTCGCGAAGTCGGCCCTCGCCCTTGTATCGGCACGTCGCGCGATCAGCATATCGGCTGCCTTGATCACCATGCGCTGGCCGCCCCTTCGGCATTTCCCTTCATGTGCAGGACCAGAATTGTACGACTAAGCGTTGCCGGTTACCACCAGAAGTAGCTCGATTACATGGCCGGTCACCGTCCGCAGTATGGCCGAAATAACATCAAGATTTAGACCGAACTGCGAACCGGCCAAGGGAAGCAGGATCAGAATTCCGATCAGGATCAGCATCCCGAAGGGCTCCAGCCGCGCCAGCGGGGCGGCGAATACCCGGGGCAAGCAGGCCGACCGCGACCCGTCCGCCATCCAGCGGCGGTATCGGGAGCATATTGAAGACCGCCAATATGACGTTGATGACGATCGCATTCTCGAGGTTGGCTGCGAGCCACTGCGCTGCGTCGGCAGGCAGGTAGCTGACGATATGAAACAGCGCCGCCGACACGAAGGCGAGGAAAATATTGGTGGCGGGGCCCGCCAGCGCCACCCAGACCATGTCGACCCGCGGATTTCGAAGGGCGCGAAAATTCACCGGCACCGGCTTGGCATAGCCGAACAGAAACGGCGAGTGAGCGAGCAGCAACATCGCCGGCATGATCAGCGTGCCGAACGGATCGATATGCCGGAGCGGATTGAAGCTGACGCGGCCGCGTTCAAAGGCGGTGTTGTCGCCGAGAGCGTGCGCGACAAAGCCGTGCGCGGCCTCGTGGAAGGTGATGGCGGTGACGAGCGGCAATACCCAGACGGATATGTCGTAGAGGGTAATATTCAAGGGATATCCTGACCGGTTTGACGGGTGTCTTTTCGGGAGCCATGTATTCACGAAGGGCCGCCGCGAACAGGGTCGCAGGGCGGATTAGCGAAGCGTAATCCGCCATCTGTGGCGGCGGGTTACGGCTTCGCCTAACCCGCCCTGCACATTAATACGTCGCCCGGCCGCCGGAAATGTCGAACACCGCGCCCGTGGAGAACGAGCAATCGCTTGATGCCAGCCAGGCCACCATCGCGGCGAGTTCCTCGACGAGAACGAACCGGTTCTTCGGAATCTTCGACAGCATGAAGTCGATGTGCTGCTGCGTCATCTGGTCGAAGATTGCGGTCCTGGCGGCGGCAGGCGTCACCGCGTTGACGGCGATCTCGTATCCGGCAAGCTCCTTGCCGAGCGATTTCGTCAGCGCGATAAGTCCTGCCTTCGACGCCGAGTAATGCGCCGCGTTGGGGTTGCCTTCCTTGCCGGCGATGGAGGCAATGTTGACGATGCGGCCGTAGTTCTGCTTGACCATCGTGGGCACGATGGCCTTGCAGCAGATGAAGGGCCCGTCGAGATTGATGCGCAACACCTTGCGCCACTCGTCGAGGTCGGTTTCCCATACCGTCTTGTTGACGCCGGCGATGCCGGCATTGTTGACGAGAATGTCGATCTTGCCGAACGCCTCGAGCGTCGCATCCCGCGTCTGCTCGACCGCGGCGAGATCCGAGACGTCGACCTTGAAGGCGGTGACGGCATTGCCGATTTGCTTGGCGGTCTTCTCGGCCAGTGGCGCATCATGATCCCAGATCGCGACCTTGGCACCGGAAGCCACGAAGCGTTCGGTGATCGCGCGCCCAAACCCCTGCGCACCGCCGGTGACCACGGCGCAGCGGCCGCTCAGATCGATCTGGTTCATGGTTGAAATCCTTTCGCTAGAAGGTCCTCATGGTGAGGAGCGCTCTTGCGCGTCTCGAACCATGAGGCCCGTGGCCCATCCTTCGAGACGCCGCGCAAAGCGCGGCTCCTCAGGATGAGGATTGCGTCTACAGCGTCCAGCCGCCGTCGATGATGTGCGCGACGCCAGTGGTGAACGCGCTTTCGTCGCTGGCGAGATAGACCGCGAGCGAGGCGATCTCCTCGGCCGTGCCGAGCCGCCCCATCGGCTGCCGGGCGACGAACATTTCGCGGCCGCCGGGGCCCGCCGCGGCGGCGCGTTGCAGCATCGACGGCGTCTCGATGGTGCCGGGGCAGATGCAGTTGCAGCGGATGCCCCTGGCGATGAAATCGGCGGCGACCGCGCGCGTCAGCGCCGCGACCGCGGCCTTGGTGGCGCCGTAGACGTAGCGGTTGGGCGCGGCCTTGAACACGCCGGCGGCCGAGGAGATGTTCACGATCGATCCTTTGCCGCGTTCCAGCATGCCCGGAAGGAACGCGCGCAGCGTCCGGTGCATCGACTTGACGTTGAGGTCGAAGGAAAAATCCCAGTCGGCGTCGGAACAGTCAAGCACGGTGCCGTGATGGACGAAGCCGGCCGCATTGAGCAGGACGTCGGCGGGGCCTGCGCGCTTTGCCATCTCGGCGACGGCTGAGGTATCGCGCATGTCGAGCCGCGCCACTTCGGCGACGCCTTCATTCCTGAGCGGCGCAAGACCCTTCTCGTCGATGTCGGTCGCAAACACCGTAGCGCCCTCGCGCGCAAAGGCTATCGCGCAGGCACGCCCGATGCCCGCCGCGCCCGCGGTCACGAATGCGCGCTTGCCCTTCAGGCGGTCTGACATTCAAGTCTCTCCGTTCAGCATGCGTTGCTATTCGTCATTGCGAGGAGCGAAGCGACGAAGCAATCCAGATCGTTTCTGCGGTGGAATGGATTACTTCGCTTCGCTCGGAATGACGGCGGTTAGTGATTATCCCTCGCCACGCCGACCTTGCCGGCGATGTCGTGATAGCGTGTGGCGAACTCCATGCAGGCGCCGGTAGCCTGCTGGCCCACCGTCGAGCGATAGAGCTCCTGCCACGGCGTCTGGTTGGCCGGATATTTGAAGCCGCCCTGCGACTTGAGTTCCGCGCGCCGGCGCTTGAGCTCTTGGTCGGAAATCAGGATGTTCGCGCTGCCCTTGTTGAGATCGATGCGGACCTTGTCGCCGGTCTTGAGGATCGCAAGCCCGCCGTCGGCGGCGGCCTCCGGCGTCGCGTTGAGGATCGACGGCGAGCCCGAGGTGCCGGACTGCCGGCCGTCGCCGATGCAGGGCAGCGACAGGATGCCGCGTTTGATCAGCGCCGCCGGCGGCTGCATGTTCACGACCTCGGCGCCGCCGGGATAGCCGATCGGGCCGGTGCCGCGGATGAACAGGATGCAGTGCTCGTCGATCTTGAGCGCGGGATCGTCGATCCGCGCGTGATAATCCTCAGGCCCCTCGAACACGATGGCGCGGCCCTCGAACGCGTTCTTGTCCTTGGGATTGACCAGATAGCGGTCGCGGAATTCCTTGGAGATGACGCTCGTCTTCATGATCGCGGAATCGAACAGATTGCCGTGCAGCACGAGAAAACCCGCGTCCTTCACCAGCGGCTTGTCGTAGCTGCGGATCACGTCGCCGTCCGGCTTCGCGGCATTGCGGCAGTTCTCGCCCATGGTGTGGCCGTTGACGGTCATGGCGTCTTCATGGATGCGCTTGTGCCGCATCAATTCGCCGACCACGGCCGGTACCCCACCGGCGCGGTGATACTCCTCGCCGAGGTAGAAGCCGGCCGGCTGCATGTTCACGAGCAGCGGAATTTGGTGGCCGAATTTCTGCCAATCCTCGATCGAAAGCTCGACACCGATGTGGCGGGCGAGCGCGTTGATATGGATCGGCGCGTTGGTCGAGCCCCCGATCGCCGAATTGACGACGATGCAGTTTTCGAAGGCCTTGCGCGTCAGGATGTCGGACGGTTTCAGATCCTCCCAGACCATCCCGACAATGCGTAACCCCGTCTCATAGGCGATCTGGCCGCGTTCGCGGTAGGGGGCGGGGATCGCGGCGCAACCCGGCAGCGACATGCCGAGCGCTTCCGCCAGCGAGTTCATGGTGGAGGCGGTGCCCATGGTGTTGCAGTGGCCGATCGAAGGCGCCGAGGAGGCCACGATGTCCATGAACTCGTCGTAGTCGATCTCGCCGGCGGCAAGCTGCTCGCGCGCCTTCCATACCACGGTTCCCGAGCCGGAGCGCACGCCATTGTGCCAGCCGTTGAGCATCGGCCCGCCGGATAGCACGATCGCCGGCAGGTTAACGGTTGCCGCCGCCATCAGGCAGGCGGGCGTGGTCTTGTCGCAGCCGGTCGTCAGCACCACGCCGTCCAAGGGATAGCCGAACAGGATTTCCACGAGGCCGAGATAGGCGAGGTTGCGGTCGAGCGCCGCGGTCGGGCGCTTGCCGGTCTCCTGGATCGGATGGGTCGGAAACTCCATCGCGATGCCGCCGGCGGCGCGGATGCCTTCCCGGACCCGGTGCGCCAGTTCCAGATGGTGGCGGTTGCACGGCGACAGGTCGTTGCCGGTCTGCGCGATGCCGATGATCGGCTTGCCCGACTGCAATTCCCCGCGGGTCAGGCCGTAATTGAGGTAGCGCTCGAGATAAAGCGCGGTCATGCCCGGGTTATGGGGATTGTTGAACCACTCGCTGGAACGGAGTTTCCGTCTGACTGTCGTAAGCGGCTTGTTCATTGTTTCTCCCGCAGCGCACACGCCTTATTCTTGTGCGTCATTTTCGCATTGGCCGCCGATGTTTGCATGTCGATGCTCGCTTCGCAATGTTGGCGGCGGCGGTAACGGCCTACGACTTTGATCCCACGACATCGCCGGAAAAGTCTGGTAAGACCCCGATCCAACAAGCGGGCGATGGGCGGCATGGAACCGCCGGCGCGCTCAGTTCAAATCGCGAGGGTTTGGATGTCGTCGGTGCAGATTCGCGACGTGCGGAAGTCGTTCGGCAGCTTTGAGGTCCTCCACGGCGTGTCGATCCCGATCGAGGACGGCGCCTTCGTCGTTCTGGTCGGCCCCTCCGGTTGCGGCAAATCGACCTTGTTGCGGATGCTGGCGGGACTGGAAAACATCACCTCGGGCACGATCTCGATCGGCGACCGCGTCGTCAACAATGTCCAGCCCAAGGAGCGCGACATCGCCATGGTGTTCCAGAATTATGCGCTCTATCCGCATATGACGGTCGCCGACAATATGGGTTTTTCGCTCAAGCTGCGCGGCGCCAGCGCCGATGAAATCAGCAAGGGCGTCAAGCGCGCCGCGGAAATCCTGGCGCTGACCCCGCTGCTCGAACGCTATCCCCGGCAATTGTCGGGCGGCCAGCGCCAGCGCGTGGCGATGGGACGCGCCATCGTGCGCGACCCGCAGGTGTTCCTGTTCGACGAGCCCTTGTCCAACCTCGACGCCAAGCTGCGGGTGGCGATGCGCACGGAAATCAAGGAACTGCACCAGCGGCTGAAGACCACGACCGTCTATGTCACCCACGACCAGATCGAAGCCATGACCATGGCCGACAAGATCGTGGTGATGCATGACGGCATCGTCGAGCAGATGGGTACACCGCTCGAACTCTATGATCGCCCGGACAACCAGTTCGTCGCGGGCTTCATCGGCTCGCCGGCGATGAACTTCCTCGGCGGCAAGCTTGTCTCGAACGGCAGCGCCGGTTTCGAAGGGCCTAATGGTCTCAAGCTGCCGCTGGCGACCGCGCCCGCCAATTCCGACGGCCGGCCCGCGGTCTACGGCATCCGGCCCGAGCATTTCACCATCGCGGACGATGGCGCCGAGGCGGAGATCGTGGTGGTCGAGCCGACCGGTTCGGAAACCCAGGTGTTTGCCACGCTTGGCGGCGAGCAAGTCGTCGCGGTGTTCCGCGAGCGCCATCAGTTCAATCCGGGCGACAAGGTCCGGCTGAAACCCGATCCGACGCTCGTCCATCTGTTTGACGAGGCGACCGGCAAGCGACTGAACGCCTGATGGCTGATCAAAGAAGCCCAAAGGGAGGATCGACCATGTATGACTTCACTCGCCGCACGTTGCATCAAGCGGCACTGCGCTAATGCTGTTCTCTGAACCTGGGGCGGCCTGCCAGTTCACGAAGTGAGACACTGGCCGGTTTACCAAAGCTAGCACTTGATTTTCTGCTGCGACCGGCGACAATGACGTCAAACAAGCATTCCGGCACCAAGCTCTCTATAAGACGGGGAAAACTCGCTCGGCGACGGCGTCGAGATAACGTGTTGCCCACGCGAGAACGTGCGCATGCGCGGGACCGCGGAGGCGCGATAGCCTGAACGGAACTCCAGGCCGGCGTTAGACCGGCGGAACGGCATCACCATGGGAGGAATGCATGACGACAGTAACACGACGTAACGTCCTCAAGAGCGGTACCGCGCTCGTTGGCGGCATGGCCGGCATCCTGGCCACTGGCCGCGCGCCTGCTTTTGCACAAGGCACGACGGTACACTGGCTGCGTTGGAACGACTTCGTGCCGGCTTCCGATCAGCTGTTGCGCAAGGATCTGATACCTGCCGCCGAGAAAGCGCTGGGAATGAAGATCAATTTGGAGACGGTGAATGGCAACGACCTGCAGCCGCGTATCACCTCGGCGATTCAGTCGGGCTCGGGTCCCGACATCATCATGCTCTTCAACAACCACCCGCAGATCTATTCGGAGAGCGTTGTCGACATGTCCGACCTCGCAGGTGGTGTGGGCAAGGCCGAAGGCGGCTACTATGATCTGTGCAAATCGAACTCGGCCGACGGCCAGAAGTGGATCTCCATGCCATGGACTATCGTCGGCGCCATGATCGCCTACCGAAAGTCCTGGTTCGACGAGGTCGGCTCCCCGACCTTCCCCGACACTTGGGAGAAGTATCGCGAGGTTGGCAAGAAGCTCAAAGCCATGGGCCGGCCGATCGGTCAGACGCTCGCCCACACGTTCGGCGACGCGCCGACATTCAGCTACCCCTATTTGTGGTCTTGGGGCGGCACCGAGGTCGAGAAGGACGGCAAGACAGTCAACATCAACAAGAAAGAGGTCATCGACTCGGTCAAGTTCATGACGGCCTTCTGGAAAGAAGCCCATGACGAGGGCGGCCTCGCCTGGGACGACACCAACAACAACCGCGCGTTCCTGTCGCAGACGATCTGCGCTACGCTCAACGGCGCCTCGATCTACCTCGAAGCGCTGCGCAACCCCGACAAGTACACCACCGAGAAAGGCGCGCCGCTGAAGACCGACATCCAGCACTCGCCGTTACCGAAGGGCTCGGCTGGGCAATTCGCTATGCACACCTACTTCTCGCACGTCATTCCGAACTACTCGAAGAATCAAGCCGGTGCGAAGGAGTTGTTGAAGTGGATCCATACAAAGGCGAACTACGAGCCGTGGTTCGTTTCTCAGAAGGGCTTCGCGACGCCGCCGACCCACGAGTGGGAGAAGCACAAATTGTGGGATGAAGACAAGGTCATGACCCCCTACAAGGTCGCAGGCCGCCTCGGCCAGACGCCCGGCTATCCTCTGCCCTCATCAGGCAAAAAGCCCGCCGAGGTGCTCACGAAATACATTATCACCGATATGTACGCCAAAGCCGTCCAGGGCGCGACTGCGGAGGATGCCGTGAAATGGGCGGAAGGCGAACTCAAGAAGATTTACACTTGAGCGTACACGCCCATCGGACCGCGCGGCTGCGAAGTGGCTGGTCCACTCCGTCACCCGCGCGGTGTCGGGACAATCCAAGGGTTCGCACGGCACGCCAGCCGGCGCGCCAATCGAGGTGAAGCGCAATGGCGATCGCGGAAACCCAAGTTTACATTCCACAGGCGCCACGGCCCCGGCTGCGGCTGCTCGAGGACGAGCGTTGGCTCGCCTTCGTGCTGCTGGTGCCGACCGTGGTGCTGCTCGGTCTGTTCATCGCCTATCCGTTCGTGCGCGGCATCCTGCTATCGGTGACCAACTCGCGGGTGGGTGTGCCCGGCGAGTTCGTCGGCCTTGCCAACTTCTACAAGATCTTCAATGACGGGATCTTTCGCACCTCGGTCTACAACACCTTCGTCTATACGGGCGTGACCACCGTCTTCAAGCTGGCGCTCGGGCTGTGGCTGGCCATGTTGCTCAACCGCAATTTCCGCGGCAAGACTCTCACCCGCGCTTTCATCCTGCTGCCCTTCATCATCCCGACCGTGCTCTCGACTTTCGCCTGGAAGTGGATGTTCGACCCGACATTCAGCGTTATCAACTGGCTCCTCTATCATTTCGGCTTGATCACCGGCCGGATCAACTGGCTGGGCGATCCAGACCTCGCCATGATCTCGATCATCATCGTCAACATCTGGCGCGGGGTGCCGTTCTTCGCCATCAGCCTGCTCGCCGGTCTGCAGACTATCAGTCCCGAACTCAACGAGGCCGCCGCCATCGACGGCGCCAAGCCCTGGCAGCGGTTCTGGCACATCACCTGGCCGTTGCTGCTGCCCGTGACCATGGTCGTGGTGCTGTTCTCGGTGATTCAGACGTTCGCCGACTTCCAGATCGTCTATGTGATGACAGGCGGCGGACCAGCTAACGCAACGCACCTGTTCGCCACCTACGCCTATCAGATCGGCATCGGTACCGGCCTTTTGAGCGAGGGCGCCGCCATCTCGCTCGCCATGTTTCCGGTCTTGTTTCTGGTCGTCATCATCCAACTTCTCTACATCCGCCGAGTAGAGGTCCGCTGAGCCATGATCGAAGGCGCAAGGTGGCGAACGTGGGTGTTCTTCTACATTCCGATGGCTCTGTTCCTGATTTTCCTGCTGTTTCCGTTCTACTGGATGGTGATCACCTCGGTGCGGCCGGACGGCGAACTTTACCGACCCTGGAACTCGATCAACTACAATCCGTTCTGGACCTGGAATCCGACGTGGGACCACGTCAGATACCTGCTCGACGAAACGCTGTTCACATCGTGGCTATGGAACACGACGTTCATCGCGACTCATGTCAACCGCTATCTCGCTCGTGTGTGGCGTGTTCGCCGGCTATGCTCTGTCACGGCTGAACTTTCCATTTGCCGGCAGCCTGGGCACCGGCATCTTCATCACCTATCTGGTGCCCCAGACGCTGCTGTTCATTCCGCTGGCCGAGATCATCCGCAACTATCGGCTGGGTGACACGCCCTGGTCGCTGATTCTGACCTATCCGACCTTTCTTATTCCGTTCTGCACCTGGCTTATGATGGGCTACTTCAAGGCAGTGCCTAAGGAGCTCGAGGAATGCGCGCGCATTGACGGCGCCTCGCGCTGGCAGGCCATGCTCTACATCGTCATTCCGGTGGCGATCCCGGGCATCCTCTCGGCCGGCATCTTCGCCTTTACCCTGTCGTGGAACGAGTTCATCTATGCGCTTGTCTTCCTGTCCTCGGCTGAACAGAAAACCGTGCCCGTCGGCGTCACATCGGAGTTGATCCGCGGCGACGTATTCTTCTGGGGCCCGCTGATGGCCGGCGCGCTGCTCGGATCGATCCCGGTTGCCATCGTCTATTCGTTTTTCGTCGAGCACTACGTCGCGGGATTGACCGGATCGGTGAAGGGCTGACAGGACCCCGGATCATCGGGATCGGAAAACGCGCATGGAGAATGCGCATAGGCCGTGGGGAGGCAGTTGGGAGCGAATGGGACAGGTCGTCCTCAAGGGGATCAACAAGTTCTACGACGGCGTGCACGCCGTCAAAGACGTCAATCTGCAGATCCGCGACAAGGAGTTCGTGGTGTTCGTCGGACCGTCCGGCTGCGGCAAAACGACGACGCTCAGGATGATCGCCGGGCTTGAAGCGATCAGCTCCGGCGACATCTCGATCGACGGCAACGTAATCAATCAACTGGCGCCCATGGACCGAGACATCGCCATGGTATTCCAGAACTACGCGCTCTACCCGCACATGAGCGTGCAGGACAACATGGCGTTCGGCCTGAAGATGCGCAAATTCGACAGGGGCCGAGATCAACAAGCGGGTACGGGAGGCGGCCGACATCCTCGGCATCGGCGAATTGCTGGGACGCAAGCCGCGCCAGCTCTCCGGCGGCCAGCGCCAGCGCGTGGCGCTGGGCCGTGCCATCGTGCGCCACCCTCGCGTGTTCCTGTTCGACGAGCCGCTGTCGAACCTCGATGCCAAGCTGCGGGTGCAGATGCGCGTTGAGCTCAAGAAGCTGCATCTGCGTCTCGGCACCACCGCTATTTACGTTACCCACGATCAGGTCGAGGCCATGACGCTGGGCGACCGGGTCGTCGTCATGAAGGACGGCGTGGTGCAGCAGGTGGGGGAGCCGCTCGAGCTGTACAATCAGCCCGCCAACAAGTTCGTCGCCGGCTTCATCGGGTCCCCCGCGATGAATTTCGCCGCCGTTACCGTGACCGAGGCGAACGGATCGCTCATCGCCGAGAACTCCGGCTTGCGCATCGAGCTGCCGGAGGAGACCGCGCAGCGCCTGCGCGGCCATATCGGCCAACGAGGTCACCCTCGGCGTGCGCCCGGAGGACCTCACCGTGTCGGGCGCCACCGATCTCGACCATCTCTGCTTCGATGCTGTAATCGAGGTGGTCGAGCAGCTCGGCTCGGAAATCCTGCTCGATATGAAGGTCGGCGAGGGTGTCATGGTGGCGTGCGTCGAGCCGACCGTGCGGGTGAAAGTGCGCGACAAGCTGCGCTTTGCCGTGCGCCCTTCCAGGCTTCACGTTTTTGACGCGAAGACTGAGGTTGCAATCTAAGGACGGTACGATCGGGAGGCCTTTCCTTTGAATGTGGAGCAGCATGCCAATCGGGATCGCCCGGCGCCGCCTCACTGGCGGGTTCGCTGCCGCTGGTCATCCTTTACGCGTTCTTCGTCGAACACTACGTGTCGGCGATGACCGGAGCCGTGAAAGAGTGAGCGCGCGGGCCCGGCCAATAATCAATAACAAGGAGTTGGGTCTTGCAAATTCTGGTACTTGGCGCGGCCGGCATGGTTGGCCGCAAACTGGTCGAGCGGCTGCTGCGCGACGGGCGCCTCGGCAAGAACGATATCACCCGAATGACGCTGCAGGACGTCGTCGCGCCCGTCAGACCTGACAAGGCAGGGTTTCCCGTCGATATCGTGGCGGGCGATTTCGCCGTCGCGGGCTTTGCCGAGAAGCTGATCGCAACCCGTCCCGACGTGATCTTCCATCTCGCCGCGATCGTCTCCGGCGAGGCCGAACTTGATTTCGACAAGGGCTATCGCATCAACCTCGACGGCACTCGGATGCTGCTGGACGCGATCCGGCTCGCCGGCGGCGGCTACAAACCGCGCATCGTGTTTACCTCCTCGATCGCGGTGTTCGGCGCGCCGTTTCCGGACAAGATCGGCGACGAGTTCTTCAACACTCCGCTATTGAGTTACGGCACCCAGAAGGCGATCGGCGAATTGTTGCTTGCCGACTACACGCGCCGCGGCTTCATGGACGGCATCGGCATCCGTCTGCCGACCGTCTGCATCCGGCCCGGACTTCCCAACAAGGCGGCGTCCGGCTTCTTCTCCAACATCCTGCGCGAGCCGCTCGCCGGCAAGGAGGCGGTGCTGCCGGTGTCCGAAAGCGTCCGCCACTGGCACGCCACGCCGCGCTCGGCGGTCGGCTTCCTGCTCCATGCCGCGATGCTCGATTCCGCGGCCGTTGGCCCACGCCGCAACCTCACCATGCCCGGCCTTTCCGCGACCGTCGGCGAGCAAATCGCGGCGCTGAAGCGGGTGGCCGGCGACAAGGTGGCCGCGCGGATCAAGCGCGAGCCGGACCCCTTCATCATGGGGATCGTCGACGGCTGGCCGCGCGATTTCGATCCCCAACGGGCCCTGGGCCTGGGCTTTACGACCGCCGAAAAAACCTTCGACGACATCATCCGGATTCACATCGAAGACGAACTTGGTGGTAAGTTCGTCGCCTGATCTTTCGAGGGAGAAACGACCATGACAGCCAGCATCGTCGGATGGGCGCACACCCCGTTCGGCAAGTTCGATACCGAAACCGTCGAGAGCCTCGTGGTCAAGGTCGCCAACGAGGCGATTGCGGATGCCGGCATTGCCGCTTCCGACGTCGACGAGATCGTACTCGGGCATTTCAACGCCGGCTTCTCGCCGCAGGATTTTACCGCTTCGCTGGTGCTGCAGGCCGATCCGGCATTGCGCTTCAAGCCGGCGACACGGGTCGAGAACGCCTGCGCCACCGGCTCGGCGGCGGTGCACCAGGGTATCCGCGCCATCGCGGCGGGCGCGGCAAAAATCGTGCTGGTGGTCGGCGTCGAGCAGATGACGCGGACGCCGTCGGCCGAGATCGGCAAGTACCTGTTGAAGGCGTCGTATCTTCCGGAAGACGGCGACACCCCCGGCGGTTTTGCCGGCGTGTTCGGCAAGATCGCGCAGTCCTACTTCCAGAAATACGGCGACCAGTCCGATGCGCTGGCGATGATCGCGGCGAAGAACCACAAGAACGGCGTCGCCAACCCCTATGCGCAGATGCGCAAGGATTTCGGCTACGAGTTCTGTCGCGCCGAGAGCGAGAAGAACCCGTTCGTGGCGGGGCCCTTGAAGCGCACCGATTGCTCGCTGGTGTCGGACGGCGCCGCCGCGCTGGTGCTGACGGACGCGGAGACGGCAAAATCCATGGGCAAGGCGGTCAACATCCGCGCTACTGCGCACGCCCAGGATTTCCTGCCGATGTCGAAGCGCGACATCCTGCAGTTCGAAGGCTGCAGCGTGGCCTGGCAGCGCGCGCTGCAATCGGCGGGCGTGCAATTGTCCGATCTTTCCTTTGTCGAGACCCACGACTGCTTCACGGTCGCCGAACTGATCGAATATGAAGCGATGGGCCTGACGCCGCGCGGGCAGGGCGCCCGCGCAATTCTGGAAGGCTGGACCCAGAAGGATGGCAAGCTGCCGGTCAATCCGTCCGGCGGATTGAAGTCCAAGGGCCACCCGATCGGCGCCACCGGCGTCTCCATGCACGTGATGACTGCGATGCAGCTCGCCGGCCAGGCGCCCGAGGGCATGCAGATCAAAAACGCGCAGCTCGGCGGCATCTTCAACATGGGAGGTGCGGCGGTCGCCAACTACGTCTCGCTGCTGGAGGCGGTGAAGTAGACGAGGAAGCCGTAGGGTGGGCAAAGGCGCTCTTGCGCCGTGCCCACCGTACCCGAACATCGCACGAGTTGGTGGGCACGCTTCGCTTTGCCCACCCTACGATAGCCCGCGCATGCGCCCATACGCCTGCCGCCCTTGATCTTGCCGGCGCGCTGCCGTTACTAGGCCCGAGAGAACAGCGCCGCATGGCGCGCATCGGGAGCGAACGAAACCATGGGACCGCTGCAGGGCGTCAAGGTCATCGACATGACCACCGTGCTGATGGGGCCCTATGCCACCCAGATGCTCGGCGACTACGGCGCCGACGTCATCAAGATCGAAACGCTCGATGGCGACGTCACCCGCCTGATCGGTCCGACCCGCCATGCCGGCATGGGCCCGGTCTTCCTCAACACCAACCGCAGCAAGCGCTCGATCGCGCTCGACCTGAAGAAGTCGGCCGGACGCGACGCGGCGCTGCGGCTGATCGCTTCCGCCGACGTGCTGGTCTACAACGTCCGCCCGCAGGCGATGGCGCGGCTCAACCTCGGCTACGACGTGGTGGCCAGGATCAATCCGCGCCTGATCTATGCCGGCGTGTTCGGCTTCGGCCAGGATGGCCCGTATGCGGCGAAGCCCGCCTATGACGATCTGATCCAGGGCGCGACCGCGTTGCCGGCGCTGATGGCGCGGACCGGCGACGGCGTGCCGCGCTATGTCCCGAACGCGCTGGTCGATCGCATCGTCGGCCTCAATGCGGTCGGCGCGATCTGCGCCTCTCTCGTGCATCGCGACCGCACCGGACGCGGCCAGCGCCTGGATATTCCGATGTTCGAGACCATGGCGAGCTTCGTCATGGGCGACCACATGGGCGGGCTCACCTATCAGCCGCCGCTCGATCGCGGCGGCTACGCGCGGCACCTGTCGCGCGACCGGCGGCCCTACAAGACCGCGGACGGCTATATCTGCGTGATCGTCTATAACGACAAGCAGTGGGAGAATTTCTTCAAGGCCACCGGCCGCGACGATCTGCGGGCCGATCCGAAATTTGCAACCTTTGCCGGCCGCGCCGCCAATATCGACAGGGTCTACGCGGAGCTTGCCCGCATCTTCGAGGCGCGCACGACAGCCGAATGGAGCGACCTGCTGGAAAAGGCCGACGTGCCCGTGATGCCCATGCACGATCTCGAGAGCATCTTGCAGGACCCGCATCTGGTCGCGACCGATTTCTTTCCGGTTGTGCATCATCCGAGCGAAGGCAATATTCGCAGCATGAAGGTGGCGGCGAGATGGTCGGAGACGCCGGTGGAGCCGGCGCGGCTGGCGCCGCGGCTCAACGAGCACGGCGCGGAAATCCTGCACGAGGCCGGATTCTCCGCAGACGAGATCGCGGCACTGGTGCGCGACGGCGTTACCATGGCGGCTGGCCCGGAGACCTGAGACAATGGATTTTGCGCTTTCGGCCAATCAGGAATCGATCCGCGACAACGTCGCCAGGATCTGCGCGCGCTTCGACGATGCCTATTGGCTGAAAAAGGACAAGGAAGGCGGCTTTCCCGCCGACTTCCATAAGGCGCTCGCGGATGCCGGCTGGCTCGGCATCTGCATTCCCGAGGCCTATGGCGGTTCAGGTCTCGGCATTATCGACGCCGCCATCATGATGCGAACGATCGCGGAATCCGGCGCGGGCATGTCCGGTGCTTCCGCCGTGCACATGAATGTGTTCGGGCTCAATCCCGTGGTCGTGTTCGGCACCGAGGAGCAGTGCCGGCGGATGCTGCCGCCGATCGTCGACGGCACGCAGCGGTCCTGCTTTGCCGTCACCGAACCCAACACCGGGCTCAACACCACGCAGCTGAAGACCCGCGCGGTGCGCTCCGGCGACAAATATATCGTCAACGGCCAGAAGGTCTGGATCTCGACCGCCCAGGTCGCCGAAAAGATTCTCCTGCTGGCGCGCACCACGCCGCTGGAGGAGGTCAAGAGCGCGACGCGCGGCTTGAGCCTGTTCTATACCGATTTCGACCGCAGCCGCATCGCCGTGCACGAAATCGAGAAGATGGGCCGCAAGGCGGTGGATTCCAACGAACTCTTCATCGAGAATTTCGAGATTCCGACGGCCGACCGGCTCGGCGAGGAAGGCCGCGGGTTCGAGTACATCCTGCACGGCATGAATCCGGAGCGCATCCTGATCGCCGCGGAAGCGGTTGGGCTCGGCAAGGTAGCGCTGGCGCGCGCCTCGGCTTACGCCAAAGAGCGCAACGTGTTCAACCGGCCGATCGGCAAGAACCAGGGCATCCAGCATCCGCTCGCAAAGAACTGGATGGAGCTCGAAGCCGCCTGGCTGATGACGCTGTCGGCCGGCTGGCAATACGACCAGGGCTTGCCCTGCGGCCCCGCCGCCAATGCGGCAAAGTATCTCGCGGCCGAGGCCGGCTATCACGCCTGCGAGCAGGCGGTGATGACCCATGGCGGCTTCGGCTACGCCAAGGAATTTCACGTCGAGCGATACTTGCGCGAGTCCCTGATCCCGCGCATCGCGCCCATCAGCCCGCAGCTCATCCTTTCTTTCATCGCCGAGAAGGTGCTCGGCCTGCCGAAGTCGTACTGACATGAGCTTCGTCACCGGTGTCGGTCTCACATCCTACGGCAGGCACGAAGGCTCTTCTTCGCTCGATCTCATGAGCAAGGCGGCCGCACTGGCCATCGCCGACGCCGGGCTGAAGCGCGCCGAGATCGACGGCATCCTCTGTGGCTATTCCACGGTCTCCCCGCACATCATGCTGGCGACCGTGTTCGCCGAGCATTTCGGCATTCGCCCGGCCTACGCGCATGCGGTGCAGGTCGGCGGCGCCACCGGGCTCGCGATGACCATGCTGGCGCATCACCTGGTCGAGGCCGGCGTTGTCAGGCATGTGCTGGTGGTCGGCGGCGAGAACCGGCTGAGCGGGCAGAG
Organism: uncultured Alphaproteobacteria bacterium; assembly: GCA_963721135.1. GTDB lineage: Bacteria > Pseudomonadota > Alphaproteobacteria > Rhizobiales > Xanthobacteraceae > Bradyrhizobium. The sequence continues at coordinate 463,398 of CAVRIB010000003.1, forward strand.
CCGCGACGCCTCGATCCTGGCGCTGGCGCAGGTCGGTCATCCCGACTACGAGGTGCCGCTGGGGCCGACCATCCCGGCCTATTACGGCCTCGTCGCCTCGCGCTATATGCACGAATACGGCGTGACCCAGGAAGACCTCGCCGAGTTCGCAGTCCTGATGCGGGCCCACGCCAGCACGCATCCCGGCGCGCAGTTTCACGAGCCGATCACGGTCGCTGACGTGATGGCCTCGAAGCCGGTGGCGCTGCCGCTGAAGCTTCTGGACTGCTGTCCGGTGTCGGATGGTGGCGCGGCGTTCGTCGTCAGCCGCGAGCCGACCGGCGAGGCGCGGGTGCGCGTGCTCGGCTGCGCGCAGGCGCACACCCATCAGCACGTCACGGCGGCGCCGCGTTTAAGCGAACTCGGCGCGGAGATCGCGATCGCGCGGGCGAAGCAGGCCACGGGCGTCGCGATATCGGATGTGCGTTATGCCGCGGTCTACGACAGCTTCACCATCACGCTGGCAATGCTGCTCGAAGACCTCGGCCTGGCCGGGCGCGGCGAGGCAGCGGCACGGGTGCGGGGAGGTTATTTCGGTCGCGACGGCGCGATGCCGCTCAACACCCATGGCGGGCTGTTGAGCTACGGCCATTGCGGCGTCGGCGGCGCCATGGCGCATCTGGTCGAGACCCATCTGCAGATGACGGGACGGGCGGGCAATCGCCAGGTGCGCGACGCCTCGATCGCGCTGCTGCATGGCGACGGCGGCGTGCTGTCATCGCATGTCAGCATGTTCCTGGAGCGGGTGCGATGAACGACAGCGGGCGGCCTGCCGACTGGACCACGGGCGCGGAAGCGATCCTCTACCAATCCTGCGCGGCCTGCGGCGCCCGGCAATATTTCCGCCGCAGCTTCTGCTGCGCCTGCGGCGCGCCGGACCCGGTCGAGAAGCGCGCGAACGGTGAGGGCACGGTCTATGCCACCTCGCTGGTCTGCCGCGCCGCCACGCCGGAGACCCGCGCGCACATTCCCTACAACATCGTTCTGGTCGACAACTCGGAAGGCTTTCGCATGATGGCCCACGGCGACAACGACCTTGCCATCGGCGATCGCGTCACGGCGCGGTTTGCGAATTTTGCCGGGCGGCTGGTTCCGTATTTTCAAAAGACAAAATGATGCGCGCTGGTGCGGCTAGGCGGCCGTCATTTGCGAGCCAACGGGTCGCGCGATGCGCGCCCGATGACAGGCTCCGCGAAGCAATCCATGGCTCGGCAAAGCAAGTGTGGATTGCTTCGTCGCTTGCGCGCCTCGCAAAGATGGGGTGGACGGCCCCCGACGGCATCAGTGTGCCAGACTGGTGATGTCAATTCGACCAGACAAGGGAGCCGTCCATGGACAAGATTAGCATGATTGGTTTGGATTTGGCGAAGAACGTGTTCCAAGTGCACGGAGTTGATGCAACGGGAAGAGCGGTGTTGCGCCGCCAGCTGCGGCGGGGCGCGGTGGAGAAGTTTTTTGCGCAGCTGCCACTGTGCACGGTAGGCATGGAAGCCTGCGGCAGCGCGCACCACTGGGCGCGGGTGATTGGCCGCTATGGCCACCAGGTGCGGCTAATGCCGCCGGCCTATGTGAAGCCTTACGTGAAGCGCAACAAGAACGATGGCCGGGATGCAGAGGCGATCTGCGAGGCGGTCGGCCGGCCGACGATGCGGTTTGTGCCGGTGAAGAGTGTGGAGCAGCAGGCGACGCTGGCTGTTCACGGCACGCGAGCGCTGTTGGTCAAGCAACGCACGATGGCGGCGAACGCGCTGCGAGCTGCGCTGAGCGAACTCGGGATCGTGGCGGCGCAGGGCTTTGAGGGGCTGCATGAGCTGATGGCCAAGCTCGAAGCACCGAGCGAGGGGATCCCCGAGATGCTGCGCGGGGCGCTGTTGCTTTTGGCCAGGCACTGGCAGGCGCTCGATGCCGACGAGCGCGCGATCGAGCGACAGATCGCCAAGGCCGCCCGTGCCGATCGCGAGGCTCGTCGGCTGATGGAGGTGCCGGGCGTCGGCCCGATCATCGCCAGCACGGTTTTGGCCAAAGTGCCTGATGCGAAGGTGTTCCGCAGCGGGCGGGATTTCGCGGCCTGGATCGGACTGACCGGTCGCGATCACGGCACCGGCGGCAAGCATCGTCCCGGGCGCATCTCCAAACAGGGAGACCGCGTGCTCCGTGCCCTGCTGATCAGCGGGGCAAGCGCCCATCTGCGGCAACAGAAAAGGCGCGGCATCAGCGACCCGTGGCTGCGCGAGCTGCTCGCGCGTCGGCCCTACAAGGTCGCCATGGTGGCATTTGCCGCCAAGACTGCGCGTATCCTCTGGGCCATGCTGGTCAAGGGAGAAGAATACCACGACCGCGCGAGCGCGTCGGCTGCTGCCTAGTTGAGGGGCGACAGCCGCCGCGCTCGCGCTCATCCGTTCGGAAGGGCGATTAAGGTGTGATGGCAAATGGTCAGGAAACCGGGATCGAAACACTCCGTACCGTCATCGCGCGTCACAGCGCGCCGCAATGATTGGAATTCGATCAGCGTTCTCCATCAGGGCCCGCGGTCTCAGACCGCATCTCGAGGCCGTATACATGACCGCTCCCCGATCCGCTTGCTGAAACACCAAAAAAGCCCTTGCCGAAAAGGGGCCGTCCATACATGACGGTGGCTACCACCAATAAAACGCGAAGCTGGCGATGACGAGCATTGCCGTCACCGCCAGCAGTTGCGCGAGTACTTCCGAGGCCGCCCTCTTGATGGCTTCCTTCATGCCGTTCTCCCTAGACCTGGGCATGACTCATCGCTCGCGCCAACGCACGCTGACGACGGTCAGATTCTTACTCGGAACACCCCGCGACGAGTATCCGCCTTAACGAGTCCCCACTCAGCGAATATCGACATCCGAGCGTCGAACAGTAATGCGGCGGCATTTTGACTCGCCCGTGACGAGATTGGCGAACTGCGCGTTCGGTTCGGCTCGCTCGCGTTTGGGCGTGCAACCGATTTTGCAAAGCCGCCCAAGCTGTTGCTCCCGCGACATCGGCCGGATAGTCTCGCGGATGGAACCCGCCCTCGAAAATCCAGCCCAATCCGGTATCGGAACCCAAGGTGAGACATGGCCCGCATCGATTATTGCGATACTTCGAAATCGAACGAACGCACCCGTGAGCTCCTGGGGAAGAACCGCAACGCCAATATCTTCCGCATGATGGCGCATTCGCCGAGCCATCTCGAACAATATTGCCGGCTCGGCGGCGCGATCCGCCACAAGGGCGAGCTCGATCCCGTGGTGCGGGAACTCGCAATCACGCGCACGGGCATTCTGTGCGAGGCGCCCTATGAGATCGTTGCGCACAAGCGCATCGGCAAGAATGTCGGCGTCACCGACGAGCAGAACGCCGCGCTCGAAGACTGGAAGCCGGCGGCATGCTTCAACGAGGTGCAGCGCGCCGCACTCGCCTTCACCGACGAGATCGTCAAACTGCGCCGTCCGACCGACGCCACCTTCAACGCCATTGCGTCGAAGTTGACGCCGGCGGCATTGGTCGAGCTGCAGCTCGCGGTCGGCTTCTACGTCATGACCTCGAAATTTCTGGAAACGTTCGCCATCGACATGCAGCCGGTGACCGAAGTGGTGTGAAGGGCGTGACGGTCCGCTCGGACTTCGACGATCGCCACGACCTGTCCCCCGGCCGGAGCGTCGCCGAGGTTGACCAGAATTAACTCGCGCCTCGACCGGGCGCAGACGCCGCCGGCGACTTCGGTTCATTCCCTCCTCCGGGAGACTCCGCCGCGCAACAATGGCGATCGGAATGGGGGATGCCCCCCAGCCTTGCAGTTGTGGCGGGGGATTGCCTGAGGTAGCTTGTTCCCAAGGCGGAATATCATTCCGTATAGCGGAATTAAATGGAAAAACAACATGGGAAGACGCTCGGAACGGCTTAGCCGGCAGGGAATTCTCGCCAGCGATCTGGCAGGCGAGGGCGATGTGATCCAGGTGGTGTCGCGCGCATTCGACGTGTTGCGCTGCTTCGAGGGCCATGAGGCGCGGCTCGGCAATCTCGAGATTTCCAGTCGCTGCGGCCTGCCGCGATCGACGGTGTCGCGCCTGACCCATACGCTGACCCGGATGGGGCAACTGGTCTATCTGCCGCGCGACCAGAAATACCGTATCGGACCGAGCGCGGTCGCCATGAGCACCTCCATGATGCGGGGCCTGCAGCTTCGGAACCTGATCCGGCTGCGGCTGCAGGAGGTCGCCGAGCAGCTGCCGGGAACGGTCGGCTTCGTGATTCCGGACCGCTTCCATCTCGTCTATCTCGAGGTCGGCCGCGCCGCCAATGCGCTGGGTCTGAGCTCGACCGCCGGCAGCCGCATCGCGATGGCGAGCACCGCGGCCGGCCACGCCTATTCCGCGGCGCTCGATCCCGAGGTCGGCGACGCGCTGCTTGCGGAAATGGAGCGCGAAATTCCAGAAGGCGCCAAACTGCTGCGGCCGCGCCTGGAAAACAACCGCCGCTTTCTGCGCGAACATGGCTATGTCGTCGCCTGCGGCCTGTGGAGCCCCCATATCAACGGTCTCGCGGTGCCGCTGTGGTCGCCGCAATACCAGACCTTCGTCGTGGTCACGATCGGCTTGTTGGCCGTGATGTTCGACGAGAAGCGGTTGCACAGGGACGTTGCGCCGAAACTTCTGGAATTGAGCGCCGCCATCGGCAGCATGCTGGAGGGCACCGACGGCGAACTGTTCAACGCGCAGAACAAGCCGCATCCGCTGGCGGCCCAAAACAACAAGATCATCAAGACGGAGGAGAGGAATGAACTGGAAGCCGGAGCTCGACGACCTCGCCCGGCGCGAAGCATTCGCGCGCGAGATGGGAGGCGTTGACAAGGTCAGGCGGCAACGCGACCAGGGCCGGCTCACCGTCCGCGAACGCATCGACAGGCTGGTCGATGCCGAGAGTTTCCATGAGATCGGCGCAATTTCCGGCACCGCCGAATATGACGAACATGGCGAACTGCAGAAGCTGACGCCGGCCAACTGCGTGTTCGGCCGCGGCAGGATCGACGGCCGCACTGTGGTCGTGGTCGGCGATGATTTTACCGTCCGCGGCGGCTCCGCCGACGCCTCGATCAAGGCCAAGCCCCTGATGGCGGAGGAGATGGCGCACGATTTCCGCCTGCCCATCATCCGCCTGATCGAAGGCTCCGGCGGCGGCGGTTCGGTCAAGACCATCGAGACCAAGGGCGCGGCCAATCTGCCCGGCGGCATCGGCGGCACGCGGGCCTATTTATACACGATTTCCAACATGGCGCGCGTGCCGGTGGTGGGCCTGGGGCTCGGTTCGGTCGCCGGACTCGGCGCGGCGCGGCTTGCCGCCACGCACTATTCGATCATGACCAAGACCTCGGCAATGTTCGTGGCGGGGCCGCCGGTCGTGAAGCGTCTCGGTCAGGACCTCAGCAAGCAGGAACTCGGCGGCGCCGAGATCCAGACCCGCGCCGGCGGCATCGACGATGCCACCGATACCGAGGAGGAGGCCTTCGAGCGCGCCAGGCGTTTTCTTTCCTATCTGCCGTCGTCGGTCCACGAACTGCCGCCGACGCTGCCCTGTGACGACGATCCGGAACGATCGGAGGAATCCCTGATGAAGGCGGTGCCGCGCAGCCGCCGTCAGGTCTACAAGATGCGCCCGATCATCAACGCCGTGGTCGACAAGGGTTCGTTCTTCGAAATGAACGCCAATTTCGGCCGCCCGATCATCGTGGGCCTGGCGCGGCTGGAAGGCCGCGCGGTGCTGCTATTGGCAAGCGATCCCTTCCAATATGGCGGGTCGTGGACGGCGGAGGCCTGTCAGAAGGTCGTGCGCTGGGTCGACTTCGCCGAAACCTTCCATCTGCCGATTGTCTATCTGATGGATTGTCCGGGCTTCATGATCGGGCTCGAGGCCGAGAAGGCCGCGACCATCCGCCATGGCGTGCGGGCGATGGCGGCGGTGAACCAGACCACGGTGCCCTGGTGCACCATTATCGTGCGCAACTCCTTCGGCGTCGCCGGCGTCGTACATCAGCCAGCCGACCGCTACTCGTTCCGCTACGCCTGGCCGTCGGCCTATTGGGGCTCGCTGCCGCTCGAAGGCGGCATCGAGGCGGCCTATCGCGCCGACATCGACGCCGCAGCAGATCCTCAAGCCAAGCTCAAGGAGATCGAGGACCGCCTCAACAAGCTGCGCTCGCCGTTCCGCTCGGCGGAAAAGTTCTGGGTCGAGGAGATCATCGACCCGCGCAAGACGCGTTCATTATTGTGCGAATTCGCGCGGCTGGCCGAGCCGCTGCGCACGCCGGGGCCGGCGACCAACATGACGATCAGGCCGTGAGTGGACGCGAATGGTGAGTAGCGAGTAGATACTGCTATTCGCCATTCGCCATTCGCTATTCGCCATTCACCACCTTCACGCCACCGCCGGCTTCTGCGGCCTCGAGATCGCCAGCACAATCAGCGCGGCGACCACGCAGAGCGCGCCGGCGACGAAGAAGGCCGGCAGATAGGTCGCAAGCAGCGTGCGCGAGAGGCCGGCGCCGAACGCGGCCGCGCCCGCGCCCAGTTGATGGCCGGCGAAAATCCAGCCGAACACCAGGTTGGCACGTTCCGGCCCGAAGCGCTGCGCGGTCAGCCGCACCGTCGGCGGCACGGTGGCGACCCAGTCCAGCCCGTAGAACATCGCAAACAGCGACAGGCCGTAGAACGAGAAATCGCTAAATGGCAGGAACAGCAGCGACAGGCCGCGCAACCCGTAATACCAGAACAACAGCCAGCGATTGTCGTAGCGGTCCGATAGCCAGCCCGAGACGATGGTGCCGAAGAAATCGAACACGCCCATCGCGGCGAGCAGGCTTGCGGCCTGCCACCTGCGGGATGCCGAAATCGAGGCACATCGGAATCAGATGTACCTGGACCAGGCCGTTGGTGGAGGCGCCGCAGATGAAAAACGTCGCAAATAGGATCCAGAACACCCTTTGCCTTGCGGCATCGCGCAGCGTGCCGAGCGCGGCCGCCATGATCGGTGCGGTGTTGGGAGGGGGAGCCGGCAACGGGTCGTTGCCCTGATCGCCGAACGGCCGCAGGCCGACATCGCCGGGGCGATCGCGCATGATCATCAGCACCGCGAAAGCCGCGACGCCAAGCATCACGCAAACCAGCCCCAGCGCGATCCGCCAGCCCAGCCGTTCGGTGATGGCCGCGAGCAGCGGCAGGAACACCAATTGTCCGGTCGCCACGCTTGCGGTGAGAATGCCAACCACAAGCCCGCGCCGTGCCGCGAACCAGCGCGCGGCGATGGTGGCGCCCAGCACCAGCGCCGTCATCCCGGTGCCGATGCCGATCACGACGCCCCATAGCAGCATCAGCTGCCAGACTCTTGTCATCGCAAGCGACGTCAGCAGCGCCGAGGCAACGATCAATAGCGATAACAGCGTCACGTTGCGCAGGCCGTAGCGGTTCAGAAGCGCGGCGGCGAATGGTGCCATCAATCCGAACAGGACAAAGCGGATCGACAGCGCCGAGGAAATCTCGGCCGTGCTCCAGCCGAACTCATGCTGCAGCGGCACGATGAACACGCCGGGCGCGCCGACCGTGCCGGCCGAGATCAGTGCGGTGAAGAAGGTGACGGCGACCATCACCCAGCCGTAGTGGATGTTGCGGCGGGCGAGGGCGGCCGACAGCCAGTTGGAGATCATGAGGGTTCCTTGCCGGATTTCCTGACAGCGATGAGGCCAAGGCGATGCGTTAAGCGATCTTGCATGATTGCGTATTGTCTGGAATGCCGCATTTCCCTCGATTTAGGACGCAACGACCCCATTCTTCGGCGACCGCACGGGGTGCGCTCACCGAGTCCAAACCCCCTGGGCACCGTGGACACTTATCGCATCCATTAGTGGACGATCCGCTCCACCGCGACCGCGGTGGCTTCGCCGCCGCCGATGCATAGCGCGGCGACGCCGCGCTTGAGGTTCTGCGCCTCCAGCGCGTGGAGCAGCGTCACGATCAGGCGGGCGCCGGTGGCGCCGATGGGATGGCCGAGGGCGCAGGCGCCGCCGTTGACGTTGAGTTTCTCACCGGGGATTCCGAGGTCACGCTGCGCCGCCATCGCCACCACGGCGAACGCCTCGTTGATCTCGAACAGGTCGACATCGCCGACGCTCCAGCCGGCCTTGTCGAGCACCTTGCGGATCGCCGGGATCGGCGCGGTGGTGAACCATTGCGGCTCCTGGCTGTGGGTGGCGTGCGCCCTGATCTGCGCGAGCATCGGCAAGCCGTCGCGCTCGGCGAGCGATCGCCTAGTCAGGATCAGCGCCGCGGCGCCATCCGCATTGGCGGAGGAGGCGGCCGGCGTGATGGTGCCGTTGGCGCGGAACGCCGGCTTCAATCCGGGAATCTTGGCGGGGTCGACCTTCATCGGAATCTCGTCATTGCCGATGGTCCGCGGACCGGCTTTTTCCTTCACCGTCAGCGGCACGATCTCCGCCTTGAACGCGCCGCCTTCGACCGCCTTGCGGGCACGGGTCAGCGTCTCCATGGCGTAAGCGTCCTGCGCGGCGCGGGTGAACTGATAGGCTTCCGCGGTGGCTTCACCGAAATCGCCCATCGAACGGCCGACCTCGTAGGCGTCCTCAAGGCCATCCATCATCATGTGATCGATGATGCGGTCGTGACCGGCGCGATAGCCGCCACGCGCTTTCGCCAGCAGATAGGGCGCGTTCGTCATGCTCTCCATGCCGCCGGACACCACGATGTCGGCGGAGCCCGCGTAGATGATGTCATGCGCGAGCATGGTGGCCTTCATGCCGGAGCCGCAGACCTTGTTGACGGTGGTGGCGCCGGTGGCGTCAGGCAATTTGGCGCCGCGGGCGGCCTGCCGCGCCGGCGCCTGGCCCTGTCCGGCCGGCAGCACGCAGCCCATGAAAACCTCGTCGATCCGTTCGGGGGAGAGTTTGGCGCGCTCGACGGCGGCGCCGATCACGTGGGAACCGAGTTGGTGCGCGGAAAACGGCGAAAGATCGCCCATGAAGCGGCCAAGCGGCGTGCGGGCGGCGGAGACGATGACGACGGGATCGGACGCGGCGGCCATGGCGGGTGCTCCTCAATTTTCGCGGTTCGGGGGCGCGGTATTATTTGAATGATAAACATCATATGATGCGCCGCAAAATTTGCAACCGTGACTCGCGATAAATTGTCGTGAAGTCGAGGAGCCAGTTCCAAACCCGGTTGTCATCATCCGCGAAAGCGGATGATCCAGTAAACGCCGCCATTTGCGGGTCTCACACCCCTCACCGCGTACTGGATGCCCCGCCTTCGCGGGGCATGACGGCCGGGAACTACCGCTTCCGGTTGATGAACGCCTGCATCAGCCGGTGCGGCTCATCCGTCAGGAACGACCGCCCGAACACGCCGATGGAGAGGTCGACCGATTGCTTCAGCGGCAGCTCTTCCCATTGCCGCAGCAACGCTTTTTGCGCGCGTAGCGCCTCGGGGCCGCATTCCAATAGCGCCTCGATCGTTTTCTCGACCGCGGCGTCGAGGCCGCCTTCAGCCGCGACCACGTCGACCAGCCCCCAGGCGAGCGCCGTTGGCGCGTCGATATTCTCTGCCGTCATGACGAGCCAGCGCGCCCGGCCCCAGCCGATCAGCCGCGGCAACAGCGCCGCATGGATCACACTGGGTATTCCGACCCTGACCTCGGGCATGCCGAATTTGGCGTCGTGCGCGGCGATCCGGAAATCGCAGGCCGCGGCCACCTCGAGCCCGCCGCCGAGGCACCAGCCGGGCATCCGCGCGATCACGGGGGCCGGAAACGCCCGCACCGCCTCGCAGAGGTCGCGCAAGCCAGTGATGAACTTTTCCGCCGAGGCCTGATCGAGCCTCGCCATTTCCTTGATGTCGGCGCCGCCGATCATGCTCTTTTCGCTCTGGCCGGCGAGGACGAGGACGCGAATCTGCCGTTCCGCCGCCAGGACCTCCAGTCCCTCGCGGACGCCCTTGATGACGGCCGACCCCAGGATGTTGAGCGGACCGGCGTTGGAGATCGTCAGGCGGACGACGCCGCGCGGGTCGCGGTCGACGCCGCAATGGGGGTTGAGCATTTGCATGGAGGGTCTCGTGCGACAGGTGGACGCGTCACTTCCCGGGCAAATCCCGGTCTTGTCAAGGTCGGCAGAACCGGATAGCCCCGGGCGGGAGGCCGTGGGCGTGAAATAAATGCAGCGTTTTGTCGCAACGGATGTTATTATATGACTGCGAACATCCTATAGGACCTTTCATGCGCTACTCCAGGGAGCATAAGCTCGAAACCCACGAGCGGATCGTGAAAAAAGCCTCGGTGCGGCTTCGCGAGAAGGGCGCGCATGGCATCGGGGTTGCCGACCTGATGAAGGATGCGGGCCTGACCCATGGCGGGTTCTACGCGCATTTCGATTCCCGCGAGGCGCTGGTCATCGAGGCCTTCGTCTATGCGATGGATCGGGGGACGGCGCACTGGCGCAAGGTGGCCGAAACGACCGCGCCGGAAAAACGCATGGCGGCGGTCGTCGAGTCCTATCTGTCGACGGTGCATCGCGACGATCCCGGCCATGGCTGCGCCATTCCGACGCTCGGCGCCGAAATCGCCCGCGAGAGTCCGAGGACCCGGAAGGCCTTCGCGGCCAAGCTGGAGCAGATGATCGACATGCTTGCCGGACAGTTTCCGGACCTTCCCCGCAAGGCCGGGCGCAAGCAGGCAATGGCTGGTCTTTCGACTATGATCGGATCGCTGGTGCTGGCCCGCATCGCCGGCACGGGAGAGTTTTCTGACGAAATCCTGGTCGCCGGACGCGACGCCGTGCTCGACCGCGGGCCGCCTCCGAGGGGCGCACTGAGAAAGCCGGCGGCCAAGAAGGCCGCTGCGCCGGCGCGGCACTGAATTCACGGCCAGAAACAGCTGCATTCGACGTTGGTCGCAGGGCTCGAGAAAGGCGTCCAAGCCCGGTATTATGGCGCAAACGCCACAATACCGTTCATTCTTGAAGGGAATGAACGATGCGCGGCTTATGGGCTTTAATAGTCGTCTGTTTCATTATGCTGGAGGGTTACCTCGAATTGCAGAGGCGTCTGGGCGATCACTCTTTCAACTGCGTCCCAATTGTCAGCTTGGGCGGTGGCGACCAGAGGATGAAACCCAGCAAACGAGTATCCGAACCGACGCCAGTGATCCTGCTTAAAGGCATCTCGAAAGCTAATTTCTGCAAAAATATAAAGACGCCTACCGTCTATGGGTCCCTGCAAGGCTTCAATCAGTTCATCTTTTGTGAAATTGGATTCAGCCGTTATGTTTCCGGTGATTGCAACTTTGGGCATCAGCATAGTTTTGCTTCGATCGATCACATGCAATTGGCGGGGGAAAGGGAAATTTTCCGGGAGGGGATAGGGCAAGATCAATATGACGCCACGTTGAATTGCAGCATAAGCGGGGGTAGCCCCTGTATTAACCTGAGTGAAGCTAAAGCGAATTTTCCGGTCTGGTCTGAAATACCACATCGCCTGCGGCGAGATATCGAGATAGGGCCTCAATTGTCTCTTGGCAGTTTCATCGGCGCCGATGACCAAATTGCGAGTAGACAACCAGAGAGCAAGCGTAGCGAAAGACAGCAGCGCGGTGAAAATAGCTATCAGCGTATCGGTGATTTTGAGTCTGAACCCATAAAGCGGAGGCCAGAACTCGGTTCCCTCTTCGTCGCTATACTTTGTCTTGGCTTGGCATTCCCCGCAGCCGCTTTCGCTTCCGACGCTTGGCGCTCGGGACGACGCGCCATTGGCAGTTTCATGTTCTGCGTCGTTGCCTTTATGGGGTTGCAATCCACTATCGGCGTGCTGCTCGGAATTGACGTTTGGAGCATATGGAGGATGCTGCAATAAGGCATGCGAGAGGCTAATTACAACAACGATGAGGGAGCCAATAATCGCAAGCAAAAAAGGGCTCGATTTACGCATTGCAACCCCACGTTCTAAATCTCCTCCAAGGCTACCCCTTCTAGTTCCAGCGCCGCAATACAGGCGAGAAAGAATGTTGCGGGAAATGTGCCCCGTGCCAGCTTGTTGGTAATAGAAGCTTCGGTTTCCTTCAGCCCATGCTTCCTGAGCCGTTTGGCCAACTCGGCATAGGTGACTTCAGTATCCCGCAGCTTGTGCTTCAGGAAGGCGGCAGCCCGCTCGGCCCATTCTTCCTCAGATTTGATGTTCATTTAGCCTCCATTTCGAGGCTATCATATCTGATAGATAGTTGTTGACAAGTCCCAATCCTCTCACATATGATAGTTACCATAAACGAGAGGGGGCGACAAATGGCACAGCACTTCCTTCTATCCCCGGCGGCAAAGACCCTTTCGCTGGCCCAGGTATTCCAGTTGAAGGATGCCGACGCTGAAACGGTGTTTCGCCGCATCCGTTGGGCCGATACCAACGGCGAGCCGGTTTGCCCGCACTGTGGCAGCCTCGATGCTTACGACTGCCGGCGGCTCAAGGGTGCGCCCCGCTTCCGTTGCAAGGGCTGCAAGAAGGATTTCAGCATCACGGCTGGAACGCTGTTCGCGAGTGCCAAGCTTCCGCTTCGCTGCTATCTCGCCGCCATCGCTATCTTCTGCAACGAGGTAAAGGGCAAGTCCGCGCTGGCGCTCTCCCGCGACCTGAACGTCTCCTACAAGTGCGCCTTTGTCCTCCTGCACAAATTGCGCGAAGCAATGGCGGACGAATTGAGGGGCCGCGTTGTCGGCGGGGAAGGCAAGACGGCGGAAGTCGATGGCGGGTATTTCGGCGGCTACGTCAAACCCGCCAACCTCAAGGCTGATCGTCTTGACCGTCGCCTTTCGCCAAAATCAGTCCGGTAAGCGCAAGGTGGTAGTCATCATCACTGAGCGCGGCGGCAATTCGGTTCCGGCCGTTTTCGGCTCAGAGAGCCAAGCCGCTTCATTCATACGCGCTCGCATCGCCAAGGGTACCACTGTCAACGCGGATGAAAGCGGCGTGGGACGGGCTGCACGAGCGGTTTGAAATGAAGCGCATCAATCATCAAGAGGCCTATAGCCTCGACGGCGCCTGCACTAATCAGGCCGAAGAATACTTTTCCCGCCTGCGCCGTGCCGAGATCGGCATCCACCATCACATTGCCGGCGCGTACTTGTTACGATATGCTCAAGAGAGTTCATGGCGAGAGGACAACCGCCGCGTCTCGAATGGCGATCAGGTGAACCGCATTGCCCATCTAGCGTTGAAGCGCGGAAAGAGCGTTGATTTTACAGGTTATTGGCAGCGCCACGTGGAACCATGATCGGGTTCCAAATTTATCCCACACAGGAGCAACAACCATGCAGATCAAGTTGAGACCATGCCGCGTTCGCATGCGGGGCTACAGGTGGCGGTAGAAGAACGCCGCAATGAGCCGGGCGTTTGGACGGTTGAAGCGATAGACATAGATGGCGACGGAGATATCTATCAGGCGTTCTTCGCCGGGCGAGATGCCGAGAAGCGAGCGTACGAATACGCTCGCTTCAAGTACGGGTTCGCTAATTAGGCGAACGCGACTTCAACATCGACTTGCTTGACGCAGGTCTGAGGGCGACTGTGATTGGCACCAGTATGCCAAGGTCCATCTTTGATCTTGGCGTTGGTGATTTCTTCAAGCTTCATGCAGCGCCATTCACCCTGAGGTGGCAGCCCGCTTGAACTCTGTCCCGCAAACTGGAACGAGAGAGCCTGTTCGTGCCCGCTAGTCATACCCAATGTGTGAGGACAGATTTCGCGGTAGTAGCCCTTATACGTGCAGGTAATCTGTTGCTTGTTAATGATTGCCTGACGGAAGATTTGGTAAGTTGCACTGCTCATATTGCTCGTCCTTTCGACGAAGGACGGGCGGGCGACACTGAGGTGTCACTTGACAACTGCCGTACAGTACACAGATAGTCGTCAAGTGATATCACACCAATCCCGCTCACCCGCGGGGTTACAGGCCCGGACGGCGTTCCACCGCCTTCCGGGCCGCTCTTTATCTGGCGCATACCAGATCGGAATCAGATGGGTAACTGGTTCCAATTTGCAAGGCATTTGGAACGACTTGCATTGGTTATTTTCATCTTTTGGTGTGAAACCGGCCGCCATTTTTTCGCCAGCCAGCGGCCTTGCTAAGTGCGCCAATTAGCCATTATCAGCCAGCCGCCACCGTACCGGACTACCCACGTTGGTCCGCCGCACGCGGCCCTTCCCCTCGCGATTCCGCAAGGATGCCAGAACGGCGGATTGCAGTCCGCGAACCTGGTCGGCTCTGGCGTTGGCAACGCCCTTGGCTGTCAGCATCCGGTCAACAATCTCGGCAACGGTCATAGGCTCGGAAGTGCCCCGCATGATATCGAGAGCGGACCTGAAAAGAGTCCCGCGTCGGAACCATGGGTTGGATTTGTATTGTCGCCGCGCGGCTATCGCCCTTAAATCATATCCGGGCGAAAACATCTTGATGACCGCCGCGACGTGGCGCTTATCCTCGCGAAGGCGCTTGGCGTTCTTTCGGTTCTCGATTATCTTGCCGCCGATTTGAGCGTGAAGCCGCTTCAAGGCGCAAAGCGTTGGATGGTTGTCTTTCATGCCGCCTAGATGGCGGGGCGACTAGAAAATGTCTTGTGGTGTTTGCGCCATAATACCGTCCAAGCCCGCATTTTCGCAAATCCGCCGCGCGCGGAAACCCTTTCCAAACCCTGCAAAGCCTGCAAGATGCCGCAAAATTCCGGCTTCGGGAGGTACGCATGCGCACAATCGGACATTTTATCGGCGGCCGTGAGGTCAAGGGCACTTCCGGCAGGTTCGCCGACGTCTTCGAGCCCATGACCGGCACCGTTCAGGCCCAGGTGGCGCTGGGCTCGAAAGCCGAGCTGCGCGCCGCGGTCGAGAATGCGAAGGGGGCGCAGCCGGAGTGGGCCGCATTCAACCCGCAGCGTCGGGTTCGTGTGCTCATGAAATTCCTGGAACTGGTGGCGCGGGACAATGACGCCCTTGCCGAAATGCTTGCCCGCGAACACGGCAAGACCATTCCCGACGCCAAAGGCGATATCCTGCGCGGCGTCGAGGTCGTGGAGTTCGCGCTCGGCATTCCCCAGATGATGAAGGGCGAGTATACCGAAGGCGCCGGACCGGGCATCGATATCTATTCGATGCGCCAGCCGCTTGGCGTCGTCGCCGGCATCACGCCGTTCAATTTTCCGGCGATGATCCCGATGTGGAAATTCGCGCCCGCGATCGCCTGCGGCAACGCGTTCATCCTGAAACCCTCGGAACGCGATCCCGGCGTGCCGATGGAATTGGCGAAGCTCATGATCGAGGCTGGCCTGCCGCCGGGCGTGCTCAATGTCGTCAACGGCGACAAGGAAGCCGTGGACGCCATTCTCGACGATCCCGACATTGCCGCGGTCGGCTTCGTCGGCTCGTCTTCGATCGCGCAGTATATCTATGAGCGCGCCGCGGCGAGGGGAAAGCGTGCGCAGTGCTTCGGCGGCGCCAAGAACCACGCCATCGTCATGCCGGACGCCGACATGGATCAGACGGTCGACGCGCTGGTTGGCGCCGGATACGGCGCGGCGGGCGAGCGCTGCATGGCGGTGTCGGTCGCGGTCCCCGTCGGCAAGACCACGGCCGACCGGCTGATGGAAAAGCTCATTCCGCGGGTCGAGAACCTGAAGATCGGTCCCTCGATCGATCCGACCGCCGATTTCGGTCCGCTGGTGACCAGGGCGGCGCTGGAGCGGGTCAGGAATTATGTCGAGATCGGCATCAAGGAAGGCGCCAAGCTCGCGGTCGACGGCCGCAACTTCAAGATGCAGGGCTACGAGAACGGTTTCTACATGGGCGGCTGCCTGTTCGACCATGTGACCAAGGACATGCGGATTTACAAGGAGGAAATCTTCGGGCCCGTACTCTCCGTGGTGCGCGCCCATGACTACAACGAGGCGCTTGCGCTGCCCTCCGAGCACGACTACGGCAACGGCGTTGCCATCTTCACCCGCGACGGCGACGCCGCGCGCGACTTCGCGGCCAAGGTCAATGTCGGCATGGTCGGTATCAACGTGCCGATTCCGGTGCCGGTCTCGTATTATACCTTCGGCGGCTGGAAGCGTTCCGGCTTCGGCGATCTCAATCAGTACGGACCCGACTTCGATCCGCTTCTACACCAAGACCAAGACGGTGACGGCGCGCTGGCCCTCCGGTGTCAAGGAAGGCGCGGATTTTTCGATTCCGACGATGAATTGAGGTTGCGCGAACCGTGCCTAAGCTCGTCATGCCCGGGCGTAGCCGTCCGAAGGACGGCGTCGCTTCCGCTCGCCTATGCCCGGGCATCCACGACTTGACGATGGTGCACAGAAGGACGTGGATGGCCGGGACGAGCCCGGCCATGACGAACAACGTCTAAGGGGCAAACGCGGGCAACGGATGCAATTCGCTCTCACCGAGGACCAGATTGCGGTTCGCGATATGGCGCGGGATTTTGCCGCGGAAAAAATCGCGCCGCATGCGATCAGGTGGGACGAGGAGAAGCATTTTCCAGTCGACGTGATGCGCGAGGCGGCAAAACTCGGCATCGGCGGCATCTATATCCGCGACGATGTCGGCGGCTCCGCGCTGACCCGTTTCGACGCCGCGCTGATCTTCGAGGCGCTCGCGCAGGGCTGCCCGACGGTGTCGGCCTTCATCTCGATCCACAACATGGCGTCATGGATGATCGACGCCTTCGGCAGCGACCCGCAGCGCAGGCAATGGCTGCCGAAACTGTGCACCATGGAGCTGTTGGCGAGCTATTGCCTGACCGAGCCGGGCTCCGGCTCGGATGCGGCAGCGCTCCGCACCCGCGCGGTGCGCGACGGCGACCACTATGTGCTCAACGGCCAGAAGCAGTTCATCTCGGGCGCCGGCGGCGGCAACCTCTATGTAGTGATGGTGCGGACGGGCGCCGACGGACCCGGCGGCATCTCGACGATCGTGGTCGAGGCCGATACGCCGGGACTGTCGCTCGGCGCCAACGAGCGCAAGATGGGCTGGAACGCGCAGCCGACCCGCGCGGTGATCTTCGAGAATGCGCGCGTGCCCGTCGCCAACCGGCTCGGCGAGGAAGGCATCGGCTTCAAGATCGCGATGGCGGGCCTCGACGGCGGCCGCATCAACATCGCGGCCTGTTCGCTCGGCGGTGCACAAGCCGCGCTCGACAAGTCGCTGGTCTACATGAGGGAGCGCAAAGCCTTCGGCAAGCGCCTCGACGAATTCCAGGCGCTGCAGTTTCGCCTCGCCGACATGGCGACCGAGCTCGAGGCGGCGCGGACCTTTGTCTGGCGCGCCGCCGCCTCGCTCGACCGCAAGGATCCGGACGCCACCATGCTGTGCGCGATGGCCAAGCGTTTCGGCACCGACGTCGGCTTCGAGGTTGCCAACCAGGCGCTGCAGCTGCATGGCGGCTACGGCTATTTGAGCGAATACGGCATCGAGAAGATCGTGCGTGACCTGCGCGTGCACCAGATCCTCGAAGGTACCAACGAGATCATGCGGCTGATCGTGTCACGCAAGCTGATCGAGGGGGCGCGATGACCGCGCAGGCTGCCGCCGTAGCAGGGCCCGAGCCCGACCTGATTGCGCGGCGCGAGGGCGCAGCCGGAATCATCCGGCTGAACCGGCCGAAGACAATCAATGCGGTGACGCTGGAGATGTTCCGCGACGTCGAGAAGGCGCTCGACCAATTCGAGTTCGATCCCGCTGTCGGCCTGATGCTGCTGGAAGGCGCGGGCGAGCGCGGGCTGTGCGCCGGCGGCGATATCCGCGCGCTCTATGAGGACTCCAAGGTCAACGGCGATCTCGGCAAGATCCTGTGGCGTGAGGAGTACATCCTCAACGCCCGTATCGCCAAATTCCCAAAGCCCTATGTTGCGTTCATGGACGGCATCGTGATGGGCGGCGGCGTCGGGCTGTCGGCCCACGGCAGCCATCGCATCGTCACCGAAAAAACCAAACTCGCGATGCCCGAAGTCGGGCTCGGCTTCTTTCCCGACGTCGGCGGCACCTTTCTGTTGTCGCGCTCGCCGGGCGAGATCGGCACTTACTTCGGGCTGACCGGCCAGACCATGAACGGCCCCGATGCGATTTATGCCCGTTTCGCGGACGCCGTCGTGCCCTCAAGCAGGCTTGCCGCGCTGCGCGAGACGCTCGTCAATCTCCGCGCCGGCACCAACGCGACTGAGGTGAAAACCGCGATCGACGGCTTTTCGACCGGCGAGACATCGGGGCCGGTCGCGGCGCTGCAGCCGAAGATCGACCGCTGGTTTGCCCATGACCGGATCCAGGATATTGTCGCGGATCTGCGGCGGGACGGCTCGGAGCTCGCGCAATCGACGCTGAAGATATTGAACGAGAAGTCGCCGCGCGGCATGGTAGTCGCGCTAAAACTGCTGCGGCTGGCGCGCGCTTGCGCCTCGCTGGAGGAATGCCTGGCGCGGGAGTATCGCGCCGCGCTGGAGGTATTCCGGAGCGACGATTTTCGCGAAGGCGTGCGCGCGGCGGTCATCGACAAGGACCGCAATCCCAAATGGTCGCCGCCGACGATCGAAGAGGTGACGCCGGAAATGGTCGCGCCTTATTTCGCCGGGATTGGCGCCGACGAACTCAAATTTGGACAGACAAGATAGAAACGGCTGCGGAGGAAACAAGCTCATGGCAAACATCGCATTCATCGGCCTCGGCAACATGGGCGGTCCGATGACCGCCAATCTGGTCAAGGCCGGCCACAAGGTGGTCGCTTTCGATCTGGTGGCGGCTTCCCGCGATCAGGCCAAGGCCGACGGCGCTGCGATCGCCGACAGCTCGGTTGCCGCGGTCAAAGGTGCGGAGGTTGTCGTCACCATGCTCCCCGCGGGCAAACACGTGCTGACGGTGTGGAACGACGTCGTTCCCGCGATGACCGAGGGCGCGCTGATCATCGATTGCTCGACCATCGACGTCGAAAGCGCCAAGCAGGCCCACGCGCTGGCGGCCAAGCACGGCGCGCTTTCGGTCGATGCGCCGGTCTCCGGCGGGACCGCCGGTGCCAAGGGCGCGAGTTTGACTTTCATGTGCGGCGGCGACGCCAAGGCCTTTGCGTCCGCCAAGCCTGTGCTGGAAAAGATGGGCAAGAAGATCGTGCATTGCGGTGGCGCCGGCGCGGGGCAGGCGACGAAAATCTGCAACAACATGATCCTGGCGGTTTCCATGATCGGGCTCAGCGAGGCCTTCGCACTCGCCGAAAAGCTCGAGCTCTCGCATCAGGCGCTGTTCGATGTCGTCTCGACCTCGTCGGGACAATGCTGGGCGCTGACCTCCTATTGTCCGGTGCCGGGCCCGGTGCCGGCCTCGCCGGCGAACAACGATTACAAGCCCGGTTTTGCCACGGCGCTGATGGTGAAGGACTTGACGCTCGCGCAGGATGCGGCCAAAGCCACGGGGGCTGCGACGCCGCTCGGCAAGCATGCGCAGGAAATCTACAAGGCGTTCGACGCGGCAGGCAACGGTGGCGTGGATTTCTCCGGAATCATCCGGCATGTCCGAAGTCTTGCGGGGAAATGATCGATACCGTCATTGCGAGCGAAGCGAAGCAATCCATGGCGCGGCATAATGACTTTGGATTGCTTCGCTGCGCTCGCAATGACGGCGATGTAACCGTTGTCCGATAGGTCATAGACATGACAACATTCCAAGAAGCCCGATCATTCCTCCTGAAACACCGGACGGATTACGACAAGGCGGTTGCGGATTTCCGCTGGCCCGATCCGGTGCCGTTCAACTGGGCGCTGGACTGGTTCGACGCTGAGCTGGCGCGCGCCACCGACAGCAAGGATCGTCCGGCGCTGTGGATCGTCGATGCCGGCAGCGGCAAGGAGACCAAGCTGTCGTTCCAGGCGCTGTCGCGTCGCTCCAACCAGGTGGCGAATTTTTTGCGCGCGCAGGGGCTGAAGCGGGGAGATCATCTCCTGCTCCTGCTCGGCAACGTCGTCCCGCTTTGGGAGACCATGCTGGCGGCGATTAAGCTCGGCGTCGTTGTGATCCCCGCGACTACGCTATTGACCCCGGACGAATTGCGCGATCGGCTGGATCGCGGCCGCGCCAGGATCGTGGTGGCGACGCAGGACCAGGTGGCCAAATTCGAAGGCCTCGGCGGCGACAAGCTCATCCGCATCGTCGTCGGCGCGGCGTCGAAGCAGGAGGGCTGGCTTCCTTACGAGCAATCGGCCGATTTTCCGGAGACCTTCACGCCGGACGGCCCGACCAATGCCGACGAGCCGATGCTCCTGTATTTCACCTCGGGCACCACGGCAAAGCCGAAACTCGTCCGGCACAGCCAGCGCAGCTATCCCGTCGGCGCCTTGTCGACGATGTACTGGCTCGGCCTGCAGCCCGGCGATGTCCATCTCAACATTTCCTCGCCGGGCTGGGCCAAGCACGCCTGGAGCTGCTTGTTCGCGCCATGGGACGCCGGCGCCACCGTCTTCGTGGTCAACCAGCCCCGCTTCGACGCCAAGGGCCTGCTCGCGACCATCGGCCGCTGCGGCGTCACCACGCTTTGCGCGCCGCCGACGGTGTGGCGGCTGTTCATCCAGGAGAAGCTCGCGGACTTCAAGGTCAGTTTGCGCGAGGTCTGTGGCGCCGGCGAGCCGCTCAATCCTGAAGTCATCGACCAGGTGCGCGCGGCGTGGGGACTGACGATCCGCGACGGCTACGGCCAGACCGAGACCACGGCGATGGTGGGCAATTCGCCCGGTCAGAAGGTCAAGGTCGGATCGATGGGCCGGCCGATGCCAGGTTATCGCGTGCAGGTCACCGACAGCGACGGGCAGGTTGCGAACGAGGGCGAGGTTGCGCTCTTGCTCGGCGCCGACCGGCCCGCGGGGTTGATGCAGGGCTATCAGGGCGACGACGGCAAATTGAGCGGCGCCGGCGGCGATCTCTATCGCAGCGGTGACGTGGTGTTTGCCGACGACGAGGGCTATCTGACCTTCGTCGGCCGTTCCGACGATGTCTTCAAATCCTCCGACTACCGCATCAGCCCGTTCGAGCTCGAAAGCGTCCTGCTGGAGCACGAAGCGGTCGCGGAAGCTGCCGTCGTGCCGAGCCCCGATCCGATTCGCCTGGCAATCCCGAAGGCCTATGTGCTGCTGGTCTCGAGCGCGGAACGCTCGCCGCAGACCGCGCTGTCGATCTTCAAGCACCTGCACACGCGCCTTTCGCCGTTCAAGCGCATCCGCAAGATCGAGCTGGTGACGGAACTGCCGAAGACGATTTCCGGGAAAATCCGCCGCGTACAGCTGCGTCGGCTCGAGCACGACAACGACCGCGAGGATTCACTGCGCGGCCAGGAATTCCGCGAAGAGGATTTCCCGGAGCTGCAGAAAATGCGGGCCGCGGGATCGGCGGAGAATTAGGGCAGGACACGTGAGGCGACGCGACTTCATGAAGGTGCTTGCTGGAGGTGCAACGCTCAGCGCTGCACCTCCAGCTGTGCGCGCGCAACGGAAAACCGTGCCGGTGATCGGTTATCTTCACTTCGCCACCCCCGACTATGTTCCTGGAGCCAGCGCATTCCTGCAGGGAATTCGAGAAAAGGGTTATGTCGAAGGAGAAAATCTGAGGGTGGAGTACCGTTGGGCAGAGGGCCATTATGAAAGGCTGCCCGCGCTGGCATCCGACCTCGTCGCACGCAAGGTCGATTTGATCGTCGCCTTCGGACCTCCGCCAGCCCATGCCGCAAAAAGCGCAACGTCGGCCATTCCCATCGTGTTCGAAGTTGGCAACGATGCGGTCGAGGCCGGATTAGTCGCGAGCCTGTCCAGGCCGGGCGGCAACGCCACCGGATTTAGCATCCTCTTTACTCAGATCACGCCAAAGCGTGTGGATTTGTTGTGTGAGTTGGTTCCTCAAGCAAAGACAATCGCGCTGTTGATAAATCCGGCCAGCCCGACGGCCGAGCCGTCCATTCGCGGCGCCCAGGAAGGGGTTCGCTCACGCGGCGTGCAACTTTCCATTCTAAAGGCCAGCACCGAGAGCGAAATTGACGCGGCGTTTGTCTCCGTCGTCAGCTCGCAGGGTGACGGAATCGTCGTCGCGGCCGACCCTTTCTTCGATACCCGCAGAGTGCAGCTCGTCGATGCTGCCGCTCGTAACAGGGTTCCCGCAATCTTCTTCGAGCGGGGATTTTGCGCGTCCGGCGGCCTGATCAGTTACGGATCGAACTTGGCCGATGTCTACCGCCAGATGGGCGTTTATGCGGGCCGAATCCTGAATGGTGAGAAGCCGGCCGATTTGCCGGTGGTGCAGCCGACCAATTTCGAGCTCATCATCAATCTGAAAGCCGCAAAAGCCCTTGGGCTCAACGTCCCGGAAAGGCTGCTTGCAACCGCGAATGAAGTGATCGAGTAAAGAGGATCGATAGCCGTCACCCGCTTTGGGGAATTGGTTGAATGAACGAAGTCTGGAAGAAACCGCCGATCTCGCTTGCCGCCTACCAGGGCATGGTTGGCTCCGAAGTCGGCGTGTCGTCGTGGCATCTGGTCGATCAGGGCCGGATCGACGTCTATGCCGACGTGATCGAGGATCACCAGTTCATCCATGTCGACCCCGAGCGCGCCAGACGCGAGACCTCGTTCGGCACCACGGTGGCGCACGGCTTCCTGACGATGTCGCTGATGAGCATCATGTCGTACGAGGTGATGCCAGTCATCGAGGGTACTACCATGGGGGTCAATTACGGTTTCGACAAATTGCGCTTCATCTCGCCGGTACGATCGGGTTCGCGCGTGCGCGGCCGTTTCGTGCTGGCGGAAGCCAGATTGCGCAAGCCGACCGAGCTGTTGTCGCGCACCAACGTGACCGTGGAGATCGAGGGCGAGGACAAGCCCGCGCTGGTGGCCGACTGGATCGGGCTGATTTATTTTGCGTAGGCTCTTACCCGCGCGCGGTCGTCATACCCCGCGAAAGCGGGGTATCCAGTACGCCGCGGCCTCACGGTTCTATCTGCGCTGCTCTGGAATACTGGATCGCCCGGTCAAGCCGAGCGATGACGGAGAACTCTCCACTCAGGAATTTCACCCATGACAATCAGGTTTGACGGACGCGTCGCCATCGTCACCGGCGCGGGTAACGGTCTTGGTCGCGCGCACGCGCTGGGCCTGGCGGCCCGGGGCGCCAAGGTCGTGATCAACGATTTCGGCGGCGCCCGCGACGGCACCGGCGGCTCGCTGACCCCGGCCGAAGCGGTGGTCGAGGAGATTCGAAAAGCGGGCGGCGTGGCAATGGCCGACACCGCTGACGTCTCGAACTTCGAGCAGGTCAAGGCGATGGTTGCCCGCGCCACGCGGGAATGGG
This sequence comes from uncultured Alphaproteobacteria bacterium, assembly GCA_963721135.1. Lineage (GTDB taxonomy): Bacteria > Pseudomonadota > Alphaproteobacteria > Rhizobiales > Xanthobacteraceae > Bradyrhizobium. The sequence goes on from CAVRIB010000003.1 coordinate 486,845, forward strand.
GCAGCGTCGACCTGCTCTGCGCCAATGCCGGCATCCTGCGCGACAAATCCTTCGGCAAGATGGAGATATCGGATTTCGCAAAGGTGCTGGACGTGCATCTCACCGGCACCTTTTATTGCTGCAAGGCGGTGTGGGACGGCATGCGCGAGCGCAATTACGGCCGCATCGTTCTCACCACCTCGTCGTCGGGCTTGTTCGGCAATTTCGGCCAGGCCAATTACGGCGCGGCCAAGTCCGGCATGGTCGGGCTCATGAATGTGCTCGCCGAGGAGGGCCGCAAGAACAACATCCGCGTCAACACCATCTCGCCGACCGCGGCGACCCGGATGACGGAGGAGTTGTTGCCGCCGCAGGCGCTCGCCTTGATGAGGCCGGAAGCGATCACGCCTGCGGTGCTCTATCTGCTCGGCGAGGACGCGCCGACCCGCACCATCATGGGCGCCGGCGCGGGATCGTTCGCGGTGATCAAGATCATGGAAACCGAAGGCATCAACCTCGCCCAATCCGACTGGACGCCCGAGGCGGTATCGGCGCATTTCGCCGAGATCGGCGACATGTCGAAGGCGAGGGCGCTGGAAGGCGCCTTCCAGCAGACGCAAAAATACGTCGGTCAGGCCGCCGCACGGGCGGGCGTGAAGCTTTGAGGCAACGCCGTCATTCCGGGGCGCGCGAAGCGCGAACCCGGAATGTCGAAATTCCGGGTCCACGCGAAGACGCGTGTCCCGGAATGACCTAGTCCGGGGTCATGTCGCGCTCTACCCAAACCCAAATCGCCATCATCGGCGCGGGCCCTGCCGGGCTGATGGCGGCCGAAGTGCTGGCGCAGGGCGGCGCCAGCGTCACGATCTACGACGCGATGGCCTCGGCCGGCCGCAAGTTGCTGATGGCCGGGCGCGGCGGCCTCAATTTGACCCACAGCGAGCCGCTGCCGGCTTTCCTCACGCGCTACGGCAAGCTCGCGCCGCAACTCGCCGCCGCGATTGGCGAATTTCCGCCGGACCGGCTGCGCGGCTGGAGCGAGGCGCTGGGGCAGCCGACCTTCAAGGGCTCCAGCGGCCGGGTGTTTCCGAAAGCCTTCAAGGCCTCGCCGCTGCTGCGTTCGTGGCTGCGGCGGCTCGACGCCATGGGCGTGCAGCTCAACTTGCGCCATCGCTGGATCGGCTGGGATGAGGAAGGCCGCCTGTTGTTCGAAACTCCGGACGGGGGCCGTGCCGTTGACGCCCGCGCGACCGTGCTGGCGCTCGGTGGCGCGAGCTGGCCACGGCTCGGATCCGATGCGGCTTGGGTAGAAATCCTTGCCGCGAAGGGCGTGGCGATATCACCGCTCAAGCCAGCCAATTGCGGTTTCACCGTCGCCTGGTCGGAGATCTTCCGCGATCGCTTCGAGGGCCAACCGCTGAAAGGCGCAGCACTTTCGTTCGGACCGCAGACCGTGCGCGGCGAGGCGATGATCACGCGGAGCGGTATCGAGGGTGGTGCGGTCTATGCGCTGTCGGCGGATTTGCGCGAGGCCATCCTGAGTGCAGGGCAGGCGACACTGCGCCTCGCACTGCGGCCCGATCTCAAGCAAGGCGATCTCGTCGCGCGCCTATCGGCGCCACGCGGCAAGCAGTCCTTTTCCAACTGGCTGCGCAAGGCCGCGCAGCTTTCGCCTGTTGGCATCGGTCTGTTGCAGGAGGTGGCGATGGCGTCCGGCGTGCCACTGTCATCGCTGTTGCCTGAAGACCTCGCCGAACTGATCAACGCGGTGCCCATCAAACTCACCGGCATCGCGCCGATCGCGCGGGCAATTTCGACGGCGGGCGGAATTTCCTTCGATGAACTCGACGCCGATTTCATGATCCGCCGTTTGCCCGGCCTCTTCGCGTCAGGCGAAATGCTGGATTGGGAAGCGCCGACCGGCGGCTACCTGCTGCAGGCCTCGTTCGCGACCGGCGTGGCGGCCGGGCTGGGGGCGCTGAAGTGGCTTGAGAGCCGGACCTCGCAACCGTAAATCGCGCCTGATTGGCGCGGCTTGCCGACCGCCCATGGCATTTTCGAAAATCAGCTCCGTACAAGTCGGCCTTCAGCTGACGCGGTGCTGGTCGGTCGCCCCTGGAAAGGTACTGCCTTCCCTGATGCCGTATCCGGCTTCCTTGGCCAGATACGACCACCGCTCGGCCATCGAAAGCCACAAGTCCCGATTCTGCTCGTCGCTCTCGGCATGCCTTCGGCATCGCGCCTCCTGGGCGCGACAATCCTGTAAATTATTCACAACCCCACCCCCGTGAAGCGGCCAATTTACAGGAAGCAATTTATCTGAGTCGCGACATCGGCGCACGTACGATTTTGGCCGTTGTGCGGCAGCTTGATGGCTTGCACCGCGAACTTGCGAGGAACGTCCCCTGCTGCCGCCGGTGTCCGAGTTGAGCGCTTTCGAGCCGGCATCGAAATTGCCGCGATCGGCCACGCGGCTCATCCCCGTGGACGAAAGCGGAAGTAATTTCAGCACGTCACCGCAATTTCCCCCGTGCCGCGACCGGCAGCGTGCCGATGATCTCCTCGCCGCGCACCATCACCACCTCGTCCATCATGTTGACGACAACGCAGACGTGGTTCGGCACGATCCGCACGACGTCGCCGACATTGGGGCGGGTGTTGCTGCGGGCAAGATCGAGGAAGCCGTGCTCCTCGGCGAACTTCGCGATCTTCGCCTCGGGATGTTCGAGGATCAGCCCAAAGCCGTCTAGCCCACCGCCGGGGTCCGACGTCAGGGTTTTGGAGCCCGCATCCAGGATGCCGCGTTCAGGGCCGGCGCGGCTGACGACAGTGGAATAGATGTTCAGCGCGCAATCGTCCCAGCTCGCGACCCCGGCGGCGACCTGCATGCGGTCGTTGTAGATGTAGGTGCCGGGCCGGTGTTCGGTCGCGCCCTTGAGTTTTCCGACGTTCTTCAGGTTCGGCGTGCCGCCGGTCGAGACCATGGCGGCGTCGAGCCCGTGGGCGCGAACGCCGGCCAGCGCCTCGTCATAGAATTTCTGCGCCTCGGCCCAGCCGGTCTCGGTCGGATAAAGCATGAAACCGGCGAATACCAGGCCCTTGGAGGCCGCGATCTCGCGCGCGAGTGCAATCGCTTCGGCCGGCGTTTCGACGCCGGCGCGCTTGCGCCCGGTGTCGCACTCGACCACGACCGAGAGCGGACGGCCGGAGGCGCCGGCGGCCCGCGGCAGGCCCGCGATCACGGTCGAATTGTCGGCGGCAACCGTCATGTTGGCCTTGGCCTGCAGCGCGCCGAGGCGAGCCATCTTCTCCTCGCCCAGCAGGTTGTAGCTGATCAGGATATCGTCGATCCCGGCCTCCGCCATTACCTCGGCCTCGCCGAGTTTCTGGCAGGTGATGCCTCTCGCGCCGGCTGCGACCTGCAGTTTGGCCAGCATCGGGCTCTTGTGGGTCTTGATGTGCGGCCGGTTGGCGACGCCAGCGGCATCGCAGGCCGCCTGGATGCGCGCGATGTTGCGCTCGACCCTGTCCATGTCGATGACGGCAGCGGGCGTGCCGTATTCGCGGGCGATTTTGGCGGCGAGGGGTGTGGTCATGGGTCAGGCCTGCTCGATTTCTTCACGTAACACTTCAAGTTCCAGCCACCGGTCCTCGGCCTGCTGCAATTCCCTTTGCGCTTTGGCAAGCGCGTCAGAGGCTTGGTCGAACCGCTTGCGATCCTTCTGGAACAGGTCGGGGTCGTCAAGATGCCGCTGTTGGCTAGCGATTTCGGCCTGCAGCCGGGCGATCGTCTTTGGCAAGGTTTCCAGCGCGTGCTTTTCGTTGAACGAGAGCCGGCGCTTCGAAGTAGCTGATGGTGCACTGACTTTCGGCGCCTCATTGTCTTCGACAGAAGCAGCCGGCCTCACCGCCTCGCGGCTCAAATCGGCGCCGCGCTGCGCCAGCATGTCGGAATAGCCGCCGGCATATTCGATCCAGCGGCCGCCTCCGTCAGGCGCGATCACCGAGGTCACGACGCGATCGAGGAAATCGCGGTCATGGCTGATCAGGATCACCGTGCCCTCGTAATCGCCGAGCATTTCCTCCAGTACGTCGAGGGTTTCGAGGTCGAGATCGTTGGTCGGCTCGTCCAGCACCAGCAGGTTCGACGGTTTTGCCAGCGCGCGCGCCAGCATCAGCCGGCCGCGCTCGCCGCCGGAGAGCACTTCCAGCGGCGTTCGCATCTGCTCTTGCGCAAACAAAAAGTCCTTCATGTAGCTGACGACATGCTTGGGCTTGCCGCCGACCATGACATGGTCGCCGCGTCCGCCCGTCAGCGCCTCCGCCAGCGTCGATTTGGGATCGAGGCTCTCGCGGTGCTGGTCCAGCGTCGCCATTTCGATATTGGCGCCGAACCGAACCGAACCGGTGTCGGGCGGATCGGCGCCGGTCAGGAGGTTGACCAGCGTGGTCTTGCCGGCGCCGTTCGGGCCGACGACGCCGATGCGGTCGCCGCGCTGGATGCGGATCGAGAAGCCATCGACGACCCTGCGGTCGCCGTAGGACTTGCCGATGTTTTTGGCCTCGATCACCAGCCGGCCGGACTTTTCCGCTTCGGCCGCGGCAAGGTTGGCGTTGCCCGCCGCGCCGCGGTAGTCGCGCCGCTGCTGGCGTAGCGCGTGCAGATTGCCGAGCCGCTTGACATTGCGCTTGCGGCGACCGGAGACGCCGTAGCGCAGCCAGTGTTCCTCGTTGACGATTCTGCGGTCGAGCTTGTGCTGCTCGCGCTCTTCCTCCGCCAAAACCTCGTCGCGCCAGGCCTCGAAGGCGGCAAAGCCGCGGTCGATCTGCCTGATCTGGCCGCGGTCGAGCCAGGCGGTCGAGCGCGACAGGTTCGAGAGGAAACGGCGGTCGTGGCTGATCAGCACCAGCGCCGAGCGGCGGCCGTCGAGCTCGGCCTCCAGCCATTCGATGGTGGGAAGATCGAGATGGTTGGTCGGCTCGTCCAGCAGAAGAATATCGGGCGAGGGCGCCAGCACCCGCGCCAGCGCGGCGCGACGGGCCTCGCCGCCGGAGAGATGCGCGGGATCTTCATCGCCGTGCAGGGCGAGCTGCTCCAGCACATAGCGGGCCTGATAGCGGTCGTCGCCGGGGCCGAGGCCTCCCTCGACATAGGCCAGCGTGCTTGCAAAACCGGCAAAATCCGGCTCCTGCGGCAGATAGCGGATGGTGGCGCCGGGCTGCACGAACCGGCTGCCGCTGTCGGGTTCGACAAGGCCGGCGGCGATCTTCAGCAGCGTCGATTTGCCGGAACCGTTGCGGCCGATCAGGCAGACGCGTTCCTCCGCCGATACCGAAAGTTCGACGCCCGACAACAGCGGTGTGCCGCCAAAGGTCAGGCGGATGTCCTTCAACTGGATCAGCGGCGGCGCCATGGTTCTGCGATTCAATTCTGGGCTTGGTCCGCGCGCCGGCGCTGGACGCGGCGGACGGTCTGGTCGAGCGCCGACAGAAACGCCGAGCGGTCGCGCGGGGCGAAGGACTTTGGGCCACCGGTGATTTCGCCGGATGAACGCAGATCGGTCATCAGGTTGCGCACGGCGAGCGTCATGCCGATGGACGATTCCGTGAACGGCTTGCCGTTCGGCGCGATCACTTCACAGCCCTTTTTCACGCAGCGGCTCGCCAACGGAATATCCGAGGTAATGACGATGTCGCCCTTGCCGGCGCGTTCCACGATCCAGTCATCGGCGGCGTCCATCCCGGGGCCGGCCGCGACGCGCTCGATCAGCGGGTCCGGCGGCACCCGGATGAACTGGCCCGCGACCACGCTGACTGGGACGCCATGCCGGATCGCGACGCGGTAGATCTCGTCCTTGACCGGGCAGGCGTCGGCGTCGACATAGATGCGGGGCGTATTCAGGTCGGGTGTCATCGGTTGCGGATGAGGTGGGGCGCGTAGCACGCGCTCAGGATGCGCGTGGTAGCCCATCGCAGGAGGAATTGCGAGCAAAACGCGCGCCGGAACATCCTTGCCATGGCTGTTTCTTCGCGTACGATAATTGGCGCAAAACAAGACAAAAATCAGGGAAAACAGGGCATGACCAGCCGGCTCGAGACCTACCGCGTCCAGGCCTACAACACCGCAAAGCTTTCCGAAAACAAGATGCACGACGACGCCGTGGCCAAGCGCTTCGGCTTTTCCGGCGGGCTCGTTCCGGGCGTCGACGTGATCGCCTACATGATGCACCTGCCGGTCGCAAAATGGGGCCGCGCCTTTCTCGAGCACGGGCTGATCGAGGCACGTTTGGTCAAACCGGTCTATGACGGCGAGATCGCCGATGTCACCGGCGAAGAGAACGAGGGCGTACTCGCCATCGAGGTCAAGAGCCGCGGCCAGCTCTGCGCCGCCGGCAGCGCGTCGCTGCCCGCGGCCGCGCCGCCGGTTTCGCTTGCGGACTTCACCGCAGTTGCCGCGGTGGCCGAGCGCAAGCCGGTCAATGCTTCGTCTTACGAAGTCGGCAAGTGGCTCGGCAGCGTGCCTCGGACCTGGGCCGGCGACGCGGCGAGCGAATATCTCACCGACGTGCGCGAGCACGATCCGATCTACGCGCGGGAAGGGCTCGGCCATCCCGGCCTGCTGCAGCGGGTGATGAACCGGGTGCTGGTCGACAATGCCGTTCTGGGCCCATGGATTCACGTCGGCAGCCGGATGCAGCTCCTGTCCGCCGCCAGAAGTGGCGACGAGATCACCGCGCGGGCGAAAGTGACCGGCAACTACGAAAAGAAGGGTCACCATTTCGTCGAACTCGACGCGCTCGTAGTCGCCAACGGCAAGACGCCGCTGGCGCATTGTCAGCACACCGCCATCTACCAGCCGCGCGAACAGGCCGCGGCGTAGGCCCAGCTTGTCATTGCCGGGCTTGACCCGGCAATCCATCCTCTTCGCAAGACTCACACGAAGTTCGATGGATACGCGGGTCAAGCCCGCGTATGACGAATGGTGTTTGCTGCGCGTAACGCGCCCCATCCCCAACACGGTGTGCGCAGCTCACGCCGCCTTCTTCGCATCCCTGATCGCGCGCCAGACACGCTCCGGCGTGAGCGGCATGTCGATGTGGGTGATGCCGTAGTCCGACAAGGCATCGAGCACAGCGTTGACGATCGTGGAGAGGCTGCCGGCGCAGCCGGCTTCGCCGCACCCCTTGGTGCCGAGCGGATTTGATTTGGCTGGCACCGGGTGATCGCCGACTTCCATCATGGGAATGTCCTCGGCGCGCGGCAGCGCGTAGTCCATGAACGAGCCGGTGATCGGCTGCCCGCTTTTGTCGTAGCTGACGCATTCCATCAGCGCCTGACCGATGCCCTGCGCCACGCCGCCGTGCATTTGCCCGGCAACCAGCAACGGATTGACGATGGTGCCGAAATCGTTGACGCCGGTATAACGCACGATCTGCACCACGCCGGTTTCGGGATCGATCTCGACCTCGGCGACATGGCAGCCGTTGGGGAAGGTCGAGGGCACGGGCTCGGTGGTATGGTCGATGTCGAGCGTATCGGGCACGCCCTCCGGCAGCTTGCCTTTATTCTCGCGCAGCCGGCGCGCCAGTTCGATGATGTCGATGGCGCGGTCGGTGCCGGCAATGGTGAAACGGCCGCCTCCAAATTCGATGTCGCCTTCCGAGACCTCCAGCAGATGCGCGGCGGCGCGCTTGCCCTTCTCGATCACGAGCTTCGAGGCTTCGACGATCGCCATGCCGCTCGCGGTGATCGAGCGCGAACCGCCGGTGCCGTTGCCGGCGTGCACGATGTCACTGTCGCCCTGCAGGAGCTTGACGCTCTCGAAGGGCACGCCGAGCTGCGCGCACAGCACCTGCGCGAACGGCGTGGCGTGGCCCTGGCCGTAGTCCAGCGTGCCGGTGATCAGCTTCACCGAGCCGTCGTCCTCGAACACGATCTTGCCGAGTTCGACGCCGGGAGGCGCGGTGACCTCGAGATAGGAGCCGATCGCGATGCCGCGCAGTTTGCCCTTCTTGCGGCTTTCCTTCTTGCGTTTGGCAAAGTTGGCGTGGTCGGAAACCTCCAGCGCCTTGTTGAACACGCCCTGGAAATCGCCGCTGTCATAGGTGACGCCGGAAGACGCCGCGAACGGCATCTGCTGCGGCTTGATGAAGTTGCGCTTGCGCAAGGTGAGCCGGTTGATGCCCATTTCGTCGGCGGCGCGGTCGATCAGCCGCTCCATGTAGTAATTCGCCTCGGGCCGGCCGGCGCCGCGATAGGCGCCCATCAGCGTGGTGTTGGTGAGCACCGTCTTGATGTCCACCGTCATCAGCGGCGTGCGATAGACGCTGGCGAGGTTCTTGCCGACATTGAGCGAGAGCGGGCTGGGGGCGACCCCGGTGATGTAGGCGCCGAGATTGCCGTGGCCGGAAATCCTGACGGCCAGGAACTTGCCTTCCGCATCGAGCGCGAGTTCGGCGTGAATTTGCCCGGCGCGGCCGTGGCTGTCGGACAGAAAACTGGTCGAGCGCTCGTCGGTCCATTTCACCGGCCGGCCGAGCGCCTTCGCCGCGTGCAGGATGCAGACATATTCGGGATAGTTGATGTTCTTCATGCCGAAGGACCCGCCGACATTGGCGGTCAACAGATGCACCTTCTCGTTCGGAACCTTCAGGATGTTCTTGGCGAGATTGGTGCGGTTGCCCGATACGCCCTGGGTCGGAACCTGGATGGTGTAGCGCTCGCTCGCCTTGTCCCAGGAGGCGAGCGCCGCGCGCGGCTCCATCGCGACCACCGCGATGCGCGTGTTCGTCATGTCGAGTTTCGTCACATGCGCGGCGCTGGCAAACGCCGCCTCGACCTTGGCGGCGTCGCCATAGTGATAGTCCAGCGCCACATTGTTGGGGATGTGATCGTAGAGCTGCGGCGCGCCTGATTTGGCCGCTTCCGCAGGGTCGGTGACGGCGGGCAAGGGATCGATATCGACCACGATGGCTTCGCCGGCGTCGCGCGCCTGCGCCAGCGTCTCGGCGACCACGAAGGCGATGGGGTCGCCGACATAGCGCACCTTGTCGGTCATCAGCGCCATGCGGTTGGTCTGCTTCAGCGGCGTGCCGTCGCGGTTCTTCAGCGGCAGGCCGCAGATGAAGGGGCCATAGCCCGCAGTGGCAAGATCGGTTCCCGTCCACACCCCGAGTACGCCGGGCATGGCCTTGGCGGCCGAGGTGTCGATGCCGCGGATGATGCCGTGGGCATGGCTGGAGCGGACGATCCACGCATAGGCCTGGCCGGGCAGGTTGAAGTCGTCGGTATACTTGCCCTTGCCGCGCACCAGTGTGTCGTCCTCCTTGCGCCGGACCGGCTGTCCGACCCCGAATTTTTGCAGTGCGATAGCGTTTTCCAGCGACGGGGAAGAAGTGTGGTCTTGCATTGAAATGTACCCGAAATGTCCTGATTTCCAGCGATTTGGCCGGTTCGGGAGAGATAACGCACGGATACCCCCGCGACAACCGGCTGATTGGACATGCTGCCATGTGAACGGCTGTTGCGCCGGCATTCGCGGCTGCTAGAGTTTCCGGGAACGGGAAATTCCTCGTCGGCCCCTTGAGGGCCTGCGGAAAGACATTTTGAATGAGCGATGACACGCGGCTTCGCGACGGCGAAGCGCCGCGCGGCGACGACGGCCAACAACCGCCGCGTAGCGGCAATGGAGCGCTGCGTGGCGGCGTGCCTGGCGCGGCCAATCCGGCGCCTGCCGGCACAGGCGTCTATGCAGCGCTCGACCTCGGCACCAACAATTGCCGCCTCCTGATTGCATGTCCGACGGGCGACGGGTTCCGCGTCGTCGATTCCTTCTCGCGGATCATCCGGCTCGGCGAGGGCATCTCGGCCACCGGCTGCATCAGCGAGGCCGCGATCGAGCGCGCCATCGCCGCGCTCTCCATCTGCCGCGACAAGATCGAGTCGAGGAAGGCGAGGCGCCTGCGGCTGATTGCGACCGAAGCCTGCCGCGCCGCTTCCAACGCCGAGTGTTTTCGCGACCGCGTCGCCGCCGAGACCGGCATCCGGCTCGAGGTGATCGACCGCGAGACGGAAGCGGCGCTTGCGGTGATCGGCTGCTCGCCGCTGCTTGATCCGCAGGGACGGGGCGCCATCCTGTTCGACATCGGCGGCGGCTCGACCGAGCTGGTCCGGATCGAGCGCGATCCGGAAGAGCCGAACGCCGCCCCGCGCATCAAGGCCTGGATGTCGATCCCGCTCGGCGTCGTCAGGCTGGCCGAGCATTTCGGCGGCAGGGATGTCACGCCGCACTCCTATGCCGGGATGGTCGAGGCGGTCGCGCAACACGTCGCGCCGTTCGCGGCCGAACATGGCGCTGACCTGGCCGATATGCACCTGCTCGGCACGTCGGGCACGGTGACGACGCTTGCCGGCGTCTATCTCAATTTGCCGCGCTACGATCGCCGCCGGGTCGACGGCGTCTGGCTCAGCGATTCCGATGTCACCGCGACCATCGCCCGCCTGCTCGGCATGAGCTACGGGGAGCGCGCCGCCAACAATTGCATCAGCGTCGAGCGCGCCGATCTGGTGCTGGCGGGCTGCGCCATCCTCGACGCCATCCGCCACGCATTCCCGCTGCCGCGGCTGCGTGTCGCCGACCGCGGCCTGCGCGAAGGCATGCTGGTCGAGATGATGCGCGAGGACGGCGCGCTCGGCGGATGCCCATAGGCGCTTCCGCGCGACCAACAGGACCGACATGGGCAAAGACACCACTGGGCGGCTGCACGTCACGGTCAAGACCGGCGGCAAGCGCAAGCTGTCCTCAAAGCTCTGGCTGGAGCGGCAGCTCAACGATCCCTATGTGGCGCGGGCCAAACGCGAGGGCTACCGCTCGCGCGCCGCGTTCAAGCTGATCGAGATCGACGACAAGTATCGTTTCCTCAAGCCAGGCCTCACCGTGGTCGATCTCGGTGCGGCGCCCGGCGGCTGGAGCCAGATCGCCGCCAGGCGCGTCGGTGCGGCCAATGGCAAGGGCAGGGTGATCGCGATCGATCTTCTGGAAATGCCTGAAGTCGCCGGAGTCGAATTCGCGCAGCTCGATTTCCTCGGCGAGGACGCCCCCGACAAATTGTTGAAGATGATCGGCGGTCGCGCCGACGTGGTGCTGTCCGACATGGCACCGAACACGACGGGCCATCGCAAGACCGATCAGTTGCGCATCCTCGGCCTCGTGGAAGGCGCGGCCGCCTTCGCCGCCGACGTGCTCAAGCCGGGCGGAACGTTCGTCGCAAAAGCGTTTCAGAGCGGCGCGGATGCGGCGTTGATGAGCGAACTCAAGCGCGACTATGCCAGCGTGCGGCACGTGAAACCCGCTTCGAGCCGGCAGGACTCGTCGGAACGCTACGTGCTGGCGACGGGATTTCGGGGACAACCGAAGACGCAGACTGAAATCTAGCCGTCATTGCGAGGAGCGAAGCGACGAAGCAATCCAACTTTCTTGCCGCCTATGGATTGCTTCGCTTCGCTCGCAATGACGGAGGTCACCCCAGCCGCTGATCCCGCGCATTCGCGGTCTCGGTGGCGGCGGTCTCCTCCGGTTCGGCGTCGGGCTCCGATGAGGGGATGACGATGACGCCACGGCCCGACACCTGATGGCCGGCGTCGAGCGGCATTTCCCAGAAGAAGTAGGCCGACAGCGTCGAGATGATCGAGACCACGATGAAGCCCGGCGCGAAGTCGCTGGCAATTAGCTCGGTCGTATGATGGAACCACAGGGTCGATTCCACCGAGAACGCGCCGATCGCGACACCGGCGGAAACCGCGAGCTGCTGGTTGACGCTGACGAGTGTAGTGGCGCGGCTCATCCGTTCCGGCTCGACTTCCGAATAGGCCAGCGTGTTGATCGCGGTGAACTGCAGCGAACGGAAGAAGCCGCCGACCACCAGCAGGATCATGATCAGGAGCAGCGGAGTTTCGATCGTGAACAGCGCACAAGCCGCGAGGAAGACGGAGCTGACGACCGCATTGATCATCATGATATTGCGGAAGCCGAAGGTCCGGATCAGGCGCGCGGCCAGCGTTTTCATTCCCATGGCGCCGGCTGCGGAAGCAAACGTCACCAGCCCCGAGTTGAGCGGGGTGAGGCCGAATCCGACCTGCAACAGCAGCGGCAGCAGAAATGGCAGCGAGCCGATGCCGAGCCGGAACATGAAGCCGCCGATGATGCTGGCGCGCATCGTCGGCAGCCGCAGCAGCGCAAAATCCAGCACCGGCGAAGCGGTGCGCCTGGCGTGGATCACGTAGAGCGTCATCGAAATGCCGCCAACCCCGATCAGCGCAACGACGATCGTCCATGGCACCAGACCGAGTCCTGCGATAGAAAGCCCGAACGCGATGCCGCCAAGTCCTATTCCCGCCAGCACCAGCCCGTAGAGATCGAAGCGCTCGGGATCCTCGCTCTTGATCGGGTCGATGTGACGCAGCGCCATGAAGATGCCGAGCAGGCCGATCGGAATGTTGATCAGGAAGATCCAGTGCCAGGTGAAATAGGTGGTGATGAAGCCGCCGAGCGGCGGGCCGATCACCGGCCCGACCAGCGCCGGCACCGTGACCCAGGCCATCGCATTGACGAGCGCGCTCTTGTCGATCGAGCGCAAGAGCACCAGCCGTCCGACCGGCGTCATCATCGCGCCGCCGGCGCCCTGCACGACGCGCGCGATCACGAAATCGTTGACCGAGGAGGACAGCGCGCACCCGATCGAGCCGATCATGAAGACGGCCACCGCGAGGCTGAACACCATGCGCGGGCCGAAGCGGTCGGCGGTCCAGCCGCTCGCCGGAATGAAGACCGCGAGCGAGAGCAGATAGGAGGTGATGGCGAGTTTCAGCGTTAGCGGGCTGGTGCCGATATCCGCGGCGATCGCCGGCAGCGACGTCGCAATCACGGTCGAATCCATGTTCTCCATGAACAGGGCGGTGGCGACGATCAGCGGGATCAGGCGTTCTTTGTTCATCCGGCAGGGGGAGTGGGGTCAAGAGGGTGGACGCAGGGGCTGTATCATCCTGCTGTCACAAGGACCATTGCGGAACGGCGAAAACCGCCTAAATCCAGAGTTATACGGCTACCGGTTTATTCGTCACGAAAAGCCTGTGCATGGCAGGCAAACGCTTTGATTCGCCGCCCGGCCATGCTATCGACCACCGCCAACCCTACCGATGGGCTTCGATTCGACGGCGACGCCGATAGTGTCGCCGAAGGAGGCGTTCATCCCGAGGTCGTAGCGCGGCGAGCGGGCCGCCGAAGGAGTTGGTGATGGCAGTTGCACGGGGACTTAACGGGATTTCGGAAGCCTACACGTTCGACGACGTGCTGCTAAAGCCCGGGCTTTCGGACATCCTGCCCTCCGAAGCCGATATCCGATCCTACGTTACTCGCGCGATCCCGCTGAACATTCCGATTATTGCGTCCGCCATGGACACCGTCACCGAGGCGCGGATGGCGATCGCGATGGCGCAGGCCGGCGGTGTCGGCGTCATCCATCGCAATTTCGACCCCGAGGGCCAGGCCGCCCAGGTGCGGCAGGTCAAGAAGTATGAATCGGGAATGGTGGTCAATCCGCTGACCATCGGCCCAGATGCGATGCTGTCGGACGCGCTGGCGCTGATGAACACCCACGGTTTTTCCGGCATCCCGGTCGTGACCGGCGGCGGGCAAGGGCGTGCCGGGAAGGCTGGTCGGCATTCTCACCAACCGCGACGTGCGCTTTGCCACCGATCCGCGCCAAAAGATCTCAGAACTGATGACGCACGAAAATCTCGTCACCGTGCGCGAGGGCGTCAGCCAGGACGAGGCCAAGCGGATGCTGCACAAGCACCGCATCGAGAAATTGCTTGTGGTCGACGACCAATACCGCTGCGTCGGATTGATCACCGTGAAGGACATGGAAAAGGCGGTGGCGCATCCGCTCGCCTCCAAGGACGCGCAGGGCCGCCTGCGCGTCGCCGCCGCGACCACCGTCGGCGAGGGCGGCCATGAGCGCACCGAGCGTCTGATCGACGCCGGCGTCGACCTCATCGTGGTCGACACCGCGCACGGCCATTCCTCGCGGGTGCTGGAGGCCGTCAACCGCATCAAGCGGCTCTCCAACGCGGTGCAGGTGATCGCCGGCAATATCGCAACACAAGAGGGCGCGCAGGCGCTGATCGATGCCGGCGCCGACGCCATCAAGGTCGGCATCGGCCCGGGTTCGATCTGCACGACGCGCATCGTCGCCGGCGTCGGCGTGCCGCAACTGACCGCGATCATGGACGCGGTCGAGGCCGCCAAGAAAGCCGACGTGCCCGTGATTGCGGACGGCGGCATCAAATATTCCGGCGATCTGGCGAAGGCGCTCGCCGCCGGCGCCGACATCGCGATGGTCGGCTCGCTGCTCGCGGGCACCGACGAAACGCCGGGCGAAGTGTTTCTTTGGCAGGGCCGCTCCTACAAGGCCTATCGCGGCATGGGCTCGGTCGGCGCGATGGCGCGCGGCTCGGCCGACCGCTACTTCCAGCAGGACATCAAGGACACGCTCAAGCTCGTGCCCGAGGGCATCGAGGGCCAGGTGCCCTACAAGGGTCCGGTCGCCAACGTCATGCACCAGCTCGCCGGCGGCCTGCGCGCGGCGATGGGATATGTCGGCGCGAGAAACCTGGCCGAGTTTCACGAGAAGGCGCAGTTCGTCCGCATCACCGGCGCTGGCCTTCGCGAGAGCCACGTCCACGACGTCACGATCACGCGGGAAAGCCCGAATTATCCCGGCGGGGTGTGATCCCCGGGGCGCAAATTGGCCCCATTGAGGGGCGAAACGCGGTAAAGTTTCAAAAGCGCCAAACATGTTGGGCGCGGCGTCACTTTCGGCAAGGTCAGGAAAAAGAAGTGGTCATCATGGTCGATTGGTCGGACGAACGGATCGCCGCGCTGTCGGATCAGGATCTGAAGAATCTCCTGGTCAATGCGGAACGCAAGTCGGCGGCCGCCGTGATCGCGCAATGCAAGGCCGAGATCGAGAAGCGCGACGCGGCAAAGCCGCGCAAGGCCTCGAAACCACGTACCGAATTGAAGGAATTCGAGCACGCGGTATCCGGAGAGCTCGCCATCGTCGGCAAGGCGATGGCCGAAAAATATGATCTGTCGGAGGAGACCGCGAAGGCAAGATCGGCCGATGTGAAGGGTTTTCGCGCCCACAAGCTTTTGGACGCCAAGGGTCTTGCGAAGCTCGGCGGACATCAGCGCGACGGCACGGTCGCGGTCGACCGCTACATCTCCTATCGCCGCGGCAACGACATCGTGTCGCTGGGAGTGTGGCTGTTGAAGGATGCGCCGATCGAGGATCACGAGTTTCATGTCAGCGCGCCGGCCAGAATGATCGAGGGCGGCAAGCCCGCTTCCGAAGTTCGGCCAGGTGTCGCGGAAAAGGATATCGGCGAGAGCCGGCATATCCGCGCCTTCAAGGACCTGCCGAGCGCGGCCGCCGCTTTCGATGTGGCGCTGGCGAAGATCACGGCTTAAGCGAAAGCCGTCATTGCGAGCGCAAGCGAAGCAATCCATCGTGGCGCGGAAAAGATGGATTGCGTCGTCGCGGAGTTTATCATCGGGCCGGCCGAAGGCCGGACCCGTTGGCTCCTCGCAATGATGAAAAACAACAACCGGAGGAAACAACCATGTCACAGGCAAAGCGCATCGTTCTGGCCTCTCGCCCGGTCGGCGAGCCCAAGGCCGTCGGATTTCCGCATCGAGGAATACGTAGCCCCGACGCCGGGCCAGGGAGAGGTGCTGTTGCGCACCATTTGGCTGTCGCTCGATCCCTATATGCGCGGGCGCATGAGCGACGGGCCGTCCTATGTAACACCGGTGCCGATCGGCGGCGTCATGGAAGGCGGCACGGTGAGCGAGGTGACCGCCTCGAACAATCCCGGCTTTGCCAGGGGCGACATCGTGCTGTCGCGCGCCGGCTGGCAGACCCATGCGGTGTCGGACGGCAAGGCGCTGACGAAAATCGATCCGAAACTCGGGCCGGTTTCGACCGCGGTCGGCGTGCTCGGCATGCCCGGCCTGACCGCCTATACCGGGCTTCTCGACATCGGCAAGCCGCAGGCCGGCGAGACCGTGGTGGTCGCGGCCGCATCCGGCGCGGTCGGCTCGGCGGTCGGGCAGATCGCGAAGATCAAGGGCGCGCGCGCGGTCGGCATCGCCGGCGGCAAGGACAAATGCGACTACGTCAAGCGCGAACTCGGCTTCGACGATTGCCTCGATCACCGCGATCCCAATCTGGCGGCGAAACTGCGCGAAGCCTGCTCGAAGGGCATCGACGTGTATTTCGAGAATGTCGGCGGCGCGGTGTTCGAGGCGGTGTTTCCCCTGCTCAACGCGTTCGCGCGGATTCCGGTCTGCGGCCTGATCGCGCATTACAACGACACCGAGGCGGTAGCGCCGAAATGGGCCTCCTCGATGATGCGATCGGTGCTGACCAAACGGCTCACCATCCGCGGCTTCATCGTCAGCGATTTCGCCGCGCGTCAGCCGGACTTTTTGCGCGACATGTCAACCTGGGTGCGCGAGGGCAAGGTGAAGTACAAGGAGTTCGTCACCGAAGGCCTCGACAGCGCGCCAGCCGCGTTCATGGGGCTCTTGAAGGGCGCCAATTTCGGCAAGCAATTGGTGCGGGTCGGGCCGGACAAAGCGTGAGGCGTTGGCCGCGCCTGCACGCAAACTGGTTCAGTCCCCAACGCGCTCGATGATCGCTGCCGCTATCTTGTGCGGAGCCTGGCTCGGTTCTTCCGGGCCAAGCGGCGCCAATTTCGGCTAGCGAGCCGCTGTTGGCAATCAAATGAGTGGCCTTGTATAATAATTGTTGTGTTAGTCAGAGGCGCAAAGGCATGGGCAAAAGTATGTGGGATTTCTCCGCATTCGCAGGTTTGGCTCTTGTATGCCTGTTGCCTCTTGCTATTGCGCAAGCACAGCCGTCACCAAAGACTTCTGCTGAACTTGCCGAGAGCGCCTGCGCCAAGCTTTCCGGAGCTTATGCTTCAAACGCGGAAAATGCGGCATCCAGTAAAACCCACCTAGCAGAATGGGCTCAATTGTGTAACCAGGCAACTCACCAAACCTGCAATGGCACGGATAGTGTCATTCAGGCATTGAGGGGTCTTCATCTCCTGACATGCAAACGCTAGCCTTGTGGCCGCCAATCGCGCGCCCTCGGGCCTGCGACGTCATTTCATCGGATGCTGACTGCTCCAGTCCAAAAATTGCCGATACAATTTTTCCTTGTCGGCGTCGGATGCCGGCGCCGTCGGTTGCGCAGCCAGGTAGGTCTTGAAACGCTGGTATTGTGGCGAGTTATCTGCCGAACCCGGACCCGCGCCGGAGTTGGCATCCTGCTCCTTCAAACGTGCGATCACCGCGTCCGCGTATGGATACCGCTGCCAGCCGAGAACCTTCGCCTCAGGCGTGATATCCTTCCAGGCGGGGTGAAATGGCGGCTTCTTCAGACGTGCGAGGTTGTTGAACAGCGCGTCGACAAAGCGATTTACCCTTTCACCACGCTCCGTGCCCGGCTTCCAGTTATAGACGGCCAGGACTGACGGAACGGCAATGGTGTCGATCGAACTGCCCGGCGGAAGGAACGTCGGGTAGTCTCCCGCCGTGATCGTCGTAGGATAGTAATAGTCCTGGAATTCCTTCGTATAAGGCACGGGCACAAAGTGGAACCCGGGATCCGGCTTCATCGTGCTGAACAGTTCACTCGGCTTTGCCGCAATGTAGACCATCGCGGCCACCTCGCCCTTGTGCAACTTTTCAAGAGCGACCGGTCCACCGACTGGCACCGGTTGTATGTCGATTCCAAGCCGTCTGAAGATCAGCGGGCCCGTGAGCGCGGCGGCAACCCCCGCACTCCCGACCGCGACTTTCTGGCCTTTCAGATCCTGGAGAGATTTGAACTCGTCGCGCGCGTAGATATGGATGTCAGAGATGAAAAACCGCAGAAGGTAGCGAATTCGATCATTGATGTTGGAGAGTCCGGCCTGCTTCGAATAGAAGTCAAATGCATCCGCATAGGTTATCGCGACATCCACTCCCCTCAGGTAGAGCAGGTCGGCGATGTTCGTGGTCGTGCCGCGGGTAACCATGGGGATCAGGCGCATGTTATCGCCGTCATCCATCGTCCGCGCCATTTCGCTTGCAAATCGTACGAAACCGCCGTCAGGCAAGCCCGCTGCGAGGCCAACCGTCCATTGGTTCATCCGCAACCTGATGGACGCTTCGTCGATCGCCTTCGGTCGTTCCGGGCGAGCTTGCGCAAGTGCGGGCTTACTGGGCGCCAGACAACTGATGAGACAAGTCGCCAGCGTCAACAGCGCGAAACCGAATGGACCAATACGCACGATGACCGTTCCCGACCGCCTGAACCCGCTAGAGCCGTCTAGCAGACCCGGCGAATTGATACGCGCATTCTCAAACCAGAGTCTTTGCTGGTCGTTAAACACGGCGAATGTGGGGCCGACGACGGATTCGCCAAACTCCGCGCTCTCATGTCTATCGACTTTTTTAAATTGTGGATTTTAGTCAAGCTTTTTTGAGCGCGCGGCGGCGCTGCCGCATCTGGCGGCAGGGACTTACAGGTGATCGCCGCATCGTCGGAGCGAAGGGTCCCCGCGCCGGTTACGGTTTCAGATAACTCCAGCCGTTTTCCTGTAATTCCATCAATCTGATCGCGCCGGATGGCACAAGGTGCGCCTCGGGCACAAGGGTGATCGGGTGCCCCTCGCGCTTCTCCATCCCCTGCTTGGTGACGTTGCAAGCAGAGAATTTGATCCGAGACGGGAAGCTGAGCGCGGAAATCTGCTTGAGCCGGTCCTTCACAGGCGAAGTGTCGTCACGAAACATGTTGAGCCCGGGGCCGTAGGCGACGAGTTCAATCTCCACGTCCTTGCCCTTTGCCTTATACGCATCCATAATGTTGGTGGCGTTATTCAAGGCAAGATTCATGACAGCGGGATCGTTCTGATCTACCTGGATTGCCACGCGATGAACTTTGGCGTTGGTAGCAAAGCTGGAAGAGAATGCCGCGACCAGAATAGCGCCAACAGCCATCATCTTGAAAACGAAACGCATACCATGTCTCCACTAAGGGAATGATTGAGTAATTCCGCTCGACCAGCGAGCAACCGAGCTATACCCGCAGCCACCTCGCGGCGTTGGAATTGAGCGTCGATCAGATAACCTTCAATCGTGGCAACACTATTGCACTATTGGCTACC
This sequence comes from uncultured Alphaproteobacteria bacterium, assembly GCA_963721135.1. GTDB lineage: Bacteria > Pseudomonadota > Alphaproteobacteria > Rhizobiales > Xanthobacteraceae > Bradyrhizobium. The sequence goes on from CAVRIB010000003.1 coordinate 506,105, forward strand.
GCGAAAATCGAACGCACGCCGGACGCGACCAGACGCATCAATGTCTCCGTTAAGTCATTCACGACCGGGCTGAGCCGGTAGCTGGCGCGGCTACGTCCGCGATCCTCCTTGCCCAAAGCGGAAATGAATTCAGAGCATTGCGGCTTCACGACGGACGCTTGCGCACGCCGCGCACGCGCGATTCAATCTCCTGCCGCATCTGGCTGGACGTTTATGCGTCCACGCCCTAGCACTACTTTGGCAGAATTTGGCGATTGATCGGCGAAACTGGATTCCCGAATCAGATTTTCAATAATTCATAGATGGTCGGCTTTTGGAGGGCCGACCATGGTGGGCACGAAATCGAAGTGGGAAGACGAGCTTGGACGCTGGCTCAAGCCATTCCTGGATCGCTTAGGCCACAAGGCACGGCGGCGGATGTGTCCGCTTTATATCTCGGGATTGATTGGACCGGGTGATCGCAAGAGCGTCCAGCCGATGGCGGCGCGGCTGGCACCGGGCGAGTATGACCAGTTGCACCATTTCATTGCTGATGGCGTTTGGGATGCAGCGCCATTGGAGGCGGAATTGCTGGTTCAGGCCGCTCGCCTGGTCGGCGGCAAGGATGCGGTGCTGGTCATCGACGACACGGCGATGCCGAAAAAGGGCGATCGTTCGGTTGGTGTCGCTCCACAATATGCCTCATCTCTCGGCAAGACGGCCAATTGCCAAACATTGGTGTCGCTGACGCTTGCACGGGGTGAAGTGCCGGTCATGGTGGCATTACGTCTCTTCGTTCCCGAGAGTTGGACGAGTAATCCGGTGCGTTTGAAGCGTGCGGGCGTTCCAGTCGAGCACCGCGCAGCGCGGACCAAGCCAGAGATCGCCTTGGCGGAGATCGACCGCGTCATCGCCTCCGGTGTGCGTTTCGGCTGTGTGCTTGCCGATTCAGGGTACGGCTCCAGCGGGCCTTTCCGTCAGGGCTCTGAGCGAGCGCGGTCTGCTGTGGGCGGTGGGTCTGTCGCGGCGCCAGAACGTCTATCCCGCCGACATTGCCCTGATCTTCCCAATCGCCAAGACCGGAAAGCCCCGCAAATACCACATCCCTGATCAGCCACCGGTCTCTGCTGAAGCGTTATTGGCCAAAGGCAAATGGCAAAGGGTCAGTTGGCGGCGGGGCACCAAAGGTCGGCTGACATGTCTCTTCACGGCCCGCCGTGTCTGCGTTGCGGATGGCCATAAGCACCGGATGCTCAATAACCGTATGCAGTGCATGCCTGGTGACGAGGTCTGGCTCGTCGGCGAGCGGCGGTCGACCGGGGAGCAAAAATACTATGTGTCGAACCTGCCGGCCGATGCCACCATCAAGACGCTCGCTGCCACGATCAAGGCCAGGTGGGTCTGTGAACAGGCCCACCAGCAGCTCAAGGAGGAGCTTGGGCTCGACCACTTCGAAGGTAGATCCTGGACGGGATTACATCGACACGCGCTGATGACGATGATCGCCTACGCCTTCCTCCAATCCCGCCGCCTCAAAGCAGCGGGGCGGAAAAAAAAGAATCTCAGGACCGCCACCACAACCAAGCATGCCGGCCATCAGGCAAGCGATCCTCGACCTCTTCGCACGACCTCCACCCCGACAATGTCCTCACTGTAACAGGTTCCTTGCACATATCTCCAAGCCTAAAGTGCCAAAGTAGTGCTAGGTCCTGTGGACAGTTATCGCATCCATAGGATGATGGCGGCAAGGGTAACGACAGCCTGATAATTCCGCGCTGTTTTCTCGAAGCGCGTTGCGACGCGCCTGAACTGTTTGAGCTTTGAGAAGCAGCACTCCACGAGATGGCGCTGGGCATAGAGATGTTTGTCGAGGGGATATTTGAGCGCCCGTGACGGGTTGTTGGGAATGACAGCGAGCGCGCCCTTGGCGGCGATGGCTTTGCGCAGATGATCGGCGTCATAGGCTGTGTCGGCCATGACGACCTCGGCAGGAAACCCCTCGATCAACGCTGCGGCTTGTGGTGCATCGCCCTTCTGACCTGCCGTCAGCGTGAAGCGCACCGGACAACCCAAGCCTCGGACGGCCATATGTATCTTGGTGCTCAGGCCGCCGCGCGAGCGGCCGATCGCCTGATCTTCAGACCCCCTTTTTTAGCCCCGGCAGCATGCTGATGAGCTCGGACGATGGTGAAATTGATGATCAGATATTCAAAGTCCGGATCATCGGACATCGCCTCGAATATCCGATACCAGACGCCCTTGGTGCTCCACCGGCTGAAGCGCCGGAACACGCTGTTCCAATCGCCAAACGCCTCCGGAAGATCGCGCCAAGGAGAGCCGGTACGCACGATCCAAAGCACGCCCTCCACAAACATCCGGTTGTCGCGCCCGGTGGAGCCTTTCTGGTCAGGCCGACCTATAATCAGGGGCGCCATCCGCTCCCAAGCAACGTCGCTCAAAACCAAACGATCCATCACACCCAAGGCCGCCTCCCCAAAAGCAGCCTTGAATCTGATTTGCTGATAAAAGGGAATCCCTAGAGTTCACAGGACCTAATGCCCCTCCAAATCCCGCTCCGGTCCCTGCAACGTGACGCCGCCGTCGACCACCAGCACCTGGCCGGTGATGTAGCGGGCAAAGCCGCTGAACAGGAATTTGACGGCCTGGCCGATATCCCAGCCGGTGCCTTCGACCTTCAGTACCGAGGCTCTGGCGCGCTGGGTGCGCGCGGACTCGCTCATGCCGTTGCCGCGGGCGTAGACCATGGGCGTGTACATCGGGCCCGGGCAGATGCAGTTGACCCGGATATGGTCGCGGCCGTGATCGACGGCCATCGCCCGCGTCAGTCCGATCACCGCGGCCTTCGAGGTCGTGTAGGTGGTGAGCCCGCGCGGGCGCAGCGCCGAGATCGAGGAGATGTTGACGATCGCGCCGCCCTTGGCGGTCTCGATCATGGCGGGAATGGCATATTTTGACAGCAGGAACATGGTCTCGACGTTGACCTGCATGACGCGCCGGTACTGCTCTGCCTTCTCCTCGACGACGCTGCCGCGGCTGCCGATGCCGACATTGTTGTCGAGGAAGTCGAGCCGGCCCCAGCGCGCGACGGTGGCCTCGACCAGCCGCTTGCAATCGGCCTCGCGGGTGACGTCGCCCGCAAGCGCGGCCGCGCTGCCGCCTTCGGCCTCGATCATGTCCACGGTGCGTTGGGCCAGCGCCGGATCGAGATCGGCGACCATCACCTTGGTGCCTTCGCGCGCCAGCAAAATGGCCGCGGCCCTGCCGTTGCCGATGCCGTCGCCCGCGGCGCCGCCGCCGCTGATGATCGCGACCTTGCCGGCGAGACCGGCGTCATCCTCGGGACCTCTCGTCATGTTCCTCTCCCTTGACCGGTGCGGACGGCGGAAATCCGCAAGACCGCATCGTTAGAATTCGAGCTATTTCATTGCGCGGGCGCTAACCAGCCTGCTTTACGCGCCCGCAAGTTTTGCCGACTACCAACATGGCTGGCGTCATTTTTGCGGGCTTGTCAACATGCGTGCCATTGCAACCGTCCTGATCCTCCTCGCCGCCGGCATCTCCGCCGCGTCGGCGCAAACCCCCACCAGAACCGCCTCCGCGCCGCAAGGTTCGTGGGACACCGACCACGGCCATCGCGCCGACGCCGCGGCTGCGGCGCGAGCGGCGGCCACCGCCGCGCGGGCCAGGGAAGTCGCGATCGCCGCGGGCGTTCCGCTCGCGCCCAGCCAGAACACCAGTTTCGTCGTCAACGGCGACAGCGTCATTCGCGCCGTGCCGAAGCTGACGCCCGAGGAAGAGAAGGCCGACGAGGCGGCGCGTGCCGCCTGGCAGGCGCGGTGCCGGCCGACCTTTGTCGAAGATCGAGAGGGCATTCGCCGGGCGCGCTATGCCGAGCCGGATTGCGACCTGTCCCGCTATAATACCGCGGGGATGTAAGCAGGCCGGCAACGCCCCGGGGAATGCGCGAAAACGGCCGTTAATTGGTCGTAAACGTCGACCGGTACGGGGTATTTCGCCCGGTCCAGCAGTAACAGCCTCTTAAACAAAGCTCCCTAGTGTTTCGATCCGACGCACGCTGACGCTTCCGTGAATAAAGGCTCACGAGCAATCTCGTGGTTTCACGTTGCGCTGACGCGGGAGCGCATCGTCCCACCAACGCTCCCGGCCCGGTCCAACATGAATTCTGCCCATAATCCCAATCGCAGCCTGATCCGCATCTTCTGCCTGTCGCTCGCGCGGGCTGTTGTCCGTCTATTCGGCGATCGCGGTCTACGGCCTGTTCCAGCCGGAAAATATCGGCGCGATGAACCTCGCCACCGGCGTGCTGCGCATCGCGCTCGGGCTCCTTGCTGTCGGCGTGCTGCTGCGCTGGGGCTGGGTCGACGAACCGCTGGAAGGCCAGGTCAGGTTGATGGGCGCAAGCTTCGAGGCCGATTTCGCCAACCTGGACACGAAGACGAAGATCAGGCTGATCGTGCTCGTGACCATGCTCAGCCTGTTGCTCGAGCTCGTGATGATCCGCTGGCTGGCGTCGGTCTTCCCGGTCTATTCCTTCTACAAGAATTTCACGATGCTGGCCTGCTTCCTGGGGCTCGGCGCCGGTTACGCGGTCGCGGAGAAGCAGCCTTGCGCGCCGGCCATGGTGCTGCCGATGCTCGCGCTGTTCGTCGGCGTCATCACGCTGTTGCGCTACGACACCGGCTCGACCTATCTGATCTTCTCGATCGGCTGGCTCTCCTCTTTCGACATGCCGGTGTATTTCCTGCTCGGGGCAAGCTTCATCATCTGCGCCTGCATCTGCTATCCCGTGGGCCAGCTCTGCGGCAAGCTGCTGCACTCCTCGAATTCGCTCAACGCCTACAGCCTCAATCTCGGCGGCAGCATTCTCGGCGTGATCGCGCTGTTCGTGATGAGCCTGTACTGGACGCCGCCGGTGATCTGGTTTGCGGTGACCGGCGGCATGATGCTGCTGTTCGTGCTGTCGCGCGACCAGTTTCTTTCCGTCGGGATCGCGAGCTTCTGCGTGCTATTGGGAATCCTGGCCTGGCCGGTGCAGCCGGAGACGCAGCGGATCTATTCGCCGTACCAGTTGCTGGAGCGCACCGCCAAGGCCGACGGCCTGATGCAGATCCTCTCGGGCGGCAGCTACTACCAGAAGGTCTATAACTTCGCCGATATCAGGCGCGCGGTGGAAGACGACGCGGACCGCTTCGTTCGCGCCTACTACGAATTCCCGTACAATTTCAAGAAGGCGCCGGAGCGGGTGGCCATCGTCGGCGCCGGCAGCGGCAACGACGTCGCGACCGCGCTGCGGATGGGGGCTTCCCATGTCGACGCCATCGAGATCGATCCCGCCATTGCCTTCCTCGGCAAGAAGTATCATCCCGAGCACCCCTATGACGATCCGCGCGTCAATCTCGAGATCAACGACGCCCGCAACTTCTTCCGCACCGCCAACCAGCAATACGACCTGATCGTCTATGGCGTGCTGGATTCGCACACCGCGCTCAGCCACGCCTCCAACCTGCGGGTGGATTCCTACGTCTATACCCGCGAGGGCATTGCGGAAGCCTACCGGCTGCTCAAGCCGGGCGGGGTGATGTCGATCTCGTTCACGCTGGTCAACGACGCTCTCGGCTTCAAGCTCTCGAAGATCCTGAGCGAGCTGCCGGGCGCGGGCAAGCCGCTCGCGGTGCGCGTTCGCTATGACTATGTGCGGACCACCGCCTTCGTCGCCAAGAAGGGCGGCACGGTGACGATGCCGGACAAGAATGCGTTCGCCTCGATCGGCTTCACCGACGTCTCCAACTATTTCTCGCAGCCCTATCCGGAATCCTCGGTTCCGACCGACGACTGGCCGTTCTTCTACATGGTCGAGCGCTCCTTCCCCGTCACCTACATGATCGCGCTCGGCATGGTGCTGCTTGCTCAGCTATTACTTCGTGCGCAAGACCATCGGCTTCACCGACCCGATCGACCGCAGCTATGTGCCGTTCTTCTTTCTGGGCTCAGGCTTCATGCTGGTGGAGACCAAGGCCATCACCGAACTCGGCCTGCATCTCGGCGGCACCTGGTTCGTGATCGCGGCCGCGATCCTCTTGGTGCTGATCATGGCCTTCCTGGGCAATCAGATCGTGACGCGGACGGCGCGCAACTGGGCCGGGCCGGCCTATGTCGGACTGTTCGCGAGCCTTCTGGTTGGCTATTTTATCGCGACCAGCCATGGCGAGTGGACGTTCGGGCCGCCCGTGGTGCAGCTGGCGCTGAGCTGTCTGGTGCTGACCATTCCGCTGTTCTTCGCCGGCATCATCTTCTCCAGCCTGATCGGCGAGGCCAGGATCAACATCTCGACCGCGTTCGCCTACAATCTGATGGGCGCGCTGTTCGGCGGGGTGATGGAATACAATTCGATGTATTTCGGATTTGCCTTCCTCTATCTGCTGGCGCTGGGATTCTACTTCCTCGCCTGGGCATTCTCCTGGAAGCCGGGGCTGGCGCTGCAGCCGGCGGAGTAAGCCGACTAGGCGGTGAACCCATAAATTCAGGGTGGTCGGCGGACGTCCGCTTTGGTGCGCATTTCGGACTCAAGTCGGACATCACGGCACTTCCGAAAGTGCCAACAGGAGAAGTCGACCAACGCAGGTGCGGCTGACTTTGCATCCAAGCCGCTCCAGGCATGTCGATGCAAACAATCGGCTGCGATCCCCAATCAGGTAGCCTAGAATCTCGTTGCATCCCTCCGCAGCAAACAATGCGGGCTGCGCATCGGTTTCGACGCCCTCGGCTAGCTCCGGCACTTTCAATAACTGCCCTCAAGCCGAGCTCCCCGGTGAGGTTTGTTCGGATGATTTCAAACATCCGCACGCGGCGACCACCCATCCGTCAAGACGCCGGCCCACACGGATAGCTCAGAACGAACCCAGCAGGGAGCCGAGCGCAATGACGGCGGCAAGCGCTACAAGGGCCCCGATGATGCCGACCACCACGATATCGCGATAGCTGTCTCGGTGCGTCGATCCACAGACCGCAAGCAAGGTGACCACCGCGCCATTGTGCGGCAGGCTATCGAGTGTGCCCGAGCTGATCACCGCCACACGGTGGAGCAGCTCGGGATTGAGCCCTATCTCCGCTGCACGCGTCATGTATGTCGCCCCGAGCGCGTCGAGCGCAATGGTCAGCCCACCCGACGCCGAGCCGGTAAGTGCTGCCAGCACGTTAGTGGCGACTGCCAGCGACACCAGCGGTCCGCCACCAATACTGAGCACGGCGTCGCGCACCACGGCAAAAGCGGGCATCGCCGCCACCACGGCGCCGAAGCCGACCAGGCTTGCCACGCTCATCGCCGGCAGTACCGCGGCGTTGGCGCCGGCGTCCATGGTGGCGCGCAACGCCGGTAGCCGCCGGTGGCTGACCACGAGCACGGTCGCGATCGCGCAGGCAAGCGCCGTGATCACAGCCCACACGCCACCGACAGCTGCGAGCGACGCCCCACCCCAGCGCGCTTCGGCGAGAAAGCGAGTGTCGAGTGCCGGCAGGATGAACAACGACATCGCGAGATTGACGATAATCACCACGATGAGGGGTAGCGCGGCGAGCATGGCCGGAGGCGGCACGTCGGTCGCCTCGCCGTGCATGATCTCTGCTGGGTCGAAGTGGTGCGCGGTGGTGGCGCGTTCACGCAACTTTTCGTCAGTGGCAAGACGGTCGGACGGCATCGGCGCGCCGTCGCCAAAGCGTTCACCGTTCCTCCTTGCGATGGCCTCTTCGCGCCTGAGCCACCACAGGCCGAAGCCGAGCATGATCAGCGATGCCACAATGCCGAGGCCGGGCGCGGCAAAGGGCGTGGTACCGAAGAACGGCATCGGGATTGCGTTCTGGATCGACGGCGTGCCGGGCAGCGCCGACATGGTGAAGGTCGAGGTGCCGAGCACGATCGCCGCCGGCATCAGGCGCCGCGGGATGTCGGCCGCACGAAACAGCTCCTGCGCCATCGGCGCCAGTACGAAGAAGGCGACGAACAAACTGACGCCGCCATAGGTGACGAGCGCGCCGGCGAGCACTACCGCCAGCACGGCCCGCTGCGGGCCGAGCCGCCGCGTCATGAAGCTCGCGATCGCGGCGACCGAGCCGCTGTCCTCCATCAGCTTGCCGAAGAGCGCACCAAGCAGAAACAGCGGAAAGAACTGCGCCAGAAAGCCGCCGCGCTGACCATGAAGGTTTGGGTCCAGTGGGCGAGCAGCGGCTCGCGGGAGAACAGCGCCGCGATCAAGGCTGCGAGCGGCGCAAGCAGCAGCACGCTCCAACCCCGGAAGGCGAACGAGATCAGCAGGCCGAGCCCGATCAGGATGCCGAGCAAGGCCTGACACAGTCATCGCCTCAGCACTCCGCGAGCAGCACGTCGATATCGGCGGTAGAGCGCTGGCCGAGATCCTCGCCGTGCGCCGCGAGGAATGCGTCGGCGCTCTTGCGCCCTTCTTCCTTCAGCAGCGAAACGAACTCCCATTCGGCGTTGAGCTTCGATGATGCGCCGAAGTCGGCGAGCGTGTCGGTCATGATCCGGTGCGTGCGCATTCCAGCCCAGCGCGCGCCCTCGCCGTGTCCGGGGTCGGCGACCTGGCGCAGCAGTGCGATCATGCGCAATTCCTTCATCAGCGGCGAATTGAAGGAAATCTCGTTGAGACGGTTGAGGATCTCGTTGGCCGTGCGCGGCGGCTGCCGCCGCTCGCGTGGATTGATCTGCACGAGGATGGTGTCGTGTGCATCGCTTTCGCGCACCAGCGGCGTGAGGGTCGGATTGCCGGCATAGCCGCCATCCCAATAGGGCTCGCCGTCGATCTCGATCGCCTGGAACATGGTCGGCAGACAAGCCGAGGCAAGCAGCACGTCGGCCGTGATCTCGCTGTTGCGGAAGATGCGGCCGCGGCCAGTCCGCACATTGGTCGCTGTGATGAACAGCCTGATCGGTGCGCGCGCGAGGCGGTCGAAGTCGATGCTCTCGGCGAGGATGGCGCGCAGCGGGTTGAAGCCGAGCGGATTGAGATCATAGGGCGAAAGCAGGCGGGCCATCAGGTCGATGGCGACATAGGCGGGCGATGTATCGAGCGTCCAGCGGCCCATCAGCCGGTCGAGCGGCGAGCGCTGCAGCGGACTGAACGCGGCGGCCTGCGACACGCGCCGCCAATAGGCCTCGAGCGCTGCCCGCGCGCCGTCTGCCCCGCCTTGCGTCCAGCCGTCCGCCACCAGCGCCGCATTCATCGCGCCCGCCGACGTGCCGGAGATCGCCTCGATCCGCAGCCACGGCTCCTCGATCAGCCGATCGAGCACGCCCCAGGTGAACGCGCCGTGGGAGCCGCCGCCCTGCAAGGCGAGGTCGACCAGAACCGGCTCGCGCGCTGTTACCTCCATGGTTACGCTCTTCGGCCGGGGATGAAACGGCACTTAATTCAGGATGAGCCCACCATGCTTCGTCTCGGCCTTCGTGCGACCGGCATATCGGCGCGCCGCAAAGATGATCGTCGCGGCGGCGAACAGAACGATAATAGCGAGATAGACCCAGCGCATCGCTGCCTCCCTATCGTCGATCAAGAGACCGACGGGCCCGCACTCCGCCATCGACACGTCAATGGAGCGCGGCGCTAGCCGAGGCCGAGCCCGATCCAGCCCGCGCCGGCCATGATGAGGTCGATGCCGAGGAACAGGCCGAGGATATAGAGGCTCGAGACCGGCCAGTGTGCCAAAATCAGAAGGCCGAGCAGCAGCGTGATCACCCCCGACAGCAGTACCCAGATCCAGGGCGTTTCCTGCTTCATGCTGAAGGCCAGAATGATCCGCATGACGCCCGAGGCCAGCAGCGATGCGCCGAGAATGAGGGTGAGCAGTGCGGCGGCGAGAGAGGATTCTCGAACGTGACGAAGCCGGCGATGATATAGAGCACGCCGAGCAGGACCCAGAGCAGGAACTTTCCCCAGCTCTTGATCTGAAAGGCGCTGAATACTTCGGCGACGCCGGCAACGATCATCATCACGCCGACGATGAGGACGCTCGCAACGGTGGCCATCACCACGCTGCCAAGCGCGACAAACCCGGCGAGCAGATAGACGACGCCGAGCGCGACGATCCAGCCCGATTTCGCGCGCAGCGGCGCCATGGCAGAACCGGCTTGAGAATTTCCGAAGGTCTCTGAAGCATTGGTCATGACGGTCCTCCGATGCGAAAACCAATCTGACGTACGTCTGCAAGAGACGAGAGGATGCAAACATATCGAACAAGTGATACCCGCTGCAATCGCTATTTTCTTGCCATTTTCGACTTTTCCGTCTTCGATACCGGTTCGCGTTTGCTGACAATTTTAGTGAACGACCCGGACCGGAGTGTCGTGTTTCGTGGCGTATCCGTTCTTCTCTTCACGGCTTCGTCGGCGAAAGGAATGTGGCCGCATTGGCGCGAGGCCTGGGTGAGGCAACGGAACGAGTACCCGTATCCACCGTTCGAGAATGGCTGCGGAGAGTAGTGGTGTGACGGGTCTCGTGCTTTCCAGGAGGGAGCATGCACGATGAACTCAAGAAGCCTTTTGATTATCTCATTCGCCTTACGATCGTCCGGGGCTTGCGGCGGATGCTGGTCCGCCGCTGCTGTCGGCGGCGTTTCTTGCTCGGGCTATGCCAGCCGGGCCTGGCGCAATATGAGGCGCTGGAGCTGGGGCCCGAGGAGCCCGCTGCTCCCGCGTTGCCCGCCGGCGGGGTGACGCTTTTTCAGAATGTCCGCATCTTCGATGGCAAGAACGCCGCGCTGTCGGCGCCTTCCAGCGTGCTCGTCAGGGGCAACATCATCGAGCGGATATCGGCCAACCCGGCTGCCACCGAGGCGGGGGCCGGCGTCCACGTGATCGACGCGCAACGGGCGCGTGCTGATGCCGGGCCTGATCGACGCGCATTGGCATATGTTCATGGCGGCGGTGCTCTCCCGCGATCCTCGCTGACCGCCGATCCCGGCTACCTCAACCTGTTGGCTGCGCGACAGGCCGAGGCGACCCTGATGAGGGGTTTCACCACTATACGCGACATGGGTGGTCCGGTGTTTGGATTGAAGCGCGCCATCGACGAGGGCGTCACCGTTGGTCCGCGCATCTATCCCTCGGGCGCGATGATCTCGCAAACCTCGGGCCATGGAGACTTTCGGGCTCGCTACGAGGTTCCGCGGACGCTGGGCGGGCCGTTGAGCCAGTCCGAGATCGCGGGCATCGCAGCCATTGCCGACAGCCCCGATGAGGTACGGCTGCGCGCGCGCGAGCAACTGAGACAGGGGGCCAGTCAGATCAAGCTGATGGCAGGCGGTGGCGTCAATTCTCCGCACAATCCGATCGAGTCGACCCAGTTCACCGAAGCGGAGCTTCATGCCGCGGTCGAGGCGGCCGAAGATTGGGGCACCTACGTGGCCGTGCACGCTTATACGCCGGCTGCGATCCGGCAGGCGATCGCCGCCGGCGTCAAATGCATCGAACACGGTCAACTGATCGACGAGCCCACCGCCAAGTTGCTGGCGGACAAGGGCATCTGGTGGAGCTTGCAGCCGCTGACCTACGATGCGGACGTCTTTGCGCGGATGAGCCCGGTGTCGCAGAAGAAGGCGCTGGAAGTGTTCGCGGGGACCGAGAACGCCTACAAGCTCGCAAGGAAGTACAGGGTCAAGACGGCCTGGGGCGCGGATATTCTGGGCGATGCGGGGGCTGCCAGCCGGCAGGGGCAATATCTCGCCATGATGGCCCGCTGGTATACGCCCGCCGAAGCGCTCAAGATGGCGACCGCCGACAATGGCGAGTTGATGGCGCTGTCCGGGTTTATCAATCCCTATCCCGGCAAACTCGGCGTCGTGGAAGCCGGCGCACTTGCAGATCTGCTGCTCGTCGATGGCAATCCGCTCGACGACATCAACCTCGTCGCAAATCCCGACAAGAATTTTGTCGTCATCATGAAGGATGGCAAAATCTACAAGAACACACTGAGCAAGTGAGTTCGCAACAGGAAGCGGTTGGAGGAGCCGTTGAGTTTACTTCGCGGGTTCCTGTCCAGGTCTTTCGGGTGGCTGAATCGCAGCGATCTGGTTTTTGTGCCGGGCTGCGCTCGTCGCGTGGGCCACCCTTGCCATCTATTATTCGAATTTGCCGTCAGCGGGTCTGCGTCTGGCGTTGGCGGGCGCCTTCTGGGCATTCTCCTGGAAGCCGGGTCCCTTGCTGCAGCCGGCGGAGTAGGAATACGGGCCTCATGGTTCGAGACGCGCGGCGGTGCCGCGCTCCTCACCACGAGGGTCTAAGACCTCATCCTGAGGAGCATCGCAACGCGATGCGTCTCGAAGGATGAAGCCACCGCACTCGAAGGACGACTAGTTCCTGCCCAGCAGCGAATCCAGGTCGACATCGACCTGGCCCGGCGCGCGGGCATGCAGCACCTCGAAACTGTCGGGCGCAAATCGGTATTCCACGAGACCGACTTCCTTGACGCCGATCACTTCCTGCCGCTTGTCGGAAATCACGAAGCCGGCCGAAGGCGCCCAGACGTGCCGGACATGGCGAAAGGTGAAATCGCGCCGCTGGTGCACATGGCCCGATGCGACGAGCCGCAAATCGACCGCGCGCAGCATCTCGACCAGCCGGCTTCGCGCCGGCATCGGCACGTAGCGGATCGCGGTGGCCTCGAGTTCGGGATCTGAAGGCGAATTCAGGTACAGCGGCTTGTGCAGGAACAGCGCCACCGGTTTGCCGCCGGTGCAGGCGAGTTCGGAGGCCAGCCACTCGAACTGCTCGGCCTCGCTGACGAGCCCGGTGTTCATCACGAGCGAATTGAGCCCGATGAAACACCATCCCGAGGCGTCGAAGCGCCAGCGGTCGTCGTCGAAGACGCTGAGGAAATTCAGCCGGTCCCGTTCGGTGGCCGGCTGCGCCGGAACCGGGCCTGTCTGGGTCGGGTTGTCGCCGATGTCGTGGTTGCCCGGCAGATAGCGGCAGGCCACGGGCAGCGCATCGTGCACGCTTCTTGCGAATTGGAGATCGTCGGGACTGCTCGGGCCGTCGAAGGCGAGGTCGCCGGAGTTGACCACGAGATCGGGCCGCCTGCTGTCGATGTATTCGCTCAGCCGGTGAAAATTATCGGTCAGGCTGGGCAGGCGCCGGGCAAGATGGGTGTCGGAAATCTGGATCAGGCGAAATTCGGACATGCGACATTCCTTCCGGCCCGATCATACTCTTTGTCGGCGTCGGAACGATGACGATTTGAACGCGGGGCGTTCGGCCGCCATGATCTTGTTTAAAACAGAAAGAATGGCTAGTTGTTGCCGTCGAAACAGATGTTGCCCGCGACCTTGCCCGCCTTGTCCTTGAGCACGAAGGGACAGCGCAAGCGGTCGAGCGCCCTGGCCGCGTCGTCGCTGCCGAGCGCTGCGGCCCGCTTGTAGAAGGCGATCGCGGCTTTTTCATCCTTCGGGCCGGCGCGGCCACTCTCCGCATAGGCGCCGAGCCGCTCCAGCGCGCCGCCGTGATCCTGCGCCGCGGCTTTCTCGAACAGCGCCTTCGCCGCAACGTCGTCCTTCGCCCCGCCGTCGCCGTCCTGCGTCATCAATCCCAGCTGATACTGGCCCTCGCTGTAATTCGCGGCCGCCGCCTTGCCGTACCATTCGCGCGCGGCGGCGAGATCGACGGGAACGCCGATACCGCCGCCATAGACCGATCCGAGATTGGCCATGCCGTTGGGGTCGCCGGCGAGCGCCGCCTTTTCGAACCACGCCTTAGCCTCGGTTTCATCCTTCTTGATTCCGTCGCCCTCGGCGAGCAGCACGCCGAGCTCGACCATCGCCGAGGTGTTGCCGGCATTTGCCGCCTTGCGATAGACCCTGGCCGCTTCCGCGGGCTGGCGCATGAATTCGTAGACGCGGCCGAGCTGCATGGAGATGCGGCGCGGGGCGTCGGGCGCGGACGCTGCGGCCTTGCAGGCCTTCAACGCCAGCGGCGCATCGGCATCGTCGATCGCGCCGGTGCCTTTGACGCCGGCGGGCCGGTCGTTGTCTTCGGGAAGCGCGGCGAGGCGGTCGCAGGTCGCGATGTCGGAGGAGGCTGCAACGGCAGGGATCGCAGGAAGCGTCGCGACGGCGATGGCCGCGGCGCACAGCATCGCCGAAAAACATCCCATGCCTGCGAATTTGGGACGATCGAATGGCGCCATCATACTCAACCAGTCGCGGCTAGAGTACGCGATAGCGAATGGCAAACGCGTCATTCTGCTCGGTGCGGGATTCCTCGGCGCCATCGGCGGCGGCCACGCGATCGGCGAGGTGCCATGGTCCGAACCGGTCGGAGCGCGACGGGTTGGCCGCCAGCCGCAGCCTGAACTCGCATGTTCCCTGGCCCGGCAGGTTCAGGATCACGACGCGGTGGGGGGTGCGGTATTCCAGCGGGACAAGACCCTTCAGCACGCTGCCGCCGTTGCCATCAGACGCCTGCACGCCCTCTACTCTCCCCAGCGTCTGGTTGCGGTCGGTGTGCAGTTCGACCTGGCTGTCGGCTGCCGCCGATACCGCGCCCTTCGGCAGGCGGATTTCGAATTCGACCGCGGGCTTTGCCGGATTGATGCCGAGATAGGCGAGCGCTGCGTGCCGCATGTCGGAAACCGCAAACCCGAGCAGGGCGAGCGCGAGAACTGTGGCAACGCCGTGCCTGACAACATCGCGCCGGCTCCGATAGGCGCTGCGGAAATAGACCGTGAGCGCGATTGCGACCGCAAGCGCCGTTGCGACGCCGGCAAGCCCCGACATCACCATGCCATCAAGCCATCGGGGCGGTCGTCCGCGAACAGGCCGGTGAAGTCGCCGACCGTTTTCAGAAGCGAGGCGACGCCATCGCCGCGCAGGTCCGCCGCGTGAGCCACGCCGATCAGGATCGGGGAAGTAATGTTCATCGCAATCGCTCGCGGGTCGGGTCAGGGCTCAAAAGAGGCTGAAATCGCTGGAACTGACACAACGTCAGTCACCGCGAGCGCGATTGTGGTTCAACCCGGCCGGGCTCCATTTGTTGTCAGGGGGAAGTGCGGCCGCTATAGCGGGGGTCTCGCGCGTCCGTCCGGGGAGATTTTCGATGTCGATTCAAATGGTTTTGCTGCCGGTCTTTGTTCTGGTCGGGCTCACCTTCGCCCTCCTGGTCGCGATGGCCTCCACCCGCCGGCAGGCGCTGGTCAAGGGTGGGACCAAGATCAGGGACATCGCGCTCGGGCAGCCGAACTGGCCGATCCGCGCCACCCAGATCGCCAACTGCTATGCGAACCAGTTCGAGCTGCCGCTGTTGTTCTATGCCCTGATCGCGCTGGCGCTGCCCTTGCGTCACGCCGACCTCTTCATCGTGCTGATGTCCTGGGTGTTCGTGGTGACGCGTTTCGTCCACGCCAGCGTGTTCGTGACCTCCAACGATCTGAACCGGCGCTCGCTGGCGTGGTTCGCCGGGGTCGCGGTGCTGTTTGCCATGTGGGTCTATTTCGCGCTGAAGATCCTGCTTTTGATCTGAAACCCATTGAAGGCTTGCCATGACGCCCGCCGCGCGGCTGTCCGCCGCCATCGAACTGATCGAGACCATCGACACGGCGCGCATCCCGGCGGCGAAGGCCCTGAAGGAATGGGGCACCGCGCACCGCTTTGCCGGCTCCGGCGACCGCGCCGCGATCGCAGGGCTGATCTGGGACGTGCTGCGAAGGCAGGCTTCCAGCGCCTTTATCATGGACGACCATGCGCCGCGCTCCCGCCTGCTCGGCATGCTCAAGCTCGAGCGCAAGCTCGATGCCGATGCAATCGCCGCCTTGTGCGACGGCGGTCGCTTTGCGCCAGCGCCGCTCAGCGAGCGCGAGCGCGCCGCGCTGACCTCGCGCTCGCTCGAAAATGCGCCGGCGCCGGTCGCCGGCGACTATCCCGAGTGGCTCGATCCGTATCTCGTGCAGGCGTTCGGCGATCAGCGCGCCGCGGAGGCTGCCGCGATGGCGAGCCGCGCGCCGCTCGACCTGCGCGTCAATACGCTGAAGGCCAAGCGCGAAAAGGTCCTCTCGTCGCTTGCTTATCTCGGCGCCAGGCCGACGCCGTGGTCGCCGGTCGGCTTGCGCATCGAGCTTGCCGCCGACGCGCGCAATCCGGGCATCCATGCCGAGGAGGATTTCATCAAGGGCGCCGTTGAAGTTCAGGATGAAGGTTCGCAGCTGGCGGCCTTGTTATCGGCGGCAAAACCGGGCGAGCAGGTGATCGATCTCTGCGCCGGCGCCGGCGGCAAGACGCTGGCGCTCGCCGCCATGATGGGCGGCAAGGGCCGGCTGATCGCGACCGACCGCGACAAGCGGCAGCTCGCGCCGATCCACGAGCGGCTCTCCCGCGCCGGCGTCCACAACGCCGAGGTCCGCAGCCCGAAAGGCGAGGGCGATACCCTTTCCGACGTCAAGGCCTCCGCCGATCTCGTGCTGATCGACGCGCCCTGCACGGGCACCGGCACCTGGCGGCGCAATCCCGACGCCAAGTGGCGCATGCGCCCCGGCGCGCTCGAGGTACGCCTGAAGGATCAGACCGAAGTGCTTGATCATGCTTCCCGTCTGGTCAAGCCGGGCGGCCGCATCGCCTACATCACCTGCTCGGTGCTGCCGCCGGAGAACAACGACCAGGTCCGCGGCTTTCTCACCCGCCATCCCGAATTCGCCGTGGTGCCGCCGCAGCAGGTCACCGCCGTGCTATGGGACAAGGCGGAGGCGTTCGCCGCCGCCACGCTGCAACAGCCGGAGGGTCTATTGATGACCCCGCGCCGCACCGGGACGGACGGATTTTTCGTGGCGATCCTGCGCAGGCACGCGGCGGCCTGAGAACGCGCAGGTCCGCCTTGCGATTTCTAATCCACGATGAAGAGCGTTGCGCCGGTGCGGGTCGACGAGCGATGCGCGGCGTCGCCGAGGTCCGACACCTGGTAGCTCATGCCCGGCAACAGCTTGAAGGTGCGGCCGTCGCGCAATTCGGTATCGAGTTCGCCCTCAACCACGTAGAGCACGTGGCCGCGGTCGCACCAGTGATCGGCGAGATAGCCGGGGGAATACTCGACCATCCGGATCCGCAAGTCGCCGATGTCCAGGATGCGCCAGAGGGCTTGCCCTGTTTCGCCGGGATGCGTCGTCGCGGCGACCCGGCTCCAGTCCGTGACGGTGAAGGGCGATGGCGGAATCTTCATGCGGGACGGTCCTGTGTTGTCGCAACAAAGTCGCGCTTTAATGCGCCAGATGATTGGCCGAACCTTGGACGATCTTGCCGGCCGCATTCAGCCGCAGATATTCGCAAATCTTCTTGCCGCGGTCGTTCTGGTAGAACACCACGACGCTATCCGGGCTGACATAGGTATCGATCAGTTCGAAATGCAGGTTGGGCGCGAAGCCCAGTGCCTTGCCCCAATAGGCGCGCAGGTTCGGCTTGCCGCGCAAGGTGCCGCTGGCATCGAAGCCGAGCATCTGAATCCGGTCCGAGGTCATCTCGCTGTCCTCGGCATAAAGCGCGAGAATCCGTTCCAGGTCGCGGGAATTCCAGGCGGCGACCCATTCCCGGCCGAACGCCGCCAATTGCGTCTTCTCCAGAGCCTGATCCTGCATGATTCCCTCCATGCCAAATTACGTCAATCATACTGACATAACCATGCCCGAAAGAAGGATGTGGGCCAGTCGCTTGCCGCCGTTGCGAGGCCGCCGCGCGTCGCGTATCTGCTTGCCATGACAGCAGCACACAAAGCCCGCGAGCCGGCCGCGTCAGTGGCGGCGGCGCATGACAAGATTCTGATCGTCGATTTCGGCAGCCAGGTGACGCAGCTGATCGCGCGAAGGGTGCGGGAAGAGGGCGTCTATTCCGAGATCGTGCCGTTCCAGAAGGCGGAAGCGGCGTTTCTTGCGATGAAGCCGAAGGCGGTGATCCTCTCCGGCGGTCCGGAATCGGTCCACGAGGCGGGCTCGCCGCGCGCGCCACAACTGATCTTCGATTCCGGCGTGCCCGTGCTCGGCATCTGCTACGGCCAGATGACCATGGCAGCCCAGCTCGGCGGCAACGTCGAAGGGCGGCCACCGCCGCGAATTCGGCCGCGCCGATGTCGAGGTCACGGGCGACAGCCGGCTGTTCGATTCCTGCTGGTCGGCGGGCGAAAAACATCCGGTCTGGATGAGCCATGGCGACCGCATCACCAAAATGCCGCCGGGCTTCGTCGTCGCCGGCACTAGCGCGAACGCGCCGTTCGCGGTGATCCAGGACGAGAAGCGCAAATATTACGGGCTGATGTTCCACCCCGAGGTCGTGCACACGCCCGACGGCGCCAAACTGATCCGCAACTTCGTGCGCGAGGTCGCGGGGCTTGCCGGCGACTGGACCATGCGCGCCTTCCGCGAGGAGGCGGTCGAGAAAATCCGCAAGCAAGTCGGCAAGGCCAAAGTGATCTGCGGCCTCTCCGGCGGCGTCAATTCCGCGGTCGCGGCCGTCCTGATCCACGAGGCGATCGGCGACCAGCTCACCTGCGTGTTCGTCGATCATGGCCTGTTGCGCCTCAACGAGGCCGAGACCGTGGTCGAGCTGTTCCGGCATCACTACAACATCCCGCTCGTTCACGTTGATGCCTCGAAGATTTTCCTCGGCGAGCTCGCCGGCGTCACCGACCCCGAACAAAAGCGCAAGACCATCGGCCGGCTCTTCATCGACGTGTTCGATGCGGAAGCAAAAAAGATCGCAAAAAAAGGTGAAGGACCGGCGGAATTTTTGGCGCAAGGCACGCTCTATCCCGACGTGATCGAGAGCGTCTCCTTCACCGGCGGCCCCTCGGTGACGATCAAGTCGCACCACAATGTCGGTGGCTTGCCCGCGCGCATGAACATGAAGCTGGTCGAACCCCTGCGCGAACTGTTCAAGGACGAGGTGCGCGTGCTGGGCCGCGAACTCGGCCTGCCCGAAATCTTCGTCGGCCGCCATCCGTTCCCCGGCCCCGGCCTCGCCATCCGCTGCCCCGGCGAGATCACCCGCGAAAAACTCGACATCCTGCGCAACGCCGACGCCGTCTACATCGACCAAATCCGAAAAGCGGGCCTCTACGACCAGATCTGGCAGGCCTTTGCCGTGCTGCTGCCGGTCAAGACCGTCGGCGTCATGGGCGACGGCCGCACCTACGATTACGTCGTCGGCCTGCGCGCGGTCACCTCGACCGACGGCATGACCGCGGACTTCTATCCGTTCGACATGAAGTTCCTGGGCGAGACCGCGACGCGGATCATCAACGAGGTCAAGGGCGTCAATCGGGTGGTGTATGACGTGACGAGCAAGCCGCCGGGGACGATCGAGTGGGAGTGAGGGGGGATGCTACTCTCGAAGCGCAACGCGTTAATTGCGATTTTGCTTTGTTCCCTTCCATGGAAATCGCGCGCGAATGTTTCCGTTGCGCCGGCAGGTGAACTTTTTTCCGCGAAGTTCCCAACCGAACCCGAAAAAAAGGTAGCGGAAGCGGATGGAGTGGTACTGACGATCTACGGTTCACGAGAAGGTCGGAGGTCTTTTGCTGTCGCGCACGCGCTTTGGTCGCGGGACATGGACCAGGTGTCCGAACTGCAGTCGATCATGGATGGACTTATCGAGCGAATTTCGGCAGAGCTTCTGTCCATTGAAAGAATTAGCTTTGTTTCCGAAGATGGTAGGAAGCTGATCGCCAAGCGATTTACATATGGCAGTTCAAAGCTATGGGGAGGGGGTATTGCCGTCGCCGTGGATCGGCACTGCTTTTTGGTCCAGGTGACAAAACCCAAACCATCCGAGGGCTTTGATTCTGAAGATGATCAATTCATATCCTCCTTCAAGGTGTTGGGCTGATTGATTCGGCCTCGCCCGATACCTCTCAGCAATTCAGCTCGTAGGGTGGATTAGCCAACGGCGTAATCCACCACATCTCTGACCACTTCGTGCCGCCGATGACGGGTTACGCTTTCGCTAACCCGCTCGGGCTGCAGTGTTCGATTTTGAAGGTGCGCATCATGCGCGAAATTCAGCTCCGCGATGCAAAGGCGAACCTGTCTGCGTTGGTAGACAAGGCGATGCGGGGAAAGGCGACCGTCATCATTCGCGATGGCAAGCGGCAAGCCGTGATCGTGAGCTACGAGGAATGGGAGCGCCTATCAACTGTACCGAGCTTTGGCCGTCTCCTGATGGCAGCGCCACTATCGGCGGCCGATCTACCGGTGCGTGGCGGTTCGGGCGCGTAGCCCGTAGGGTGGGTTAGCCGAAGGCGTAACCCACCATCTTGCTTTACGCGATGGCGGGTTACGCTTCGCTAACCCGCCCTACGGTCCTACGAGCCCCGCAACTCCTTCTCAAACCGCTTGACCAACCGCTCGCGCTTCAGCCGGGACAGCCGCATGATCCAGAACATCCCGTTCAGCTGATCGATCTCGTGCTGGTGGCAGACCGCGCGCAGGCCCTCCGATTCCTCGGTCTGCATCTTGCCGTCGAGGTCGCGGTAGCTGATGCGGACGCGGGCATGACGCCTGATCTCGTCGTTGACGCCGGGCATCGAGACGCTGCCTTCCTGATGGGTGATCGTCTCTGACGAAGCCCAGATGATCTCCGGATTGACGTAAGTTTGCGCGCCGTTGACGGGATCGAGGTCGAGCACCACGACCCGGAGCGAGATGCCGATATGCGGCGCGGTGATCCCGATGCCTGGCGCGGCGTGCAGGGTGTCGAGCAGGTCTGCGGCGAGCTCACGCAGCGCGCCGTCGAACGCGGTCACGGGCCGCGCCGGGAGCGCAAGCCGGGGGTCGGGGTAGCGGATGATCGGACGGATGGGCATGATCTCTGACGTGTGCCGCTGCGCTCACTGAGCGACGTGTGCACCCGCATTCTTCCGTAAGCACGACCTTGCGGTGGCCGCGGTGAAACAGCCGCACTTTCAGGTGCCCCTCCAACTGACGGTCGCGAGCGGAATCCGCGGGCGGCGGCTGGCGGCCGAGAGGCTGCCTGTGTCGGCGGCCGCCACCAGGATCGTCATCGCCTCGAGACGATCCATATGCCTTCCAGATTTGGGAGGATTGTTCCCAATCTGCGGCACTATTGAAGTTATTTGAGAATACCTAAATTCCGTTGAAGTGAAGCTCCGGCAGCAAGGCGGGAACGAGATGAAGGCCGTCCAATACCAGTCCTATGGCGACTACAACGAAAACCGTCTGCTCGATCTGCCGCGCCCTGAGCTGCGGGAAGGCGAGGTACTCGTCGAGATGCGCGCCGTTGGGGTCAACCCCGAGGACCGGCGCAGGCATCCTAACTGTGAAGGAGATTGGACATGAGCGGCTCGTCGACCGACACCGCGACTTGCGCATTCCCTTGGGACGCGATTGACGCGCCACTCGCCGATACCGCCGTAGTTCATGGCCCGCTCTTCACACGCCCGCTTAGCGGTGCGCCGTCGATCAGGCGATACTACGAGGCCAGCCACGCCGTCGCCGGGCCCGTCAAAATCCTTCGGCATTTGCCGGGAGGCGATGAAGACCTCGTCATTGGTGAGCAGCTCGTCGAGGGACGCGCCGTTCATTCCGGATTTTGGCTGCGGCGTGACGTTTCCGGCAGCGTGACAGAGATCAGTCATGGCATGCGCCCCTTTGCACTACTGCCGCCCTACAACGACGCCATGCGACGGGACCTCGCCGGGCTCGTTTCGGACCTGTACTGGGAACTCGACGATGGCGCGGCGGTGGTTGTCGGTCGCGACGAGGCAAGCCTGTTGCCTTCGAAGCTCGCCGATAATGCGCGCCTCTTTAGCCCTGTTCTTGCGAAGCTGCGGCAAGGTCAAAACCTTGTCGCGTCCGCGGTCGCCGCCACACGCAACGTCCTGGGCCCCCGCCGCGTCCTTGCGCAATTCTCGGCGCCGGGAGCCTTTGGCGTCGTTTCAGAAATTGCCCTCGACGGGCACCTCGCACGCACGATTTTCGTTGTCTTCACCGATCCGGCCGGCGCGGCTACCGACATCATCGCATGCATGCTGCCCTTTCCGACCGTCGCGCTGCTCTACGACAAGATGAAAGCCATCGCCGGAGAGCGACTCGGGCCGGACTACTTCCCCATTTGAGAAATCGTGACGCGCAATATTGCAAATGGAGCATGTCATGAATGATGGAACCGTCCAGGCTGGGATGGCGCAGCGCTCGTACCCACCGCCGCTGCCGCCTTGACGCCAAGCCGGGCCGGGTTTTGCTCGAAAGACGCGGAGCGGTTCTGCTCGTCGGGATCGATCGGGCGGACGCGCAAAATCGCCTCGACCCGCCGATCTTGACCGGCTTGGGAAAGGCCTATTACCAGCTTGAGCATGATGACGCGCTGCGCGTCGGCGTTCTTTACGTTTTGGGGCCGGATTTTTCGTTCGGCCTGGATGTTCCCGCCTATGTCGCCTCGGTCGCAGCGGGTACCTATCCGCCAAAGGATCCCGACTATTTGGATCACTCTGGGAGAACGGCACCGTTTCGAACCAAGCCGGTCGTCGCCGCGGCGCAAGGCGCTGCCTGGTTCGGCGGTCACGAGCTCTTCCTCGCCGCCGACATCCGCGTCGCCGCCAGCGACGCCAATTTCAGCCAGGGCGAAGTCACGCGCGGGGTGTTCCCGGTCGGCGGCGCCACCTTTCGCTTCGTGCACGAAGCGGGGTGGGCCAATGCCATGCGCTATATGCTGACCGGCGAGCAATGGGGCGCGGAAGAAGCGCGCCGGCTCGGGCTCGTGCAAGACATCACTGCGCCCGGCAAGCAGCTCGATCGTGCGATCGAGCTGGCGCAGAAAATCGCGGCGGCAGCACCGCTTGGCGTGCGCGCGACGCTGGCCTCCGCGCACCAGGCGTTGGTCGGCGAAGAAGAGGACCTTGCGGCGCTGCGGGCGAGATTCGCCCGTCTCCTGCAAAGCGAGGACCTCAAAGAATCCCGGCGCGCCGCGCTAGAAGGCCGCGCGCCCGTGTTCCAGGGAAAGTAGTCGCATAATCGTGACGATAAACACCATAAAGGAGAGACCCATGAATGACGGTGGCACAGCTTCTGACAGCACGACATCGTTGAAGGCTTGGCAAAGTCCCAGGTTCAGGGAGGCGGGGTGGCGCGAGCGGCATCAGCTTTTACATGGTAGTTGTAAGTGCCGCCGCGCGACGCCGCGCTTTTAGGCTGGCCGCTCCGCAATCTTCTGGCCGAAGCGCATGACGTCGGGGGAAGGCGTGCCAATGACGCGGAGCGATCCGGCGGCGAGGTGGATGGTCGTCGATACAATATGCGCGCTCTCGTCAGGGGTTGCCTCGGCGGAGGAGTTTGCCTTGACGTTTGAGATTCCCTTAGGCTGGAAAAACCTTCTTGGTAGGTAATTCCGCGACAAAACTTTCGGCAACCTAATAACTGAACCAGTAAGTGACTGCAGAATTCCGAGTCCTGAAATGGGCGATTGCTGCTGATCAGCACCGAAGCCTTCGTTAGTCTGCGAAAACACTCAATGTCCAGCAATAGACACTCAGCCGCCGGCTGCGTGCCCTTGAGCATCAATTGGGTGCAGTTCTCTTCGAGCGAACGAACGGCGGGACTCGCACGACCATCGAAGGGCAAGAGTTCCTGGAAGCCGCGAGGAAGCCCTTGCCCTCCCGCTGGACTTTTCCGGCGCGGCTGCCGCAACCCCCGCCATCGGGCGTGAATTCGGCGGCGATCCCACTTCGCTCGCGTGGGTTGTGAACGCGTTCATGCTGGCGTTCGGAAGCACTCTGCTTACCGCCGGCGCGCTCGCTGAACTGAGGCAGCGCCAGCCGCAGTTGCGGTGAACTCCGGCTTCCAAACCGGGACCAGCTTTCCAGCCCCGACGTGATCAGCAGCCTCGCGATCGTCCCCACGCCCGAGTGCTGACGTGTCGAGGCGGATGAAACCCCGGGGATTTCCTACAGGGCCTAGCGTTCCCGGCGGGCTCCGCGGGCTGCCGGGGGGTTCCGGTACCCAAGCCGCTTCCGGAGCCGCGGAACAGCGAAGTCCAGGAATGCTCGCAGCTTAAGCGGCACCTGCCGCTGGCTGGGATAGATGACACTCGCAGGAAGTGGGTTCGGCTCATACGCCTCGAGGACGGCGACCAGTTCGCCCTTAAGCATGTGGCGGTCGATCAGGTGGGAGAGCACGCGGGCGATCCCGACCCCGTCAAGGGCCGCCGCGACCGCGGCTTCCGCCAGGGTCACGGACAATCTGGACCGGATGGCGATCGTCTGGGTCTGCCCGCTGCCGAAGAACTGCCAGTGGCGTGCGGTCGGATGGCCCTCGTGGACCACGCAGTCGTGCTGCTCCATGTCCGCCGGCTCCTTCGGCACGCCGCGCCGCTTGAGATACGCAGGGCTGGCGCACAGGGTCAGTCGGATGTTTCCGACATGCATGGCGATCAGGCTGCTGGTGTCTACGAGACCCCCAATGCGGACAGCCAGATCCACGTGCTCCTCGACGAAGTTCACGTGCCGGTCCGTAAGCTGAAGGCGCACCTTGATATCCGGATAGGCCTCCAGGAACTCCTCTATCACAGGCAGGACGTGGCTTCGGCCCATCACGGCAGGCGCGCTGATGATCAGCTCGCCTTGGGGCGTGCGATATTCGCCCGCAGCTGTGCGTTCAGCTTCCGCGATCTCCTCCAGGACCTCGCGGCAGGACGCGACATAGCTGAGCCCGGCTTCCGTAAGCACGACCTTGCGGTGGCCGCGGTGAAACAGCCGCACTTTCAGGTGCGCTTCCAATTCGTGAACCCGGCGGCTGACGGTCGCGAGCGGAATCCGCAGGCGGCGGCTGGCGGCCGAGAGGCTGCCTGTGTCGGCGGCCGCCACCAGGATGGTCATCGCCTCGAGACGATCCATATGCCTTCCAGATTTGGGAGGATTGTTCCCAAACCTAAGTACTTCTGGGCCGCAATGGAACCCTCTATGTCGAGCGGAGTCGCGGCCGGCACCGCCGGACCACAGCAGGCCCCCAGGCACAGCACCGCCTGAGTAAAGGCGCGCAAGGCAGGGCCTCCAAGCCTGCGCGCATTGGGCTGGCGCCGGTGGGCTCGCTACGGCGCTAGGTATCCAGAAGCAGCGTTTGAGGCACAGCATGACCTTTGAACCGCCGCCAGGCTTCGAGCCCCACACACGGCGCAGCCCTCTTACCGCGCCGTGGGAGCCGATCTATTGCCGGACCGAGGGCAATTCCCTCGTCCTTGGAATTGAGGTCCGCGAGCCCCACACCAACTCCCGTGGCCTTGTCCACGGTGGTCTCATCGCGGCGCTCCTGGACAATGTGATGGACGGTCCCGCACCCCGGATCGGAGGCGGAGGATTTGACGCCGCGATCGGCCCACGACTGCAGATCGGCGAGCGCATAGACCACGCGTCCCCCGATCTTCCGGCAGATCGGGCCGGTCCCGTAGCAGCGGTGTTTCTCGAGCGTGCTGATCACCCGTCATAAATCCGTGACGAGCCGCGGGGCTTCAGCGGGATTGATTGGGACATGCCATTCCTCGGTCTGCGGGTTGCCGTCGAGGTCGCGGTAGCTGACCCGGATACGGGCATGACGCCTGATCTCGTCATTGACCCCGGGCATCGAGACGCTGCCTTCCTGATGCAGGATCGTCTCGGGTGACGCCCAGACGATCTCGGGATTGACATAGGTCCGCGCGCCCTCGATGGGGTCGAGGTCGAGCACCACGACCCGGAGCGGGATGCCGATATGCGGCGCGGTGATCCCGATCCTTGGCGCGGCGTGCAGGGTGTCGAGCAGGTCTTGTGCCAGCTCGCGCAGCGCGCCGTCGAACGCGGTCACGGGCTGCGCCGGGAGCGCAAGCCGCGGGTCGGGGTAGCGGATGATTGGGCGGACGGGCATGATCTCTGTCGTGTATTCCGCCAAATCTGACATCGCCGGCGCACTTCGCTATCGCCTTCTACGAGCTATGCAGCTCGAAACGGATTGACGATCCGCAGCCCTTGCTCCAGCGCCATGCCGTGCTGCATGTCCTCCGACCACAGCGTGTCGCAGCCGGCATCAAGGGCGGATGCGGCGATCATAGCGTCATAGGTGGACAGGCCGTACCGCTCCGCGAGCCGAAGGCCGGTTTCGTGGGTCTCGACGGTGAGGGGGTGAACCGTCAGCAAGCCGCGCAGCATGTTCAGGAACGCATGCGTGTCGTCCCAGGACATCTGCATCTTGCGGCGCGCGACGTTGGCAAGCTCGTTTAGAACCTGAACGCTGATCGCGCCCCCCTTGGCAAGAATCGCCTCCGCCCGATCGGCCTTCGCCGCATCGCCGGATGTGAGGTAGACGAGGACGTTGGTATCGAAAAAACTAACGGGCATTCGCCTCGTCCCGGTCGAACTTGAAATCGGCGGGGAGGCGGCCGCGGAAGGTGCGAAGGCGCTTCAACAGCTCGTCGCGGCCGGGCTTGCGCGCCACACCAAACTGACGTGCATCAGCGACGTGAATTTCGATCTCGTCGCCTTCCTTGAGGCCTAATGCTTCGACCACAACAGCGGGAAGACGAACCGCGAGGCTGTTTCCCCATTTTGCGACTTGCATGTCAGTCTCCGGATTAGATATACATTACGACTAATGTATATCTAACGCCGGTCGTATTCAAGAGGTTCCTTAGACCATCGACCTGTCGGTTCCGGCCCATCCCGTTCGTCTTTATGCTGGAAGAGGCAATGGAGACCAGGAATGACCAATTCTCGCTATCGCTGGGTGATCGTCGCGGCCGGAGGCCTGCTCGGCTGCGTCGCGATCGGCGGCCTATTCTCGTTGCCGGTGTTTTTGCGGCCGATCGCACAGGATACCGGATGGTCGATCACCGGCGTGTCCAGCGCCATGACCATCGGCTTTCTCGCGATGGCCTGCACCAGCATGGCCTGGGGCACCCTGTCCGACCGGATCGGACCGCGGCCGGTGGTGTTATCAGGTTCGGTCTTGCTGGCGACGAGCCTTACGCTCGCCAGCCACGCGACGTCGCTGGTCGCGTTTCAGTTCATTTTCGGGCTGATGGTCGGCGCCGCCTGCGCCGCCATTTTCGCGCCGATGATGGCGTGCGTCACCGGCTGGTTCGACACCCATCGCAGCCTCGCGGTGTCGCTGGTTTCGGCCGGCATGGGCATGGCGCCGATGACCATGGCGCCGTTTGCCGCCTGGCTGGTCACCCACCATGACTGGCGCACCTCGATGCAGATCGTGGCCCTCGTCGTAGCAACCATCATGATCCCGGTCTCGCTGCTGGTGCGCCGCGCGCCGGGGCTCGAACGCCGCCCGTCCGCGCCATCGGGCGGTCCGGTGGGGGCTGAGATGTCGCTGGCGCAGGCGCTGCGCTCGCCGCAATTCATCATCCTGCTGACGACGAACTTCTTTTGCTGTGCCACCCATTCGGGGCCGATCATCCACACCGTGAGCTATGCGGTGACCTGCGGGATTCCGCTGGTGGCCGCCGTCACCATCTACAGCGTGGAAGGTTTTTCAGGACTTTTCGGCCGCATCGCTTTCGGCCTGCTCGGCGACCGCTTCGGCGCCAAGCGGGTGCTCGTGCTCGGCTTGCTCGCGCAGGCGTTCGGTGCGCTCGGCTACGTCTTCGTGCACCAACTCGCCGCGTTCTATGCGGTAGCGGCGACGTTCGGCTTCATCTATGCCGGGACCATGCCGCTCTATGCCTCGCTTGCCCGCGAAAACTTTCCGCTGCGGATCATGGGCACCATCATCGGCGGCACGTCGATGGCCGGCAGCCTCGGCATGGCGACGGGACCGCTCGCCGGCGGTCTGATCTACGATACCTTTGCCAGCTATTCGTGGCTCTATATCGGCTCCTGGATCATGGGCCTCGGCGCCTTCCTGATCGCCATGACGTTCAAGCCGGTGCCGAAGTTCGCGCAGCCCGCGGCGGTGCCGGCGTGAAACGTGCGGCTTGGCGCGCGTGGCGAAAACCACTCGTCATGCCCGGGCTTCCGCCTTCGCCAAGGCTTCGGCGGACCGGCACCGAGGACCCGGCGAAGCTTTAGCGTAGACGGGTGACCCGGGCATCCATCAAACTTCGCAAAGAGGATCTTTCGAAGCAGATGGATTGCCGGGTCAAGCCCGGCAATGACGAATTGAAATGTCGTTATCGTCCGCAAAACGACGGGTGGGGGCCGCCTGCGACCATTTGACCCGACGGGCAAATCACCAATGCCGGTTCCAGGTTCGGCTTGTCAAGCTATGACAGAAAAAATATTCTTGTTTTCAGAATAGAAAATCACCGCTATATGTCGATCCGTCCCGTCCCACAGAGGGGCGTATCATGATCGTCGCGAAACGCGGGGCGGGATGCGGTGGACGCAGGTGGCGCTCAAGACGAGAGCGCTGAATGCGGACGGCGAAGTCGTGTGGTTCTGGCGCCTCGACGCCGGCGTCAAGTTTGCGAAGGGCGACTTTCGCAGGCGACGGAGACAAACCAGCCCGATCTCCGGGAAGAGCACGAAGGAAACCGTTAAAACCATTGCGCGGGGAATGCCGGGCCGTTCCGGTGTACTCGTGGTGACTATGCTTGCATGCTTGTTTTTTACTGCATGCGAGGCTGCGGGCGCATCGAGCGCCCGGCATTCCCTGCGCCCTCTGATCAGAGGGAGCGAACGTGAAATGCAAAACTCGCGCGAAAACCTGCGGCGAGATCGCGAAGTCATGTACGGTTGTCATCACCCGCGAAGGCGGGTGATCCAGTATTCCAGAGGCAGCAGTGATTGAGCCGAGGCGCCGCGGCCTACTGGGTCGCCCGGCCAAGCCGGGCGATGACAATGGGAGGTAGGTCGGCGCATCGGCGGATCACGCCGCCACCGGCGGCTAGCCCCCAAATCGCGCCACACTTGTCACTCCCAGTTCGTCGCCGTCTAGCGGCAATCTCATGACCAACAGCGAGCGGTCGACAGGGAACGCCATCGCGTTCCAGCCCGTTAAACGGGACAGATCGCTCTAGCTAGGAGGTTCCGATGACCGCGATGACATCCCCCGAGAAGCGCCAGAACGAAGGACCGCACGCCATGAAGACGCCCTCGATCGTGTCGCCACAGGAGTGGCAGGCCGCGCGCGAAAAACTGCTCGTCAAGGAGAAGGCCGTCATGCGCGCCCGTGACGCGCTCTCCGCCGAGCGGCGGCGGATGCCGTGGATGGCGGTGGAGAAGAATTATGCGTTCGACGGGCCTGCGGGCAGGGTCAGCCTGCTCGACCTGTTCGAGGGCCGTCGTCAGCTGATCATCTACCGCGCCTTCTTCGAGCCCGGCGTGCACGGTTGGCCGGAGCATGCCTGCATCGGCTGTTCGCTCGGGGCCGACCAGGTCTCCAATCTCGCCCACCTCAACGCGCGCGACACGACGCTGGTCTATGCCTCGCGCGCGCCGCAGGCCGAGATCGCGCGCCTGAAGGCGCACATGGGCTGGGAAATGCCGTGGGTGACCATCACCGACAGTTTTGACGCCGACTTCGGCGTGGATGAATGGCACGGCCACAACGCCTTCATCCGCGACGGCGAGCGCATGTTCCGCACCTATTTCATCAACAGCCGCGGCGACGAGGCGATAGGAAGCGTCTGGAGCTACCTCGACATGACCGCGCTCGGCCGTCAGGAGGAGTGGGAGGACTCGCCGGAAGGCTATCCCCAGAGCCGGCCGTACAAGTGGTGGAACTGGCACGACCTCTACGTCCCGAACGCCGCGCCCGACCCGAGATGGATCGAGGTATCCGACGCCGGAGAAGCCGCATTCCGAAAGCGCGACGCAGGCAAGCCCGCCTGAGCCGAGGGAGAGAGCGATGAAAGATGTCATGAGCGATGAACTTGCAGCGCCTCGGATCGTCGATCGCGCGGCGTTTCAGGCGGAGCTGGACGCCTTGCGCGTCCGGGAAAAGGCCCACATGAGAGAAGGCGACGCCCTTGCGGCCGCCCGCCGGCGGCTTCCGATGGTCGAGGTGGATGGCGCAACGCCGCTGATCGGCGAACATGGCGCGCTGCCTCTGCTGGACGCGTTCGAGGGACGGCGGATGCTGATCGCCTACTACTTCATGTGGCACGCCGGCCACCCTGCGCCGGAGCAGTGCGAAGGCTGCAGCTTCTATACCTCGCAGGTCCGCGAACTGTCCTTCATTCATTCGCGCGATGTCACCTACGCCACGTTCTGCCAGGGACCGTATGAAGAGGGCGCCCGCTACCGCGACTTCATGGGCTGGGAAATGCCCTGGTATTCGGCCCCCCGGAAGTCGCTCGAGACCCTCCTGGTGGGGCGCAAGGTCGGCATGATGCACATCGTCTGCTACTTGCGGCAGGGATCCCAGGTCTTCGAGACCTACTGGACGACCCGGCGCGGCGTCGAGGCGATGGACAACAGCTACCGCTTGCTCGACCTGACCGTCTACGGGCGGCAGGAGCGGTGGGAGGATTCCCCGGCCGGCTGGCCGAAGCGGCCGAAAGGCGAGCACAATTACCGCATCGACGGACGCCCCATCGTCCAGTGGCCGCGCGTCGGCGCCGGCTATTCGGACGAACTGGGAGCCGCGCACTGAACGCCTCCGGAGTGTGTTTCCGATGAACCACAACGAAGACAAACAGGCCTTTGGTGCCGCGGGCTGGATGTCGCTCGCGGCGGCGCCGACCTTCGCCATCATGGCGCTGCTGACGGGTATGTTCGGTGGGGGAGCGCCGGATATGATTTGCTCGGCCGCGCATGGTGGGTTGGTGCTGAGCGGAATGGTCCCCATGTATCTCTTGATGAGCGCCTTCCATTTGACGCCGTGGCTGAAACTCGTCGAGCGCCAACGAGGCGCTGTGCGCCGGTCATTGCGAACGAGTTTGCGCCGTCGCCGCTGGCGCAAACTTTCCGTCGGCGGCCAGAACTAGGGATCAGGATGGTTGCCAGCGAAAGCTTTTCCGAGTTTTTGCGCGAGCAGCTCGCTCCGCTCGGCCATGTCACGACGCGGCGCATGTTCGGCAAGACCGGCGTGTTCTGCGACGGATTGATGCTCGGCATGGTCACGGACGACACGCTGTTCTTCCGGGTCGATGACGAGAACAAGGCGGCCTTCAGGGAGGCCGAGTCCGTTCCGCCGCT
The DNA here is from genome assembly GCA_963721135.1 of uncultured Alphaproteobacteria bacterium. Classification (GTDB taxonomy): domain Bacteria; phylum Pseudomonadota; class Alphaproteobacteria; order Rhizobiales; family Xanthobacteraceae; genus Bradyrhizobium. Next base: position 537,231 of record CAVRIB010000003.1, read on the forward strand.
CAACTACGGAAAGAGCGGCCGCACCATCGACCTGGCCTTCTGGCGCGCGCCGGAGCGGCTGTTCGACGAACCCGATGAGCTTGTCGCATGGGCGCGACTGGCGCTCGCGGCAGCGCGCCGGGTCGCGGCGAAGAGAGAACGGACCGTGCCGAGGCGAAAATCGGGGCGTTCCAGGCTTGAGATGGAATAAGCGCGAGCCGTGGCGTGGTCCAGTTGCATCTCGATCGGCGGATGCCAAAGCCGAAGGGCGCTTGAAAATGCGACAGCCGACGGGATTCGGCGGAGAAGGATCTCCTCTAGACGCGGACGCTCGGCCGGTACGAGGCATCGGAGAACTCGCCGTCGTCGACCGAAAAGCGCAAGCGCCACGCATCGAGCCGCACGCGCAGGTTACGATACTTGACGAGATAGTGAATGCCGACGATGGCGGCGGCGAAACCGGAAGCTGCCGCAAGGCTGAGCGACCAGCGGGCGCCGAACCGGTCGGCGACCAGGCCTACGATCGGCGCGCCGATCGGCGTGCAGCCGAGTGCGATTGCAAGCCGGATCGCCATCACGCGTCCGCGCATGGCGGGTTCGGTGGACAGTTGCATCAGGCTGTTGGTCGAGTTCGTCAGCGTCAGCGCCGACACGCCGATGACGACGAGGGCCATGCCGAACAGCGCGGTGTTGGGCGCAAGCGCGGCCAGCGTGCAGCCCAATCCGAACAGGGCGGCGCCGTTCAGGAGCAGCGTGAAGTGCGGCTTCTCGCGCCGGGCGGCCAAGAGCGCGCCGGCCACGGTCCCGATCGCCATGATCGAGGTCAGCAAGCCGTACTGGCCGGCGCCGCCGTGAAACACCGTCACCGACATGGTCGAGATGAAGATCTGGAAATTGAGCCCGAAGGTCGAGATCAGGAACAGCATCAGCAGGATGACCTTGAGGTCGGGCCTGTTCCAGACGTAGCGGAAGCCGTCGACGAAGCTGCCAGGCGTGCGGATCGCCCGGTGCTGTTCGTGAAGTTCACGGATGCGCAGCAGCGCCAGCGAGCACAGCACGGCAACGAAAGACACGCCGTTGATCAGGAACACCCAGCCGGAACCGACGGAAGCGATCAGCGTGCCGGCAATGGCCGGTCCGATCATTCGGGCGGCATTGAACGAGGTGGAATTCAGCGCCACCGCGTTCGCGAGGTCGGCGTCGCCGACCAGTTCGGCGACGAAGGTCTGACGCGCCGGCAAGTCGAATGCGGTGACGCATCCGAGCAGGAACGCGAATACGTAGACATGCCACAGCTCGACGAGCCCGGTGATGGTGAGGATGCCAAGTCCGAAGGCGAGCGCACCCATTCCCGCCTGCGTCGCGAGCAGGAGCTTGCGCCGGTCGAGGTGGTCGGCGGCAAAGCCGGTCAAGGGCAACAGCAGGAGATGCGGACCGAACTGCAGCGCCATCACCACGCCCATCGCGGCCGCGTTGTTGTGGGTCAGTTGGGTGAGCACGAGCCAGCCCTGCGCAATGCGCTGCATCCACGTCCCGACGTTGGACAATAGCGCGCCGCAGGCCCACACCCGGTAATTGAAGCCCCTCAACGAACGGAACATGCCCTCAGCCAGCCTCCCGTGAACCAAATCGATTTTCTCCCATCACAACTCCGCCAGTTGCCTGATCAGCGCGGCCGCGGCCAAAAGCGTTTGCTGGTCGGCCGGGTCCAGCCGCTCCATGGCGGCCAAGAGCCATTGCCGCCGGGCGATGCTGCGCTTTCGGCGCGCCTCGATGCCCTTGGCGGTCAGCGCGAACAGCACCTGGCGGCCGTCGGTCGGATGCGGCCGGCGCTGCACCAGCCCGGCCTGCTCCAGATCGGCAAGCGTGGTGCCCATCGATTGCGGCTTCACCCGCTCGAGGCGGGCAAGGTCCGCCGTGGTCATGGCGCCGGCTTTTTCGAGCCGCGCCAGCGTTGTGTTCTGCGACCAAGACAGTTCGCCCGGATTCACTTCCGTGCGCAGCCGCCGCGCCAGTTGTCCGATCGCAAGCGACAGTTCGGTCGCGGCCGTTTCCAGAAGCACGGGAGGGTCTTGGAGCGTGTCCATGGCAAAACGGTAAATCTTAACAGTGTAACTGGCAAGTTAAACTTGCAAGCTAATCTGATAATTTATTATGGTGATAAGTCAATGACTTGCACGGCGCATCGCGAGATTGCGCGACGGGGTAGGGGTGTCAACCGCGTTGTGTATGATGGCGAGCGAGGCGGCGGACCGATCAGGTCACTCTCGGACGTTTCGCCAAGATCGAACTCCCTCCCACCAAGCGAACCGCAGGAATTCCGAATGGCACGCGTGCGCTGTATCACCGAAATGGGCATGGGCGTCGATGTTCATGGCAAGGACGCCACCAAGGCCGCCAAGCGCGCGGTCTCCGACGCGATCCGCCATTCGAGCCTCGGCTTCTTCCGGATGCTCGGCAAGACCGCCACGGACATGTTCGTCGATGTCACGATCGGCGTGCCCGACCCCGATAGTGTCGACACCGCTTCTGTCGCGAAAGAGCTGCCCTACGGCACGGTGACCGTCACCGCGGTCAAGGGCGGGCTCAAGGTCGACGACGAGCGCGGCGGCGACGCCATCATCATCGCCAATGCCGCGGTCATCGTGAGTCTCGATGACGCGGTGTCCGGCTAGTCGATCCGGCGCAGCATGTCTCCTTCCAGCTCACCGATGCATCCGCTCGATCGCCCCATCTGGCACGCGCTGACCACCCGTCAGCAGGCGCTGGCCGAAGGTGGCGCGCTGGCGCGGCGTTACCCATCCGCCATCGCGCCGTTCGCGGACCTTGCGGAGATGTCGCCGCAAGGCTTTGCCGCGCTCGGCGCGCTGATGTCCCCGTCCGATATCGCCGTGCTGTTCACGCCCGATCCCGTGACCGCGCCCGCCGGGTTCAAGACGCTGCTAGCCAAGACCGGCGAGCAGATGATCGGGATGCCGGCCGACGTCCCCGCCGGCGCGATGGAAGTCGTCACCCTCGGCGCCGCCGACGTCCCGGCGATGATGGCGCTGACCAAGCTCACCAACCCCGGTCCGTTCACGCCGCGATCCCGTGAATTGGGCACCTTTCTCGGCATCAGGGTCGATGGCCAATTGGCGGCGATGGCGGGCGAGCGGATGAAGCCTGCGAACTATACCGAGATCACGGCGGTCTGCGTGCATCCCGATCACCGCGGCCACGGTTACGCGCAGGTCCTGCTGTCCGCGGTGGCGCGCCAGATTTCGGCGCGCGGCGAAATTCCGTTCCTGCACGTCTTTTCCGACAATGACAGCGCGATTGCATTGTATCGTCGTCAGGGAATGGAAATCCGCCGCCGCCTTCATGTCACGGTGCTGGGGAGGAACATCTGATGCGTACCATGAACCGGTTTGCCAAGACCTTGATGGCGTCCGCAACATTGTGTGCCGCGAGCCTCTTGCCCGCCCATGCCGAGATCGATGCCGCAGCGATCAAGACCGCGATCGAAGCGTCGGTCGAGGCCGACTATCCCGCGTTGGATGCGCTCTACAAGGAGATCCACGCGCATCCGGAAATCGCCTTCCAGGAAGTAAAGACCGCGGCGAGATTGGCCGCCGAGATGCGCGCGCTTGGCTTCGACGTCACCGAGAAGGTCGGCAAGACCGGGCTGGTGGCGATCTACAGGAATGGCGACGGCCCGACCGTCATGGTGCGCACCGAACTCGATGCGCTGCCGATGGAGGAGAAGACCGGACTTGCCTATGCGAGCCGCGACAAGACCATCTGGAACGGGCGGGAAACCTTCGTCGCCCACAGCTGCGGCCACGATATCCACATGGCGAGCTGGGTCGGGACGGCCAAGACGCTCCTCGGCCTGAAGGACAAGTGGCAGGGCACCCTGATGTTCATCGCCCAGCCGGCGGAGGAGGCGGAGGCAGGCGCCAAGGCCATGCTGGCCGACGGCCTGTTCACGCGATTTGGCAAGCCCGACTTCGCGTTTGCCCTGCATGACGGGCCCTTCGCCTACGGTCGCGTCAACTATCGCGTCGGCGTCGGCTCGTCCAATTCCGATGGCCTCTATATCAAATTCCGCGGCCGCGGCGGCCACGGCGCGGTGCCGCAGGCCACCGTCGATCCCGTGATGATGGCGGCACGCTTTATCGTCGACCTGCAAAGCGTCATCAGCCGCGAAAAGGACCCGACCGAATTCGGCGTGGTCAGCATCGGTGCGATCAATGGCGGCACCGCCGGCAATATCATTCCGGACGATGTGACGCTGCTCGGGACCATTCGCAGCTTCAAGCCGGAGGTGCGCGCCAAGATGCTGGCGGGAATCGAACGAACGGCGAGGGCTGTGGCCGCCATGGCGGATGCACCGGCGCCAGATATCAGGATAACCGAGGGCGCCAAGGCCATCATGAACGATCCCGCCGTGGTCGAAACGGCCGCGAAGGTGTTGAAGGCCGCGTTCGGCGACAGCTTCCAGGCTACGCCCCCGAGGACCGCGAGCGAGGATTTCTCCGAATTCATCAACGCCGGCGTGCCCTCGATGTTCTTCAACATCGGCGTCTACGACCCTGAACGGGTGGCGGCGGCGCGCGACGGGACCGGCCCGCCGTTGCCATCCAACCATTCGCCGCTGTTCGCGCCGGTGCCGAAACCGACCATCGAAACCGGCGTCGAGGCGATGACGCTCGCGGTGCTGAGCGCGTTCGATCAGCACGCCCGGGGCAAATGACTGGTCGCTATTCGCCGAGCGCGTCGATCATGACCTGCGCCGTCTCGGCGCCCGAGAAGTTCTGCTGACCGGAAACGAAATTGCTGTCGCGCACCGCAAAGCTGCGCCACAGCCCGGCCTGGATATAGTTGGCGCCGATCGCCTTCAGTTCCTGTTCGATTCTCCAGGGGATCACGTGCTGACGCTTGATTTCTTGGTACCTCGTTTCACGGCCTTCTTCCTTGCCGGTTTTTTCGCGGTCTTCTTCTTCGCAACCTTCCTGCTCGCCTTCCTGGCGGCGGTCTTCCTCGTGGTTTTCTTCTTCCTCGTTTTGCTGGCCGCGGTCTTCCTGCCGGCTTTCTTTGCCGTCTTCTTTTTTGCGGCCTTTGACGTCTTTGTCACTTTTTTCGGCGTCTTCCTTGCCTTGGGCGGTTTGGCGGGCTTTTGGGGTTTGGCAGGCGCCGATGCCGCATTGGCGAACCAGGTGGTGGCCGGTACCTGGAAGAACATCAGCCGCCGGTTGTTCTTCACCTTGCCGGCGGTGAAATAGCTGTCGGTCCATCCGTCCGTCTCATCGAGGAAGATCGCCTTGGCGTCATCGCTGGTCTCGGCGCTCGCCAGCTCGTTGGCGATGTCGCGGAAATAGAAGTGACGGAAGACACGGTCGAACTCGGTCATGTAGATGTCGGCGATACGAGTATTGCCGCGGATCAGCAGCATGTTCTCGTCGTTCGCGGTCAGCGAGGGCGGAGAGAAGTTGGCCGAACCAGAGCACACCAGCGGATCGTCCGAAAGCGGGTCGATCAGGAGGAACTTGGTGTGCACGAAGAACACGAATCCGTCGTTCGCCGGCCGGTAAAGTTCTTCCTCGAAGAACCACTTGTCGAGCTCGAATTCCTTGATGCGCTTGCGCGCGGTCGGCTTTCCGTTCTTCATCGCGTACAATTCGCCGAGCGGCGTACCGTAGGACAGGATGACGTGGGTGAGGTCGCCGGTGAGCGCCTTCTTGTTCGCGTCGGTAGCCGGCTTCTCCATCAGCACGAAACGCATTTGATCACGAGGCTTCGACAGCGGCGGCACCAGCTTGGCGGTGACGCCGAAGGCTGCGGTGAACCAGACCGAATTCGGGGCGTTGAGCATCCGCCGGCCGTACCAGTCGAGCATGGTCGCGCCGGAGCGCGGCGAAAACAGCTGCGCGATCGACTTTTGCGCGATGACCTCGGCCGGATTGGGAGTGAGCGCCAATGCGCCGACGCGGGCAGCGGCGAGCTCGGGATCCTTCTTCACGAGTTCCCAGAACGCGAGATATTGCTTGGCGGTCGCGACGTCGGCGACACGATGGCCGACATTGGTCTGGCCGAGGAATCCGGATGAGGTGAAGTTCGTCGAACCGGTCCACACCTCGACTGGATTGATACCGCCCTTGAGGCGCACGATGAACTTGTTGTGCGGAATCTTGGTCTTGGAGCGGTGGTAGGTGATCTTCTGGTCGTTGATCGGCAGCCCCGCGGCCTTCATCGCCGTTTCGTTCGGCTGGCCCTTGGCGTCGGTGGTGTCGTGGTACACGATCTTGACGTCGATGCCCTTGTCGATCAGGGCCTTCAGCGCATTGAGGATGGGCGGGTAAGTGAATTCATAGGCCGCGACCCGCAGCGCGTCGCCCGGCACGGTTTCGCTGATGTATTCGAGGCAGGCCTCCAGCAGGCCGCGCGACAGCCAGATGACTTCCGGATCCTTCGGGTCATTGATGTTTTTCGGCGCTTCGTTCTTGAACTGCTCGGCAAAGGCCTGGCTCGCGATCGCACCGCGGTTGAACCACACCCCGTGGGTCTCGCCGGGCTTCCACTCCTCCTCGGTGGTGATGTCAAACCCGATCTCGTCCTTCGGATCGGTGGTGAGCGCGCCGGGCGCGCCGTACATCGGCTGGACGACGAAGTGGTATGTGGTCTTCGGCGCGGCGGCATAGTCGCCCCACAGGAAGCTCTGCACGGGGAATTTGTCGGTGTAAAACCGCGCCGGCTTGCTCGGATCGGCGGGGTCGTGCGCGTTCTTGGGGTCGGGCACGACGGACTTGAACACCTTTTGCGAGCGCAGGAATTTTGGACCGGTGCTTCCCGGACCGACAATCTCGCGCTGAAACGCAAAACCCTTCAGCCCTTTGCACCTCCCTTGCGGGCAATTGAGCGCGATCAGGACGGTGTGGGTGCCGGCAATCGCCTTTGCTTCGAAGTCGCCGTTGCCACCGCCGGTCCCCGCACTCTTGCCACCGCCCCGCATGCGCCGTGCCCCCATGTCTTGCCGCAGTACCCGTTAAGGTAGCATCGTTGCGGGATAATTGCGAACGAATTTGACCGCCCTGCGACGGATGCGGTAGGCAACAGCCATCCGAAGCTGATCAGAGCAGGAAACATGCAGGGCAAATCGACCCCGACCATCTACGGCATCAAGAACTGTGACACCATGAAGAAGGCGCGCGCCTGGCTCGATGGCCATGGCGTCGGTTATGACTTTCACGATTACAAGACCGCTGGCATTGCCAAGGACCGACTGAAGAGCTGGAGCGACGCGCTCGGCTGGGAGACGCTGCTCAATCGCGCCGGCACCACCTTTCGCAAACTGCCCGAGGCCGACAAGGAAGGCCTCAATGAGCGCAAGGCGCTCGCCTTGATGCTGGCGCAGCCCTCGATGATCAAGCGCCCGGTACTCGATGTCGGCGGCAAGCTGCTGGTCGGCTTCAAGCCGGAGGTCTACGCCAAGGAAGTGACGACGGGACGATCCCGCCGCGCCTGACCGGCCCCGGCCCGATGTTCGTACCGGCGTCGCTGACCGGCGTCGCAAATGGCGTTTGCAAGAATCTCGTTCGCCAGTCAATTTTCCGCTTGACCTTGACGCTGCGTCAAGCCGCTACACCCAATCCAGACGGTTCGCGGGCCTGGCGGCATCACCAACGGGCGCCACTTCCCAATCATGGCTTTGCGTCGGAGGGTAATGGAATGTTTCGAATTGGCGAATTCGCGCAGATCGCCCAGGTTTCGAGCCGCCAACTGCGGTTCTACGACCAGCTCGGGCTCTTGCAACCCGCGCACACCGACAATGCGACCGGCTATCGCTATTACAGCATAAGGCAGTTGCCGCGCCTCAACAGCATCCTCGCGCTCAAGGAGCTCGGCCTCACGCTGGAGCAGATCGCGCCACTGCTCAGGGACCAGATTTCGCCGTCGGAATTGCGGGGAATGCTGACGATGAAGCGCGCCCAGGTCGAGCAGGCGCTGCGCGAGGAGGAGATCCGGCTGCGCCATATCGAATCCCGGATCGCGCAGATCGACAAATCGGGCAGTGTCGAGGGCCTTGACGTCGTGACGAAGTCGGTGCCCACCACGCCGTTCCTTTCGCTGCGCTGCTCATGCGCCGGCATGGATGAGGCGTTGGCGATGGTGCGGAGCGTTGCCGAGGACGGCGCTCGACAAATTCGCCCCGCAGTACGCGACAAGCTCACCGTCGTCGTCAGAAACGAAAGCGAGAGCGACGAACTCGATCTCGAGATCGGCTACTCACTGAGGCGCCCGACCAACGCAAAGGTCAGGATATCGGGCGATCTCGTTCTCAGCGCCGGCGAACTTCCGGCGGTTGCGACGATGGCGACGATCGTTCGCCAGGGCACCAACGCCGAGAGCCACGCCTCATTCGGCGCAATCGGAAGCTGGATCGAAGCCAATCATTTCGAAATTGCGGGACCTTGCCGGGAGGTGTTCCTGGAGCCCGTAACCGGGCCGCCGGGGTTTGAGGCCGCCCTTGTCGAAATACAGTTTCCGGTTCGGTCAGCCGCTTAGCCACCAACAGAATCTGCGAGATGGGCCTGGCGCGGCACGGCGCGCCCGGAAGAAGCGCGCTTGCGCCGATGTCCGTGCGTCGAAAAGGAGAAAATATGCTTACCATCCATGGCGTGCCGCTATCCGTCCATACGCGAAAGGTGATCATTACGGCGATGCACAAGAGCATCGATTTCAAGTCCGAGGTGGTCATTCCGGTGATCCCGGGAAATCCCCCGGCAAACTGGAGCGCGCTGAGCCCGACCGGACTGATCCCCGTGATCAGTGACGGCGAGTTCACGCTGGCGGATTCGACGGCGATCTGCCTCTATCTGGAAAAGAAATATCCGTCGTCACCGATATTGCCTGACGGTGCCGAGGCCTACGGGGGGGCGCTCTGGTTCGATGCCTATGCGGGTGGCACCTTGTTCCGGCATGTGGTGCACCCGCTGTTCCATCAGCGCATCGTGGCGCCGAACATCAACAAGGTCGCGACCGACCAGTCGGCGGTCGATCGGGTGTTGAACGAGGTTCGCCCCAAGATATTCGGCTATCTGGAGTCGGAAATTGACGGCAAGTTCCTCGTCGGATCGGCGCTGACGCTCGCCGACATCGCGCTGGCCTCGAATTTCCTGATCTATCAGTACTGCGGATTCCCGATCGAGGCCGATCGTTATCCGAAACTCGTGCGCTATCTCCGCGAAATCCTCGGCGTCGATGTCTTCCGGCGGGCGCTCGAGCGCGAAAAGCCCTTCGTCGAGCAGATGGGGTTGAGCAGCGGCTTCCTGAAATGAGAGAACGCGGGGGGCGGCGTTCGCCGCTCGCCCTCGCGTCAGCCGAATTCGATCACGTCGCCGGCCGCGATGCGGCCGGGCGCACGGTGAAAGAGATCGCGATCGATCACAGCGCGCAGCTTCATGGTCGGCAGCGTATCGTTTCCGCGCATCAGGTTCCTGATCTCAAAACCGCCGTCTTCGCTGATGGTCTTCAGCGAGGCGATGATGTGCGTGACCCGGCCATTTTCCGAAAACGGCATCAGCATCCGCTCATAGGCGACGATGCGGCCATAGAGGTCGTCGATGTGGGAGACGGTGTAGACGGGCAGGGCGCGTTTCACGCATTCGTGGTAGACCGGCATGACGATGGGTACCAGATTGGCCGGCAGATATTCGTCGAGATAGCGGCCCTTGCCGGTGTTGCCATAGGCCGACGACATCCGCGTGCCGTCGCTCTGGATGGTCAGCCGCGGCGGCGACTGCGCGGCATCGACGGTATAGTAGACGAGGTCCTGAAGCTCTTCGGCAAGCCGCTCGGGCTGATACTCCTCGACGCGGGGGACCAGCTTCTCGCGGGCATAGAGCCGCAACCAGCTGTTCAACAGATCGCGCTGCTTGATCGATTTGACGACCGATGGGTTGGCGCTTTCGAGTTCCAAGGCTGCGATCCGTTCTCGACGCAAGATGCAAAAACACCGAACGATCGGGCAAAGCGGCAAATTTTTAATGAAAAGGAAAACTTGCAGCTAAACAGCGTTAATGGAGGCTTTCCAAACGCTGCGAAGATGCGTTCCAGGACACGGGCCGAACCGCCGAAATGCTCCCTCGGACAATCGGACTTGGGGCCAACCCGGCCGAGGCTGCCCTCGCGCGCAGGGCAGCTTTCCGCCTTGCACAATGCGGGGCGTTGACGGCATATTCCGGGCCGGAGGCGACCGGTTCGTTCCGGTCAGGGAAAATTAGCCATCGCAGCGCGGAGTTCGCGGCGTTGGGTCGGGGGAATTTGATTGGCTGATGAGTTCATTCTTGAGACTCGCGGATTGACCAAGGAATTCGCGGGTTTCTTCGCTGTTCGCGATGTCGATCTGAGGATCCGCCGCGGCAGCATTCATGCGTTGATCGGTCCGAACGGGGCCGGCAAGACCACCTGCTTCAATCTCCTGACCAAGTTCCTGCAGCCTTCGGCGGGGCAGATCCTGTACAAGGGCCGGGATATCACCGCACTGGCGCCGGCCGACGTGGCGCGGCTGGGCCTTGCGCGCTCGTTCCAGATTTCGGCGGTGTTCCCGCACCTGACCGCGCTGGAAAATGTCAGGGTGGCGCTGCAGCGCCGGCACGGCCACTCCTTCGATTTCTGGCGCTCCAAATCGGTGCTCGACCGTTTCAACGGCCGCGCGCTCGAGCTGCTCGACGACGTCGGCCTGGGCGAATTCGCAAGGACGCAAGCGGTCGAGATGCCCTACGGCCGCAAGCGCGCACTGGAGATTGCAACCACGATCGCGCTCGATCCTGAGATGATGCTGCTCGACGAGCCGATGGCCGGCATGGGACACGAAGACATCGACAAGATCGCGACCCTGATCAAGCGCATCTCGGCAAAGTACACTATCCTGATGGTCGAACATAATCTCAACGTCGTGGCCAATCTGTCCGACATCATCACCGTGCTGACGCGCGGTCAGGTGCTGGCGGAAGGGGTCTATGCCGACCTGTCGAAGGACGAGCGCGTCAAGGAAGCCTATCTGGGGGCCGGTCATGCCTGATCAGAAAATGGCCGATGCCCCGGCGGCGAAAGCCGCGACGAGCGCGGCCGACCCGGTACTGGCGGTTAGTGATCTGCAGGCCTGGTACGGCGAGTCGCACATCCTTCACGGCGTCGATTTCAGCGTGAACGCCGGCGAGGTCGTTACCCTGCTCGGGCGCAACGGCGCGGGCAAGACCACCACGCTGAAGGCAGTGATGGGGATCATCGGCAAGCGCTCGGGCTCCGTCCGCGTCAACGGCCGTGAGACGATCCGCGCCTCCTCGGACCGCATTGCGCGCATGGGGGTTGCCTTCTGCCCCGAGGAGCGCGGGATTTTCGCAAGCCTCGACGTGCGGGAAAATCTCCTGCTGCCGCCGATCGTGCGCGCCGGCGGGCTGTCGCTCGACCAGATCTTCGACCTGTTTCCGAACCTGAAGGAGCGGCTCAACAGCCAGGGCACCAAATTGTCCGGCGGCGAGCAGCAAATGCTGGCGATCGCGCGCATCCTGCGCACCGGCGCGCAGTTCTTGATGCTGGACGAGCCGACGGAGGGGCTGGCCCCCGTCATCATCCAGCAGATCGGACACACCATCGCCCGCCTCAAGAAGGAAGGTTTCACCATCCTTCTGGTCGAGCAGAATTTCCGCTTCGCGGCCACCGTGGCGGACCGTTACTATATCGTCGAACACGGCAAGATCATCGACGGTTTTGCCAATGCCGACCTGCAGGCCAACATGGACAAGCTGCACACCTATCTCGGCGTCTGAAGGCAACCGGAAAAAGCGCGCTACGAAAGATTTGATCAATGCAGGCTCTCTACGCACAGCTTCTGGTGGGACTGATCAACGGCTCGTTCTACGCGCTGCTCAGCCTCGGGCTCGCCGTGATCTTCGGCATGCTCAACATCATCAACTTCGCCCATGGCGCGCTCTACATGATGGGCGCCTTCGTCGCCTATTTCCTGCTCGAGATCGCCGGCATCGGCTATTGGCCGGCGCTGATCATCGCGCCGATCGTGGTCGGCGTTTTCGGCATGATCCTGGAACGGACCATGCTGCAATGGCTGTCCGGTCTCGATCACCTCTATGGGTTGCTTCTCACCTTCGGCCTTGCGCTGATCATCCAGGGCGTGTTCCAGAATTACTTCGGTTCCTCCGGTCTGCCCTATTCGATTCCCGACGAACTCAAGGGCGGCATCAATCTCGGCTTCATGTACCTGCCGATCTATCGCGCCTGGGTGGTGATCTTCTCGCTGATCGTCTGTCTGGGAACCTGGTATTTGATCGAGCGCACGCGGCTCGGCGCCTATCTGCGCGCCGCTACCGAAAATCCGTCGCTGGTGCGTGCCTTCGGCGTCAACGTGCCGAGGATGATCACCCTGACCTACGGGCTTGGCGTCGGGCTTGCCGCGCTTGCCGGCGTGCTGTCGGCGCCCATCAACCAGGTGCGGCCGCTGATGGGCGAAAACGTCATCATCGTGGTGTTCGCGGTGGTGGTGATCGGCGGCATGGGTTCGATCATGGGATCGATCATCACCGGCTTTACCCTCGGCGTGGTCGAGGGACTGACGAAATACTTCTACCCCGAGGCCTCCAACACCGTGGTATTCGTGCTGATGGTGCTCGTGCTGCTGGTGAAGCCTACGGGATTGACGGGACGGGCGAGCTGACATGACGGTAACGACAGACGATTCCATTCCGGCGACCCCGCGCGCCGTCCACGACGAGATGATCGTCTTCGCCATCATGACGGCGCTGCTCGCGATCGTGCCGTTCTCCGGCGTCTATCCGTTCTTCGTGATGCAGGCGCTGTGCTTTGCGCTGCTCGCCTGCGCCTTCAATCTCCTGATCGGCTATGGCGGCTTGCTGTCGTTCGGCCACGCGATGTTCCTGGGGACAGCAGGCTACGTTTCGGGCCACGCGCTGAAGGTCTGGGGACTGCCGCCCGAGCTCGGCATTCTCGCCGGCACCGCGGCTTCGGCCGCGCTTGCCGTCGTCACCGGCCTCGTCGCGATCCGCAGGCAGGGTATCTATTTCGCGATGATCACGCTCGCGCTGTCGCAGCTTCTGTATTTCATATATGTGCAGGCCCCGTTTACCCATGGCGAGGACGGCATTCAGGGCATTCCACAAGGGTACCTGTTCGGTATTTTCAACCTCTCCAATCCGACCATCCTCTACTACGTCATTCTTGCCGGTTTCCTGATCGGCTTCCTCCTGATCTTCCGCGCCATCAACTCGCCGTTCGGCGAGGTGCTGAAATCGATCCGGGAAAACGAGCCGCGCGCGATCTCGCTCGGCTACAAGGCCGAGCAGTACAAGCTCGTCGCCTATATCCTGTCCGGAACGCTTGCCGGGTTTGCCGGCGCGCTGAAGGTGTTCGTCGCGCAAAATGCGTCGTTGACCGACGTCGAGGTGGCGATGTCCGGCCAGATCGTGCTGATGACGCTGGTCGGCGGTCTCGGCACCGTGTTCGGCCCGGTGGTCGGCGCTTTCGTGATCGTCGCCATGCAGCAATATCTGTCCGGTCTCGGGCAATGGGTCACGGTGATCCAGGGCGCGGTCTTCGTGGTCTGCGTCTTGACCTTCCGCCGCGGCGTGGTCGGCGAGATCGCGCATTTTTTCCGCCGCTCGCTTTAGGCGACTGGACAGCGCCGCTCCTGCGGTGACCAAATCCTGACGCGATTGGTATCTGGTCGCGTCATTCATATATGGAACCTCGCCGATCCCGCTTGATCCGGCCCGCTTTCCCTGCCAAACGCTTGCGCCTTATGTCCGACCTCGCACTCACGGCCGAATCGCCATCCCGCTCGCCGCTCGCCCGGGAAGTCGCGCGGCGGCGGACCTTTGCCATCATCTCCCATCCCGACGCCGGCAAGACCACGCTGACGGAAAAACTGCTCCTGTTCGGCGGCGCCATCAATCTGGCGGGGCAGGTCAAGGCCAAGGGCGAGCGGCGCAATACCCGTTCCGACTGGATGAAGATCGAACGCGATCGCGGCATTTCCGTTGTCACCTCGGTGATGACCTTCGAGTTCGAGGGGCTGGTGTTCAACCTTCTGGATACGCCGGGCCACGAGGATTTTTCCGAGGACACCTACCGCACCCTCACCGCAGTCGATTCCGCCGTGATGGTGATCGACGCCGCCAAGGGCATCGAGGCCCGCACGCGAAAACTGTTCGAGGTCTGCCGTCTCCGCGACATTCCCATCATCACCTTCATCAACAAGATGGACCGCGACAGCCGCGACACGTTCGAACTCCTGGACGAGATCGAAAAGACGCTGGCGCTCGACACCACGCCGATGACCTGGCCGGTCGGCCGCGGCCGCGATTTCCTCGGCACCTACGACGTCGTCAACGGCGGCGTGCGGCTGCTCGAAGGCGGCGGCGCCAAGACCGGCGCGACGCTGCAGGTCGACATCGCCGATCTCGCCGGGCGCAACGCCAATCTCGACGTCGGTGCGATCAAGGACGAGCTTGAACTGGTCTCGGAAGCCTGCAAGCCGTTCGAGCTCGGGGCCTTTCGCGAGGGCCATCTGACGCCGGTCTATTTCGGCAGCGCGCTGCGCAATTTCGGCGTCGGCGATCTGCTGGAAGGTCTCGGCCGTTTCGCGCCGCCGCCGCGCGCGCAGGACTCTGATCTGCGCAAGGTCGCGGCATCAGAGCCGCGCATGAGCGCTTTCGTGTTCAAGATCCAGGCCAACATGGATCCGAACCATCGCGACCGCATCGCGTTTGCGCGGCTGTGTTCCGGCAAGCTCACCCGCGGCATGAAGGCAAAGCTGGTGCGGACCGGCAAGAACATGTCGCTTTCGAGCCCGCAGTTCTTTTTCGCCCAGGACCGCGCGCTGGCCGATGAGGCGTTCGCCGGCGACGTGGTCGGCATTCCCAACCACGGAACCTTGAGGATCGGCGACACACTGACCGAAGGCGAGGACTTGACCTTCGTTGGCGTGCCCTCATTCGCGCCGGAAATCGTCCGCCGCGTCCGCCTCACCGACGCCATGAAGGCGAAGAAGCTGAAGGAGGCGCTGCAGCAGATGTCGGAGGAGGGCGTCGTCCAGGTGTTCCGCCCGCGCGACGGCGCACCGGCGCTGGTCGGCGTGGTCGGCCCGCTGCAGCTCGACGTCTTGAAAGCGCGGCTCGATGCCGAATACGCCCTGCCGGTCGAGTTCGAGGTCTCGGAGTTTCAGCTGGCGCGCTGGATTTCCTCCGACGACCGCAAGAAACTCGAGGCGTTCATTGCCGCCAACGGCTCAGGCGTCGCCGACGACGTCGACGGCGATCCCGTGTATCTCGCCAGGAATGAATTCTATCTCGGCTACACCCAGGAGCGCGCCGAGGGCATCACCTTCTCCAGTGTGAAGGACGTGAAGAAGCGGTAGGGTTGGCAGTAACCTATCGGTGTGCTATCAGAGTGATACAATCCTAGAGTTTACCGCCATGTCGAAGCGCGCCCGGGTTTTTGAGTGGCAATTCCGGCAAATTCCGATCAGAGCATTCGCGCTCTTGCTGGGGGTATCGTTCATGAACCACTTAGCCGCATCGGACCAGAAAGCGCTGCCCAGGATTTATCTCGCCAATCCTCTGGGCTTCTCCGAAGCGGGCCGAAAATTCATTCGCGACGCCATTTTTCCCGAGCTCAGCAAGCATGGGCAAGTGATAAATCCGTTTGACCTGATCGACCCAGCGCGAATCAAGGCGATCGAGGCGATGCCCGCAGGCGCGGACCGGGTGAAAGCCTGGCGAGCCCTCAACGTCGAGATCGGCAAACTCAACCAGGATCATATCGACGCCAGCGACATCGTGTTCGCCATTCTTGATGGAGTGGACGTCGATAGCGGAACCGCCTCCGAGATCGGATACGCCTATGCGAGGCAGAAACTGATTATCGGTTATCGCGGCGATTTTCGCCTTTCAGCCGACAACGAAGGAGGTGTTGTCAATCTCCAGGTCGAGCATTTCATCCGCGCCAGCGGGGGGACCATCATTCGCGAGCTGTCCCGGCTGGACCAGGCCTTTTCTTCAATCACGCCACGGCAATAGCGATTTAAGACTGACCATTATTATCGGGGGAATTATATGGGGAAGACAGTCCTTGAAACCTTTACAATCTTTCCCTTCTCGATCGTGCTCGCGTTGGCTCTTGGCGAAGCCTTCAAGCAAGCCGTTGCTGAGCATCGTCCAGGCGCGACAAGCGGTGGCGATATTCAGTGGGATCGACTGCCGGCGTTGCTTACTTTCCTCGTTCTGATCCTGCCATTCTATCAGGGGATGAATCGCTATTTGTTGCTCACCTATGGTGCGGTACCGGCATCCCAGCACCAATACTCTGCAATTGCGCTGATTATCGACGGCGCCGCCTTCATGGTGGAGTTGGCCGTCTTTTTCGCAATGTCGCGCAACCTTGCCAACAGCCGTTGGCGTTACTTCTATTGGATCGTTTTGTTCCTGCTTGTCGTCGATACGTTGTGGGGATTCTCCGCACTCCTGCACCCACACGACACGACGACCCCCATCCTTCAGGGTTGGATGATTTCTCAATGCCATTTTCTCGCTGATCCTGCTGGTACTCATCTCCGTAGGGGGCTGGATACCTGATCGGATGATTGCGATTGCCGGGACGGTGGCCATGCTCATCAGGACAATCATCGACTACCGGATTTCCTGGGATTTCTATTTTTCCTAGATCCGAAGGTAGTCGGAAGAGGGCGTCCCGCAGGTGTTCCGACCGCGCCACGGCGCCCGGCGATGACCGGGTCTGGGCGCTGACATCCGTCGCGCGAACGCGGGGACGTGAACGCGGCCGGGCTTGATACCGGCGGACGCGGGTATCATTTTCCCTCTACCTCGTACCTCGGTCGTGTTGCCATGGGAGGCTCGCCTGATGGGCCGGCGTATCGTCCTCTGCCTCGTTGTTGCCCTGACCGCGACCATCGTCACCGGCGCGGTCGACGCGCGGCGGCGGCATTCGATCGATGCAACCCCGTTTTCGCACGCGCCCTGCAGCGTCTTGAGCGGACGTCCGTGCACGCCGACCTATTGCAGCGTGCTCAACCATGGGCCCTGCATTCCCGAGACTGGATTACCCCTACGGCGAAAACCTGCAACTCACGATCGAGACCGTACCGTCGCCCGACGACGCCGTAAAATACCGGAAGCCCGACCACGACCTCGACAATATCGGCGATCTGTTCGCGGCGCTGCGCGCCTGCTGGTCGCCGCCGCCGGCCGAGACGGCGCGCGAGGGCATGCAGGTGTCGGTGCGCTTCAGCTTCAAGCGTTCGGGCGAGATGATCGGGCCGCCGCGGATGACGTTTGCGACCGCAGGCGCACCCGCCGACGTCCGCGACACCTACCTCAAGGCGATCAACGCCTCGCTCGATGCCTGCGTGCCCCTGAAATTCACCGGCAATCTCGGCGGCGCGCTCGCCGGCCGGCCGATTGCGATCCGCTATGTCGATAATCGCGAATTGGGCAAGTCGCCGGAGACGCGGCAACCGCAAACGCCATGACACAAAGTCGTCATTCCCGGTCTGGCCTTCGGGCCATCCCGAAATGACGGGGTGAATGGCCCGCGCGCTTCTCCCGCATTGCAGTCCGCGCCCCCAAAATGTTACCCGTGCCCGCAGGCGTAGTTCACAAAGGAGAACGGCATGGGACTGCTGGTGATGATCGCGGGCCTCGTGCTGTTCTTCGGCGTCCACATGCTGACCACGCAGCGCGGCTTGCGCGCGCGGCTGATCGCCTCATCGGGCGAGGGCGCCTACAAGGCCGGCTATGCGCTGGTGGCGCTCGCCGGTCTCGCGCTGATCGTCTGGGGTTTTGCCGAATATCGCGCCACCGAGTGGATCGACCTCTGGCATCCGCCGACCTGGCTCAGGCACATCGCGGTCGCGCTGATGCTGCCCGCGGTGATCCTGGTGGTCGCGGCCTATATCCGCGGCCGCATCTATGCCGCGGTCAAGCATCCGATGCTGGCGGGCGTGAAGCTGTGGGCGGCGGCGCACCTCCTCGCCAACGGCGATCTCGGCGGCATCATCCTGTTCGGCTCGTTCCTGGCGTGGGCGGTATTCGACCGCATCTCGCTGAAGCGCCGCACCGATCCAGGCGGCCCGCCGATCCCGGTCGGCGGATGGGGCAACGACTTGATCGCGGTCGCGGTCGGCATCGTCGCCTATCTCGCGCTCGCCTTCGCGTTCCATCCCGTGGTAATCGGCGTTCCCGTCGTCGGCGCCTGAAGTGCCCGTGCGGCCGGAGCATGTTTACGGCATGAAGAAGAGCTGATACGAGGCGGCAATGGACTGGTCGCAGCATTCCATTCCCCCCATGCAGCAGGAGACGCGCTTCGGCGACCGCGTGGTGCCTGCTTTCCGCGAGCGGCCGGCCAGCATCTGGGCGATGATCGCGCAGGCCGCGGCGCGCAATCCCGACGGCGAGGCGCTGGTGTGCGGCGAGCGGCGGATGAGCTGGCGCGAGGTCGCGCGGCAGTCGGCGCAAATCGCGGCGGGCCTGAGCAGGATCGGCGTGCGACGCGGCGATCGCGTCGCGCTCTTGCTCGGCAACCGCATCGAATTCGTGCTGGCGTTGTTCGGCGCGGCGCATCTCGGCGCCATCACGGTCCTGCTCAGCACCCGCCAGCAAAAGCCCGAAATCGCCTATGTGCTGGCCGATTGCGGCGCGAAACTCCTGATCCACGAGGCCGCGCTCGCCGACCGCCTGCCCGAGGCGCGCGACGTTCCCGACCTGATGCATCGCATTCCCGTCGATGATGGAGACGCGTCGCCGTTTTCGATCCTGCTGGAAGCCGACCCTTTGCCTGATCCCGCCGATGTCGGCGAAGAGGACACCGCGATGATCCTCTACACGTCAGGCACCACCGGGCGGCCCAAAGGAGCGATGCTTGCCCATTGCAACATCATTCACTCCGCGATGGTCTTCTTCTCCTGCCTCAAGCTGACGGCGGCCGACCGCTCGATCGCGGCCGTGCCGCTCGGGCATGTCACCGGCATCGTCGCCAACATCATGACCATGGTCCGCTGCGCCGGCGCGTTGATCATCATGGCCGAGTTCAAGGCGGGCGAGTATCTGAAGCTCGCCGCGCGCGAGCGCGTCACCTACACGGTCATGGTGCCGGCCATGTACAATCTCTGCCTCCTGCAGCCCGATTTCGACCGCTACGATCTGTCGAGCTGGCGCATCGGCGGCTTTGGCGGCGCGCCGATGCCGGTGGCTACCATCGAGAAGCTGGACGACAAGATTCCGGGCCTGAAGCTGATGAACTGCTACGGCTCGACCGAAACCACCTCGCCTTCGACTATCATGCCGGGGGAATTGACCGCCGCCCACATCGACAGTGTCGGCCTTCCCTGTCCCGGCGCCGAAATCGTCGTGATGGATGCCGGCGGGTGCGAGCTGCCGCGCGGCGAGATCGGCGAGATCTGGATTCGCTCGGCTTCGGTCATCAAGGGATACTGGAACAATCCGAAGGCGACCGCCGAGAGCTTTACCGCCGGCTTCTGGCACTCCGGCGATCTCGGTTCGATCGATGGCGAGAATTTCGTGCGCGTGTTCGACCGCCAGAAGGACATGATCAACCGCGGCGGCCTGAAGATTTATTCCGCCGAGGTCGAATCCGTGCTGGCGGGCCATCCTGATGTGGTCGAGAGCGCGATCATCGCCAAACCGTGCCCGGTGCTGGGCGAGCGCGTGCATGCCGTGGTCGTGGTGCGCGGCAACGGGGTCGGCGAGGGCGCGCTGCGCAGCTGGTGCGCCGAGCGGCTGTCGGACTACAAGGTGCCGGAGACGATGCTGCTGACCTCGGAGCCGCTGCCGCGCAACGCCAACGGCAAGGTGATGAAGCGGCAATTGCGTGAGGTGTGGTCGGCCGCGCAGTAGATGCTAAGGCCGGCCGGCGCCAGATCGGCTCTGGCGAGCCGTCCGGCGTTAACGCTTTGATCCGTCTGGTTTTGCCTTGCCACCGCCATATCGCTAGGGTATCGCCGCCACGCGGGGATCGGGCGTAGCACGCCGCCTTGAATTGGGCCGGGATCGCCTGACATGGGATATCTCTAAGTGTCTGAATTATTTGATGAAGTCGACGAGGAAGTCCGTCGCGAGCAGCTCAAGAAGCTGTGGGACCAGTATTCGATCTACATCATCGCCGGCGCGCTTTTGGTCATCGCCGGGGTCGGCGGCTGGCGCGGCTATCAGTATCTGGAGGCCCAGAAGGCGGCCGCGGCCGGTGCTGCCTTCGAGAAAGCCGTCGAGCTCTCCGACCAGAACAAGCATGCCGAGGCGGAAGCGGCGTTCAACGATCTCGCGGCAAAAGCGCCGTACGGCTATCGGACGCTGGCGCGGCTGCGCGCCGCGGGCGAAATCGTAAGCCGCGACCCGCAGGCGGCGGCAAAGATGTACGACGAGATTGCCGCCGATCGAAGCGTCGGGGCCGAGCTACAGGAACTCGCCAGGATCCGCGCCGCCGAATTGCTGCTGGACAAGGAAAGTTACCCCAACATGGTGGCGCGCCTGGAATCCTCCGCCGCACCGGAGGCGACCTTCCGCCATAGCGCGCGCGAGCTGCTGGCATTGTCGGCCTGGCGCGCCGGCGACAACGCGGCGGCGCGCAAGTGGCTCGATCTGATTGCCAATGACGGCGAGACGCCGCCGAGCCTGCGCTCGCGCGCCGAGGCGCTGCAGGCGTTGCTTCCGCCGGTTGCGAAGAGCTGACGGCGGAGAACGAGTTGAGTGGGAAACCGACCATGCGCCGCTCGCAACGCCTGATCGCAGCTGTTGTCCTGATCTCGCTGACGAGCGTGCTGGCGGGCTGCTCCAGCCTGTACAGCTGGGATCCGACCGACCTGCTCGATTGGCTCGACACCAAGAAGAAGCTGCCGGGCGAACGCAAGCCGGTGTTCCCCGACGGCGTGCCGGGCCTCGAGCAGGGCGTGCCGAAGGAATTGTACAAGGATAACGTCGAGCGGCAGCAGCAGATCGATCAGCAAAATGCTCAGGCGGCCGCGGCCGCAGCCGCCAATCCGCCTCCGCCGCCGGAGGAGCCGAAGCCGAAGCACGCGAAATCCAGGAGCAAGACCAGGCAGGCCGCGACCGAGCCCGACGCTGCGGCGGAGGAGAATGGCGGCGCCGATGCGGCGCCCCCGGCTCCGAAGCCCAAGAAGATCGTGCGCAGGCGCATCACCGCGCCGCCGCCGGATCAGCCCGCCCAGCAGCCGGCCCAACCCGCGCAACCGGCGCAGTCCGCGCAATCGCAACAGTCCCCGCCGCCATTCCCGGCCCCGCTGCCGAGCAATACCTTCAGCCGCTGATGCCGGTCGCCGCGTTGCCGTGCGCGCCGATGCGAAAATCTGTGCGTATTCTCGTCGCAGAACCGCTACATAGTTTTTCCGACGACGCGCATAACGGCGCAGGAATCGCCAATGTCCTTCACCATCGCCATCATCGGCCGGCCCAATGTCGGGAAATCGACGCTGTTCAACCGGCTGGTCGGCCAGAAACTCGCGCTGGTCGATGACGAGCCCGGCGTCACCCGCGACCGCCGCGAGGGACGGGCGCGTCTTGGCGATCTCGAGTTCACCGTGATCGACACCGCGGGCCTCGACGAGGGCGCCAGGGGCTCGCTGACCGCGCGGATGCAGGAGCAGACCGAAACCGCGATTGGCCTTGCCGATGCGCTGATGTTCGTGATCGACGCGCGCACGGGGCTGACGCCCGCCGATCGCGCCTTCGCCGAGTTCGCGCGCCGCGCCAACAAGAAGGTGGTGCTGGTCGCCAACAAGGCCGAGGGCAAGCACGGCGAAATCGGCGCGATGGAATCCTACGCGCTGGGGCTCGGCGATCCCGTGCAGATTTCGGCCGAGCATGGCGAGGGCATGAGCGATCTCTACGACGCCCTGCGCCCGCTGCTGCCGGAGCCGTCCGGCGAGGAGGAGGCATTCGACGATGACGACATCATCGAATCCGATGAGGAACGTGCGATGCGGCCGATCCGGGTCGCCGTCGTCGGACGCCCCAATGCCGGCAAGTCGACGCTGATCAATCGCCTGCTCGGCGAGGAGCGGCTGTTGACGAGCGCGGAGGCGGGCACCACCCGCGATTCCATTTCCGTCGATATCGACTGGCAGGGCCGGCAGTTCAGGGTGTTCGATACCGCAGGGCTTCGGCGGCGCGCGCGGATCGAGGAAAAATTGGAAAAACTCTCGGTGGCGGACGCGCTGCGCGCGGTGCGCTTCGCCGAGGTCGTCGTGCTGATGATGGACGCGCAGCACCGGTTCGAGGAACAGGATCTGCGCATCGCCGACCTGATCGAGCGCGAGGGCCGGGCGCTGGTGATCGCGATCAACAAATGGGATCTGGTCGAGCCGCGATCCGGGCAGATCTCCGCACTGCGCAGCGAAGCCGACCACCTGCTGCCGCAGGTCAAGGGCGCGCCCGTCGTCGCGGTGTCCGGTCAGACCGGCGAGGGCATCGATCGCCTGATGGAGGCAATCGAACAGGCCTACGCGGTGTGGAACAAGCGGGTCGCCACGGCCTCGCTCAATCGCTGGTTCGAGCAGGCGGTCGACGCCAATCCGCCGCCGGCGGTCTCGGGGCGGCGGCTGAAGCTGAACTACATCACTCAGGCCAAGGCGCGCCCGCCGAGCTTCGTGCTGTTCTGCTCGCGCGCGGACGCGGTGCCGCAATCCTACCAGCGCTATCTCGTCAACTCGCTGCGCGAGTTCTTCGGGCTGCCGGGTACGCCGGTGCGGATCGCGCTGCGCGAGAAGGCCAATCCCTTCGCGCACAAGCGCAAGCGGCCGTCATGAGCGAGGGGGCTTCCGAAAACGCGGCCGTGGCGCCGCAGCAGGCCGCAGCCGGGACGCCGCGGCTGCGCGGCGCGGCGGCGGCCTTTATCTTCGTCACCATCCTCCTGGACATGCTCGCGCTCGGCCTGATCGCCCCGATCCTGCCGAAACTCGTGGAAAGCTTCGTCGACAATGATACCGCGAGGGCGGCGCGGATTTTCGGCCTGTTCGGCACCGCCTGGGCGCTGATGCAATTCATCTTCTCGCCATTGCTCGGCAGCCTGTCGGACCGGTTCGGCCGGCGGCCGGTGGTGCTGTTGTCGAACTTCGGGCTCGGGCTCGACTATGTGCTGATGGCGCTCGCGCCGTCGCTGGTCTGGCTGTTCGTCGGTCGCGTGATCTCCGGCATCACCTCGGCAAGCGTTTCCACCGCCTTTGCCTACATCGCCGACATCACGCCGCCGGAACGGCGCGCGGCGGTGTTCGGCAAGGTCGGCGCGGCCTTCGGCGCCGGATTCATCCTCGGGCCCGCGCTCGGCGGGTTGCTCGGCGGCATGAACCCGCGGCTGCCGTTCTGGGTCGCGGCCGGCCTGAGCTTCGCCAATGCGCTGTATGGCTTGCTGATCCTGCCGGAATCGCTGCCGCGCGAGCGCCGCTCGCCGTTCCGCTGGAAGAGCGCCAATCCGCTCGGCGCCCTGCATTTGCTGCGCTCCGACCGGGTGCTGGCAGGCCTGTCGGTCGTCAATTTCATTGCGCAGCTCGCGCATGTCGTCCTGCCGTCCACCTTCGTGCTCTATGCGACCTATCGCTACGGCTGGAGCGCGGCGACGGTCGGCCTGACGCTCGCCATGGTGGGCATCTGCGCGATGGCGGTGCAGGGGTTGGGGATCGGGCCGATCGTCAGGCGCCTCGGCGAGCGCCGCGCGCTATGGCTCGGCCTTGGCTGCGGCGCGGCCGGCTTCCTGATTTTTGGCGTCGCGCCAAGCGGCAGATTGTTCTGGCTCGGCATTCCCGTGATGGCGCTGTGGGGCATCGCGGGCGCGGCGACGCAGGCGCTGATGACGCAGTTGGTCGCAGCCGAGCGGCAGGGACAGCTTCAGGGCGCGACCTCGAGCGTGCAAAGCGTGTCCCAGCTTTTGGGACCGTTCCTGTTCACGCTGACCTTTGCCTACTTCATCGGCGTTCAGGCGCCGGTGAAGTTGCCCGGCGCGCCGTTCCTGCTCGCATCAGTGCTGTTGCTGCTGGCGCTGTTGATCGCGGTCCGCACGCTGGCGCGGCCGGCCGCCGGTCGTCAGCGTGTCTTGAAGTAATAGTCTTCCTCGCCAGGCAGTGACCCATAGACGAAAGGCCGCTGCTGATTGCTGGTTGCCTTCAGCACGTCGCTGGTAACGAGGCGGAAAAGCTTGTTGATTTCCGTGGGCTCCTGCAGGCGCTTGAGCAGCGAGGTTGCAAACGGGCTGTGATTGCCGTCGCCGTCCTCCGCGGTCTCGCCGTCCTTGGCGGCAAACACGATGAGGGTTGCGCCCTCCGGCTCGATGGCGGCCAATCCGCGGCTGATCGAGCGGGTGGCGATGCTCCGGTGCATCTTCGCCAGAAACGGATTGTTGCGGCAGGCGTCGAGCATGACCAGCCTCAGCTTTCGGGCGTTCTGCACCGCGCTCAGGATTCGATCGACGGACACCGCTTCGTCCTGGACGCTGCGGTCATCGCCGAGCCTCGCGTCGACGGGGATGAGATAGTTGGTGCCGCTCATCTCGAGCCCGTGGCCTGCGTAATAGACGACGGCCCAGTCCGACGCGTCGGCCTCGCGCTGGAAATCGTTGAGGGCGGCGAGCAGGCCTGCGCGCGTCGTGTCGAGCGCCGTTCGTACGATGGTGAACCCGTCCGCCTTGAGCGCATCGGCGATGGCCTTGGCATCATTGGTGGTGTTGGGGAGCTGGCCGACCGCCTGATAGGCGGAATTGCCGATCACGAGCGCCACGCGGCGCTCGGGCACCGACGGCACGGTGGCGGCGACCGCAGGGTTCGGCCGCGGCGGCTGCTGAGGGGTGACGGCGGGAGTTGCTTTGGCCTCGATGAGCGGCTCCGGACCGATCTGTCTCAGCGCCGTGAGCGCGTTGGCGTTGCCCTGGTCGGCGGCGAGCTTGAAGAGCCGCGCCGCCTCGCGGTCGTTCTTGGCGAGCCCGCCGCGGCCGTCGCGGTAGAACACGCCGAGATTTTGCTGTCCGTAGGAATTGTTCTGGTCGGCGGAGAGCCGGAACAGGCGCAACGCCTCGCGGTCGTCCTGCATGAGGCCGCCGCGGCCGTCGCGGTAGAATACGCCGAGATTGTTCAGTCCGGCGGCGTTGCCCTGGTCCGCGCCGATCTTGTAAAGCCGCGCCGCCTCGCGATCGTTCTCGGTAACGCCGCGACCGGTCTGGTAGAAATAGCCGAGGCTCACGCAGGCGTCGGCATTGGCCTGATCGGCGGAGAGCTTGAACAGCCGCGCCGCCTCGCGGTCGTCCTTGGCAAGCCCGCCGCGGCCATCGCGGTAGAACACGCCGAGATTATCCTGGCCGAAGGAATTGCCCTGATCGGCGGCAAGCCGGAACAGCCGTAGCGCCTGGCTATCGTCCTTGGGCAGCCCGCCGCGGCCGTCTCGATAGAAAATGCCGAGATTGCTTTGACCGGTGGGGTTGCCCTGATCGGCGGCGATCTTGTACAGACGCACCGCCTCGCGATCGTCCTTGGTGTAGCCGCCGCGACCGGTCTCGGCGAAATAGCCGAGGCTGACCTTGGCGTCGGCGTTGTCCTGGTCGGCGGCGAGTTTGAACAGCCGCGCCGCCTCCATATCGTCCCGGGCGAGCCCGCCGCGGCCGTCCCGGTAGAAAACGCCCAGATTGTCTTGCCCGTAGGCGTTGCCCTGATCCGACGAGAGCTTGAAATAGCGCAGCGCCGCACCGTCGTCCTTGGGCAGACCGCCGCGCCCGGTCCGATAGAGAACGCCGAGATTGTTTTGTGCGACCGCGTTGCCCTGGTCGGCGGCGAGCGCGTAGAGGCGCGCCGCCTCGTGATCGTCCTTGGCCAGTCCGCCGCGGCCCATCTCGTAAAAATAGCCGAGGCTGACCTGCGCGTCGGCATTGCCCTGGCCGGCGGAGAGCTTGAACAGCCGCGTGGCCTCGACGTCGTCCTTGCTCAGCCCGCCGCGGCCCTCGCGGTAGAAGACCCCCAGATTGTCCTGCCCGTACGAGTTGCCCTGACCGGCGGCGAGCCGGAACAGGCGCAGCGCCTCGCGCTCGTCCTTGGACAACCCGCCGCGGCCGTCCCGGTAGAGGATGCCGAGATTGTTTTGTGCGATGGCATTGCCCTGGTCGACGGCGAGCCCGTAATAGCGCGCGGCTTCGCGGTCGTTCTTGGCGAAGCCGCCGCGGCCCATTTCGTAGAAATAACCGAGGCTGACCCGCGCATCGGCATTGCCCTGGTCGGCGGATAGCCTGAACAGGCGCGTGGCCTCGAGTTCGTCCTTGGAGAGGCCGCCGCGGCCGTCGCGATAGAAGACGCCGAGATTGTCCTGCCCATAGGAATTGCCCTGGTCGGCGGCGAGCCGGAACAGGCGCACGGCCTCGCGGTCGTCCCTGGACAAGCCGCCGCGGCCATCCCGATAGAGGATGCCGAGATTGTTTTGCGCGATGGCGTTGCCCTGGTCGGCGGAGAGCCGGTAGAGGCGGGCGGCCTCGCGATCGTCCCTGGCAAGGCCGCTGCCGCCGGTCTCATAGAGATAGCCGAGACGAACTTGCGCGATGGCGTTGCCGTGGCTGGCGTCACGCTTGAGATTGCGCACCGTCTCTTCGTCGCTTGCGGCATAGGCGGCGCCGGACAGCGCGATAAAACTTAGCACGGTTGCGATTGCCAGAAGAGCACGACGCATCGGCTGTTCCTCTCAAGCTCAATTAGGCGGGTGGACGCGCCGCATCATAATTTCTGCTGCCGCGGCCTTGCAAGCGGCAAAGCGGCATTGCCCACGCCGGAAACAAAACGCCACCGGGTAGGCGCTTGCGCCTCCCCGGTGGCGAACTTCGTGTGGCTGCCGTTCAGGATCGGTGGTGAGCACGGGCGCAGGTGCGCGGTGGCTCACCCCCGATAACCGCCGCTATTTCTTTATCAGCGGACAGTCACTGGCCTCGAGCGGCTTGGCCGCCTCGTCCGCCGGGATCGTGGCGATCAGCTTGTAGTAGTCCCAGGGATACTTGGATTCCTCGGGCTTCTTCACCTCGAACAGATAGGCCGGGATGATGCGGCGGCCGTCGGCGCGCAGCGGGCCCTTGCCGAACAGGGGATCGTCGGTCGGGAGTTCCTTCATCTTGGCGACGACCTTGGCGCCGTCATGCGGGTTGCCGCCGAGCGCTTCCATCGCCTTCAGGTAGTGCAGCACCATGGCGTAGTTGCCGGCCTGGGTCATCGACGGCATCGCATTCTTGTTCGACAGTGCGGCGAACCGCTTCGACCAGGCACGGGTCTGGTCATTCATGTCCCAGTAGAAGGATTCCGTGAAGGTCAGGCCCTGGGCCGTCTTCAGGCCGAGCGAATGCACGTCGTTGATGAACAACAACAGCGCCGCGAGCTTCTGGCCGCCCTGCGACGATGCCGAATTCGGAGGCCTGCTTGATCGCGTTGTCGGTGTCGCCGCCGGCATTGGCAAGCCCGATCACCTTCGCCTTCGAGGCCTGCGCCTGCAGCAGGAACGAGGAGAAGTCCGAGGTGTTGAGCGGATGCTTGACGCCGCCCAGCACCTTGCCGCCATTGGCGGTGACGACGGCTGCGGTATCGTGCTCCAGCTGCGCGCCGAAGGCGTAATCCGCGGTCAGGAAGAACCAGGTGTCGCCGCCGGCCTTGGTCAGCGCCTTGCCGGTGCCGGTGGCGAGCATGTAGGTGTCGTAGGTGAAGGAGATGGTGTTCGGCGTGCAGGCCGCGCCGGTCAGCGCGGCGGTCGCAGCACCGGAGTTGAGCAGCACCGCGTTCTTCTCGCGCACGATGTTGTTCACCGCGAGCGCCACACCGGAATTCGGCGTATCGGCGATGGCGTCGACCTTGTCGTTGTCGATCCACTGCCGCGCGATGCTGACGCCGACGTCGGGCTTGTTCTGATGATCGGCGCTGATCACGTCGATCTTCCAGCCTTTCTTGAGCAGCCCGGAATCCTCGACCGCCATCTTGACCGCGACCACCGAATTGGGACCGCCGATGTCGGCATAGAGGCTCGACATGTCGTTGAGCACGCCGATCTTGACCGTCTTGTCCTGCGCCAGCGCCGGCGTGGCGAGCCCCAATCCGGCACAGGCGATAGCAACGGCGGTGCGCCGCGCGAACGAAATCCTCATTGAGATACCTCCAAATGTAAATGCCAGAAGGTGGCTGCCTTATCGGAGCCTTCCCCCAGGGTCTGATCGACAAGTCGATCCTGGCTTCCCGATAGGCTTTCTCAGGCCGCGCGGCAATACGTTAATGGGCGCTATCTCGGCGCATCCGAGGTCAGCTTGAACTTCTGGATACGCTTGCCGCTGTCGACCTCGGCGGCATAGACGTTGCCCCTGGCGTCGACCGCCATGGCGTGACCCAGTGGAACTGCCGGGCGTTGCGGCCGTTGTGACCGAGACCGCCGACCACCGCGCCGTCCTCGCGGCGGATGATTCGGATTTCGTTGTTTTCGCCGTCGATGCTCAACAGGCAGGTCTCTTTCGGATCGGGCCAGACGGCGACGTCCCACGCCGCGCCGTCACGCCGGCGGCTGAAAGTTCACGAGCGTGCGCGTCGGGTAGTCGTAGAGCTTGCCGGTCTCGGTCCAGTCGGGCGCGCACATCGGCAGGATGAATTGCGCGACCTGCTCCGGCGTATCCAGCGTCATCGGGTCTTCACCGGGAAACACGCTTGCGCGCATGCGGGTGCGGACCGGACCCGGATTGAACAGGTTGACGCGGATTTTCGTGCTTGCCGTTTCCTGCGCCCAGACGCGCACCAGCGTTTCCAGCGCGGCCTTCGAAGTCGCATAGGGCCCGAGATAGGCGTTGGCCATGTGCGCCGCCGCCGAGGTGACGAACACCGCGCGGCCGGCGTCGGAATTTTTCAACAGCGGCTCCATGCAGCGGATCAATTGGAAATTCGCGGTCACGTTGGCCGCCATCACGTCGTTCCACGGCTTGAGATCGATATGGCCGAGCGGCGAGGACGGGCCGGCGACGCCGGCATTGCCGATGAGAATGTCGAGCTTGCCGTGGCGCTCGTTTAGCGCCGCGCCGAGCCGGGCGATGCCGTCGAAATCGGTGAGACTGAGCGGCACCAGCGTCGCGCTGCCGCCGTCTTTCCGGATCTCGTCGTCGAGTTCTTCGAGCCCGCCTTGCGTGCGCGCCACCGCGACGACATGCGCGCCGGCCCTGGCGAGCGCAATCGCCGTGGCATAGCCGATGCCGCGCGAGGCGCCGGTGACGAGAGCGATGCGGGAGGCGAGGGGGAGGGGCATTGAAGGAAAGTCTCCATCATCCTCGTCCCTGCCTAGGGCGCAATTGCGCTCCGGAGCAGGGACCCATACGCCGTGACGGTCATGATGGGAGAAGGCGGAAGTTGCCTTCGCGGCGCATCGACGAAGGCCGGTGGTTATGGGTCCCCGCGTTCGCGGGGACGACAGTTAACTCGCTTCGGCCAGCAAGGAAAGCTGCCGCGGCTGCGGCTCGACCTGGGTCTGGTCGGTGAGACTGGTGGGATAGGCGCCGGTGAAGCAGTGATCACTGAATTTCGGATTGGCGGGATCGCGGCCGGGATAACCCATGGCGCGGTACATGCCGTCGATCGAAAGAAACGCCAGCAAATCCGCGCCGATGATCTCGCGCATCTCCTGGAGATTATGGGTTGCGGCCAACAGGCCGTCGCGGTCGGGCAGGTCGATGCCGTAATAATCGGGATGGATGATCGGCGGCGAAGCGAGGCGGAAGTGCACCTCGCGGGCGCCGGCGTCGCGCATCATGCGCACGATCTTTTTCGAGGTGGTGCCGCGGACAAGCGAATCGTCGATCAGGATGATGCGCTTGCCCTCGATCGCGGCGCGGTTGGCCGAATGCTTCATGCGCACGCCGAGTTCGCGCACGCTCTGGGTCGGCTGGATGAAGGTGCGGCCGACATAGTGGTTCCTGATGATGCCGAGTTCGAACGGCACGCCGGAATGCCGGCTGTAGCCGATCGCGGCGGGCACGCCGGAATCCGGCACCGGCACCACGACGTCGACCTCGACATGGCTTTCGCGCGCCAGCTGCGCGCCGAAGGCTTTTCGCACCTCATAGACGCTTCGCCCGCCGACGATGGAATCCGGCCGCGAGAAATAGATGTATTCGAAGATGCAGGGCCGCGGCGGTTTCGGCGGAAACGGCTTGTGGCTCTGCGCGCCGTTCTCGTCGAACACGATGATCTCGCCGGGTTCGACGTCCCTGACATATTTGGCGCCGATGATGTCGAGCGCGCAGGTTTCCGAGGTGAGAATCGGGCGGCCGTCGAGTTCACCCAACACCAGCGGACGGATGCCGAGCGGATCGCGCGCGCCGATCAGCTTCTTGTTGGTCATCGACACCAGCGAATAGGCGCCCTCGATCGCGCGCAGCGACTCGATGAAGCGGTCGATGAAGCGGTTGCGCTTGGATTGCGCCACCAGGTGCAGGATCACTTCGGTGTCGGTGGTGGACTGCATCATGGCGCCGTTGCGCACGAGCTCCCGGCGCAAGGTCAGCCCGTTGGTGAGATTGCCGTTGTGGCCGACGGCAAATCCGCCGGCATTGAGCTCGGCGAACAAGGGCTGGACGTTGCGCAGAATGGTCGCGCCGGTCGTGGAATAGCGGACATGGCCGATGGCGAGGTGGCCGGGCAGCCGTTCGATCACCTCGCGGCGGGAGAAGGTGTCGCCGACCAGGCCGAGCCGCCGCTCCGAGTGAAAGCGCGAGCCGTCGAAGGAGACGATGC
The DNA here is from genome assembly GCA_963721135.1 of uncultured Alphaproteobacteria bacterium. Classification (GTDB taxonomy): domain Bacteria; phylum Pseudomonadota; class Alphaproteobacteria; order Rhizobiales; family Xanthobacteraceae; genus Bradyrhizobium. Next base: position 568,033 of record CAVRIB010000003.1, read on the forward strand.
CGGCGGCCTCCTGGCCGCGATGCTGCAGGGCGTGCAGTCCGAGCGCGGTGATGGCGGCGGCCTCGGGGTGGCCGAAAATGCCGAACACGCCGCATTCCTCGCGCAACGTATCGCCGTCGAGGTCGGAATCTTCCAGATAGAGAGGACCGAGGTCGAGTTCGCGTTGGGCGGCGTCTTCGGAAGGGCTCGGTTTGCGGTCCATCGCGCCTCTCTTTTGGCCTTGGTTCAATGCGCCGCGGGCTTCTCGATCAGCTTTTTGAGGCTGTCGCGGGCGGGTTTGGTATAGCCTTCAGGACCGCCCGGGGCCGCCGGCTCGGTGTCAGTCTGCTCATTGTCTGGTTTATTCTTCTTGAATCTCTTTAAAATGGTGTTCTCGGGGTCGTCGGGCAAGAGCCCTTTCAGCCAGTCCCCGGTCGAATCCAGCATGGTGCGCGACTTCGCCCCGACCACCCAGTCCGGCCGCTGCTTGTCCGGAACGAGCCAGATGAAGAATTCGTAGGCCACCACCACGATCAGGAGGCCCCGCGCCAGCCCGAACAGGAAGCCGAGGGTGCGGTCGAGCGCGCCGATCCGGGAATCCAGGATCATGTCGGAGATCCGCACCGTGATCACGGAGACCACGATCAGGGTGCCGATGAACACCCCGGCGACCACGACGACGCTCGCGACCGTGTCGTTGTTGAAATAGGTCTTCGCGGTCGGCAGCAGCTTTCCGAAGGCATAGAGCGTGACCAGCGCAGCTGCGCCCCAGGCCGCGATCGACAGGATCTCGCGCATGAAACCACGGACCATCGCGAGCAGGCCCGAGATCAGCATCACGGCGAGCAAAGCGAGATCGAGGATCGTTATCGGCATCGGCTGGTCAGGTCCGCATCAAAGTCAGAGGTCGCGAATCGGCGTGTCGGTGCCGTCCTAACTGAGGGCGAGACGGCCGGTCCCGCAAGGAATTTGCGTTACGCGCCTCACGCCCGCGCGGGCTGTATAGCGGCGCAGGCGGGTCTCGTCACGCCCGCTTTAGCCATTCTCGCGACGGAATCGGGCCGGTGTGGCATTTTTCTCCGCACCCGCGCCTTCCCGGTTTGCCCTGGGCGTGCCGCGGGCGGCAATATCGGCGACCAGACTGGTCAAGCCGCCGACGGCATTGAGGGAGAGGCCGGCATCGCCGCCGATCTCGCCGCGCCCCGATTCGGGCAGCACCGCGCGGCCAAATCCGAGTTTGGCCGCTTCCTTCAGCCGCGCGGCGGTCTGCGCCACGGGGCGGACCGCGCCGGACAGCGAAATCTCGCCGAAATAGACCGCATCCGTCGGCAGCGGCGCATTCACCAGCGAGGACACCAGCGCCGCGGCGGCGGCAAGGTCGGCCGCCGGTTCCTGGATGCGCAGGCCGCCCGCGACGTTCAGGTAAACGTCATGGCCTGACAGTTTCACCCCGCAATGGGCCTCCAGCACGGCCAGCACCATCGACAGCCGGCTCGGATCCCAACCCACGACAGCCCGGCGCGGCGTGCCGAGCGAGGTCGGCACCACCAGCGCCTGCAGTTCCACCAGTATGGGGCGGGTTCCCTCGATGCCGGCGAACACCGCCGTGCCGGGGGTGCCGAGATCGCGCTCGGACAGGAACAGCTCGGAGGGATTTGTCACCTCGCGCAATCCCAGGCCGGTCATCTCGAACACGCCGATCTCGTCGGTCGGGCCGAAGCGGTTCTTGACCGCGCGCAGGATGCGGAACTGCTGCGAGCCTTCGCCCTCGAACGACAGCACCGCGTCCACCATGTGCTCGACCACGCGGGGACCGGCGATCTGGCCGTCTTTTGTGACATGCCCGACCAGAATGATGGCGGCGCCGCGATTTCTTGGCAAAACGAATCAGCGCCTGCGCCGAGGCGCGCACCTGCGTCACGGTGCCCGGCGCCGATTCCACCGTGTCGGTCCACATGGTCTGGATCGAATCGATCACGATCAGCCGCGGCACGCTGCCTTCGGACAGCGTCGAGACGATATCCTCGACGGAGGTTTCCGCGGCGAGCTGCACGGCTGCGTCCGCCAATCCCAGCCGCTCGGCGCGCAGGCGCACCTGCGCCACCGCCTCTTCGCCCGATATATAGACCGCGCGATGGCCGGCCCGCGCCATCAGGGAGGTCGCCTGCGTGAGCAGCGTCGACTTGCCGATGCCGGGATCGCCGCCGACCAAGAGCACCGAGCCGCGCACAAAACCGCCGCCGGTGACGCGGTCGAGTTCGGCCATGCCGGAGGACAGGCGAGGGGCCTCGTGGCTCTTGCCGGTCAACGTCTCCAGCGCGAACTTGCGGCCCTTGCGTTTGGACAGGATCGAGACCGGCATCGCGGTCGCGCCGGTCGTATCCTCCTCGGATAGCGTATTCCACTCGCCGCAGGCCTCGCACTTGCCCTGCCAGCGGTTATACGCCGCGCCACAGTTCTGGCAGACGAAGGAGAGGGCGGATTTGGCCATGGCGGGTGAGTAGCAGTTTTGGCGCGACAGTGCTGAGGATTTTCGTAGCACCGGTCGATGCGATCATATCGGGCAACTTCGCTGCTTTCCCGCTTTCGTCTTGCCGCGAGCCAGGAAAACCCGGAATATCCCGCCAGTTCGGGAGTGATCTGGAAAATCCCGCTCTCGACGGGATGTTCGGACGCCTCACACAATCGCCGCAACGACAGCGAAGCGCCGAACACGGGAGGGGACATGTCCGACACCACGCTGAGCGTGCAAGACTGGCTGGTCCAGATCGAAAAACCGAGGCTGTCGTTGCGCTACTACGCGACCGTGGCGCTGCTCGTCGCGCAGGAGATGTTCGAGTTCTACGATTTCTTCCTGGTCGGCTACCTCGTATCCGTGCTCGCCCCGGGCTGGCACCTGACCTATGGCCAGAGCGCGCTGATGCTGCTTTCCTCGGGGCTTGGCGCGATCGTGGGATCGCTCGCCGGCGGCCGCGTTGCCGACACGATCGGCCGCAAGAAGATCATCTGGGGCGGCGGGCTGCTTTTTTCCCTCGGCGCCGGCGGATGCGCGCTGGTTCCCGACGGCTCCTGGATCCTGTTTGCGCTGTTGCGATTTGCGGTGGGCTTCGGAATGGCCGCGGCGGTGACGGCCCAGGGGCCGCTGATCATCGAGATCACGCCCACGCGATACCGCACCTTCGTCTCGAGTATTCTGGTGGTCCCGGTGGCGCTGGGCACGCTGCTGGCGGCAATCATCGCGGCGAACCTGCTGCCGCTGATCGGCTGGCGCGGCGTCGCCGCGACCGGCGCGCTGCCCGTCATCACCTCGCTGTTGATTGCGCTCGTCGCACCCAAATCGGTTCGCTGGCTGCTTTCCCGCGGCAGGAGTTCGCAGGCGCGCGTCGAGGCCGCGAAGCTGATGGGGGTTGCGACCGATCAGGTCTCCTTGCCGACGACGTCGCAGCCGGCCGCGACCTCGGCGCCGATCTCCGCATTGCTCGGCGATCAGGCGCGGTTCTGGTGGGTCGTGGTCATCTGGACCGGGATTTCGACCGGAACCTACGGCGTTGCGCTGTGGGGTCCCACGATCCTGTCCCAATTGCTCAAGATCACGCCGGCCCACGCCGCGCTATATTTCGTGTATGCGAGCATCTTCTCGATTCTGGGCCGGATCCTGTTCTCGGTCCTGCCGCTCTATCTCGGGCGGCGCGGCGCCGCGCTCGTCGGCAGCCTCGCGTCCGTTGTGGTGATGCTGGCGATTGCGATGGCCTATCGCGAAACCGTCGCGGGCTGGTCCGTCTTCGTCTTGCTGGTCGTGTTCGGGGCTGCGTTCTACAGCGGACTGTTCTCCAACATCACGCCCTATGTGGTCGAGGTGTTCCCGGTCTCGCTCGGCGCCCGCGCGTTCGGGCTGGCGCAGGCCGCAAACGGGGTCGGCAAGATCCTGGGCCCGCTGTGTCTGGCATTGATCGCGGGAAGCGGTGACCTCGTCTCGCCCAAGGCAACCACCGACGCGATCCTGCCGGCGTTTCTCTTTCTCGCGGTTTGCGAGCTGGCGGCGCTGGTTGCGCTCGTCGTCTATCGCCGGGAACCCCACGGCAAGCCGCTCGAGGTGAAATAGCCCGACGCCGCGATACTTCGATTGCATTGGCGCGCGCCGGCTCTTACCGTTGTCGCGACAGACAGAGGAGGACGCTCATGGAAATCCAGGCCTTCGGCTATCTCGGCGTGGGATCATCCAACCTCGACGACTGGGCCGGCTTCGCGACCTCTGCCATCGGCATGCAGTCGGTGGATCGCGCGAGTTCGATGCGCGCCTTCCGCATGGACGACCGCAAGCAGCGCCTGTTCGTCGACCGCGCCATCGAACCGGGCATGCAGGTCTTCGGCTGGGAAGTCGGCAACGCCGCGGCGCTCGATAGTCTCGCCAGCCGGCTCGAAGCCGCCGGCGTCGCGGTGAAGCGTGAACCGACCGCGCTCGCCGACCAGCGCTGCGTGACGGGGCTGGTTTCCTTCGCCGATCCCGCCGGCAACCGGCTCGAAGCCTTCCACGGCGCGCAGATCGCGGACAGCCCCTTCAAGCCCGGCCGCGACGTCTCCGGTTTCCGCACCGGCCCGCAGGGCATGGGCCACACACTTCTGACCTTTCCCGACGTCGACGCGGCGCTCGCCTTCTACAGGGACCTGCTCGGCTTTCGCATCAGCGACTTCATGATGGCGCCGGTGCGGGCCTATTTCATGCACGTCAACGCGCGCCACCACTCCGTCGCGCTGGTCGGAGCGCCCGTGCGCAGCATGCATCATCTGCTGGTCGAGTATTACCAGCTCGACGATGTCGGACAGGGCTACGACCTCCTGCAGAAGACGCCGGAGAAGATCGTCGCGACGCTGGGCCGCCACCCGAACGACCTGATGACGTCGTATTACATGCGAACGCCGTCCGAGATCTATGTCGAGTGCGGCTGGGGCGGCCGCGAGGTCGACGACGCGACGCCGGCGGTGGAGATGGCGAGCGTCGGCAGCTTCTGGGGCCACAAGGGCCTGTTCGAGGATATCGGCGCGCCGCCCTCGGCGCGGCCGGATCCCGCCGGGCGCCGCGCGCCCGTTCAGGTCATCGAAGGCAACTACCAGCGTATGACCGGAGTCTGCCCCTGGTGGGACGCTGCGCGCGGCAACGCGCGCTAGGCGCGCGCGGAACCGTTCATTCCCACACGTTGTTGCAAGGCGCGGACGGGGAACGGACCATGGCCAGGCGGTTCAAGGTCGGCGATCACGTGAGCTGGAATTCGGAAGCCGGGCGGGTGCGCGGAACCATCGTCAAGGTGCACACGCGAGCCTTGAATTACAAAGGCTATATTCATCACGCGACGCAAGACGAGCCGCAATACGAAATCAAGAGCGACAAGACCGACCACATCGCCTTGCACAAGGGCGCGGTGCTGAGGCCTCTCCGTTGACGCAAGTTGTCGCCAACCCAAGCCGCCGTCACGACGACCCTGGACCCGCGACAAAGGAGAATGCCATGCCAAGGACAAAGGTGCCCGTTCCCGATGTCGCTGAGGCCGGCCCGGGCTTGTGGTCGAACGCGATACGCGCAGGCGACATGCTGTTCGTCTCCGGCCAGGTGGCGCGGCCCTTCGAAGGCGGCACCGGGATGGTCGGGAAGAACGAATACGAACAGACCAGGCAAATATTTTCGCGCATCGATCGCATCATCAGGGCGGCCGGTGGAACGATGGACAACCTGGTCAAGATGACGATCTACGTCGTCGATATCAGGAACAACACCGAAGTCTGGCGCGCGCGCCGCGAGTTCTTTACCGGAGATTTTCCCGCTTCCACGCTTGTAGAAGTGCGATCCCTTGCAAAGCCGGAAGTGTTGGTGGAGATAGAAGCGGTCGCGTATCTGGGCAGGAGTTAAGATATCCGCTTTGGGCGAAACCCGGGCGTTCGGGAGAATCCGTCATGGGCCTGAGAAGTCATGCCACTGCGCCCACGGCAGCCCTTGCTCTCGCACTTTTCTTCGCACCGGTTTCCATCGCCTTGGGTCAGCCCGGCACGCTTACAAAGCAGCAATCGGAAGCACTCGATACCTACAACGCTGCCCTGAAGAACTTCGAACAGGTGTTGCGCCAGCGGCGCGCGCAGATCGATTCGCATCAACCGCTGCCGAACCTGCCGGGACAGGCGCTTTACCTGGCACGCAACGACATGATGAGCGCCTACAAGGACCTCACCGACGCGCTGCCGTCCCGGATCGGACCGCCCAACAAATTCGGAATCCCGCCGGCGTATTTTGACGCCGGCAAGGAGCCGCTGGTCGATGAATACGGGAAACTTTTCGACCTGATGGACGCGCCGCCCGCAGGCGCGCAAAAATCAGACACGCCGTTGAAGGACGTCGTCGATCTGGGAATGGCGATTGCGCGCGCCAGCGGCCTCGACGCCGCAAATGCCGAAGCGGCAGGCCGGATCAGCCTGGGGATGTTCTTTGCCGAGACCAACGGCAAGCAGAACATCGGGAATGCGCGCTCGAACAAATACAAGGGGAGTTTTCAAACCGGACCGTCTGAAGATCAAAATGGTCGAAACAAATGGGCCGCGATAAGAAGCTCGATCGCAGCCTTCGATCCTGCACTCAGCCTTCGCGACGACAGGGAAGAAGCGCGGGCCGGCCATCTGGATCACCGGTTCAACCACTGGACCGCGGTGCGGGACGGCCTCATGGGCACACACGCGGATATTTTCCCGCAGATACCCGCAATCGTGAAGACGCTGCCAAATCCGATCGATCAGATGAAGCTGTTTGAGCTGATCCAGATCGTTCCTACCCCGACTAGGGCTGCGCTCAAGTCAGGTAACCTCCTGAACTATCGAATTTCCGACCCGAGGATCATGGGATATCTCCGAAACAACAGCATCTTCGCCTATGGACGGGCCGACAGGGCGCGCACATCCGCAACCTTGCGCGAAATCCTCGATGCGATGTGGCTCTTCAATGCCAAATTTGAAAAAGCGCTTGCCGAATTTGACAAGATCAAGGCGAGGTCAAAGGGATGAAGCCGGCCCGAGACAATCGGACTACATCTCGCCGGGAACCGGTTTCGTCTCCAGTTCGCCCAAATCGACCGCGCAGTATATTTTCAGTGACGCCTGGTTCATAATTCCTGGCAATGCCGTCTTGTGCGACCATGAGACGCGAATGCGAAATCGCTCAAGGGAAAAGCAGGAATTGCCGTCGTCAGGGAAAAAATTTGTCGGGTCCGGCTTCGGCCTCTCGCCCCGCCGCTGCGCCATCGTCGCCGCGATGGCCGCCTTGGTGCTTCTGCCGATCGAGGTGAGCCACGCGGGCTGGCTGTCGGACATGTTCAAAGGCTCTTCCAAGCCCGACAAATCGCGAAAGCATGTCGCCGCGCCAAAGCCGGTTGCGCGGGCGAAGTCTGCTGCCGCGCCAAAGCCTCACGCTGAAAAGCTTGCCGCGCTGCGGCCGGCGGTTCTGCATCCTCCTGTTTCGAAGCCGGTCGCACCCACGTGCAACCCTTCCAAATTCCGGATCGTGCTGGATGTGGGGCATACGGCCAAGTCGGAAGGCGCGATCAGCGCCCGCAACGTCGCCGAGTTCGCCTTCAACCTGCGCCTGGCGCAACGGATCGAACGGACCTTGAAGGCCGATGGTTTCGCCGAGACCCGCCTTCTGGTGACCGAGGGCAGGGCGCGACCCAGCCTCGTCAGGCGAGTTGCTGCCGCCAATAATCTGCACGCCGATCTCTTCCTGTCGATCCACCATGATTCCGTGCCCAACAAGTTCCTCGAGAACTGGGAATTCGAGGGCAAGAAAAGCCATTTCAGCGACCGCTTCAGCGGCTATTCCGTGTTTGTGTCCCGCCGCAATCCGGACTTTGCCACGAGCCTGTCGTTTGCCGAACTGGTGGCCCGGGAAATGAAGGCCGAGGGCCTGCACTATGCCAGACAATATACCCAGCCCATCATGGGGCGATATCAGCACCCGCTTTTGAACAAGGACACCGGCGTCTATAGCTACGATGACCTCGTCGTGCTGAGATCGACGAAGATGCCTGCCGTGCTATTGGAGGCGGGCTCGATCATCAACCGCGATGAGGAGCTCAAGATGGCTTCGCCGGAACGCCGGGGCATCATTGCAAACGGGGTTGCAGCGGCGGTGCGGGAGTTCTGCGATCCGCGATGGGCCATCCTCGGTCCGCTCTGACGGCAGATCTGTATGCTCATGCGCGCCGGCTTCGTCCTGATCCTCATGTCGCTGCTGCCGGCACGAGCCCTGGCAAGCTCCGCCTTGCCCAGGGGTTTTGTATACTTGCGGGCCGTCGATCCCACGATCGTTCAGGACATTCGCTATGCGGGGTCGCATAACTTCGTCGGCCGGCCGATCAAGGGTTACCGTGCCGCCGAATGCATCCTCACCGCGCCGGCAGCAAATGCCCTCGAACAGGTGCAGCGGAAGCTCGCCGATAAACAACTCTCGCTCATCGTCTGGGATTGCTATCGGCCGAAGCGGGCGGTCGATGATTTTCTCGACTGGAGCAGGGATCCCGCGCATACCGAAATGAAGGCCGAGTTCTATCCACGCGTCGACAAGACGAGGCTGTTTGCTTTCGGCTATCTCGCCAAGCCGTCGGCCCATTCGCGCGGCAGCACGGTGGACCTCGCTATCGTTCCCAGCACTCTTTCCTCCGTGCCACCGCCGGATCCCTCGCAGCCGCTCAAGGCATGCACGGCTCCCAAAGGCGAAAGATTCGAGGATGGAACGATCGATTTCGGCACCGGCTACGACTGTCTGGACGCGCTCGCGACCACGGCCAACGCTCTCGCCGGCGGGACGGCGCTACACAATCGTCAGACCCTGAAATCCTACATGAGAGCCGCGGGCTTTCGTTCCTATGCCCGGGAGTGGTGGCACTTCGAACTGATCGATGAGCCGTTTCCCCGCGAGGGATTCGACTTCGAGGTTCAGGTCGCGCCGTCGGCGAGCCGAACGCCGGCGCGCGGGAACTAGGCCGTCAATCGTCGCGCGATTTTTATGTCGGGATCGGCAATCCCGTCGCCTCTCGATAATGTGACGATATGGTGATCGTCATTCTATTGATCGGGGAAGGGCGCGAACTAACTCACCCCTTAGTCAATCGCTTTTAAGGAGAAGTTCGATGACGAAACAGCTCCGACATTCGATCAAGTCTCATCGCTATGAACTCGTGCATGGCGAGGACGCCGACTTTATCGCCTACCAGCGGAAATCCGGCGGCAACCGCTGGCTGACGGTTTCAACCTGGATGATCCCGCGCAACGAGTCCCGCTGAGACAAGTCGAGAAAGAGGCGGGCACGACGGCGCCGCCAGGACGCGGCGGCTATGAGCCGCCTCGAAAGCGGAAATCGCAGTGAGTAGCGCCCTGCATCAGGGTCTGCGATCGCGACAGCTCGAGATTCTCGTTGAATCCGGTAATCATGGCATGGTCGCGGTTGCAGTGAACCCGATAGCCGATGTCGGCGAGCCCCCAACCCTGGTAGAATTCTGCGTAGGCACAGCGTGTGACGTTGAAGTCGAGATGCGTCTGCGACTGTCCGATGATCTGAAGGTCCATGCCGCCTCCGCCCGCCCAGACGCCTTCGACAACCCGTTTCAACGAATCCAGACTTTGGCCGTAGGTCCCGGCCCATCGCTGGCCATCGTCCACGGCAAGCCGGCGGATGGTCGCATCGAGTATTTCTCCCGCCACGTCCTCCCCGAGTTTTTCTCGCAGCGTTTCGATGAAGGGCACGATCACCCGGCCCTCGATCTTGCGCCTCTGCAAATGGCTGATTGGAACGTCACTATCGCTGGTCATGAAAATTTGCGCCTCGCTGCTTCCGTGAATTGACGATCGAAAATTGACGGCAGGCTATTCCCGCATGTCGGTGATGAACACCTTTTGCGCAATCTGCCACCGGCCATCGATCTTGAGCAGCGACAATTGATCCGTGAAGAAGCGCGGCGGGATGGCGCATTTGAGCTTCACATGGGCCATCGTCGGACTGACGAGGTCGATGGTCAGCACCTCATCGTAACGGGACAGGCCGCGCTGCTTCGGTGACGGCCGTGCCCGAACCTTCTCCAGCCAGCTGTCGCGGGGCGTGATGACGAGTTCACCCTCGCTCGTGACGCTGGTCAGCGCGCTTGTCGGATGGAATACGCTCGCAATCTTGTCGGCATCGCTCTCGTAAAGTCCGTCGAGGTAGCGCTGGATGACGCCTTCGATGATCTTGACATCGTCGGCGGTCGTGGAGGTCAGGTTCTTCAACATCGTTGCCTCGGAAATGGGCCGCTTCGCAGGCGCAGGTATCACGGACCCCGAGGCGCGGCGCAAACGAATTAAATTGAGCGGTTGACGCAGAAAATCTGATGCATGAGAGTCCGTGGCGCCGGTCCGGCAGAAAAGTTCGAGATCAGGATGAGTCATCGGCTGCCACCCCTCAATGGTCTGCGCTCGTTTGAAGCGGCGGCGCGCCACCTCAGTTTCACGCGCGCCGCCGACGAACTGGGTGTCACGTCGGGGGCCGTGAGCCAGCAGGTGAAATCACTCGAGCAAGCGCTCGGCGTCGCCTTGTTCCGGCGGCTGCCGCGCAGCCTCGTCCTGACCGGTGATGGCGAAGCATACTTGCCGGCGATCCAGTCGGCATTCGAGATCATTTCCCGGGCGACGGAATCGACCGCACCGGCGCTGCAGGGACGAAAGCTTCGCCTGGGTGTCGCGCCCCAAATCATGAAACTGGCTCCCGCGGCGGTGCGCGACCTCCGTCAGGCTGCGGCTGCCAGGGAAGCGGTGACGCTGAAAGTCACCGACGACGTTGCCGAGCTTCTGAACGGCAAACTGGACGCGCTGCTGCGCGGGTCAGGCGGCTCCCACCCCGGCCTGCACGCCGATCACCTGAGCCTCGCCGGTGCCGACGGGACGCCAACGGCGGTCGTGCTGTTGACGCATCCCGGCCTTGCCGGGTGCCGCGAACATCGCGGGCTCGTCAGGCGGCTGAAGGAAATCACGTGATCTAGCGGGTAATCAGGGACCGCCGATAGGGCCGATCTGATTCTCAAGTCCAGAAATAATTTTCTGCAATAGCGAAAAAATGCTTGCGCCCAATCCGGATCAGTTGTATGTGTTCGCCGTCCGGTCCCACCAAGGGGCGTTGGCCAACGTCATCAACGCGGGGCTGGATGCGGTGGACGCAGGAAGCGCTTGAGACGAGGCGCTATCTTGCGGACGGCGAAGTCGTGTGGTCCTGGCGCCTCGACGCCGGCGTCAAGCTTCTCGGGATTATTCCTGGGAGGTGACGGAGACAAACCAGCCCGATCTCCGGGGAGAGCGCGAAGGAAACCGTTAAAACCATCCGCGTGCGGGAATGCCGGGTTGTTCCGGTGTACTCGTGGTGACTACGCTCGTGTGCTTTGTTTCACTTTCGCACGCGAGGCTGCGGGTGCATTGGGCGCCCGGCATTCCCCACGCCCTTGAGGGGGCGAAGGAATAGGCAAACCTCGGGCGAGTGCCGCTGCGAGAACGCGATGGCGCGTCCGAAGCGTCTGGCTGTTCGAAAATCGAATCGGTCGCATCAATACACAACTCGTCATTCCGGGGCGCGCGGAGCGCGAGCCCGGAATCCATACTCCCGATCGCGGTTATGGATTACGGTCAAGCCGCATGCAAGTCGTTGTGCCGCAGGCATTTCTAGCATCCGGCGAATTCCTAGCAAAGGAATAGCAAAGAATTCCGGTGGCGGCAGGTCCGGACTGGCTTAGGCTGGCCGCCATGGCACCCCGGAAAGCCAAGAAAGCCAAGAAAGCCAAGCAGGCGCGCGGCGGCGACCCCGAATACCAGAGGTGCGCCGCCGAATGGTGGAAGCGCCGCAAGGGCCCTGATCGCGGCGCGGCCAACTGGATGCTCGACCCCGCCGACCTTCCGGTCGATCCGGCCGCGTTTGTGAAGACCCTGCGCGTGCTCGCCGAGGTCACGCAGGACCCGGCCTTCAGCGCCGCCCGTGCCGCCGTCGTCAGACACAACCTCGTCGTTCTCGGCACCGGCAAATGGAAGCGGTACGCGATCCTTGCGAGCCCGTTTACGCGGGATCTCTGCGAGGACATCGAGCACATGATCGCGCACGGGCTGTCGGAGCGCCAAGCGGTGGCCGAGGCGGTGGTCAAATGGAGCATCGAGGCCACCGGCTTCGACGCCGCGCACAAGCGCCTGACCCGGCTGCTTCACGCCTGCCGAAAGGCCGTTGGACACAGACCGCGCTGAAATTGTCTAACGATGATCGTTGGACACAGACCGCGCCGAAATTGTCTTTTGCAAAACGTCGCAGGATGTTTCAGTTGGTTGTTCGCCATCCCAACGGAGGCGAACCATCATGGCCGTGCGCCTTGTCACCCTGACTGAGCTTTTTCCGAACACGCACCGCGTCACGCTGTGGCGTTGGCGCAAGGCGGGCAAACTCCCGCCGCCCGACCGCGTAATCAACCGTCGCGAATTTTATCTGGAGAGCCGGTTCGCCGCGCCTGACGACGCCGCGCACGATGCCGCGAAAAAGGCGGAGACCGACGCTGCATAGAGTTTTGCCGTGTGTGCGGTGTGTCGGCAGGCCGTGCCCGGATCATTTGAACTGCCGGTGGACGGCCGGTGTCCCCTTTCGCCTAGGAAACGAAAGCAGGGGACACCGGCCAAAGAGGAGACCTTAGCGATGCATTCATTACAACCAAACACCGCGCGTGTACAGCTTACCAGCCGCGAACTGATCCGCCGCATGAAGCGCGCGGGCGTGGTCGAACTTGCCGACATCGTCAGCGATCTGCTGACCGACAGAATTGAGGTCACCGACCTTCTGACGTCGCAGCAGGATCTTCGCATCGCCCGCTTCATCAGCGCCGTGCGGCTCGCCAAGATCACGACATCGCCGCAGCATCTCGAAGCGGCGGAGTAAACCAACTGGGCGTCGTCCAACCGGGCGACGCCTTCTTTTTTTCGACATCAGGGAGGAACGACCATGTTTATCAAGATAGCCTTGATCGTCAGCAAGGATCGAAAGACTGACGACGAGCTGAAGACCATCATGGCGACGCATCCATGGGCTCTGCTCACGCACGGGTTCTACAAATCGTTCGGCGGAACGTGGGAAGAATACGCCGACCGTGGCGCTTACGATGCGATCTGGTGCGACGGAGGGATCAGCTTCAACAACGACAAATGGATCGTTGAGAATTTCCATGTCCCACTCGTCAATTGGCGCGATCTATCGGCTGACCCGCTGTGTGCCTATGAGCGGTACAAGGGCCAGTTAGAGAACAAGTGGTGGAAGGCCACCGTCGAACTGATCGTCCACCAAATCCCCGATGAGTATCAGGTCTACGACATTTGCTACGGCGAGATCGTGGACGAATTTGACAACGCCGAAGAGGCGTGGCGCGAAAGCCTATTGAAGCGTTTGAACTACGCGCCCGAGGTGGCGGCTGCTCTCGGCTTGGAGGTGCAGCCATGACCTTGAACTGGAAAGCCTGCGGCAGCGGTCGCTACACCGCCTTGGCGTCGCGCATCGTCGGCGGCAAGTACTTCATCCAATGGCAAGAGAGCTACTACAGCGAGGAGTATGGCGAACGGTACGAGGTTCGCCGCTTCAATGTTGACTATCAGACGAAGAAAGGTGGCGGCGGGAAAGGCAACGTCGATCAAACCCGCATCCGCACGCTGGCCAAGGCCAAGGCCCTTGCCGAATTCCATCACGCGAAGCTCAAAGCCCTGATCCTTGAGTACGGCGACACGCGCGCCGTCCCGTATCAGGCGTGGGATCAGTTCAAACGCGAGAAGCTGGAATTTGAACGCGCGGACAGCCAACCGTGAGCGCGCTGCCGCCCATCGCCAAGATCGCCGAGCTGCTCGGTGGCGACGTCGCGGGCGGACAAGTGCTGTGTCCCGGTCCCGGTCACACTGACGACAACCGTAGCCTGTCCGTCAAACCGGATCACAACGACCGCGAAGGCTTCGTTACTCACAGCTTCGCAGGCGACGACTGGAAAGCCTGCCGCGACCACGTCCGCCGCAAGCTCGGCCTCTCGGAGCCTAAGAAGCAGAACAAGACCGGCAGCGGCGTGTGGACCACGCTCGCGGAATTCGTCTATCTCGACGAAGCCGGCGACGAATTTCTCAAGGTCAAAAAGTGCCGGGACCCCAAGGGCAAGCGGCAGTTCGTGCAATATCACTGGGAAAAAAATGGCTGGGTCAAGGGCAAACCCAAAGGCCCGAAGGTCCCGTATCGACTGATGTCACTGAAAGCGGCTCCGAAGACGGCGACGATCTTTTTTGTCGAGGGAGAAAAGGACGCCGACGCGCTCGCCAAGATCGGCTTCGTCGCAACGACGGCTTCGGAGGGCTCGTCTGCGAAATGGGACCCGGCGTTGACGAAGCACTTCACCGGCCGGAACGTCACGATCCTGCCCGATGCCGACAAGACCGGCCGTGCTCACGGGTTGAAAGTCGCCAGCGCGATCCATGGTGTCGCTGCCGCGGTGCGGGTCGTTGATCTCTATCCTGATCGCCACGATGGGGCCGACGTCTCGGACTGGATCGCCAGCGATACCGCAGGCGTCAAGCTCGCGAAGCTGGTGAAGGAAGCGGAGGAGTGGGAGCCGAGCGGTCCGGCGACAAGCGCCGATGACGCCGGGCCCGACGAGGACGAAAGCGCCGACACCGTCGAGCTGCGTCGGCTGGCTCAATTGCCGCCGCTGCAATACGAGCGCGAACGCAAGGAAGCGGCCAAGAGGCTGGGCATCACCCGCGTCGCCATGCTCGACATGCTGGTGCGGAGCGAATGCGAGGCGCTCGGGCTCGGCGACGCCGACGATGGCCTGCAGGGCCGTCCGATCAGTTTTCCAGATCCGGAGATGTGGCCGACGGCGGTCGACGGCGCCGCGCTGCTCGACGACATCGCCAAGGCGATTGGCGCTCACGTCATCATGCCAGAGACAAGCCGCGACGCCTGCGCGCTATGGGTCCCGCATACGTTCTCGCTCGATGCCACGATGATCTCGCCCCGGCTGGCGATCACGTCGCCGACGCGAGGGTGCGGCAAGACGACACTCCTCGATGTGATCTCGCAGCTCGTGCTGCGGCCCTTGCCTGCGGCCAACGTCTCGGCGAGCGCGACCTTCCGTGTTGTCGAAGGCTACAGGCCTTGCCTGTTGATCGACGAGGCCGACAGCTTCCTCAAAGACAATGAAGAGTTGAGAGGTGTCCTCAATAGCGGCCATCGCAAGGGCGGCAGCGTGTTGCGCACCGTGGGCGACGATCACGAGCCGAGAAGTTTCTCGACCTACAGCGCCTGCGCCATTGCCCTGATCGGGCAATTGCCGGGGACACTCGCTGACAGGTCCGTGCCGATCACGCTGACACGGCGGAAACGCGACGAGACGATCACGCCGTTCCGGCTCGACCGGGTCGAGCATCTCGTCGTCCTGGCGCGCCGACTGGCGCGCTGGACGGCGGACAACGCGGTCGCCATCGCCGCGACCGAGCCCGAGATGCCGGCGGGGCTGTACAACCGGGCTGCCGACAATTGGCGGCCGTTGCTGGCCATTGCGACGGTCGCGGGCGGCAAGTGGCTGGAGCGTGGGCAAGCGGCTGCGCTCGCGAGTGTCGCGGCGGAGATCGACGACGCCTCGCGGCTGGAGCTTTTGCTCGGCGACATCCGGGAAATTTTTGCGAAGCAGGCGGCGGACAAGATCGACCCCGCCGATGAGATCGCGTCCGGCGAACTCGTCAAGGTTCTGGTTGGCCTCGACGCGCGGCCATGGGCCGAGCTGGGCAAGAGCCGCAAGCCGCTGACGGCAAACCGGCTGGCCCGGATGCTCAAGGAGGTGAAGGTCGCGCCGGAACAGATCGGACCGGAGAAAAACCGGGTCCGTGGCTACAGGCTTGAGCACTTCCAAGATGCCTTCGACAGGTACTTGCCCCCTGAAGGGGCTTCGCAACCGTCCAGCCGTCCAGAACGCGATGAAATAAGGACTTCTGACGTTTTCGAACCGTCCAGCCCCGACGACGGCTGGACGGATGCGAAATGCGAGAAACCCAATAACGACGGGCCTCTGGACGGCTGGACGGTTGAAAAGGGGGGTCAGGGCCAAGAGCACGCCGTTTGCGACTACTGCGGCCGTCCGGGCGGTCTCGTCGAGGTCTCCTACAGCGACGGGCCGAGGGTCTTGCTGCACCGCGAATGCGAGGGGGCGTACAGGCGGCGCCTCGACCAGGGCGAGGATCGCTGATGACTGACCGACCCGCGCCGGCCGGCCGCCGGCAACGAAGCAGAGGGAGACGACATCATGCTACCCATCATCGACGCTGATGACATCGAGCGCGTGCTCGAATGCCACGAGGCGGAACAGGACGCTCCGACGCTGAATGATTATTTTTCAGCGGCCGCCTATTCGAAGACTTCGCGGCTCGAACGCGACGCCGCGTTGATCATGATGCGGCGCGCTTGGATCGAAGCACTCAGCCGTCCCCGCAAGCCGGGGCGACGCCTGCAACCATCACACGCGCGCGGCTATGTCCTGCGTCAGGAGTTCTATGTCCGCCAGACCATGAACGGGATCGACGATCTGCCGGTGACGCCGATGCCGTGGAATGCGCATTGGCCGGAGTATCGTGGCCCGGCCTGACAAAAAAAATGCTCCAGCGCCCGCCAGCCCGCCGCCGCGACCGCGCCGACCAGCGCGAACGCCGGCGGATTGCGCAAATCGCGTACCTTGGACCACGGCGAGGAGGCTATGTCCCATGACAGATCAAGAGATCGAGGCATGCCGGTGTGATCACCATCCTGATTATCTGCAACAGGAGATCGCGGCGGGACGCTATGTCCAAGAGTACCGCACGCGACAGAGTAACGGCGAGTATGTTCTGGTGTGCCGGTGCTGCAATGGCTTGTGGGACCATCGGGCGACCGACCGGCTGATCGAAAAAATTTGTGGACCCCGACGAAGGTCCTCCTGACAACTGACGATGCACAAGCGCACACCACCATCGGATGATCGCGACCGCCCGCCAGCCCGCCGCCGCGACCGCGCCGCCACGCGTGAGCAGTGGCGGATGGCGAAGCGCCGGCAGCGCGCCCGCGAGACCGACGGCATCAAGCGCGTCTCGATCTGCTACAGCAAGGTCGTGATCGAGGCGCTGATCGCCCAGAGCGAGGATACCGGACACACCGAGGAGGAGGCCGGGAAAGCGTCGCGGGACCGCAAAAAGATCGCGGTCCACTTGACCGATGTGATCGAGCAGTGGGCCCGCCGCTATCTCACCGAACGCGCAAGAAGTCATGCATGACACACGACGGGGTGCGGCTGGCGTAAGATGCCCGCCATGACCGAGCTTCGACCCCGACCTTTCATGCCACCGTCCGCCGACGCCTTGCGCCGCGCCGGCATCACCACGCTATCGCGCGCGGCGGTCGCGCAAATCGTCGCCAAGGTCGACGGCGGTTCGCCTGAACGGATCGCGGAACGCATGTGGCCCGGTGATCGCGACGTCGGATTGTTGACGAGGGCCGGCGTCGCGCCGATCAGCACGACCAGCGCCAGCGCGTTGATGCGCACGCTGACGGAATATTTGATCGCGTCGTTGAGCGGGATCTCCGCCGCGGCGATCCTGCTGGCGAAGACGATGCAACTGTCGTTCGCCGGCAGCGCCGTGATTTCCGTGCCGTCGTTCGTCGCCGATGCTTCCGGTTCGTCGTTCGTCGGCGAAGGCATGCCGATCCCGGCGCGCAGTTTGTTGGCGCAGCCGTTGCTGTTGACGCCGAGCAAGTTGGCCACCATCAGCGCGCTGACTTCGGAAATGGCCAACGCCTCGGGCGGCAACGCGGAAAAGATGATCGGCGACGTGTTGATGCGCTCGACCGGTCTCGCTTTGGACGCCGCGCTGTTCGATGCCAATGCCGCGGTCGCCGAGGTACGGCCGGCCGGTTTGAGAAATGGCGTCGCAGCGTCGACCGCCAGCGCCGCGACCGACCCGACTGACGCCATGATCGCCGACATCGCGACCTTGACCGCGGTCGTCGCTGCGGTCGCCGGGACCGAGCCGGTCGTTCTGATCGGCGCACCGGCTCGGGCCCGGACCATGCCGTTGCGCTCGGTCGCGCTGGCGATGGATACGTCGTTCATCATTCTGCCGTCGTCGGCAATTGCGCCCGGTGACCTGATCGCGATTGCGCCCGGCGCCATCGTGTCCGCGACCGACAGCGTTCCGGAAATCAGCGTGTCGCGCGAAAGCGTGCTGCACATGGAAACCAACCCGCAACAGCTCGTCAGCGCGGGAACGCCGCCGGTTGTCGCGGCGCCGCAGCAGTCGCTGTTCCAGTCCGATGCGCTGGCGCTGAAATGCCGGTTGCCGATCACTTGGGGCCGGCGCGATCCGCGCGCAGTGAGTTGGCTTACCGCAACCGGATGGTGAGAGTTTTGTTGGCGGGGACAGTTTGGTACCGCCAACAAAATTTTCGGAGGGACTGACAATGGCGATCACACCAGCACCGAAGTCAACACCGGCACCGGCACCGCGCGCCGCAGCCGACGGCAGCACCCCGACGCCGCGGATGGCCGAGCTGCACAGCTTCATCGACGCCATGATGTCGCCGACGGGCGTGCCGCATGACTACGCATTCGCGCCGGATGGTTCAGCGGTCGCGCCGGCGGGCGCAACACAGCCGCCACCGACGTGGCCATGAGGTGATCGCGATGGATGAACGCGCCCGAGAAATCCTGGATCGCGCCCGCGCCGCGGTCGAGCGCACCGCCGATGTCACCGTCGAGCATCGCGATCACGATGACGATGGCCACCTGACATCGTGGTCGCGCGGGATGGCGCCGAAGCCGGCGCCTGTGACCGCGGCCGACGTCGAGCGCATCGTCCGCGACGCGTTGCCCGGTGTCGCGACCATCATCCACGAGGTGCGGCAACAGTTGCGTGCGGAATTTCAGGAACAGATCGGCCAGCTTCGCGCCGATGTCGAGATCCAGCGGGCGCATGCCGGTGGCGACCGCGGCGAAGTGATCGATCTGCCAAACTTTAGCAGTCGTCGTCATGCGTGATCCGCTCGACACCAGCAGCATCCTCGCCGCCGCGACGGTCGCCGACCTTCGCAGCGATGCCGAAGAACTAGCCGCATTGGCGCGTGAGACCATGCGGCCGATTCCGGTGCTGCCGCTCGGCGCCGTCGAACGCGAAGCAACCTTGACCATCCTGCTCTTGCAAGCCAGAGATCGCGCCAGACGACTTCTATCATTGGTTGAGCGCGGCATGTAAGTGTCGGTCAAACCTTGGCAAAGCAATGGAACCGGTCGCTGGCTTTTAGCAATTCCTTCTCCCAACCCTGCAACCGCCGCGTGTGCGTTTGGGACTGGTCGAGGTCGGAAATAGCGCAACATAATCAACGAGTTTAGCGATGTGTCGCATGGTCCGGATTGCCCAATCAAATCAATGGGTTCCAATCCTGATATTATCAGGTTTAGGCGAGCCCGAAGGAAGGCCGCCCATGCGGCGGATCGGGATGGGAGCAGGAAAGGCTCCAAGCCAATGGTAAAACCTCATCAGCGGCTTGCGGAAGGGCTTGGAGATACCTTTGGCGGGTGGGGGGCGGATCGCACAATCTTGGCGTGCAACATT
>CAVRIB010000004.1:0-189744 GCA_963721135.1 uncultured Alphaproteobacteria bacterium
TCCTCGCGACAAGATTTCGCGATGCAGAATGCGACAACGTTGCCCATCAACAACTCCTCCGCATTTCTGGCTACCATGAAGGTGTTGACGGCATCGAACCAGGCCGCCGGCCTGTGGTCCCTGCCGTTCAGGGACAAGTTGCGAGTGCTGAGGACGCTGGCATTGGCAGAATTGCAGGCGCGCCAAACGATCAAGCCTTATCAGCAACTGCGCTATTGGAGCACCGTACCGTTTCGTCACGGGCCAATCGATGTTGTGAAGTATTCGGCCACACCATATCAGGACAATCCGGCGCGTCGGTTGCAGAGGACCAATCCAACAGGCCTGCGGGACGAGTTGAGCCGGCATCTCAAGGACGACGACAAGATGAGCGAGTTCGACTTTGGGATCCAGTTCCTCGACGTCGAAAGGATGACTTATTGGGGCAAGCGGCAGGACGCCAGCTTCTGGATCGAAAATGCCAGTGTCGAGTGGAACGAAACGGAAGCGCCCTTCCACACGGTTGCGAAGCTTACCCTGCTGCCGAATTCGCAACTTCCGTCGGACGCCAGCGAAGCTGCATATTTCGACGTCACGGGACACTCGACACCCGACAGCACTCCTGTCGGAAGTATCAATCGCGCCCGCTGGCCAGCCGAGGTGGCCAGCAGAAAAGCCCGCATGGCTGCCGACAGTCGAGCGGCCGGAGGGTGTCGAGGTGCTGGCGCTGCATTGAGACCTCGTCTGGGGTTCCGCGCGTCAAGTGGGACCAGCGACGGCAATATTTCGGGACGTTGGGAGTGACGAGCATGGCTTCGCTGAAGTTGCCGATCTGGCTTCGCTTCATATTGCTTGTCGGTGTGGTCGGCCTCGTGCTCAAGCGCGAGCTTGCTCGCCTACCGGTACTACACGCGTCCGGTAACGCTGAGCGTGGCGGTGGGCTCGATTGACGGCGAAGCCGCCCAGGCGATGTCGGCCATCGCAAGCCAGCTCGTTACAACCAACGCGCCGGTGCGGCTCAGGGTTATCGACAGCGGCACGGCGCTTGAAGCGGCCAATGCGTTCGCAGCAGGCAAGGTGGACCTCGCGGTGGTTCGCGGCGATGTCGGCGACCTGTCGCAGGCGCGAGCCGTCGTGGTTGTGAGCCATATGGTCGTGCTGATCGTTGCGCCGCCGGGTTCGACCATCGACGGCATCGACAAATTGAAGGGCCGCCGCGTCGGCGTGATCGGCGGCGACGCCAACACAAAAATCGTCGATGTCCTGAGCAAGGCATACGGGCTCGATCGTGCGAAGGTGTTCAAGGAACTTGCCTTGCCGGATGCGCGGCAAGCTATCCAATCCAAGGAAGTTGCTGCACTGCTCGTTGTGATCCCCCTGGCTGACAAGTATTTGTCGCTGGTGCGGGGCTTTTTCCAGCAGGGTCCAAAGGCGCTGCCGGTATTGGTGCCGATCGATTCCGCAGGCGCTATCGCAAATCCGAGCGCGCCTATGAGAGTTTCGACGTTCCCAAGGGCACATTGCGAGGCTCGCCACCGGTGCCGGATGATGACGTCACGACCTTGAGGACTTCCCTTTATCTCGTTGCGCAAAAAAAACTTGGTTCCGATCTCGTCACCACGCTCACGCAAGCGATCATGAGCGTGCGAAGGGACCTCATGAGGGAAGAGCCCGTCTTCGCGCAAATCACTTCTCCCAGCACCGATCAGGATGCCTACCTGCCGCTGCATCCCGGAGCGGCGGCCGTCTACAACAGCACCCAACAGAGCTTCATGGATGAATATGGCAACTGGATTTATCTAACCCCGATGATGCTGGGCGGTTTCGCCACCGCGCTTGCCGCGGCCTGGAAATTCCTCGGGCTGGGGAACGCCGCAAGTGCGGGCCCGCTGGATTCGCTCTATGCCCTGGCGCGCCGGATTCGCAAGGTGGGACCGAGGCTGAGCTGACGGATATCGAGGAGGAGATTGACGATATTCTCACTGCGCAGCACGCCAAATCCGCGGCAGGGGACGAGAGCGCGGTCGATGACGCGACGTTAAATGTAGCAGCCCATCGGCTGGAGAGCCTGATTCATGATCGACGAACGATGCTTGCGAAAAAACCTGCGGTCGCCTCCGCAGCTTAAATCACAACCGAAGGAGAACAGTCATGAAACATCCGATGATCTCTGTATTGCTGGCAGCAAGCTTAATTGCGTTAAGCACGGTCGGCGCAAGCGCCATCGTCTGCGCGCGCGGGGTCGTTCGCGCCGGCTGCGTCGCCACGGGCGGAGCCGTGGTTGTTGCACACCCTGTCGTCCGACCCGCTGTTGTCGTGGCGCCACGGCGGGCCGTAGTGGTTCACCGCAGGGTGTACTGAAGGCTCACGCGGCGCATCACCCGCCGCGCCAGCGATGTGCAGTGGAGCGAGGGAAGGAGGGTAAGATGAACAGAAATGCGATTGCACTCGCTTTGGATCTTGTTGTCTGCCCAGCCCTTACGCCAACAGCGATGGCGCAGATCTGCGCCGCCGATCACCGAGGAGGCCGCGCACGCCATCGGCGTCGATGCCTACTCTACTTTTCTATCCGCTCATCTCGATAGACATCACGCGGAAGCAATCCACGAATATCGAAGCGGGCAAGGAGTTCGGCAAAGGGCCGATGAATATGTTCGTCAACGTCCCGGCGTTTCCGCCCGCCGAAATGAAGGTGGTCGTGCGGATCAACTTCGATACGCTCTATTCCATTGCATGGCTCGATCTCACCAAGGAGCCGCAGATCGTCTCCGTGCCGGACACCGACGGGCGATTTTACCTCCTGCCGATGCTCGACATGTGGACCGACGTGTTCGCCTCGCCGGGCTGGCGGACGACCGGCACCAAGGCAGGCAATTTCCTGGTCACGCCGCCCGGCTGGAGCGGAGCGGTTCCCGAGGGATTTACGCGCATCAACGCGCCGACGCCCTATGTCTGGATCATCGGCCGGACCAAGACTGACGGCCCGGCCGACTACGAGGCCGTGCACAAGATTCAGGCCGGCTACAAGGTCACGCCGCTCTCGCGCTGGGGCAAGCCGCCGGAGCCGGTGACGGTGACAATCGACCCAAGCGTCGACATGAAGACGCCGCCGAAGGTTCAGGTCGACACCATGCCGGCCGCCAAATACTTCACTTACGCGGCCGAACTCCTCAAGCTGCATCCGCCCCACATCACGGATGGGCCGATCATCGAGCAGATGAAGAGGATCGGCATCGAGCCCGGCAAGAGCTTCGACTTCGACAAACTCGACCCCGCCGTGAAGAAGGCGCTGGAAAGCGCGCCCGAGGACGCCCAGCAACTCATGGCGTGGAAAATACCGACACTCGCCCGAGTCGTGAACGGATGGTCCATGAACACCGACACGATGGGCGTCTATGGCAATTACTACCTGAAGCGCGCCATCGTCACGCAGGTGGGTCTCGGGGCCAACCTGCCCGAGGACGCCATCTATCCGCTCAACCTGTTCGACGAGCCGGCAAGCCGCTCGACGGCGCGAACAAATACACCATCCATTTCGACAAGGGCGCCACACCGCCGGTGAACGCCTTCTGGTCGATGACGCTCTATGATAGCGAGGGCTTTCAGGTGGCGAACGCGCTCAATCGTTTCGCGGTCAGCAGTTACTTCCATTCAAGACCAACGCCGATGGGTCGCTCGACCTTTACTTTCAGAACGAAAGCCCCGGCAAGGACAAAGAAGCCAACTGGCTTCCCGCGCCGAAGGGGGCATTCAATCTGACCATGCGCCTCTATGGCCCGAAATCCGAAGCACTGACCGGCAAATGGAACCCGCCGCCGGTCACGAAAGTTCAGGGAGGGCCAGGCCTGTCGGCCCAATAATCGTAACGGAGTAATGGCGCTCACACCTATCGTGCTTCGCCAGATCTAAGACGGTGACACAAGTTGGTTTGCATTTGGGGGGATTGATACAATGGGCCACGTCAAGTCACGAAGGCCGGTTGGACCGGAAACACTTCGAGCTTCGGCAGCCACCGCCCTAATATGCGCGGGCTTTCTCTCGGCCACAGCCTCCGTTTCGTTAGCCGATGAAAGCGGCACCAGCTTTTGGCTTCCGGGCACATTCGGAAGTCTGGCGGCGCTGCCGGGCACACCAGGATCGGCGGTGGCGTCAGTTTATTATCACACATCCGTTTTTGCCGGTGCCAATGTCGCTGCAGCCCGTGAGATCGAGATCGGCAGATTTAACCCCAGTCTGAACGTCACTCTCAATGCGAATTTGCGCGCCAGCGCGGATCTCGCGATCATCGTTCCGAGTTACGTGTTCGCGACACCGGTCCTCGGAGGTCAGCTTGCAGTACAAATGGGAACGATCGTCGGAAGTACCAGCGCGAATGTCAACGGAACGCTCACCGCTTCGCTACCTCCGTTCATGCTGATGCGAACCGACAGTATCAATGACACCGTGACGGGTTTTGGCGACCTTTATCCGCGGGCGTCGCTGAAATGGAATTTTGGCGTCAACAATTTCATGACCTACGTCACCGGAGATATCCCTGTCGGTAATTATAGCTCGACAAGCCTGGCCAACCTCGGGTTAGGTCACGGTGCCATCGATGCCGGTGGCGGGTATACCTATTTCAATCCGGCAACCGGTCATGAGTTTTCGGCGGTCACCGGGTTGACCTACAATTTCACCAATCCGGTCACCAACTATCAGAGCGGCGTCGACTGGCATCTCGACTGGGGCGCGTCGCAATTCGTCTCCAAGCAGGTTCACATTGGGCTGGTCGGTTACGTCTATCAGCAACTCACCGCCGACAGCGGCCAGGCTCCGATCCTCGGCGACTTCAAGTCGCGCGTTCTCGGCATCGGACCGCAGATTGGTTTCATCTTTCCGGTCGGCAACATGCAAGGGTACCTGAATTTGAAGGGCTATTGGGAATTCGCGGCGGAAAATCGCCCCGAGGGCTGGAATGCCTGGGTCACGTTCCAAATCTCGCCCGCCGCGGCTGAGCCGCCGCCGCAATCGACAATAATTCATAAGTGACGCACATGAAGGGGTCTTCGGCCGAGCGGCGCGATCGGGAGTGGAGCCAGAATTTATCGGCCATGGCGGCGAGATCGGATCATGAACGATCTGTTGATCTCGTTATTGTTTTCGCGGTGATATTCGGCGGCGCCCTGTTCGGTGCGCCGTCCGGCCTCTGTTGTCGGAAGGCCATCTGAACCGGACTCGAAAGACGTCGTAAAGTTGACCGCGGGGCTGATCGGCACATTGGCCGCCCTGGTATTAGGTCTGTTGATAGCGTCCGCCAAAGGTACATTCGACCAGAAAACCAACCAGGTCAGGCAAATGACTGCCAGATCATCCTGGTGGACGGCCTGCTCGCGCAATATGGTCCGGAAGCGGATCCGGTCCGAAAGCTGCTGCGGGAGAGCGTTCCGCCGTTGGCCGACCGCATTTGGCATGAGGGAGGGCCTTCGGCCGGCAAGCCGGCTCAGTTCGAAGCGACCACGGAAGCGTCGCATTCGAAAATGAATTGGAAGGCTTGTCGCCGAAGAATGATGCACAACGTTCGCTGAAATCGCGTGCCATTCGGCCTTTACGGACGGCGCCCAGACCCGGCTGCAGTTGTACACTCAGACCGGCGGCTCGATTCCGGCTCCGTTCTTGGTCATTCTGGTTTTTTGGCTTGGCGCGATTTTCGTGGGGTTACCCTGTTTGCGCGAGCCAATTTGGTCGTGATGGCTTCGCTGTTTGTATGCGCGTTGTCGTTTTCCTGCGCGATTTTTCTGGTTCTGGAGTTGGATAATCCGTTCGCCGGAATGATGGGCGTTTCGAGTGCGACGCTGCGCGGCGCGCTTTTACCTTTGAATTCGTGAGGGGTGGAGGATACCCTGGAATAGGGAGGCTTTCCTTGTCAAAGGACCCCAAGCACAGTGCGGCTTCGGCAAATGGTCTGTAGTGCAGTTTCCGAGCAACCCGCCCTGCAACTGATCTACGACACCGCGCCGATCGGTCTTGCTTTTCTCTCTCCCGACTGTCGCTATCTGCAGATCAACCAGCGCCTCACCGAGATATGCGGCATCTCCGTTGAAGATCATTTGGGTCGTTCGGTCCGGGACTGCGTGCCAGCTTTGGCCGAGGCGGTGGAAGGCATCGTACGCTCGATCATGGAGACCGGCGAACCGGTAATCGGCATCGAAGTCGCCGGCCAGCGTGCCGATCAGACCGATGAGCGATTTTGGATCACCTATTGGCATCCGCTGCGCAGTCCAGGCGGCGAAATCGTCGGCGTCAACGTCGCCGCGGAAGAAATCACCGAGCGCAAGCGCGCGGAAGCGGCGCTGCAGGCAGGCGAACGGGAGCTGCGCAGCGCACACGGGGGGCCGGCGTCCGCAAACCTCCAAGGGAGGAAACCGCGGGAGGTGCGGCGAGGCTTCGCGTCAGACGCTATGGGGATTTCGGGGCGGACAGGCTGTTGGCGAGGTGCGTTGACCGTCTGTTTGGGAAGCGATCGATGGGGTAGCGAGCTTGGTCGGCCGATCGCGATGGGCAGAACCGGGGTGGCGCGGCGGAGATTGATCAACGAGGCGGTTGTCCGGGCAGTCGTACCGGCGAGCATGGTCGTGGCCGGTCGAGAGCCGACGAAGCGGAAGTGCAGCACTGGAATGTCGCGGCGAACCTAAACTGATCATGATGTGTCGATCCTGATCACGGCGGTGGTCGTCGGCTGGTAGCGCGGCTGTGAGCCGCGCTGGAACCTCTCGATGATGATCATGCGGCCGCCGCAGCACGGACACGGGTGCGCGGCCGGCTTGGACGCGTCGGCATCGGCGGCATTGGCATCCGCGACGGCCTCGGGCTGTGCCGCCGTCACGTCGAGCAAGCAGCGCGCTCGGGCGATGTTGTCGGCGCGGGTGCCGCTGGCAAGCAGGCCGTAGTGGCGAATGCGGTGGAAGCCAGGCGGGAGGACGTGGATCAGGAATCTGCGGATGAACTCGGCGGTGGCCAGTGTCATGACCTTCCGGCGATCACGACCTTCTGCGCGATAGTCCTTCCATCGGAAGGTCACGCCGGTGCGGTCGCAGGTAATCAGCCGGCTGTTGGCGATGGCGACGCGGTGGGTATAGCGCGACAGATAGGCCAGCACGGCCTGTGGGCCGCCGAACGGACGCTTGGCGTAGACCACCCATTCGGTTCGGCGCAGCGGGGCCAGCCGGGCTGCGAACGCCTGCGGGTCGGCGAGAGCGGCGTGACCGCCGAAGAACTTCAGGTGGCCGGCTTTGTGGGCCGCGAGCAGCCTCTCCAGGAATAGTCGGCGGAACAGGCGCGAGAGCACGCGCACCGGCAGGAAGAAGCCGGGCCTGCACGCCACCCAGTGCTCGCCGTCGAGCGAGATGCCGCCTCCCGGCACGATCATGTGGACGTGCGGGTGATGGGTCATGGCCGAGCCCCAGGTATGGAGAACCGCGGTGATGCCGACGCGGGCGCCGAGGTGCTTGGGGTCGGCGGCGATCGTGGTCAAGGTCTCGGCCGAGGTCTTGAACAGCAGGTCGTAGATGACGGTCTTGTTCTGGTAGACGATATCGGCGATGGCCGCCGGCAGAGTGAACACAACATGGAAGTACGGCACCGGCAGCAGATCGGCCTCGCGCGCGGCCAGCCATTCCTTTGCCATGGACCCCTGGCACTTCGGGCAGTGCCGGTTGCGGCAGGAGTTGTACGCGATCTGGGTGTGTGCGCAGTTCTCGCAGCGCGCGACGTGGCCGCCGAGTGCTGCCGTGCGGCAGCTCTCGATCGCTGACATCACCTTCAACTGGCCGAGGCTGACATGGCCGGCATTGGCCCGGCGCCATGCCGCCCCGTGGCCGCGGAAGATGTCCGCGACCTCCAGCGATGGACGCGACACGATAAGCCTCGCGTCAGGCGGGCGGCTCGGCTTGCGTCGGCGTGATGCGGTCGAGCGGGCTGATGACTTGCTGGATCGTCTTGGTAGCGACGCGCGTGTAGAGCGCCGTGCTGTCGATCTTGGCATGACCGAGCAGCACCTGGATCACTCTGATATCGATGTTCTGTTCAAGCAGATGGGTGGCGAAGCTGTGTCGCAAGGTGTGGAGCGATACGCGCTTGTCGATTCCGGCCCTATCGGCTGCGGCATGGCAGGCGCGATTGAGCTGGCGTGTCGTCATCGGGCTCATTCGGTTCTGTCCCGGAAACAGCCAGCCCTGTGGTCGTGCTTCCTTCCACCAGGCGCGCAGCAGTTCGAGCAGATGCGGCGACAGCATCACATAGCGGTCCTTGCGGCCTTTGCCTTGCTCGACGCGGATGATCATGCGCTTGCTGTCGATGTCGCCGATCTTGAGCGAAATCACCTCGGTGGCGCGCAAGCCCGCGCCATAAGCCACACTCAGCGCCGCCTTGTATTTGAGCCCCGGCGCGGCATCCAGCAGCCGCGCCACTTCTTCCGGGCTAAGAACGACCGGCAGCTTGCGGGGCTCATGGAGGAACTTGGTGTGATCGATTAGGTTGGAACGCCCGAGCGTCACTCTGAAGAAGAACCGTAACGCAGCCACGGTGTGATTGAGAACGGAGATGTGTGCGCCGTTCGCCGCCAGATACAGCTGAAAGCGTCGAACGTCCTCCAGGCTCGCCGTGTCGGGCGACCGGCCGAGGAAGGCGGCAAAATCCTTGATGATGCGGATGTAGCCTTGCTGGGTCTTTGACGCTAACTTGCGGATCGTCATGTCTTCGATCATGCGTCGCCGCAATGGGCTCATGGCCTCGTCGGTCATGGGGGATGCTCCTGTCTGTGTGAGGTTGGCAACCCCTCATCCTCAGACAGGACACTCCCTTCCCGATACTGGCCCAGCCGCCCGCCGCAGCGCACTACCGCGCGAGCGGTTTAGTCGTGTGCTGGGCATGTTCAGTAACTTGGAGGTGAAAGTCCTCTACCCAACCTGATGGAGGTGAAGGGTTAGTGACAACGCAAGGGCTATCGCCGCGAGGTGAGGTCTGAAGGAAGCGTAGAGCAAACGTGCGAGTCGATGGACAAGAACCGGGTACAAGGCGCGAGCGTCGGACGAGCGGGCCACTTACCGCGAAGTCCATATCCATCAAGGATGCGAAGCGTAGATCCGGCGACTGTGCACGGAAGGTGACTGAACTTACCCCAGGAGATCTGCTCCGTGTCGCTTCGGCGACTGAGAATGCCGCGAGGCATTCTGACCGCGGGGCAGAAGTCAGCAGAGGGCGTATTAGGTCATGTCGTCGGCAAGGCTAGTGAGGCACTCCGTCGCCGAAAGGTGGAGGCAACAGATAGGCCGAACCGGGAACGATGACTGAAGGCCCGAACGAGAGGAGAGGCAAGTAGGACATGAATCTCGAGAGCGACAAGCGGCTGAACATCCAGTTGAGACTGGACTTCTCATCGGCGCCGACGGGTGAAGCCCGGCAGGCGGGACGGGAAGACATCGAATCGCTCCCGGTGGGGCATGAACCCGAACGCCCAGCCAACACGATTCGAATCATGGAGGAAATATGTGAACGAGCAAACTTGAAGGAAGCATTGCGGCAAGTGAGGAGCAACAAAGGCAGCGCCGGCGTCGATGGGATGACCGTTGATAAACTCGGTGACTACCTGAAGCAGCACTGGCCGTCCATTCGGAAGCAATTGGTGAGCGGGATCTACGAACCGAAACCGGTGAGGCGGGTGAAAATCCCGAAGCCGGATGGCGGAGGGGTGCGAAAGCTTGGCATCCCAACCGTGCTGGACCGCTTTGTCCAGCAAGCGGTGATGCAGGTCCTGCAGCGGCAATGGAATCCGACGTTCTCCCAATACAGCTATGGGTTCCGACCGCGTCGGTCGGCGCATCACGCCGTGGCTCAAGCGCAGCAGTACATTGCGCAAGGCTACGGATGGGTGATCGACCTCGATCTGGAAAAGTTCTTTGATCGAGTCAATCATGACAAACTGATGGGCCAAATTGCCAAACGCGTCGAGGACAAGCGGCTGCTGAAGCTCATCCGGGCATTCCTCAATGCCGGGGTGATGGAGAACGGACTGGTAAGCCCGAGCGTGGAAGGAACTCCGCAAGGAGGTCCGCTTTCGCCACTGCTAAGTAACCTCGTGCTCGACGAACTCGACCGCGAGCTGGAGCACCGAGGACACCGTTTTGTACGTTATGCGGACGACTGTAACATTTACGTTCGCAGCGAACGTGCGGGTCAGCGGGTGATGGAGAGCATCTCGCGCTTCATCACACAAAAGCTGAAGCTCAAGGTAAATGAGGCAAAGAGTGCGGTGGCACCGCCGCAGGAACGGAAGTTCCTCGGGTTCAGCTTTACGGCTGGTCCAGACATCAAGCGCACGATCGCGCCGAAATCGCTGGAACGGTTCAAGCAGCAAATCCGGGAGATCACG
Organism: uncultured Alphaproteobacteria bacterium; assembly: GCA_963721135.1. Classification (GTDB taxonomy): domain Bacteria; phylum Pseudomonadota; class Alphaproteobacteria; order Rhizobiales; family Xanthobacteraceae; genus Bradyrhizobium. The sequence goes on from CAVRIB010000004.1 coordinate 10,385, forward strand.
CGAAGGGCCAAGGGCGTCAGCATCAAGACGACAATGGAAGAGCTGGCTACGTATATGCGGGGCTGGCGCGGCTATTTCGGCTTCTGCGAAACGCCGGAGGTGTTGACCGCTCTCACTCGCTGGGTCCGGTTACGATTGCGGGCCGCTCTTTGGCGCCAATGGAAAACACCACGGCGCCGCCGAACGGCACTCATCGCACTCGGGGTCTCAGGAGAGTTGCGCAGCACGGCCGGCAGCGGTCGTGGCCCCTGGCATATTGCCCGGAGTAAAGCGCTCTCCGTGGGACTTTCCAATGCTCACTTCAAATCGCTCGGTCTCCTGTCCTTGGTCGAAGCGCGTTAGCCTAACTTCTCGAACCGCCGTATACGGACCCGTACGTACGGTGGTGTGGGAGGGGCGGAGCCGAGAGGCTCCCCCCTATCCCGATCGTTGGCACAACTCGGACATGCCGCGATGTCCGACTTGAGTCCGCTGTGCGATCAAAAGCGGACGTTAATTCGCCCGACGGTCGCGCGCTAACTTGCGCCGTCTCCAATGGGGATTTTTGCGCTCTCAATTCAACACGCGCTCGACGTGGCGGTTCAGGACTCGCATGACGCCAATACGGGCGACATCGGCGCTGCCGTTCCTCCAACTTGCGCGGCAGGACAATAAATCACCTAGCAGACCAGGACTATCTTTGATTTAATTGCCGCGGTGTTCTTTGGGTGTGGAGTAATTGAAGTGACCAAGGCCATTGAGCTTATCGTAGCCGGCTACGTTACCTTGAAAAATCGTCAGGCGCTGGAGGAAATCCGCGACCATCGTCAGCGGCTTTTACACAACAGTCGGATGCATAGCGGTACTTGGGTCAGTACCGAAAGCCTAACACTACTTTGGCACTTTAGGCTTGGAGATATGTGCAAGGAACCTGTTACAGTGAGGACATTGTCGGGGTGGAGGTCGTGCGAAGAGGTCGAGGATCGCTTGCCTGATGGCCGGCATGCTTGGTTGTGGTGGCGGTCCTGAGAATTCTTTTTTTTCCGCCCCGCTGCTTTGAGGCGGCGGGATTGGAGGAAGGCGTAGGCGATCATCGTCATCAGCGCGTGTCGATGTAATCCCGTCCAGGATCTACCTTCGAAGTGGTCGAGCCCAAGCTCCTCCTTGAGCTGCTGGTGGGCCTGTTCACAGACCCACCTGGCCTTGATCGTGGCAGCGAGCGTCTTGATGGTGGCATCGGCCGGCAGGTTCGACACATAGTATTTTTGCTCCCCGGTCGACCGCCGCTCGCCGACGAGCCAGACCTCGTCACCAGGCATGCACTGCATACGGTTATTGAGCATCCGGTGCTTATGGCCATCCGCAACGCAGACACGGCGGGCCGTGAAGAGACATGTCAGCCGACCTTTGGTGCCCCGCCGCCAACTGACCCTTTGCCATTTGCCTTTGGCCAATAACGCTTCAGCAGAGACCGGTGGCTGATCAGGGATGTGGTATTTGCGGGGCTTTCCGGTCTTGGCGATTGGGAAGATCAGGGCAATGTCGGCGGGATAGACGTTCTGGCGCCGCGACAGACCCACCGCCCACAGCAGACCGCGCTCGCTCAGAGCCTGACGGAAAGGCCCGCTGGAGCCGTACCCTAAATCGGCAAGCACACAGCCGAAACGCACACCGGAGGCGATGACGCGGTCGATCTCCGCCAAGGCGATCTCTGGCTTGGTCCGCGCTGCGCGGTGCTCGACTGGAACGCCCGCACGCTTCAAACGCACCGGATTACTCGTCCAACTCTCGGGAACGAAGAGACGTAATGCCACCATGACCGGCACTTCACCCCGTGCAAGCGTCAGCGACACCAATGTTTGGCAATTGGCCGTCTTGCCGAGAGATGAGGCATATTGTGGAGCGACACCAACCGAACGATCGCCCTTTTTCGGCATCGCCGTGTCGTCGATGACCAGCACCGCATCCTTGCCGCCGACCAGGCGAGCGGCCTGAACCAGCAATTCCGCCTCCAATGGCGCTGCATCCCAAACGCCATCAGCAATGAAATGGTGCAACTGGTCATACTCGCCCGGTGCCAGCCGCGCCGCCATCGGCTGGACGCTCTTGCGATCACCCGGTCCAATCAATCCCGAGATATAAAGCGGACACATCCGCCGCCGTGCCTTGTGGCCTAAGCGATCCAGGAATGGCTTGAGCCAGCGTCCAAGCTCGTCTTCCCACTTCGATTTCGTGCCCACCATGGTCGGCCCTCCAAAAGCCGACCATCTATGAATCATTGAAAATCTGAATTCGGGAATCCAGTTTCGCCGATCAATCGCCAAATTCTGCCAAAGTAGTGTTAGGGCGTGGACTCATTAGCGCGCAGCCAAATGCGGATTGATGCGAGCTTAATGAAGGCCAGATAGTTGGCCGCGAGCTTATCATATCGGGTCGCGACACGCCGACATTGCTTGATCTTGTTGAAGAACCGCTCGATCAAGTTACGCGCGCGGTACAGATATGGGCTGAAGCAAATAGGGTCTTTGCGATTTCGTTTCGGGGGAATGTTTGCCCATGCTCCTTGCGTGCGAGCGAGTTCCCTGATCCAGTCTGCATCGTATCCGCGATCCGCGAGTAACATCGTTTGTGGTAGTAGGGCGCTGAGAAGAACCGAACATAGCCGATTGTCGTGCGTCTCGCCTGGCGTGAGGGCGAGATGGACCGGCAGGCCATTGGTGTCGACCACCGCGTAAATCTTGCTTGTCAGGCCCCCTCGCGAACGACCCATATCTTGTTGATTGTTGTCCGCGATGCAGGCTCCGTGTTGGTGTACGCGCACGATGGAGGTATCGATCATCTGCACCGCCGCGTCACGACCAGCGGCCAGCGCGTCCATGATCCGGTCCCATACGCCGGCCTGCCGCCAACGAACGAAGCGATTATAGCAAGTGGTGCGGGGACCATAGGTTTCCGGCAGATCGCGCCAAGGAGCACCCGAGCGCAAGACCCAAAAGATGCCGTTCAAGACGCGCCGGTCGTCAACACGGGGAACGCCGCGCGGCTTGTTCGGAAGGAACGACTTGATGGCAGCCCATTCAAAGTCCGTAAGTTCATACCGCATAATTCGAGGCTCCGGATTGAGCGCTTAAATCACGTCTAAACCGATGCATTCAACCGGAAAAACGGTGCCACCGGCATTTCCGGCCCCCCTAATCGGACATGCTGCGGACTGGTGTTTGTAGGCGTGATGACCACCCCAGGCTTGTTGCAAAAGCCGACATTTTTCTTTTCGTCCAACAGTGGGCAGCACGCTCAACGAACCGCCACGTTACCCAAGCGAGGATAACCATTCCGGACACGACCGAGATGGTCCACAGATTGAAATTGCGGACTGGTGCCGCCGCGGTGAGGATCGTATAGCCCATCTGCATATGCAGCAGATAAAGCGGATACGTGATGCCGCCGGCGGCGAGGACCAGTCCCGCGGGCAGCGGCAATTTCCGGATCCGGGTCGCGAGAAAGATGATCGCGATCGAGACGAGGCAGATACCGGCTACGATCCGTTTGTCAAACGTACCGCCGGTGTGGACGCCTAGCCGCTCAAGCTTGTGGACCGCCTGGAAGACGGCCGTACCTACCGATAGCGCAAGGATGCCGCAGAGAGCGACGTCGCGGCGTCCCCGGTAATATTCATAGATCAGCAGCCCGACGGCGAAAAAACCGCTGTCGTCAGCGATGAATAACTTCTCGAAGATCGGCGCGTCGATCGTTAGTTCGTTGGCAAAGGTGATGGCGAGCCACACCAGGATGATGGCGTCGATGCGGCGTGGGAAGAGTCCGAGCGAAAGGAACGCCACCACCCAGGCGTAGAACACGATTTCAATCACCAGCGACCAGTAGGACGTGTCGACGTAAGCTTGGCCGAGAGCAGGCGCGGCGATGAATAGGTTCGCCGTCCACTGGCCGAAATTGACCTCGAAATTGGTGCCGCCGATCAGAAGGATGGTCGCGAACGTCAACGTCATGCAGAACACGAATGTCGGATAGATACGGCTGAATCGGGCAATGGCGAAGCCGACGGGGGTTCGCCCCTCCGCGGAATAGGCGATCACAAACCCGCTGATCGTGAAAAACACAGGAACCCCGAGAAATCCATATTGCGCGAAGGTGGCAAGAGATGGAATGGCGACCTGCGGCACGCCGTGCGAGGCCGGGCCCCAGAATCCGTAGTGATAGAAAACGACCGCCGCCACGGCCGCCAAGCGCAATAGGTCTAGCCCTGGCACCCGCGACTGATCGGAATGGTCGTCTGGTTTAGGCATGTTTCGCCTCCCGAAAGGACCATGGATCATCGGAGCGGCCGCTAAAGATGCTCTTAACGGCTTCGGCAGAATTCGCGTGGCTTCAGCGTCTCTCGGGGGCTGACTGACCGCCGACCGGGACCCGGACCGGCCCTCAGACGCCGCCGCGTCGGCCCCGGCGCGGCACGGACCAAAACCTGCGGTGATTGCCGCCATAGCAGCAAATCTCCACAGCCGCGCCCGCTGGCGCCCGGTCCGGATCTGGAGTGGATTATCCGAACGCGGCCCGGTTTCGGGATCCACCCGCTGCGGGACCGGACCGCGTCCGGACGGACGGTCTCGCGACTGGGACCGAGGGCCGGCCCGCATTCCGAAAGCCGACCACGGTTGGCAGGCCCTTCGAGAGACCTCCGAAAGCTGTCCCACCGCGCTGTTCGCCTGCAGGCCGCCGGTTGCGCTGGTGAGCCATCGCGCTGCCACGCTTCCATCCCGTCAAGTGCCGGCGTCTCACACAAGACCTGACAGCATGCCAGCGGCGGCCAGCAGCGCGACCACGATCCAAGGCGGCAACTTCCAGACTGTGAGCAAAAGAAAGCCGCCCAGCGCAAGTGCAAAATCGCGCGGGGTCAAGACCGCGCTCGTCCAGACCGGGTTATAGAGCGCCGCACCTAGGATGCCGACCACGGCTGCATTGGTGCCGCGCATCGCGGCCTGAGCGGCCGGGCGCGTGCGCAGTGCATCCCAGAACGGCAGCATGCCGTAGACGAGCAGCATGCCGGGAAGCAGAAGCGCGACGAGAGCGATGGCTGCGCCGGCCGCGCCGTTCGGCGGCGGGACCATCACGGCGCCAAGATAAGCGGCGAAGGTGAAGAGCGGTCCCGGAACCGCTTGTGCAAGTCCATAGCCTGCCAGGAATAACTCGTTGGTGACCCATCCCGGCGCAACAACTTGAGCCTGCAGCAATGGCAAAACGACATGGCCGCCGCCAAAGACGAATGCTCCCGACCTGTAGAATGCGTCGAACAGGGCAAGCCCTTGGGAACCCGTCGCTGGGGCGATGATCGGAGGGATCAGAAGAAGCGCCGCGAAGAGAATGAGCGCGGCGATACCGCCCAACCGGGTGACCGGAAAATTCAGATGCCCGGAAACCGGCGCGAGGTCCTCCCGGCAGAGCCAAAGGCCCGCGCACGCGCCGAGCGCAATCGCTGCGATCTGCGCCAACGATCCGGGGAAAAAGACAACGATCGCAACCGCGGCAAGCGCGATGCCAGCGCGGATTCGGTCCGGTGTGAGGGTTCGCGCCATGCCCCAGATGGCTTGCGCGACGACCGCGACCGCGACGAGCTTGAGCCCGTGCAGAAAACCTTCGGCTACCGGTCCCGTGAACGCGGCTGCGCTCATGGCAAAGGCGAACAGGATCAGGGCCGATGGCATGGTGAAGGCGAACCACGCAGCGAGGCCGCCCAAAAGGCCATTGCCACGGAGAACACCAAGGGAAAAGCCGACCTGGCTCGACGCCGGCCCTGGCAGAAATTGGCACAACGCGACCAGGTCAGCGTAGCCTACCTCGTCGATCCACTTGCGCCGCACGACCAACTCATCGCGGAAATAGCCGAGATGGGCCACTGGACCTCCGAACGAGGTTAGGCCGAGCTTCAGAAATGCCGCAAACACCTCTCGGGCGCTACCCCTGCCCCCCTCATCGCTCATGAAGACACGACCTTATCGGACATCATCGCTTCATCGCTTCGCCAGTGAATTCGCGAATCCGGGTCTTCGCCAAGGCAAGGCCCTGTTTGCCAAGCCTGGTTGCCTTGTAGAGTTTTCTGGCCGTACGCCCCTCGCGCTGCACGCGCGAGGTCAAATATCCTTTGTTTTCCATGGCATGAAGCATCGGATACAGCGTGCCGGGGCTCAACCGGTACCCGTGATTGGCCAATTCGTCGATCATCCATTGGCCATAGATTTCGTGCTCCGCCGCGTGGTGCAGAACATGCAGCCGTATAAAGCCTGTAAGCAGGTCGTCGAACTTCATCGTCCAAATTCATTTGATCTGGCCCCAATTATCGGATTACGTTATCGAGTTCCGATATTGTAGCCAAGAGTTTTCGTTGATTCGAGACAGAATGTGAATGATAATCCGTTCTGCGGCCTAGCGGAACACGCATCATTACAGTTGGAAGGTGGGATTGCCGATGGGGGCGATGATCTTGGTTAAGGTTGGCGGCGTTGCTAATTCTGAACATCAATCGCGAACTCAGGCAGATGCCGCGGCTAGAACCCAAGAGCGTTTTCGGACTTTTAGGCACGACAAGAGTTTGACATCTATTGTGGATCCACATCAACGACACCAGAGGCTAAGCTAGGCTGAAAAATTGCATGTCAAAATGGGCAAATACCGACTTGTGGATCGCTAGTCTTGTTGGAGTCTCCTCAATTCTAATGTCTGGCGCGGCATACGCGGGTCCTCCGTTCCGGACCGATGACCCGGAGCCGGTAGAGTACGGCCACTACGAATTCTACACCTTTACGTCCGGCACCCACACGATCGACGGCACGGGTGGTGTCGGTCCCGCCTTCGAATTCAACTACGGCGTTATCCCGGACGGCCAATTTCACATCATTGCTCCCGCGGCGTTCAATAGCCCTGCCGACGGACCGAGCAGTTTCGGCTACGGCGACACTGAACTCGGTTTCAAGTACCGCTTCATTCAGGAAGACAAAGACGGCTGGCGGCCGATGGTCGGCACCTTTCCGATGCTGGAACTGCCTACGGGAGACTTCAATCGCGGCCTTGGGGCGGGCCACGTACGCCTGTTTCTTCCGCTGTGGTTACAGAAAAGTTTTGGTGACTGGCAAACCTACGGCGGCGGCGGCTATAATATCAACCGAGACAATATGGTCGGCGACAAGAACTATTGGTACGGCGGTTGGTTACTCCAGCGCAAGGTGACGGACAATCTGACGTTGGGCGGAGAGGCTTTCTACCAGACGGCAACTTCGATATTCAGCAAGGACAGTGCCGGCTTCAATCTAGGCGGCATCTATGACGTGGATGAGCACAATCACATCTTATTTTCGGCCGGCCGGGGTTTCCTGAACGTCTCCGCGACCAACGAATATTCCTGGTACCTCGCTTGGCAGATCACCCGCTGATATCTAGCGAAAACGCGCCCCTGCTCCGGTCGACATTCGACTCCAACGCTTGCTCAACTCCTGCGCCGGTGTATCCTCCCACGGAGACATGAGAATTCGCCGTAGTTCAAATTGAAGCAGGCGAGTGCAAGCGATGCTAACCCGACGCCAATTCGCAATCGGATCCGCCGCGATCGTGTCGGGTGGCCTCGTCGGGGGTCTCGTCGGCAGCCGCCTCGCGCAAGGTCAGTCGGTTCGCTTCGACAGGCGCTTGCCCATCCCTCCGCTAATCGACGCGGCTAAGCAGGGAAACGCGGTCAAACTCAAGGTCACATCCGGGCGGCACGCGTACGTCAAGGGCAAGCCGACGCAGTCTTATGGCTACTCGGGTCCCGTTCTTGGCCCGGTCATCCGTTTCCGCCGCGGCGATGAGGTGCAGATGACGGTCGAAAATGCGCTTGACGTCGACACCACAGTGCATTGGCACGGGCTTCTGGTACCCGGAGATGTCGACGGCGGCCCGCATCAGGTCATCAAGTCAGGCGGTACATGGCGCCCGAGCTTCAAGATTGACCAGCCGGCCTCAACCGCTTGGTTTCATCCCCATCTGCACCATGACACGGCCCGGCAGGTCTATATGGGGCTTGGGGGACTGATAATTGTCGATGACGGTTCAGACGCTAGGCTCGGTCTGCCGCACACATACGGCACCGACGACTTGCCTATTATCGTGCAGGATCGATCGTTCGATTCTGATGGATCGCTTTTGTACGATCGCGATCCCGACCCTCAAACCATCCAGTATGGCCTGCGGGGCAGCGCGATCATCGTCAATGGCATCGTTGGCCCTGTAGCAAAGGTGCCGAGCGGGTTAGTGCGGTTGCGAATTCTTAACGCCGCCAACGCACAGAATTATGATCTGAGATTCAGCGACCGTCGCGAATTTCGGGTCATAGCCTCAGACGCCGGATTTCTTTCAGCGCCAGTTTCGATGCGGCAGCTCAGAATTTCTCCCGCCGAACGCTTCGAAATCCTTGTCGACTTCGCGGACCGTCATCCCGTTATGCTTGAGACGGGACCAGATACAGTTATGGGTATATTCGGCGCCGTTTCGGAGGACAGCACCTCCGAATTTGTACCGATCATGCGCTTTGAACCGCGCGCGGCATCGGCGTCCGTAAAGGAATTTCCGGATCGCCTCGTTGCCCCCCCGTCTGCGGATTCCAACACAGCTATTCGTCACCGGGAATTCCTTTTGGATAGCGGAATTTGCGGAGGTCAGCGGCCGACGGAGATGGGCATGCTCCCCGGCATGTGCATCAACGGAAAGACGCATGACTTGAACCGCATTGACGTCGAGACAGTGCTTGGAACAACAGAGGTTTGGAAGATTGTCTCCCGCGGCATGGCCCATCCTTTTCACGTACACGGAGCGTCATTTCGCGTGTTGTCGCTTAGTGGCGCGCAGCCGCCTGCCCATCTGGCGGGTTGGAAGGACGTGCTCCTCGTCGAGGATGAGGCCGAGCTTCTGGTTGCCTTCAATCACCCAGCCACGCCGGAGCATCCCTTTATGTATCACTGTCACATCCTTGAACATGAGGACGCTGGGATGATGGGACAATATGTGTGCGCTTGATGACCCGCCGCTGCGCGTTGTCCGACTTGACTCCGGAAATGCGCAGCCATCGCGAGAGGTCCGAAAAGTGGCAAACCCAGGCATTCCGGCCAAATAACAATCGCCACATTCGGCCAAAGCCGACGTCCGCCGCACTCTGAATTTATGAGTTCACGGCCTAGTAAGCTGGCAACCGATCCACAGAAGCAAGACCTGTTTGCTAGGCTAGCGCAACACTTGACCGTGCTGGCGTCGGAAGTCGCACGCGCGATTGCAGCGAAAAAAGCTGGCGACGGCACCGACGCCTAGGTCTGAAGCAATGTTGCAGCACTTCCGCTGGATCGTGCACGCGACACTTATCCGCCACTTCCGGTATTGATGCTGTGGACGGCTCCTCCACCGGCACATCGGTGCCATGGATGTGGGCGCTGTTGAGGCTCCCACGACTTCAGAGGAGCGAGCCATGCAGACGATAACGACAATCGGTTTAGACATCGCCAAGTCAGTTTTCCAGGTTCACGGCGTTGACGCTGGCGGCCAGGTGGTCATTCGCCGCCAGTTGAAGCGCCGCTACGTCCTGACGTTCTTCCAGAAGCTGTCGCCATGCCTGGTCGGTATCGAAGCCTGCGCCTCGGCGCACCACTGGTCACGCGAGCTGCAGGCACTGGGTCACACCGTGCGGTTGATCCCACCGGCCTATGTGAAGCCCTACGTCAAGCGGCAGAAGAACGATGCGGCTGACGCAGAGGCTATTTGCGAGGCAGTCACCAGGGCCAACATGCGCTTTGTACCAACCAAGACCCCCGAACAGCAAAGTGGCCTGGTGCTCCACCGCACGCGCCATCTGTTCATCCGTCAGCAGACCGCAGTGATCAATGCGATCCGGGCCCATCTTGCTGAGTTCGGGATCGTTGCGCCAGTCGGGCGTCACGGTGTCGAAGAACTGCTCAACGTCGTCGCCGATCCAAGCGACAGGCGGGTTCCTGAGATAGCTCGTGCGTGTCTGTCGGCATTCGGGGCTCAGTTGCGGAGGATCAAGGAGCAGATCCTGGAGTTCGACCGGCTGATCAGGGCCTGGCACCGATCCAACGAGATGAGCATGAGGCTCGAAGAAGCCCCCGGCGTCGGTCCGGTACTGGCCACTGCTTTGGTCGCAGCCGTTGCTGATCCAAAGTCCTTCCGATCGGGGCGCAACTTCTCGGCCTGGATCGGTATTGTGCCGAAGCAGCACTCGAGTGGAGGCAAGAACAGGCTTGGCAATATCAGCAAGCAAGGTGACCGTTATCTGCGCGGCCTGTTCGTGGCCGGCGCGCTCGCCGTCATCCGTTACGCCAAGATCCATGGCACCCAACATCGGCCCTGGCTCACGGCCTTGCTGGCGAGGCGGCCAACGAAGGTTGCGGCTATTGCGCTCGCCAACAAAATCGCCCGAATGGTCTGGGCTATGATGGCCAGGGGTGAGCGATACAAGGAACCCGTCGCGCTTGCGCGATAAACGAGATCGCGCCGGACAACCGGCGTGATGTGAAGGTTGGGAGGGCGAACAGCACGTAAAGCAGAGCCGGTCGATCCGGCGATCAGGACAACCCACATGTGCCAAGGCATTCTTGAATGCGAGGTGTTGGTCGGGACCTGATCCGCGGAGGGCATTATGGCCAGCGGTCATGTGAACCGCATCAAAAGGCCGAACACATGGCTGCACCGACCAATGCTGCAAAACGTGAAGAAAGCTCTTGCCAACACGGAGCCGTCCACACATGGCACCTTTCGGAAGTGCCGGAGCGGTCGGATGATGTCCGTTGTTCGGGGAACACCGGAAGTTGCGTGTCGGGGCCGTCAGGACCGTTGTTGACCCAAAAGCGACAACGAAAAAGATTACAGCGCGCGCTAGTTTTGGTGCCTCTATCGATGAAGGCTTCTAGATCAGCGGGTTTATATATTCAGCAACGAGTTTGACGAGGTCAGCTTGGCGATGTGTATTGGTTTTGGAGAACACGTTACTCAGATGGGTTCTCACGGTTTCCTTGGATATGCCAAGCGCGTCTGCCACGGACGGCAGGTCGCCAATCCGAATGACGGCGAGCAAAATACGAACCTCGCTCGGAGTGAGCTTGTAGAGTTTCGCAATTGTTTCGGTTGGCGAACTTAAATTGAGTACCGCCTTGGTTACGAAAACTGCAGCTGTCGCGGCATAAGCAATTCCGGCCTGCCGCCGGGCTCCCGACGTTAGTGGCAATACGTGAGCGACGTATCGTTCGCCGTCCCGAGCAGTCAGCGGCACAGCGACCCCCTTTGTGCCGACCGCAATATCGCCGCTGCTGGCAGCCGCGGACACATTGCGCAGTGCGCGCTCGGTGTCCGCGTCATTTGCGGCTAGCTTGCCGTCCTTGCTGCACAGGAGTTGGCCATTCGCCAACATAGCGCGACCACTCGCATTGGCATGGGCGATGTGCGCAGCTGCGTCGACAATGAACATGGCCGCCTCGATCCCGTCCATAGAATCGGCCATGCTAGCCAACTCCATTGTCTTGAGGTCGATCAGCTTGCCGATCAGCGCCGCACGGCGAATGTGCGGCATGATCAGTCGAATGTTCCCAAGCATCTCCTCGTCAATCATGCCGTCGTGCTCTCGGCGGATGATGGTGAAAACGACAGACGAGGTGGCCGATTTCGCAAGATTTGAAAAAGCGGCGTCCAGAAGACCTTGCGGCCGTAACCACTCTTTGTAAAAAGGAGTTCTGCGCATTTCTTCGTAGGGGAGTACGTCGGCAACCGTATGCACCCCGCCGACCTCAAAAAATGAAACTGCCGGATAGAGCGGATTCATATTCATATATTTTTCGAAATAGAGGCGTTCGTATTCCGGAGAAATGCCGACCTGATAATAGACGTTCACGCTCTGGCGAACCGAATCCTGCCAGTAAAGGTTTGACGCATGACCGCGAACATGTTCGCAGATAAGCCCCTGGACGCGAAGCCATAGCGCCGGGTCGAGCGCGGCATCATAAATCTCTCCGATAAGCTCGGAGAATTTTTCTGCATCAGACATGATCCACCGCACTGCTGCGACAGTCGGCGGTGGTTCAAAGGGATAAAGGACAGGCAATGAAAACTGTCGAACCAGCGCCACCGCAATGCACCATACCCGATGCACCACGCCTCGGCGGCTAGTTTGCCTTAAAATTTGCGCTACACGCAACGCTGATTGGTTGCCCAAAATGTAGCCATCCGGCCTTTATTCTGTGACGTAATTATGGGCACGGACATCCTCACAATATTTTCAGGCATCCCCCGATCGGGTGATGTTTCCCATACCAACCCTGTCCAAGTTCGTGCTGCGGTTGAACCACCGGGGCATCATTGAGCAAACGCAACGCGCGTTCGACAGCATCGACCCCAAAGGGATTTGGGGCCCGGCGCGGCCACCATGTCAAATCACGTCAACCTTGACCAACAGGAGAACGCATCATGAGAAAACTTGTGCTGTTGTGCGCCAGCCTCTGTGCGATGGCGTTCGTTGCTCCAACCAGCCCGGCCCACGCTCAGATCCGATACTGGGTTGCCAACTATGGACAGGACTCCAATAACTGCAGCGAAACGTCCCCGTGCGCCACATTCGCGGGGGCGATCGCAAAGGGGGGTGCCGGCGAGATCGACTGCCTCAGCAGCGGTGACTATGGTGCCCTCAACACCGTCTCCATCACCGGGTCGATCACCATCGACTGCGGCACCGGCAACATCGGAACGATGGAACTAAACGGCGGCACCGCCGTGATCAATATCAATACCAGTAGTCCCGCCACTATCGTGCTTCGCCATCTCAACCTCAACGGCTACGGCACCGTCGGTACATTCGGGATCAATGCGCAGAATTTTGCAAGCGGCACACTGATTGTCGAAGACTGCACGATTCATGGCTTCTATGTGCATCACGTCGGCCTCATCTTTACGGGTGGTGTTGGAATCAACTTTACCCCGAGCAGTGGTCGGGGTCTGCTGCAGGTCTCGAACACATCCATTTTCGACAACAATCAAGGGATTCTTGCTTCGCCTAGCAGCGGTCAGATCGCATCAGTTACGCTTAATCAGGTCGAATTGATTGGAAATATCGCAGACGGCTTCGACATGGGTGGTGGCGGCGTAGTCGCGGGAACTATGCGCAAAAGCGTCGTCGGGGAGAACGGCGGTAACGGGATTGATGCGTTCTCGAGCCAAGTGTATTTCACTATCAAGGATTCGAGCATCGTCGACAATTTGACTTACGGTATTCTAACGGGTTCGGCTGGTGTGAACCTCGGCGTTAGCGCAACGACAATCAGCGGGAATGGCACTGGTGTGGGAATTGCTGCCGGTTCTCTCTTCTCGTTCGGGAACAACGACTTGAGCGCCAACGCCAGCAACGGCACTTTCTCGAGCACCACGCCGCTTCAATAGGCTTATGGTTTAGGGTGGAGGCCGCCTCAGTTGGCGGCCTCTTTCATTGATGTGAGCGGCTCTGATGTCGCTTATTGGCAGATTTTGTTGCAAAAGTCGGTTGCGGCGGATGGATGCCCGTTAGCTATTCGGCTGCGGGCGGCCGGCTTTGATCTGCCGACCCTGATGCGCTCTACGCAACTTCAACGCTACGCGATGCACAGAGCCTGAGCGGGTGGCGGTCGCGCGACCAGCGATGCGAGCCGTCTCAGGTTCTGAGCGATGGCGGCCAGAACAAACTCATCCTGGGCGCCTCGCGGGCCACGCAGTCGGAGCCGACCAAGCTTCAGGATGCGCTTCAGGTGCGCGAACCGCATCTCGATCTTCTTGCGCTCACGTCGCGACTGCTCGAAGCCCTCGGTGCCAGCGAACGACCGGGCAACGTCGCGGGCATGCTCATGGATGTCGCGCGGGATCTTGCGCGATGGTTCCTTTGGGCAGCATTGCGGTTTGAGCGGGCATACATCGCAGTCGAGCTTGCTTGCGCGATACAGAAGTGTCTTGCCCTCGTGCACGGTGCCGCTCGTCCCAAGCCGCTTTCCGCCCGGGCAGTGGTAGACGTCGCCGGTCGGGTCATATCGAAAGTCGCTGCGCGAGAAGGTGCCATCATCCCGCTTCGATTTGTCGAACACAGGGATATGTGGCGCGATGCCCTTCTCCTCGACCAGCCAGTTCAGCATCGGAGCCGCCCCGTAAGCGGTATCCCCGACAAGCCGCTCTGGCTTGAGACCAAAGCGCTCTTCGGTCCGTTCGATCATGGTCTTTGCTGCGCCGACCTCGGCCTGGCGAATGGCGCGGGATGCCTCGACATCAACGATGACGCCGAACTTCACGTCGATCAGATAGTTGTCGGAGTAAGCAAAGAATGCCGGCCCCTTGTGAGCCCCGGTCCACTGCGCCGCGGGATCGGACGGCGAGACGAACTTCGGGACAACGTCGCTGGCGGCGCCCCACGCCGTATCGTCAAGGGTCGCCAGATACTCCTTCACCGCGCGGCTGGACCTCGCCGGATCGCGATCCCTGCGCCAATCCTGACCCGCGATCGAGCGCTGCTTGTTGGCGTCGGCCTGGATCAGGCTCGCATCGACGGCAAAGCCTTCGCCACCAACCAGACCGGCCGCAATGCACGCCTCGACGACCCGTTCGAACACACGACGAAAAACATCTCCCTCGCGGAAGCGCTCGTTGCGGGCGCGCGAGAACGCCGAATGATCCGGGATAGCATCCTCGATGCCGAGCTTGCAGAACCAGCGATAGGCGAGGTTCACCTGCACTTCACGGCAGATCAGCCGCTCCGAGCGGATCGCAAAGACATACCCCACGACCAGCATCCGGATCATCAGTTCCGGATCGATCGACGGGCGGCCCATGGACGAATAATGAGGTGCAAGTTCGCTGCGAAGCCAGGACAGATCGAGAGCAGCGTCGATCTTCCGCACCAGATGATCTTCAGGAACCGCGTCGCCAAGATGAAACTCGTAGAACAGTTGACCTTGGTCACTCTTCAGACGGCCCATCATGGATCGACCTCGTCGCAGATTCGCGTCAACACAACGGAATCACGGTTCGCGGCCTGTCTCAACTGACTTTTGCAACAAAATCGGCACCAAACGGACATGCCGCCGCAGTCGCCGCATGTCTGCTATTGAGGGATGAACGGACCCTGCTTGGACGCGGCCCGAGGTCTGAAAATGACCCTGAACAGACGTTTTCCGTGCTGTTCTGCAGACTACAGCTTTCCTGGTATTTCTGGCACATTGCGGGTTACTCCCCTCACTGGAGCCGCTATGGAGCGCCCTGTCATGGTATTGCAAAAAGCCGATTATGTTCTTGGACATACGAGCGTGGAGCAACAGCGGCTGATCCGCCAATCTCGCGTGCTGGCTCCATTGACAGAGCGCTTCTTGCGCGATGCGGGCATTTCTTCAGGAATGCGCGTACTGGATATCGGCTGCGGCATGGGCGATGTCACCCTAATTGCCGCTCAACTTGTTGGATCCGCTGGTCAAGTCACATCCATTGATCTCGATCAGGCTTCAATTGAAACTGCGCAAAGACGTGCTGCAGCGTTCGGCCTCGAAAACGCATCTTTCAATCGTGCCGACATTGCTGCCTACGTGCCGCCCAATCCGTTCGACGCGATAATTGGGAGGCTCGTCCTGCAGTTTGTTTCTGATCCGATAGCGATCATCAAGCACCTCTATGGAATGCTGCGGCCCGGCGGCATCTTGGCCCTACAGGAGCCGACATGGAAATTGTGGCTGACGTATACAGCGCACTTACCTTTGCGGATGGCTGTGACAATAGCAGCGCGTGATGCTTTCCAAGCGGGTGGTGCCAGCACTGAAATGGAACAGCAACTTTACCAAGGTTTCATTGCTTCTGGATTGCACGCACCGCAGTTACGTGTCGAGTTACCTGTAGGAAATAGCCGGGAGTTTAGAAGCCTGCTTCCGGATCTGCTTGCGGCCCTGTTGCCCAATATCATCTCGAAGGGTCTGGCTATTGGTCATTTGGGCGACTTGAATACTTTGAAGGATCGGCTCGATCAGGAACTGGACCGCGAAAACTCCTTTGCTTCCTATGTTGCTCTGATTGGGGCATTTGGGCACAAATAAATTCGCGATGTCCGGGTTTGGCACCTTTGAGACATGGCGACCGGCCCTAACGATGTCCGTTTCCGGGGGGACAACGGAAGCAGCCAGCCACCGGCCAAAACAGCGCTTTTGACCCAACTGCGACATGGGCAACTCGGGCTTCTCGCAGCGCAAAACTAAACCACTGCGTCACATTTCACTAATCGCAGTTTCTTCTCAACCAGGTGGCGCACGCCCATCTGTGTCATTGACACGCCTGAAGCATCTGCAGCTCGGCAATGCGATTGTCGGCGCGGCGGAGCCGCCGACAAAGCTCGCGGTTGATATTCTGCATCACCATCACATACGCATGGATGTCGGCCTTGTAGCACGTGTAGAGGTTTCGGGCCGTGAGCTCGTACAGCACAGTTGGGCTTTCCGCGACGACGGTGAGTGATCGGTTCTGCATTTCAATAAGCGTCATTTCGCCGAAAAAATCACCGGGCTCGAGACCCGCCATGCGAATTACGCGCCCAGAATCCCCCAGCTTGCTCACCACCAGCTTGCCGGAGTGAACAATGAACATTGAGCGCCCTGGTTCTCCTTCCGCTACGACAGTGGCACCGACGTCGAAGCGGCGGTCGACCAGCATTGAGACCAAGAGCTCGAGGCTTGCGTCTGAGAGGCCACCAAAGAAAGGTGTGGCGATCAAGAACGCTTTCAGATCGGGGGAGCTGATAGCCATCGACCTAATATACTCCCGCTCCCAGCGGCAGCAAGCGGGCCGAGCCCGCAGATGCTTCTCCGGGTGCTGTGGTGTAGTCCTTGCGGACTATCCCCGCGGGGAAGCAGCCAGTCCATCCCATGATCGGGCATGTGTGGCCAAGCTGGCGATGTACGCTCATTGGGGGCAAAGCGGACTTGACGGGTGCGAGTGGCGACTTCCGAAACGGACCTCGCTGTTTGTTGCCCTAGACACAGAGTTTCACCTCGACGATGATCGTTTTGGCTTGCTAGGAAACGACCATGGACGTTGGGGTGTGGCTGCGCGGCCTCGGTCTGGGCCAATACGAAGCAGCTTTTCGTGAAAACGAAATTGGCGGCGATGTTCTGCCGAATTTGACGGCGGACGATCTCAAAGAGCTTGGGGTCACAGTCGTGGGCCACCGGCGAAAACTGCTGACCGCGATCGGGAGCCTGGGCGGACTGCTCCCGGCATCCGATATGGCCGCCACGGCTCCGCCGCCACCCCCTCTCCGGGATCAGTATGCCTAGGACACAGCCGAGCGCCGCCAGCTTACGGTGATGTTTGTCGACCTCGTGGGCTCGACCGCGATGTCGGCGCGCCTTGACCCCGAGGATATGCGGGAGATTGTCGGTGCCTATCACCGCAGCTGCGCCGAGCAGATCACCAAGGGGAGAGCGGACATCGGGCGGACACCCCATTTCGGTAGCGATTGACCCAACCCGGACCTTGACCCTAGCCCCTCAGTAACCTGCCGTGGTTGAATAGCCACGCGGCCACGCTCGCGCGTTTGCCGCAGCGTCAAATGTCGTCAACTCAATCCATTTGGAGCAAGATCATGAGGAAGTTCATTCTATTGTGCACCTCGCTTTTCGCGATGGTGCTGTTGTTTTCGGCAAGTCCTGTTCGGGCGCAAAACGTGGCGTGGGTTTCCAACAACGGGAGCGGCACCACCTGCTCCGAAACGTCTCCCTGCGCTACATTTGCAACAGCTATTGCCACGGGTGCCTCACAGATCAACTGCCTCAGTAGCGGCAACTACGGCACGGTCACCATCACCGCGTCGATTACCATCGATTGTGGCACCGGCAACGTTGGAAATATCGTCAGCTCCAGTACAGCCGGAATAACGATCAACATAACCGCAGCAGCCAACATCATTCTCCGACATCTTGCTCTAAATGGCCTTTCCACCGGCAGTTTAATACACGGAGTCAACGCCACGTCATTTTTCAGCGGCACGCTGATCGTCGAGGACTGCATGATACATGGGTATCACGGTGGATTCGGAATTTTCTTTGAACCGGCCAGCGGTCGTGGCCTCCTGCAAGTGTCGAACTCCCAAAGCTTCGACAACGTTACCGGAATTTCAGTCTTGCCGGCGAGTGGCCAGATCGCTTCGGTGACGTTGAACAGGGTTGAGCTGGTGGCGAATACAGGTAATGGCCTCGTTTTCAATGGTCTCGGCATCGTCGCAGGAACAATGCGTGACAGCGTCATCGGAGAAAACGGGCTGGAGGGCGTATTTTCACAGGCGAGCCAAGTCTTTTTTACGGTGGAAGAGTCAAGCATCGTCGATAACTTGACCAATGGCATCCAGACCAACTCGGCTGGCTCTTCTATCAAGGTGGGCTCATCGACAATTGGCGGCAACGGGACGGGAGTGCTTGCCTCGTCGGGGTCCATCGTTTCCTTCGGCAACAACCAGATCAGCGACAACGGAAGCGACGGAAATTTCACTAGCACCAAGGCGCTGAAATAGCATTTTGACTTCGGCCAAGCGCGCCAGATCGTTGTTGCCGATGAGGTTGCTCGATCATCGGCATCAAAGCCTCTGGCGAGGCTCGTGGTGAATCAAAACGGGGCGGAGGCTCCGGAGGGCGGCGGCATCGCTCATCGCACGGGCGGCCTTGCAGCGGGCTTGGCGAGGTAATTGTCTCAGGCTGTCTCAGGCGTGAACTGCGGTCGCGTGAACCGGAGTCGATGCGACCGACGGCGCCGGCTTCGTCGCGTTGAGCAACTCGATCAGATCGGCGTCGTTGCGGATCAAGGCTTCCGCTGCGACCCTAGCCAACTTGTAGACATCGTTGGACCAGTTTTCGCGGATCGCAGTTGCCGCGAGCCTGACTGCTTCTTGAGACCAATACACCGCATGGCCGTATCCTCTCGGCGCCGCGCCTTTCACGATGCGATCGACAGTGTGCAGGTGCCGACGGTCGGCGTTTGAACTCGCGTTTCAAAACCGGGTCCGGTGCATACCGGACCACCGCGCATATGGTCGGGTCCTTCCGATTTTGAACTTGAGGGTCTCGCTCGATGGATCCAATTCTTATTTTTTAAAATTGGATTCCTGTTTCGAATTTGGGGCCCATCCACATTTTCATCGGGACCCATCTTCGAGTCGCCGTTTCATCGCGCGAACGCGCCAGCGAGGCCGCTGAAAGCGCCGAGCTGTTGCCAAGTGTCTGCAGCGGGAAGGCGAAATTACGCATGCAGCGCCAATTCTGGCGAGCTGCGCTCCTCCTTAAACTGTCATAGGCTTGGTGGTGCTGACCCCCGGCTTCTCTCCGATGTCACACATACGCATCGGGCCGGTGGGTTCGCAGCATTTCGACCAAAGCAAAGGGAGAGCAATTATGAAAAGGGTTGTTGGATTTGTTTTCGCCTGTCTGGGCATCGTTCTGGGCTTCGCCGTTGCCACGCCCGCTCATGCCCAAAACGATCATAGTTTCGTTTCGGGAAACGGCAGCGGCATCGCAACTGCACGTTTTCGGCTCCGTGTGCCCGCTTGCCGACGCGGTCGCTGTGACGAATTCCGGAGGCCTCGTAACTTGCGTCGACCAAGGCGCAAATTCATCGGGCAATAGTGTAGATGCCGTTAATATCACCAAGAGCATAACCATCGATTGCGCTGGAACTTCGGCGGGAGTTTATTTTGTAACAATAAATGGTCCAGGAATTGTCGTGACGCTGCGCAACCTGAATATAAACGGAGTTAATCTTGGAGGCTCTGGTGTCACTTTCCAAAACGGTTCTGCCCTGTTCGTCGAACATTGCGTCATTGAAAATTGGAACAGCGCCATCCCCGCTATAGGGATCCATTTCCGTCTTAGCGGCGTCACGGCTGAACTCCATGTGACTGACAGCGTCATCAAGAACAACGGTAACGGTAGCAGCGGGAGCGGCATCATTATCCAGCCCTCCGGATCGGCTGGTGCAAACGCCGTGATCGAACGGACGACGGTCGAAAACAACACCTATGGCATCTTCGCCAATAATACCGGCGGCACCGGTACGATCCTGCTTCATATCAAGGACAGCACGGTAGCAAACAGTACCGTCAACGGCATCTCCGCCTACACGGCAGGATCGATCACGGCAATCGTTATCGATCACAGCTCATCGCTGATCAATGGCGGCAGCGGTATCCTGTCGCAAGGCTCGGGTGGCCTCGTGTTCCTTTCGGATACGACCGTGATGTCCAACCTAACCGGCCTCTCCACGGCGGGGGGCGGTACAATCTACTCCTACGGCAACAACCGGCTGACCGGGAACGCCAGCGACGGAGTAACGCCGGTGACCGGCGGCTTCGCATTGAAGTAAGACCCAACCGGACTTTGAGACTAGCCCGTCAGCAGCCTGCCGTGGTTGAATAGCCACGCGGTTGCGCTCGCGCGCGGTCGAATGTCGTCAACTCAAAACCATTTGGGGTAAGATCATGAGAAAAATCATTCTATTGTGCGCCTCGCTTTTCACGATGGTGCTGTTGTTCTCGGCAAGCCCGGTCAGGGCGCAGAGCGTGTTGTGGGTCTCCGCTACTGGCAGTGACGCCGCCGTCTGCAGCCAGGCGGCCCCGTGCCTCACATTCCAGGGCGCGATCAACAAGGGTGGCGTCGCGCAGCCAACGACGATCGCTACGAGAGTGCCACGACTATTGAATATATTGCCATCCACGACCGACCTCCTATCGAGGTACCCCATTATGGCAAAGGTTGCGCCTGTTGGGTGACGATAGCGAGACGAATCGCGCTCTCGGCTATTTCTCCCTTCACCTTCAGCCCCAGCTCGACCAGGCGGTGACGCCGGCGCAGTCGGTCGCGCATCGGGAGCCGACGGCGGCGGCGTCTCAGGGCCCGGATTCGCTTCTGCAATCTCACTTTTTTGTTTTCAATCCCAGCTCGACCAGGCGGCGGACGGCCTCGGAGCGGACGGGGAACTACTTTAGCACTTTCCCCAAGCGGCGAATTGTCAAATCGGCAAATCAGGAGCAGGCGGCTTCAATAAGTATGCGAATAGATGCGCGTGCGCTGCTATTTGCTTTCAGGCGGCTTGCCACTGGGCCCGGCCCTTCTGTCTGGGTTCGAGCGCCAATCGGCTCCGGATCGGCGTTCCCCGACGAGTTGCTTCTCCGCTTCTGATCGCGTGTCCGTTCCAGATCGTCGTTCTTTCGAGGTTCGCCTACCGTCGCCCGACCGCTTCTCATCGCTGCCCATCGTGGTCTCCGTGGGGTTGCCGAGAATCATGCTGGATCGCGCAGGACTATCGCACGAAAGCCGCCCGTGAGGGCCTAGCAATTCGACATCATCGCGCCGTAGAGCCTTTCGGCTGGCATTCGATCGAACCCTTGCTTCGTAGGTCCAAGAGGCGCACCAGGGCCTTGGCGTAGGCCGCTTCGTGAGCCGCTTCCTTCTTTGGCGCGCACGCATAGGCGACCCCGCGAGCAAGAATGTCCGCCCTTTCGCAACACAGAATAACGGTCAACATATCTCGTCACGCAATTAGTCAGTTTGTCGTCGGGCGTGGTGTTTGGTGCGCTTTGGGCGAATGCTGTTGCCGAAAGACCGACCGCGGCGAGAACGACCAAAAACCTCATTGTCAATTCCCCTTCCATCAAGCCGAACTCGACGAGGGTTGAGGTATCTTCTGTTTAGCGATCCGTCTTAACGAGACACCGAGCATCGCAGCCCGCTTGCGGACGGCTGCTTCACTGCGATTCAGCCGTTCGGCAATTACGGCGGCGGTTCTTCCCGCTTCCGCTAACGCGCGAAGTCGATGCCCTTCCTGTGGCGTCCACGGTGGGGCGAGCCGTCGGGCTGTCATTTTGCTTTTGCTTTCAGTCCTAGTTCGACCCGGCGGCGAACTGCCTCCGGCCGACTGGGAAATGGTTGTTTCTGTTTAGCAGTCCATTCGCCGTGACGGAACGGATCAAAAACGTTTTGCTACCATTTTGCTACCCAACTGCCGAATACTGGCCGGGAGCGGGCAGTACGCTGCGGGATAAGCAAGGCACGAAGGCCCAATGAATAGGGACTTCTTGGGACAGCACGTTATGAGAACGGACAGCCATTAGCGAATTACAAAACCGCTGCTCTACCGCTGAGCTAAACCGGCAAACCCGATGGTTCTGGCCCGGCCATCAACCCCGGCGGGGACGGGCGCGCCGTCAAATACCAGAGTTGTCCGGCAAGGGCTACAGGCACGGAATTCGGGGGCCCGAGCCCGATCCAGGGCTTGCGCGAAATGCTCCGCCGGGTGCTACACCGGGCTTGAGGGAATCAGATCGGCTGGGGAGAGGGCGACATGGCCAACAGGCTGCCGCTGTTGGGACTTGCACTTGCGTCATCGATGTTCCTGGTTACCGGACTGACCGCGGCGCACGCGGCGGATCCCGCATTCTGCCGGCAATACGCGCAGGCCGCCATCAACTAGGTGCGCGGTGGATTGGCCCAACCGAGCTGCCTGGGCGGCATGCCCGTGCCCACTGATCCCGAGGATTAGCGCGCAACGTCTTGTGCCGCCGTCAAACCGATGTGAAGCTCCACGCTTCGTCGAGTTTGGGGACTTGGGCGGCCGCCGATGCAGACGCAGGATGTCGATTACCGCGATGGCGCGGTGAATTTGCGCGGATATCTCGCGTTCGACGAAATCGGAAGCGGGCGGCGGCCGGGCGTGCTGGTATTTCATGAAGGATTGGGGCTCGGCGATTTCGCGATGGCGCGCGCCCGGATGCTCGCGGACCTCGGCTACGTCGCGCTTGCCGCCGACATGTTCGGTGACCGGCGCCAGGCGCGCAATCTGACCGAGGTCGCGAAACTCGTCGGCGACCTCCGCAACGAGCCGCAAACGCTGCGCGCGCGGGCCCGCGCCGGGGTTGCGACGCTCGCCGCCTTGCCGCAGGTCGATGCGAGCCGGATGGCCGCGATCGGTTTCTGCTTCGGCGGCTCGGTCGCGCTGGAACTCGCGCGCGCGGGTGCGGATTTGAAGGCCGTCGTCAGCTTTCACGGGGTGCTCACCACCAGGTTGCCCGCGGCCCCGGGTGAGGTGAATGCCCGCGTGCTGGTCTGCACCGGCGCCGACGATCCGCTGGCGCCGCCGGAACAGGTTCGGGCATTCGAGGAAGAAATGCGCACAGCCTTGGTGCGGGATTGGCAGATCGTCAGTTTCGGCAACACGCTGCACGGTTTCACCAACCCCGCGGCCGACGGCTCGATGATGCGCGCCGCGCTCTACAGCGCGCAGGCCGACCGCCGCTCCTGGGCGTCGATGCGCAGCCTGTTCGATGAAGTTCTTTGAGGCGCACCCGCAAGGAGAGCTCAGACGGATGTTCGGAATTTTGGGTCTCGGATTTCTGCTCGGCATGCAGCATGCGCTCGAGGCCGACCACATCGCGGCGGTGTCCTCGATCGCGGCGCGGCGCAGCGACGTCGCCGATATCGTCAAGCACGGCCTGACCTGGGGGCTCGGCCATACCCTGACCCTGTTCGTCTTTGCCGGGGCTGCGATCCTGCTCGGTCATGCGATCCCGGCGCGGCTGGCGCGGCCGCTGGAGACTGGCGTCGGCATCATGCTGGTCGGCCTCGGCGCGCATGTGTTGTGGCGGCTCTGGCGCGACCGCGTGCATTTTCACATCCATGGCCACGGCGACGGCACGGTCCATGTCCATGCCCACAGCCACGCCGGCGAAAGCGTCGCGCACGACCGCGCGCACCATATCCACGCGCATGGTTTTCGCTGGCGCACGCTGCTGGTCGGGCTGATGCATGGCATGGCGGGCTCGGCGGCGCTGCTGGTGCTCGCGGTATCGCAGGCCGCAAATCCGCTGGCCGGGCTCGGTTACGTCGCGCTGTTCGGGGTCGGCTCGATGATCGGGATGGGCGCGCTGTCGGCGGTGATCGCGGTGCCGATCGCGATCTCGGCGCGCTGGCTGACCTCGGCCAATCGCGGCCTGCAGGGCGCTGTCGGCGTCATCACCATCGCGATCGGGGTCATGACCATCGCACACCACGGTGTTTGCGTAAGCGGTGCGGGCGCGGCAACGCCTCGTTAACATTTCCTGATCGCGAATATCGGCAATTGAACGACGGCAAATCCTTGCGCGTTAGGCTTACCGGAAGTTTGGCCCGCGGCTTTAACCCTTGAGTCCCCATCTTCGGGTAGGTTGTACCGAGACAAGTCGGGACTCCAAACCATGCGAGCTGGGCTGGCACTGGCCATTCTGATCGGAACCGCGCTACCGGCCCTGGCCGGCGGCGGCTTCGATATCGTGATTCCCGGCCGCCCCGGCGTTCCCATCATCATCAACGGCATCGACGCCTCCTATGCCGTCGTCGAGGGCGAATGGGGCCTCGGCCGGAACGAGCAGGTGCAGCCCACCGTCTATGGCGGCCGCTACTGTCGATCCCGTGCCTAACGTCGGCCATTATTATCCGAGCGCCGGTCACCTTCCGGGTTACGGACGCCTCGAGATCGAACCGCCCGCGAACCGCAAGCTGCCGCAGCCGGCGGAGAGCTATCATCAATCATGGGGCGCGCAATCCATGTCGCAGCCGGAAGTGCCGCTCAATCCGCCGCCCATCATCGTCGCGCCGCAAATCGGCGGCGGGCAGGGCATGCCGCAGGATTCCTCGCACCGCAGAGATTTCGACCGCCGAGAACCGAAGAAGCTTCCACGCTAGTTCCACGCCAACAAGAACCGACCCCACAGGAGAGAGAGTAATGCGTCAGATTGTTTCAGGATTGGTAGCGGCGATCGCCGTGATGACTGCGAGTGCCGCGCCCGCGATGGCGTGCGGATTGTTCGATACCTGCTCGCCCTGCACCCCGTGCGAGGCGCCCCAGGTCTATGTTTCTCCGGCCCCGACCTATGGCTACACCGGCTGCAACACCGGCTGCGGCGGCTGGGCCTACGAGCAGCTGCCCGATCCGGTGCACCAGTATTACTATGTGAACCAGGGCCCGACCTATACCGGCCCCGGCAACTTCGCGCCCACTCCGGGCTACGAGGAGGACGCGCTGCCCGCCTGGGGCTATCGCCATCACCGCCACTATTGGGGCCACCACTACGGCTACGGCCATATGATGGGGCAGCCGGCCTACGGCTATCGTCACTACGGCTACCGCGAATACGGCTATCGCCACGCGCTGCGCCGCTATTACTGATCGCCGCGCTCGCGCCAGAGACATCGGCAACGCCCGCCCGCATCCCGCGCGCGGGCGTTGCTATTTCTGGCCCATGAGCCCGAGCCTGCTCGCGCCGATATAGAGCGCCAGCACCGCGGCGTTGGAGACGTTGAGGCTCTTGATCTCGCCGGGCATGTCGAGCCGCGCGACTACGCCGCAGGTCTCGCGCGTCAATTGCCGCAAGCCCTTGCCCTCGGCGCCGAGCACCAGCGCCAACGGCTGCCGCAACACCACATTGCCGAGATCCTCGCTGCCCTGGCTGTCGAGCCCGACCGTCAGGAAACCCTGATCGTTCATCTCGTTGAGCGCGCGGGCGAGATTTTGCACCGTCACCATCGGCACCAGCTCGAGCGCGCCGGAGGCCGATTTCGCCAGCACGCCGGTCGCTTCCGGCGAATGCCGCGCCGTGGTGACGATGGCCTTGACCGCGAACGCCGCCGCCGAGCGCAGGATGGCGCCGACATTGTGCGGATCGGTGATCTGGTCGAGCACCAGCACCATGCCTTCTTGCGGCAGCGTCTCGATGTCGGGCGAGGGCAGGGGATCGGCTTCCACCAGAAGCCCCTGATGCACGGCGTCCGGCCCGAGCCGCGCATCGATCAGGTTCGGCCGCACGATTTCCGGCGTCACGCGGGTTGCGATGTTTTCCTCCGCAAGCCGCCGGGCGGCGTTTTCCGTCAACATCAGCTTGCGGATGTGGCGCTGCGGATTGGCAAGCGCCGCCGCAACCGTGTGCCAGCCATAGAGAATGACCGGGCCGTCGGAGTTTCCCTCGCGGCCGCGCCAGGCCGGGCGGCGGCCGGAATCGCGGCCCCGATCGGGGGCGTTGCCGCCGCCGCGCCGGAATTTCGCCTTTCGCTCGCGATCGCTCATGGGCCGCTTGTGTCATGGGTTCCGGAATATGGCAATTTGAGCCCTTTCGACCGTTTATTGGCGGCCGGCCTTGGTTGACTTTGCAGGGCGGCTTCCCTCATAAACCGCCCGACCGGGAGCCCGTGATCGGGCCCTTTTGAGGTTTCCGCGTCATCCATGGCCTGCCTGCCGCCATTTCGGCGGTGGGCCAACGATGGTTTCAGCGGGGGAGTGTCCCGAGCGGCAAAGGGAGCTGACTGTAAATCAGCCGTCTTATGACTTCGAAGGTTCGAGTCCTTCCTCCCCCACCATCCTGCTTCGCGCCAAGGCGCTTCGCAGGATTTGCGCTCTGCCAGATCGCGAAGCAGGATGCCCTCCGAAGCCTTTGGCGTAGGAGGGCTGCCAATTGTATTTCGCCTATCTGCCGCATTCCTGCCTTCGCGCCAAGGCGCTTCGCAGGATTTGCGCTCTGTCAGATCGCGAAGCAGGATGCCCTCCGAAGCCTTGGGCGTAGGAGGGCTGCCAATTGGCCTGTCTGCCGCATTCCTGCCTTCGCGCCAGGCGCTTCGCAGGATTTGCGCCATGTCCGATCGCGAAGAAGGATGCCCTCCGAAGCCTTTGGCGTAGGAGGGCTGCAATGTATTTCGCCTATCTGCTGCAAAGTGAGAGCTTCGTCGATCAGCGCTACGTAGGGATGGCGTCTGACCTCAAAAGGCGGTTGGTGGATCACAACGCGGGCAAGTCTCCTCACACGTCCAAATTCATGCCGTGGAAGTTGGTAACCTACGTGGCATTCTCGGACGAGCAGAAAGCCCGGACATTTGAACGTTATCTGAAATCTGGTTCCGGTCATGCCTTCGCAAAAAAGCGCCTCTGGTAGATGAAAGTCTTACTGCGCGCCAGGAGTTTCGCGGATGTATTGGGCCGCCCAGAAGCGGAAAGCTGACCAGTGTCCATCTTCCAGGCCTGGTTCACCAAGAAGAGCCTCCGCTTTCGCATTCGTGCGCTCAAGGCGCGGCTTCGCGACCAGCGGCGCGAGTTCGGCATCATCAAGCGGCACGTCAGGCGTGGCGACATCGTCTGCGACATCGGCGCCAACAAGGGCAGTTTCATCTACTGGCTGTCGTGGTATGTGGGCGACGGACGCGTGATTGCATTCGAGCCGCAGCCGGAGCTCGCGCACGCGCTCGCCGATGACTGCCGCGTGATCGGGCTCGGCAATGTCACGGTCGAGGCCAGGGCGGTCGATGAGCATTCCGGCCATCGAGACCTGTTCATCCCGGAAGGCCATCACCCCGGCGCGTCGCTGCATCGCCCGCGTGGGGAAGCCGGGCACTTTGCGACCCTGTCGGTGCCGGCGGTTTCGCTCGACGGGTATTTCGGCGAAAAGGACCGCGTCTCGCTGCTCAAGATCGACGTCGAGGGAGCCGAATTCGCCGTGTTGAAGGGGGCGGAGCGAATTCTGAGGCAGCACGCGCCGCTTCTGGTGTTCGAATGCGAGAACCGGCATCTTTCGCCCGGCAACGTGCACGACGTGTTTCTCTGGCTCGCGGGGCTTGGCTACGAGGGCAGTTTTATCGCGCGCGGCAAGCTTCTGCCGGTTGCCGAATTCGATGCCGCCGTGCATCAGCGCCAGGACGGCGAATGGTTCTGGAAGAGCGCCGATTACTGCAACAATTTCGTGTTCCGCAAGGTGCCGGATCGCCTCTCGCCGCCCTTGCGGTGACACGGTCCTCACGCCCACGAAACACTCCTGAAACACGATTGTCGGGATAAGGCCTGAACGCGGCCCGCGCAGCGCGCGACCGATGGCGAGACACGCGATAACGGCGCAAAGCCACGCAGCGGAGACGGTCATGTCGAGCAGGCAACCCACCATCCTCAGCGATACCGCGCGCGCGCCTGCGTCGTCTTCTGCCGGCGATCTGCACGATGTCAGCGGCCATCACCGCTACTACGGCTCTTCGGTCGTCAACGGCGGTGAGCGCATCGCCGAAACCCGCCGCGGCCCGCGCCCGCAACGCCTCGGCCTGTTCGGGTTCTGATCGCGGAAAATTCGAATCGATAGCGCCCATGACCCCCGGCATGATTCTGTTGTTCTTCCTGCCGTTCCTGCTCTCGCTGTTCGGCGGCAGCCGGCGTGGATATCCGCGCGCGCTGTGCTTGCTGTCCGGCGTCATGACAATGCTGCTGAGCGTCGAGCCGTACCGGGCGGCGCTGCCCTGGACGCTGGGCATGCTGATCGCCGTGGTTTCCCTGCGCGAAAGATTTTGCCCGCCGGTTTGAAGACCCCTTATGGTCGTCCCCGCGAACGCGGGGACCCATAACCACAGGCCTTTGTTGCTGCGAAGCCAACGACGATCGTGCCCTAACGAGACGCCGCGGCGTATGGGTCCCTGCTTTCGCAGGGACGACGGATAGAGATCCGATTGTCAAACAGCCCAATTGACCTCGTCATTGCCGGGCTTGACCCGGCAATCCATCCCCTTCGAGAGAACATCTTGCGAAGAATGATGGATGCCCGGGTCAAGCCCGGGCATGACGAGAGTGCACAGCTTCGCGATCTCGCCGCATGGTTTTTGCGCGGGGTTTGCATTTTGGTCCGGCTCCCTCGAAACAGAGGGCGCAGGGAATGCCGGGCGCTCGATGCGCCCGCAGCCTCGCGTACGATAAAAAACAAAGTACACGAGTGTAGTCACCACGAGTACACCGGAACGACCCGGCATTCCCCGCGCAATGGTTTTACGGCTGCTCCGTGCTCGCCCCGGTGCACCAGGCTTGTTTGCCACCGTCGCCCGCGCGCCTTAGCGCGAACTTGACACCAGCGTCGGGGTGCCAGGCCCACACGACTTCGCCGTCCGCATCACGCGCCATTCGTCAAGGGCGCATCCACGTCCACCGCATCCCGCCCCGCGTTTCGTGACGATCGCGAGCCGCCCCTTTGGTGGGACGGGACGTGATGCATATAGGGTGATTTTGTGTTCTGTAAAACAGAAATATTTTTGCGAAAAGGGCTTGACAACGGCCTGCTCAAACCGATGAGTGATTTGCCCGTCGGGTAGCCGGCGTCCTTTCCGCCCGTCATCCCGGGGCGCGTCGAAGACGCGAACCTGGAATCTCGAGATTCCGGGTTCGACACTTCGCGTCGCCCCGGAATGACCACCTGCAAAAAAAACGCGGCGGGATTTCTCCCGCCGCGTCTCAACTTTCGTATCTCGCTGGTCCAGGCGCTGAGACGCCCAGGTGCGAGGCTCAGACAAGCCTAGCGGGCGATCCCAGCGAGGTGACAGCGCTTGGAACAAGACACTGGATCACCTCCTTTCGTTGTTGGTGGAAAGCCCAGTATAGGCACGGATTCGGCCCGTGTTAAGGGGCGCGGCCGGGCGAGGGCAAACGGAGGGTGTTGCCGCACCGAGGCCCGTGCATGGCGGTTGAGACGGCCGGCCCGCCGTGTTAGTTCATCGCGTGAGCGCGGGTGTAGCTCAATGGTAGAGCAGCAGCCTTCCAAGCTGAATACGAGGGTTCGATTCCCTTCACCCGCTCCAAAAACAATTTTAATGACTTAGTCAGGAATTTTAAACACCCATTCTGACGCCATTCCGACAATTTTGACACTTCGAGCGATCCGACACTGTCGATCCACCAAGCTCCAAGATTGCCTGTGCACCTAGGCTCACGACTGCGACTACCGACAATCCGCAAGGGCACCAATTACGCCCTAAGGCCTCCGCCGCGCGTATCGAGATCAAAACTGCGCGTGCAAGCGTCCAGAGAAAATTGAAACCGGTCCGCGATCGGCATTGTATCCGGGATTATCGACGAGTTGATAGTCGAAGGTGAGCGTTGCCCATTTGTTGAGGCTGTAGGCGTAATAGGCTTCGAGGATCTGCTCCGGGCGATAGTTGAGCTGGCCATCGCCGATCAGAATCCCGAGGCCGCCGGCAGCGAAATACGCACGCGCGATGGGCGAGAGACCTTCGACCACCCCTGCCACACCAATCTTGTCATCCGGTCGGCCCCAGGCATTGCCCTTCAACACTCCTCCGAACGAAAAGCTCTCGTTGCAATCGGTCCAGCCGATGATCTCGTCGAGACCGGGACTCCAACTCGCACGCGAGAAAATACCGAGATCGCTCGTGATGGCCTGCTCCATATTGGCGACAAAGCCGTAATTCGTGCGCACCTGCCGCGTCTGCGTAATGTCGGGATAGTTAGGGGTGGTGACCGGCATGGCAAGCGCGTCCGCATAGCTCCCCATATCGGCAACATTCGCCCAGCCCATCAGGCGCAATTTGCCGGGCTGTGAGAACAGCGAATATCGCAATTCCAGTTCGCCGATATATTCCCCGTGCTCGGGGATCTGAGTGTCGAAAGTGTTGGTATTGGAGACGGTCGGCACCAGAAAATAGCCACCACGGATCGCCCAGCTCTTCTGGTTCAGTTCTACAGCGGCGCCCCACGTGTAGCTTATCTTGTCCATGGTTACGTCGTAGGAACCGCAGCAGTACATATTCCAGTTGAGGAAATCGACGCGCGGATCATGTGAATAGGAGTTGCCGTCGAAGAGGTCTATGACGGCGAACCTGCCAGCAGTGACGGTGATCCGGGAAATGTCCTGCTTTCCCGCGAGCTGGTTCGGACCGTCCTCGAGGGTTTCTTGCTCACCACCAAGGCCAAAAGTTTGCCGCACGAATACCCGCGCGATGTCGATACGGGGGATCGGGAAGTCGGATTTTTGCGCCTCGCCGTTGGGAAAGCCTGCGACCCCCAGCGTGTTATTGAGACCAAAGCCCTGCATGAGTTCCGGGTTGACATAAATTTCGGTGCCGTCCCACGGGCGATAGCCGACGAACGCGGTTGCGCTCGTCGTATTCTGGATTTGGCTGGCGCCCGTTAGGCTGTTCGTGCCTTGGTACGGTGAATGGAAAGCGGGATAACCCTGCTCGACATAAGTCAATTGCCCGTGGACATTCCAGCTACTGGGGTCGATTGCCCAGGAGTCGCCGACGTTGCCCGAGATTGTATCCGCACCTGTCCAGTCGAGCTTCCGACTGAGTCCAAGCCGAAGACTATCAAGATCAACCGTCGTCGATTGGTAACCGGTGCCGGATGCGAACGTACCGCTGACATTTCCTAGGTGGTCGTAGAGATATTCAAGTCTCGCAGTCCATCCCGGCGCGATGGCAAGTTCAGCGCCCGCGCCCAGAGCCCAGCCGATGCGCATTCGCAGAATCTTGTCCTCGTTGCCGGTCAGGCCAGAGTCTTCAAGGAACCGCGCTTGCGACCAGGCGAGGCCACCGGTTGCGTAGAAAAGCCAATGGTCAAATGCGTAACCCGCCCGGCCGCGAACGGTCGAGACGAAGTCGAGCTTTTCGGTGACGCTGCTGGCTGGGGCTGGTCGCGAAGCGACAATGCCGTCATCGAGAAAATTCGGGAACGAGAAATCTCCTTCAATTCCGATGAGCAGTCGCGACGGAAGCAGATAGTTGTAGCCGAACTGCAATCCGCCAAAGAGGCTGCCGAATGAAGTAGCGGCCGCAGTCGGGTTTGGATCGAACAGCGTGTTGCGCCCGTATCCTCGGCTATATCCGGCGTGGCCGCCGAAGTAAGCTCCTGTCCAATCAAAGGGAGCTGCGACGAAGGGCGGCGCTTGCAACGGCGCGTTGCGAATCAAGTCCGCAGCCCGCGACGAGGAACCAAACGCGGACACCAGCGCCACCCCCAGACTAAATCTGGCTGCGCGCAAAACGGTGCTGTCCCTGGATGAGGCGGGAAACCTGTCGAGGAATCCCGATACTGCTCGCCCCAGACTGCCGGCGCGCCCGGTCGCTTGATACAATTGCATCGCATTCGCAACTGTGCGGCAGTGTCCACCTTCTTGCCGAATTGCGATCTTCATTCCGTCTCTCGAATTAGTTCAAGCCGACAGCGGCATTCGCAATGACAAACCAAGACTGCTTCGACCGATCGATCGCAATCCGGCACAACAACCCGGCTTGCTCAAATTGGCGGAGCGCGTTGCAGACAGCGGACCTGGAAACAGGACAACGCGCTTCACGCGCTTCGTCGTAGAGGATTTCAGCATTGACGCGCCGATTGGCATCCCTGAGCAGCAGCCTTGCAACGGTGACCCGTTGTCTGGTCGAACACAGCCCAGCCTTGCGCAAGAAGCCCTGAAGATCGTCGGGCAATGAAGCGTCCTGGCGAAACCTGCTCGCGGCGAAACGCTTGTTCATGACGCCAGCAACCCAGGAATTGTTACGCCGAGCGTTTGCAGGATCAGAATTGCGTTGAGCAGCAACACCACCGCAGTCGCAACCATTGCAGTGATGTCGGTCAGTCGGTCATTGACGAATTGACCCATGATATCGGCGCGTCGCGTGAATATCAGGAGTGCGATCATCGGGAGTGGCAGGGCGATACTGAGCACAACCTGACTGATGACCAGCGCATTCGTCGCGTTCACGCCAAGAGCGACCACAATGAAAGCCGGTATCATCGTCACCAGTCGCCGAACCAGGATCGGGATCCGAAACCTGATGAATCCTTGCATGATGATTTGACCGGCCATTGTTCCGACCGCCGAACTCGAAATTCCCGACGCAATAAGGGAGACCAGGAACACGCCCGCTGCACCGATGCCCAGCAAGGGCGCCAACGTGTGATAGGCCGTTTCGATCTCGGCAACGTCGCTGTGTCCGGCATGGAAAGCGCTCGATGCCATCATCACCATGGCCATATTGACCAGGCCGGCGATAACCAATGCCGCGATGACTTCTCGATTCGAGAAGCGCAAAACCTTGCGCCGCTCATTATCGTCGTAAACCGGCGTGCGCGTCTGCGTCAGGCTTGAATGCAGATAGATAGCGTGCGGCATGACGGTTGCGCCGATGATACCGACGGCGAGCAGCAGTGCGTCGCCATCGGCAAGCTGCGGCAGCACCGTATGCAACGCTGCCGCGCGCCAATCAACCGGAGCGATGAACATCTCGGTGAGGTAGCAAAGCCCAATAATGCCAACCAGGCTACCAATGATCAGCTCGATTGGCCGGAACCCGGAGCTTTCGAACATCAAGATGCCGTAGGTTACGACCGCCGTGACGACCATTCCTGCGAGGAGAGGCATTTGGAATAGCAAGGAAAGTCCTATGGCGCCGCCGAGAAACTCGGCCAGATCGGTCGCCATGGCGGCAACCTCGCTGATGACCCACATCGCCCAGACAATCGGCTGGGCAAACTGCTCTCGGCATATCTCCGCGAGGTTCCGTCCAGTGACAATACCAAGTTTGGCGGAGAGGGCCTGGAACAGCATGGCGATCAGATTGGCGAGCAACACTACCCAAAGCAGTCCATAGCCGTACTTCGCCCCTGCCTGGATATTCGTCGCGAAATTACCCGGGTCCTGGTAGGCGATTGAAACAATCACAGCCGGACCAACAAATGCCAGATACCCGCGCATCCCGCCGCGCTGGCCCGCCAATACCTCGCGACCCGCGGAGACGGTCCGTTCCGTCAGTGACTCTCTTTTCGGCAGCGCATCGGAGATCGCCGGGGGCATCAAGTACCTACACCAGTTTGTAGTCGAGGCTACACTTAGAGATAGCACCGACGTCCGTGATGTCAACGCACACAATGTAGCTAAGGTAACAAATTGATATGAGGATTGAAAATAGCGTCCACTTGGCGCAAGGTGCATTCCAGTCGTCAAGGTTTTGAGAGGGCGCGGTGCCGCGAAGCGCGAAGGATAAGGGGAATACCAACGAGCTTCCGCCTGAATTGACCCAGGCGCGTCGATTTGGGAAAACTCGTTCAGCGCAATCGAGGGCGCTGCTTGAGGACTACGTGGAACTCATTGCCGACCTATTGGCCACCGGTGGCGAGGCGCGGCCCACCGATGTGGCCCGTCGTCTAGGCGTCTCCCATGCGACCGCTATCAAGACGATCTCGCGGTTGAAGCGTGAGGGGTTGGCCACGGGACTACCATATCGCGGAGTGTTTCTCACTGATACTGGACAAGCGCTGGCCGAGAGAACGCGATCCCGTCACAGGATCGTCGTGAATCTTCTTGTGGCGCTAGGTGTCCCTACCGAGATTGCCGAAGCCGACGCTGAGGGGATTGAGCATCACGTTTCCGAAGCGACGCTGAAAGCGTTCGCTCATTTCCTGCAAAAGCCGGGGTACGACATGCGTCACGGAAAGCGTTGAAACCCAACCGAACGATTTCTTCCCAAACCCTGCGCTAGGTAATTGAAACTGATTGTCTGATCGTTTCACTGATTGTCTGATCGTTTCCCTCGGAATCGCGTGGAAGTGCTTCGCCTCGCGATTACCACCCGCCCCCTCGATCACTTCGACTGAGGGATCAACTGTTACCAAACATCGAGTGGGGTATCGAGTGGGATTTTTGTACACCACAATTACTGAGCAGCAAGCAATGAACGCTTAGGTGGTAGTCGCCATTCCGACAAAGAAAAAATCCGTAGTGATCTCAATCGGCCAGAAAGTTGCGAAATGTCGGAACAACTCTTGAAAACATTCCGGAAATCCGGAGCCTTCCAAGCTGAATACGAGGGTTCGATTCCCTTCACCCGCTCCAGGTTCTTTTGGAGTGTTGCTAGCGTAAGCTTTCATTCCGAAAAATATTCGCTCTCTGGCCGCAAAGGGCGGCTAATCGAGACGTTGAATGCGTCCTTACACCGCGAAAGAGAAAGCCAGGATAACCGTCGGGGCCGTGATGGCGCTGCTCATCACCGGATGGCTTGCGGTCTTTTTGCTCGCATTTCTAACGGCAGGATAACAGGACCGATGTATCGTGCCGTTTAGCCGTAAGCGACGCCCGGGTTGCTCTGCCCGACTTCTATAATATAGCCGTCAGGATCGCGAATGTAGCAGCGCGTCTCGCCGTACTTCGGCTTCGGCTCCGTGATGAACTCGGCTCCTCGACTTCGCCAAAGTTTGTAACACGCCTGAATATCTGCGACGCGGATATTCATGAAGCTGCTGACTGAGTCGGGATTGGCGGGGACGCTGAGCGTTACCGAGGGCTTGTCGGGTGTCGGACCGCCCCCGGGGTTAACGAGGAGCCAGGTGTTCGCGATCTGGATATAGCCCGGCGCGCCGCTGCCGTCGCCTCGGCTCAGGATGCGACCTCCGAAGACCGTTTCATAGAAACGAAGCGACCGCTCGACGTCGGCGACGGTGAGAAAGTGCGCGACGGTGAACCCATCCTGCGGCGGCATCTGATAGGTTTTCTGCTCGACTTGCACCTGGCTCATGGACGGACTCCAATTCGGATACGGTATTTCTCCGTTCGCCAGAATACGTCGGGCAGTGTGTCCTGGCATTATTCCATAAGTACATATCAGTCATACCTAAGTGTGCTTTTTTGATTGGCGCCGGGGCCGTGATGGCGCTGCTCATCACGGGATGGCTTGCGGTCTTTCTGCTCGCATTTCTATCGGCAGGATAAACAGGGTCGCGAGCCCCGCGCGAGGGTTCGATTGCCTTCACCCGCTCCAATCTTTTTCGAGCCCTTCCGTCATGGGCGGGCATCTCGCGGTCAGCCGGACGCCCCCAGGATGAAGCGTTCCATCGCCTTGGCGAAGCCCTCGTCATTGTCGGAGTCCGTCGTTGCAGCGGCCTGTGCCTTTACATCATCGGAGGCATTGCCCATGGCGATGCTGAAGCCGGATCGCTCGAACATCAGCACGTCATTGGGTTGATCGCCGATCGTGGCGATCTCCTCGACAGGCACCCTCATGTGTCTCGACAGATACTCGACGACCGCACCCTTGTTCGCGTCCTTGCTGGTGATGTCGAGATAGTAGGGCTGCGAACGCGCCGCCGTGGCGCGCCGTCCGAAGCACGATTGGGCCTCTGCCTCGCAGCGCTGCACCTTGTCGTAATCGTCGCTGACGCCGACGATCTTGGCAACCCGGTCAAGTTGTTTGCCGACATCCGCCACGATTTTCGGCGGGAATTTGACGGTCCAGGCCTCACGGGCGACGTGCGGGGCGTCGGCCTTTGTGATCAGCCAGTCATTGCCGCGATAGACCCAGGCGTCGAGGCCATGCTTGCGAATGAGGTCGATCGCCTGACCCGCCACATCGGCAGGGAGCGTTTTTTGCTCCAGGATCGTGAGGTCCCGTCCGACAAAGAGCCCGCCATTGAAGCCGGCAATCGGCGTATCGAGCGCAAGCGGGTCAAACAACATGGCCATGCCAAGCGGCGGCCGGCCACTGGTGATCGCAAAACGGATGGAGGCCTGGCGCAGCTGCCTGACGGCGCTCTGCGCGCGCTCCGTCAGGATCTTCTCCTCGTTGACGAGCGTGCCGTCGACGTCCGCCAACACCAGGGAAATCTTCCGCTGCGCCACCATCACGACCTCGCCGAACCCCTCCCGGGCCGAACACGCGGATTCGCCGGCAAGGTAACGCTCGGGCTCGCCAATGCGTTCCAAGCCCGGCCGTCAGCACAGGCTCGCATGCCGGAAGCGCAGTGCTCGGCGTCGAAAAATAGTGTATCGGCTGGCGTAATGCTGGCGCCGGCTGGCTCGAAAGCCGCAAAGCCAGCCGCTCGGGAGGAAACCTCATGTCGCCCTTGCCCCTTTCAGGCATCAAGATCCTTGACCTGACGCGCGTGCTCGCAGGCCCGCTGTCGGCGCAGATGCTGGGCGATCTCGGCGCCGAGGTGATCAAGATCGAGCGGCCGGGCGGCGGCGACGACGCCCGCGCCTTCGGGCCGCCTTACCTGGTCGATCCCGAGGGCAAGGAGAACAACAACAACTCGTTCTACCTCTGCGCCAACCGCAATAAGAAATCCGTCACCGTCAATGTCGCGAAACCCGAGGGGCAGGATATCGTCCGCCAGCTCGCAAAATCGGCCGACGTCATGATGGAGAATTACAAGGTCGGCGATCTCAAGCGCTACCGGCTCGATTATGAGTCGATCCGGGCGATCAACCCCGGCATCATCTATTGCTCGGTGACCGGCTTCGGCCAGACCGGGCCTTATGCGCCGCGGGCCGGCTACGACGCGATCCTGCAGGCGATGGGCGGCTTGATGAGCGTCACCGGCCATATCGACGGCGAGCCCGGGGCAGGGCCGATGAAGGTCGGTCCTTCCATCGTCGACTACATGACCGGCATGAACACCTCGATCGCGATCCTCTCCGCGCTCTATCATCGCGACGTCCATGGCGGAAAGGGCCAGCGCCTCGACGTCTGCCTGCTCGACACCGTGATCGCCTCGCTGTCGCACTGGGCCCAGATCTATCTCGTCAACCGCAAGACGCCGCCGCGGCGCGGCACCTGGGGCAATGGCGGCATGCCGGCCGGCGTGTTTCGCTGCACCGATGGCGAATTGATGCTGGTGGTCGGCAACGACGCGCAGTTCGCGCGCACCTGCGCCGTGCTGGGCGCGCCCGAGCTTGCGACCGATCCGCGGTTCATCAAGAACAACGACCGCGTCGTCCACGGCAAGGAGATCATGGCGATCTTCGCCGGCCTGTTCCTGAAGAACAAGCTCACCTATTGGCTGGAAGAGCTGGAGAAGGCGGGCGTGCCCTCCGGTCCCATCAACGATTTCGATCATGTGTTTGCCGATCCGCATGTGCGCTCGCGCGGCATGGAGATCAAGGTGGATCATCCCTTCCGGCATGACTTGTCGCTGATCCGCAATCCCCTGACGTTCTCCGAAACCCCGGTAAAGGAATATCGCGCGCCGCCGCTGTTGGGTGCGAACACCCGCGAGGTGCTGGCGGCCAAGCTCGGCTACGACGACGCGAAGCTCGACGCGCTGAAGCAGCAGGGGGTGATTTAGTTCATCGTCGCGGGCTATTTCCTCGTCATGGCCGGGCTTGTCCCGGCCATTTACGTCCTTCTCGTGGTGTCGAGGCAGAACGTGGATACCCGGGACACCCGGCTACGCATTAGCTTCGCCGGGTCCTCGGTGCTGGTCCGCCGAAGCCTTGGCGAAGGCGGAAGCCCGGCCATGACGGAGCTGAATGCGCGAAGCAAATCAATCGCCGTGATGATGATGTTTCCTGTGCCGATGCGCGGCATGCTCTTGCACGGCGGGTTGCGGCAATTGCTGGCGCGATTCCTGGAGCCGGCGCTGATAGCCGGGCGAGTCCATGATGCTCGGCGGGCCGCCGCGCGCGAACGAGGGTTCGCTGGCGACGACGACCGCCGCCGACACCGCCGCTATCGTCAGAAACAGTTTTTGGGAATTTGCCATCGCGCCTGTCCTTTCGCCTGATTGAAACCGACAATCCGGCCAATTCAAGGCTTGGCGCGCGTCCGGCGCCGGCAGTCTCGCGGGCTCATTGCGCGAGCTTGGCCGCAACCTTGCGCGGGGCGCTGACCGCTGCGTTGATGCTCGCGGCTGATATTCGGGCCGACAAGACGGCCTCTGCTTTCGCTTCAAAGTCCTTTGCGATCTTGCCGCGCTCGACCGGCCGTTCCGGGCTGGTCAGTTGCAGGGACGCGACGATGATCTTGACGTGACCGTTGTTGCCGAAGGGCAGCAGAAGACGCTCCAGGTCAACGGGGGATCCTGCGCCATCCCAGGTTCGAAGAATCGTGTAAACGGCACAACCGGCACTCACGCAGTGCTCCGAGGCGCCGATGATCAGGGGTTGCAACGATGGCGGTGTTACCATGCGCAGGGTCTTTCCGGTCCAGCTGTTGTTGAAGGCCTCATCAACCAGTGTTCCACGATATAGCGCGCGAAAGACCAACTCGCTGTTATTGGTCTCCGCTTTCCATGCCACCAGCTGTTTCGGATCATGAATTCCCGGCTCGGGATGGAATTGATCGAAGGACGGCAGGCCTTCCTTGCAGAGCCGCGCCCACGTTGCCGCGAGCGCTCGCTGGCTCGTCGAGCGAATGCTGTGAAGCGTTCCGTTCTCAAAGTTCAAGGGCCGGCCCCTTCGAAGCGAGCCGGCATCTTCGCGCCCCGGGGTTAACGGTTTGCTCCTGCTCGAGCCCGATGGCGGACAAAGTTGATGTTTGAAGTATCCGGGTAGGGGGACATGCTCTGCCCGACCTCCCGGCAAACGCGGTACATGTCGTCCTGCCTTCGCGGGGACGACGCTTACCGCGCCCGCCGGGCGCCGACCGCCTCGGCAGTTTTGCTCTCCACTTCACCCCCCGTCAGCGCCATCACCGACACCGCCACGA
Source organism: uncultured Alphaproteobacteria bacterium (assembly GCA_963721135.1). Lineage (GTDB taxonomy): Bacteria > Pseudomonadota > Alphaproteobacteria > Rhizobiales > Xanthobacteraceae > Bradyrhizobium. The sequence continues at coordinate 49,684 of CAVRIB010000004.1, forward strand.
TGCGCTCGATGATGCCGGCGATGTCGTCGAGGTCGCACGCGCCTTCCGACAGCTTCGCCAGCCGCTCGCTGTCGCGGACGGTCTGGTGCGCCATCGCGAGCGCGAAATGCAGGCCCCAGTAGAGATCGACCGTGCCGCGATCGGGCAGCGAGCGGCGCATCGCGGCGGCGAATTTGCGCAAATGATCGATCTCGCGGTTCTTGATGCGGCGGATCGGCGGTACCGATTCGATCGAGGCGCGGATCATGAAGCGCGCCGCGGCGGAGCGCTCGCGGTCGGGGCCGAGGCAGCCGCGCAAGGTGGGGCCGACCAGCGCACGCAGGATGGCGGCGATGTCGGCGCGGCCGCCGCCCGATTCCTCGGCGCGCTTCAATTCGTTTAGCCGCTCGCGGTTGGTGGCGATCGAACGCGTCACGAACAATTCCGCGATCAGCTCGTCCTTGGAGCCGAAATGGTAATTCACCGCCGCGAGATTGACACCGGCGGCCGCCACGATGTCGCGCAGCGTGACGTCGCCGAAGCCGCGGTCGGCGTAGAGCCGCTCGGCGGCGGCGAGGATGGCGGAGCGGGTCTGATCGCTCGGCATGGGTGACCCCCGGCTTTGGCAGGGACGTGGGATTGCAATTCAAACACTTGTATGAAACTATCGTTTGAAGGACCGGAAATGTCAATCCGCAGGCTTTCCATGGCGGCTTCCCGCCGGTCACGCCTTCGTCATGTCAGCGCGCGAATTCGCGATGATCGGCCTTGCGGCGCGGCGGCGGCGGGGGGACAGTGCGGCCAACGATTTCGAAACCTGCAAGCGAGGAGCGTCCGATGAATTTCACCATGTCAGATCGCCAGAAAGAATGGCTCAACCGGGTGCAGTCGTTCATGACCAAGCATGTCCGTCCGGCGGTGCCGATCTACAAGCAGCAGGACGCCGAGGGTCCGCGCTGGAAGGTGATCCCCGTTCTGGAGGAGTTGAAGAAGAAGGCGCGCGCCGAGGGCCTCTGGAACATGTTCATGCCGCCATCCTCGCATGAGGACGACGAATTCCGCGGCGCGGGATTGAGCAATCTGGAATACGCGCCGCTCTCTGAGGAAATGGGCCACATCAGCTGGGCCTCGGAAGTGTTCAACTGCTCGGCGCCCGATACCGGCAACATGGAAGTGCTGATGCGCTACGGCAGCAAGGAGCACAAGAAGAAGTGGCTGCGGCCGCTGATGGACGGCGAGATCCGCTCCGCCTTCCTGATGACCGAGCCCGCGGTGGCATCTTCCGACGCCACCAATATCGAAACCAGCATCGAAAAGGACGGCGATCACTACGTCATCAACGGCCGCAAATGGTGGTCGTCGGGCGTCGGCGACCCCCGCTGCAAGATCGCGATCCTGATGGGCAAGACCGACCCGAAGGCGGCGCGGCACCAGCAGCAGTCGCAAATCCTGGTGCCGCTCGACACCAAGGGCCTCAAGGTCGAGAAGATGCTGCCGGTGTTCGGCTTCGACGATGCGCCGCACGGCCACGCCCAGGTGCTGCTGGAGAACGTCCGCGTTCCCGCCAGCAATATTTTGTTGGGCGAGGGCAGGGGGTTCGAGATCGCGCAGGGCCGTCTCGGTCCCGGCCGCATCCATCACTGCATGCGCACCATCGGCAAGGCCGAGGAGGCGCTGGAGAAGATGGTGAAGCGGCTGCAGTCGCGCACCGCTTTCGGCCGCAAGATCATCGAATATTCGATCTGGGAGCAGCGTATCGCGGAAGCCCGCACCGACATCGAGATGAATCGCCTGTTGTGCCTGAAGGCCGCCGACATGATGGACAAGGTCGGCAACAAGACCGCGCAGCTCGAGATCGCCATGATCAAGGTGGCGGCGCCGAAGATGGCGCTCAAGATCATCGACCAGGCGATCCAGGCGTTCGGCGGAGCCGGCGTTTCCGACGAAGCAGGGCTCGCGCGCGATTATGCCTCGATGCGCACCATGCGGCTCGCCGACGGGCCGGACGAGGTCCATAACCGCGCCATTGCCAGACTTGAACTTCGGAAGTATGCAAACGCTCCTACCCGCTGAATTGGGAGCACTCCAGGTGGCGCTCCCCAAGAAAATGAGGGAGCGTCATCGTGGCCGACGGCGTCAGGAAAGACGAGGAGTTTTCCGGCACCAAGCCGGTCGAGGAGCGGCATCGGATCGATGAGATCGCCCTCGACCGCTGGATGGGCGAGCACGTCGAAGGCTATCAGGGACCGCTGGTCGTCCTGCAGTTCAAGGGCGGCCAGTCCAACCCGACCTACCGGCTCGATACGCCGGGCCGATCCTATGTGATGCGACGGCGGCCGTTCGGCAAATTGCTGCCGTCGGCGCATGCGGTCGACCGCGAATACCGCGTCATCGCCGCGCTCGGCAAACAGCCGGGCTTTCCGGTCGCGAGGGCCTACGCGCTCTGCACCGATGATGCCGTGATCGGCGCCGCCTTCTACGTCATGTCGATGGAAGAGGGCCGGGTGTTCTGGGATCCGACGCTGCCGAACCAGACGCGGGAAGATCGCCGCAAGATCTTCACCAGCAAGATCGAGACGCTCGCCAGGCTCCACACCTACGATCCGCAGGCCATCGGTCTCGCTGACTTCGGCCGGCCTGGCAATTATTTCGCCCGCCAGGTCGACCGCTGGACCAAGCAATACCGCGCCTCCGAGACCCAGCACATTCCCGAGTTCGAAAAGCTCGCCGAATGGCTGCCGAAGACCGTGCCGCAGCAGGAACGCGTCTCGATCGTGCATGGGGACTACCGGCTCGACAACATGATCTTCCACATGACCGAGCCGCGGGTGCAGGCGGTGCTGGACTGGGAGCTGTCGACAACCGGCGATCCCATGGCCGATTTCACTTACCTCCTGATGCAATGGACGATGCCGGGGCTCGCCAATGCCGATCTCAAAGCGCTCAACATTCCCTCGATGGAAGAGGCGGCGAAAATCTATTGCGACGTCACCAAGATGGCGGTGCCGGACCTGAACTGGTATTTCGCCTACAACCTGTTTCGGCTGGCCGGCATCACCCAAGGCATCGCGGGGCGCATCCGCGACGGCACCGCCGCCAACGCCAAGGCCATGGAATCCGCCAAGCGCACCGTGCCGCTGTCGAAGGACGCGTGGAAATACGCGCAGAAGGCGGGGGCGGTGTAGCGACATCCCGCCGCGACACACTCAATGGGTCATCGCCCGGCTTGACCGGGCGACCCAGTATTCCAGAGACCTGTGATTGATCCGCGGAGCCGCGGCGTACTGGGTCCCCCGCTTTCGCGGGGGATGACGACCGGTGATGAGGCGGGGATGTGCGCGCCCGGCGATATCAGACTGGTTTCCCCGCATAGGGCATAGAGGCCGTGAGCCCGCCGTCGACCGGGAACGCCTGGCCGTTGACGTAGGACGCTTCATCGCTCGCCAGGAACAGGCCCATCGCCGCGAGCTCGTGCGGTTGGCCGGCGCGCTTCAACGGATTGAGCTGGCCGATCTTGTGATCGGTGCCGCGCTGCCTGGCGTTGTCGAAGATTGGCTTCGTCATCCCGGTTTCGATCAGGCCGGGACAGACCGCATTGATGCGCACGCCGGTGCCGGACAGGGAGTAGGCGGTGGTCTGGACCAGGCTGATCACGCCGGCCTTGCTCGCGGCATAGGGATGGCCGCTGGCGCCGGCCTTCAGGCCCGCCACCGACGCGGTGCAGACGATCGCGCCGGACTTCTGCCTGATCATGTGCGGCATGGCGTGTTTGACCGCGAGAAACGGGCCGATCAGGTTGATGCGCAGGATTTCCTGCCAGTGTTCCACGGTCTGGTCGGGCAGCGCCACCAGGCCACCGCTGATGCCAGCATTGGCCCAGATGACGTCGAGCCGGCCGTGGGCCGAGACCGCCTTGTCGATGAAGGCCATCACGTCTTTCTCGGAGCCCGCATCCGCCATCACGGCCTGCGCGGTGCCGCCGGCCTTCTTCACCTGCTCCACCGTTTCCTTGACGGCATCCGTGCGGTCGACCGCGATCAGTCTCGCGCCCTCTTTGGTGAACAGCAGCGAGGCCGCGCGGCCGATGCCGCTGCCGGCGCCGGTAATAATGACGGATTTGCCTTCGAGGCGGCCCATGGGTTTCTCCCTTGATCACTTTGCCCGCTTGGCGGAAATTCAAACAAGATTTCAAACGCCAAGTCACTTGAGGTGTTGCGTGCACTCACGTACGACCGCGGCGGACAGTATTGAAGGGTTTTTCCTATGTCCAATCCAGACCAGGCGAAAGCCGTCATCACGCGGTGGTGGTGGGTGCGGCATGCCCCGGTGCGCAGCGACGGCGGCAACATCTACGGCCAGACCGACATTACCTGCGACACGAGCGACCGCGAGGTGTTCGAGGCCGTCGCCAAAATCCTGGCGCGCGGCGCGGTCTGGGTCGCGAGCAATCTGAAGCGAACCCATCAGACCGCGGAAGCGCTTTGGGACGCGGGCTTTCCGAGGCCTGCCGGGATGGCGAAGGAGGCTGATTTCGCCGAGCAGAATCTCGGGCGATGGCAGGGCATGAACCGCGCGGCATTTCTCGCGAGCCTTCCGCCTGGCAGCAGCTGGTTTGCCGACATCGGCGAGCCCGCGCCGGGCGGCGAGAGTTTCATGGACCTCTATGATCGCGTGACATCGGCGATCGATCGCATCATGCGCCAACAGGCGGGCAGGGACATCATCGCCGTCGGTCATGGCGGCACGATCAAGGCGGCGGTCGGCCTCGCGCTCGGCGGGCTCGTCGAGAAGGGTCTCGGCTTCGACATCGACAATTGCTCGGTGACGCGGCTTGATCATTACGCCAGCGAAGGGCGCGGGAACTGGCGATTGCCTTTTGTCAACCAGCAGCCCTGGATAGCGGATGCGAGGCATGCCGCCATGCACCAGCCGGCTGGGCCGGAGGTCGCAAAGCTGGCGTGAGGCGCGGTTGTCTAACGCCGTCAACGCTGCTTAGTTGAGAGACGAAAATCAGAACCGTATCCGGGAGAGAGACATGAGCTTGTTCGACATGAAGGGGAAAGTCGCCGTCATCACCGGCTCGACGCGCGGCATCGGCCGCGCCATCGCCGAGCGCATGGCCGAGCACGGCGCCAAAGTGGTGATCTCCTCGCGCAAGCAGGACGTCTGCGACAAGGTGACGAAGGAGATCAACGACAAATACGGCAAGGGCACCGCGGCCTCGATCGCGGCGAATATTTCGAGCAAGGAAAACCTGCAGCACCTCGTCGACGAGACCAACCGCAGCTTCGGCAAGATCGACGTCCTGGTCTGCAACGCCGCGTCCAATCCCTATTACGGCCCGCTCGGCGGCATCTCCGACGACCAGTTCCGGAAAATCCTCGACAACAATATCGTCGCCAACAACTGGCTGATCTCGATGGTGGTGCCGCAGATGATCGAGCGCAAGGACGGCGCAATCATCATCATCTCCTCGGTCGGGGGCCTGAAGGGTTCGACCGTGCTCGGGGCCTACGCGATCTCGAAGGCCGCCGACATGCAGCTCGCGCGCAACCTCGCCTGCGAATACGGCAAGCACAATATCCGCGTGAACTGCATCGCGCCGGGCCTGATCAAGACCGACTTTGCGAAAGCGCTGTGGGACAACCCGGAGACCCTGAAGAACTCCACCGCGCGCGCGCCGCTGCTGCGCATCGGCATCCCCGACGAGATCGCCGGCGCCGCGGTACTGATGGGATCCGCGGCCGGCGACTTCCTGACCGGCCAGACCATCGTGATCGACGGGGGTGCTACGATCAGTTGATTCCCGTCATCGTCCGCGAAAGCGGACGATCCAGTAAACGCAGTCTTCTCGATTCTCACAAACGTCACGGCGTACTGGATGCCCCGCTTGCGCGGGGCATGACGGCGGGGGTGGCGCGGGCCGGGAATGATCGCGCGCTACTCCACGGCCGCATACACCAGCGCCCGCAGCAGGTTGCGGGTATATTCGCGCTGGCCGGGGCCCTGCATCATGAAGACCGCGAACAGCTCTTCCTTCGGGTCGATCCAGAAATAGGTGCCGGCCCGGCCGCTCCAGTAGAACTGGCCGAGCGAGCCCGGGAACGGCGCGATGCCCGGCTGCATCCGCACCGCGAAGCCCAGTCCAAAACCGTGGCCGGGCGGCACCAGACCGCCCTCGATCTTGACGTGGGGACCGAGATGGTCCGACGCCATCAGCTCCAGCGTCTTGCGGCCGATGATCCTCGTGCCATCGAGCACACCGCCGTTGAGCAGCATCTGGCTAAAGCGCGCATAATCCATGGTGGTGGAAACGAGCCCGCCACCGCCGGATTCCATGACCGGCTTCTCCAGCATGTCGAACAGTTCGACCGCCTCGCCGGTCCAGGGATCGGCCGGGAACGCCTGGGCGAGCCGGCCGGCATTTTCGCCTGCCGTGTAGAACCCCGTCTCCGTCATCTGCAGCGGCGCGAGAATCCGCTCGGTCAGGTATGCGCCGAGGGGCTTGCCCGCGATGACTTCGATGACGCGGCCGAGGATGTCGGTGGAGCGGCTGTAGTTCCACTCCGCGCCCGGCTGGCACTTCAGCGGCAGGCCCGCGACCATCGTGGCATGCTCGGCGCTGGTGATCTTGCGGCTGCGCAGCGGCGCCTGCTTGTAAAGCTGCTGCACCAGGCCGTTACCGGTATGATCGTATGTGATGCCTGAAGTATGCCGCAACAGGTCCTGCACCGTCATCGGCCGCTGCAGCGGCACCAGATCGAGCCTGCCGTTGTTCTCGACGCCGACCTTCTGGTTGGCGAATTCGGGGATGAATTTCGCGACGGGATCGTTGAGCAGGAAGTGGCCTTCCTCGAGCAGCATCATGATGCCGACCGAGACGACCGGCTTGGTCATGGAATAGATGCGAAACAGCGTGTCGCGCGTCATCGGCGCCGACGCCGCGGGGCTCTGCCGGCCGAGCGCCTCGAACCAGCCGATCTGGCCGCGGCGGGCGACCATCACGGTTGCGCCCGGCATGGTTCCCTTGTCGATCTCGCGCTTGAACGCGTCCGACATCTTCTGCAGGCGACTGGGCGACAACCCGATCAATTCCGGCTTGGCTTGCGGGAGCGGCGGGGTCTCCGGGGCTGATGTCTGCTTGGTGGCGGCTTGCGGGGTCATCGTCTCTCCCATTGCTCTTGTCGGTCTGGCTCTTGTCGGCTGGGTTGAAGTCTGGCGCAGAACGGCCCGGTTGAACAGGCCGTTTACCCGCTTCGCCCTTGCAATCGGTGCATGGCCTATGCTTGAAACGGCGCGGATCGGCGGCGACGCTTCGGTCCCCTGCAGGAGTGTAGCTCAATTGGTAGAGCACCGGTCTCCAAAACCGGGGGTCGCAGGTTCGAGCCCTGCCACTCCTGCCAGCAATTCAATATCTTAGCCGGTCTTCGTGGTCTTCGCTTTGGGTCCATGTCCCAAAGTTTGTCCCACTGGGTCCGGATGTTCTAGCGCCGTTCTACAGCGGCGACATGCCCGCCAATTCCTTCGCAATCCTCTCATTGTCGGTTATTCGCGGCTTCGGCCAGACCCTGATCTGAGGCGAGTTTTAACCATCTAGCAGCCTCCGCGTCGTTTTGCGGAACACCTCGACCATCTCCATATGCAACTCCGAGATTATTCTGGGCTTTTGCATATCCCCGTTCCGCCGCGAGTCGATCCTCGCATGCAATGAGGCTGGCATCACGGTCACGCTGCCAAAACCCCAGACATCGGAGGCGAAGTCGGAAGGCCGCTTCGGCAAGCAGGATTTTCGCTACGTGGCTGAGGAGGACATCTACATTTGTCCTACCGGTGAGAAGCTCACCCACCACTTCACGAACGAGGAAAATGGATTGGTCCTGCACCACTACTGGACCAACGCGTGCCGCACCTGCGCGCTGAAGGCTCAGTGCACGAAGGGACCGCAACGTCGCATCAAGCGGTGGGAGGACGAGTATGTTGTTGATGCTGTGCAGGCGCGCCTGGACAGAAATCCGGATGCAATGCGTACTCGTCGCGAGACGGTTGAGCATCCGTTTGGCACGCTGAAGATGCGGATGGGGGCGACGCACTTTCTGATGAAGACGCTGCCCAAAGTGGCGACTGAGATGGCGTTGCACGTGCTCGCCTACAACCTCACGCGCGTGATCAACATCATCGGTATCAAACCGTTCCTCGCGGCGATCCGGGCTTGAGGAGCGCGTCATGGTGCCCGCTGTGAGACCGTTAGGGTCGCTCAGCATGGCCCGAGGCTGCGCCCGGATTGACTCCAGACCCGATACAGCAAAAATAGGCACAGCCGATCGCGTCGAGGTCCATCACGCCCGCTTACTTGCAGTTATGGGGGTACGAAAAACGTTTCCACACGGCCTGGACCCAAAGGCGACAATGAGTGATTGGAATGCTGTATCGCAATATGACCACTAAACCCCATTCCACCGCTGCTGCAGCCAACCTCAACGCGCCTTTTGCCTGTCGTGGCCAGCCTCATCAGGTCCGCTTTCTGGGCGAAGCAGACATAAACGGGCCGGTAAGGATCGGTCGAAAAGGACGATTATTGCCCCAACACTTTCGCTACGCGGGCTATCGCCGCCGGGCCGTCAGGATCAGCAGGATCGAGCTCGGTGAATTTCTTAAAATCTGCCAAAGCTTTTTGCAGATCATTCTTTTTCTCCCAAGCGAAGCCGCGGTTGTAGTAGGCGATGGCATATTTCGGATCGAGCGCGATGGCCTGATCTTCATCGGCGATGGCGCGGTCGTTGTCGCCCTTGGCGGCATACGCGAGGCCGCGGTTGTTGTAGGCCTTGGCAAATTTCGGATCGAGCGCGATGGCCTGACTTAAGTCGGCGATGGCGCGGTCGTTGTCGCCCTTGGCGGCATACGCGATGCCGCGGTTGTTGTAGGCCTTGGCAAATTTCGGATCGAGCGTGATGGCCTGACTTAAGTCGGCGATGGCGCGGTCGTTGTCGCCCTTCTCGCGATACCTGTTGCCGCGGTTGCTGTAGGCCCAGGCAAGGCCAGAGCCGCGCCAGCTGCCTGAATTGATCGCCTGAGTGCAGGCCGCAATTGCAGCATCGCCGCTCCCGTGAGCGCAGGTATCTAAATCATCGGTGACGGCCCGCGACACCGAGGCCGGACCTGCGAGCATCAAAAACGCGGCGAAACCAATCAGCAGCACCAAATAGCGCATGCCCCCCTCCCGTTTTAGAAAACGACCAAAGATTATCATTGGTGGTTGGGACCAAACAGCACCCTTCGTGCCTTTCGTGTGAGTGGTCGCAATCGAAGTTTCGGTTATGGTCTTGTTTCAGGTGTTCCTTTTCCGTCTGGTCTGCCGATAAAACTGCTCAAAGGGCAACTCGGCTTGGGTTGGCAACCATCGCGACGGACGGGAGCGAGGCTGTAACTTAAAGTCCAAGCCAAAAAAGAGCCAAGTGCTCAAGCCCGCTTATGGCACGAACCGGACCTCCAGCGATGTCCTCAGTTCGGTCACTATCGGGGGTAAACCGGACATCGCGCCAACAGCCCAATTCGGTCGCTTTTGACCCAACTCGGACACAGACGGATGCTTGAGTAGGTAGCGGCCCAGGCGCTAGACTTCATGCAAACTATCGATGTCCACCGCCGATCACGCTGGCGCAAGGCTAACCTCTGGAGGTTGCTACTTCCGAGGCCTAACTAGCAAGATCAACCTCAAACGGCCATAAACCTCGATCGCCCGCCTTTGAACCGCCAGCCGCTCTGCCTAACCCGTCTTGCGAAGGTCTATCGATGGAGCAGATCGAGGTCGTAGTGATTGGCGCCGGTCAGGCTGGTTTGGCGACAAGTCACGAGCTTACCGGTTTGGGTGTGGAGCATGTCGTGCTCGAACGCGGTCGGATCGGGGAGACGTGGCGCAACCGTTGGGATAGTTTCTGTCTCGTAACACCGAACTGGTCCGTGCGTCTCCCAGGCTACTCATACGGCGGCTCGGACCCCGACGGGTTCATGCCGCGGGACCAAATAGCCGCATACTTAGAAGAATATGCAGCGTCCTTCGGGCCACCTCTCCAAGAACATGTTGAAATAACGTCACTGAGCGCGCGAGATGGCGACGGTTTCGTCATTGAGACGACCTTGGGATCTTACAAGGCACGGTCATTGGTACTGGCGACGGGCGCCTATCAATGCCCGCACCGGCCGGCGGCAGCGAATACGCTGCCTACTGGCTTGCTCCAACTCGATGTTGAGGACTTCAGAAACCCCAAGGTCTTGCCTTCTGGTCGTGTCCTCATCATTGGGAGTGGTCAGTCGGGATGCCAACTCGCGGAGGAACTGCACGAGTCTCGGCGGGAAGTATTGTTGGCCTGCGGTCGAGCTCCCTGGGCCCCCCGAAGAATTGGCGATCGCGACATTGTTTGGTGGCTTGTAGAGTCGGGATTTTGGGACGCTCCGTTCAGCTCGCTCCCAGGGCCCGAGGCGCGGCTCTACGCGAATTTGCTGGCAACCGGGCACGGCGGAGGCCATGACCTGCACCTGCGCACACTGCGTGATATGGGTGTCGTCCTTGCTGGCCACTTCGTCGGGTCCGATGGCGTACGAGCACGGTTCGCACCCGATTTGGAGCAGACAATCGCGTGGGGCGACGGCCGTTACCGGCAGTTGATGGACTTGTTTAGGCGACTGGTGGTCGAACGGGGGCTGAAGCCGATCGAGATCCTGGAGCCCAGCGCTTTCGTTGGCCCCGGACCGCCGGAGATCGACTTGGCCGGCTTCGGAGCGGTGATTTTCGCAAGCGGTTTCCGGCCCGATTTTCGATCCTGGCTTCCTTGGCCGGCCGCGTTTGATGATGACGGTTTTCCGCTCCAAGTCGATGGCGCAAGCACCGTGATACCGGGATTGCATTTCGTGGGAATTCACTTTCTTCGCGAGCGAAAGTCCTCCTTGCTTTTCGGTGTGGGGGAAGACGCGACCATCATTGCCCACGATATCGCGCACAGAAAGTGATCGAAATTGGACATTCGCGGCCTCGCGGCACTTTGTCTGTTATTGGCCCAAAGCTGCCGTGATGCCATGTCCGAGTTGTGTCCGCTTCTGGGAGTATAGCAGAAGCCGCAATTAGAGGCGGTGACGGCAGCTTTTGACCGATACTGTTGAAAAAGTCGAAAATCGAACGACGCCAAAAATCTCGCAAATGCTGATTTTTGGACAACTCCGCCGTTGGGATGCGCCGTAGCGCCGATCCGAAGGTCCGTGGTCGTTTTTCTGAGATGCGACGCGGTCCCTCACATCGCTGCGCGCGAAACGCATCAGCGGCTCTGGAAAATTTTGTTCGCCACCCCCCAAAGACTTTTTCAACAGTATCGACCCATCTCCGACATCGGCGGCGACCAAGGCAATTCGTCGCACCACTATCAAGCGGTCGAATGAGCCGATAGAATATCTAGCATCGAGCTAGGGGGGCTTGCGTGCGGCGACGGGATTTCTTGGCATTATTTTCCGCGGCGGCTTGGCCGCTCGCGGCGCGAGCGCAGAAACCTTCGGTGCCGGTGATCGGATTCCTCACCAGCAGGACGCTAAAACAAGCGGAGTACCTTGTCGCGGCGATCCGCGATGGCCTCAAGGAGAGCGGTTATATAGAAGGCCAAAATGTTGCGATTGAGTATCGCTACGCAGAGGGCCACTACGACCGGCTTCCGGCACTTGCGACGGACCTAGTAGACCATCAAGTTGCTGTAATCATTGCCGGCGGCACATCAGGTCCAGCAATCGCGGCAACCAAAGCGATTCCAATCTTGTTCACCACTGGATTCGACCCAGTGGAGACCGGTCTTGTCAGCAGTTTCAACAGACCCGGTGGCAACGTCAGTGGCGCAACGTTCTATTCTGGTGCGCTAGGCGCAAAACAGATGGAACTTCTGAGCGAAGTTGCGCCGAAAACCGCCACATTCGGGCTACTCGTCAACCCTAACGCTGCAAATGCCACGTCGCAAGTGCGAGACACGCAATCTGCTGCGCGCACCATCGGACATGAACTGCAAGTGCTCAATGCCGGCACCGAACAGGAGATCGATAAAGCCTTCGAGGCGATAGCCAAATTCTCGAACGCCGCGCTACTTATTAGTGTGGACCCATTCTTCGATAGCCGTCCTAAACAATTGATCGATCTTGCGGCAAGGCACGCGCTACCTGCCGCATATTATCTTCGTGACTTCGTAATAGCCGGCGGCTTGATGAGTTACGGCGCGAGTATTACCGACACCTATCGACAGGTGGGTATTTACGCTGGTCGGATTCTCAAGGGTGAGAAGCCAGCCGATCTGCCAGTCATGCGACCAACTAAGTTCGAACTTAGCGTCAACCTCAAGACTGCCAAGGCGCTCGGCCTTACCGTGCCGCCCGCGCTACTTGCTACTGCCGACGAGGTGATCGAATGAAGCGGCGCGAGTTCATTACGGTACTTGGCGGCGTGGCCGCCCAATGGCCGCTTGCAGCGCGGGCGCAGGATACAGCGCACGCATCTATTGGTTATCTCAGCAGCAAAGACGAGAAGTCCGAGGCTGGCATTATTGCCGGCTTGCGTAAGGGGCTGGCCCAACAAGGCCTGATCGAAGGCCGGGACTTTTCAATCTTGTACCGCTGGAGTGCGGGCGACTATGTTCGTCTGCCTGAACTTGTCGCAGATCTTGTCGCGAAGAAAGTTGACGTGATTGCAGCATCGGGATTGCCGGCTGCGTTGGCAGCCAAGGCAGCAAGCTCAACGATACCGATAGTATTTAGACTCGCCGTTGATCCGATTACCTTTAATTTGGCTCAGAGCTTTGATCGCCCGGGGGGCAATCTCACTGGCGTGACGATGTTGTTCGATCCACTTACGGCAAAAAAACTCCAATTGCTCCACGAGTTGATTTCCGATCCGTCGATTGGAATGCTGGTTAATCCAAAAAACCAGAACGCAACGTCGCATAAGGAACATGCCGAGAATGCTGCTCGAGCGCTGGGCCTTCGCCTTACCGCGTTAACGGCGAGCAGTCCCGATGAAATAGACCCGGCTCTTGCGCTGGGCCGGCAAAAGGGCATCGGCGGCCTCTTGGTGGGCGATGATCCTATGTTGACGTCGAAAACCAGCGGCTGGTCGGAGCAGCCAGTCGCTATAAAATCCCCACGATGTACTACGTCCGGGATTTCGTAGTCACCGGCGGTCTGTTCAGCTATGGCCCGAGCTTCGATGAAATGGCCACCCTGGTGGGCCTCTATGTTGGGCGTATCCTCAAAGGCGCTAAACCGGCGGATTTGCCCATACAGCAGCCGACAAAATTCGAGTTTGTGATCAACCTCAAGACTGCCAAGGCGCTCGGCCTTATCGTACCGCCTGCGCTACTTGCAAGCGCTGACGAGGTGATTGAATAGCGCTGCTATTTGCTGCGGTGCGGTGGTCGCCTCTTGGCACAAACCGGCCGCCTGAAGGTGGGCAGAGCATGTCCGCTCTGCCCGTGTATTTCAGACATCAACTTGTTCCGCTATTGCCAACGCGTCATCCAATTCGATGCCGAGATACCGAACCGTGCTTTCGATCTTGGTGTGCCCGAGCAAGAGCTGGACGGCCCTCAGGTTGCCCGTCCGCCGGTAGATCAGGGTAGCTTTTGTGCGGCGCAACGAATGCGTCCCGAACAGCCTCGGGTCCAATCCGACGCTGCCGATCCATTCGGAGACGAGCCGGGCATATTGGCGGGTGGTCATACTGCGGTTAGTGCCGCGATGGCCGGTGAACAAGAACTCACCAGGCCGTTTGCCGGTGGCCTTCAGATAATCATCAATGGCCTGGCGGGTTTGATCGCTCAATTCAAACCTGACCGGCCGTCCAGTTTTCTTTTGCCGGACGGTTGCGCGATCCGCCGTGTAGCCGCCGGCGGCAACATCCTCGACCCGGATGGCGACGACATCACACCCTCGAAGCTTACTGTCGATTGCCAGATTGAACATGGCAAGGTTGCGAGCGCGTCCCTCGATCTGGAGTTTTGTCCGGATCGACCAGACGTGTTTGGGTCGCAGCGGCGGCTTCGCCCCTGTCAGCTTTCCCTTGTTCCACGGTGACCGTCTATAGGGCGTCGGGGTGGCATGCGCTTGGTCCAGCATGGTCATACTCCTCGGTTACAGAGGAGGAGAGCATGTGCCATTGGTGAGGCATCGTTGACCTGACCAATGTGCTCCTTTTGCGTAAGACGTGTATCTTGAGACAGCCGAGATGCTCGCGCATAAAATCATCTTTGAGGGGCTCGTGGTCGTGGTCCGTAGCAAGAATGCCTCGCCAACCTGGAACGACGTTAAGACCGCACTCCTGGACTTTGATCGGGCGGGCGTTCGGGGGCTCGTGCAAGATCTCTACACAGCGAGCAAAGACAACCAGGCTTTCTTGCATGCCCGCCTGGGTCTGGGTCATGATCAGCTCCAACCTTTCAAGGCGAGTATTTCGAGATGGATATCCCCGGACCTGATGAAAGGCCAACCCATATCCGTTTCCAAAGCCAAGAAGGCGATTGCGGACTACAAAAAAGCCATCGGGCGCCCGGAAGGGATGGCGGAGCTTTCGATATTTTATTGCGAGGAAGCAGTTAGCTTTCTGGAGTCCTGCAGCATGGACGACGAGAAATACTTTGCTGCTTTGATCCGCATGTATGGGCGGTCCCTGGAAATCGTATCTAGCCTGCCTCCTGCCGAGCGCGGCGCCTACCTTGAGCGTCTCGGCAGGCTCAGGTCACGCGGGAAGAATGTCGGCTGGGTGGTCGAGGAAGAGTTCAACAGCCTTTGGTATGATGCGGTGGACGAGCAAGAAGAGTGAATGAGCGCTCCTTCTGTCGGATGAATGAAGCGGAGTGAGTTTCCGGACATTCCGGGGCGGCCCGTCGATGTCCGTTTCTAGGGGTAACCCGGAAGTGGCGGTTCAGGGCCGCCAAGACCGTTTCTGACCCTGGCTGTGTGAAAACGCGATGCCGCTGTTATGATTCTCCCGTGATTCTATGGGGGAATTGATGAGGCGCTTTGTTGAGGAGGCGGATCGTGGGCAATGGACACTATTGCCCGAATGCCTCGATGATTTCATTGACGAGAGCAACCCGGTTCGCGTGATCGACGTGTTTGTCGATGCGCTCGATTTGGCCGAGATGAGCTTTGAGGGGGTGGAGCCGGCGGCGACAGGTCGGCCATCGTACCACCCCTCGGTTCTCCTGAAGCTGTACATTTACGGCTATCTGAACCGGGTGCAGTCGAGCCGGCGGCTGGAACGAGAGGCCGGACGCAATGTCGAGGTCATGTGGCTGCTGGGTCGGCTCGCACCTGATCACAAAACGATCGCGGACTTCCGCAAAGACAATGGCCTGGCGCTGCGCAAGGTATGTGCGCGCTTCGTCGAACTCTGCCATGAGATGGGGCTTCTCGCGAAGGCGAGCGTTGCGATCGATGGCAGCAAGTTCAAAGCCGTGAACAACCGGGACAAGAACTTCACGCGGGCGAAGGTGGAACGGCGGCGTGCCCAGCTGGAGGAGAGCGTCGCGCGGTATCTGAGCCAACTTGATACGGCCGACCGACAGGAGCCGACGGAGGCGCTGGCGGCAAAGGTAACAAGGCTTACCGAGAAGCTGACGAAGCTGAAGGAGGAGATGGGCAAGCTTGCCGTCTACGAGAAGCAGATGCTTGCGTCGCCTGACCAGCAAATCTCACTGACCGATCCCGACAGCCGTTCGATGGCGACCAGCGGCCGCGGTTCTGGCGTCGTCGGCTACAACGTGCAGGTCGCCGTCGATACCGAGCATCATCTGATTGTGGCGCACGAGGTAACGAACAGCGGCTCAGACCGGGCACAACTTGCTAACATGGCCAAGCAGGCAAAGGCTGTTCTCCGAACGGAAACGCTCGAGGCCGTTGCCGATCGCGGCTACTTCAGCAGCCCGGAGATCCTCGCCTGCCACGAGGCCGGCATAACGGTAACTCTGCCCAAGCCGCAGACCTCGGGCGCCAAATCGGAGGGGCGCTTCGGTAAGCAGGACTTCGTCTATTTGCCCGAGGAGGACGCCTATCGCTGTCCAGCCGGGGAGCGCTTGCCGTATCGCTTCACAAATGAGGAAGACGGCAAGAGGCTGCGCCGCTACTGGACCACAGCCTGTCAACATTGTTCTCTCAAATCCCAATGCACGACCGGGCCAGAGCGTCGGATACCACGCTGGGAGCATGAGCATCTGCTCGAAGCTGTGCAGCAGCGCCTCGATGCAAACCCACAAGCCATGCGCCAGCGTCGAGAGACAGTCGAGCATCCGTTCGGAACGATGAAGGCCCGCATGGGAGCGACACACTTCCTCACCAAAACGCTTCCAAAAGTAGCTGCCGAGATGGCTCTGTCGGTCCTGGCCTATAATCTGACACGGGTCATGAACATCGTCGGGATCATGCCGCTGATGGCTGCGATCGCGGCCTGAGACCGAACCGGTCCTGGTTTCTCGCCGACTTCCCTGGGAAGGGTGTTTTTACACGGCCAAGATCCTCAGCCGAGCGAATTTCGCGGTCCAGTACGACGAGCCTGGTATCGTCTGGATCGCGGCGTCGGTTCGGCTCGAATTGCACCAGGGCGCCCCGCTTGGAGTGGAAGACAAGGTTGTCCACGATCTTGGGAAGCACCCTTCAGTCAGCGCCTCGGGTCGCGCGCGTGGCGCCGCCGCATGCGATCATACTGTGTTGCTTTTGTCACACTCAGTTTTTTTGTTGCCTAAGGCCTGTTGTCCCCATCACGGAAACAACGCGACCGGCCGGCTTGACGGTCCTGTGGACTATCAGGGATTCCCTTTTATCAGCAAATCAAATTCAAGGCTGCTTTTGGGGAGGCGGCCTTGGGTGTGATGGATCGTTTGGTTTTGAGCGACGTTGCTTGGGAGCGGATGGCGCCCCTGATTATAGGTCGGCCTGACCAGAAAGGCTCCACCGGGCGCGACAACCGGATGTTTGTGGAGGGCGTGCTTTGGATCGTGCGTACCGGCTCTCCTTGGCGCGATCTTCCGGAGGCGTTTGGCGATTGGAACAGCGTGTTCCGGCGCTTCAGCCGGTGGAGCACCAAGGGCGTCTGGTATCGGATATTCGAGGCGATGTCCGATGATCCGGACTTTGAATATCTGATCATCAATTCCACCATCGTCCGAGCTCATCAGCATGCTGCCGGGGCTAAAAAAGGGGGTCTGAAGATCAGGCGATCGGCCGCTCGCGCGGCGGCCTGAGCACCAAGATACATATGGCCGTCCGAGGCTTGGGTTGTCCGGTGCGCTTCACGCTGACGGCAGGTCAGAAGGGCGATGCACCACAAGCCGCAGCGTTGATCGAGGGGTTTCCTGCCGAGGTCGTCATGGCCGACACAGCCTATGACGCCGATCATCTGCGCAAAGCCATCGCCGCCAAGGGCGCGCTCGCTGTCATTCCCAACAACCCGTCACGGGCGCTCAAATATCCCCTCGACAAACATCTCTATGCCCAGCGCCATCTCGTGGAGTGCTGCTTCTCAAAGCTCAAACAGTTCAGGCGCGTCGCAACGCGCTTCGAGAAAACAGCGCGGAACTATCAGGCTGTCGTTACCCTTGCCGCCATCATCCTATGGATGCGATAACTGTCCACAGGACCTAGAGCGTTTCCTAGATTAATTGAATCGGAGGGGATTCCGTGGATCGGAGAGTTGTGATTCAAGATGCTGGCTGGGCTGGAGGCCAGCATCTGATGACCCGACCTCTTTCCAATGATCTGCGTAAGCGGGTCATTGCGGCGGTTTTGGATGGCGAAAGCTGTCGATCGGTTGCGTCCCGGTTCGGAGTTTCGGTTTCCTCGGTGGTGAAGTGGTCGCAGCGCTATCGGAGAACCGGCTCGGTTGCGCCTGGCCAAGATGGGTGGGCACCGCAAGCGGGTGCTCGAGCCGCATCGAGCCTTCATCGTGGAAAGAATCAGGCAGACGCCCCATCTGACGCTGCATGGGTTGAAGGACGAACTGGCCGCGCGAGGGGTCCGTGTCTCGCACAATGCTGTGTGGTTGTTTCTGCGGCGCGAGGGGCAGCGGTTTAAAAAAACTCTGTTCGCCCTTGAGCAGGCCCGCGCCGATGTTGCCCGCAGGCGACGGCGCTGGCGATCGTGGCAAGCAGGCCTCGATCCAAGGCGGCTGGTGTTCATCGACGAGACCTGGATCAAGACCAGCATGGCCCCGCTTCGTGGATGGGGCCCAAAGGGTCATCGGCTGCGAGGGTTCGCGCCGCATGGCCATTGGCGCACCCTGACCTTCCTCGGCGCCCTGCGTTGCGACCAGCTCACCGCGCCTTGCGTCTTCGACGGTCCGATCAACGGCGAATGCTTCCGTGCCTATGTCGAACAGCAACTCGTTCCAGTGCTCAAGCCCGGCGACATCGTCATCATGGACAACCTCGGCAGCCACAAATCAGCTGCCCTGCGCCGCATCGATCAAAACCGCCGGCGCCAGGCTCTGGTACCTGCCCCCTACTCACCCGACCTCAATCCGATCGAGCAGGCCTTCGCCAAGATCAAACACTGGATGCGCGCGGCACAAAAGCGCACCGTCGAGGACACTTGGCGACACATCGGAAGCCTTCTCGCAACCATCCCTCCCAACGAATGCGACAACTACTTCGGCAACGCTGGATATGCTTCCGTCAAAATGTGAAACGCTCTAAGATGCCCTTTCCGGAGCCTCGGGGCGGATATGGCGCGGCGTTCCAAGACGGTTGGCAAGGCGAGCAAAGCGCGGGGCCGTAAGGCCAGCAAGCGAAAACGCAGCATTGCGCCAAAGGCCGCGCGCCGGCGCATTTCCTCCATTGCCGACCAGGACACGAGAGTCGCGCGGCTTAAACGTGAGCGAGATGAGGCGCTAGAGCACCAGAGGGCGTCCTCCGAGGTCCTGCGCGCAATCTCCAGCGCAACAACGGATGCCGCATCAACCCTTGGAATGATTGCGGAAAGCGTGGCACGACTGCTGGACGTCACCGACGCAGAAATCGCTATGCGCGTCGATGGCGACCTCCTCAAGAGCGTGGCAAGACATGGTCCATCACCGAACTGGCCGATCGGAACCACACGGGCCGTGAGCCGGGATTGGGTCTCGGGCCGAGCCGTCATTGACCGGACAGCCATCCACGTCACAGATCTACGGTCCGCTGAGCGCGAATTTCCGCAAGGAGCATCCTTTGCGCGCCAGTATGGGCATAGAACCACACTTGCGGTTCCTCTGCTGCGAGAAGGATCGGCGATAGGAGCCATCCTAATCCGCCGCATGGAGGTGAAACCATTCACCGACCGGCAGATTGAGCTGGTTTCGAACTTTGCCTCACAGGCTGTCGTCGCGATCGAGAATGCGCGGCTGTTCAACGAGGTGCGAGCAAGAACTCTAGATCTCTCCGAGGCGCTGCAACAGCAGACAGCCACTGCCGACGTGTTGAAGGTTATCAGCCGCTCGGCGTTCGACTTGCAAGCCGTGCTAGATACGCTCGTGGAGTCTGCGACACTGCTATGTGATGCCCGACGAGGCATTTTATTTCGCCGCGAGGGCGAGGCCTACAAGATCACGGCGGATTACGGCTATTCGCGCGAATTCCGAAAATTTCACGAGGATAATCCGATCTCTCCGGGCCGCGACACGACGGTCGGGCGAACGGCGCTCGAAGGTAGAACGGTCCATATTCCAGATGTGCTGGCCGACCCGGAATATAAATTCCTCGCAGCACAAAAACTCGGCCAATATCGAGCCAATCTTGCCGTTCCGCTCATGCGAGAAGGCAATCCAATCGGGGCGCTGTCGCTGACACGTTCCGAACCACTGCCCTTCAGCGACAGGCAGATCGAGTTGGTCGAAACCTTCGCCGACCAAGCGGTAATTGCGATCGAGAACGTGCGCCTGTTTGAAGAAGTGCAGGCGCGTACTGAAGAGCTGCGCAAATCGCTACTGCAGCAAACCGCGACCGCTGACGTGCTGAAAGTGATCAGCCGGTCGTCCGTCGACCTCGAGACCGTCCTCGACACGCTGGTCGAGAGGGTGGCGGACCTCTGTCGCGCCGACCAGGCGGTCATGTGGCGCCGACGAGATAGCCTTTATCACGTTGTCGCATGGTACGGCTTTTCTCAGGAGGCAAAGGATTTCATCATTGCTCATCCCGTCGTGTTAGGCCGCGGCACTGTGAGTGGCCGGGCGGCATTGGAGCGCAGACCGGTCCTAATCTCCGATGTATCGCAAGACCCGGAATACACCTATAGCGAGGCTCAGAAGCTTGCCGGCTTTCGCTCTTTGCTCGCCATCCCGTTGCTGCGCGAAGACGCACTGGTCGGAATATTCAGCGTCCACCGTACCCGCGTCGATCCCTTTACCGCCAAGGAGATCGAACTCGCCACTAGCTTCGCCGACCAGGCGGTGATCGCCATCGAAAATGCAAGGCTCTTTGACGAACTGCGTGAGCGTCAGGAGGAGCTGCGCGTCACGTTCGACAACATGGGCGATGGCGTCGTCATGTTCGATGCCGCGACGCGACTTACGGCCTGGAACCGCAATTTCCAGGAGATGCTGGAGCTGCCCAGCGCCTTTCTCGCAGAGCGGCCGAGCTTTGCCGCGTTTTTCCGCTATCTCGCAGACCGGGGTGAGTATTCTATCGATCTCGAAGCTCAACTCAGCCGCACTAACGAAGACCTACGGCAGGAGCTGCGCTTCGAGCGCGTACGGCCCGACGGCCGCATTATCGAGGTGCGTCGTAACGCGGTGGCGGGCGGCGGCTTCGTTATGATCTACAGCGACATTACCGAGCGAAAGCGGGCCGAAGCAGCGATCGCTGCGGCACGCGATGCAGCCGAGGCGGCATTGCGGGATTTGCAGACAGCTCAGGATCGCCTGGTGCAGACCGAAAAACTCGCTTCGCTCGGCCAACTCGCCGCCGGCATCGCCCACGAGATCAAGAACCCGCTCAATTTCGTCAATAATTTCTCTGCACTCTCGGCCGAGCTGACCGACGAACTGAACGACGTGCTCAAGCCGGTCGCGCTCGACCGCAAGGTCCGGGGAGAAGTCGACGAATTGACCGGCTTGTTGAAAGACAATCTCGAAAAGGTGGTCCAGCACGGCAAGCGCGCCGATTCCATCGTCAAGAACATGCTGCTGCATTCGCGCGAGGGTTCCGGCGAGCGACGGCCCGCCGATATCAACGCGCTGCTGGATGAAAGCCTCAATCTCGCCTATCACGGCGCTCGCGCTGAAAAGGGCGAGTTCAATATCATCCTGCAGCGTGACTTCGATGCAGATGCGGGCACAATCGAACTATTTCCGCAGGAAATCACCCGCGCGTTCCTCAATCTGATCTCGAACGGCGTCTATGCTGCGACCAGGCGCAAGACGGAGGATCAACAGCTTGGTTTTGAGCCAACCCTCCGGGCAACCACCAAAAATCTCGGAAGCGCCGTGGAAATTCGCATTCGCGACAACGGCACCGGCATTCCGGCCGAGGTACAGGAAAAGATGTTCAACCCGTTCTTTACGACCAAGCCAGCCGGTGAAGGAACCGGCCTTGGTCTCTCGATGACGCACGACATCATTGTGAAGCAACACGGCGGCAAAATCGACGTCGAGACCGAGCCAGGCAATTTCACCGAGATCATTATCAAGTTGCCGCGAGCAACAATCCCGCACGACAAAGGTACAAATTGAGTACCCGCATTCTCGTCGTCGATGACGAGCCCGATGTTGAAAGCATGTTCCGCCAGCATTTCCGGCGTGATCTTCGTTTGGGCCGGTTCATCATGGAATTTGCTCCATCGGCTCCGGCGGCAATTGAGCGCATCAGGCTTATCGCCGACCCGTCGCTGATCTTGATCCTGTCCGACATCAACATGCCCGGCATGAGCGGCCTCGAGATGCTACCGAAGGTGCGGGCTGAACGGCCGAACGTGCCAGTTATCATGATAACCGCCTATGGCGACGAGGATACCAAGCGGCAGGCTATCGCTCAGGGACCCGTTGGCCTGCTGACCAAACCGATCGATTTCGTCTTGCTGCGCCAGGAGATCGATGCACGGCTTGATAAAGCAGCATAACCGTCGAAATCTCTTCGAATTTGCTGCAGTGCATGAGTCCGTTCGTGGCACGAAACGGACCTCCAGCGATGTCCGCTATCTGGTCGCTATCGGGGGAAAAGCAGACATGGGGTGGACGGTCCATTTCGGTAGCGATTGACCCCAAGCGGACTTTTGATCCGCTGCGTCGCGACCTCTTCCCCTGCGTCGGCTTCACCGATTAGGATGGCTCTCTGTGCTGGAAGGCCGAGGGGACCGATGCGACGGCGCGAGTTCATCATTGGCGGAATGGCGGGAGCTTGGCCGCTGATTGTAGGGGCGCAACCAGCGGACCAAAGGCGGCTGGTCGGTGTGCTTATGGGGTCACGGCAGGATGACACCGTAAGCGAAGCGCATCTCACCACATTCCGCAACGGCCTTGCCGACTTGGGCTGGGTCGAAGGCCGCAACGTGCGTTTCGAGATCCTCCACGGAGCCGGCGACCGCGACCGGGTGCGGACAGGTGCGGTGGAGCTTGTAAAGCTCGCTCCGGACGTCATCCTCTCTTACGGTACCTCATCGACCGCTGCGCTGAAATCGGCCACGCAGTCGATCCCGATCGTGTTCGCTGTTGTCAACGACCCCGTCGCACAGGGGTACGTGCCGAATGTTGAGCACCCCGGCGGCAATATCACCGGCTTCAGCTTCATCGATTATTCGATGATCGGCAAGGCGCTCGGCCTGTTCAAGCAGATCGCGCCCGCCGTGACGCGGATCGGCTTTCTGTTCAATCCCGACGACTATCCCTATTACGAGGTTTATCTGCGCTCGTTCAAGGAGCAGCGCGAGGCACTGGCGCTCGACGTGACGGCCATGCGCGCGCACAGCGACGCCGAGATTGACGCCGCGATCACGCAGCTGGCGGCGGTGCCGGGCGGCGGCCTGATCGCCCCGCCAAGCGCTTTCAACGCTGTGCATCGCCACGAGATCATCACGCAGGCGCTGGCGCACGGACTCCCAGCCGTCGTTCCCTTTCGCGAGGCGGTCGCTGACGGCGGGCTGATGTGCTACGCACCGGACGAGACCGATATTTTTCGGCGTGCCGCCCCGTACGTCGATCGGATTCTCAAAGGCGCCAAGCCCGGCGATCTGCCGGTGCAGGCTCCGACCAAGTTTGATTTCGTCATCAATCTCAGAACGGCAAAGCTGCTCGGCCTCAATGTGCCGCCTAACCTGCTTGCGATCGCCGACGAGGCGATCGAATAGAGGTGTTTTTGCTGCAATGCATGAGTCCGGTTGTGGGCACAAAGCGGACATGACTACGCGAACAAGTCCGTCCCGGCTTGCGTGAACGACAGCACCGGAGAGATGCAGCGTGTTCCAACCTGTGCGCGATGGCGGCTCTACGGGAGGCCCACTGTCCGTTCAGGATCGGCGGCGACGCGCTGGACGATGGCGTGCTCGCATTCAGGGCATTCGAGCGATCTAATCTCGAATCCCGGACTGCCCGGCGTGATGCGCGTCAACGCCATCTTGGCAAAACACTTCGAACAACGCGGGCGATCTATTGCCGAGGATGAGACGCGTGGAGGCTTGCTAGGTGGAAACATGTGTAAAGCGCACCGGTGATATTGGGATATGGCGCTGCAGTAAGACCATGGCCGGAAATCGATGTCGGTGCGGTACCCGACACATTGCCCCAGATCAACGAGACGAGTGATTTAATCCTTAGCGTTCATTAGAGCATTTGCCGAGCGGCACGGAGGGGTGTTGTTCCGGTGTTTGTGAGAGGCCCGGATACCTCATCCGGGCCTCGCTCTTTTTTCAGCGACCAAGGAAACTGCCTCTTACCCCAAAGCGACGCTATGCTGAGCGATCGAGCGTGGCCTCCGTGGGCGCGTCGCGAAGATGAAAACCAAACGGTTTCGCACAGTCGCGTGAGGCCGCCCGCCTCTACTGGTCGTCAACACCTTCTAAATAACCCAACCGAGACGGTGGATATTGTGGGTACCTCCTAGAAAATATTTGACTAACCGCCATTTTAGAGCTGGTGGTGGCGTTCGGAGTTTACGACATGGCTGTTCGACCAAGCGATCTTGCAGAACGTATTTACAATCGGGTCGAACCGGGTGACGGGTTCATGCAGGAGACGCTTCGCCTGCCGGTTGAAGCGGCTCGTATTAGGGCTCGTGAGATTATCAATCAGTGTCCGCAGAGCGGTTACATGACGACTGTTGAGCATTGGCGGCAATTGCCCGATGGACAGATCGAATTCATAACGCGGCGTCTGCGGACAGCAGATTGAGGCCAATGACCGGCGACCAATCCAGGCTCCTCAAGGTTGGCGACCGCGTTTGCTGGGGAGCCAAGACAACCGATCTTGGTGCGGTTGTCAAAACGACTTGGAATGAAGTCACTATCGATTGGGACGACGGGCGCTCGACTTCAATCCAGCACAACGATATGGCGCAAGTCGAGCGGGTGCCGACGAAACTGATGTGAGGGCGTGGCACGTTGCGAAAAGAATAAATTGTTAACCCGCCGTCGATAGCGTATTTCGACGCGGGCTTCGCAACTCACACCGCGAATTTGGCTTGCAATACTTCCCGCCGGGGTGACCCGGCGGGTTTCTTTCTTGCGCAACTGGGGTTGTTTTGACTTTCTCTAGAGGCATATTTAGCCGATGAAATATCTCGCCTTCGGCAGTACTGCCTTTTTCAGTGCTGCGCTCTTTGCTTTGGCTGTCGCCTATCTGGCCCATAGTGTGCTGGGTATCCCGCGCCATGCCATCCAGATTGACGCGTTGGGAATGGCTGCCTGTATCGCGGCATTCATTGGCGCGGCTGTGTTCGCCAAACGGCGGCCCTAGCATCGGTCGTCGGGCCGCGTTACCGATCGCGCGCCAGCTTCCGTCGTCTCCAATGAGACCCGACCGACGGCGTTAGGGCGCAGCTGCGGTAGGTGTTTTTCTATGCTTTTTGTGTAGCACTAAACCCAGCGATCGGGCCATTCGTCGCACGGATGCGGTTGGCCGACCGAGCAATTTTGCGATCTCCTCCGCGTTCGCTTTCGTCCTTGCACCGACTTCCAGGCGCTTCAGTTCCTGCTGCGACCAATTTTTTGGTGGGCGGGCCTTCATCTGTTTTTGCCTCAACCGACGGCCACACGGAACACAAGGATAGCGGGGCCATCCGTTACGACCTGCCGGCCGCGCGGTAGGGTGATCGGTTCGTCGAACCGTCGTTTTCAACCGCGATCAGCCGTCACGCAGCAGCCTTATCTTCCTCGTCGACACCGCGCGCACAAGCCTCTGCGTCAGAACGAGTCCCTGACCCTGTCCATCGCCGGGTGGCTTCTGTTCTTCACCTTGACCCAGTCGGGCGAGCGGCCGGCACTGTAGCGGCTCTCGCGGCGTTTCGAGACCATGCCTTCCAGCCCGAACTTGCAGGCCTGCTGTAACAGGTCGGGGCCGATCTCCCCCTGCTCGAAGTCGGAGACGAAGATGCCGTCCGGTCGCCGTGCCAGGAACCGCGCCAGGTTGTTCTTCCGCAGATGCAGGGGCAACCTGCGCAGGTCATCGCCATCAAGCGCCAGGATGTCGAAAGGCATAGAGCTGGACCTCCTCGTCATGCCGGCGGCCATGCAGGCCGTTGAAGTCGGAGATGCCGTCGACGCCGAGCAGCATCGCCTCGCCATCGATCACGAACGAGGTTATCCGGTTCTTGAGCGCCGCCTCGACGATCAGCGGGTAGCGATCCGTCCAGAGGTGGCCGTTCCGGGAGAACAGCCGCACGCGCGTGCCCTCGCGCTCAACAATGAGACAGTAGCCGTCGTGCTTGATCTCATGAAGCCAACCCGGCCCGGCTGGAACCTTGGTTCCACGCGTCGGCAGGCACGGCTCAAATTGATTTTTCGGCATGCCGGAAAGATAGGCTCGATCGGCCAAAATATCGAGAGCACGGCCCCGCCTTGGTGCATATTTGGGGGCGACGGGGACCGTGCAGGTCGCCTCCTGGGGGGACGACGACCCATCAAGATAACGGCGCAATTAGTCGGCGTTCCCGGCCCAGATGAACACATTACCGAGCGCGGGCCCGCTATCAGCCTCCAGGTCGCCAGTCCGGCGGCATGCGTTCGTGCCGATCGAAGCGCCAAGATCGGGCCATTCCTGGCATCAATGCCGCCGGCCGTCCTTATCGACCTCGGTGTTGAAACCTTTTGGCATTCGTGGCGAGGAACGGTCGTTGGTGCCATTGCACCGTGGGCACGGTGCCCCAGCGCCGCCGCAGGTGCATCGGTGCTCGCCTTCCCAAGGGCGGATTGGATGGTTCTCGCAGACCCAGCCGGAGTCCTCGCAGAGCGCGCACTTCACGGGGTTGTTCCCGCAGCGCGCCAGTCTGGCGGCATCCGCTCGTGCCGATCGAAGCGGCGATACTTCTCGGCCGTCCATGCTTCCTGATCTCGCCACGCCTGAAAATCCGCTTCGGTGCGCTTGGGCAGATATTCCCGCCATCCTGCGTCAAACGCCACGCGCGCTGCCTCAAAGCTTGAAGCGGTGCCGTAGCTCTGCTCGCCCGGATTGCTCCCCGGATAGAAGCCGCAATGCCACTCCCAGGGCTCGGATGTGTTGGCGACGCCCGATCGTTCCAAGATCAGGCCCACGCGCACGCCGGCATAGTGGACGTGCCACCGTTCGGGGCGATCGTTGACGCGCTTGCGGGTGAGGGCGGGCATACGCCATTGAAGCGCCGGCGAGGGCACGCCTGCAAGCCGCTAGGGATTGAGGCTCGACATCGTCGACCACCGACATAGGCGTGCGAAGCCGCACCATTTGTCTTTGTCATCTTGACGCTCGCGACCCGAGCCACAATCCCACGAAGGCGCCGACACCGCTGAGCAGCACTCCTGAATAGGAGAACATGCCGTCACCCCAGAGTTCGGGAATAAATCCACCGATCGTGGACCCAATAAAAATCCCTATCCAGATGGATGCTCGCATGGGTGCAAAATACCATAGCCAAAAGCACCGCGCGCGAAAGCCGCCCATGAGGGCTTGGCTAGCGTGTGCTTGGAACGTTCCATGAAGGACAATCTGTCCTAAGTTCACATGCTGCGAACTTTTCGGAACGGACGGGGAACTGCTTTAGCGCTTTCCCCAAGCGGGAAATTGTCAAACCGGCTGACTGGGGCGCGAAGGGCGCCGGTGCGGGCTTGGCCATTCGGCAAATCAGCGGACCGCTTAATCTTCCGGGAACAGCTTGTCGGTCGTTTTGTCCAAATGCCTCTTGGGGCTGGGATCTGGCAGATGTCCAACCAGCTCTCCGGAAAGCTTGTAAATGTTGCTGCCTTTGAGGTCGTAGAGCTTCTTTCCCTTCGGATCGAAGATAGCCGGGCCAACGACGATCGCTACGAGAGTGCCACGACTATTGAATATATTGCCATCCACGACCGACCTCCTATCGAGGTACCCCATTATGGCAAAGGTTGCGCCTGTTGGGTGACGATAGCGAGACGAATCGCGCTCTCGGCTATTTCTCCCTTCACCTTCAGCCCCAGCTCGACCAGGCGGTGACGCCGGCGCAGTCGGTCGCGCATCGGGAGCCGACGGCGGCGGCGTCTCAGGGCCCGGATTCGCTTCTGCAATCTCACTTTTTTGTTTTCAATCCCAGCTCGACCAGGCGGCGGACGGCCTCGGAGCGGACGGGGAACTACTTTAGCACTTTCCCCAAGCGGCGAATTGTCAAATCGGCAAATCAGGAGCAGGCGGCTTCAATAAGTATGCGAATAGATGCGCGTGCGTGCGCGAAGGCCGGTCCCACCACGCAGCTAACCGAAGCAATGAACATGCTCAATCGGAACCGCATCACTTTCCTTTCGTCGCCGGTAGATCGACCCGGTCCTCACGGAATTCGGATTGGACCTTGGTCAAGCGACTTCGGCGCCGGGCGCGTCTTCGCCGGCGGGCCCGGTTCAGCCCCGGACGTGCTTCATTGCGTGCAATGAGCTTCTAAGAAATTGGCGGTAAATTGCGTTGAGGATGAAAACTAACATGATCGAACCCCACTGTTTGACCATCCCCCGTCTTTTAACGGATCTCCGTTTCTGGCCGGTTTCGAGCCGCTGGAAAATGGCTTCGTGCCGATCCCCAGAACGTTTCGCTGGGAACCAACGGCAATCAGAACCGGGATTGTCCTCTGATCGAATAGTGATAACCTTGTGCCGTCCTATCGCCTGACGTGGCGATGGGACAGTTCAACCCCTACTTTCACCCCCGTCCGGACCCCCTCCTGGGCGGGGGTTTTGCATATCCGGGCGGGCAACGGCTGGCGTCTCATGTTCGGCGGCGGGCCGCGTCCTTCTTAACTTGGCGTTAACCCTGGCGAAGTGAAGCTCGGCCAATGATGCGAGCCAAGGGCGCTGACCAATGGCTGAGGCCTCCGGATGGGACGAGTTGACCAGGTTTGAGCAGCGCGTGCTGATCAAGCTGTTCGGCGGTGGAACGGTCCGAAAAGAAAACCCCGCGGTCGTTGACGAACTACGGGCTCGGGGCTTCATCGACAAGAACAACGAGCTCGCGATGCCGGGATTGTTCGTTCTCACGCTCGCGATGCGCCGCCAGCAGAAGGACGCGCTTGTGCGGCTCGGTCTCGCGGCGTAGCCGTCCATTCATGGTACGCTGGCTAGCCCTGCGCTGGCGCCGAGCGGCCGGGACAGCAAGCCCGCAACAGCCGGACTTACCAGCGGCCTTCTTAGAGTCATGGGGAGGCCGTTTGCTTTCGTGGGGGGATCAGATCCTGGCCAACTGACCGGAATGCTCATAAGGATGCTTGTTGCTCAGCTCGAGATCAACGTAGCCGCTGTCGTCAATCCACTCATGAGGGCAATACCGAAGCTGCCCGCCTATCGAAAGCCCGTCTCTCCGGATCGCTTCTGGCTTACCGACACGGCCGGACCAAATGTTATCTCCCGGTCGGATATTGAAGCGCATGGCGTCGAAAACTGCGGTATCGTTCCGAACTTCGGGGTTGTTCGCCATGAAAATCAGCCCTGCGGTCGACCGTACATCGCCCCGGTGCAACGACGTCAGGCCCGCGAGAACGACTTGCATGCGCGGCAGGTTGCCTGCCAGGCAGGCAGCTTCAAGTTCTTCGTTCAATCGCCTGCGGACGGCGAAGCGTGTCGGGCTTATTATCAGATCCCTATTTGTTCGAATGGGTGGACGTCCCATGATACACGACTGTGTCCCAAGATTTGTCCCAAAGGCCGCCAGAACGGCGTGGACGAAGAAAGATAACGGCGAACGCAATAAGGCGAGGCGTAGGCAATTCGGCTTGTTAATTCAGACGAATTGTCACGCGCGCGGACCGTGCGAAACGAGTGCGCGCGTACTCCAAAACCGGGGGTCGCAGGTTCGAGCCCTGCCACTCCTGCCATTTAGATCAATAGATTAGGTTGCCATCCTCCCGAACACCTTGAGAATCGCGGTGCTCGTTCGACGGGTCAGCGATACGGCGACTTCGCCGGTAGCATATCAAGCGTCTCCCGGATGAAAACAGCCGGAATAATGATGCCGAGAGATAGGTCCTTGTCCTTGTAGACGCCCGAATTGGCCTGAGCCGTGACCAGGCCGGCGAGAAATTGAATTGTCTCGCCCAAGTGGCTTCCCCCGGCGTAGTCGCGGTTTCGATCGACAAAGTAGACCGGACCGCCGCTGTTTCCCGGAAGGATGCGAAAATCGAGAAGCCAGTTCCTGGCTTCCTTCGAGGGAACGAGCGGATAAGAGGCAAGCTTTCCGCTGCGGAGGATGGGATAGCCATATTGGCCGGCGGCAAACAGCGGATAGCCGAGGCAGAGCAATTCATCGCCCGGGTGAATTTCGAATTTCTTCAAGTCGCCGTCCTCGATCAACAGCCCGGCAGGGAGCGGTCTTATCTTCGCGAATGAAGCCGGCATTCTCATGTAAAGGGCCGCCACGTCGACCGAGGGGTGTTTGACGTAGAGCGGCTTGCCATTTTGGCGGATCGGGAACTCGTAAGGTTGCTCGCTGTACGTTCCGTTCTCGTTTCTTGAGCGGTACATCAATGTCGCGCGGTCGCCGGAGATGTCGTCGAGGACGTGGGCGGCCGTAATCAGAACATGCGCACTGCTGTCGCCGATCGGCTTTTCCATGATGAATGCAGTGCCGCTCGCCGTTTCTCCCGAAGTCTTTGCGCCGGGTCCCAACAACTGAAACGTCGTCTCCATCAACTGTGTGTTGATTTCGAATTCCTCGTCCTCAGCGCGGGAACCGGTCGCCATGCTCGCCACGATCAGGGTTGCCCAGATCAATTGCTTCAACATCGCGCGTCTCCGTGGCTCTGCCACTGGTTGTGTCCAGAAGCCGGCGCGCGGTTCATCAAAGCTGCAAGAGCGGTTGGCCGAAGGCCAGTTCAGTGCTCGGATCGCCAAAATGACCCCCTCTATCCCGCTGATTTGACGGCGATATTGTTGGCGCCGCGCGGTCTTCGCCGGCGCGCGGATACCGATGGATCAACGCATGGCCGCACCGCTGCCGGCCGCTAGGCGGCGTGGCGCCAAGCTGATAGCGTTTTCATCTCGCATCGACTTTCAGCATCGGGGACAAGACCATGGACAATCGCAGCGACATCTGGCGGGGCGTTGACGCGATCACGCCGCGGTTCATCGCGTTGAGCGACAGGGTCTGGGCGATGCCCGAGCTTTGCTACACCGAGGCGCGCTCCGCCGCCGAACATCTCGCCGAGCTCCGCCATCAGGGTTTCCGCATCACCGAGAATGCCGCCGGCATTCCCACCGCCTTGATGGGCGAATGGGGCGAGGGCGGCCCGGTCATCGCGTTCCTCGGCGAATACGACGCGCTGCCCGGTCTCAGCCAGGAGGCCGGTGTCGCCGAGCCTCGCCCGCTCGAGACCGGCGGTCATGGCCATGGCTGCGGCCACAATCTGCTCGGCTCGGCCGCGCTGCTCGCCGCCACGTCGCTGAAGGATTGGCTCGCCGCCCACAGGGTCAAGGGACGCGTGCGCTATTACGGCTGCCCCGCCGAGGAAGGCGGCGCTGCGAAAGCCTTCATGGTGCGCTCCGGTGCCTTCGAGGACGCCGACATCGCCATCACCTGGCACCCGAGCAGTTTTTGGGAAGTGACGGTGACGCCCTCGCTCGCCAATACGCGCGCGGATTTCATCTTCACCGGGCGCACCTCGCATGCCGCGGCCTCGCCGCATCTCGGCCGCAGCGCGCTCGATGCGGTCGAGCTGATGAATGTCGGCGTGAACTACATGCGCGAGCACATGCCGAGCGACGCCCGCGTCCACTATGCCCTGCTCGACACCGGCGGCATCGCGCCGAACGTGGTGCAGGCTCATGCCCGCGTGCGCTATTCGATCCGGGCGCGCGACCTGCCCGGCATGAATGAGCTCGTGGGACGCGTCCACAAGATCGCGCAAGGCGCAGCCCTGATGACCGAAACCAAAGTGGAGATGCGGATCATCTCCGCCGTCTCCAATCTCTTGCCCAATACCCCGCTCGAGCAGGCGCTCCACCGCGTCATGGAGGAACTCGGCCCGCCGCATTTCGATGACACGGACAAGGATTTCGCCGCAAAGATCCGGTCCACCCTTACCGAGCAAGACATCGCCTCGGTCTATCGCGCCATCGGGATGGAACCGACCGACAAGCCGCTGGCCGATTTCCTCGTGCCAATGGACGCCAAGCGCAACCCCCAGATCGGCTCGACCGATGTCGGCGACGTGAGCTGGGTGGTGCCGACCGTCCAGGTCCATTCCCCGACGGTTGCGATCGGCACCCCGTTCCACACCTGGCAGGTGGTGGCGCAGGGCAAGAGCCCGGCCGCCCACAAGGCCATGGTGCAGGCCGCCAAGGCCATGGCCGGCCTCGGCGTCAAGGCGCTGCTGGAACCGGACCTGATCGCCGCCGCCAAGGCCGACCTCAAGAAGCGCACCGCCCGCACGCCCTATGTCAGCCCCTTGCCGGCAAATGTTGCGCTGCCGCTGGATATGTCGTTGACGTGATCTTGACCTGAGCCGGCGAACAAATTTTTGGCAAGCTGGGGCGCGCTGGAGCCCGCTTTGGCCGACGATACGGCCGGATTGCCGAACCCGTGTGCGCCGGGGCGGCCGGTTGCCCAAGCGACAGCCAGAAAACCTTCCGCGTCATCGGTAAGAAGAATTGACGCGCGGGGCGTTCGGTGTGCCATCTTCTTTCCCGGGAAATTCGGCGCGGCCGCGGGTAGCGGCCACCCATCCACCTGAGAACCAGAGGAGGCGAGGATGCTGGACAAAGAACTGCGAATGATGATCGACCGGGTGAAGGACGGCCGCATGAACCGCCGCGCCTTCATTCAGCGCATGATCGGTCTCGGCCTGAGCGCGCCCATGGCGACACAGATTCTCGCCATCGGCGGCGTCGCCATGGCGCAGAGCCCGTCGCCATACAAACCGACCAAGCGCGGCGGCGGCGGCCCGCTGAAGCTGTTGTGGTGGCAGTCGCCGACCCTGCTCAACCCGCATTTTGCCACCGGCACCAAGGATCAGGACGCCTCGCGCCTGTTCTATGAGCCGCTGGCAAGCTGGGACGTGGACGGCAATCTCAACCCGATCCTGGCGGCCGAAATCCCGTCGGTCCAGAACGGCGGCCTTGCCGCCGACGGCAAGTCCGTCACCTGGAAGCTCAAGCCCGGCGTCAAATGGCACGACGGCAAACCCTTCACCGCCGACGACCTCGTGTTCACGGTGGACTACGTCAACGATATTGCCACGGCGGCGGTGAGCATCGCCGTTTACCGCGACATCAAGGTCGAGAAGGTCGATGACCACACCGTCCGCATCCTGTTCAACAGCCCGACGCCGTTCTGGGCCAATGCTTTCGTCGGCGGTTACGGCTGCATCATCCCGAAACACCTGTTTGCCGACTACAAGGGCGCGAAATCCCGCGAGGCCCCGAGCAACCTGGCGCCGGTCGGCACCGGTCCCTACAAGTTCGTCGAGTTCAAGCCGGGCGATCTCGTTCGTGGCGCGATCAACGCCGACTACCACATGTCCAACCGTCCCTATTTCGACACCGTCGAAATGAAGGGCGGCGGCGATGCGGTCTCGGCCGCGCGCGCGGTGATCCAGACCGGCGAATATGACTATGCCTGGAACATGCAGGTGGAAGACGAAGTGCTGCTGCGCCTCGAAAACGGCGGCAAGGGCAAGACCCTCTATGCGACCGGCGGCGATATCGAGTTCATCGCGCTCAACAGCACCGACCCCAATCTCGAGGTCGACGGCGAACGCTCCAGCATGAAAACCAAGCACCCGCTGTTTTCAGATCCCGCGGTGCGCAAGGCGCTGTCCCTGCTGGTCGATCGCGACGCTATCGTGAAGCACATCTACGGCCGGGCCGGGCTGACGACGGCCAATTACCTCAATGGCCCGCCGTCCGCTGTTTCCAAGAACACGAGCTGGGAATTCAGCATCGAGAAGGCGATCAAGCTCCTCGACGACGCCGGCTGGAAGCCGGGCCCCGACGGTATCCGCGCCAAGGGCGACAAGAAGTTGAAGCTGCTCTACCAGACCTCGATCAACGCGCCGCGCCAGAAGACGCAGGCCATCGTCAAGCAGGCCTGCCAGAAGGCCGGCATCGAGGTCGAGCTGAAATCGGTCGTGGCCTCGGTGTTCTTCTCGTCCGACGAAGCCAACCCGGATACCTACTCGAAGTTCTATTCCGACCTCGAGGAATTCCAGATCCCGATGACCCAGCCGGACCCGTCGCTGCAGATGAAGCGCTACATTTCGGCAAACGTCGCCACCAAGGCGAACAAATGGCAGGGGCAGAACTTCGCGCGTTGGGTCAACAAGGACTATGACAAGGTGATCGAGGAGGCGGAAACCGAGACCGATCTGGTGAAGCGCGCCGCGCTCTATATCAAGTCCAACGATATGCTCATCGAGGATACGGTGTTCGTTCCGGTGCTGCACCGGCTGAAGGTGAGCGCGATTTCGAAGAGCCTGAAACCGGTGATCAGCGGCTGGGCCAACGACACCGACAATATCCAGGACTGGTATCGGGAGGTCTGACAACAGGCGTGGTCCGGATTGTTCTCTCATGAGACAGTATGTCCTGCGTCGCCTCCTGATCGCCGTTCCCAGTCTGCTCGGCATCTCGCTGGTGCTGTTCACCGTGCTCGCGCTCGCGCCCGGTGATCCGTTCTCGGACCTGGCAACCAATCCGAACGTACCGCCCGAAGTGGGCCTCGCACTTCGGGCGAAGTTCGGCCTCGACGATCCGGTCTACATTCGCTACCTGCATTGGCTCGTCGCCATGGCGCAGGGCGACTGGGGCTTTTCCTTCGTCAGCCGGGTGAACGTCGACACGCTCATCCTGCAGCGGCTGCCGACCACGCTGTACGTGATCGGCTCGTCGCAATTGCTCGCGCTCCTGATCGCGATCCCGGTCGGCGTCTTTGCCGCCACCAAGCCCTATTCGCTGTTCGACCAGATCGCCAATACGGCCGCCTTCATCGGGTTCTCGCTGCCGACCTTCTTCACCGGCATCCTGTTCATCCTGCTGTTTTCGGTGAAGCTCGACTGGCTGCCGTTCGTCTATACGACCGACATCAATGCGACCGGCCTCGGCTGGGTCGCCGCGGAACTGAAACAGGCGATCATGCCCGTCATGGTGCTCGGCCTGTTTCAGGCGGCCTCGCTGACCCGCTTCGTGCGTTCGGCGATGCTGGACGTGATCCGCCTCGACTACGTCACGACCGCCCGCGCCAAGGGCCTCGGCCAGAGGAGGGTGATCGTCAAGCATGCGATGCGCAACGCCATGATCCCGGTCGTCACTTTGGTGGCGCTGCAGGTGCCCGCGGTGTTCGGCGGCGCCATCGTCACCGAGCAGATCTTCCGCGTTCCCGGCATCGGATCGCTCCTGATTTCCTCCATTCTTGCCAATGACACCCCGGTGGTGATGGCCGTGACGTTCGTATTCGCCTGCCTTGTCGTGCTCTTCAACCTGATCGCGGACGTGCTGTATGGATGGCTTGACCCTCGCATCTCCTTCCGTTGAGCGGCGCACGCATTCGCCGTGGCACGAGACCTGGCGGCGCTATCGCCGCCACCGGCTCGCGGTGGTCAGCGCGGTACTCCTGCTTGGCCTGATCCTGGCGGTGGTGCTCGGCCCGTTCCTGTGGCCGCTCGCCATCGACGACATCGATTTCAACGCGACGCTGCAGGGTCCTTCGCTCGCCCATCCCTTCGGCACCGACGACCTGGGACAGGATCTTCTCGCCCGCATGATCTATGGCGGACGCATCTCGCTCGCGGTCGGTCTTGCCGCGATGATGGTCTCGGTGACGGTCGGCACCCTGGTCGGCTCGCTCGCCGGCATGTCGCGCGGTGCGCTCGGCCACGTCCTGATGTGGCTCACCGATCTCTTTCTCTCGCTGCCGCAACTGCCGCTGCTGCTGCTTTTGATCTACCTGTTCCGCGACGGGCTCAAGGCCGTACTAGGCCCCGAGGGCGGCATTTTCATTCTCATCGTGCTGGTGATCGGCGGACTGCGCTGGATGCCGGTTGCCCGCCTCGTGCGTGCCCAGTTCCTCTCGCTTCGCGAGAAGGAATTCGTCGAAGCTGCGCGTGCGCTCGGCGCAAGTCCGCTGCGGCAGGTGGTCCGCCACATCCTGCCGAACGCGGTCGGACCCGTCATCATCGCCGGGACGATCGACGTCGCCGCCGCCATCATCGCCGAATTCGACGCTCTCCTTCCTCGGCCTCGGCTTCCCGCCTGATATCCCGACCTGGGGGCGGCTCTTGTTTGACGCCAAGGATTATCTCGACATTGCCGCTCACTGGGCCCTGTTTCCGGGAGGCGCCATCTTCATCGCGGTCGTGGCCATCAATTTCGTCGGCGACGGGTTGCGCGACGCGCTCGATGCGCGGCAGGTGATCTGATGGCGCCCTTGCTCGCGATAAAGGGCCTGAAGACCCACTTCGCCACCGACGACGGCATCCTTCAGGCCGTCGACGGCGTCGACATCACCATCGAGAAGGGCGAGACGCTCGGCGTGGTGGGGGAGTCCGGCTGCGGCAAGACGGTCACCGCGATGTCGATCCTGAAGCTGATCGCCATGCCGCCGGGCCGCATTGTCGAAGGCGAGATCATGTTCGAGGGCCGCGACCTCGTGCCGCTCACGAGCCACGAGCTGGATGACGTCCGTGCCAGAAAGATCGGCTTCATCTTCCAGGAGCCGATGACCTCGCTCAACCCTGTCTTGACCGTCGGCGAGCAGATCGCCGAAAGCCTGCGGGTCCATGAGGGGTTGTCGAACAAGCAGGCGTTCGCCCGCACGGCGGAGATGCTGAAGCTGGTGCAGATTCCCAACGCGGACGCGCGCGTGCATGACTATCCGCATCAGTTCTCGGGCGGCATGCGCCAGCGCGTCATGATCGCGATGGCGCTTGCCTGCAAGCCCAAACTCGTGATCGCCGACGAGCCCACCACCGCGCTCGACGTGACCATCCAGGCGCAAATCCTCGACCTGTTGCAGGACATGAAGCAGCGCTTCGGCATGGCGGTGATGCTGATCACCCATGCCATGGGCGTGGTCGCCGAAACCGCGCAGCGCGTGGTGGTGATGTATGCCGGCAAGATCGTCGAGGAGGCGAGCGTCGACAGCCTGTTCGCAGATCCGCGCCATCCCTATACCCAGGGGCTGATCCGCTCCATTCCGCGGATCGACCTCAACGGCGGGCGCAAGATGCGGCTGGAGGCGATCGGCGGGACCGTGCCGATCCTGATCAATCCCGCCCCGGGTTGCCGGTTTGCGCCGCGCTGCCGCCACGCCATGCGCATCTGCACCGAAAAAGAACCGGTGTTGCGCGAGATCGCACCGCGCCATCGCATGGCCTGCCATCTCGGAGAGACGCCATGAGCGATCCTTCGATGAGCGCACCGCTGCTGCAAGTCACCAATCTCACGAAACGGTTTCCCGTACTGGGCGGCCTGTTGTCGCGCGAGGTCGGCAGCGTTCATGCGGTGGACGGCGTTTCGTTCACGGTCAATCGCGGCGAAACGCTCGGGGTGGTCGGCGAGTCCGGCTGCGGCAAGTCCACCACCTGCCGCTGCGTGCTGCGCCTGATCGAGCCGACCTCGGGCGAAGTCACCTATGACGGGCAGGATGTGCTGGGCCTCGGCGGCCATGAACTGCGCGCGCTGCGGCGCAAGATGCAGATCGTGTTCCAGGACCCTTTCGCCTCCCTCAACCCGCGCATGACGGTCGGTGCGATCCTCGCTGAAGCACTCATCATCCACAAGCTCGGCGCCACCGCGGCCGAGCGGGAGGATCGGGTGGCAAGCCTGCTCGTCAAGGTCGGGCTGAAGGGCGAGCATATGCGCCGCTACCCGCACGAATTTTCCGGCGGCCAGCGCCAGCGCATCGTGATCGCGCGCGCGCTCGCAGTCGAGCCCGAGCTCGTCGTCTGCGACGAGCCGGTTTCGGCGCTCGACGTCTCGATCCAGGCGCAGGTGCTCAATCTTCTGGAGGACTTGCAGAGCGATCTCAATCTCACCTACCTGTTCGTGGCTCACGATCTGTCCGTGGTGGAGCACATCTCCGATCGCGTCGCGGTGATGTATCTCGGCCGTATCGTCGAGCTGGCCAGCGCCAGCGAGCTTTATCGCCACCCCCAGCACCCCTATACGCAGGCGCTGCTTTCGGCGGTGCCGGTGCCCGACCCGAAAATGAAGCGCGAGAGGATCCGCCTGCAGGGCGATGTGCCGAGCCCGATGAACCCGCCGCCGGGCTGCCACTTTCACACCCGCTGCCCCATCGCCGAGGCACGCTGCCGGCAAACCTCGCCCGAACTCAGGCAGGGCAACGACGGGCATTTCGTGGCTTGCCATCTGGCGTGATGCGCGCCGGCAGGGGCAAGGCGTTAGACCGGTCCAACCGGCCGGCACCTTGACCTTTGGCCGCTTGCGCAGTACATAGCCGCCACCTGCTGCCGGCCCGCTGATAGCGGATATCCGGCGCGGCTTTGAATTCCCCGGAAACAATCGAGCCCGCTTGCCGGCTCATCCTTCAAACGAGGGCTGGGCGCTAGCGGGCTGTTCGGATTCCGGAAATCTCGTCAATCGTCTGACAACGCGGATCACGTCAAGGATGGCTTTCAGCCCGTTCAAGTTCCTGCAGGAAGTGCGCTCGGAGACCGCCAAGGTCACCTGGCCGACCCGCCGCGAGACGACGATCACCACCATCATGGTGTTCGTGATGGTCGCGATGGCTTCGATCTTCTTCTTCGCCGCCGATCAGCTCATCGGCTATCTCGTCACCTACGTGCTCGGGATGCACTAATGACAACCGTCGCCACCCAAACCATGGACAAGCGCTGGTACATCGTCCACGCCTATTCCAACTTCGAGAAAAAGGTCGCCGAATCGATCCGCGAACAGGCCAAGCAGCGCGGGCTGGAGGAACTTTTCGAGCAGGTGCTGGTACCGACCGAAAAGGTCACCGAGGTGCGCCGCGGCCGCAAGGTCGACGCCGAGCGCAAGTTTTTCCCGGGCTACGTGCTGGTCAAGATGAAGCTGACCGACGAGGCCTTCCATCTCATCAAGAACACCCCGAAGGTGACCGGTTTCCTCGGCGCGGAAAACAAGCCGATGCCGATTTCGGAGACCGAGGCCATGCGCATCCTGCACCAGGTGCAGGAGGGCGTGGAACGGCCGAAGGCCTCGGTGACGTTCGAGATCGGCGAGAATGTCCGCGTCGCCGACGGCCCGTTCGCGTCGTTCTCCGGCGTGGTCGAGGAAATCGACGAGGCGCGCTCGCGCGTGAAGGTCGCGGTTTCGATCTTCGGCCGCGCCACGCCGGTCGAACTGGAATTCGGTCAGGTCGAGAAGGTCTGATCGCACTGTCATTGCCGGGCTTGACCCGGCAATCCATCTGCTTTCGCAAGACATTTTTTTGCGAAGAGGATGGATGCCCGGGTCAAGCCCGGGCATGACAAAGGAGAGCAAGTGGCGAAGCCGCTTGGAAAGAGCCGTGGGAGGAGACGGATGATCGCCAGTCATCCGTTAAACCGTACCACGGTCCTGTGAAGCCTCCGGAATGGTCCGGAAGCAACATGAGGAGTGCAGAATGGCAAAGAAAGTGACCGGATACCTGAAATTGCAGGTGCCGGCGGGGGCCGCGAACCCATCGCCCCCGATCGGCCCCGCGCTTGGTCAGCGCGGCCTCAACATCATGGAATTCTGCAAGGCGTTCAACGCGCAGACGCAGAAGGAAGAAAAGAATACCCCGATCCCGGTGATCATCACCATCTACGGGGACCGTTCCTTCACCTTCGAGATGAAGACGCCGCCGATGTCGCACTTCCTCAAACAGGCCGCCAAGATCCAGTCCGGGTCGAAGGCGCCTGGCCGCGACAAGGCCGGCAAGGTGACGAAAGCGCAGGTGCGCGAGATCGCCGAGAAGAAGATGAAGGATCTCAATTGCGATACCATCGAAGCGGCCATGAAGATGGTCGAGGGCTCCGCCCGTTCGATGGGTCTGGAAGTTGCGGGGTAGGGCGCCATGGCCATTGGAAAACGTTTGAAGAAGGCCCGCGAAGGCGTTGATCGCGAAAAGCTCTACCCGCTCGCCGAGGCCGTCAAGATGGTCAAGGAACGGGCGAAAGCGAAGTTCGACGAGACCATCGAATTGTCGATGAATCTCGGCGTCGATCCGCGCCATGCCGACCAGATGGTGCGCGGCGTGGTGACGCTGCCGAATGGCACTGGCCGCAGCTTGCGGGTCGGCGTGTTCGCCCGCGGCGCCAAGGCCGAAGAGGCGAAGGCCGCGGGCGCCGACGTCGTCGGCGCCGAGGACCTCGTTGAAAAGGTGCAGGGCGGGCAGATCGATTTCGACCGCTGCATCGCCACCCCCGACATGATGCCGCTGGTCGGCCGTCTCGGTAAGGTGCTCGGGCCCCGCGGCATGATGCCGAACCCGAAGATCGGCACCGTGACCATGGACGTCACCTCGGCCGTGAAGGGCGCCAAGGGCGGCTCGGTCGAGTTCCGTGTCGAGAAGGCCGGCATCGTTCAGGCTG
This sequence comes from uncultured Alphaproteobacteria bacterium, assembly GCA_963721135.1. Taxonomy (GTDB): domain Bacteria; phylum Pseudomonadota; class Alphaproteobacteria; order Rhizobiales; family Xanthobacteraceae; genus Bradyrhizobium. Next base: position 89,826 of record CAVRIB010000004.1, read on the forward strand.
GCGTCGGTAAGGCCTCGTTCTCGGAAGAGAAGCTGGTGCAGAACGTCAAGGCGCTCGCGGATGCGGTCGCCAAGGCAAAACCGGCCGGCGCCAAGGGCACCTATATCCAGCGCGTGGCGGTTTCCTCCACCATGGGGCCGGGCGTCAAGGTCGAGCCCGGCAGCCTGCACGATTGATCTTGGCGGTGCGGTAGGGTGAATTTAAGGGGCGGGACGGGGAAACCCGTTCCGCCCTTTCATTGAGACACGTGTGAATCTATCGTCCGTCATGCCCGGGCTTGTCCCGGGCATCCACGTCCTTGTTGGCGTTGCGGGCGAAGACGTGGATGGCCGGGACGAGCCTGGCCATGACGATAAGGGCGAAGAATGCCGGACAAAGTCCTGATCTATTCGCGTTTCCCCAAGGCGATGATGGTGCGCTTCGGCGAGCGCTTCGAACTCCTGGACGCCGGCGGAAAGCCGCCGAACGAAGTCTTCAGCACCGAGCAGCTTTCCGGCCTCCGCGCCATGATCACCTCGGGCTCAACGCGGATCGGCGGGGCCGCGATGGATGCCTTGCCGAAGCTCGGCGCGATCGTCTGTTACGGCACCGGCTATGACGGCCTCGATCTGGCGGCGGCCGCCAAGCGCGGGATCGCCGTTGGCAACAGCCCCGGCGCCAACGCGGCCTCGGTCGCCGATCTGGCGGTGACACTGATGCTGGCGGTGACGCGGCGGCTGTTGCCGGCCGAAAATTACGTCCGCAGCGGAAATTGGGCGGCGGCAAAACCCTCGCCCCTGATGCGTGCGCTACCCGGTAATCCCGGCCGCAAGGTCGGCGTCTACGGCATGGGCGAGATCGGCCGCAAGATCGCCGACCGGCTCGCGGCGTTCGAGTGCGGTGTGGCCTATTTCAGCCGCAGCCGGCACGACGTGCCGTATCGATATTTTCCGAGCCTGGAGGCGCTGGCCGAATGGTGCAGCGTGCTGATGATCGCGGTGCGCGCCGGACCCGAGACACACCACATCGTGGATGCCAATCTCTTGCGAAAGCTCGGCAAGGACGGCTATGTCGTCAACATTTCCAGAGGCTCGGTGATCGACCAGAAGGCGCTGCTCGCAGCCCTTGAGGCGGGAGAAATCGCGGGCGCCGGCCTCGACGTCTATGAAAAGGAACCGCACGCGCCGGACGCGCTCACCGCTTTGCCCAACGTGGTTTTGACCCCGCATGCCGGCGGCCATTCGCTGGATTCGCATATGGCGATGCAGGACTGCGTGATTGCCAATCTCGAGGCGTTCTTTGCCGGAAAACCGCTGCCCTATGCGGTACGTGGTTCCTGAATCCGGCCGGTTCGGCCTGAATTTGCCGGGAACTCCTGATGGCTCAGAGGCGTCGAATTAGGCCTTGGCAATCCCGCAAAGACCCGTTAGATAACGCCGTCCGGACGTGCTGGCTGTTGCTGGCACGTCCGTGCTCGCATTCCGAAAACCCGATCGGTCAGGAGATCATTCCTTTCAGGACATCCGCATGGATTGCTCGAAAGGATGACAGAACCCGTCGTTTTGGAGGCATGCAAGCAGGGGTCCTTCGGCTTTTGGCCGGATGGCCTCGAAATCCTGTCCGAGACTGCAGGCGCCCGCGGTGAAACCGAAAGTTTCTTCAACGGCTTAATTTCACAGCCTGCATAGACGGGTGAAGACCGGATTTCGCCCTCAACCCGCGGCAATCGCGGGGTGCGGGCCAATTTGGTTCGAACCTCGACACCCCGTCGCCCTCTCACGGCGCGGGAGGGCAGGCTTTTCAATGTCGTGCTGCCCGAAGTGTCTTTGAAGGCTTGACAGCCTCGAGGTCAGGTTCGGGCGGGACGATGGGTGCAACCCGGCGGTCCTGCCATCAGGCAAAGGCCGCCAACCGGAGAGAGCTTGCTGTGGAAAGAGCGGCAAAAAAGGACGCGGTCGAGGCGCTGAACGGTCTGTTCAAGGCCACAAGCGTAGCGGTCGTCGCCCACTATTCCGGCCTCACCGTGGCCCAGATGCAGAAGCTGCGCATGCAGATGAAGCAGGCGGGGGCGTCGGTGAAGGTCTCGAAGAACCGTCTCGCCAAAATTGCTCTTGAGGGCACGGACGTCGTTGCCATCGGCTCCCTTTTGAAGGGGCCGACCGTGATCGCGACTTCAAAGGATCCGGTAGCGGCGCCGAAGGTTGCCATCGAGTTCGCCAAGACGAACGAGCAGTTCGTCATTCTCGGCGGTTCGATGGGCAAAACCGTCCTGGATGTGAACGGCGTCAAGGCGCTCGCTGCGCTTCCGTCGCTCGATGAACTGCGCGGCAAGATCGTCGGCCTCCTGGTGGCGCCGGCAACCAAGCTCGCGCAACTCGCCAACGCGCCCGCAGCCAAGCTCGCGCGCGTCATTCAGGCCCATGCCTCAAAGAGCGAAGCGGCCTGACGCCCTTCGCAAACATCAAACCTGGTTCGAACCAATTAAGCTTCAAGGAACAGATCAAATGGCCGACCTACAGAAGATTGTTAACGACCTCTCGAGCCTCACCGTGCTCGAGGCTGCCGAGCTTGCGAAGCTCCTGGAAGAAAAGTGGGGTGTGTCCGCTGCTGCCGCCGTCGCGGTGGCCGGTCCGGCCGCTGCCGCCGCTGCTCCCGTCGAGGAAAAGACCGAGTTCACCGTCGTGCTGGCTGCCGCCGGCGAAAAGAAGATCGAGGTCATCAAGGAAGTCCGCGCCATCACCGGCCTGGGCCTCAAGGAAGCCAAGGACCTCGTCGAGGGCGCGCCCAAGCCGGTCAAGGAGGGCGTGAACAAGGACGAGGCCGAGAAGGTCAAGGCCCAGCTCGAGAAGGCTGGCGCGAAGGTCGAGTTGAAGTAATTGCGCGGGTCCCGGGGCCCTCGGGCTCGCCGGGACCATGCAAAAGGCGTGCGAAGGGGCGGCCCGAAGCACGCCGAACACGAAAAAGTGTGGGGATTCGCGGGCTTGCCCCTCGAATCTCCACGATTGCCATCCCATATCGGGACGGCAGCACGAAAGCACGGCTTGAGGCAGGGCGGCGGCGTTTCTTCCGCAAGCCGTTGGGAGATAGGCAATTTCGGGCTTTTGCAGTCCGTGAAACAATGGTTGTGACGGGCGGGTGCGATTCGGTCGCCCCGCGCGTCGTTTTGCGTTTTGAAGGTCTGAAGAACAAATTCAGGACACAAATCCTGAAAATTGCGCTTCCGGCCATCGAGATGGATCGAAATTCAACCCGGGGGCGGTGGCAGCCGCGCCTCGGAAGGTTCGCCCCACAAAGGGCGACGAAATGAGAGGCCACGATGGCGCAGCAGACATTCACCGGTCGCAAACGCGTTCGCAAGTTCTTCGGACACATCAAGGAAGTCGCAGAGATGCCGAACCTCATCGAGGTTCAGAAGGCGTCCTATGACCAGTTCCTGATGGTCGATGAGCCTGCCGGCGGGCGGCTGGACGAAGGCTTGCAGGCGGTGTTCCGCTCGGTGTTCCCGATCTCGGACTTTTCCGGCACCTCGATGCTGGAATTCGTCCGCTACGAGTTCGAGCCGCCGAAATACGACGTCGACGAGTGCCGCCAGCGCGGCATGACCTATGCCGCGCCGCTGAAGGTGACGCTGCGCCTGATCGTGTTCGATATCGACGAGGAAACCGGCGCCAAGTCGGTCAAGGACATCAAGGAGCAGGACGTCTACATGGGCGACATCCCGCTCATGACCATGAACGGCACCTTCGTCGTCAACGGCACCGAGCGCGTCATCGTCTCCCAGATGCACCGTTCGCCCGGCGTGTTCTTCGATCACGACAAGGGCAAGACCCACTCCTCGGGCAAATTGCTGTTCGCGGCGCGCGTCATCCCCTATCGCGGTTCCTGGCTCGACATCGAATTCGACGCCAAGGACATCGTGTTCGCGCGCATCGACCGCCGCCGCAAGATTCCGGTGACCTCGCTGATGTTCGCGCTCGGGCTCGACGGCGAGCAGATCCTGTCGACCTTCTACAAGAAGATCATCTACAAGCGCGCCAAGGACGGCTGGCGCGTGCCGTTCGACGCCACCCGTTTCCGCGGCTACTCCACGATCAACGATCTGGTCGATGCCGATACCGGCAAGGTCGTGCTCGAGGCCGGCAAGAAGCTCACCGTGCGCGCCGCGCGCCAGTTCCAGGAGAAGGGGCTGAAGGCGCTGCGCCTGTCGGATGAGGAGCTGATCGGCAATTACCTCGCCGAGGACCTCGTCAATCCGAAGACCGGCGAAATCTACGCGGAAGCCGGCGAGGAAATCACCGACAAGCTGCTGAAAGCGCTCAACGAGCACGGCTACAAGGAATTGCCGCTGCTCGACATCGACCATGTCAATGTCGGCGGCTACATCCGCAACACGCTGCATGCCGACAAGAACATGACGCGCGAGGACGCGCTGTTCGACATCTATCGCGTGATGCGTCCCGGCGAGCCGCCGACCATCGATTCGGCGCAGACCATGTTCCAGTCGCTGTTCTTCGATTCCGAGCGCTACGACCTGTCCGCGGTCGGCCGGGTGAAGATGAACATGCGCCTCGAGCTCGACGCGCCCGACACCCATCGCACGCTGCGCAAGGAAGATATCCTCGCCGTCATCAAGACGCTGGTCGACCTGCGCGACGGCAAGGGCGAGATCGACGACATCGATCACCTCGGCAACCGCCGGGTGCGCTCGGTCGGCGAATTGATGGAGAACCAGTACCGCATCGGCCTGTTGCGCATGGAGCGCGCGATCAAGGAGCGCATGTCGAGCGTCGACATCGACACCGTGATGCCGCAGGACCTGATCAACGCCAAGCCTGCGGCCGCCGCGGTGCGCGAATTCTTCGGCTCCTCGCAGCTGTCGCAGTTCATGGACCAGACCAACCCGCTCAGCGAGATCACCCACAAGCGCCGCCTGTCGGCGCTCGGCCCCGGCGGCCTGACGCGCGAGCGCGCCGGCTTCGAGGTGCGCGACGTGCATCCGACCCATTACGGCCGCATCTGCCCGATCGAGACCCCGGAAGGTCCGAACATCGGCCTGATCAACTCGCTCGCGACCTTCGCGCGCGTCAACAAGTACGGCTTCGTCGAGACGCCCTATCGCAAGGTCAAGGACGGCCGCGTCACCGACGAGGTGATCTATCTCTCGGCGATGGAGGAGGGCCGCTATCACGTCGCCCAAGCCAACGTCGCCCTGGATAATCGCGGCCGCTTCACCGACGATCTCGTGGTCTGCCGTCATGCCGGCGACGTGCTGATGGTCACCCCTGACCGCGTCGACTACATGGACGTGTCGCCGAAGCAGCTGGTTTCGGTCGCAGCCGCGCTGATTCCGTTCCTCGAGAACGACGACGCCAACCGCGCGCTGATGGGCTCGAACATGCAGCGCCAGGCCGTGCCGCTGGTGCGCGCCGAGGCGCCGTTCGTCGGCACCGGCATGGAAGGCGTGGTGGCGCGCGACTCGGGAGCCGCGATCGCGGCGCGCCGCACCGGCGTGGTCGACCAGATCGACGCCACCCGTATCGTGGTCCGCGCCACGGAGGATCTCGACCCCACCAAGTCGGGCGTCGATATCTACCGGCTCATGAAGTACCAGCGCTCCAACCAGTCGACCTGCATCAACCAGCGTCCGCTGGTGAAGGTCGGCGACGTCGTCAAGAAGGGCGACATCATCGCCGATGGTCCTTCGACCGATCTCGGTGAACTCGCGCTGGGGCGCAACGTGCTGGTCGCCTTCATGCCGTGGAACGGCTACAACTTCGAAGACTCGATCCTGCTCTCCGAAAGAATCGTGAAGGACGACGTCTTCACCTCGATCCATATCGAGGAATTCGAGGTGATGGCCCGCGACACCAAGCTCGGGCCTGAGGAAATCACCCGCGACATTCCGAACGTCTCGGAAGAGGCGCTGAAGAACCTCGACGAGGCCGGCATCGTCTATATCGGCGCGGAAGTGCGCGCCGGCGACATCCTGGTCGGCAAGATCACGCCGAAGGGCGAGAGCCCGATGACGCCCGAAGAGAAGCTGTTGCGCGCCATCTTCGGCGAAAAGGCCTCCGACGTCCGCGACACCTCGCTCCGCGTGCCGCCGGGCGTGCAGGGCACCATCGTGGAAGTTCGCGTCTTCAACCGCCACGGCGTCGACAAGGACGAGCGTGCGCTGGCGATCGAGCGGGAAGAGATCGAGCGTCTGGCCAAGGACCGCGACGACGAACAGGCAATTCTGGACCGCAACGTCTATAGCCGCCTCGCCGAACTGCTGGAGAACCGCCAGGGCATCGCCGGCCCGAAGGGCTTCAAGAAGGACACCAAGATCACGCGCGCGGTGCTCGAGGAGCATCCGCGCTCGCAGTGGTGGATGTTTGCATCCCCCAACGACAAGCTGATGGCCGAAATCGAGGCGATGCGGAAGCAGTACGACGAATCGAAGAAGGGCCTCGAGCAGCGCTTCCTCGACAAGGTCGAGAAGCTGCAGCGCGGCGACGAGTTGCCGCCCGGTGTGATGAAGATGGTGAAAGTCTTCGTCGCGGTGAAGCGCAAGATCCAGCCCGGCGACAAGATGGCGGGGCGCCACGGCAACAAGGGCGTGGTGTCGAAGATCGTGCCGGTCGAGGACATGCCGTTCCTCGAGGACGGCACGCATGCCGACATCGTGCTCAATCCGCTCGGCGTGCCGAGCCGGATGAACGTCGGGCAGATCCTCGAGACCCACCTCGGCTGGGCCTGCGCCGGCCTCGGCAAGCGCATCGCCCAGACCGTCGATGCCTACTACGCCAAGCAGGACATCAGGCCGTTGAAGGACACCCTGAAGAAGATCTACGGCGACGAGGAGACCATCAAATCGCTCAACGACAGCGAATTGATGGAGCTCGGCCGTAACCTGAGCCACGGCGTGCCGATCGCAACGCCGGTGTTCGACGGCGCCAAGGAAGCCGACATCGAGGAGATGCTGAAGCTTGCCGGTCTCGACGCCTCCGGACAATCGACCGTCTATGACGGCCGCACCGGCGACGCCTTCGACCGCAAGGTGACGGTCGGCTACATCTATATGCTCAAGCTGCACCACCTCGTCGACGACAAGATCCACGCGCGTTCGATCGGACCGTACTCGCTGGTCACCCAGCAGCCGCTGGGCGGCAAGGCGCAGTTCGGCGGACAGCGTTTCGGCGAAATGGAGGTGTGGGCGCTGGAAGCCTACGGCGCGGCCTACACGCTGCAGGAAATGCTGACCGTGAAGTCGGACGACGTCGCCGGCCGCACCAAGGTGTACGAGGCGATCGTGCGCGGCGACGACACGTTCGAGGCCGGTATTCCGGAATCGTTCAACGTGCTGGTCAAGGAAATGCGCTCGCTCGGCCTCAACGTCGACCTGCACAATTCGAAGGTGGGCGGCGTGCCGACCTCCGAGGCGGCCGAGTAAGGATCAGGCCCGGCGCTTGCGCCGGGCATCCGCGCCGCGCCCGGACGTTGGGCGGGGCGCGTGGCGGAACAGGAATTTGGAATTTGCTGCCGGTGACGACCGGCACGCGAGGAGAAGACGATGAACCAAGAAATCATGAATCTCTTCAATCCGACGACGCCGGCCCAGGTCTTCGACCAGATCCGGATTTCGATCGCGTCTCCGGAGAAGATTCTGTCGTGGTCCTACGGCGAGATCAAGAAGCCGGAAACCATCAACTACCGCACGTTCAAGCCCGAGCGTGACGGTCTGTTCTGCGCGCGCATCTTCGGACCGATCAAGGACTACGAGTGCCTGTGCGGCAAGTACAAGCGGATGAAGTACAAGGGCATCATCTGCGAGAAGTGCTCGGTCGAGGTGACGCTGTCGCGCGTCCGGCGCGAGCGCATGGGCCATATCGAACTGGCCGCGCCCGTTGCCCACATCTGGTTCCTGAAGTCGCTGCCCTCCCGCATTGGCCTTCTGCTCGACATGACGCTGAAGGATCTCGAGCGGATTCTCTATTTCGAATACTACGTCGTGCTCGAGCCGGGCCTGACCGCGCTCAAGGACCGCCAGCTCCTGTCGGAAGACGAGTACCTGAAGGCGCAGGAGGAGTACGGCCAGGACTCGTTCACCGCCATGATCGGCGCCGAGGCGATCCGCGAGCTTCTGAAGGGACTTGACCTCGAGAAGCTCGAGGCCAGCTTGCGCGCCGAGATGCAGGACACCGAGTCCGACATCAAGCACAAGAAGCTCGCCAAGCGCCTGAAGATCGTCGAGGCGTTCCGCCATTCCGGCAACAAGCCGGAGTGGATGATCCTGACCGTGGTGCCGGTGATTCCGCCGGACCTGCGTCCGCTGGTGCCGCTCGACGGCGGCCGCTTTGCGACCTCCGACCTCAACGACCTTTATCGCCGCGTCATCAACCGCAACAACCGCCTGAAGCGGCTGATGGAGCTGCGCGCGCCCGACATCATCATCCGCAACGAAAAGCGCATGCTGCAGGAGGCGGTCGACGCGTTGTTCGACAACGGCCGCCGCGGCCGCGTCATCACCGGCGCCAACAAGAGACCGTTGAAGTCGCTCGCCGACATGCTGAAGGGCAAGCAGGGCCGCTTCCGCCAGAACCTGCTCGGCAAGCGCGTCGACTATTCGGGGCGTTCGGTGATCGTGGTCGGTCCCGAACTGCGGCTGCAACAGTGCGGCCTGCCGAAGAAGATGGCGCTCGAGCTGTTCAAGCCGTTCATCTATTCGCGGCTCGACGCCAAGGGTCTGTCCACCACGGTGAAGCAGGCGAAGAAACTCGTCGAAAAAGAGCGTCCCGAGGTCTGGGACATTCTCGACGAGGTGATCCGCGAGCATCCGGTGCTGCTCAACCGCGCGCCGACCCTGCATCGCCTCGGCATTCAGGCGTTCGAGCCGGTGCTGATCGAAGGCAAGGCGATCCAGCTGCATCCGCTGGTCTGCGCGGCGTTCAACGCCGACTTCGACGGCGACCAGATGGCCGTGCACGTTCCGCTGTCGCTGGAAGCGCAGCTGGAGGCACGCGTCCTGATGATGTCGACCAACAACATCCTGCATCCGGCCAATGGTCAGCCGATCATCGTGCCGTCGCAGGACATCGTGCTCGGTCTTTATTATCTGTCGGTGCTGCGCGAGGGATTGCCTGGCGAAGGCAAGATCTTCGGCGACATGGCCGAGCTTGAGCACGCCCTGCACTCGAAGGTCATCCACCTCCACACCAGGATCAAGTACCGCTGGGAAGGTGCCGACGAGGCCGGCAAGCAGGTCAGGCGCCAGATCGACACCACCGCCGGCCGCGTCATGCTCGGCAACGTGCTGCCGAAGTCGCCCAGGATTCCGTTCGAGATCATCAACAAGCTGATGACCAAGAAGGAAATCTCCAGCGTCATCGACCAGGTCTATCGCCACTGCGGCCAGAAGGAGACCGTGATCTTCTGCGACCGCATCATGGCGCTCGGCTTCTACAATGCTTTCAAGGCCGGGATTTCCTTCGGCAAGGACGACATGGTGGTGCCGGCGTCGAAGTGGAAGATCGTCGAGGAGACCCGCGCGCTCGCCAAGGAATTCGAGCAGCAGTACAATGACGGCCTGATCACCCACGGCGAGAAATACAACAAGGTCGTCGACGCCTGGTCGAAGTGCACCAAGAAGATCTCGGAAGACATGATGGCGGAGATTTCCGCCGTAAAGAAGAATCCGAAGGGCGGCGAGGCCCAGATCAACTCGATCTTCATGATGTCGAACTCCGGCGCGCGCGGTTCGCAGGACCAGATGCGCCAGCTCGCCGGCATGCGCGGCCTGATGGCCAAGCCCTCCGGCGAGATCATCGAGACGCCGATCATCTCCAACTTCAAGGAAGGCCTCTCGGTGCTCGAATACTTCAACTCGACCCACGGCGCCCGCAAGGGTCTCGCGGACACCGCGTTGAAGACGGCGAACTCGGGCTACCTGACGCGGCGTCTGGTCGACGTCGCGCAGGACTGCATCATCACGGCCGACGACTGCGGCACCAAGCTCGGCATCAAGATGCGCGCCATCATCGATGCCGGCACCGTGGTGGCGTCGCTGGCTTCCCGCATCCTCGGCCGCGTCGCGGGCGAGGACCTGCGCGATCCCGCGACCAACAAGGTGATCGTCAAGCGTGGCACCCTGATGGAAGAAAGTCACGTCGACGCGCTGCAGCAGGCCGGCATCCAGGAAGTGAAGATTCGCTCGGCGCTGACCTGCGAGCTCGTCAACGGCATCTGCGGCAAGTGCTACGGGCGCGACCTCGCTCGCGGCACGCCGGTCAACCACGGCGAGGCGGTCGGCGTCATCGCCGCGCAGTCGATCGGCGAACCCGGCACCCAGCTGACGATGCGCACCTTCCACATCGGCGGCGCGGCGCAGATCAACGAGCAGTCGTTCGTCGAGTCGAATTTCGACGGCAAGGTGACGATCAAGAACAAGGCGATCGCCAAGAACAGCGAAGGCCATCTGATCGCCATGGTGCGCAACATGGTGGTCGCGGTGGTCGATGCCGACGGCACCGAGCGGGCGACCCATCGCATCCAGTACGGCGCGCGCATGCGCGTCGACGAAGGCGACATGGTCAAGCGCGGCCAGCGCATCGCCGAGTGGGATCCGTACTCCAGGCCCGTCCTCACCGAAGTCGAGGGCATCATCGGCTTCGAGGATCTGGTCGAGGGCCAGTCGATCTCGGAAACGCTCGACGAATCCACCGGTATCGCCAAGCGCGTCGTCATCGACTGGCGCTCGTCGCGGGGCGGGGCGGACTTGCGTCCGGCCGTGGTCGTCAAGGGCAAGGACGGCAAGGTGCTCAAGCTGCCGCGCGGCGGCGAGGCGCGCTACATGCTGTCGGTCGACGCGATCCTGTCGGTCGACGTCGGCGCCAAGGTCAAGCCGGGCGACATCCTCGCCCGCATCTCGACCGAGAGCGCCAAGACGCGCGACATCACCGGCGGTCTGCCGCGGGTGGCGGAGCTGTTCGAGGCCCGCAAGCCGAAGGACGCCGCGATCATCGCCGAGATCGCCGGCACGATCCGCTTCGGTCGCGACTACAAGAACAAGCGCCGCATCTCGATCGAGCCGATGGACAAGAGCGAGGAGCCGCGCGAGTACCTGATTCCGAAGGGCAAGCACATCCACCTGCAGGACGGCGATATCGTCGAAAAGGGCGATTTCATCGTCGAAGGCAATCCTGCGCCGCACGACATCCTGGCGATCAAGGGCATCGAGGAACTCGCCGCCTATCTGGTCAACGAAATCCAGGAGGTCTACCGGCTGCAGGGCGTCTTGATCAACGACAAGCACATCGAGGTGATTGTCCGTCAGATGCTGCAGAAGGTGGAGATCACCGACCAGGGCGAGACCGACATGATCTCGGGCGAGCAGGTCGACAAGATCGAATTCGACCAGATCAACGCCAAGGCCAAGGAAGAGGGCAAGAAGCCCGCCACGGGAACGCCGGTGCTGCTCGGCATTACCAAGGCGAGCCTGCAGACCCGCTCGTTCTTCTCGGCGGCCTCGTTCCAGGAGACCACCCGCGTGCTCACCGAGGCCGCCGTCAACGGCAAGGTGGACCCGCTGGAGGGGCTGAAGGAGAACGTCATTGTCGGCCGGCTGATCCCGGCGGGCACCGGCGCCTCGATGGCCAAGATCCGCGAAGTCGCCGTCAAGCGCGACAAGCTGATCCTCGACGAGCGGGAGAAGCAGGCAACGATCGTGCCCGCGGCCCCCGAAGTCGAGCCGCTGGCGCTACCTCCGGCGGAATAGCCAAGCGAATTCAGGCTGTTACGGAAAAGGCCGGCGCCAGCCGGCCTTTTGCTGTTTTTCGGCCAGTGTGGCTTTGATACCCTTGCTTGTTCATCTTCCCTTCAGGGTAAAAAGCGCTTTCCTGAGCGGGGTTTAGAGCGGACCGCCAAGGTCAGGCGGCAGGGGCATCACGGAAAACACATGTTGGATCTTGCAATCGTCGGCGGCGGGCCGGGAGGCCTGATGAGCGCCTGGTATCTGAAAAAGAAGCTGGGCGAGCTTTGCCGCGTCACCATTTTCGAGGCCTCCGACCGGCTCGGCGGCAAGGTGCTGACGCGCAAGTTCGATTCCGCGCCCGCGATGTATGAAGCGGGCGTTGCCGAAATCTATGACTACTCGATGACAGGACCCGATCCCTTGCGCGAATTGATCCAGCATTTCGGGCTGCAGACCATCCCGATGGATGCCGAACAGGTCCATCTCGACGGCGAATTGCTGAACGACGTGTCGGGCATGCGCCGCAAATACGGTGCTGCGACCGCGGATGCGATCGAGGGCTTCCGCAAGAAGTGCACCGAGATGGTGTCGCCGGCCGAATATTACGAAGGCGTCGGCGCCCACGACAACGAGCATCCCTGGGCCTACCTCACGGCCGAGCAACTGCTCGACCGCGAGGTCGACGACGCGACCGCGAAACGCTTCTTCAAGGTGATGGCGCATTCCGACATCGCGACCGAAAGCCACAACACCAACGGGCTGAACGCGCTGAAGAACTTCGTGATGGATGTCGACGGCTATATCGGCCTCTATTCGATCCAGAACGGCAACGAGCAGCTCATCGAGTGCCTGCAGTCCGAGGTCGAGGCGGATATCCAGCTTAACCACCGCGTCCTCAAGGTCGGCAAGACCGAAAGCGGCCGCTATCAGCTCAAGATGATGAACGGCAAGGGACCGGAGACGCGGGATTTCGATCTCGTGCTGATGTGCCTGCCGCACTCCTGGCTTGCGACCATGGGCTGGGACGGCGAAGAACTGCGCAAGTCGATGGTCAAGCACGTCGCCTATTTCGACCGCCCGGCGCATTACCTGAGGGTCTCGATCCTGTTCGACGAGCCGTTCTGGGGCGAGAAGATCCCCGGCGCCTGGTTCATGTCGGAGGCGTTCGGCGGCTGCTGCGTCTACAACGAAGGCGCGCGCCACGACGTCGGCAAGCACGGCGTGCTGAACTGGCTGATCGCGGGCTCGGACGCGCTGGCCTACGCCAATCTCAGCGACCAGGAACTGATCGACGCCGCGTTGAAGTCGCTGCCGCGCTCGCTGGGCGACGCGCGCACCCATTTCATGGAGGGGAAAACCTGGCGCTGGCTGTCCTCGGTGAATGCACTGCCCGGCGGCATACCGGCGCGCGACGTCATGACCAATCATCGGCCCGAGCCGAAGCAGCATCCCGGCCTCGTCGTGGTCGGCGACTATCTGTTCGATTCGACGCTGAACGGGCTTCTGGATTCCTCCGACGCCGCCACCGACATCATCGTCACCGAGATGATGCGGCTGCGCCGCGCGCGCGGCGCGGACGGCAAGCCCGCGTCCGACAAGATCGACCGCGCCTATTTCGAGAATTACCGCGGCCTCGGTCCCTACAGCGAGGTCTGGAGCCAATTCACCGATCCCGATTACCTCGCCGATCTCATCAGGATCGTCTGGAATCCGGACCATGGGTACAAGCTCCTGGTCGCGGGCTCCGCCAGCGGCGAACTGGTCGGCGCGTTGCGCGATCGCGGCATCGACGCGTGGGGCATCGAGAACAACCGCGCGATCCACGCCAGGACGCCGGCGGCGCTGAAGAAGTACAACAGGCTCGGCTCGATCGTCGACATGCCCTTCAACGACGGCGAGTTCGATTTCGTGTTCGAGACCAGCCTGTGCCACGTCGCGGAAAAGCGGGTGGGACGCGCGATTCGGGAGTTGAACCGCGTTGTAAAGACGGGGCTCATGTTCGGATCGGTGACTTCGGACATGGAGCCCGCGCTGATCGATCGCTACGATCTGCTCCGCGGTGTAAGGAAGCTCGGCACCTGGTGGGAATGGTCGGAGATTTTCTTCAACAATGGCTTTGACCTGGCGATGCACCGTCACGACTGCGCGGACGAACTGTGGTCGGCGACGGTCGCCGCCAACAAGGGCGGTCCGGATCAGTGGTATGCGGACCCCGACAGCCTGCGCTATTCGTTCTTCGACAAGGTTGAAGACGACGATTGATGCCGCGCGCCTGACGCCGGATCTTGCACCCGGCTCTTGATGGACAGGGTTGCCTTCGTTCCAGGTGCCTGCCATGTAGGTTCGCACTGCCGCGGCCGGTTTGGCCCAACTGCCTATGGGTGAAGTCATTGTGCCAAAGGTCACCGCGCCCAAGGCGTCCCCGACAGACGACCAGTCCGCCATTCCCGACGACGTAGCGGCGCCGGTATCCGATGGAGCGCCGGTCAATGTTGGGCGGACATCGCGCCACCAGGCAAATGCACGAGAATCAAACCCCGCAGCCGCGCCTCATGATGATGAGGACGAGGATGAGGTCGATATTGATGATGACGAGGAGGACGACGACGAAGAGGATCTTGTCGTCTATACCGCTCGCGAAGCTGCGGGCGCGATCGCAACGATTCTTGCCTTCATTCGGCCACTGCTCGGAAATTACCGGAGAGCCCTGATTGCCGTTGGCCTCGGCCTGCTGGTCGAGACGTTGTTCAACGTTATCATGCCGCTCAGCCTCAAGTTCCTGATCGATGACGCTCTCGGTGAGGAAGATTTCCTGGCGTTGCTCTGGATTTTGTCGGCGTTGGCTGTGGCCGGCGTGATTACGTCGGTGATCTCGGTATGGTACGAACGCTGGGACGCGCGGCTGTCGTCATCGATCATCTCGGATGTCCGGCTGCGGCTGTTCGATCATGTCCAGAATCTCCCGTCGGCATTCTTCGCGCGGACCAGGCGGGGAGAGATTTTATCGCGCTTCTCGGTCGACCTGGCGTCGTTCGAAGGGGCGATGGAAACCCTGGCCAACACCGCCCTGTTGCCCGCGATGGAACTGGTCGCCGGCATTGTTCTTATGCTTTTCCTGAATTGGCAACTCGCGGTTGTGGCTTTGCTGGTGCTTCCGATCACGCTTATCGGCCCGCGTATCCTGACGCCGAAGGCGGTATTGGCGGGCTACGAGCAGAAGGTCAGCGAGTCCGCGATCCTTGGAATGGTGCAGGAAAACATCGCCGCGCAGGCGGTGATCAAGGCCTTCAGTCTGCAGGGCCGCGCACGCGGCTGGTTCACCTCGCGCAACACGGAAACGCGCAAGAAGATCGAGGCGTCCACGTTCCTTTCGAGCATGGTCGAGCGTTCGGTCACCATCGCCGTGCTGCTGCTGCATCTCACCGTTTTGGGCATCGGAGCCTATCTGGCGACCAAGGGCCGCATCACGATCGGAACGTTCGTGACGTTCGAGAGCGCGTTTTGGGAGATTTCCTACAACATTTCCCATCTGATGTCTTACATCCCGGTATCGATTCAGTCTGCTGCGGCGGTCCGGCACATGCAGGAAGTGCTGGACGAGCCGACCCGGGGCGCCGATCGACCGGGGGCGCCGGACCTGCCGCGCATCACCAATGACATCACCTTCGATCACGTGACCTTCAAATATGAAGGCAGCCAAACGCCGGTGCTCGACAATTTCAGCCTCAAGCTCAAGGTCGGCAAGACCATCGCGATCGTCGGCCCCAGCGGTTCCGGCAAGAGCACGCTGCTCAACCTGATCCTGCGCCTCTACGTGCCCGACGAGGGACGCATCACCATCGACGGCGTCGATATCCGCAAAGTGACCCGCGAATCGCTGCGCCGGAGCATGGCCGTGGTGTTCCAGGAGAACATGCTGTTCAACATGTCGATCAGGGAAAACATCCGGCTCGGCAAGGAGGGCGCGACCGACGAGGAGGTCGTTCAGGCGGCGCGCAGGGCCGAAATCCATCGCTACATCATGAGCCTGCCGCAGAAATACGACACTCCCGTAGGCGAGCGCGGCGATACCCTGTCGGGCGGGCAGCGCCAGCGCATCGCGATCGCGCGCGCCGTCGTCCGCGATCCCTCGATCCTTTTGCTCGATGAAGCGACCTCGGCGCTCGACCAGACCACGGAAGCCGCGATCAACCAGACGCTGCTGAAACTCGCCAAGGGCAGAACCATGATCTTCTCGACTCACCGCCTGACCTCGGTGGTCGATATGGACGAGATCATCGTGATTTCGGGGGGCCGGGCGATCGAGCGCGGCTCGCACGCCCAACTGCTCGCCGCCAACGGCGTCTATCGCAAGCTCTGGGACGACCAGAGCCACACGCCGCATCAGACCGACGGCGACGAGGATGATGACGACGACGAGGAGGACGAGGACTGAGCGCGAAATTTTGCTTCCGCACCGATTCGGTGGCGAGGCGGTAGGAGGCTTCGAGCAACCGATCGGGCGGGGAGGGGCGATGGACCCCTATAATACCCGGGTAAAATAGGCAAGTCCGCGCCTTCCGCAGTGGTGGGACCCGCTCGCGAGGCGCGCGGCAAACCTTCGCCGAGAGGCCGATTCTTTAAGCCCCAGAGGCGTTTCTCGGCTTGTGTTTCGCCTTGACTTGACTATCTACCGTCGATACAAACCGCGCACTTAACGGCAGGCGGTGAGCGACGCCAGCGTCGGAACGGATCACCCTTTCGGCCCTTCGGGACCGGGACGGGCACCAACCTCGACGAATGCTGCTCAAACGCTGTCGAATATAGCTAGGCAATGCCAGGACGATATTGGTTCTCTTGAGCGAGTTCTCTTGAGATTGATTTCGGATGCATGACCTCGGTGGCCGACTGGGCAGCTTGCGCTGACCGGTCCTGACTGCGGTCCTCTGTGGCGTCGAAGCGCTTTCCGCTCAGCAATGAGTGGTTGGCGCAATTTCGTTTTGCGCGGGTGTTTTTCGCACGTCGCGGACGGGTGGGACCGATACTCCCGGGAAGAATTTGCGGAGCCGGCGTGCGGTTCCGCGCGAACTAAAGGGTGAAGGCCGACATGCCGACGATCAACCAGCTGATCGCAAGTCCGCGGGAAGTACAGAAGTCGCGCAAGAAGGTGCCGGCGCTGCAGCAGTCGCCGCAAAAGCGCGGTGTCTGCACGCGCGTCTACACCACGACGCCGAAGAAGCCGAACTCGGCGCTCCGCAAGGTGGCCAAGGTGCGGCTGACCAACGGCTTCGAGGTGATCGGCTATATCCCGGGTGAAGGCCATAACCTGCAGGAGCATTCGGTGGTCATGATCCGCGGCGGCCGCGTCAAGGACTTGCCCGGCGTGCGCTACCACATCCTCCGCGGCGTGCTGGATACCCAGGGCGTCAAGAACCGCAAGCAGCGCCGCTCCAAGTACGGCGCCAAACGTCCGAAATGACCGGAGCGTAGCGATGGTCATCCCCGGGCGAACGAAGTGAGACCCGGGGATCTGGAACAACGAGTTAAGACGTGGATGGCCGGACGAGCCCGGCCATGACGAAGGAAGAGAAAGATGTCTCGCCGCCATTCTGCTGAAAAGCGCGAAGTGAACCCGGACCCCAAGTTCGGGAACATCGTCATTACGAAGTTCATGAACTCGGTGATGTATGCCGGGAAAAAGTCGGTCGCCGAAGGCATCGTCTACGGTGCGCTCGGCCTGATCGAGAGCAAGACCAAGCAGAGCCCGCTGACGGTTTTCGAGCAGGCGCTGGAAAACGTGATGCCGACCATCGAAGTCCGCTCGCGCCGCGTCGGCGGCGCCACCTATCAGGTTCCGGTCGAAGTGCGTACCGTGCGCCGGCAGGCGCTCGGCATTCGCTGGATCATCACGGCAGCGCGCGAGCGCAATGAAAAAACGATGACGGAGCGGCTCTCGGCCGAGCTGCTCGACGCGTCGAATGGCAGGGGGAACGCCGTCAAGAAGCGTGAAGACGTGCACCGGATGGCCGAGGCCAACCGCGCCTTCTCGCACTATCGCTGGTGAAGTCAGCGAAACGAACGGAATTTAAGGAACAGCCCATGCCCCGCCAACATGCCATCGAGGACTACCGCAACTTCGGTATCATGGCGCATATCGATGCCGGCAAGACCACGACCACCGAGCGCATCCTTTATTATACCGGCAAGAGCCACAAAATCGGCGAAGTGCACGAAGGTGCCGCGACGATGGACTGGATGGAGCAGGAGCAGGAGCGCGGCATCACCATCACCTCGGCCGCGACCACCGCGTTCTGGAACGGCAAGCGGCTGAACATCATCGACACCCCCGGCCACGTCGACTTCACCATCGAGGTCGAGCGCTCGCTTCGCGTGCTCGACGGCGCGGTGTGCGTGCTCGACTCCAACCAGGGCGTCGAGCCGCAGACCGAGACCGTGTGGCGCCAGGGCGACAAGTACCGGGTTCCGCGCATCGTCTTCGCCAACAAGATGGACAAGACCGGCGCCGACTTCTTCAAGTGCCTCGCCGATATCGTCGATCGTCTCGGCGCCAAGCCGATCGCGATCCAGCTGCCGATCGGCGCCGAGAACAACTTCAAGGGCGTGATCGACCTCGTGAAGATGAAGGGCATCGTCTGGAACGACGAATCGCTCGGCGCGAAATTCGACTATGTCGATATCCCCGCCGATCTCGTCGATCAGTCCAAGGAATATCGCGAGAAGATGGTGGAAGCCGCCGTCGAGCTCGATGATGACGCCTTGGCCGCCTTCCTCGACGGCAACGAGCCGGATGAGGCGACGCTGAAGCGGCTGATCCGCAAGGCGGTGCTGACCGGCGCGTTCTATCCGGTCCTGTGCGGCTCGGCGTTCAAGAACAAGGGCGTGCAGCCGCTGCTCGACGCGGTCGTGGACTATCTGCCGTCGCCGATCGACGTGCCCGCGATCAAGGGCGTCGACGAAGACGGCAATGAGGTGGTGCGCAGGGCCGACGACAAGGAGCCCTTGGCGCTGCTCGCGTTCAAGATCATGGACGACCCCTTCGTCGGCACCATCACCTTCTGCCGCATCTATTCCGGCGTGCTGGCCTCCGGCACCGGCGTCATCAACTCGACGCGCGACCGCAAGGAGCGCATCGGGCGGATGCTGTTGATGCATGCCAACAACCGCGAGGACATCAAGGAAGCCTATGCCGGCGACATCGTGGCCCTCGCGGGCCTGAAGGAAGCCCGCACCGGCGATACGCTGTGCAATTCGAACAAGCCGGTGATTCTCGAGAAGATGATCTTCCCCGAGCCGGTGATCGAAATCGCGATCGAGCCGAAGTCGAAGGCCGACCAGGAGAAGCTCGGCGTTGCGCTGGCAAAGCTCGCCGCGGAGGATCCGTCGTTCCGGGTGTCCACCGATCAGGAGTCCGGCCAGACCATTCTCAAGGGCATGGGCGAACTGCATCTCGACATCAAGGTCGACATCCTGCGCCGCACCTACAAGGTCGACGCCAATATTGGCGCGCCGCAGGTGGCGTTCCGCGAACGCATCACCAGGCGCGTGGAAGTCGACTACACCCACAAGAAGCAGACCGGCGGTACCGGTCAGTTCGCGCGGGTCAAGCTCATCGTCGAGCCCAACGAGCCGGGCAAGGGATTCGAATTCGAATCCAAGATCGTCGGCGGCGCGGTGCCGAAGGAATACATCCCCGGCGTCGAAAAGGGCCTCAACAGCGTCTTGACTTCGGGCGTGGTCGCCGGCTTCCCGGTGGTCGACGTCAAGGTCCAGCTGGTGGACGGCGCCTATCATGACGTCGACTCCTCGGCGCTGGCGTTCGAAATCGCCTCGCGCGCCGCGTTCCGCGACGCGCTCTTGAAGGGCAAGTCGGTATTGCTGGAGCCGATCATGAAGGTGGAGGTGGTGACGCCGGAGGATTACACCGGCTCGGTCATCGGCGACCTGAATTCGCGGCGCGGCCAGATCCAGGGTCAGGACATGCGCGGCAACGCCAACGTCATCAATGCGATGGTGCCGCTGATGAACATGTTCGGCTACGTGAATAACCTGCGCTCGATGAGCCAGGGGCGCGCGACCTTTACCATGCAGTTCGACCACTATGCGGAAGCGCCGGCCAACGTGTCGGCGGAAGTCCAGAAGAAGTTTGCCTGATTGTCGTTGACGGCAGTTAACGACTGAACGGAGAGTCAAATGGCCAAAGCAAAATTTGAACGTACCAAACCGCACTGCAACATCGGAACGATCGGTCACGTCGACCACGGCAAGACGTCGCTGACGGCGGCGATCACCAAGGTGCTGGCGGAAACCGGCGGTGCAACGTTCACCGCGTACGACCAGATCGACAAGGCGCCTGAAGAGAAGGCGCGCGGCATCACGATCTCGACCGCGCATGTCGAATACGAGACCCAGAAGCGGCACTACGCCCACGTCGACTGTCCCGGCCACGCCGACTATGTGAAGAACATGATCACGGGTGCCGCGCAGATGGACGGCGCGATCCTGGTGGTGTCGGCGGCCGACGGCCCGATGCCGCAGACCCGCGAGCACATCCTGCTCGCCAAGCAGGTCGGCGTGCCGGCGATGGTGGTGTTCCTCAACAAGTGCGACATGGTCGACGATCCGGAACTGCTCGAGCTCGTCGAGCTCGAGGTCCGCGAATTGCTCTCGAAGTACGATTTCCCGGGCGACAAGATTCCGATCGTCAAGGGTTCGGCGCTGGCGGCGCTCGAGGACAAGGACAAGAAGCTCGGCCACGACGCAATCCTGGAATTGATGAAGGCGGTCGATGACTACATTCCGCAGCCGGAGCGTCCGATCGACCAGCCGTTCCTGATGCCGGTGGAAGACGTGTTCTCGATCTCCGGCCGCGGCACCGTGGTCACCGGCCGCGTCGAGCGCGGCGTGATCAAGGTCGGCGAGGAAATCGAGATCGTCGGTCTTCGCGACACCCAGAAGACCATCGTCACGGGCGTGGAGATGTTCCGCAAGCTGCTCGACCAGGGCCAGGCCGGCGACAACATCGGCGCGCTCTTGCGCGGCACCAAGCGCGAGGAAGTCGAGCGCGGTCAGGTGCTGTGCAAGCCGGGTTCGGTGAAGCCGCACACCAAGTTCAAGGCCGAGGCGTACATCCTCACCAAGGAGGAGGGCGGGCGTCATACCCCGTTCTTCACCAACTACCGGCCGCAGTTCTACTTCCGCACCACCGACGTGACCGGTGTCGTGCATCTGCCCGAAGGCACCGAGATGGTGATGCCGGGCGACAATATCGCGATGGAAGTGCACCTGATCGTGCCGATCGCGATGGAAGAAAAGCTGCGCTTCGCAATCCGCGAGGGTGGCCGCACCGTCGGTGCGGGCGTCGTCGCCAGCATCATCGAGTAAAGCGAATAGGGAGTAGGGAGTAGCGAATAGGGCTTTTCTTCTGTTCGCTATTCGCCATTCGCCACTCACCAGAGAAAGCACGGCAATGAACGGCCAGAACATTCGCATACGGCTCAAGGCGTTCGACCATCGGATTCTCAATTCGTCGACGCGTGAGATCGTGAACACGGCGAAACGGACCGGCGCGCAGGTTCGCGGACCCATTCCGCTGCCGACCCGCATCGAGAAGTTCACCGTCAACCGTTCGCCGCACGTCGACAAGAAGAGCCGCGAGCAATTCGAGATGCGCACCCACAAGCGCCTGCTCGACATTGTCGATCCGACGCCGCAGACCGTGGACGCGCTGATGAAGCTCGATCTCGCGGCCGGCGTCGACGTCGAAATCAAGCTCTAACGTTTAAGCCGTCCGGACACTCGGACAGAAAGAACAGGAAGCACGCCGATGCGCTCCGGAGTGATCGCACAAAAGGTCGGGATGACGCGGGTCTTTACGGAGACCGGCGAACATATCCCCGTGACCGTGCTGAAGCTGGGCAATTGCCAGGTGCTGGGTCACCGCACGACCGAGAAGAACGGTTACGTCGCGCTGCAGCTCGGTGCCGGCACCCGCAAGACCGTCTACCTGCCGAAGGCGGAGCGCGGCCAGTTCGCCGTTTCCAAGGTCGAGCCCAAGCGCAAGGTCGCCGAGTTCCGCGTGTCGCAAGACGCGCTGATCCCGGTCGGCGCCGAAATTCTCGCCGACCATTTCGTGGTCGGCCAGTTCGTCGACGTCACCGGCACCTCGGTCGGCAAGGGCTTTGCCGGCGGCATCAAGCGCTGGAATTTCGGCGGGCTTCGCGCCACCCACGGCGTCTCGGTTTCGCACCGTTCGATCGGTTCGACCGGCCAGCGTCAGGATCCCGGCAAGACCTTCAGGAACAAGAAGATGCCGGGTCACATGGGTGTCGACCGCGTCACCACGCTCAATCTTCGGGTAGTGCAGACCGACGTCGAGCGCGGCCTGATCCTGGTCGAAGGCGCCGTTCCCGGCTCCAAGGGCGGGTGGATCGCGGTGCGCGACGCCGTGAAGAAGGCGTTGCCGAAAGACGCGCCGAAGCCCGGCAAGTTCCGCCTCGCCAATGGCGGTGAACAGGCCGCCTCCGCGCCGGCCGAGCAGGAGGGCGCGTGATGGAACTGAAGGTCAAAACGCTCGAGGGCAAGGAAGCTGGCTCCGTGCAGCTTTCCGACGAGATTTTCGGTCTCGAGCCGCGCAAGGACATCATCGCGCGCTGCGTGCAATGGCAGCTCAACAAGCGCCAGGCCGGCACCCACAAGACGCAGGGCCGCGCCGACGTCTGGCGCACCGGCAAGAAGATGTACAAGCAGAAGGGCACCGGCGGCGCGCGTCACGGCTCGGCCCGGGTTCCGCAGTTCCGCGGCGGCGGCCGCGCGTTCGGTCCGGTGGTGCGTTCGCATGCCACCGACCTGCCGAAAAAGGTTCGCGCGCTCGCGCTCAGACACGCGCTTTCCGCGAAAGCAAAAGACGGCGGCCTGCTCGTGATCGAAGCCGCCAAACTCGAGGCCGCCAAGACCAAGGCGCTGGTGGGCCACTTCTCGGGCCTCGGCCTCACCAACGCGCTGATCATCGACGGCGCCGAGCTGCATCAAGGTTTTGCCACCGCCGCCCGCAACATCCCGAACATCGACGTGCTGCCGATCCAGGGTATCAACGTCTATGACATTCTGCGCCGCCAGAAGCTGGTGCTGACCAAAGCGGCCCTCGATGCGTTGGAGGCGCGCTTCAAATGAAGAACATCGATCCGCGCCATTACGACATCATCCTTTCTCCGGTCGTGACCGAAAAGGCGACGCTTGCCTCCGAGCACAACAAGGTGCTGTTCAAGGTCGCTGCCAGGGCCACCAAGCCGCAGATCAAGGAAGCCGTCGAAAAACTGTTCGACGTCAAGGTCAAGAGCGTGAACACGCT
Source organism: uncultured Alphaproteobacteria bacterium (assembly GCA_963721135.1). Taxonomy (GTDB): domain Bacteria; phylum Pseudomonadota; class Alphaproteobacteria; order Rhizobiales; family Xanthobacteraceae; genus Bradyrhizobium. Next base: position 112,883 of record CAVRIB010000004.1, read on the forward strand.
GGTGCGCAAGGGCAAGACCAAGGTGTTCCGCGGCAATTTCGGTTCGCAGTCGGATGTGAAGCGGGCGATCGTGACCCTCGAAGAGGGCCACCGCATCGACGTCACCACCGGGCTATAAGGCGACAGAGCGATGGCACTCAAGACATACAACCCCACGACGCCCGGCCAGCGCCAATTGGTGCTGGTCGACCGCTCGGCGCTCTACAAGGGCAAGCCGGTCAAGGCGTTGACCAAGGGCAAGCAATCCACCGGCGGCCGCAACAACAACGGCCGTATCACCGTGCGCTTCCGCGGCGGCGGCCACAAGCAGGCCTACCGCGACGTCGACTTCAAGCGCACCAAGCTCGACATGCCCGCAACCGTCGAGCGGCTGGAATACGATCCGAACCGCACCGCCTTCATTGCGCTCGTGAAGTATTCCGACGGCACCCAGGCCTACATCCTGGCCCCACAGCGTCTGGCCGTCGGCGACACCGTGGTCGCGGGCAGCCACGTCGACATCAAGCCGGGCAACGTCATGCCGCTCGGCAACATGCCGATCGGCACCATCATTCACAATGTGGAATTGAAGATCGGCAAGGGCGGCCAGCTCGCGCGCTCCGCGGGAACTTATGCCCAGATCGTCGGCCGCGACCAGGACTATGTGATCATTCGCCTGAATTCCGGCGAGCAGCGCCTCGTTCACGGCCGCTGCGGCGCCACCATCGGCGCGGTCTCGAATCCCGACCACATGAACATCTCGATCGGCAAGGCCGGCCGCAAGCGCTGGCTCGGCCGCAAGCCGCACAACCGCGGCGTCTCCATGAACCCGGTCGACCATCCGCTCGGCGGCGGCGAAGGCCGCACCTCCGGCGGCCGTCACCCGGTGACCCCGTGGGGCAAGCCGACCAAGGGCAAGAAGACCCGGTCGAACAAGTCGACCAACCGATTCATTCTCATCAGCCGCCACAAGCGGAAGAAGTAAGGAACGCCGGACATGGTTCGTTCAGTCTGGAAAGGCCCGTTCGTCGAAGGCTCGCTGCTCAAGAAGGCAGACGCCGCGCGCGCGTCCGGCCGTCATGACGTGATCAAGATCTGGAGCCGCCGCTCGACGATCCTGCCGCAGTTCGTCGGTCTCGTGTTCGGCGTCTACAACGGCCAGAAGCATGTGCCGGTATCGGTCAACGAGGAAATGGTGGGTCACAAGTTCGGCGAGTTCTCGCCGACGCGGACCTTCCACGGCCATTCTGGCGACAAGAAAGCCAAGAAGGCTTGAGGATTTAGGCGATGAGCAAAGCAAAGCGCGGGCGGACCCTCCCCGACAACGAGGCCAAGGCGGTCGCAAGGATGCTGCGGGTGAGCCCGCAGAAGCTCAATCTCGTCGCGCAGCTGATCCGCGGACGGAAGGCTTCCGCGGCGCTCGCCGACCTGCAGTTTTCGCGCAAGCGGATCGCGGTCGACGTCAAGAAATGCCTGGAGTCGGCGATCGCGAACGCCGAGAACAACCATGACCTCGATGTCGACGACCTGATCGTCTCCGAGGCGCATGTCGGCAACGGCATCGTGATGAAACGTTTCGCCCCGCGCGGCCGCGGCCGCTCGGGCCGTGTCTTTAAACCATTCTCGCAGCTGACGATCGTGGTTCGTCAGGTCGAGGCGAGCGCCTAAAGCGGGCGCGGGAGAGAACGATGGGTCAGAAGATCAATCCGATCGGGCTGCGTCTCGGCATCAACCGGACCTGGGATTCGCGCTGGTTCGCCGGCAAGAACGAGTACGGCAAGCTGTTGCACGAGGACGTCAAGATCCGCGAGATCCTGCACAAGGAATTGAAGCAGGCGGCGGTGGCGAGAATCGTGATCGAGCGCCCGCACAAGAAGTGCCGGGTGACGATCCATTCGGCGCGTCCCGGCGTCGTGATCGGCAAGAAGGGCGCCGACATCGACAAGCTGCGCAAGAAGGTCGCCGACATCACCGCCTCCGACGTCGTCATCAACATCGTCGAAATCCGCAAGCCCGAACTCGACGCCACCCTGGTCGCCGAATCGATCGCCCAGCAGCTCGAGCGCCGCGTCGCGTTCCGCCGCGCCATGAAGCGCGCGGTGCAGTCGGCGATGCGTCTCGGCGCCGAGGGCATCCGCATCAACTGCTCGGGCCGTCTCGGCGGCGCCGAAATCGCGCGCATGGAGTGGTATCGCGAAGGCCGCGTGCCGCTGCACACGCTGCGCGCCGACATCGATTATGGCGTTGCCACCGCGTTCACCACCTTCGGCACCTGCGGCGTCAAGGTCTGGATCTTCAAGGGCGAAATCCTCGAGCACGATCCGATGGCCCAGGACAAGAAGATGGCCGAGGGCGAGGGCTCGCGGCCGCGCCGTGACGCGGCGTGAGGCGGCCATTGACAAGGTTTGAGGGCTCAACGCCATGATGCAACCAAAGAAAACGAAATTCCGGAAGGCGCATAAGGGTCGCATCCACGGCCTTGCGACCTCGGGCGCGACATTGTCGTTCGGCCAGTTCGGCCTGAAGGCGATGGAGCCCGACCGCGTCACCGCGCGTCAGATCGAGGCGGCCCGCCGCGCGCTGACCCGTCACATGAAGCGCGCCGGCCGCGTCTGGATCCGCGTCTTTCCCGACGTTCCCGTGTCGAAGAAGCCCGCCGAAGTGCGCATGGGTTCCGGCAAGGGTACACCCGAACTGTGGGTGGCGCGGGTCAAGCCCGGCCGGGTAATTTTCGAAATCGACGGGGTGACCGTGCAAACCGCGAAGGAAGCGCTCGATCTCGCCGCCGCCAAGCTGCCGATCAAGACGCGCTTCGTCGAGCGCATCGTGGAATAGGGAAATGGCCATGGCCGAGATGAAGACCGCCGACATCCGCGCGATGAGCCCCGATCAGATGGAGGACGCCATCCTCAATCTGAAGAAGGAGCGCTTCAACCTGCGCTTCCAGCGCGCCACCGGGCAACTGGAGAACACCTCGCGGATGCGCGAAGCGCGCCGCGATATCGCCCGCATCAAGACCATCGCCGCGCAGCAGCGCGCGAAGAAGAAGTAAGGGGCTTCAAGATGCCGAAACGTACGCTTCAGGGCGTGGTGGTCAGCGACAAGCAGGCCAAGACGGTTGTGGTGCGGGTGGATCGCCGCTTCACCCACCCGATCTACAAGAAGACCATCCGCCGCTCGAAGAACTATCACGCGCACGACGAGAACAACGAGTTCCATCCGGGCGACATGGTTTGGATCGAGGAGAGCAAGCCGATCTCGAAGTTGAAGCGCTGGACCGTGGTCCGGGGCGAAGCGAAGAAAACCGCCTGAGGTCGGTTGGCGAACCGATCCGGGCTGAAAATTTGAGCGCATGCTTTGCGCAGAAAGAGGACGAGGTGCATCAATGATTCAGATGCAGACCAACCTCGACGTGGCCGACAATTCAGGCGCACGCCGTGTCATGTGCATCAAGGTGCTTGGGGGCTCCAAGCGCCGCTATGCCACCGTGGGCGACGTCATCGTGGTGTCGATCAAGGAAGCGATTCCGCGCGGCAAGGTGAAGAAGGGCGACGTGATGAAGGCCGTCGTGGTGCGGGTCCGCAAGGACATCCGCCGGCCCGACGGCTCGGTGATCCGCTTCGACCGCAACGCCGCCGTGCTGATCAACAACCAGTCGGAGCCGGTCGGCACCCGCATCTTCGGACCCGTCCCGCGCGAGCTGCGCGCCAAGAACCACATGAAGATCATCTCGCTTGCGCCGGAGGTGCTGTGATGGCCGCCAGGATCCGCAAGGGCGACAAGGTCGTCGTGCTGATCCGGCCGCGACAAGGGCCGCACCGGCGAGGTGTTCGAGGTGCGTCCCGACGCCAGCGTCGCGCTGGTGCGCGGCGTCAACCTCGTCAAGCGTCACCAGAAGCAGACCCAGGCCCAGGAAGGCGGCATCATCTCCAAGGAGGCGCCGATCCACCTGTCCAACATCGCGATCATCGGCAAGGACGGCAAGCCGACGCGCATAGGCTTCAAGATTTCATGCGGATGGCAAGAAGGTACGCTACGCCAAACGCTCGGGAGCAGAGATCGATGGCTGAGACCGCAACATACGTGCCGCGCCTGCGCGCGGAATACGACAAGAAGATCCGCGGCAAGCTGACCGAACAGTTCGGCTATCGCAACGTCATGCAGGTGCCGCGGCTCGACAAGGTCGTGCTCAACATGGGCATCGGCGAGGCCGTCAACGACCGCAAGAAGGCGGAACTCGCGGCAGCCGACCTGTCGCTGATCGCCGGCCAGAAGGCGGTGGTGACCTATTCGCGCATTGCGATCGCGACCTACAAGCTGCGCGAGAACCAGCCGATCGGCTGCAAGGTGACACTGCGGAAGGCCAAGATGTACGAGTTCATCGACCGGCTGGTCAACGTCGCGCTGCCGCGCGTGCGCGACTTCCGCGGGTTGAACCCGAAGAGCTTCGACGGCCGCGGCAACTATTCGCTCGGCATCAAGGAGCACATCATCTTCCCCGAAATCGACTTCGACAAGGCGGGCGAAACATGGGGCATGGACGTCACGGTATGCACCACGGCGCGCACCGACGACGAGGCCCGCGCCTTGTTGACCGCATTCAATTTCCCGTTCCGGCAGTGAGACGCTCTTAAGCCTCTCAAACGCGGAAACGTAAGGAGCCAAGCATGGCAAAGAAGAGTTCGATCGAGAAGAACAACCGGCGCAAGCGGATGACCAAGAACGCCGCCGCCAGGCGCGCGAAATTGAAGGCGATCATCGCCGACAAGAAGAAGCCGATGGAAGAGCGCTTCGCAGCGACGCTGAAGCTTGCCGAGATGCCGCGCAACTCGTCGGCGACGCGGATCCGAAACCGCTGCGAGATCACCGGCCGTCCGCGCTCGATCTATCGCAAGAACAAGATGAGCCGCATCGCGATGCGTGAATACGGCTCCAAGGGCCTCATTCCCGGCCTCGTCAAGTCGAGCTGGTAAGGAGGTCGTCAGATGTCAACGCACGATCCGATCAGCGATCTCATCACCCGCATCCGCAACGCGCAAATGCGTGCCAAGCCCAAGGTCTCGACCCCGGGCTCGAAGATGCGCGCCAGCGTGCTCGAGGTGCTCAAGACGGAGGGCTATATCCGCGGCTACGCCAGCGTCGAGCATGCCTCGGGACGCAGCGAGCTCGAGATCGAGCTGAAATATTTCGACGGCGAGCCCGTCATTCGCGAGATCGAGCGGGTGTCGAAGCCGGGGCGGCGGGTATACGCTTCGGTGAAGAACCTGCCGCGCGTCAACAACGGTCTCGGCATTTTGGTGTTGTCGACGCCGAAGGGGATCATGGCCGACCACGACGCGCGCGACGCGAACGTGGGCGGCGAAATTCTCTTCACGGTGTTCTGATGCGCATTCAGGAATGCGCATCAGGTTTTGGTTTGACGCGTTTTCTACGGCGAACCGCTATCCACTTCGCCGGAAAACGCTAGGGAGAAGGATCAGCCATGTCACGCATCGGCAAGAAGCCCGTGACGGTTCCGTCGGGCGTTACCGCGACCGTCGAGGGACAGACCGTCAAGATGAAGGGGCCGAAGGGCCAGCTTTCGTTCGTCGTCCATGACGACGTCGAGGTGAAGTTCGAGAACGGCGTCGTCAAGGTCGCCCCGCGCGTGACGACCAACCGCGCGCAGGCGATGTACGGCACCGCACGCGCCCAGATCGCCAACCTCGTCGCCGGCGTCACCAAGGGCTTCGAGAAGAAGCTCGAGATCAACGGCGTCGGTTACCGCGCCACGCTGCAGGGCAAGAACCTGCAGCTCGCGCTCGGCTACAGCCATGACGTGGTGTTTCCGATCCCGGAAGGCATCGCGATCACGGTGCCGAAGCCGACCGAGATCGTGATCGTCGGCAACGACAGCCAGCGCGTCGGCCAGGTCGCCGCCGAAATCCGCGGCTATCGTCCGCCGGAGCCCTACAAGGGCAAGGGCGTGAAGTACGTCGGCGAATTCATCTTCCGCAAGGAAGGCAAGAAGAAGTAACGGAGCCGGTCATGTCGCGAATCAAGGTTACGAATGCCCGGCGCAAGCAACGCGTGCGGCTGTCGTTGCGCCGTTCCGGCGGCGGCCGTCCGCGGCTGTCGGTATTTCGCTCGTCGAAGCACATCTACGCGCAGGTCATCGACGACCTGAAGGGCGAGACGCTGGCGTCGGCCTCTTCACTCGAGAAGGCGATGCGCGAGAGCGGCAACACCGGCGCCAACATCGACGCCGCGAAAGCGGTGGGCAAGCTGCTCGCGGAACGCGCGGTCAAGAACGGCGTCACCGAGGTGGTGTTCGATCGCGGCAGCTACCTCTATCACGGCCGCGTCAAGGCGCTCGCGGATGCCGCGCGCGAGAGCGGACTGAGTTTCTAACGGAATTGAAGGGGAGGGCGTAACGCCCTCACAAGGCAAGTCTTTTAAGGATCGGAAAACACCATGGCAGGTGAACGCGAACGCGGTGGCGGCCACAGGGGCGGCCGGGAAGAGCGCGACAGCGAGTTCGTCGACAAGCTCGTCCACATCAATCGTGTGGCGAAGGTCGTCAAGGGCGGCAAGCGCTTCGGCTTTGCGGCGCTGGTCGTGATCGGCGATCAGAAGGGCCGCGTCGGCTTCGGCCACGGCAAGGCGCGCGAAGTCCCCGAGGCGATCCGCAAGGCGACCGAAGCGGCCAAGCGCAACCTGACGCGGGTGGCGCTGCGCGAAGGCCGCACGCTGCATCACGACATCGCCGGCCGGCACGGCGCGGGGCGCGTCTATTTGCGCGCGGCGCCAGCCGGCACCGGCATCATCGCCGGCGGCCCGATGCGCGCGGTGTTCGAGACGCTCGGCATCCAGGACGTGGTGGCGAAGTCGATCGGCTCGTCGAACCCCTACAACATGGTTCGCGCGACCTTCGACGCGCTGAAGCACCAGGATTCGCCGCGTTCGGTCGCCGCACGCCGCAACATCAAGGTGTCGGCGCTGCAGGCGCGCCGGGTCGGCGGCGACGCCGAAGCGGCCGCTGATTAGACAAATCGCGCTCTTCGCGCGTTATGGAGTTTACCACGATGGCCAAGGCCGCAAAGACGATCAAGGTCGAGCAGACCGGCAGTGCGATCCGCCGCCACCATTCGCAGCGCGCGACGCTGATCGGGCTCAAGCTCAACAAGATCGGCCGCGTCACCGAACTGGCCGACACGCCAGAAGTTCGCGGCATGATCGCCAAGGTTCAACACATCGTCCGCATCGTCGGCGAGAAGTAAGACAGACAAGGAGACAGGGCGATGAAGCTCAGCGATATCGCCGACAATGCCGGCTCGCACAAAAAGCGGATGCGCGTCGGCCGTGGCATCGGCTCCGGCAAGGGCAAGCAGGCCGGCCGCGGCGGCAAGGGCCAGACCGCGCGTACCGGCGTGCGGATCAAGGGTTTCGAGGGCGGCCAGATGCCGCTGCATCGCCGCCTGCCCAAGCGCGGCTTCAACAACATCTTCCGGCTCGAATTCGCCGAGATCAATCTCGACCGCCTCCAGGAGGCGATCGACGCCAAGCTGATCGACGCCAAGGAACCTCTCAACGTCGAATCGCTGGTCAAGGCCGGCGTCATCCGGCGCGCCAAGGCCGGTCTGCGGCTGCTCGGCCGCGGCGAACTCAAGGCCAAATTGAATATCGAGGTGCATGGCGCCTCGAAATCCGCCGTGGCGGCGGTCGAGAAGGCCGGCGGCACGGTGAAAATCCTTGCCCCCGCCAAGAAGGACGAAGGCAAGGCGGCGTAACATCTGCGTCATCGCCCGCCATCCGGCGGGTGTCTGCGCGACAGAACGATGGACTTATCAGGGCCGAGCACCAAATAATGTCCGGCGTCTGCTGAATGCCCTGGAGGCCTCGGGGCACGACAGCGCGAAGGGCGGCGGGAGAAAGCCAAACATGGTCTCAGCAGCGGAACAACTGGCGGCAAACCTCAACTTCGGCGCGCTGGCAAAGGCCGACGAACTGAAGAAACGGATCTGGTTCACCCTGGGTGCGCTCCTGGTTTACCGGCTCGGCACCTACATTCCGCTGCCGGGCATCGATCCCGCCATCTGGGAACAGGTGTTCAAGACCCAGGCCGGCGGCATTCTCGGCATGTTCAACATGTTCGCCGGCGGCGGCATCCACCGCATGGCGATTTTCGCGCTGAACATCATGCCGTATATCTCGGCTTCCATCATCATTCAGCTTCTGACCACGGTGTCGCCGCAGCTGGAGGCGCTGAAGAAGGAAGGCGAGGCCGGCCGCAAGACGCTGAACCAGTACACCCGTTATCTCACCGTGCTGCTGGCCGCGTTCCAGTCCTACGGCATCGCCGTGGGCCTGCAGGGCGCCGGCAACGTCGTCAGCGATCCCGGCCTGTTCTTCCTGATCTCGACCACGGTGACGCTGACCGGCGGCACCATGTTCCTGATGTGGCTGGGCGAGCAGATCACCTCGCGCGGCATCGGCAACGGCATTTCGCTGATCATTCTCGCCGGCATCGTCGCGCAATTGCCGACTGCGCTCGGCAACATGCTGGAACTCGGCCGCCAGGGCGCGCTGTCCACCGGGCTCATCCTGATCGTGATCGTGATGGCGGTTGCCGTGATCGCCTTCATCGTCTTCATGGAGCGCGCGCAGCGCAGGCTCCTGATCCAGTATCCGAAGCGCCAGGTCGGCAACAAGATGTTCGAGGGCCAGTCCTCGCATCTGCCGCTCAAGCTCAATACCTCGGGCGTGATCCCGCCGATCTTTGCGTCCTCGCTCCTGCTGCTGCCGACCACGGTTGCGAATTTCAATGCGGGCAGAGGCCCGGAATGGTTCCAGTGGCTCACCACCCAGCTCGGCCATGGTCGCCCGCTGTTCCTGATTCTCTACCTGGCGCTGATCGTGTTTTTCGCGTTCTTCTATACCGCGATCGTGTTCAACCCGACCGAGACCGCCGACAACCTGAAAAAGCACGGCGGCTTCATTCCCGGTATCCGGCCGGGCGAACGCACCGCCGAATATATCGACTACGTATTGTCGCGAATCACGGTGATCGGCGCGGTCTACCTCGCGATCGTCTGCCTGATCCCGGAAATCCTGATTTCCTACGCCGCGGTGCCGTTCTACTTTGGCGGCACCTCGCTATTGATCGTGGTCAGCGTGACCATGGATACGGTGGCGCAGGTTCAGGGCTATCTGCTCGCCCACCAGTATGAGGGGCTGATCAGGAAGTCGAAATTGCGTGGGCGTCGCCGCTGACGTCGAGTATGCGTTTTCTGCCGTTTCGCGGGAGGAAAACACCCGGGAACGGGAACTTTGAGCCTCGTCTCTGATTCAGATCAAAGTGGAGGCTTTCAGTATGTTGCATCGCTTTTCGCTGTCTGCGCTCGGCGCTGATTGTGGTTGGCGCTGGACTTGGCGTATTTTGAAAAATGCAAGGTGCGCGGCCAATCGCTCACCGAGCCGGGGGGCGAACAAGGATGAGACTGATTCTTTTGGGACCGCCGGGGTCGGGCAAGGGAACCCAGGCCCAGCGGCTGGTACAGCGTTACGGCATTGTCCAGCTCTCCACCGGTGAAATGCTGCGCGCGGCGGTGGCGGCGCAGACGCCTGTCGGGCTCAGGGCCAAGGACATCATGGCCTCCGGAGGCCTCGTGCCGGACGAGATCGTGATCGGGATCATTTCCGACCGGCTCGATCAACCCGACGCCGCCAACGGCTTCATCCTCGACGGTTTTCCCCGCACGGTGCCGCAGGCCGAGGCGCTCGATGCGCTCCTGAAGAAGAAGCGCATGAAGCTCGACGGCGCCATCGAACTTCGCGTCAACGAGAGCGCGCTGTTGCAGCGGGTCGAGAATCGGGTCGCGGAGATGCGCGCGCGGGGCGAGAATGTGCGCATCGACGATACCCCGGAAGTGCTGACCAAGCGGCTTTCGAGCTACCGTCAGCTGACCGAGCCCCTGATTCACTACTATTCCGAGCGGCGCAACCTGCTGACGGTCGACGGCATGATGACCATCGAAGCCGTCACGCGCGAGATCGACCGAATCCTGGCCGCGATCGGGGCGGCCCACGCCAGGGCGGCCAAAAAGCTGGCGACCGCCAGGCGGACGAAACCGGCCACGCCGATGGCCAAGAAGGGGGCGGTTGCCGCCCGGAAGGGGGCCAGAGCCTCCGGTAAGGCCGCCAAACCGGCTGCCAAGGGCACTAAAAAGGCGGCTCGCAAGGCGGTCCGGGGGTCTCGGGTCCGCGCCGCCGTCAGGGGCGGGAAAGCCGCAAAAAAGACTACAAAAAAGCGGGCTAAAGCATAGCAGCGGTTGACGAAACCAGTTTGAATCCTTTAATAAGCCCTATCCAAGTCGGATAGTTTTCCAACGATGCCGGGCCCCGGGACAACCTGGGGGAAGGGCGTCGTGTTCGCGTTTGCGGACACCTGCCCGAAATAGCTGGAACATGGCCGGTCTTGGCGACCGGCGACAGGAGAGAAGTCCGTGGCCCGTATTGCCGGCGTGAACATTCCGACCAACAAGCGCGTGCTGATCGCGCTCCAGTACATCCATGGCATCGGCCAGAAGAACGCGGCCGAAATCCTGGAGAAGGTGAAGATTCCCGTCGATCGCCGCGTTTCGCAACTGAGCGATCAGGAAGTGTTGCAGATCCGTGAAGTGATCGACCGCGACTATATGGTTGAAGGCGACCTGCGTCGCGAGGTCGGCATGAACATCAAGCGTCTGATGGATTTCGGCTGCTATCGCGGCCTGCGCCATCGCCGCGGCCTGCCGGTGCGCGGTCAGCGCACCCACACCAACGCGCGCACGCGCAAGGGGCCGGCCAAGTCGATCGCCGGCAAGAAGAAGTAATTGGCGAGTAGCGAATGGCGATTGGCGAGTAGGGATCGATCCTTGCTATTCGCTATTCGCCACTCACCATTGGCCTCGAAGGTGTAGCCGCTGGCATTACGGCGGCGTTGAGATCGTTGGAAAGGTTTTGGAATGAGCAAGGAAGCCACCCGCGTACGCCGCCGCGAGCGCAAGAACATCGCCTCCGGCGTAGCGCATGTGAATTCGTCGTTCAACAACACGACCATCACCATCACCGACGCGCAGGGCAACACCATTGCCTGGTCGTCGGCGGGAACGATGGGCTTCAAGGGCTCGCGCAAGTCGACGCCCTATGCGGCGCAGGTCGCGGCCGAAGACGTCTCCAAGAAGGCGCAGGAACACGGCATGCGCACGCTGGAGGTTGAAGTTGCCGGTCCCGGTTCGGGCCGCGAATCGGCGCTGCGCGCGCTGCAGGCGGCGGGCTTCACCGTCACCTCGATCCGCGACGTGACGACGATCCCGCACAATGGTTGCCGTCCGCGCAAGCGCCGGCGGGTGTGAGCGGTTTGCCGCAGGCGGCGTTTGCCGCGCTGCGGTTTTGAGAATTTTTCGGGCGCGGACCGATCCGCGATTTCCAACGCCAGTACAGGCAATTCAACTGGCATGATGGGTGAAACAGTGACGATCCAGAAAAATTGGCAAGAACTTATCCGTCCCAACAAGCTCCAGGTAGCGCCGGGCACCGACGCGAACCGTTATGCGACGCTGGTTGCAGAACCGCTCGAGCGCGGCTTCGGCCAGACGCTCGGCAACGCGCTGCGCCGCATCCTGTTGTCCTCGCTGCAGGGCGCCGCCGTGCAGTCGGTGCACATCGACGGCGTGCTGCACGAGTTCTCCTCGATCCCGGGCGTCCGCGAGGACGTCACCGACATCGTGCTCAACATCAAGGACATTGCGATCAAGATGCAGGGCGAAGGCCCCAAGCGCATGGTCGTGAAGAAGCAGGGACCCGGCGTCGTCACCGCCGGCGACATCCAGACCGTCGGCGACGTCGTGGTGCTCAATCCGGATCTGCAGATCTGCACGCTGGACGAGGGCGCCGAAATCCGCATGGAATTCACGGTCACCACCGGCAAGGGCTATGTCGCCGCCGAGCGCAACCGGCCCGAGGATGCGCCGATCGGCCTGATCCCGGTCGACAGCCTGTTCTCGCCGGTGCGCAAGGTCTCCTACAAGGTCGAGAACACCCGCGAGGGCCAGATCCTCGATTACGACAAGCTGACCATGACGATCGAGACCAACGGCGCGATCACGCCCGATGACGCGGTGGCCTATGCCGCGCGCATCCTGCAGGACCAGCTCAACGTGTTCGTCAACTTCGAAGAGCCGCGCAAGGAAGTGGCGCAGGAGATCATCCCCGATCTCGCCTTCAATCCGGCCTTCCTCAAGAAGGTCGACGAGCTCGAACTGTCGGTGCGTTCGGCGAACTGCCTGAAGAACGACAACATCGTCTATATCGGCGACCTCGTGCAGAAGTCGGAAGCGGAAATGCTGCGCACCCCGAACTTCGGCCGCAAGTCGCTCAACGAGATCAAGGAAGTGCTGGCCCAGATGGGTCTGCACCTCGGCATGGAAGTGCCGGGCTGGCCCCCTGAGAACATCGACGAACTGGCGAAGCGGTTCGAGGATCACTACTGAGCGAATGGGGAGTGGCGAATAGCGAATGGAAAGAGAAACCATTCGCTACTCGCTGTCCAGGGCGAACGCAGGCGGCCCACCTGAGCACATTGTCCGACGAGCCGTCGCGACAGAGCAAGCATTGAGGAAGATATTATGCGTCACGGCAAGGTTCATCGGAAGCTCAACCGCACCGCCGAGCACCGGCGCGCGATGTTCGCCAACATGTGCGCGGCGCTGATCAAGCACGAGCAGATCGTCACCACCCTGCCGAAGGCGAAGGAATTGCGGCCGATCGTGGAGAAGCTCGTCACGCTCGGCAAGAAGGGCGGGCTCGCCCTGCGCCGGCAGGCGATCAGCGAGATGCGCGATGCTGAGCAGGCCAAGAAACTCTTCGAGGTGCTCGCCGTCCGCTACAAGGACCGCCAGGGCGGCTATACCCGCATCATCAAGGCCGGCTTCCGCTACGGCGACAACGCCCCGATGGCGGTGATCGAATTCGTCGACCGCGACGTCGACGCCAAGGGGCTGGACTCCGGCCCGGTGCAGGAAAAGGCCGCGGCCGAAGCGGCGTAGGCCTTTCCGAATTTGATCTTTAAGAGCGGCGCCCCAAGTGCCGCTTTTTTTGTTGGGCAAAACCGAGCCGCCGTCATGTATGGACGGCCCCTTTTCGGCAAGGGCTTTTTTGGTGTTTCAGCAAGCGGATCGGGGAGCGGTCATGTATACGGCCTCGAGATGCGGTCTGAGACCGCGGGCCCTGATGGAGAACGCTGATCGAATTCCAATCATTGCGGCGCGCTGTGACGCGCGATGACGGTACGGAGTGTTTCGATCCCGGTTTCCTGACCATTTGCCATCACACCTTAATCGCCCTTCCGAACGGATGAGCGCGAGCGCGGCGGCTGTCGCCCCTCAACTAGGCAGCAGCCGACGCGCTCGCGCGGTCGTGGTATTCTTCTCCCTTGACCAGCATGGCCCAGAGGATACGCGCAGTCTTGGCGGCAAATGCCACCATGGCGACCTTGTAGGGCCGACGCGCGAGCAGCTCGCGCAGCCACGGGTCGCTGATGCCGCGCCTTTTCTGTTGCCGCAGATGGGCGCTTGCCCCGCTGATCAGCAGGGCACGGAGCACGCGGTCTCCCTGTTTGGAGATGCGCCCGGGACGATGCTTGCCGCCGGTGCCGTGATCGCGACCGGTCAGTCCGATCCAGGCCGCGAAATCCCGCCCGCTGCGGAACACCTTCGCATCAGGCACTTTGGCCAAAACCGTGCTGGCGATGATCGGGCCGACGCCCGGCACCTCCATCAGCCGACGAGCCTCGCGATCGGCACGGGCGGCCTTGGCGATCTGTCGCTCGATCGCGCGCTCGTCGGCATCGAGCGCCTGCCAGTGCCTGGCCAAAAGCAACAGCGCCCCGCGCAGCATCTCGGGGATCCCCTCGCTCGGTGCTTCGAGCTTGGCCATCAGCTCATGCAGCCCCTCAAAGCCCTGCGCCGCCACGATCCCGAGTTCGCTCAGCGCAGCTCGCAGCGCGTTCGCCGCCATCGTGCGTTGCTTGACCAACAGCGCTCGCGTGCCGTGAACAGCCAGCGTCGCCTGCTGCTCCACACTCTTCACCGGCACAAACCGCATCGTCGGCCGGCCGACCGCCTCGCAGATCGCCTCTGCATCCCGGCCATCGTTCTTGTTGCGCTTCACGTAAGGCTTCACATAGGCCGGCGGCATTAGCCGCACCTGGTGGCCATAGCGGCCAATCACCCGCGCCCAGTGGTGCGCGCTGCCGCAGGCTTCCATGCCTACCGTGCACAGTGGCAGCTGCGCAAAAAACTTCTCCACCGCGCCCCGCCGCAGCTGGCGGCGCAACACCGCTCTTCCCGTTGCATCAACTCCGTGCACTTGGAACACGTTCTTCGCCAAATCCAAACCAATCATGCTAATCTTGTCCATGGACGGCTCCCTTGTCTGGTCGAATCGACATCACCAGTCTGGCACACTGATGCCGTCGGGGGCCGTCCACCCCATCTTTGCGAGGAGCAAAGCGACGAAGCAATCCACGCTTCCTTCGCGGCCTTGGATTGCTTCGCTCCGCTCGCAATGACGAAAGCGTGGCTTCTACCATCCCTCCAGTACGATCTTGCCGCGCGACTTTCCCGACTCCAAGAGCGCATGGGCCCGCTTGAGGTTGGCGGCGTTGATCGCGCCAAAGGTCTGGTCGAGCGTGGTGCGCAGCACGCCTTTGTCGATGAGATCGGCGACGTCGTTCAGCAGGTTGTGCTGCATGATCATGTCGGGGGTCTGGAACGAGGAGCGGGTGAACATCGATTCCCAGTGCACCGAGACCGCCTTGCCTTTGAACACGCTGACATTGAAGTCGGCGGGATCCTCGATCAATCCATATTTGCCTTGCGGCGCAATGATTTCTGCCAACGCCTTGTAGTGCTGTTCGGTGTTGGTGAGGCTGGCGATCAGGCCGACCGGCGGAAGCTTCAGCTTCTCGATCTGCTCCTTCATCGGCTTGGCGTGGTCGACCACGGCATGGGCGCCGAGCTCAACGCACCATTTTTGCGATTCCGGCCGGGACGCCGTCGCCACCACCGTTAGCCCGGTGAGGCGGCGGGCAATCTGGATCAGGATCGAGCCGACGCCGCCAGCGCCGCCGACGATCAGGAGTGTGCGCGGATCGAGGCTCTTGCCCGGCACCGCGCCGAGCCGGTCGAACAATAATTCCCACGCCGTGATCGAGGTCAGCGGCAGGGCCGCGGCCTGCGCGAAGGACAGCGTCTTCGGCTTGCGGCCGACGATGCGCTCGTCGACCAGATGAAATTCCGAGTTCGTTCCTTGGCGAAGGATCGAGCCGGCATAGAATACCTCGTCGCCGGGCTGGAACAGGCTGACATCGGGACCGACGGCATCCACGACGCCAGAGGCGTCAAAACCCAAAATCCTGGTCTCGCCTTCCGGGGGCGCGGCGCGCTTGCGTACCTTGTAATCGACCGGGTTGGCCGAGATCGCCTTCACCGCGACCCGGATATCGTGCCCCCTCGGTTCCGGTGTCATGGTTTCGAAATCGATCAGCGCATCAGCGGCATCGATCGGGAGCGACTTCCTGTAGCCGACGGCCTTCATGGGCGGTTCTCCTTGGTCGCCGGCAACGCCGCCGGCCTTTGCGTCACTACCTGCTGTTTCGGCGATGGAATTGCAAGCATGCGCCAAAAGTCCCATTCGGGCTTACGCCATTTCGGGCCCGAATCGGGCCATATCCGGCCGTCCCAAGGCCTCCAATCGCTTCTATTTGCGGGCCGGGATGCCTATATTCGAACGCTGCCACCTCTCAGGAATCTTTTCATGATCGCGGTTCGCATTTTCACGGCATTGCTCGTCCTTTTGGCTTCAGCGCCGGCGATGGCGCAGGACCGGCGCGTGCCGACCGCGGCGGAGGAGCTCCGGCTCTCCTATGCGCCGATCGTGCAGCGCGTGCAGCCCGCGGTGGTCAACGTCTATGCTGCCAAGGTGGTGCGGGAGCACAATCCGTTTCTCGACGATCCGATCTTCCGCCGCTTCTTCGGCGTGCCCGGACAGCAGCCGGAACAGATGCAGCGTTCGCTGGGATCGGGGGTAATGGTGGATCCCTCGGGTCTCGTCGTGACCAACGTCCACGTCATCGAAGGCGCCGACGAGGTCAAGGTTTCGCTCTCGGACAAGCGCGAATTCGAGGCCGAGATCGTGCTGAAGGATCCGCGCAGCGATCTTGCGGTCTTGCGGCTCAAGGGCGTGCACGAAAAATTCCCCACGCTCGATCTCGCCAATTCGGACGAATTGCAGGTCGGCGATGTCGTGCTGGCGATCGGCAACCCCTTCGGCGTTGGCCAAACCGTGACCCACGGAATCGTCTCGGCACTGGCGCGCACGCAGGTCGGCATCACCGACTACCAGTTCTTCATCCAGACCGATGCCGCGATCAACCCGGGCAATTCCGGCGGCGCGCTGGTCGACATGACGGGAAAGCTCGTCGGCATCAACACCGCCATCTTCTCGCGCTCCGGCGGATCGCAGGGCATCGGCTTTGCGATTCCCGCCAACATGGTGCGGGTGGTGGTGGCTTCCGCCAAGACCGGCGGCAAGGCCGTCAAGCGGCCCTGGCTCGGCGCCAAGCTGCAGACGGTGACGCCTGAAATCGCCGAACTCGCTTGGATTGCGGCGGCCGACCGGAGCCCTGGTCGCCAACGTGGTCGCCGGCAGCCCCGCGGCGCGGGCGGGCTTGAAGCCGTCGGACCTGATCGTCGCCATCGACGGGCAGGAGGTCGAGGATCCCAATGCGTTCGACTATCGCTTTGCGACGCGCCTGCTCGGCGGAGTGGCGCAGATCGACGTGCTGCGCGGCGGCCGGCCGGCGAAGCTTTCGGTAGCGCTCGAAACCGCGCCCGATACCGACCGCGACGAAATGGTGCTGACCGGCCGCTCGCCGCTGCAGGGCGCCAAGGTCGCCAATATCTCGCCAGCGGTGGCCGACGAATTGCATCTGGATTCCGACACCGAGGGCGTCGTAGTGACCGATCTCGCCGATGGCGGGGCGGCGGCAAATGTCGGCTTCCAGAAGGGCGACATCATCCTGTCGGTCAACAACCAGAAGATTGCAAGGACCAGCGATCTCGAAAAGGCGACGCGCGAATCCTCGCGGATCTGGCGCATCACGCTGGTGCGCGGCGGCCAGCAGATCAACGTCACGCTCGGCGGATGAGCCCGAAGCGACCACGCGAAGCCACCAACCTGTTTTCTGCCGCAGGGATGGAGCGGGATGCGCCGCATCCGCTACCGGACCGGCTGCGCCCGCGCACGCTTTCAGAAGTCGTGGGCCAGGATCATATTCTTGGCCCGGACGGCGCGCTGACGCGCATGCTCGAGACACGCACGCTCGGCTCGCTGATCTTCTGGGGTCCGCCAGGCACCGGCAAGACCACGGTGGCGCGGCTGCTGGCGGATGCCACGGAGCTGCATTTCGAACAGCTCTCGGCGGTGTTCTCGGGCGTCGCCGACCTGAAAAAGGCGTTCGATGCGGCGCGCGCCCGGCGCGAGACCGGCAAAGGCACGCTGTTGTTCGTCGACGAGGTACACCGCTTCAACCGCGCGCAGCAGGATTCGTTTCTGCCCGTGATGGAAGACGGCACCGTGGTGCTGGTCGGAGCCACCACGGAAAATCCCTCCTTCGAGCTCAACGCCGCGCTGTTGTCGCGGGCGCGCGTATTGGTGTTTCATCCGCTCGACGCCGAGGCGATCGAAAAGCTGTTCGTCCACGCCGAAACCGTCGAGGGCATGAAGCTGCCGCTCGACGGCGAGGCGCGCGCCGCGCTGGTGCGGATGGCCGACGGCGACGGCCGCGCCGCGCTGACGCTCGCCGAAGAGGTCTGGCGCGCCGCGCGCGCGGGCGAGACGTTCAACGCCGCGCAACTGCAGGACATCCTGCAGCGCCGCGCGCCGATCTACGACAAGTCGGCCGATGGCCACTACAACCTGATCTCGGCGCTGCACAAGTCGGTGCGCGGCTCCGATCCCGACGCGGCGCTGTATTATCTCGCGCGCATGATGGACGCCGGCGAGGACCCGCTGTTCCTGGCCCGCCGCGTGGTGCGCATGGCGGTCGAGGACGTCGGGCTCGCCGATCCGCAGGCGCTGGTGGTCGCCAACGCCGCCAAGGACGCCTACGATTTTCTCGGCTCTCCCGAGGGTGAACTCGCGATCGCGCAGGCCGTGATTTACCTCGCCACCGCGCCGAAATCGAACGCGGCCTACACGGCCTTTGGCGCGGCGATGCGCGCGGCGAAGCAGGGTGGTTCGCTGCTGCCGCCAAAACATATCCTGAACTCGCCGACCAAATTGATGAAGTCGGAAGGCTATGGCTCTGGCTATGCATACGACCACGACGCGCCCGAGGCCTTTTCCGGACAGGACTATTTCCCGGAAGCGCTGGGACGCCAGATTTTTTACGATCCGCCCGACCGCGGCTTCGAGCGCGAAATCCGCAAGCGGCTGGAGTATTGGGCTAAGCTGCGCAAGGAGCGGGGCTGAACGTCGGCAACCGTCGTCATGCCCGGGCGTGTCCCGGGTATCGACGTGTTGACGATTGCCGCAGCAAGTATGCGTGAATGGCCGGGAAGTGGCAGGCCGTGACGAAGACGGCTATTTCCCCGTCTTCACAAAATTCAGAATCTCATCGGTCAGCCGCGTGTCGGCGGTGTTGATGGAATAAACCTCCGACATATGGCTGTGCTGCGGCAGCATGAAAGTGCGGGGACAGCCGGCGGGGCCCTTGCAGACCGCCTGCCGCAGCAGATGGAGTTGCTCCTGGAAATGGGGCGGGTCGAGCTCGGCACCCGCGATCATGAACGGGATTTTTGTCGCCTGCAGGCCCTGCAACGACGATCGCTCGGCATACACCGAGGGATCGCTGCCGAAATAGGCTTTTTCGGGATCGCCGGCCGCGCCCGCAGTCAGATCGTAGATGCCCGACACCATGATCGCGCCGGCAAGGCCGCCGCCCTTGATCTTGTGGAATTCCGGATGCGAGACGTAGAGGGCGACGTGCACCGCGCCTGCCGAGTGGCCCATCAGGTAGATGCGGGCAGGCTCGCCGCCGCGCGCGGCGATGTTGGCGGAAACCCATTGCACCACGGCGCCGAGATCCTCCTGCGCCGCTGGCCATGGCGATTGGGGCGCGAGCCGGTAAGTGGTGTTGACGCCGACAAAACCGCCCTTCACCGCCCACAGCATGATGTTGTCGTAGAACGGGCTGTCGCCGGTGCGCTTGTTGCCGGCCGTAAAGGCGCCGCCATGGACGAAGATCAGCACCGGTCGCGGCGATGACGCTGTCTGCGGCGTGAAGACGTCGAGCAGGTTGCGATCGGCGGGACCGTATTTGACGTCGCGCTCGACCTTGACGCCGGGATAGGGCTCTTTCTGCTGCAGCGGCGCGTAGAGCGCGGCCGTTTTCGGCGGATCGATGACCTGGCCGAGCTCAAGGAGCTTCCAGGCGATCTCGTCGGGCATCGGGCTGCTTTCGGCCCACGCCGCGCTTGCAAACAACACTGCAATCAGCGCCAGAGCCGACTTCGCAAACGCCATCCCCATGCTCCCATGATTTCCTGCTTGTTTCGCTCAGCATGACCGATTCCGCGCGATATTTGTACTGATTTCGCCGTGACGATGGGGTGCTTTTGCGCTACGCAGGCGGCTTGATCGGGAGCCGCCGCAAAGATGAGCCGTCGCGTCAAGAAACCGTTGAAAGCCAGGGGCGATCGCCCGAAGGGCGCACGTCCGTACCGGGACCAGCGGGACGCCCGCCTGGCGGCGCATCGGCCGGGCGGCAAGCCTGCGCGCTTCACGCCGCCCCGCGCGGCGAAGCCTGCGCCTTTCGTTGCCGAGCCCGAGAAGACAGCCGCCGAGCCACCGCCGCTGCCGACCAAGGTTCAGACCGTCGTCGTGACGGCAGATGAAAACAACATGCGCGTCGACCGCTTCCTCGAGGCGCGTTTTGCCGGGCTGTCGTTTTCACACATCCAGCGCGTCGTCCGCAAAGGCGAGTTGCGCGTCAACGGCAAGCGCGTCGACAGCAAGGACCGGCTGGAGGAAGGGCAAAGCGTCCGCATTCCGCCATTGAAGCTCGATGCGCCGAAAGCTGGCGGGCAACTCTCGGAAGCCGGGGCGAAAACGCTTGCTGCGCTCAAGGACATGATCCTCTACGAGGACGCGGACGTCATGGTGCTGAACAAGCCCGCGGGCCTTGCCGTGCAGGGCGGTTCCGGCACGACGCGGCATATCGATCAGATGCTGGAAGTGATGCGCGACGGCAAGGGGCAAAAGCCGCGCCTGGTGCACCGGCTGGACAAGGAGACCGCAGGCTGCTTGCTGGTGGCGAAAACACGCTTTGCGGCGACCGCCCTGACCGGCTCGTTCCGCCATCGCTCGGCGCGAAAAATTTATTGGGCGCTGGTCGCCGGCGTGCCGAAGCCGAAGCAGGGCCGCATCTCGACCTATCTCGCCAAGGAGGAGGGCGAGGAAGATACCATCATGCGCATCGCCGCCCATGGCGACGCGGGCGCGAGCCACGCCGTGACCTATTACGCCGTGGTCGAGACGTCGGCGACCAAGCTCGCCTGGGTGTCACTCAAGCCGGTGACCGGGCGCACCCACCAATTGCGCGCGCATATGGCGCATATCGATCACGCAATCGTGGGGGATCCCAAATATTTCAACCGGGAAAACTGGGAGTTGCCGGGTGGCTTGCAGAACCGGCTGCACCTGTTGGCGCGCCGCATCGTCATTCCCCATCCGCGCGGCGGCTTCATCGACGTTACTGCGCCGCTGCCGCCGCATATGCTGCAATCGTGGAACCTGCTCGGGCTCGAGGCCGACCGCTTCGATCCGATCGAGAACGCGCCTGAAGAATAATTGAGTTGCGGTTTGCCTTGGGCATCACAACATGTCCGGTATGAGACATTCATCGCTCATCATCGGCGCGGTCGCCGCGGCGCTGATCTTCGCAACCGCCGCCTCGGCGCAAGGGATACCGCCCGGCAGCTCGCCATTCAATCCGCCGCTGCCGCCGCCTCCGCCACCGCCGAAGATCGCGCCGCCGGTAATTCCGCAGATGGACGCGCCGGCACGGCCGAACTATGCGCCGTCGCCGCGGCCCTCATTCGGTGATCGCATCAACAGCTGTCTCGACGAAGCCGCCGCCTCTGGCCTCAAACCCGCCGACCGCGCGGCCTATTCGCGCAATTGCGCGAGTCGATAGGCGACCCCGAGCATCACGAATTCCCCATTTCAATTCCGGTACTGCGCCAGAAACATCCGCAAGGAATCGTGCGGGCTCTCGACGTCGGTAATCATCCAACCGTCGCGACCATGGACGAGAATGAAATTCATGGTCACCGCGCGGCCCTTGTTGGTGAAGGAAGCCGTGACATAGGTCTTGTCGAATTGCTTGCGCAGGATCGAGATCGCGACGGCGCCGATTTTCCAGTCCGTGCTCTGCACCAGGAAATCGTAGGGTTCGTGCTTCAGCAAAGTCCAGGCTGCGCGGAGACTCGAATCGAAGAATTGTCGCGCGGTGTCGGGGTCGCGCGGCAGCCCGCTGGAGAGTTCGGTCGTGCGGTCGCCGTAGTAGGCATAGACGTTCCTGACCAGCGATTCCGGCGTCCGGAACCCGGCCGCCAGGTTCGATGCACCGGCGACGAGAGCCAATATCGCGCCAAGGATCCTTGCCATCGCCGCCTCAGCTTTATTTGCCTCCGTACTTATCATACTCTTGCACCCGAATGGGCGCCGACTGACGGAAGCCGAAAAACGAATGCGTGAATTGTTCGATGACGCCGCCGGAAAATCGCCGCTCGATCCGGAGGAAGCGATCCGGCGCGCGGCGCGCACGCCGCGTCGCAAGCGTTTCTATGCGAAGGCCGGTGTTGCTCCGGCGCCCGGCGGCTTTGCCATTACGCTCGACGACCGGCCGATCCGCACCCCTTCCGGCCGGCAGGTGATGGTGCCTCGTCGCGAGATCGCCGACGCCATCGCGACGGAATGGGAAGCGCAGCAGGAATTCATCGATCCCCTGATCATGCCGCTGACGCGATTGGCCAACAGCGTTGTGGAGGCCGTGGTCGACCGGGTCGATGCCGTAACCGAGGACGTCGCCAAATATTTCCAGTCCGACCTGCTGTTCTATCGCGCCGGTGATCCACAGGCCCTGGTCGCGCGCGAGGCCGCGCGTTGGGACCCCGTGTTGTTCTGGGCGGCGGACGTGCTCGGCGCGCATTTCATTCTCTCCGAAGGAATCGTGCATGTGCGGCAGCCGGATTCGGCGGTGGCGGCCGCCCGCGCCGCGCTGCCGGCGGATGCCTGGTCGATCGCGGCCATGCATGTGATCACGACGATGACCGGCTCCGCATTGCTCGCTTTGGCGCTCAAGTGCGGCGTGCTCGACCAGGAGCAGGTCTGGGCGGCGGCCCATGTCGATGAGGACTGGAACAGCGAAAAATGGGGCGTGGACGAGGAGGTCGCGGCACGTCGCTCCGCGCGGCTCGTCGAATTCAGGGCCGCCGCACGTATTCTTGCGGCGCTTAATCCCTAGGCGCATGATCAAGATCATTCGCCAAGTGTTATTTTTTGAGCGCGATCGGACGCAAAACCGGTTCCCACTTTTGCTGATCGCGCTCTGCGGTTAACGAGAGGTTTACGTCAGGCAGCTAGCTTCGGCCCGTCCTGACCCCGTGAACTGGCCCGATGCCGATCGTCGTCAATCCCAGCGCTTCGCACGTCGCGCCGCCGACCCCGTTGGCGGCGGCAACGACTGCACCCGTGGTGCTGCAGCCGGGCACCGTGGTCAGCGCCCGGGTTCTGCAAGTCATCACCAACGGTGGGGTGCAGATTTCGATCGACGGCCAGCCGATCGACGTGGTTTCGCAGGTCCCGCTGCAGGCCGGCCAGACGCTGCAACTCGCGGTCTCGCAGACCGCCGACGGCATCAGGCTCGCGATCGTCAACCCGCAAGCAGGGGCTTTCCCAGGTCAGGAACCGGCGGGCACCACGGGCGCGACGGTGACGACCGATACCGTGACGCTTGCGCCCGAGGCTGCCGCCAGCATCGCACCGCAAGCGACATCAGCCCCGGTCGCGCCGCAGGTTCAACTGACGCCGGTGGAGGCGCTCGCGGTCTCGGTCGCAGCCCAAACCGCGGCGACCCAGCAGACCAGTCTTTCGACCTTGTTCGCCAATCTCGGCGTCGCCGCCGGGCTCAGCAATCTGCCGGCCCCCGTTCAGCAGGCGATCGCGCAAGTGCTGTCGCAGCAAGTGAACTTCAATCAAAATCTGACTGGCGAAACCGTCCAGCAAGCGTTCCAGACCTCCGGGCTGTTCCTGGAAGCCTCCCTTGCGTCAGGATCGGTTCCTGCCTCGTCCGCCGCGCCCGACCTGAAAGCGGCGCTGATCGTCTTGCGCCAGGTGCTAACGACATCGCTCAATGGCGCGGCAGCGACGCAAGCCGGACCCGTCGCCCCAAGCGCGCCGGCAACGCCGAGCGCACCGCCAATAGTGACCGCGCCGGCAACGACAACCGCACCGGCGGCGCAGGCCGGCGCGACTCCCCAGGCCGCAGCCGTACCGCAAGGCGTGACATCGACGGCGGCGGCCGCCCAACTCGCCGTGCCCGTTGTCACGGTGCAGCAAAGCGCTGTCCCGGCGGCGGCAGTGGCGCAGCGGGTCGCGGCGCTGGCAACCGCCCCGCTGGAAATCGTCGCCCCGGCCGTTGAGCCGGAGCAGGTGGTGCAGGTCGCCGGTCAACAATTACCGCAGCCGGTCACGATCACACTGGTGCCGCAGGCGCCCGCGACGGCGTCATCTGCGATTGCGCCGCTGCTCGCATCCGCGATCGCGACACCGCAAGCTGCGCTGCAAGGCGCGGCCATCCCGGTCGTGCAGGCGGCGCTGAATCCCGGCGCCGCCGGCCAGATCATCCTGCCCGCGGCGACGGCCAGCGCGGCGGCGAGCGTGGCCGCGAGCACGGCTGCGCTCAACCTGCTGCAGGAAGTGTTGCAGGCCGGGCCATTGACGGCCGCCGATGCATCCCGTCTCGTGGTTCAGAACGGCACCTTGCTTTCGCTATTGCCTGCGGCGGCAGGAGCGAAACTAGCCAGGGTCGATGACGCCGAGATCGCCCGCACCAACATACCGCCGCCGCCGCTTGCCGGCGCGTTGCCGTCGGCGCAACCGGTGATGCCGGCGACACTGGTCACGAATTCGCCGGCCGAAACCGCCATGCACCATCTGATCGCCGACACCGAGGCCGCGATCGCGCGCCAGACCCTGTTGCAGGTGGCATCTTTGCCGGGCCAGGTCGACACCACGACGGCGCGGCCCGACTTGACGCCGCGCTGGAATTTCGAGATCCCGTTCGCGACCCCGCAGGGAACCGCGATGGCGCAGTTCGAAATCTCGCGCGATGGCGGCGGCAGCGAGGTCGAAGCCGCAAAACGGGTCTGGCGGGCGCGGTTCTCGCTCGACGTCGAGCCTGCCGGTCCCGTTCACGCGCTGATTTCGCTCAGCGGCGACAGGACGTCGGTTCGGATGTGGGCGGAACGGCCCGCCACCGCCGCGCAGTTGCGCGCCGGCGTTTCGCAATTGAGCCAGGCGCTCAGCAAGGCCGAGCTTGAGCCCGGCGACATCGTGGTCCGCGCCGGCGCGCCCGCGCAGACGGCCTCTGCCCCCGCCGGGCATTTTCTGGATCGCGCGCTATGAGCTCCGAAACCAGGAAATCAGCTCGCGGTCGCGCTGCATTACGACCGGACCGGCGCGCCGCGGGTCGTCGCCAAGGGCAGGGGCAGCCTGGGCGCGAAGATCATCGAGGTCGCCAAGGCCCACGACATCCCGGTCGAAGAGAACGAGGTGCTGGCCGGCGCCCTCTCCAATGTCGAACTCGGCGACGAGATTCCGACCGAGCTCTACAAGGCGGTCGCGGAAGTACTGATCTTCGTGCTGCGGCTGTCCAGGCCCGTCCGCTAGTTGCGGCACGCTCATTGCCTTGTCGGTGGAGCGGCGCCGAAAAATCCAATTATCTTGATCAGTCTTCCGTCGGGGCCGAGTTCGCCGAAGTCGATCGAAGTATCGCCGAAGGTCCCGTCAGCGCGCACCAGTCTCCAAAGGAAACGCAGGACATGGTGATGGACGTCGACGCCGCTCATGAATTCGAGCCGCGCACCCGGACGTCCGGCCTGCGTCTTCGCGATATGCTGCGCCAAGGCCTCTCGACCGTTCAGCTCGACGCCCGGGGTCGACATAAACCCCGCCATCGGCCCAGCATTGCTCGAGCAGGGCCTCGCGGCGCGCGGCATCGGTTTCGTTCCAGGCGGCCATGTATGTCGTCGCGATTTCGATAGCCCCGTCGAGCTCCATGGAATCCCCATCTGTCTGCAGGGCGTGTACCATGCGATTCCGATCCCGAGCAATCCTGGCGGACATGTCATCTATTCGCCACGATGCGCCCCTTGTTGGCGGCGCCCTGTGATTGCAGGGTCGTCTTAGCCTTGTAATACAGGTGCTGCCATGATTCATCGCCGCCATGCGCTCGGTCTTATTGCCGCCGCGAGTCTGTTGCCGTCGCGAAGTTTCGCCAATGTTGCGCCGCAGCGCAGCGAAATCCGCGAGAGCCTGGCCACGCATTTTTCCGATGTTGGGACGGTCGGGACCTTCGTCGGCTACAAGGTCGACGATTACCTCATGATCGCCAGCGACAAGAACCGGTCCGGTGAGAGCAGGCTGCCCGCCTCGACTTTCAAGATTCCGAATTCCGTCATCGCGCTCGAGACCGGCGTAGTCGAGGATCCCGACAACGACGTCTTCAAGTGGGACGGTGTCAAGCGCAGCATCGAGGCCTGGAACAGGGACCACACGATGCGCAGCGCGATCGCCGTCTCGGCCGTGCCGGTCTATCAGGAGATCGCCCGCCGCATCGGGCCAGAGCGGATGCAGAAATATGTCGACCTGTTCGAATACGGCAACCGCGACATCGGCGGCGGCATTGACCAGTTCTGGCTGACCGGGGCCTTGCGCATCGATCCGGTGCAACAGGTCGATTTCGTCGACCGGCTGCGGCGCGGGGCGCTGCCGGTATCGAAGCGCAGCCAGGACCTGGTGCGCGATATCCTGCCGGTGACCAAGGCAGGCGACGCCACGATCCGCGCCAAGAGCGGCTTGTTGGGCGCCGAACAGGGCAGGCTCGGCTGGATGGTGGGCTGGGCTGAAAAGGGCGAGGCGCAAACCGTGTTTGCACTCAATATGGATTGTCTCGAGCCGCGCCATATCGCGGCCCGCATGACCATCACGCAGGCTTGCCTCGCCGATATCGGCGGCATCTGATCGGCTGAACGCGGTCATCGCACTGGCGCGGTCCTCGCCGCTGAAATAGCATCCCGGCGTTTGAAAAAATGCCAGGAGGAATCACCGATGCCCGCGCAGCCCGCCGCCAAGACGCCGCGCTTTCCGCAGCTCACGATGGAGCAACTCGACGCCGCGCAAAAACCGCTCGGCGAGCAGATCATGAAGATCTCGAGCACCGGCATCGGCGGCCCCTACAATGCGATGCTGCGCAGCCCGGTAGTCGGTCAGCGTCTGTTCGACCTGTTTCACTATCTGCGCTGGGAGACGTCGGTCCCAACAAGATTAAACGAGCTCGCGATCCTGATCATCGGAAGGCAATGGCGTTCGCAGGTGGAGTGGTTCGCGCATGCGCCGATCGCCGCGAAAGCGGGCTTGTCGGCCGACATCATCGCCGAGCTCAAGGCGCGCAAGCGGCCCTCCCGCATGGCCGAGGACGAGGCGGTCGTTTACGACTTCGTCACCGAGCTTACGACAGCGCGAAAAGTTTCCGACGCAACCTTTGCCCGGGCGAAAAAGGTATTCAGCGATCAGCAGATCGTGGACCTGACGCTGGTTGCGGGCAACTACGTCATGGTGGCGATGCTGCTGGCGATGGCCGAGCAGACCGTGCCGTCAGGCAAGGAAGAGCCGTTCAAGCCGGGGGAGGAGTGAGGCTACGTCCCGCGCCACACCCCGGCCGTCATCCCCCGCGAAAGCGGGGGAACCAGTACGCCGCGGCCTCTCCGTCAATCACCAGCATCTCTGGAATACTGGATCGCCCGGTCAAGCCAAGGTCAAGCCGGGCGATGACAACTAATTCTTCGCCGCCCGCCCGATCCAGCCGAGATGGGTGAACGTAAAGCCGTCGGCATATTTCAGCCCGTAGCCGAGCGCGCGGTCGATGCCGATATGCGCCATCCAGATCGTCGCGATGGACATCGTCAGCGGCGAGGCCATGCCAAAACCGGTGACCATCAGGCTCACCGGCGCCATGTAGCTGTGCGCGGCATTGTAGACCATGGCGCCGACGCGTGGGCCGGCGAGATAGCCGGCAAAGCTCAGGTCGGGCGCCAGAAACAGGATGGCATAGACCCACCACGAGCCGCCGCGGACCGCATAGAGCAGCGTCATGCCAAGAAACACCGTCAGGCCCTCAAGCCGGAGCAGGGTTCGCAAGCCTCCGGTGACGGCGCCAGTGGGCTCATTGCTCGCGATATTGGCCATCAGCTTCACTCTCCGTTGAGGCCCCGGATATATCCCGCGCCTGAGAGGCACGCCAGATACCGCTGTGGCCGATTTCCCGCCGGCAAAAGGCCGTGTTAGAACCCGTCCAAATCTCTAGGGAATGACGGGCGGGCGCCGATGAAAGACATCCTGGAAACCCTCGAAGAGCGGCGCGCCGGCGCGCGGCTTGGCGGCGGCGAGAAACGCATCGAGGCGCAGCACGCCCGCGGCAAGCTGACCGCGCGCGAGCGCATCGAGCTGCTGCTCGACAAGGGCTCGTTCGAGGAATTGGACATGTTCGTCGAGCACCGCTCGACCGAATTCGGCATGGAGAAGACGAAAGTGCCTGGCGACGGCATCGTCACCGGCTGGGGCACCGTCAACGGCCGCAAGACGTTTGTCTTTGCCAAGGATTTTACCGTGTTCGGCGGGTCGCTCTCCGAGACCCATGCGCAGAAGATCGTCAAAATCCAGGACATGGCGATGAAGGCGAGGGCGCCGATCATCGGGCTCTATGATGCCGGCGGCGCGCGCATCCAGGAAGGCGTCGCGGCGCTCGCCGGCTATTCCTATGTGTTCCGCCGCAACGTGATCGCCTCGGGCGTGATCCCGCAGATTTCCGTCATCATGGGACCCTGCGCCGGCGGCGACGTCTATTCGCCCGCCATGACCGACTTCATCTTCATGGTGAAGAATACGAGCTACATGTTCGTTACCGGCCCTGACGTGGTGAAGACCGTCACCAACGAGGTCGTCACCGCCGAGGAGCTCGGCGGCGCTTCCGTGCACGCCACGCGCTCCTCGATCGCGGACGGCGCCTTCGAAAACGACGTCGAGGCACTGTTGCAGATGCGCCGGCTGATCGACTTTCTGCCCTCCAACAACACCGACGGTGTGCCGGAATGGCCGAGTTTTGACGACATCGGCCGGCTCGACATGTCGCTCGACACGCTGATCCCCGACAATCCGAACAAGCCCTACGACATGAAGGAACTGATCCTGAAGGTCGTCGACGAGGGCGATTTTTTTGAAATCTCCGAGGCCTTTGCCAAGAACATCGTCACCGGCTTCGGCCGCATCGCCGGCCGCACGGTGGGCTTCGTCGCCAACCAGCCGATGGTGCTGGCGGGCGTGCTCGACAGCGATGCCTCGCGCAAGGCGGCGCGCTTCGTGCGTTTCTGCGATGCCTTCAACATCCCCATCGTCACCTTCGTCGACGTGCCCGGATTTTTGCCGGGCACCGCGCAGGAATATGGCGGGCTGATCAAGCATGGCGCGAAACTGTTGTTCGCCTATTCGCAGTGCACGGTGCCGCTGGTCACCGTGATCACGCGCAAGGCCTATGGCGGCGCGTTCGACGTGATGGCGTCAAAGGAGATCGGCGCCGACATGAACTACGCCTGGCCGACCGCCCAGATCGCGGTGATGGGCGCCAAGGGCGCGGTCGAAATCATCTTCCGCTCCGATATCGGCGACACCGACAAGATCGCCGCGCGGACGAAGGAGTACGAGGACCGCTTCCTGTCGCCCTTCATCGCCGCCGAGCGCGGTTACATCGACGACGTCATCATGCCGCATTCGACCCGGCGGCGCATCGCCCGGGCGCTGGCGATGTTGCGCGACAAGCATGTGGAAGTGCCGATGAAGAAGCACGACAATCTGCCGTTGTAGGCAAAGTTGGTCGAGATACATTGGCATATCTAGCCGATTCGACTATATTGCCATTATGACCGATGCGCTCAAAAAGCTCCTTGAAGCCGCCAAGACCGCCAAACCTACGCCGGAACAGCGAGAACAGCAGCGGCGCAGCTTCGTGTACGGCAACACGCATTTTGAGAACGAACTGATTACCCGGGAGATGGTCGATCGCGAGGCCGAGAGGCTGGCTGAGGATAAAAAATGACGGGTGAGGAGCGCGACCGGCGGGATAGCCGCGCGCTTGAACCTGAATTGATCACAGATCCTCAAGCAAAGGCAGCTGCCGAAGCAAGAAATGGCTTTCGGCAATATGATGCTGCAATCGGCGCAATCCAAAGTGCGCTCGAGCGAGGGTCGTTCAAACTCCGGCCTTCGCTTATCCTCAGTTTGCAGCGTGAAGCGCTCGCGGGAATCAGTTCCTACGCTGGGAATTATCGTCCAGGTGGGGTTTCAATAGAGGGCAGTAAGCATGAACCCGTTGGAGCACATCTCGTTCCTGAAATGGTCGAGGACATGTGCGACTACGTCAACGATCATTGGGAGAAAAGCACGCCGCTTCATCTCGCGGCTTATTTGATGTGGCGGCTGAACTGGATTCATCTATTTGCAGATGGTAACGGACGGACTTCGCGTATGGTTTCCTACGTCGTGCTATCAATTCGTGCAGGATCGATTTTGCCGGGTATCCCTACAATTCCGGATCAAATCGTTGACAACCGCAAGCCATACTTTGATGCTCTGGACGCCGCAGATTTAGCCTTTCGTGAAGGCAAGATCGACGTTTCGAAGATGGAAGGGCTCTTGGGCTCTCTACTCGCAAATCAGCTTGCTGAGTTTTACAAATCTGCCGGCGGAAAGATGCCGGGTTAGCCGACGGACCCACACCCTCGTCATGTCCACCCTGTTCGCCTTTCTGCACCACCTCTGCGCCTTCACACTGGTGTCGGCGCTGGCGATCGAGTTCGTGCTGATCCGCTCCGAGTTGACGCTGTCCTCGGCCCGCAGGCTGCAGGTCACCGACCTCGTGCTCGGCATCGCCGCGGGTGCGCTGTTGGTGATCGGGCTGTTGCGGGTGTTCTTTTTCGAGAAGGGGGCGAGCTATTATTTCCACAGCCACGCCTTCCTGACGAAATTGTTGCTCTTTATTTTGGTGGGCCTGCTGTCGATCATCCCGACCATGGAGTTTCTGTCGTGGCGCGGGGCGCTGGCGGCGGGGCGGGTGCCCGCGATCGGCGCGAACAAACTGCGGCTGGTCACCGCGATCATTCACGGCGAGCTTGCGGCCGTCGTCATTATCGTGCTTTGCGCGGCGATCATGGCGCGGGGCGGATGGGTTTAGGTTGTAGGGCGGGTTAGGCCAACGGGTCGCGCGAACGCGCCCCCGATGATAAACTCCGCGTAATCCGCCAATATTGAGTATCGTCGTTAGACGGTGGGTTACGGCTTCGCCTAACCCACCCTACGATGCCGGAAATTGCAGAAGGAGAATTGCCAATGCCAGCCTATTTCGTCGTCCGCGCCACCGTCGCCGATCCCGCCAAGCGCAAGGCTTTCGACGACTGGTATCAGCACGAGCACCTGCCGGATGCGGTCAAGGCGTTCGGCGTGAAAAAGGCGTGGCGGTTCTGGAGCCTGACCGATCCGTCGCTGCATCAGGCGACGTATGAGTTCGCCGATCAGGCCGCGCTCGACCGCGCCATGGGCGGCGAGGTGCTGAAGACGCTGGTCGCCGAATTCGACCGCGCTTGGCCGCAAGTGACGCGCACGCGCGAGATTCTCGTGCTGGCGGAGGAATTCGGCGCGGCGTGATCCGGTTCGCAAGTCGCCCCGGCGTCTGCGGACGACGATATCTGAACGCGCAATTCAGGACCCATTCACATCGACGCGTCCAAACTCTCCCTCGCATCACACGCGAGACAAGAGGGAGATGTCATGGAACGCCGTCACTTTCTGAAACTTGCCATTGGAGTTGTCGTCGGCGCCGCGACCATTGCCGCGAGCGCGCAAGGAGCGCCGCTGGCGCCGCAGCCGCTGGCGAAGGACGAACCCTCGCGCGGGAGCGCGGAACTCCGGCCGGCGGTGACCACGGAAGACGAGGTGAGCCACCTCAAGCCAGAGCAGGTGCACTGGCACTGGCGTCGCCATCACTGGCACTGGCGCCGCCATCACTGGCATCGGCGCTGGCACTGGCATCGTCGCTGGCGGCGCTGGCACCGCCGGCGCTGGTAATGGTCAGCGGATTGCCCCAATTCTTGCGTAAGTCCGGAATCGCCGCGTCGCGGCAATTGAAGGAGGAAGAGCCTATGAAGATCCTTGGTGCATCAGCATTTGCCATTTGTCTCGGCATGGCGGCCGTTTCCGCATCGAAGGCGATGCCGCTCGCCCCGCTCGACCAAAGCGCCTCCAGCGACACCATCCGGGTCGCCCAGGGCTGCGGCCCCGGCTGGCACCGCGGTCCCTATGGAGCATGCCGTCCGCTCTATAGCTGCCCGCCCGGCTGGCATTCCGGCCCGTACGGCAAGCGTTGCTTCCGTAACTGGTAAAATCCGGCGCGATCGGGTGTCATGGCTGGTTTTCACCCGGCCATGACGGTGCGTTGGCGAGGCGTCGCTATTCGCTATTGCCGAACAGCGCCGCAAATCGCTTCTCGCCGTTGCGGCTGAAATTGACGACCCGGCTGCCGGGCGTGGGGTCGCGCGCGGCCCATTTGAGTTCGGTAAATCGCGTCATCAGCGCGGCCCCGAGGGTGCCGGCGAGATGATGACGCCGTTCGCTCCAGTCGAGGCAGGCCTTGCAAACGGGGCGGCGCGGATGGGCGAGCGCGTCGGCATCGATCTGCAGCGTCCTGGCCATGAAGCGCTTGCCCTCGCCGGTGAGTTCGATCTGCTGCTTGCTCTGGCGCACCAGCCGCTGCCGCTTCAGGCTGTCGAGCATCTGCACGCCGAGGTCGCCGGCGAGGTGATCGTAGCAGACCCGCGCGCGGCGGAGCGCCGGGTCCTTCGGCCCGGTGCGCACCCGCATGTGGCCGGCGCGGGCGGCAAGCGCCTCTAAACCCTCCAGCACGTCGGCGACATCGGTACCGGTGAGGCGGTAATAGCGGTGGCGGCCCTGCTTCTCCAGCTCGATCAGGCCGCCAGCCTCCAGCTTGGAAAGGTGGGAACTCGCAGTCTGCGGCGTAATGCCGGCCTCCTGCGCGAGCTCGCTCGCGGTCAGCGCGCGGCCGGTCATCAGCGCGGTCAGCATGTTGGCGCGGGCGGGATCGCCGACTAGGGAAGCGACCGTGGCGATATCGGGTCCTGCTTTCATGCTTCGATGATAAACGAAGCATTGATGTCGGACAAGCGGTTATTGTTGGAACCACGAAATTGGTTCCGTCATTGCGAGGAGCGAAGCGACGAAGCAATCCATACTTGCTTCGCGGATGCATGGATTGCTTCGCGGAGTCTGTCATCGGGCGCGCATTCGCGCGACCCGTTGGCTCGCAATGACGATTGATAACGATTGGAGGTTCCATTGGCCGTCACCGTCTTCATCCGCTATCAGCTCGATCCCTTCAAGCGCGCGATGTTCGAGGAATACGCAAAGCGCTGGCTTTCCATTATTCCCCGCTGCGGCGGCGATCTCGTTGGCTACTGGATGCCGCATGAGGGCACCAACAACATCGCCTTCGCGCTGATTTCCTTCGAAAGCCTCGCCGCTTACGAAAATTATCGCGCGCGGCTTCGCGGCGACGAAGCAGGCATGACCAATTTCAACTTTGCCGAAGAGAACAAGTTCATCCTCGCGGAGGAACGGACCTTCCTGCGCAAGGTGACCGCCTGACGCGCCGCGCACTGGCGCCGCGCGACACGCGTGGCTATGCTCGGGTCAACCAAGGGGAGAGATCATGCCGAACACTATAGCGGACAAACGCGTCACATTCCGGAAGATGCACGAGAGCGGCTGCTTCGTGCTGCCAAACCCCTATGACGTCGGCAGCGCCAAGGCCTTGGCTCATCTCGGCTTCAAGGCCATCGCCTCCACCAGCGCGGGCTTTGCCTGGACGATTGGCAAGGCCGACAACCGCGTCACGCTCGAGGACGTGCTGGTCGCATCTCGCCGCGCTGGGCGCGGCGGTTGATCTGCCCGTCAATGCCGATTTCGAGGGCGGCTTTGCGCACGAGGCCGACAAGGTCGGCGCGAATGTCGCGCGCGCGGTGAAGACCGGCGTCGCCGGGTCTGTCGATCGAGGATTCCACCGGCGACAAGGCAAAACCGCTTTATGAGCGCGCCCATGCGATCGAGCGCATCCGCGCGGCGCGCGCCGCCATCGATGCCGACCGCAGTGGCGTGTTGCTGACCGGCCGCTGCGAGGGTTTTCTGGTCGGGCAAACCGATCTGAACTTCGTAATCGACCGGTTGCAGGCCTATGCGCAAGCCGGCGCGGATTGCCTCTATGCGCCGGGCATTCGCACCAAGGAGCAGATATCGGCCGTGGTCAAAGCGGTCGCTCCCAGGCCGGTCAATTTCCTGCAGGGATGGCCCGGCCTGTCGGTCGCCGAGGCCGCCGAGCTCGGCGTACGCCGCATCAGCATCGGCGGCTCGCTGGCGCGCGCGGCGTGGGGCGGTTTCATGCGCGCCGCGCAGGAGATGGCGGAAAAGGGAACCTTCAACGAGTTCGGCAACGCCTATCCCGGCGGCGAGTTGAACAAGATATTCAGCTGAGTCAGCGTCGATTGGACGCAGCGCACGATTGCCCGCCCGCTGCGTTCTTTCGCTTCTCGCGCGATGCTACTTGCCCGGCGTGCTGTTGGTCGCCGGATTCCGGTTCATCTGCGAAGGCGCGGTAGCCGGCGGCATCTGCGGCTGGGCCGGCGCGGCGCCGGTCGTCACGCCCGGCGTGTTATTGTTGGCGCGTGGCGTCACGTCACGCATGCCCGGGGGAGCCGCGGGAGGCGAGCCCTGGGTGTTCTGCGCCGTCGAGGTCCCCGCATTGTGCACCGAGGAGTTGTTCAGCCCGTAGAAGACAGCGCCAAGAACGAGCGCAATGGCGACCGCGAGCAGCGCGATCCTGCCGCCCGAGGCGGGACCTTCGGCAAGTTCGGGATCCATCTGCAATTCATTGTCGAGACGGGCGGCGCGGCGATATTCGTCCTCGCGGTTGATACGATAGCGATCGTCGGCGGGATTGGACCGATAGGCA
This sequence comes from uncultured Alphaproteobacteria bacterium, assembly GCA_963721135.1. Classification (GTDB taxonomy): domain Bacteria; phylum Pseudomonadota; class Alphaproteobacteria; order Rhizobiales; family Xanthobacteraceae; genus Bradyrhizobium. Next base: position 147,357 of record CAVRIB010000004.1, read on the forward strand.
TCATTCGGGTTGCGTTCGCTGGCCATGGCTGGGTTCCTCCATTGGGCCTAAGACAATGGTCGGAGGCGGCGGACGGTTCCGGATTCGAAATGATGTTTCTGCGCCGCAGGGGAGGGAACCGGCCAGCGTTCCCCGGACGCTGCGCCGCGTGACCGGGACGATCCTTCGCATCGCCGGGAGAACGCTGCACCGCGCCCGGGACACGATGCGCTATTTCTCGCCCCGCGCCTTGGCTACCTGCGCCGCTGTCACGACCGGTGCGGCATTGTCCCAGGAATTGCGGATGTAGTTCGTGACATCGGCAATCTGCTGATCGGACAATTGCTTGGCATAGTCGGGCATCGAACCGGTGTTGGGCGCGCGCGGCGTCGTCACGGTTAGGGCGCCGTCGAGGATGACGCGCAGTGTGCTCGAGGGATCGACCGATTGCAGCAGGGCATTGCCCGGTAGCGGCGGATAAATTCGCGGCGCACCCGAACCGTCGGCTTCATGGCAGGCGATACAGAAGTGATCGTAGACCACTTTGCCTGCCGCCATCTCGTCCTGCGGCGGCGGGGTGACCGCATGCTCCGGCGCGCCGGCCGGAAGATCCTTCAGATAGACCGCCATGGCGTGGACGTCAGCGTCGCTCATATGCGATGTCGAACTCACAACCACCTCGGCCATCGGCCCGTCGGCGTGGCTCTTGCCGTTGCGGCCGCTTGCCAGATACTCGGCGATGTCATCGACGCTCCAAGACTTCAGCCCGCTGCGCGCGGCATTGTCGAGCCGCGGCGCAAACCAGCCGCCGACCAGCCCGCCACCGAAGCTGCGGCCGCGCCGGTCCGCGCCGAACAGGTTCTTCGGCGTATGGCAGGCGCCGCAATGGCCCGCGCCTTCGACCAGGTAGCCGCCGCAATTCCACTCCGCGCTCTTCTGCTGGTCGGGCTGGAAAATGCCCGGCCGGAAGAACAGAAAATCCCAGCCGCGCATAAAGATCCGGTAGTTCAGCGGCCAGCGCAATTCCGGCGGCGGCGCGGTGTTGCGAACCGGCGTCAGCGTCGCAAGATAGGCCCGGATCGCCAGGATGTCCTGGCGGGTGAGCTTGGTGAAATACGGATAGGGGAAGGCCGGATAATAGCGGGAGCCGTCAGGGTCCGCGCCGTAACGCAGCGCGCCGTAGAAATCGTCGTCGCTCCAGGCGCCAATTCCGGTTTCGCGGTCCGGCGTCAGGTTCTGCGAGTAAATTCCGCCGAACGGGGTATCGATGCGCTTTCCCCCGGCGAACGGCTTGGCCGGATCGGCGGTATGGCAGCTCGTGCAATCGCCCGCGATCGTCAGCGCCTTGCCGCGCTCGACCGTTTCGTCCGAGGCGTCAGGCTGCGCCTTCCCCGCCGTGAATGCGGTGCACAAAAGCGCCGCCGCGAGAATCGCTCGTGTCGTACCAGGTCGTCTCAGCACCAATTTGGCCCTCCCCCGCAGACCTATATCGCGAAACCGCCCCGCTGGGGGCGCTACGTCATTTCGCGCCAGGCTGCCATTGCGACACAAAACGAAAATAGTCGGCCGTTTTCGGGCATGAAGTTGCAATCCACCGAACACGACACTCCCTTGCCGAGATTTGTGGTGCGCAGCGCGCAAAAACCGACATAGACTGCCCGCATCGGATTTGGAACACCTCGTTTGGCCTTGCTCCAACGGCCTGAATAGTTAGCTAGAAATAGCCGCCGCGGCCAATGATCGTTCGAGGGCATAAGAGGGTGGAATGGGAATCAACCAGGGTCCGATCAGTCTCGACCAGAAATACACCCAGGGCTCCGGCCACGTCTTCCTGACCGGGATCCAGGCGCTGGTACGGCTGCCGATGGCGCAAATCCGGCGCGACCGCGCCAGCGGCCTCAACACGGCCGGCTTCATCAGCGGCTATCGCGGCTCGCCGCTCGGCGGCTACGACCAGCAGTTGTTCGCCGCGCGAAAACACCTCGAACAGTACAACATCAAATTCCAGCCCGGCGTGAACGAGGACCTCGCGGCGACCGCGATCTGGGGCTCGCAGCAGCTCAACCTCTCGCCCGGCGCGAAGCACGACGGCGTGGTCGGCATCTGGTACGGCAAGGGCCCCGGCGTCGACCGCTGCGGCGACGTATTCCGCCACGGCAATGCGGCGGGCTCGGCGAGGAACGGCGGCGTGCTGTGTCTGGCCGGCGACGACCACGGCGCCAAATCCTCCACCGTGCCGCATCAGTCGGACCACGCCTTCATCTCCGCGCTGATGCCCTATCTCTATCCCTCCAGCATCCACGAAATGATCGAGATGGGCCTGCTCGGAATCGCGATGTCGCGCTATTCCGGCTGCTGGGTCGGCATGAAGGTGATCACCGAGACCGTGGAGACCACGGCCGAGATCGACCTTACCGACGAGATGAAGCCTTTCATCATCCCGACCGATTTCGAGATGCCGCCCGGCGGCCTCAACCTGCGCTGGCCCGACGACCGCTATGATCAGGACCGGCGGCTGCAGGACTACAAGGGGTTCGCCGCGATCGCCTTCGCGCGCGCCAACAAGGTCAACCGCATCACCATGGATTCGCCCAACGCCCGCTTCGGCATCATGGCCTCTGGCAAGAGCTACGAGGATATCCGGCAGGCGCTGCGGGAACTCGGCATCACGCCCGAGGTCGCCGCCAAGATCGGCCTTCGGCTGTACAAGATCGGCATGCCCTGGCCGCTGGAGCCGGAAGGCGTGCGCGAATTCGCCGTCGGCCTCGAGGAGATCTTCATCATCGAGGAGCGCCGCGAGATCGTCGAGAACCAGGTCAAGCAGGAGCTGTTCAACTGGCGCGACGACGTCCGCCCGCGCATCGTCGGCAAGATGGACGAGCACGACAAGCGGTTCCTGACATTTGCCGCGGAACTCAGCGTTGCCTCGCTCGCAAGTTCGCTCACCGAACGGCTGCTTCGACTCAACCTCAATCCGGAAATCGCGGCCATGCTGCGCGCCAAGGCGGACTGGTTCAACGGCCGTGAAGCCACCCAGATGCAGCCGGTCGCGCCGATCTCCCGCACGCCGTATTTCTGCTCGGGCTGTCCGCACAACACGTCGACCAAGGTGCCCGAAGGCAGCCGCGCCTTTGCCGGCATCGGTTGCCATTTCATGGCGCTCTGGATGAATCGCAATACCGAAACCTTTACCCATATGGGCGGCGAGGGCGTGCCATGGGTCGGCGTTGCGCCCTTCACCAAGGAAGAGCACGTGTTCGCCAATCTCGGCGACGGCACCTATTTCCATTCCGGCAGCCTCGCGATCCGCCAGGCGGTCGCTTCCAAGGCCAACATCACCTACAAGATACTGTACAACGACGCGACCGCGATGACCGGCGGCCAGCATGTCGACGGCGAATTGTCGCCGCAACAGATCACCTTCCAGCTGCACGCCGAGGGCATCCGCGAGATTTATCTGGTGTCGGAAAATCCCGACGCCTATCCGGCCTCCGAAATCGCGCCGGGCACCAAGACCGCACATCGCGACCAGCTCGACGAGGTCCAGAAGACGCTGCGCCAGGTAAAGGGCGCATCCGCCATCGTCTTCGTGCAGACCTGTGCCGCCGAGAAGCGCCGCCGCCGCAAGCGGGGAACGATGGAGGATCCGCCGCGCCGCCTCTTCATCAATTCGGCCGTGTGCGAAGGCTGCGGCGATTGCTCGGTGCAGTCGAACTGCATCTCGGTCGAGCCGCTGGAGACCGAGATGGGGCGCAAGCGCGCCATCAACCAGTCGACCTGCAACAAGGACTATTCCTGCGTGAAGGGCTTCTGCCCGTCCTTCGTCACCATCGACGGCGGCAAGCTGCGCAGCCGCGCGCCGGCCGATCTCGGCGAGATCGGCGATCTGCCGGAGCCCGCCTCGCGTCCCTCGCTGGAGCGGCCCTATAACGTCGCCGTCGGCGGCGTCGGCGGCACCGGCGTCTTGACCATCGGCGCGCTGCTCGGCATGGCCGCGCATATCGAGGGCAAGGCCTCGATGATCCTGGACATGTCGGGGCTTGCGCAAAAGGGCGGCGCGGTTTTGAGCCACGTCCGGCTGTCCGAGCATACCGCCGATGTCACCTGTTCGCGCATCGTCACCGGCACTGCCGATCTCGTGATCGCCGCCGACGAAGTGGTGGCGGCCGCCAAGGAGACGATGACGCTGTGCGAATCCGGCCGCACCTGTGGCGTCATCAACAGCCACCTGATCCCGACCGCCGATTTCATCCTCAACCGCGATTTCAATTTCCAGAGCCGCAAGGTCAACCACGTGCTGGAGACCGCGTTGCGCAAGGATTCGGCGTTTCTTCGATTTCACCAAACCCGCCGAAACCCTGCTCGGCGATTCCATCGCCACCAACATGATGATGATGGGCTACGCCTATCAGAAGGGATTGCTGCCGCTGACGGCAAGCGCCATCGAGCAGGCGATCGCGGTCAACGGCGTTGCGATCAAGATGAATACGCAAGCCTTCCGGCTGGGGCGTCTGGCGGCGGCCGAGCCGGCCCGGCTGATCGAAATGATGAAGGGGCAGGACAAGACGGTTGCGCCGAAGACGCTTGACGAGATGTCGCTCGACGAGATCATCGCCCATCGCAGCGCGCTACTGAGGGATTACCAGAACGAAGCGCTCGCCGCGCGCTACCGCAAGCTGGTGAGGCAGGTGCGCGACGCCGCGCTCAACGCCGGGTTCGGCGAGGAATTGCCGCGCGCGGTCGCGATCAATTACGCCAAACTGCTCGCCTACAAGGACGAGTACGAGGTGGCGCGGCTTTACACCGACGGCCGCTTCGAACGGCAGATCCGCGATCAGTTCGACGGCGACTTCAGGATCAGCTTCAATCTCGCGCCGCCGATCCTCGCCGGCGGCAAGGATGCGCTGGGCCGTCCGCGTAAGCGCGTCTTCGGGCCGTGGATGATGTCGGTGTTCCGCCTGCTGGCAAGGATGCGCGGCCTGCGCGGCACCGCCTTCGACATTTTCGGCTACGGCGCCGAGCGCAGACTCGAGCGCGAGCTGATCGCCGGCTACGAGAGGGATGTCGCCCACGTGCTGTCGCTGCTGTCGCCGCTCAATCTCGACACCGCGATCGAAATCCTCTCGCTGCCAGACCGCATCCGCGGCTACGGGCCGGTGAAGGAGAAGTCGGTGCAGGAGGCGAGGGCGCGTTACGAGCAACTCGCCAAGGACCTCGTCAGTCCGCCGCCGGCGCCGCGGCAGATCGCTGCGGAGTAGGTCACGACTGTCGTCCCGGCCTTGAGCCGGGACCCATAACCACCGGCCTAAGTGTTGCGAAAGTTGGAGCACCAGTTGGGCATAACCGCGAACACCTGTGGTTATGGGTCCCGGCGTTCGCCGGGACGATGGAAGCAGGGCCTATTCCCCTCTCGCCGGGCGGAATATTCACCGCTTGCCAAGGTTACGCCGAAAGGCCAGAAAAACCGCTGGGAATAAGAAACGCCAGCGGAGACCGTATTGACCATCAAGGGCAAGGCCTACCTCGCCGGGATTTACGAGCATCCGACCCGGCATGCACCCGATAAATCCACCGCACAGCTGCACGCCGAGGTCGCCAAGGGGGCGCTGGAAGACGCCGGCCTGACCAAAGCCGATATCGACGGTTATTTCTGCGCCGGCGACGCCCCGGGCGGGGTGATGCCGATGGTCGACTACCTCGGCCTGAAGGTGCGGCACTTCGATTCCACCGACACCGGCGGCTGCTCGTACCTCGTCCATCTCGGCCATGCCGCCGAGGCGATCGCGGCGGGCAAATGCTCGATCGCGCTGATTACGCTCGCCGGCAAGCCGCGCACCGGCGCGATGCCGCCGCGCCCGGCCGGCGCCGAGGCCGATTTCGAGGCCGCCTACGGTGCCACCACGCACAATATTTACGGCATGTGCGCCATGCGCCACATGCATGAGTTCGGTACCACCAGCGAGCAACTCGCCTGGATCAAGGTCGCGGCCTCCCATCATGCGCAATACAATCCGCATGCGATGCTCAAGGAGGTCGTCACGGTCCAGGATGTCCTCAATTCGCCGATGATCGCGGACCCGCTGCACCGGATGGATTGCTGCGTCGTCACCGACGGTGGCGGCGCGCTGATCGTGACCAGTGAGGCGATCGCGCGCAGCCTGAAGAAGCCCCTGGTGCGGATGATCGGGCACGGCGAAGCGCAAAAGGGGCCGTACGGCGGCAAGGATCTCAATTTGACCTATTCGGCCGGCGTGTGGTCGGGCCCCAGGGCGTTCGAGGAGGCGGGTGTGGCGCCGAAGGATATCAAATACGCGTCGATCTACGACAGCTTCACCATCACGGTGTTGATGCAGCTCGAAGACCTCGGCTTCTGCAAGAAGGGTGAGGGCGGCAAGTTCGTCGCCGACGGCAACCTGATTTCCGGCGTTGGCAAGTTGCCGTTCAACACCGATGGCGGTGGGCTGTCCAGCAATCACCCGGTCAATCGCGGCGGCATGACGAAAATCATCGAGGCCGTGCGGCAGTTGCGCGGCGAGGCGCATCCGAAGGTGCAGGTGAAGAACTGCGACCTCGCGGTCGCCCACGGCACCGGCGGCCTGCTCGGCGTTCGCCATGCCGCATCGACCTGCATTCTGGAGCGCGTGTGATGGACAGTACCGTGAAATACCCGACCCCCCGCGTCAATCCGGAGACGACCGAGTTCTGGAAGCAGACCGTCGAGGGCAAGCTCCTGATCAAGCGCTGCACCGCCTGCGGCGAGGCGCACTACTTTCCGCGTTCGATCTGCCCGTTCTGCTTTTCCGACAAGACGGTGTGGGAGGAAAGTTCGGGCGTGGGCGAGATCTATGCGTTCAGCCTGATGCGCAAGTCGGCGTCGGGACCTTACGCGATCGGCTACGTCACTTTGAAGGAAGGCCCGTCGCTTTTGACCAATTTCGTCGACTGCGACATGAATAAGCTGAAGATCGGCCAGAAGGTCAGGGTGGTATTCAAGACCACCGACGGCCCGCCGCTGCCGTTCTTCACGCCGGTCTGAGCAAGAAGTCGCGCACGAAGCGCGCGAAGGAACAGGTCGTCATCCCCGCGAAAGCGGGGATCCAATAAACGCCGGTGATTACTGGACCCCCGCTTTGGCGGGGGTGACAATCTGAGAGATTGTGAACGCGCAGAAAATATCGGGAGAAACAACAGCAATGCCGATCAAGTACGACGAGTTGATGGCGCTGAAGAATCTCGGCCAGAAATACGCCTACACCGATCGCGAGGTGATGCTGTACGCCTATGGCATCGGGATGGGCGCCGATCCCATGGACGAGAAGGAACTGGCGTTCGTCAATGAAGCCGTCGCCACGCCGCGGCCGCTCAAAGTCGTGCCGACCTTTGCCTCCGTCGCGGCCTGGGGCGCTGGGCCCGGCGAGATGAATCTCAACCGCGTGATGGTGGTGGATGGCGAGCGCGACATCACCTTCCACCGGCCGCTTGCCACTTCAGCGCACATCACGGCTGATTCGACCGTGCTCGACGTCTTCGACAAGGGCAAGGACAAGGGCGCGGTGATCCGACACCAGACCGTGCTCAAAAACGACAAGGGCGAGGAACTGGCGACGCTCGTGGCCTCGCGTTTCGCCCGCGGCGACGGCGGCTTCGGCGGACCGTCGGAAGGCCAGCCTGAGCCGCACAAGGTGCCGAACCGCGCGCCCGACAAGACCATCGATATTTCCACGCGGCCCGACCAGGCGCTGGTCTACCGGCTCTGCGGCGATCGCAATCCACTGCACTCCGATCCCGGATTCGCCAAGCGCGCCGGTTTTCCGAAGCCGATCCTGCATGGCATGTGTACCTACGGCATCACCTGCCGCGGCATCCTGCAGACCTATGCCGACTACGATCCGTCCGCCTTCAGGCAGCACGTCGCTCGGTTTTCTTCGCCGGTCTATCCCGGCGAGACCGTGACCATGGACCTGTGGAAGGACGGCAACGTGATTTCATTCGAAGCCAAGGTGAAGGCGCGCAACGTCGCCGTCATCAAGAGCGGCAAGACGGTGCTGGGCTGAGCCGTGGCGCGGTCGGGATTATTGTCGTCATGCCCGGCCTTGTGCCGGGCATCCACGTCTTTCTTTCGGACCAAGGAAGACGTGAATGGCCGGACCCGGCCATGACGATGGATAAAAAGCGGTGATAAGGGAGAGACGACCATGGGATTACTCGACGGCAAGGTGGCGCTGATCACGGGTGCCGGCGGCGGGTTGGGAGAGGCCTACGCCAAATTGTTCGCGCGTGAGGGCGCCTCGGTGGTGGTCAACGACCTCGGCGGACCGCGTGACGGAAGCGGCTCCGATCTCACGATGGCGCAGAAGGTGGTGGAGGCGATCAAGGCCGAAGGCGGCCGCGCGGTCGCCAACGGCGCCGATATCTCGACCATGGCGGGCGGGCAGTCGGTGTTCGACGACGCGATCAAGCATTTCGGCCGCGTCGATATCCTCGTCAACAATGCCGGCATCCTGCTCGACCAGACCTTCGCCAAGGCAACGGAGGCTGCCTGGGACAAGGTTTTGAGGGTGCACCTGAAGGGCACGTTCTGCGTCAGCCAGCCGGTGTTCCGCTGGATGCGCGAGCATGGTGGCGGCGTCATCGTCAACACCTCCTCGACCTCCGGCCTGATCGGTAATTTCGGCCAGAGCAATTACGGCGCCGCCAAGGGCGGCATCTGGGGCTTTTCCAACGTGCTGGCGATCGAGGGCCGCAAATACAACATCCGCGTCTGGACGCTGGCGCCGGGCGCGCTGACCCGCATGACCTCAGACCTGCCGCGCTACAAGGAGAACCCCGGTGCGGCTCTGCCGCCGGACGGAATCGCGCCGGCCGTGCTATACATGGTCAGTGAATTGTCGGGCGATCAGACCGGCAAGGTGCTCGGCGTCTCCGGCCCGCGCGGCGTCCGCGAGATGCGGATGATGGAAATGGAAGGCTGGACGCCGCCGTTCACGGGATGGAAGGCCCAGGATATCGTTACCCACGCCAAGGAGATCTTCTTCTCCGAGGAAGAAATCAAGAAATCGGCGCGGAGATTCAAATGATCGTTATTCCGGGTTCGCACTAACGTGCGCCCCGGAATGACGAAAAAGAGGATGCACGAATGACAAAGCTCACCGCCAAGGCCGCGGGCACCTTCGCGATCGCGCCGACGCCGTTCCATGACGACGGCCGCATCGACGAGAAATCCATCGACCGGCTGACGGACTTTTATGCCGAGGTCGGCTGCGAGGGCGTCACCGTGCTGGGTATTCTGGGCGAGGCGCCGAAGCTCGACGCCGATGAGGCCGAGCAGGTCGCGATCCGCTTCGTCAAGCGCGCCAAGAATATGCAAGTCATCGTCGGCGTCTCCGCGCCCGGATTTGCCACCATGCGCTCGCTGGCGCGCGCTTCGATGGATGCCGGCGCCGCCGGCGTGATGATCGCGCCGCCGCCTCATTTGCGCACCGATGAGCAGATCGTTGTTTACTTCAAGCAGGCGCGGGAAGCGATCGGCGACGATATTCCCTGGGTGTTGCAGGATTATCCGCTGACCCTGACCGTGCTGTTTACGCCTTCCGTGATCCGCAAGATTGTGATGGACAACCCGTCCTGCGTGATGCTCAAGCACGAGGACTGGCCGGGACTGGAAAAGATTTCCGCGCTGCGTGGCTTCCAGAAGGAAGGCTCGCTGCGGCCGTTGTCGATCCTCACGGGCAATGGCGGGCTGTTTCTCGATTTCGAGATCGAGCGCGGCGCCGACGGCGCGATGACCGGCTACGCTTTCCCGGAGCTGCTGATCGATGTGGTGAAACTGTCGAAGGAGGGCCGCCGCGACGCCGCGCACGATCTGTTCGACGCGCACCTGCCGCTGATCCGCTACGAGCAGCAGCCCGGCGCGGGGCTTTCGGTGCGCAAATACGTACTGCAGAAGCGCGGCGTGATCGCCTCCAGCGCACAACGCAAGCCGGGCTCGAACATCACCGCGACCGCGAAGGCCGAGGTGGACTATCTGCTTTCGCGAGTGGCGCGGTTCGACAAGCGCGCCAACCTGAAGCCGCAATCAAGTGCCGCGGGCTGAACCCGTGGCCGAAGCCGTCACGCCGCGTCCCGCCTCCACCATCCTGTTGCTGCGCGACAGCGTCGCTGAAGTCGACGGCAGGAGCCGCGACGAGATCGAAGTTTTCATGATGGTCCGCCATTATGAAATCGATTTTAACTCGGGCGCGCTGGTGTTTCCCGGCGGCAGCGTCGACAAGGGCGATCGGGAGATCATCGCAAGGCCGGAGCTCTTTTCCGGCGGCGAGGGGCTTGATGAAGCCGCCCTCAGTTTCCGGATCGCCGCGATCCGCGAGACTTTTGAGGAAAGCGGCATCCTGCTGGCGCGTCCACGCGGGTCGAAGACGCTGGTCGACGCGAAGCGGGCGAGCGAGATCGAGGCTGCCACCCGCGCGGTGTTGTGCGAGGGCAAGACCACGTTCCCCAAGGTCTTGACCGACAACGGCATGCTGCTGGCGCTCGACGAACTCGTGCCCTACGCCCACTGGATCACGCCAGAGGGCATGCCGAAGCGCTTCGACACCTGGTTCTTTCTCGCCGCCGCCCCGCCGGAGCAGGTTGGCGCCCATGACGGCAAGGAATCCACCGATTCGATCTGGGTGTCGCCGCGCGAGGCTTTGGCGGGCGGCGAGAGCGGACGCTTCAAGCTGCCGTTCCCGACCACGCGCAACCTGATCAGGCTCGGCAAGCAAACCCGCGTCAAAGCCGCGCTCGACGATGCCAGGGGCAGGGCGATCGTGACCGTGATGCCGGTCATGACCAGATTGAACGGCGGCCGTCAGCTTCGTATCCCGCGCGAGGCTGGTTACGACGGGGAGGTGTTCGAAGTTGGCGCCGTCTAGCTGATCGCAGGCGCCGCGTCGTCATAGGCGGCCGCCCTCGGCATTGCGCTCTGGGCCAGGGTCGTCAGGGCGGCTGGCACTGCGGCGGATTGAGCCAAGGGGCGGCCGCCTCGCCGGTCGCGCGCGCCCACGTTAACCGTGTCGGCCGCCCAGATGCTGCCGGGATCAAGTCCTTTGCGGGCATCCTCCGGCCCGCTGACGTCGGCGCGGCGGCTTGCCGGCATGTTCCCCTTGCGGCCGATTCCAGCGTATAAAAGACGGGACTGCTCGGAGCCGGTCCCGATACCTATGACGCCTGCCGCCATCGTCCGACGGATACGATCGTTCCCGCTTTCGATCGGGCAGTTGACCTTTGCCAGCTTCCTGCTGCTGCTGGCGATGATCGCGATGACCAGCATCGCCAGCGTGATCTCGACCCGCCACATCGATGCCACCTTTGCCGAGCTGCAGCACCTGCAGAGCCTCGGCGACCTCGCCGAGGAGATCGACCGGCGCATGAACGAATTGCGGCTGGCGGCGCGCGACTTCGTGACCGATCCGAACGCGCCATCCAACCGGGTATTTGACGCGGCCTCCTCGCTGAGCAACCTGTTGAAACAGACGCGCCTGCAGCTCGCGCCCGAGCAGCGGGACATGATCGACGGCGTTTCCGCGCGGCTGCAGAACTACCGCGACGGTATCGCACGCGTCACCGCGCTGATCGCCCGCCGCGCCGAGCTGGTCGCCGCCCTGCCGCCGATCCGCGGTCGCTTCGAACAGGCGGTCACCGCCGTGCCGGACCGGGAGACGGCGCGAAATCTGTTCCGGACCCAGAACCAGATCGCCGAGGCGCTGCTGGCGCATGATCCGGCAGCCGCGCAGCAGTCGGCCCAGCATATCCGGACGATCGCGATCGACGACCCGGCGCTGCGCGCCGCCGTCGATGCCTACGCCGACGCGATCATTTCACTGGCCGGGACCGAGGCCCAGATCGCCGAGATCGACAAGGATGTGCTTGGCGCCGAAGGCCAGCAGATCGGCCGCGTCACCGATTTGTTGCGCGAGGCAAGCGCGACAAGAGGCCGCGTGCTGGCCCGCGATTTCGCGAGAACCCTTGCCCACGACAAATGGCAGAGCATTATTCTCGGCACCGCCGGCGTCCTGATCGGGCTGGCCGCCGCGCTGTTCGTGGTGCGCCGGACCGTCCGCCCGCTGAAAGCCATCGCCGGCGCCATCCGCTCGCTCGCCGGTGGCGAGAAACACACCTCGATCCCCGCGACCGAAGTGAAAAACGAGATCGGCGACATCGCGCGCGCCGCCGAAGTGTTCCGCCGCACCCTGGTCGACGCCGACGCCGCGCGCGAGGCAGCGGTTCGCGCGCTGGCCGAGCAGCGGCTCGCCGAGGAAAGCTATCGCAAGCTGTTCGAAGGCTCGGTCGACGGAATTTACGTGACGACGCCGGCGGGCGCCCTGCTCAACGCCAACCCGGCGCTGGCGCGGATGATGGGATACGAGACGCCGCAGGACCTGATCAACGGGATCGGCGACATCACCACCAGCATCTACGTCCACCCCGAGGCCCGCGCCGAATACCAGCGATTGATGCAGCGCGACGGCATGGTGCGCGAGTTCGAATATCAGGTGCGCCAGCGCGGCGGCGCGGTCCTGTGGCTGTCCGACAGCGCCACAGTGGTCCGCGACGACAAGGGTGAGGTCGTCCGCTATGAGGGCACGGTGCGCGACATCACCGACCAGAAGCGCGCGGAAGACGCGATCGCCGAAGGGCGCCGGCTCTTGCAGCAGGTGATCGACACCGTGCCCGCGGTCATCAATGTCAAGGACAGGGAGCTGCGCTATATCCTGATGAACCGCTACATGGCCGGTATCTTCGGGATCGAGCCGGCGGCGGCGATCGGCCGCACCACCTCCGATCTGATGTCGCGTTACGGCGCGCAGAAGACCGACGAGAACGACAAGCGGGTGCTGGCGTCCGGCAAAGGGCTCGGATTCTACGAAGAGGAGTATCTGGATTCGTCCGGAAACCTGCGGCAATGGCTGGTGAACAAGCTGCCGCTGCTCGATGCCGAGGGTGAGATCGAGCGCATCGTCACCGTCGCGCTCGACATCGGCGAGCGCAAGCGCGGCGAACAGGAGATGCGCAAGGCGAAGGACGCCGCGGAAGCCGCGTTGCGCAATCTGCGCGAGACCCAGCAATCCCTGATCGAGGCAGAGAAGCTCGCCGCGCTGGGGCGGCTGGTGGCCGGCGTCGCCCACGAGGTCAACAACCCCGTCGGCATCAGCCTGACGGTCGCCTCGTCGCTGGAGCGCAAGACGGCGATGTTTGCCGCCGAGGTCGCGCGCGGCGATCTCAGGCGGTCGGCGCTGAACGAATTCCTCGAAGCCAGCCGCGATGCCTCCGCGCAACTGGTCGCCAACCTCAATCGCGCGGCCGAGCTCATCACCTCGTTCAAGCAGGTCGCCGCCGACCGCAACTACTCGGATCAACGCGTGTTCGATCTCGGCGACCTCACCGAACAGGTGGTGATGAGCCTGCGGCCGGGCTTGCGGAAGCACAATCTGGCGCTCACCGTCGACTGCCGGCCCAATCTCACCATGAACTCCTACCCCGGGCCTTACGGACAGGTGCTGACCAACCTGTTCCTCAACGCAGTGGCGCACGCCTTTCCCAACGGCAGGCCCGGCGCGGTCGATATCAAGGTACGGGAGTCCGGCAGGGACAATGTCGAGATCATCTTTTCCGACAATGGCTGCGGCATGAGCCTCGACGTCCGGCGCCGCGCCTTCGACCCGTTCTTCACGACGCGCCGCGACCAGGGTGGCACCGGGCTCGGCCTGCACATCGTCTACTCCATCGTCACCAATCGTCTCGGCGGCCGGCTCGACCTCGATTCCGAGCCCGGCGGCGGCACGCGGATCCAGATCATTCTGCCGCGCGTGGCGCCGCTGGAGCAGGCCGCGGAATAGCCGATCGAACCGCCGGAGATATTTCGATGCAGCCGCCGCCGTTGCCGAAATCGGAGCCATCGCCGACCGACTGCCCAAAATCCGGCAAGGCGATGCGGCTGGTGGAGCGAAGTTCGATGTCGGGCGACGACATGCGAACCTACCGCTGCGATGATTGCGCGAAGGAGCACATCATGAATTTCGGCACCGCGCTCTGGAAGATATTGTCCGACGCGAACAAGGGCGACCCGTAACCTGCCGGCGAGATCCGCGCTCCCGGCCGACCGCTGCTCCGCGAACGCTATTCGCTGTCGGCGAGCTTCCGCAAGGTCGCCGAGAAGATCTGGCTGGCCTTGCCCACCAGCGCGGTGCCGTCCATGACGGCTGCGGTATCGGTGAAGGTGCCGGAGACGCCGATGCCGACCGGGCTCGGGCCGCCGAACAGCGGGTTGGCATCGGGGCTGGAGGTATGGCGCTGCACCAGCACCTCGCCCTTGAACGTGTTGCCCTTGGTCGTGTAGGTGCCGGTGTAAAACAGATAGGCATCACCGCCGAGGATTTTGCCCTCGCGGAACACGATCACGCCGCTGCCCTTGCCGATCCGCCCATCCTGCAGGGTGACGTGGATTGAATACAGACCGTTTTTCATGGTGCGGCGGCCAGTTGCGGCGTCCGTCAGGGCGGACCGGTACCTTCTTATGCCAAGGTGCGGCGGGCACCGTCAACGTGGCAGGTGACCGCGCCGCGCCGCGAACCGGGAATGCCGCCACCGCCATCAGCACCAGAGATGAGGGGCGATGGAAAACCCCGCCCTTCACGGGCAGGGCTGCTTCACCGGCTCAGGCATATTTCTTGTCACGTTCCAAAAGTTCGATCGAGATGCCCTGCGGTCCGCGGATGAAGCAGATGCGAACGCCCGGCCTGATCGTGGTCGGCTCCCTCGTGAACTCGACGCCCTTGGCCTTGATCTCGGCGGCCACCGTATCGATTTCCTTGACCGTCAGTCCGAAATGATCGAGCCCCTGATAGGGCGTCACCGGCGGCGAGTGAACGCCGTCGCCCGCGGTGACCGGCGCGATGAACACGTTGGCGCCGCCGAGCTTGACGTCGATTCGCCCGGGACTGCGGATGATCACGCCGCCGAGAACATCCTCGAGCCAGGCCGCGGTCGCCTCCGGATCCGGACTGCGCAAGTGAACGTGATCCCAAGTGACGATCGGCATGGTTGCTCCTCCCGTGGCTCTTTGGACGCCGCCTGCCGCGACGCCTGCGTTGGCCGCGGCAATTCGCTACGGCCGGATAATGTTAGCGGGCGTGCCGCGCCGTGGCCATCCCCTGCCAGTCGTCGGACGGACCCGCGCGCGCCGTGACACCCCAATTTTGTTACATTTGGATGCAACCTTTTTGCGGCCCGTCGATTGATGGGAACGCGGCGGACGGGCGCCTGTGCACTGCAGCAGGCGGGACCGGCTGAGCCTATGTCGGTGCATGACCATGAGCTTTGGGCTTTCGCGCATCGAATGGACGGGGTTCGCCAGGACCAGCGGCGGCCTGTGGGCTCGGCCTCAGCCAGTATCGACCAGATTTTTGGAATTCGGGTTCGTCTGGTTACCAGCGGTTCTGATCGCGGTCTTGGCGACATGGATGCTGTTGTCAGGCTATGCCGGCAATCGGGCCGCCCGCGAATTGGGCCAACCGGTGCATATGACGACCGTCGCGGCCGTGACTGCGCCGTTGCCGGTTGCGGCGCCGGCGCAGCCCGGAGCGCCGCTTGACGCCACGACCATGCCGCTGGACGCCATCGTGCCGGAACAGCCGGCGCCGGTCGACAGGCTCAGGATTTCATCGCAGTACTGGCGTCGCGGCGGGCTCGGCTCCAACGCCCTCGTCACCCTTACGCTTCGCAACAACAACGACTACGCCATCAAGGACGTCGAGATCACCTGCGCCTTCGCCCGCAGGGACGGCAGCCATCTGACCGATCGCACCCGTACCATTCATGACATCGTCAACCTGAAGAGCCGCAAGACCTTCGTTCGGCTGCATGTCGGCTTCGTCAATATCAACGCTATCAGAGCAAAATGCTCGCCGATCGCGGCGAGCCACATTTAGCGGAACTTGCGGAAGCCGTGGTAACGAAGCGGTAACTTCGCCGTCATGTGACCGCCACCGGCACTAGGAACCAATCGCATCATCACCAGTTAGTTGACTGATCCAGGCGTAGAACGCGCGTGGACGGAGCCGCGGCGCTGATATGCTGGTAGTGCGATATTTTCTTTGTGTCGGCGGAGCGTTGCTGGCGCTGCTGTTCGTTTCGGATGCCTACTTGCCGAAACCGCCGGCCGTCGAAACAGCCGATAGCGATCTGCCGGCGATCCGGATCCATTCCGATCGCAAATGGCCCGAACGCGTTGTGTTCGATACCAGCCGGCCGACCATCCTTCCGCCGCAGTCACAGGCCGTCGCCGCCATCCAGCCGCCGGCGAGCGCCCCCGAGATGTCTGCCAAGGCACGGGTGAGGGAAGCCTTCGCGCAGTTCGTGCCGCCCGAACCGAAGAAGCCCGCCTCCAGGCCGCTACACAAACGCAGGATCGCGCAACGCCGCGCCGCGCCGCCAATGATGCTGGTAGCGCAACAACCGCAATTCGGCTTCTTCGGCAACAACCCGTGGCGCAGCACCTGGTAGGCCGGGATATCCGGATAGGTCCCGCGACAGGATTGTCCCGCTATTTGTCGGGTAGGTGACATCAAATCGAGTGAGTGGGCCGAGTTGCAGCCATGCGCTGATCAATCAGCGTTGATCTGGATCAACGCGTGACAATGACCGCGGTCTTTGCTGCTCAAGGATGTGGCCCGGGGCGAATCGGGTCGTAGATGGGGGCTGAAGCGTGGTTGCCCGGAGCCAATATTTGTTGAAGCCGATACGGACTCTGCGGCAAGCGTGCCGGGATATGGCAGCGGCGCGGCCGGAGCCAGCCGTCATAGAGTGCGAACCGTGCAGCAATCGCGAACTGTGCGAGTTGAGCGAGCGGCTTGAGCGCGATCGCCGCAAGAGGTTACCGGTGATCCCGAAGCGACCTCGCGAGAGGCATTGAGGGCGATCGGTCCGCACCGCCAGTGTTTGATCTCGCGCAATGCAGCCTTGCCCCGAGTAACTAGGCTTGTGGTTGTTCCAGAGGAGGAGCGCCGCATGCCCAGGATTCCGAACCTGTCGATCTCGCCGGAAAAGGTGTTTTTCATCGTCACCAAGGCGCGCCAATCCGACGAGATGGCGACCGACCCGGATTTGGTCTCGGATCTGAGCGACGACGATATGACTTACGGGACTGACGATCACAGCAAGGTCACCGACCGATCCGAACTCTCGGGCTTTATTCGCGATCTCAATGAGGACGAACAGATCGACCTGGTCGCGCTGATGTGGCTCGGCCGCGGCGACGGCGATCTCGGCAGCTGGCGCGATCTGCGCGCCGAGGCGGCGCGCGCCCATAACAAGCGAACCGCCCCCTATCTGATCGGGACGCCGATGCTTGCGGATTATCTCGAGGAAGCGTTATCGCAGTTCGGCAAATCGTTCGAGGATTTCGAAGAGCCGATCTGATCGGCGCCGCCAGGCAACGCACGCTGAGGCAAAATCCGGACGCCGCAGGCCACGCGCCTCCGAATGGAAGCGCGTGGGATCGCCGCGTTAGTAGTTGTCGTGGTGAATGATGGTCTTGCTTTCGACGCCGTCACCATGCTCCTTCTTGATGATGGTGGTGCGGTTGCTCGGCTCGTGCTCCCGGATGATCGTTCGGTCGCGCACGCGGTCCCGGTCGTAATCGCGGTGACCTTCGCCGACGGTGACGCCGGCGCCGACCGGACCGACGCGAACGCCAATCTCGTCCGCCATCGCCGGCGCGGCAAGAGCGCCGATCGCTGCGGCAACGAACAAAACCTTCTTCATGGTGTCCTCCTTCCAATGGAACGGGGGACAAACGGCTGATCGGGGCAGCCGTTCCAATGGAACTTGCGCAAAGAAGATTTCAACCCGGTCGGGCCGCGGGAGATCCGGATTCTCAAAGCTCGGACTAGGAGTCCGATATTCTTTGCGCTTGCCGTGGTCGTTACATGCTGCCGCCACCGCCGCCGCCGCCACCACCGCCGCCTATCTCGTGCATATACTCCTCGCTCCCCTTGGGCGAATTACCAGGAACTCCCGGACTGCCCGTTTTCCCTCGATCATCGCGCATCCGGGCCTGCGCGTAGCTCGGAGCATGGCGATCGTTCTTCTTTGCGTGTTTTTGCATGACGTGACCGGGTGTCTTGGTCGATGCAAACACGGCAGGCGCGGATGCCGTCACCGCCGCCATAGAAAGCACAATTACTGCGAGTTTCATCAGCTCCTCCTTTGGATTTCCCCTGCGAGCGGCAGGTCAAGACCGGAAGCACAGCCCCACCGTTGCGCCTGGCCGGGTTCGCGACGCGAGAGCCGTGGACCAGGGCGGGCAACGTGACCCGATGTTTGAAACCCCGCCTCGGCGCCAATCTTCCCGTGGCTCGGTAATTGGAATGGGAGCCGCCTGCGGTGCGAACCGACCGGCGCGCAATTCTTCATCAAACCGGCAATAAAAGCGGCCTCGGATGGCCGATGGCGCGCTCGGAGAGATTCGAACTCCCGACCCTCGGATTCGAAGTCCGATGCTCTATCCAGCTGAGCTACGAGCGCGTCTGTTTCAAAAAGTCAGAGCGGCGCCCGATTGCGGGCACCAATAGTTGCGGAAAAAATCGATCGCCAAATATTTTGGCGGAACCCGGATATCAGACTTGCTCCGCAGCCGCTAGGCGACCTTGCGCTGATCCTGGAGTTGAAATTCGAGCTCTTCGATCAGCTGCGCCAGCCGTTCTCTGGTGAGGGGATCGGTGGGCTCCAAAGCGAGCCTGCGCGCCTGCTCCAGTTTCCGTTCCAGTGTCTGACGCTGTGTGCGTGTCATCCCGGTGCTCCTGCTTCGCCCCAGGCCGTTAAAGTTTTCACAGAGAGTTTCACACTTCGTTAATGCTGGTCCGGCGCGGAGGCCAATCCAGCGGCGGCGATCCGCCGATTTTGTTCCTGATCTGTTCCGGCGAGATCGTCTGACACAGGCAGAACCCGGGCGGTGTTCGCAGTTGGCGCGTGCGCCATATATGGTCGCGCATATTCGGGAGGAAATCTCTAATGGTGCATCTGCGTCTAACGACCGCCGCCCTGATGATCTCTTTCCTCGCATTTGGAGCTGGCCTGCCAGCTTCTGCCGTTGCGAAGGTCACGCGGCTGGAGATCGATTCCAGGCAAGACTACGGCAGCTTCAGGGCCGGCGAATTCGTGCTGTGGGAAGGCCGCATCGTCGGCGAGCTGAGCCCGGGCGAGAAAATTCCCGACCTCGACAAGGCGACCAGAAATGCAAACGGGCAGGTCGACTATTCAGCCAGGATTTCGCTGATCTTTCCCAAGAACCCAAAGGACGGCAACGGCGCGCTGCTGGTCGATATCCCGAACCGGGGCCGGCCCTATGCCCAGGCGCTCTACAACAGCCCGCGTGACGAGCCGTTCGAGTCCGGCACGTTCGAAGTCCGGCACGGGCTTCCTGCAGGACCACGGTTTTTCCGTCGCCGAGGTGCGGTGGGAGCTGGGGCAGGGCGCCGAACTGCCGTCCTTCATGGACGCTTCCGGAAAGAAGCGTTTTGTCGAGGGTGTCGGTTTTGCCATCGTCCGGGATGCGGCCGATTTCCTGGCCCATGCTACGGCCGACACGGCCGGCACGGCCAATCCGTTGCGCGGCGCGATCAAGCGGACGCTGGCGTCCGGCAAGTCGCAATCGGGCCGCTATCTCAAGACGTTCCTGTACAACGGATTCAATGTCGTCGACGGCCGGCGGGTGTTCGACGGCATGCATGTCTTCGTGTCCGGCGCGGGCATGCTGCCGATCATGCAGTCGAGCACCGGCCCGCAGTCGAGCGCCACCGGCGCGCCAAGCTTTGAAAATCCGGAATTTCGCGGCGTCAACGAGGACGTGCTGACGATCGGCGACGTCATCAAGCACGTCAAGGCGCGCGGCGAGAAGCCGCCGCTGATGCTGATGATCAATTCGACCACCGACTATTTCTCGCTGCGCGCCTCGCTGTCGCGGACCGGCGCCGAAGGCACCGCCGAGCAGCCTGTTCCCCGACAATGTCCGGGTCTATGACATCGCCGGCGCGTCCCACGTGGTTCTGCGCAAGGCCAATTGCGAGCTGCCGCCGGCCCGGCTCGACTGGAGCCCGGTTTCGCGCGCGACGTTGCTGCGTCTCGACGACTGGGTGGCGAAAGGGATCGAGCCGCCGAAGACCCGTCTGATGCCGCTCGAGCCGGCCAATGGCGATCCGATGGTGCTGCGTGCGCCGGCGCATCTGCCCAAGGCCATTATCGAGATTCCAAAACGCGACGAGGACGGCAATGTGCTTGGTGGCGTCCGTCTCCCCGACATGCAGGTACCGCTCGGCGTCAACGCGCGGCAAAATCCGCCGCTGTCGTTTCTGTGCATGCTGGCCGGCGCTTACGTGGCGTTCCCGCGGACGCAAGCCGACGCCGATGCCGCCCACGATCCGTATCGACCCGTGCTCGAGCGGTACAAGACGCGCAACGACTATGTGAACCGTATTCGCGACGCCGCGCGCGATCTGGAGCGGGCCGGCTTCCTGCTGGCGGATGACGCCGCAATCATCATTCAGTCCGCGGCGACGAACCCGTTGTGGCGTGCTCCCGGGCCGTGAGGCCGTAAGCCGCCGACGCAGGGCGTCTTAGAAACAGGGATGCCTGCGGCGGTCCTGGCCGAGATAGGTCGCCGAGCCCTGCGCGCAGAAATTGGTCGCGGGACCGTCGTAATAGGCAAAGGTGTCGGGCAGCGGTCCCGGCCCGTAATTGTGGAGATAGCTGATCTCGTAGGGCAGCCAATAGCGGTAGTGATGGTGGTGGCTCCGCGCCTGCGCCAGGCCGGGGACGAGGACGAGCGCGGCCAGCATCGCAGCGGCGGCGAGTTTTCGATGGGTCATCTGGATTCTCCGAAGGGCCTTCGGATGATATTTTAGGCGATCTGTGGTTCCCGTCCAAAGGCCGAACGTCGGCAAATCTGCGAAAAATCCGCCCGAGGGGCCGGGAATTTTGGCCGAAGCGGCATGCTTAACGAATTTCCAACAAAATCTGGCCAGAGTTCGGTCGTCTCTTCCGCTTCAACGACCGGCCTTTTCCGTTCCCGACCGATCCATGCGCATCACGCCCCTTGCCCTGTTGTCGCTCTCGCTCCTGGCCGCGACGCCGGCGCGCGCCGATCTGCATATCACCCGCGATCACGGCGGCTATGTCGAGGAATACAAGGCCAGGTACAAGCGCATCCGCGATCGCGGCGAGCGCGTCATCATCGACGGCATCTGTAATTCGGCCTGCACGATGGTATTCGGCATCGTGCCGTTGAACAAGATTTGCGTGACCCCGCGCGCCAGCATCGGCTTTCACGAGGCCTATTACGACAAGGCTTTCACCTTTGGCATCAAGGTGACCAGCGCCGAAGGCACCTCGGAGCTGATGTCCTATTACCCGGATACGGTGAAGGACTGGATCCGCCGCAATGGCGGGCTCACCACCGAGATGAAGAAGATCAAGAACGGCGAAGAGCTCTGGAAGATCGTCGATCCCTGCCCGGAAGAGTGGTGATCCACAATCGTCATCGTTCAGCTTGACGACGCTAGAACCGCACCACGCCGCGGATGGATTCGCCGCGCCTCATCAATTCGAAGGCGTTGTTGATCTCGGAAAGCGGCATGACGTGGGTGATCATCGGGTCGATCTCGATCTTGCCCTGCATGTACCAGTCGACGATTTTGGGCACGTCGGTGCGGCCGCGGGCGCCGCCGAACGCGGTGCCCTTCCACACCCGCCCGGTGACGAGCTGAAACGGACGGGTCGAAATCTCGGCGCCGGCGGGTGCCACGCCGATGATGATCGATTGGCCCCAGCCGCGATGGCAGGCCTCCAGCGCCTGCCGCATCACGGTGACGTTGCCGGTGCAGTCGAAGGTGTAGTCGGCACCGCCGATCTGGTCGGCGCCGGACTTCGTCATGTTGACGAGGTGCGGGACGAGGTCCTTGCCGAGGTCCTTGGGATTGACGAAATGGGTCATCCCGAAACGCTCGCCCCATGCCTTGCGGTCGCCGTTGATGTCGACGCCGATGATCATGTCGGCGCCGGCAAGCCGCAAGCCCTGCAGCACATTGAGCCCGATGCCGCCGAGCCCGAACACGATCGCCCTGGCACCTTGCTCGACCTTGGCGGTGTTGATGACCGCGCCGATGCCGGTGGTGACGCCGCAGCCGACGTAACAGACCTTGTCGAACGGCGCGTCCTGCCGGATTTTCGCCACCGCAATCTCCGGCAGCACGGTGAAGTTGGCAAATGTCGAGGTGCCCATGTAGTGATGAACAGGCTTGCCGCCCATCGAGAACCGCGAGGTGCCGTCGGGCATCAGGCCCTGGCCTTGCGTGGCCCTGATGGCCGTGCACAGATTGGTCTTGCGCGACAGGCAGGACGGGCATTGCCGGCATTCCGGCGTGTACAGGGGAATGACGTGGTCGCCCTTCTTCACGCTGGTGACGCCCTTGCCGATATCGACCACGACGCCGGCACCTTCATGGCCGAGGATCGCCGGGAACAGGCCTTCGGGATCGGCGCCCGAAAGCGTGAATTCGTCGGTATGGCAGACGCCGGTCGCCTTGATCTCGACCAGCACTTCGCCTTCGCGCGGGCCTTCGAGCTGCACGGTCGCAATTTCCAGCGGCTGGCCGGCGGCAAAGGCAACGGCGGCGCGAACATCCATGGGGTGGTTCCTCGTTGTCGATGTGGCTCATGTCGTACCGCCCGGGCGGACCTTGCGCGGTCGACAAAGCAAAGCCTCCAGGCGTTCGCCTGAAGGCTCTTGCGGCGCGAGCTAAAGCGCTCAGCGCCTCGACTTCTTGGCCTTTTTCTTCTTCTTTTTGGCGGCTTTCTTGACGGCTTTTTTTGCCGGAGATTTCTTGGCGGCCTTCTTGGCTTTCTTGGCCTTCCTGGCTTCCTTCGGCGCCGCCTTTTTTGCGGCCTTCTTGCGCGCCTTCCTGACGGCCGGCTTGGCCGCTACCTTCGGCGGCGCAGGGCTCGCCGGCATCGCCGCCGGCATCGGTTCAGCAACGGGTTTCTCGTCGTCCATGTATTGGTCCCCCAAAGGTTTGCAGAAGTTGCAACGATAGCCGGATTCCACAAGGTGTAAAGCGGATGACGTGACGAGGTCGTTTCGCGCGAACCTTGCAACCCCGTCCGCCCTGATCCGTATTAGCTTGCGAGGCGCGCAAGCAGGGCGGGAGGCGGCTTTGAAACGGTATGTTGTTCTCTACCTGGCGACACTGATCATCCTCATCCCCATCGATTTCCTGTTCCTCGGCGTTGTCGCCAAGGGCTTTTTCACCTCGGAAGTCGGCGACATGCTGGGCGAGATCAGGCCTGTCCCGGCGATTCTGTTCTACTTGCTTTACGTGGCGGGCATCCTGATTTTCGTCAGCGGGTCGCGCGAGGCGAATTGGCGGTCGACGCTGAAATATGGCGCACTGTTCGGAGTGTTCTGCTACGCCACCTTCGAGCTGACTTCGTTGGCGCTGCTCAAGCACTGGACCTGGCCGATCGCGGTCGTCGACGTCTCCTGGGGGGCGGTCGTGACCGCGGTCTCGTCGACGGCAGGATTGCTGGCTACTGATTGGCTTGCGTCGAAGTGCTGAACGCCGTCATGGCCGGGCTTGTCCCGGCCATCCACGTCCTTCTTGCGGCGTCGCCAAGACGTGGATGCCCGGCACAAGGCCGGGCATGACGAGGTCGGTGTTGCCTCGCTTGCGACCGCGCTCCGTTACCGCGGCTGCGGCACGATCCGGATATACGGCTTCGGCGCTTTCCAGCCCTGCGGATAGATCTTCTTGGCCTCGTCGTCGGAAACGGAGCCTGCGATGATGACGTCCTCGCCCTGTTTCCAGTCGGCCGGCGTCGCCACGCGGTGCTTGGCCGTCATCTGCAGCGAATCGATCGAGCGCAGGATTTCCTGGAAATTGCGCCCCGTCGTCATCGGATAGACCATGACGAGCTTGATCTTCTTGTCTGGCCCGATGACGAAGACGTTGCGGACCGTCTGGTTGTCGGCGGCGGTGCGGGTGGTGGGGTCGCCGGAGGTCGAGGCCGGCAGCATGTCGTAGAGCTTGGAGACGTTGAAATCGGTATCGCCGATCATCGGATAGTTCGGCGCCGCGCCCTGCGTCTCCTTGATGTCCTCGGACCATTTGGCATGCCGGTCGACCGGATCGACCGAAAGCCCTATCAGCTTGACGCCGCGCTTGTCGAATTCGCCCTTCAGTTTGGCCAGCGCGCCGAGTTCGGTGGTGCAGACGGGGGTGAAATCCTTCGGGTGCGAGAACAGCATCACCCAGCTGTTGCCGATCCAGTCATGGAATTTGATCTTGCCTTCGGTGGTTTGGGCCTCGAAATCCGGGGCCACAGCGCCTATCTGGAGAGCCATGTTTCGACCTCATGTCCTTCAAGTTACACAGGAATTTCTGCTTCAAATTTAGGGGACGGAGCCGCTTGGGGAAACGGCCGGCCAAAAGAGGGTATATCCTTTTTTCGCTTCCCGGAACTCCTAGCATCTTCTTGCCACAGGCGCCCCTGCGGCGAAAAAATCACAACGGACGCAAATGTTCCGGCTGCCCCGATATTGCCGCTAATCGCCCTCATCAGGCCGCCTCGGTCGCGGCCCGCCGAACCTCGATGTCGGCGACCGCGACAAATCGGCAACCATCTAAAAATGTCGGGACCCGGGTCTCGAACCGTTAACCACTCGTTTACGCCCGCTGGCAAAGGTGGGCCCAGAACAAGAAACCGAGAAGAAGTACTCAATGTCCGCCTCCAAGCCTAAGCCCGCCGAACCGTTCGTCGGCGCACTCGAACCGATCGCCTGCCGCGATACCGCAGCCCTTGCTCTCTTGCCGTCGTGCGCGACGGCGTGATCACTGGCGAAGGCCCGACCACCCGGGGCCGCGTGCATTTTTCCCGTGAACTCGATGCCTTCGACGCCGCCTGGTGCGCGCGCATCCTGACCGCGAGCGCGGTTGCGGACCAGCCGGTCAGCCGCGCCGAGGCCGAGGCCCTGTTCGAGATCAACGACGCGGCGACCGAGCGCAGCGACGGCGGACGCTTCGACGGTCTCCTGGCCAAGGCCGTCGTGCACCACGCGGCCTACGAGTCCGGCCTGCGGGTGCCGCCGCGCACCGTCGCGCTGTCGCCGGAAACGGCGATCGAAAGCTGGGCGCCGACGCGCGCCGCCAATGTCGATACCGAAGTGCTGCAGTGGATCGCGGGCCAGATGCGCGGCAAGCCGCGCGTCAACCGTATCCTGATGGCGCTGGTCGCCACCCTCGTCGGCGCCGCCGCGCTGCCGCTGGCGCAGCTGCCGAACGTGTTCGATATCGGGATGTGAGGTCGATGTCGTCCCTGCGAAAGCAGGGACCCATACGCCGCAGCCTTGCGATTTGAAAAATCCTGTTCGATGGCTTTCGTGCAACAACCGGCGCCTGCGGTTATGCGTCCTGCTTTCGCAGGGACGACGGATAGAGATTCGAATTTCCAAACAGCCCAACTCGTCATCGCCCGGCTTGGCCGGGCGATCCAGTACGCCGCGGCCTCTCGATTCAATCCCTGCCGTCTCTGGAATACTGGATCACCCGCCTTCGCGGGTGATGACAATTAGGGCCGTCATTGCGAGCCAACGGGTCGCGCGAATGCGCGCCCGATGACAGGTTCCGCGAAGCAATCCATGGCTCCGTAAAGCAAGCAAGAATGGATTGCTTCGTCGCTTCGCTCCTCGCAATGACGGCAAGACATGCCTTCGCGATCTCGCCGCAGGCTTTTCGCGCGAGGTTTGAATTTTGGTCCGGCTCCCTCGAAATGAGGGCGCAGGGAATGCCGGGCGCGCGATGCGCCCGCAGCCTCGCATGCAGTAAAAAACAAAGCATGCAAGTGTAGTCACCACGAGTACACCGGAACGACCCGGCATTCCCCGCGCAATGGTTTTACGGCTCACTTCGTGCTCGCCCCGGTGCACCGGGCTTGTTTGCCACCGTCGCTTGCGGGAAAATCCCGCAAACTTGACACCAGCGTCGGGGTGCCAGGCCCACACGACTTCGCCGTCCGCATCACGCGCCATTCGTCAAGGGCGCATCCGCGTCCACCGCATCCCGCCCCGCGTCCGTGACGATCGCGAAACGCCCCTTGAGTGGGACGGGATGGAGGACAAATACAACTGATTTGGGTTGGGCGCAAGCACTATTTCATTATTTCGGAAATATTTTTTTCAAACTCAGAAGTTAGCCAAGATGCCCGACAGACGGGCCGCCGTTGAGCCCGTCGATATGGCTGTTATTGAGGCTGCCCAAACGGCGCCCCAGTGGTGACCAGCGGCTCTTCTGCCGATTGGCGCCTGTCTCGCGATTTCCGGTTTGGCACGCCCGGACATGCCGGGCGGGCGGTTCGGCGATGTCCGTTTCGGAGGGAAGACCGGAAGTCACAGGCGGACCGCCAAAACGACGCAAATGACCCAACTCGGACATCACAAGTTGCCCGATTGAGGCGACATCCAATGATGCGTGGCCGTGCGCGCCAGCGACCGATTCCAAATCGAGAGCAGTGTCAGTGATGATCCCGATCGAGTAGGCTGTCCACGGTTGTCCAGGCGGAACGCTAGAAGGCGCTAGGTCCTGTGGACAGTTATCGCATCCATAGGATGATGGCGGCAAGGGTAACGACAGCCTGATAATTCCGCGCTGTTTTCTCGAAGCGCGTTGCGACGCGCCTGAACTGTTTGAGCTTTGAGAAGCAGCACTCCACGAGATGGCGCTGGGCATAGAGATGTTTGTCGAGGGGATATTTGAGCGCCCGTGACGGGTTGTTGGGAATGACAGCGAGCGCGCCCTTGGCGGCGATGGCTTTGCGCAGATGATCGGCGTCATAGGCTGTGTCGGCCATGACGACCTCGGCAGGAAACCCCTCGATCAACGCTGCGGCTTGTGGTGCATCGCCCTTCTGACCTGCCGTCAGCGTGAAGCGCACCGGACAACCCAAGCCTCGGACGGCCATATGTATCTTGGTGCTCAGGCCGCCGCGCGAGCGGCCGATCGCCTGATCTTCAGACCCCCTTTTTTAGCCCCGGCAGCATGCTGATGAGCTCGGACGATGGTGGAATTGATGATCAGATATTCAAAGTCCGGATCATCGGACATCGCCTCGAATATCCGATACCAGACGCCCTTGGTGCTCCACCGGCTGAAGCGCCGGAACACGCTGTTCCAATCGCCAAACGCCTCCGGAAGATCGCGCCAAGGAGAGCCGGTACGCACGATCCAAAGCACGCCCTCCACAAACATCCGGTTGTCGCGCCCGGTGGAGCCTTTCTGGTCAGGCCGACCTATAATCAGGGGCGCCATCCGCTCCCAAGCAACGTCGCTCAAAACCAAACGATCCATCACACCCAAGGCCGCCTCCCCAAAAGCAGCCTTGAATTTGATTTGCTGATAAAAGGGAATCCCGAGAGTTCACAGGACCTAAGGCGACAGCAATAGGGAGGTGGGAATGACCGGACAAAGCTTTCGCGACGCGGAATTGGAAGGCTGGGATCGCAAGGCGGGTTACTGGGACGACAGTTTAGGCACCGTCACCCTGAGCGCCGTCGACCCATTGTTGGACGCCGTCAAGGCGGCACCCGGCGTGCGAATTTTGGACATTGCGTGTGGGACCGGCGCGCTCGCCGCCGCCGCAACCCGGCGTGGTGCTGAAGTCATCGGAATGGATTTCGCCCCAACCATGATTGCCGAAGCGATCCGGCGCCACCCCGGCATCGATTTCCGTGTCGGAGACGCCGAGGCGATCCCGCTCGCAGATGAAAGTGTGGATGCCGTCACTTGCTCCTTTGGCATGCTGCACATGGAGCGTCCAGAGCGGGTGCTGGCCGAATTCGCGCGTGTTCTGCGCCCGGCAATCGGGCGCCTTGCCATAACTTCGTGGATGTCTGATGGTGAGTTCTTCGCAATTATTGGGCCGGCCGTGCTGGCACATGCGGACGCTTCGGTGGTATCTCTGCCGCCCGCTCCGCCGATGTTCCGCTTTGGCGACGAGGGCGAATGTCGATCTGCGTTGCTGGCCGCAGGCTTCGCCGAGCCCGCCTTCAATAAGTTGCCCCTCGTCTGGACCGGCACGCCAGAGGCGGTCCTCGACCTTCTCCACCGGGGTACCGTCCGGACGACGATGCTGATTGATGCGCAGACCCCGGAAATCCGCCAAGCCATCGAGCAAGCTATCCTGAGTGGCACGGAACGCTACCGGCAAAAGGAAGGACCTATTCTGCTCAAATGCCCCGTCCTACTCACGATAGCTCGGTACCTATAAAGTTCTGCTGCGCGCGAACCCGTGATCGATGTCGTCGATTGGGCACAAAGCAGACATGACCGTGGGAGCGTTCGATGTCCGGTTTCGGGGGGCAAAGAGGAAGAGATGGGCTTCAAGCGGGTATTTCGCCTTTGATTCGGCTTGATCCTGGCAATCCTACGAACGACACTCTGCTCCCGATACCAGGGTGCTCCAGTGACCGATTTTGCATTGCCCGGGACGCGTTACGCCCTGAGCGGTGACGTCAACATCGCCTATCAGATGATGGGCGATGGACCCGTCGCGGTCCGATGCGCGTTGTCGTTTGGCACGGCTGCCCAGCAGATCGGTTTGCCGCTACGCGCGGGACTCCACACCGGCGAGATCGAACTCAGAGGCCGCGATATCGGCGGCATCGCGGTTCACGCGGCCTCGCGGGTCATGGCGCAATCCGGCTCCAACGAGGTGCTGGTATCACAAGTCGTCACCGACCTCGTCGCTGGCGCGGGTCTGAAATTCGCGGAGCGCGGGTCGTTCGAGCTGAAGGGCCTTCCGGGTCGATGGGATTTGTTTGCGGCGAGTGCGTGATGAATTGCCTCTTCTTGGCACTTGTTGAACGTCGTGCGATGTCCAGCTTGAGCTTGGCGCCAAGGCTGATCGCCTCATGGGCGGAGAACCCGGCTAAATAATTTATGAATAAGTCTCGTACTTCCGTTTTTGGCACGAAACGGGCATGGCAGTGGTGCCACCGCATGTCTGCTGTTGAGAGTAAGGCGGAAGATATCTGCTCGCCGCGAGTATTTCGCCTTTTGACCCCCAAGCCTCACGATGTCCGTTCATTAGGTGAAGGGCGGACATCGCAAAGGTTTGCGTCGACTGTCCGGAAATGACCTTTGCAGCTTGGGCGTGACCGACCGAGACCGTTTTGAGGTGGCACCCCAGCGTCGTTAAGGGGTTGGCAGCTCCTCATTGGAGTTCTACGCCTGACAACGACCACAATTCTTACGTTGGTTATCGCAATGCTTCTCTCGTCAACGAAAATGAGGTTTGTTGCTCCCGAGACTCAGGGGCTCCAAGAGTGACCCTACGATCGTTGAGCGTATGAACATCGACGATATTCGGATCGCCGATCAGCACCGTCTTGAAAGGTCTTTCAAGCGCAAGTGCCGCCGGAGCGCCAAGCCTTAGGGTTATCGTCTGATCCGCGGCGCAAGCGACGGAGATCGTGGTCAGGAACAAGACCAATACGATAACGCAAGTTCGCACCCGAAGCACAGCTGCCGCCACGGCAATACCTCCAGAGTGCTTTCATACCGGGTTGGCCTGACGATGTCAGTTCATCGAGGTAGACGCGGACATCGCGGCTGGGCGCGCAGGTGGTTAGAATGAACGCCGACCTGGTGCATTTCCAGTCTGCCCCATTTGCATCGGAAAGAAGCATCGGAGGCGTCGACCTTATCGGAGCTAGAGTTGCTGCGCAGGCGAGCGTTAGAAATGCGAACACGAGTCAAAGGCCGTTTCATTGCCGTCCTCCTGTTTCCGGTGCGTACCGATTAGCTAATCTTTTTCCAGACCTGTTCCTTTATGTTCGGATGTTGTTATCACGCGTTGGTTTCAGCCTGTCTTCGCGTGGCGGGGAAAATGGCTTCGTCCAACAGGACAAATTATTTCATGGCCAGCCTGGCCGACGAAACCTCTTCACAAGGTCGCGACCGCAATCCGGGGTACGTCTTATCGGATGGGTTCGGCATACCGAAGATCCGGGACTGTCGACTTCCGCTTGTGGCACCAACCGGACATGGCGCGATGTCCGAGGTGAGTTCGTTATGCGCACAAAAGCGGACGTCAATGGCCCGACGTTCGCGCGCGCCGTCCGCGCGACAGGACAAAAATCACCTAGCAGACCAGGAATATCTTTGATTTAATTGCCGACGGTGTTCTTTGGGTGTGGAGTAATTGAAGTGACCAAGGCCATTGAGCTTATCGTAGCCGGCTACGTTACCTTGAAAAATCGTCAGGCGCTGGAGGAAATCCGCGACCATCGTCAGCGGCTTTTACACAACAGTCGGATGCATAGCGGTACTTGGGTCAGTACCGAAAGCCTAACTTCCCTGCTCCGGGAAGAGATCAGCATCGTCGACGCGGCGCTAAAAGGACTTCAGGAAGAAGGCGCCAGATCAATTAACCGTTGATCGGGCGCCCTCTTGTGTCCCTGCGCGTCAGAACGAGTGCATGACCCTGCTCGTCGCCGGATGCTTCCGGTTCTTCACCTTGATCCGGTCTGGCGACCGGCCGGCGCGATAGCGGCTCTCGCGGCGCTTCGAGAGCCAGCCCGGTGCGGGCCCTGCACGAACAGGTCGGGCACTCGCCCCTGTGCCGTTCTTCCGATAGTGAATAATTCCGGAAACCTCAACCCTTCTCCGGAATTCCTCAGAAACTTGCGCAAGTATGTCTTCGGCAGGAGCGCGGCTTTGTCGACTGCATTAGGCCACGTCGTACCGCTTCCGGAGCCGCTCAGCGAGTTCATCGGTAAGGTCTCGCAATTCTTGAGGATTGCGAACGCGACCGGCAGCGGGCGAAATCGTCAACATCGCGCGCCAATGCTGCGAGCCATAAACCGTCACTCGAAATCCAGCCTTAGGACAGTCGGGGTGACGCGCAAGGTCGATTTCAATCATTTTGGCAAGCTCGGCAGCTGTAGCGAGTTGCTTTTGGTGAGCTAACCGTTCTGTAGGCGCAATGCTCGCGGCGGCCGGCTCTGAACTTTCACTCGCGGCGGTCGGTTCTGAACTTTCACCGCCTGAAGATTCTCGCACGAGGGCCAGGCGTGTCTTGGCCTCCGACACAACCGCAGCCATCGCTTTTCCGAAGATCTGCTGCGCCAAAGTCTGGTAGTGATCGCTGTTGTCGTTTTCCGCCATCTTTGTGTTCCGCTCATAGCCTGCAAAGTGGACCAGGGCCGCGAGTAACCCGCGACGTCGGCTGCAACTATCGCCGACAACCTGCGTCCGACCCGCTCTGGCTGCTGCGGTTCCACTGGCAAGCGCCCCTCTCTGGAGCATTTTGTACGCAGCAGGAAGCAGGAGGCAAGGGCAATCCGCCGAGACCTACCCAGATGACATCCGCCGTGCACGCGGCGGTGCTGACCGCCTCGGTGGCCTGGGCGCTGTTGGTGCCGCAGCCGGATATCGTCGAATGTCGCCTTGGCGAAACGGGCCTGCCGGGGGCGGCCCGGCGATGTCCGTTATTAGGGAACGCCATACACACGACACCATCTGCTCGCAGCGAGTATCTTCTCCTTTTGACCCAGGCTGTGTGAAAACCTGACCGATGCTATGATTCCCTTGCTGAATCGCGGGGGAATGATGAAGGGTTTCGTTCAAGGGGCGGATCGCCAGCAGACGACGCTGTTGCCGGAATGCCTTGATGATTGGGTGGACGAGAGCAATCCTGTTCGCGCGGTCGATGTGTTCGTCGATGCGCTGGAACTGCGCGACCTCGGGTTCGATGGCGTCGATCCGGCAGCGACCGGCCGGCCGGGATATCATCCTTCGCCGATGCTCAAGCTTTATATCTATGGCTATCTCAACCGGGTCCAATCGAGCCGGCGGCTGGAGCGTGAGGCTGGCCGCAATCTGGAAGTGATGTGGCTGACGGGACGGCTCGTTCCGGATCACAAAACCATCGCCGATTTCCGCAAGGACAACGGCCCGGCCATCAAGAAGGTCTGCGCGCAATTCGTCGCCTTGTGCCGCAAGATGGGTCTGCTGGCGAAAGCGAGCGTTGCGATCGACGGCAGCAAGTTCAAGGCGGTCAACTCGCGCGACAACAACTTCACGAAGGGGAAGATGGAGCGGCGCCTGGCGCAGATCGAGGAGAGCGTTGCGCGCTATCTGAGCCAGCTCGACACCGCCGATCGCCAGACAGCTGCCGGTGAGGCGCCGTCGGAGGAGCTTGCGGCCAGGACCACGCGGCTCAAGGAGAAGCTGATCAAGCTCGAAGAAGAGGTGAAGCGCCTGAAGGCGATCGAGAAACTGATGCTTGCTGCGCCCGATCAGCAGATATCCTTCACCGATCCTGATTCCCGCTCGATGGCGACCAGCGGGCGCGGCTCTGGCATGGTCGGCTACAACGTGCAAACGGCCGTCGATACGACGAACCATCTGATCGTCGCGCATGAGGTGACCAACGTCGGCACCGACCAGTCGCATCTTGCGAACATGGCCAACCAAGCGAAGGCGGCATTGGAGGCAGAAAACCTCGAAGCCTTCGCCGATCGCGGCTACTTCAAAGGCGAGGAGATTCTCGCATGCGATGAGGCTGGCATCACGGTCACGCTGCCAAAACCCCAGACATCGGAGGCGAAGTCGGAAGGGCGCTTCGGCAAGCAGGATTTCCGCTACGTGGCTGAGGAGGACATTTACATTTGTCCTGCCGGTGAGAAGCTCACCCACCACTTCACGAACGAGGAAAATGGATTGGTCCTGCACCGCTACTGGACCAACGCGTGCCGCACCTGCGCGCTGAAGGCTCAGTGCACGAAGGGACCGCAGCGCCGCATCACGCGGTGGGAGCACGAGCACGTTGTCGATGCCGTGCAGACGCGCCTGGACAAAAATCCGGATGCGATGCGTACTCGCCGCGAGACGGTCGAGCATCCGTTCGGCACGCTGAAGATGCGGATGGGGGCGACGCACTTTCTGATGAAGACGCTGCCGAAGGTGGCGACCGAGATGGCGCTGCACGTGCTCGCCTACAACCTCACGCGCGTGATGAACATCGTCGGTATCAAGCCACTCCTCGCGGCGATCCGGGCGTGAGGAGCGTGTATGTTGTGCGTGCCGTATGACTGTTCAGCTCGCTCAGCATGGCCCGAGGCTGGCCCGGATTGACTCCAGACCCGATACAGCAAAAATATGCTCAGACGGTCGCGTCGACGTCCATCGCGCCCGGTTGCGTGCAGTTTTTGGGGGACGAAAAACGTTTTCACACGGCCTGGACCCAAAGGCGACATGGGTTATTCCGGATACCTTCGAAGTTCCGAACTCCATTTCTTTGCAACTACGCCTTCTCCCACTGTTAGGCGCAAAAGTCTTCTCCGACCTCCAACGGGCCCGTGTAATACCAGCGGTGATTGGGATCGACCCACATGCGCCCAGGCACGGGTTCCGATTGACGAGATCGTATCGGGCAGCGCGATGAGTTTGTTCCAAGCCTCGCAGGCGGCGTCATGATGGCCTCGTAGGTTTCGAACACCCGGTTGGACAAGGAATCCCCATGCCGCCGATCCGCGCGGCCCCCGGCTGGCGTCTGATGAGACCTGCCCGTTGAGGGGGGGCGTCAAAGTCACCGCATTTGCGGTCCATCTGACCAGACCAATGTCAGACGGCGTTTGGGTCGCGGCTCCGACTTCGCGCACGAACCGATTGCCCGCACATTCCCTTAGTGGGCGACTCACGAAAACTCGTCGAACCCAATTGGAAATTATTGCTTGACAATTCGCTGACATCTTGGGCGGTCGGAAATGTATCGCGTACCGCGACCATATTGGTGACGTGATGCAAACAATCGAAATTATTGACCCGTTGGAGGCTAGACGTTGCCGCTACGCCCAATACCGCGGCGAAAGGTGAGAATGGTTTTGAACGGAGTGCCAGTAACAGGCATGATCCGTTCAGTTAAGGAAGACAAGTCGAGCACTCCGAAGCGGTGGACCGTGACGGTAGTATCTAAGCAGGGCATCGCCGCTTAATTCGCACGGGGGTGCGACATCGCGTGGAACGCGGTCGATCAGCTAGTGTTCTGGTTCAGCGTTTTGCTTTGGCTTCGCCACCCGACCAACTTCAATGTGTTGCCACAGCTCGGGCACTCAAAATTGCGAAGCTCATAGCCCCGCACGATCCGTTCTGCGATGCCGCTCAACATCTTGATCTTGCACTTCAAGCAATGTGGCCGGTCCTCGGTAATGCAACTCATCGGGCACCTCCGCTGATAGCTTTATACCAGTCGGTCGTTCGTCGGCTCAGTCGACGCTGTTCGCTCCGTAAAAATACGAGGATCAGCCCCGTGGGGCGGGGGCCGAATGTCCGTTTCCAGGGCAAAGCGCAAGACATCTGCTCCTAGCGAGTATTACCGTCGCTGCTAAACCAAATCTTCTAAAACGCGGCCACTAAGTCCGGCCGCAAGTCATTTTCCTTCGAAGTCGTTCGGAGTTGCCAATTGAAGATCAGGCTGCGGACGCGCGTTGGAGTGATGTTAAGCGCGCGCGCTATGTCATAGACGGGCGCTTCGGGATCAATGGCCCTTGCGTCAATGAGACACGTAAAGCCTACGGATCACGCTACAGAGAGATGGATCCTTGAGCTGGCCGATATTTTTGAAAATGCATTTTCCAAGCCGCCCCGTATCTCGGGATCAGGTGAAGAATCCGGCTGGCAGACGGGGTAGGTTCTATTGGCTGCTGGAGCTTGGGCGCCCATCGAGATTTGCCCGGCACGGATCGCTTGAGTCCCCAAGCATGTCCATGAGCTGCTGCCGGTTTGATGGATGCGCGTTTCGCGGGATCGTGAGCAGGGATTTCAGCGCATCGTGAGCAACGATTTCAGAGGATCGTGAGCAGCGATTTCAGGCGATCGTGAGCACGTTTTCGCGACGCCGGACGCTTCGGCCGACAACTCAACCGGGCTACGGATTTCTCATTCAACCAATGAGGAAGCCTGATGCCTACCGAGAGATTGTCGATGCGCCGGATCCGAGAAGTTCTACGTTTGAGGCACCAGGGCCTGACCGAGCGCGTCATCGCGCGGACGTTGGGAGTGAGCAATGGGGTCGTGCATGGTTACGTGCGTCGCGCCCGCCTTGCGGGCCTGACCTGGCCGCTGCCGGAGGGCCTGGATGACGAGGGTCTGGAGCTGTTGCTGTTCCCGGCGCCGACGGCGGCCTCGCAAAGCGACCGGCGCCCGTCACCGGACTGGGCTTATGTCGAGAAGGAGCTGCGCCGCCGCAGCGTGACGCGCCTGCTGTTGTGGGAAGAGTATCGCGCTGCCAATCCAGACGGCTTTGGCTATACCTGGTTTTGCACGACCTTCGAGGCCTGGAAGCAGCGGGCGCGGCCGAGCATGCGTCAGACCCACATCGGTGGGGAGAAGGTGTTCGTCGATTTCGCCGGCGACACCATCGATATCTTCGACCCCATCACCGGCGAAGTGCGCGCCATGAAGCTGTTCGTCGCGGCGATGGGGGCATCGAACTACACCTACGCCGAGGCCTGCCCAAGCGAGAGCCTGTCCGACTGGATCGGCGTGCATGCCAGCCTGTTCAGGTATCTCGGCGGCGTGCCGAAGTTCGTGGTCTGCGATAATCTCAAGGCCGCCGTGACCAACCCCGATCGCTACGATCCCGGGATCAACCGCACCTATGCCGAGATGGCCGGCCATTACGGCACCGCCATCCTGGCGGCGAGGCCGAGGCGGCCAAAGGACAAGGCCAAGGTCGAGGTCGCCGTCCAGATCGCCCAGCGCTGGATCCTGGCCCGCCTGCGCAACCAGCGCTTCTTTTCCCTGGCGGAACTAAATACCGCCATCCGCGGGCTCGTCGTCGAACTCAATGCCCGCCAGATGCGCGGTTTCGGCTCCAGCCGGGCCGAACTGTTCGCCGAGATCGATCGTCCCAGGCTGGGAGAGCTGCCGGACCAGGCTTACGTCTTTGCGCGCTGGAAGCGTTGCCGCGTCGCACCCGATTATCACGTCGAGATCGACGGCCATTGGTATTCCACCCCTTACCGCCTGATCCGTGAACTCGTCGATGTCCGCATCGCCGACAAGACCGTCGAGGTCTTCCACAAGGGACAGAGGATCGCCAGCCACGCCCGTGCGCCCAACCGGCGCGGCCACACCACTATCGCCGATCATATGCCCAGCGCCCATCGCCGCTACGGCAAATGGACACCGGGAGGGCTGATCGCCGCCGGCGAGAAGATCGGTCCATCGACCGCGGCGTTCTTCCAGGTCGTCATCGAGGCCCGGCCGCATCCCGAGCAAGGCTTTCGCACCTGCCTCGGCATCCTGTCGCTGGCCAGGAGCTACGACAATGCGCGCGTCGATGCGGCCTGCCGACGCGGCATCCTGATCAAGGCTCGCTCCGTCGCCTCGATCCGTTCGATCCTCAAGAGCGGCCTCGATCGCGCTTTTCTCGACGAGACGCCCGACCACCAGCCCCTGCGCCACGGCAACATCCGCGGTCAGCGCTATTTCCACTGAACCAGGGAGACCCCAATGCTGACACACCCCACCCATGAACGGTTGATCACGCTCGGCTTAACCGGAATGGCCAAAGCCCTCCAGGAGCAGCGGCGATCACCTGATCTCGACGCCCTGTCGTTCGAGGAGCGCGTCGGACTGCTGGTCGATCGCGAAGCCGCCGAGCGCGACACCAAACGTCTCACGACCCGCCTCAAGTTCGCCGCGTTGCGCCAGAGCGCATGCGTGGAAGACCTCGATTGGCGCTCGCCACGTGGCATCGACCGCAGCGTCTTCGCCAGACTCGTCGGCGGCGACTGGATCGACCGCAACGAGAACCTGCTCATCACAGGGGCCACCGGGCTCGGCAAAAGCTGGATCGCCTGCGCCCTCGGCCACAAGGCCTGCCGCGACAATCGTTCGGTCCAGTATCACCGCGTCCCGCGGCTGTTCGAGGCGCTCGCCCTGGCTCGCGGCGATGGCCGATATGGCCGCCTGCTCAAAACCATCGGCCGCGTTCAACTTCTGATCCTCGACGATTGGGGCCTGTCAGTTCTAAATCCGCCCGAACGGCGCGACCTCCTGGAGATCCTCGATGATCGCCACGGTCGCGCCTCTACCATCGTCACCAGCCAGGTCCCAGTCGAACATTGGCACGACGTTATCGGCGACCCAACCCTCGGAGACGCCATCCTGGATCGCCTCGTTCACAACGCTCACCGCCTGCAACTCACCGGAGAAAGCATGCGAAAGCAGAACGCCCGCAATCAAACTCTTGACGCCAACACAAACCCCTGAACCAATCACCATGTCGGTCAAAGCCGCTGCTCACCATCGCGCGAAACAGCTGCTCACGATCGCCTGAAATCGCCGCTCACCATCAGCGAAACGCAGGCGGGCCTGCCAACGTCAGGGCGACCACACGTTTAGCTACCTCGGGGCTCAGTGGCGGAATGCGCGACCGCCGCGTCTTGTCCCGCCAAAGGCCTGCGGCTCCTTCGTCGCGGAAACGGTGCCTGCCAACGCCAGATCACCGTCTTGGCTTTGCCGGTAGCTTCCATGATCTCTGCCGTGCCGCGCCCAGCGGCGGTCAGAAGGACGATCTTGGCCCGCCAAACGTGCTTCTGCGGGCTATTGCGGTTGGCGACCACGGCTTCAAGCTTGCTACGGTCGGCTCGGCTCGACTGGATGTTCGTTCGCTCGTGCATACCCCAGAACTCGCACACGCGAGTTCTTCAGGGAATCCCAGACCGATCGAAGTGTCGGTTTGGACCACTCGTACTAGAGAAAGCCGGCGCTCTCGCGCAGCTCGCGCTGATCGGCGCCGTCAACAAATCGATCAGCGCCTGCGCCTGCCGGGCATTGGCGGCCTGCGTGGTCACCGCCGCCGTATACATGGTCGAGAGCTCGCATCCCGGCGGCAGCGAACCCGACAGCACCACGCCTTTAGTGCTGATGATCTCGGTCGATTGCGTGCAGCCGATCGGCCGCAACGCGTCGGACGCGGCCAGATGGCGCATCGCGGTCGCGCCGTTCGGATAGATCTTGAGCCGGGCGGCCACGGCATCGGCGATGCCGAGCTGTTGCAGGACTTTTGCCCGTGAATCCCCGCCGTCGACGCCTTGGTGTCGGGAACGAAGATCGCATCGGCCGCGAGCAACGCGTCCGCAACGCAGCCGCGTCTTTGACCGTGACCAGGGGATCGCCGGCGCGGACCGCGATCGCGGTTTCGACCAGGCCGACGTCTGATATCGAGGCGCGGACGACAAGGTTCTCGCCGGCAAGATCCGCGATGATTTTCGCCGTCAGTATGACAATGTCGGCGGGCATGCCCTTGCGCAATTTGTCGGCCATGGCGCCGACCGCGCCGAACTCGCCCGCGATGTCGAACCCGGTCAGCTGCCCTGAATTTCGGCGCAAGGCTCGCGACCAGGCCCTGGGCCGCGCCGCCGCTGAGAATGTTCAGGCTGTTCATGAAGCTCAATTCCATGGCCGCGATCAGGCTGTCGCGGGTGATCGGGAGATTGCGGACGCGTAACTCCAGCGCATCGAACACGGCGTTGGCGATCGCGGCCGTGACCGGGCCGTGCGCGGCCTCGCCGGCGCCGAGCGGATCGCTGTCGGGGCGCTGGATCAGTTCGACCTGCACCTCCGGCACCTCGCTGAAGCGAAGGATCGGATAATCGGTCCAGGTGTTGCTGGTGATGCGCTGCCGGTCAAAGCGAACGCGCTCTTTCAGGACCCAGCTGGTGGCCTGGATCGCGCCGCCTTCGATCTGATTGACCACGCCGTCGGGATTGATGGCCTCGCCGACATCGACCGCGATGGTCAGCCGCTTGACGCTGATATCCTCGGCGCCCTCGACCTCGGCGACAACGGCGCAATAGGCGCCGGTGTTCTTGTATCGCGCAAAGCCGAGGCCGTAACCGAGACCCGCTCGCTTGTCCGGCTTCCAGTTCGCGCGCCTGGCAACGGCGCGGATCACGTCCTTTGCCCGCTGATCCGACAAATGACGCAGCCGGAAGGCGACCGGATCTTCGCCGCGCTCGGCGGCCAGCTCGTCGAGAAAGGATTCGATCGCGAAAACGTTGCCCTGCGCGCCCAGCGTCCGCAGCGCCGAAGTGCGTATCGGCATGGTGAGCAGGCGATGACATTCGATCTGCCACGACGGAAAATCGTAGAGCGGGATCGAATTGCGGTCGGCGCCGCCGCCATTGGCCTGCGGCGGATTGGTGGCGATATAGCGCGGGAAGGGATTTGAAAGTTCGGTCGCCGCGAGCAAGAGCAGGCTGCGCCGCGCGCCCCGGCCGCGCGGTGTGGCCGTTGCTCCAGATGCTGTGGCGCCAGCCGGTAATCTCGCCCTGCGCATCGAGATCGGCCTCGATCTCGATCGCCATCGCCGCGCCGAACGGCGCGTGCGACATCTCGTCCGCGCGCGACCATTGCACGCGGACCGGCCGGCCGCCGGCCGCTCTCGCCAGCAGAACGGCATCGAGCGCGACGTCGTCGGCGGCGTTATGTCCGTAGCAGCCGGCGCCTTCCATGTGCTCGACCGTGATGTTCTCGACCGGCAGTTTGAGCACGAGCGCGAGATCGGCGCGGAGAAAATAGACCCCCTGGCTGTGGGTCCAGACGTGGACGCGGTCTCCGCTCCACTGCGCCATGGCGCAGGACGGCGCGATCGAGGCATGGGCGAGATAGGGGCGGGTATATTGCCGCCGGATCGTGCGCTTCTTTTCGCCGGCGCGGACGCCGTTCTCTTGTCGATCACGGTCGATTCCGCTGGCTGGGCTTTCAGGAACGCGGCCAGCCCGTCTTCATCGGGCAGGGTTTCGCCTGCCGACCAGGTTGCGCCCTTGCGCAACGCCTTCAGCGCGGCCTCGGCGCCATCCTCGGTTTCGCTGACGACGCCGGCGAAATTGCCGTCGCGCACGATGGCGACCAGGCCGGCAACGGCGCGCGCGGCATCTTCCTTCATGCCGGTGAGTTTTGCCGCCGACATCTCCGATCGCAGCACGCGGCCATGCAGCATGCCGGGCAGCGCCTGGTCGTGAATGAAACGCGGATGCGCGAAAACCTTGTCGGGAATGTCCAGCCGCTGCACCGAATTTCCGGCCAGCGCGCGCTGGGCCGATGCTTCGGCGCCGCGCCCGGCGTCGCGTCGCGATCCAGCGAGATTTCGTCGGCGAGTTCCCAGTAGCTGGTCCTGATATTGCCGGGTCCGGAAATCGTGCCGTCCTTGATGTCGAGCGCGTCGATATCGACGCCCAGGCTGATCGGATGCGGCGGCAAGAAAGATCTGCCGGATTTCGGCGCAGGCGTGGCGGATCGCGCGCCCGGATTGCTGCACCGAGAGGCTGCCCGAGGTGACGCCCTCATTCGGACTGCCCGCCGTCGACGCGCGGACCATCTGCACCCGGCCGAAATCGACATCGAGTTCGTCGGCGGCGATCTGGGCCAATGCCGTCACGATGCCTTGCCCGATCTCCACCTTTCCCGGCGAGACCATGACCTGGCCTTCGGAGGCGAAACCGGATCCATGACGACAGCACCGGGTTGGCCGCAAGGCTGACCGGCAATTTCGGCGCGGGGGAGGGGGCTCTGGCTTTGTCATCGCGCTGCCATTTCGTCCGCCGCGCGCAGCACCGCCCGCACCATGCGGTTATGCGATCCGCAACGGCAAAGGTTACGGTCGAGCGCGGCCTTCACCTCCGCGCCGGAGGGCTTCGGATTTTGCATCAACAGCGCCGCCGCGCTCATCAGGATGCCGGAAACGCAATAGCCGCATTGCAGCGCCTGTTCGGCGATAAAGGCGCGCTGCAGCGGATGCGGCTTTTCGCGCGCTTCCCAGCCCTTCGATGGTCGTGACGTCCTTGTCCTGCCACCGACCACAGCGGCGTGTCGCAGGCGGCCACCGCGTGATCGCCGACGATCACGTTGCAGGCGCCGCATTCGTTGGCGCCGCAACCGAAATGCGGGCCGGTCATGCCGAGTTGCCCGCGCAGGACGGCGAGCAGCGATGAATCGGGATCGGCGTCGACATCGGTCTCGACGCCATTGAGGCGGAATCGAATGCGCGGCATCGAGAACGGGACCTTGACCTGGTTTGACCTTATTGCGGCTTGTCGGGGAATTTCTTGACGACTTCAGCCCATTTCACGATATCGCCGCGCAGATATTTGTCGAACTCCTCCGGCGTCATCGACATCGGAACCGCGCCCTGGTCCTTCCAGAGCTTGACGATGTCCGGCCGCTTGACCACCTCATTAACGGCGGCATTCAGCTTGTCGATGACGGGCTTTGGCGTGCCGGCGGGCGCCATCAATCCGAGCCAGATGGTCGCCTCGTAGCCGGGGACGCCGGCCTCGCTCGCGGTCGGCACGTCAGGCAGCACGCTAGAACGCGTCTTGCCGGTGGTGGCGAGCGCCCGCACCTGGCCCGCGGTGACGTTGGGGGCCATCGCGGGACCGCGTCGATCATCATCTGCACCTGTCCGCCGATGACGCCGCTGCGCGCCTCGCCGCTGTTGCGGTAGGGAACGTGCACGACATCGATGCCGGCCATGGCTTTGAACAGTTCGCCGGCCATGTGATAGGGCGTGCCCGTGCCGGAGGAGGCGTAATTCAGCTTGCCCGGCTGCGATTTGGCCAGCGCGATGAATTCTGCAGCGTCTTTGCCGCGACTTGCGGGTGCACGACGATGACGAGGTCGGAGGAATTGACCGGCGCGATCGGCGCGAGATCGCGCATCAGCTCGTATTTGCGCTGCGCCGGCGACATCAGCGATTCGTTCGCGGTCTGGGTGTTCGACATCATCAGCAGCGTGTAGCCGTCGGGCGGCGATTTGACGACTTCCTGCGTGCCGATCACGCCGCCGGCGCCGGTGCGGTTCTCGACCACGATGGCCTGGCCGAACTTCTCCTGCAAAACGTTGCCGATCAGTCGCGCCGCCACGTCGGCGGGCCCGCCGGCGCCGAAGGGAACGACGATCCGGATCGGCCTGCGTCGGATAATCCTGTGCCAGAAGCACGGCGGGGGCGAAGAATGGCCGTCGCAAAAACAGCTGGCCGCTAGCGCGAGCGCGAACCTTGGGGCCGTCATTTCAATCTCCCGGATTCTTTCTTGTTCTTGTTCTTGTTGTTGGCCAAATCCGGCCGTGAAGTCTAGCGGCAATGGCGAGCGCTGTCGACGAAAGACTTGCGTGCGCGATGGGAATAAGAGATATGGGGAGAAGAGATAATGTCCGTTGTACCGGTCTCGTCTGAACCTGCGGATCTGTAGCCCATGAAACATGACAAAATATCGCGCCGCACCGTGCTCAAGGGGGCCGGCGCCGCGGCAGGC
>CAVRIB010000005.1:0-149170 GCA_963721135.1 uncultured Alphaproteobacteria bacterium
ACTCGGACATCCAATCGCATGCACCTTTGCCGCAAAACCGCTACGCTCGGGTTGGGAACATCAGGAGATTGGCAATGCGGCGCCGCGAGTCAGTCATCACGCGGATCGGCGGCGCAGCTGGCGCAGCGACAGCGCGTGCAGCAGGATCGAGCACGGCACCACGAAAGCCGGGGTTAGCACGTCAGGATAAACGCCGGCGCCGGCGCTGTTCAGCACATTCGGAACGATCAGCTGGAACCGGCCGGGCGAGGTGATCATCCCCAAGGTCATTGCGACGGCGAAGTCTGCGAGGCCAAAAATATTCCAGGCGATCGCCGCCCTTCGGCCTTGAGCTGTACCGGTCGCGACGGCGAGCGCCGCCGGCACGGCGAACAGACCGGTCAGCACATCGCCAGTTCCCGCCGGCAACGCGAACACGCCGGGCAGCACCCCTCGCAGCCAGGCAGCGAGAGCCCAGATGCCAAAGACCCGGTAAACCTGAAGAGCGACGAGCCACGTCGTCGGCATTGCATCGAGCAGCTCTCCCACCCGCTTCGACAACAGCAACAGCGGAGCGCCGATGATCACCGGCAGAAAGAGCGCCAACGGCAGCAACGGTAAGGGTGAGGCGCCCGCGCGAAAGACGCCGTTGATGGCCGCGCTCCAGGCGACAGCGAACCAAAGCGTGTACGGGACCATGATAGCCAGCCAGGTCGTGCGGCGTTGGTCCGGCGCCAGTTCGGTGCTTTCAAGGCCAAGCCACAGGCCGAGCGCGATGAGCCCGTGGGCAGCCAGCTGGTGGGCCGAGGTCGGAACGCCGCTGGTCTGGATAACCGGCTCCCAATAGATCAACACACTCCACAGGATTGCCAGCGGGACCATCCAAATCAAGCTGAGCCAAGCGGGACGCGAAGGAATCATAGCCGCGGAAACGGGATCAGTGTTCATCGGGGGTCCTCCATATGAGGCGCGTCCGTATTGGGGGCGCTCAAGGATTGGCCACGAGCAAGCGGAGCGGCAACAGCGGACCGACTGCGATGTATTCGTGGTCCATAAGATTTTGCTTGGCCAACGGTAGGCCCTCCATTATCGCCTGCGCCTCGGCGACATCCCTCGCATTCAGCAAGAAAACGACTCCGCGCCCATCGCCACGCGAATACCATTCACGAATCTTCCCATTGAGATAGAGCTGCACGGTCTCCCGAATTTCAGCTGGCATCACGGCCGTGACTTGTTCACGTGTGACGCTCGCCTTCGCGGTAAGGATGACCATCACTCCGGTGGTTGTGGGCAAGATGGCTTGTGCTTGGGCAACGGTTGGATGGGTCATGGAGATAGCACCTATCAGAACTAGGGCGAATGCCAATACGGCATTGCGCATTGCTTTCATCGGTCTCGTTTCTCGGATCACGGCGTTCATTTTGTTCCTTGGGATAGCCATGGTGTCGCGAATGTTGGGGTTCGACATCAGTGGTGCTCTTGATTGCAAGTCAGATATACGACCACTTCCCCTGAACGACTATTGGCGATAATGTCGATGGGCTATGAAGCAGAACTTCACAGTTAGGCAAGGCGCGCTCGACGGCGTGGAAGCATTCCTGAGCGTTGCCCAGCACTGCAGTTTTCGCAAAGCGGCCGCTGAACTCGGGGTGACTCCATCAGCGATCAGCCAGGCGGTACGCACACTCGAGGCGCGCGTCGGGGCGGCACTTTTCATCCGCACAACGCGCAGCGTCGGACTGACCGAAGCCGGCGAACGATTTATTTCGCGTGCAAAGCCAGCCTTCGAAGAGCTTGTCGCCGCAAGCGAGGTTGCGCGTGACCTCGGGCGGCGGCCTGCCGGACTGCTGCGCCTCGCGGTGCCCCGCGCGGTGGTGCCGATCCTGCTGGAGCCGCTGATCGCATCCTTCTGCCAGGCCTATCCCGAGGTCCAGGTGGAGATCGCCGCCAGCGAGGAGTTGGTCGACCTCGCGGCCAATGGGTTTGACGGCGGCATCCGAATGGGCCAGTTCATCGCCGCTGACATGGTCGCAGTACGGCTGACGCGGCCGTTTCCGTTCGTGGTCGTCGGCAGCCCCGAGTATCTGCGCCGGTGCAAATGGCCAGGGCGCATCGACGATCTGCGTCAACATGCCTGCCTGCGCATGCGGCGTTCCAACGGGTCGATCGCGCCCTGGTCCTTTGTCGACGGCAACAAGGCAGTCGAGGCCATCGTCTCGGGACCGCTGATCGCCAATGACTTTCCCACCATTCTTGGCGCGGCCATCGA
This sequence comes from uncultured Alphaproteobacteria bacterium, assembly GCA_963721135.1. GTDB lineage: Bacteria > Pseudomonadota > Alphaproteobacteria > Rhizobiales > Xanthobacteraceae > Bradyrhizobium. The sequence continues at coordinate 2,249 of CAVRIB010000005.1, forward strand.
AGGCGTGGGTCTTGCGCAAGTGCCTGCACCGATCGCTGCTGGACCGACAAAGGCGGGAAAACTCGTACACGTCCTGAAGCCGTTCGCGCCAATGGCGCCGGGTGTGTTTCTCTACTATCCCAGCCGCCATCAAATGATGCCGAAGCTGCGAGCCTTCATGGATCACGTGAAGAGCCGCTCGGGGGGCTCCAACTAAATTCGCATTTAGTTTGGTGAAAAGGCGTCAGTCGGAGGGATGCCCTGGAGCGATCGACGCGCAGGTTGCGAATATCGTTCATAGCGCAAGACCCGGCCGCATGCGAGCTGACTGGAATGACAGCTCATTGACAGCTCATGGCACGAAACGGACTTCCCGCGATGTCCGCTAGCTGGTCGCTAACGGGGGGAAAGCGGACGTTGCGCTAACAGCCCAATTCGGTCGCGTTTGACGAGTCGCCCGGGGGAGTTTCACCCTCGGGCGCTCCCAGAACCGTACGTGAACCTCTCGATTCATACGGCTCCCGATGTTCGGCCGTTGCCATGGCATAGCGGCCAATGGGCAAAGAGTGCTGGATTCGCGCGGCGCAGCCGATCGAACCAGTCCCTCGCGCCCTTGGTCCAATGGACCATCCGCTTATATTTGCGGCGAGCCCATCGAATGACATAGGCATCGATCCTTTTCAGGGTTGGACGCAACTGCGTCGGATAGAAGTGGCTGTAGTAGTTGATCCAGCCCCGGATGCACGGGTTGTACATCGCGGCCAGATCGCTGAGGGACTTGTCGCTGCGGTGATGAAGCGCCCAGTGCCGGATCTCCCGGCTGATGCGCTTCAATGCCTTCGGGCTGGCAGCAGGCAGGAAGCTGTGTGCGAAGATGCGCCCATCCGGCTTGACCCACATCGTCCTTCGGGCTCGGAACTGGTAGCCCAGAAAATCGAAGTGGATGTCCGGGTGGTCGCCGCGTCGGTTCACATCCTTGCAGTAGACGATCTTCGTCTTCTCAGGATGGAGAACCAGCTTGCAGGCCGCAAAGCGGTCGGCAATTGCACGCCAGAGGGCCCGTGCGTCTTCCTCGGTTCTGCAGTGACAGATCGCGTCGTCCGCATAGCGCTCGAAGGGGATGTGCGGGAACTCCCGCGCCATCCATTTGTCGAACGCGTAGTGCAGGAACAGGTTCGCCAGCAGCGGCGAGATCACCCCGCCCTGTGGCGTTCCCGCCTGTCGCGGTACGACGCTGCCATCTTCCATCTGCACGGACGCCTTCAGCCAGCGCTCGATATAAAGCAGCACCCAAGCGCAGTCTGTATGTCGGCGGACCGCCTTGAGCAGAAGCTCCCAGTCGATGCTATCGAAGAAGCCCTTGATGTCGAGATCGAGCACCCAGTCGTGGCGCCAGCAGCGCTCGCGGGCTTTCGCCACGGCATCAATCGCAGACTTGCCGGGCCGGTAGCCAAAGGAGTCCGGATGAAACACCGGCTCCAAGATCGGCTCCAGATATCGGCGAGCGACTTCCTGAGCAATGCGGTCGGCGACCGTTGGAATGCCCAACGTCCTGATGCCACCACTTGCTTTCGGAATGTCGACACGCCGCACCGGCTGGGGGAAGTAGCTCCCTGAGGACATTCGATTCCAGAGCTTATAGAGGTTGCCCGACAGGTTGGCCTCGAAGTCTTCGATCGATTGTCCGTCTACGCCAGCCGCTCCCTGGTTGGCCTTCACACGCTTGAAGGCTTCCCAGACTTCCCGCTTGGGGATCAGAAACGGCTTTGCCTCGTCCATGGGTTCGTCCTGTCTCCAGTTGGCCCATGGCCAAGGCTGAACAACGCAGCCCCTTGGCTCCAGCCCCATTACAGGACCTTCAATGCTACTACGGGCTGCTCCGTCCCTGCCCTGCGTGTCGGTACTCTCGCCCTCGCGATTGGCGCCGCTTGTGGCTTGTCCCTTCCCCCCGCCCATTGAAGCCGAGCGGTGTGACGCAGTGCAGGTTCTCACGTTCCATACGAAAGCCTGGTCGAGCTTCGCGCCGCCTACATGCCGGATGCCGCCCGGACCGTATCAGGCATCCTCCGGGCTAATCCCGGGGGAAGGGTCATCCCCCGGTTTTGACATCGTCTAATCCGCTTTCGACACTTCATCGACGGTTTGCTTGCGCTCGCCTCTCTCGACCTTGCCGCCTGGACTTCCTGCCCAGACTTGACTGCAACGCTCACCACCACGGCTTTTGGCCGTAGCAGCTTGCAGTGGCTTGGGATCAGCACCTGATCGCCGAACCCGAAGGGCCCTCCTTCATCTCTCGTACAGTTGTGCGTCGCCGTTTGGACCGGCTACGCTCGTGACACACGACCCAAAGCGGAAATGCAGCTCAGGGCCCATTTGATTCTAACAATGGCTTGTTACAGCCTATGACGTAGGAAACAGCTTGTTCCTTATGTAGCGCGAAGTAGGCGTGAGGCGAATGCCGCGCGGCTTGCGCCAGATCGCTCTGTCAATCTCGTTCTTATCGCCGATTTTCAAGCGGCCCGAGGCCTTGCTGGCAATAAAAATTGCATCGCTCATTTTTCTACCAGAGCGACGATTCTTGGACTTCACCTCTTTCCAAAGCCGGACAGGCCCAAGCCTAAGCTTTGGTAATTCCTCTTTGATCTCCCTGCGAAGGCATTCCTTTTCGGTTTCGCGCGCCCGCTTTCGGCCACCGGGGAACATCCACAGCCGGTCGCGCCTGCGCCTGACCAAAAGGACTTTACCGCGCTTCGCCACTATCAGCTTTGAGGACTTCGCCATTCGCCAGGCAACTGCCGTTTGTTATGAGACCAAAATCACCAATGATTATAATGGCTTTGGCATGAAGATGAAGTTAGATTGAGGTCGACGGCGTTTATTGCTCGGCACCTCCCTACCAACGTCGTCAATAAATTGTTGATCAGCAGAAGTTTAGCCCTAGCTTGAACCTTAGAATCGAACGGCCGGGAAGCAAACGATCATGGGAACCATGGTTCTGCTCGATCTGATGGGCGGCGTGGCGCTGCTGCTGTGGGGCCTGCACATGGTCCACAGCGGAGTACTACGCGCGTTCGGTCCCGACCTACGCCTGTTGCTTGCGAAAGCCCTGAGCAATCGTTTCACCGCCTTTGCCGCCGGCCTCGGCCTCACCGCGCTGCTCCAGAGCAGCACCGCCACTGCGCTAATCACGAGTTCATTTACGTCAGAAGGGCTGGTTAGCTTGGTGCCGGCTCTTGCAATCATGCTCGGCGCCAATGTCGGCACCACGCTGATCGTACAGATATTGTCGTTCAATATCACCGCCGTCGCTCCTGTCCTTTTCATCATCGGCCTCGTCGCATTCCGCAGCGGGCCTCGGTCACGCATCAAGGATATCGGGCGGGTCTCCATCGGCCTCGGCCTTATGTTGCTGGCGCTGCATATCCTGCTGGATACGCTGGCGCCGGCCGAGAATGCTCCGGGCGTGCGCGTGTTCATGGACGCCATCACTGGCGACCCCGTGCTCTGCATTGTCTTCGGCGCTATCGTGACCTGGGTGGTGCATTCGAGCGTCGCCAGTGTGTTATTGGTTATGTCGCTCGCATATGCAAATTTCATTTCGCCTTATGCGGCGTTGGCGCTGGTGCTCGGCGCCAATCTCGGCAGCGCTATCAATCCCATTTTTGAAGGCGCGCGTCGCGACAACCCGGCCAGCTATCGCCTACCATTGGGCAACCTCGTCAACCGGCTGATCGGCATCCTGCTCGTAGCGCCATTCCTCCACCCGATCGCGGACCATCTTCAATCGTGGCAGCCTGACGCCGCCAAGGCGACTGCCCTGTTCCACATTGCATTCAACTTCGCGACCGCGGCTCTCTTCATTGGGCTACTCGACGGCATGGCGCGGCTACTCAAGACGCTGCTTCCTAAACGTGTCCAGGAAACCGACCCCTCGCGGCCGCGGTATATCGACGAGAGCGCGCTAGAGACCCCCTCGCTGGCACTCGCGGATGCGGCGCGCGAGGCGCTGCATATGGGCGATCACGTCGAGATTATGTTGCGCAAAGTGATGGCAGCGATGATGACAAACGACCGCGAGTTGGTCGATCAGGCCTCACGGATGGACAACAGTGTCGATAGCCTGGACGAGGCGATCAAGCTCTATATCACAAAGCTTACCCGCGGCAGCCTCGACGAGCGTGAGGGAAGGCGGGCAATGGAGATAGTCTCCTTTACCATCAATCTTGAGCATATCGGCGACATCATCGACAAGAATTTGAGCGAACTGGCGACCAAGAAAATCAAGCGCCGGTTTCAGTTCTCTCCAGAAGGCGCCGAAGAACTTTCGAACTTCCACAAGCGCACGATGGATTCCTTGCGGATCGCGTTCGGGGTCTTCATGTCCGGCGATGTCGGCGAGGCCCGCAAGCTGCTCGCAGAAAAGGCTCTCTTGCGCAGCGTGGAACTCGCCGCCACAGAACGGCATCTTGATCGTCTGCGAGAGGGCCGCCCCGAGTCAATAGAAACCACGTCCCTCCATCTTGACGTACTGCGTGATCTCCGGCGGATCCATTCGCATATCTGCTCGGTTGCGTACCCCGTGCTCGACGCGGCGGGCGAATTTGCCGAACCGCAGTCCACTGAAAGTGGTCCGATTGAACTCCCCGGCACAACCACACATCCAAGTGTATCCAACGCGGGGCACTCTTGAGCGAATAAGGCGCAATGTTTGCTTGTGTGGAAGATAGGACATGCCTGGAGCCAGCCTCGACTTCCGCTTTTGGCACCAAACGGACCTCCAGCGACGTCCGCATACCGGTCGCTAACGGGGCGAAAGCGGACATGGCGCAGACGGTCCAATTCGGTCGTGAATGCCGAGTAGGCCCGGGGAATTTCACCCCGAGCCTCTCACAGATCCGGACTTGATACTCTCGCATCATCCGGCTCGTGCCATCGATTGAAGGCTGCCGCCTTCCGTTGAACTTCGGGCTCCTCCCGTTGCCAGTTGGCCCGATTCATCGTCGATGACCCGCCCCCTTCGCTCCACGACCATTGCAGCCGCTTCCTCGCTACTACGGAGCAGTCCGCCCCTCTCCGGCGCATCGGTACTATCGGCCTTGCGGTTGGAGCCGCTTGTGCCTTTTCCCTTGGCATCGCCGGCCAGGTTCTCACGTTCCTTACAAGAGCCTGGTTGAGCTTCGCGCCGTCTACATGCCGGATGTCGCTTGGGCCGTATCAGGACATCGCCCAAACTGATCCCGGAGGAAGGGTCAGCCCCCGGTTTTGACATCGCCTGATCCGATTTCGACACTTCATCGACGGTTCGCTTGCGCTCGCCTCTCTCAACCGTACCTGCCGGGATCAACCGTCCCAGCGTTTCCGCAGCGCTCACCACCGTGGCTTTTGACCAAAGCGGCCCGCGGTGGCTTGGGATCAGCGACCTGATCGCCGAACCCGAAGGACCTACCTTCATCTCCTATAAAGTTGCGCGCAGCCGTTTGGACCGGCTACGCTTCGTGACACAAGACCCACAACGGAAGTCGGCCCTAGTCCAGCAGGGCCCCAATATGCTTCTATACACGGGGCTGAAACTACCCTCCAAGGGGCTTTCCTTTGACTGGCGAGCGCGTGGAACGGCGATTGGCAGCAGTGCTGGTGGCGGATGTCGCCGGTTACAGCCGCCTCATGGGAGCTGACGAGGTCGGTACGCTGGAAGCCCTCAAAGCGCTCCGTCGTGAAATCTTTGATCCCGCAATCGCCAGTCATAAGGGTCGAATCGTAAAGACCACGGGCGATGGCCTGCTGGTCGAATTTGCCAGTGTCGTCGACGCCGTCACCTGCGCCACTGAGGTCCAGAACCACATGGGGTCGCGGGCCGCCAATGACGGATCGAACATGGCGTTTCGTATCGGCATCAATATCGGTGATGTCATCATCGAAGGCGACGATATCTTCGGTGACGGGGTCAACATAGCGGCGCGTGTCGAGAACGAGTGCGAACCGGGCGGAGTGTGCCTCTCCGGCAGCGCCTTCGAGCAGGTGCGCGATAAGACAGGCTTTTCCTTCGAAGATCTCGGCGAAAAATTGCTCAAAAACATTGATCGGCCAGTACGGCTCTATGCGGCACGCCCAAGACAGTCGTCAACCGCGGCGGTCATGAAGTCCGCATTAGGGGCAAAGTCGTTTCCCTTGCCTGACCGTCCTTCGATCGCGGTGCTGCCGTTCCAGAACATGAGCGGCGATCCCGAACAGGAATATTTCGCGGATGGCATGGTGGAGGACATCATCACGGCGTTGTCCCGCTTCAAATCCCTGTTCGTGATCGCCCGCAATTCGACATTCATCTACAAAGGTAAAACCATCGAAATCAAGCGAGTAGGAGGAGAGCTCGGGGTTCGCTATGTTCTCGAAGGGAGCGTGAGGAAAGCGGGCAATCGCTTGCGTATAACTGGCCAGCTCATCGAGGCCGCGACGAATTCACACATCTGGGCAGACAAATTTGACGGCGCGATTGAGGACGTTTTTGATTTTCAAGATCAGATAACTACCAAGGTTGTTGGATTGATTGCACCTCAAATTGAGCTAGCTGAAATTGAGCGAGCCAAACGGAAGCCGCCTGCCGATCTGAACAGCCACGATTACTTTTTGCGCGGTATAGCGTTGATCCACAAATATGACTTCAGCGAGGAAACGCGTCTATTCTTCCAGAAAGCGTGGAAGCTCGACCCAAATTATGCCGCCGCTTACGCGATGGATGCCTGGGTATCGATGAATCAACAGGCCACTTTTGGAATAGTCCTCAGCGACGAAAGGCGAGCTGAATCAATTCGATTGGCGGAAACTGCCGCGGAGTTGGCAAACGGCGATGCGCTCCCGTTAGCGCGGGCTGCACACGTTTTGGTTTATTTCGACCACCAGTTCGACCGAGCAATGTTGATGGTCGACAAGGCCGTTGCCCTAAACCCAAATCATGGCCTTGTCTGGCACGCTCGCGGCCAGGTTGCTTCTATGTGCTGCAATCCCGATGAATGCATCCAAAGCATGGCTCAAAGTATCAGGTTCAGTCCGAGAGATCCCGCAATAAGGTCGTTTTGGATCGGAAGCTCATGGGCGCTTTGGATGAAAGGACAATACGAGGAAGGTTTTGCCCTCGCGGCCAAGGCAATTCAATTTCGCCCAACACCATGGTCGCTTGGCGCATATATTGCAAATGCGGTGTCTCTCGGACATATTGATCAAGCTCGGGAAGCTATGAAAAAGTCGCTAACAATGGCCCCAGACTTGAGTATCTCCGGGTATGTCAAAGACCCGACCTTTCGCGACCCAAATGTGAACGAAAGGTTAGTGGAAATCTTTCGCGTTGCGGGATTGCCGGAATAGCTGGATGTCTGCCTTTGGCGCAACGTCGACTTGGCGAAGCGCTGCCACGACCGTCCGCTTCCGCTGCTAGACTAGACCGGACGATGTTGCCCGGGCCCGGGCTAGATTGAATTTCCGAATCTAAACCCACCTATGTTGCTTTTGGAAAAAGCAATCGGTTCCACTATTCAATTACGAATGACGAGTGAATCTGGCATCGTCAGATGAGGCATCCTACCAGTTGCGCTGAGCGCGGAGCAGCATGAGCCACGTGTTCTGGTCCTTCAGTTCGTACAAGAGCGCCGGCTTGCCAATCGTGGCACTCGGTACCGGAAGCACGCCCGCAAAGTTCTGGTTCAGATGAGTGTAGGCAAGGTCAGCCGAGAACGTCAGGTTCTTGACAGGGTTCCAGCGGGTAATGATGCCCAGTTGCCCGATATCGTAGTCCGGGTTGCAGGAGGTTATGAGGCCAGGGGCAACTGCGGCGGTTAAGCCTTGACCAGGTGTTGCGCAGATCATGGCCTTGGCCGTGGCGCCGTACTGCACGGCCGCCCACGCGCCGTAGATGCTCGTGCTCCACTGCGGATTCCAGTTGTGGGTGTAGGCACCCCGCATGCCCCAGGTCTGGATCAACTGCTGGGACGTCCCTAACGAGAACACGGTGTCAGGGGCAACGCCAACACCGAAGCTCTGATAAGCTCCAGGCAGCGTTGTTCCGCCGTAGATCAGGTTGGCGCCAGCGCTAGCCGATAGGTCTTGGATGTTGTAGCGGGTCGCACCATCCGTATACACGCCCTGGACGTTGATCGTGTCGCCAGGTCCTGTCGGGATGTTCTTGATCGACAAGGCCAACTGGCCAGCCCAGCCCCACGCGTCGGAGGGATGCCCGGTGATTTCAGTCGCACCGTAGTACGCGGCATGGTTGTCATGCGCGGCCACCGATGCCTGGAACAGGCCCCAAGCCTGATCGACACGAACCATGCCGACAAGGTCAGGGGCAATCGTGTTCGCGTAGTCGCTGGTGCCGAACGGGCCGCCAGGACCGCCAAAAGCGGCCGGAGTCAGGTTGTTGACGCCGGCCTGAGTGTACTGAGTCTGGTCCTGCGCCGAAATCGATGTCGTGACGCCTTGGCCGAAGTCAGCGGTGTAAGTGAACTGGTTTACGCCCGTGACGGAGCCGCCGCCACCAACCAGACCGTCGAAGCTGTTGCCGGGATAGTTGGTCCAGGGCGGGCTGAACTGGGAGACCGCCTTACCAATTGTGAAGCCAGCGAACTGGATGAAGGCCCAGTACACACTGAGCACACCGGCGGCGACTACCCCGTAACTTGCGTTGTTTGGAGCGGCGCCGAACGGCGACGGCCCAACGGGTCCGTAAATCGTCGCACCCGTGCCGTTTCCAGCATAGGTGTCGTTCAACCAGCTGTAGCCCGCGCTGAAGAAGGTACGAACCATGCCATAGTCGGTCGCGGTTCGCGTATCGATGTAGAGGTCCGCGCGGGAGCGCCAAGTATAGCCGTTCGTGAAGCGATTGTTCGCGGCGCCGGCGCCAAAAGTGTTTCCGGTGTTGTCGAAGTTCGAGTTGACTACAACGTCAACGCGCGCCAAGCCACTCAGCTTAATGCAAGTGTCGGTGCCCGGTATGTAGTAAAAACCGGCACCGTACAGCGAGCAGATTCTCACGTATTCGACCGCCTTGGCCTTTACGGGAAGATCAGCCGCCTGAACCCCGGCCGTCACCACCAAGGCCGCCGCTGAGCCGAAGACAAATCTCTTCACAACACGCATCTCATCCCCGCGCCGCCATAGAGATGGTTTTCTGGTAACTGCGCAATTTCATTGAAAAGCGAGCCCGTCCGCACGATGTGCGCAGTGGAACTTACAAGCAATGATCGCTAGGATCAGAAAGCTAATTGATGAGGATCGTGGCATTATTGCCACAGCGGGCGTGGAGGGTTGACGGCGTAGGTGCTGCCGTCAATGTAACCGGATGATCTGTGCGATGTGCGGCCCGGTGGTGAAGCTGGTTTAGTCGCGCTTTAAGACCAGCCGACTTCCAGGTTGCGGCCCTGTTCGAATCGGGAGACACAATGCCAGCTACAATCGGACGAAGGGAATTTATTGCGGCGCTTGGCGGTGCCGCCATTGCCTGGTCAAACGCGGTGCGGGCGGAGGAGCCCAGGGTAACGCAGCAGCCGGCTGCAAAGAAGCGCATGGCCGTCGCGCTCGCATCGACAAAGCCCGCGGACATTCAGCGCGATCCCATGTCCAGACTTTTTTTGCCGAATTGAAACGGGCCGGCATCATCGAAGGCGAGAACGTCATCATCGAATACTATTACGCCGAGGGACAATCCGACCGCTACCCATCCGTCGCCCGCGAGGTCGTCGCGTCCAATCCGGACCTGATCTACACGGGCGGAATTCCAATGACCCGTCAGCTCAAGGCGGCCACCTTCCGTGACGGAGGAACGCTCCAATGAGGCGACGGCACTTCATTACTCTACTTGGTGGCGCGACCATCGCTTTGCCGTTTGCGGTGCGGGCACAGCAACCGAGCGGGATGCGGCGGGTTGGTATGCTTATGAATTTTGGCCCGGACGAGCCGGAAGGTCGGTCGCGCGAAAAGGCGTTTGTGCAGGGATTGCTAAATCTGGGCTGGCGCAACGGCGGCAATCTTCAGATTGACACCCGTTGGGCAGCGAATGATGCCGAGCTCTATCGTCGTTACTCGGCGGAATTGGTCGCGCTGGCGCCGGATGTCATCCTTGCCGGTGGAAGTCCGAGTTTGGCGGCATTGCAGAAGGTTTCTCGCAGCGTCCCGCTTGTTTTTGCGAATGTCATCGACCCGGTTGGTGCCGGGTTCGTCGCTAGCCTAGCTCGGCCAGGTGGCAACACCACGGGGTTTAGCTTATTTGAATACAGCATAAGCGGGAAATGGCTCGAGCTGCTTCATCAAGTCGCGCCCAATGTCACTCGAATAGCGGTCCTTCGTGATACCTCATTGGCAGCCGGAATCGGGCAGTTCGCTGCGATTCAGGCTATGGCCCCGCCATCGCTGGGCGTAGAGTTGACCCCGATCGACATGGACGACGCCAGTGTGATCAGGCGTACCCTCACCGCATTCGCGAGTGAGCCGAATGGCGGTCTAATCGTGACGGTTAGCCCGCTGGCAGTGACCCACCGTGATTTGATAATTTCGCTGGCGACGCAGCTTCTTCTGCCGAACGTCTACGCATTTCGATACTACCCCGTGGGCGGTGGTCTTGCCTCTTACGGACCTGACCCGAACGACGATTTCAGACGCGCCGCGTCTTACGTTAACCGCATCCTCAACGGCGAAAAGCCAGATAATCTTCCAGTGCAAGCGCCGACCAAGTACGAAGTTGTCATCAATCTCAAAACCGCTAAGGCGCTCGGCCTCAACGTGCCGTCAACGCTGCTCGCCACCGCCGACGACGTGATTGAATAAGGATATTGCGTATTGCACTGCATGAGTCTGTTCATGGCACGAAACGGACCTCCTGGCATGTCCGCTCAATGGTCGCTACCGGGGGTAAACCGGACATCGCCCGTTGCCTTGCACGAGAGCATCATGGTCGCCGTGACGGTCGCGAATCGGAGCTTTTGTGTTTCGACCGCGATAATTGATCGGTTACGATCGGCTGCGATCTCAACCGGCGTGACGCGCCGTTCGAGATCCCAACGGAAATTTGGAAACTCACTCAGGAGGAACGCTACAATGATCGACAGTCCCTTGCGCGCCAAAGGCCGCGCGATGCGCCGCAATCTCATGGGCGCGGCCTACGCCGACAAGCTAGATCAGCAGCTCTACACCGATCCGATCATGGAGAAATTTGCGGCGCTGACGCAGGAGACGGTGTTCGGCACGCTGTGGACGAGGCCCGGGCTCGACCTCAAGACCAGGACGTTGATCTGCGTCGTCTCCGACACCGCAACAGGGCGGACCCCGGAGCTGAAACTGCATATCCGCTTTGCGTGTAACCACGGCTGGACCGAGGACGAGCTCGTCGAGGCGATTTTGCACCTGCTCGGCTATGTCGGCGCGCCTCTTGTGCGCGAGGCGCTGCTAGTCGCGAAGGAGACCTTTGCGGAGATGCGTGCCGAGAATCCGGTCACGTCATAACAGCGAGCTTGCAGTCCTGCTCCACTTCGGGCGAGAAATGCTCAGCTAGAGTTTATTCGCAGTTTGACAAGAAGCAGACGACCGATCGCCCTCGCGCGCGCCCGGTTCTGACCTGGAAATGGCCGAGGCTGGAGGACTAGGTCCACGGGGCATACAACCGGACCTCCAGCGATGTCCGCAGTTCGGTCGCTAACGGGGCGAAAGCGGACATGGCGTGGCCGACCTATTTCGGTAGCTATTGGTAGAGTCGAGATGTGGCGCGGTGGCGTTAGGTAGAACATATCTGTTGCCGCCCCTTTCGTCCGGCGGTGCCTCACTGGTTCGACCATGGCTCCGTTTCCACATCCCGCTCATCGAACCGGACAGGCAGATTTGTCGCTGACCACGCCATGGGGCTTCCCGTGTTGCGTGCGCTTTCCTTGTGTACATGCCGCCGCCACTACCCCGGCGCAGCATCTGGACTTATTGTTTCGCTCATTTCATCCAGATGTATCAGCCTTCCCCGAAAGGGTGGTCGGGTCGGCCTGCGCATCGTCCTTTTCGAGGTTTGCTCAGCGTTCACTCGCGTTGCGGCCTGCACACTCGCGCTGTCACCAATTCGTGACACGCTAATCGAAGGCTTCAGCCACTTCGTTACCTCCATGACTGCTCCGATTGCTTCCGGCTGGAGCGGTTGCCGGGTGGGGCTTGCACCCACTGGAAAGCGCCGCCTTGTCACGGCGCACACCCAACTCGGACATCGCTGGGCACACTTACCATTTTTCGGCTGGAACTGAGGTAGCTTCCTGGTTCGGCCGTATCGACGATTTTGAGATAGGTCTTCAGCCTCCACGCATAATCAAGTTCTGCGCGAGTATTTGCCGTTCCCCATGCGATTTTATATGATATGTGTCATCCAATACTAAGGGGGAGCCTCATGGCCGACGAGACCATCATCTCTGATGTGACTGCTGCGACACACCCGGAAGTCTCCTCCACCTTCCTACAGATCGCGGTGCTTGCAACATTGGCTGCGACTGGGACGCTCGCCACCAACATACTGTTGCCGTCGCTGCCGCAGATGGCCGCCTCCCTGAAAGTGTCAACCGCGTCTGTCACCTCGGCTATCACGATTTTTCTGGCGACGTTCGCGATCGGCCAGCTCGTGGTTGGCCCGGTTTCAGATCGCTATGGTAGGCGATGGCCGGTGCTGATCGGCTTCGCCGTGTTCCTCGCCGGCAGCCTCTGGTGTGGACTCTCGACTGATCTGCCGAACCTGCTGATCGGCCGCGTCATCCAGGCCACGGGGGCCTGCGCGACCTCAGTGCTCTCGCGCGCAATTGCCCGCGACCTGTTTTCCGGCGCGGCGTTGGCGCGAGCGATGGCGCTGATCATGATAGCGATGGCGGCAGCCCCCGGCTTCTCGCCGCTTCTCGGCGGCGCACTCGACTATTTTTTCGGTTGGCGCTCTGAATTTGCCTTTGTCGGACTGTTCGCAGCGCTGGCCGCCATGGCCTATGGTATTGTTTTTGGCGAAACTCACCACTCGACCCGAATACCGCTCGATCCTCTGGCGATCGCAAAGACGTATTTTGGCCTCTCGACCGATCGCCGTTTCCTCGTTCCGGCCGCGACCGTCAGCCTGATCATGGGCGGGCTGTTCGCGATGTTCTCGGCGGCCCCCCGGATTTTGATCGAGGGGCTCAGTTTCACCCCAATTCAGCTCGGGCTATTCTTCGCCGGCACCGTCATGGTCGTATTCGCCGCCGGCATGCTGGCGACACGGCTCGCGCCGCGCTTCGGCCTCGACCGTTCGATCCGCGGCGCTCTTGCGGCGGCAGCCGTCGGCAGCATCGCCATCCTGCTGGTTTCGAGCTTCCATGCCACGTTTCTACCATTCCTCGCCGCGATGTGCCTGTTCCTGCTGGGCATGGGCATAGTCAATCCCCTCGGCACAGCGCAGGCGCTGTCGCCGTTTGGCGAAAAGGCCGGTGCGGCTTCGGCGCTGGTCGGCTTCTGGCAGATGATGGGCGCGGCGATCGGGGTCTTTTTGGCTGCAACCGTATCGCACGAGGCGATGTTCGCGCTCGGCCTCGTGCTGACGGTTGCCTCTCTGCTAGCGGCAGGGCTCTACACACTGCGCGCGAAAACCAAATAATAGCACCCAACCGTCCTGAAAAGCTGCGCAGAGTTTTGAGAGGCATCCAATGGCATTTGCATCGCTGACTTTTAAAAACATCAGGGCGCGTCCGGTTGTGCTTAAGCTAGAGCGTCCGGTTGTGGCACGCATTGCTACCATCACCGACTGGCCCTTGATTCTCATTGACCTCTACACTGAGGAGGGGGTGGTTGGGCGAAGTTATCTCGAGCCCTACACCGCGAAAGCCATGCGGTATTTGGTTCCGGCGCTTCATGATTTCGGCGAAATGCTCAAGGGCCGGAATGTAAATCCCATCGAATTGTACGAAGTCGCCCGCAAATCTCTTCACTTTGTCGGCTATCAGGGCCTGTCCATGATTGCGGTCTCTGGGCTCGATATGGCTGCTTGGGATGCTCTCGCCAAGGCGGCTGGGATGCCGCTTTGCGTCCTACTGGGCGGGTCAGTGGGGCCCGTCAAGTCATACAACAGCAATGGACTATGGCTTCAAAAGTCTGAAGTGTTGGCCGCCGAGGCGATCGAGCTGCGCGACGAAGGAGGCTTCACCGGCCTGAAATTGCGGCTCGGTCGCAATCGAATTAACGACGATATGGCGGCTCTGGAGACGGTGCGCAAGGCGGTCGGCGAGGACATCGAACTCATGGTCGATTTTAATCAGGGACTAAATCTCGGTGAGGCCCTACAGCGCTGCCACGCGATCGATGATTTCGGCCTGGCTTGGATCGAAGAGCCAATCGTCTATGACAACCTCGACGGTTACAGCCAGCTTGCTGCCGAGCTAAAGACGCCCCTTCAAATCGGCGAGAACTTTTACGGGCCTCGCGACCTTCACATGGCGCTACAAAGAAAGGCGTGTGACTATGTGATGCCCGATTTTATGCGCATCGGCGGTGTCACAGGTTGGCTCCGAGCTGCCGCAATTGCTGGAGCGGCCGGTATACCAATGTCTACGCATCTCTATCCGGAAGTAGCCGCTCATGTAATGCGGGTTACGGAGACCGCGCATTGGCTGGAGTGGCAGGACTGGGTCGATCCGATTTTGCAGAAGCCTTACGAAATCAAAGATAGCTTGCTGCATATTCCAGATGTACCTGGCATCGGACTGGACTGGAATGAGGACGCGGTAAAGGCAAATCGAGCCGATTTCTGATCTCGCCGCGCGGGTCCTCCAGCCATGTCCGAGTTGAGTCCGTTATCGGGGGCAAAGCGGAAAACATAGGTTCGAAGTGAGTATTTCGCCTTTTGACCCGAAGGCGACATTGACCTAGCCCGTCCGCAGTCCGCGTTGCTTCAAAAAGTCGCGCGGCAACCGATAGCTCACCGCTGTACAAAAACTGGCGGCCTGACCCCCGCATCCACGCATCGGACCGATGGGTTCGGAGCATTTCAACTCAAGCAAAGGGAGAGCAATCGTGAAAAAGGTTGTTGGATTTTTTTTCGCCTGTCTCGGCATCGTTCTGGGCTTCGCCGTAGCCACGCCCGCTCTTGCCGAAAACTATCATAGTTTCGTTTCGGGAAACGGCAGCGGCAGCGCTTGTACGTTTTCGGCACCGTGTTCTACCTTCGACGCCGCGATCAGTGTGACGAAGTCCGGAGGTCTCATAACTTGCGTTGACCAAGGCGCAAATTCAGGGGGCGACGCTGAAGCCACCCTCACTATCGCCAAGAGCATAACAATCGATTGCGCTGGGACTTCGGCGGGGGTTTATTTTGTAACGATAGATGGCCCAGGAATTGTTGTGACACTACGCAACCTGAATATAAACGGACTTGATATTGGAAACGCCGGTGTCGTTTTTGCAAACGGTTCTGCTCTATTCGTCGAACATTGCGTCATTGAAAATTGGACGATCGGCTACGGTATAGGGATCCTTTTCTCTCCAGCTAGCGGCGTCACGGCTGAACTCCATGTGACTGACAGCGTCATCAAGAACAGCGGTAATGGTAGCAGCGGCGGCGGCATCATTATCCAGCCATCGGGATCGGGTTCTGCGCATGTCGTGATCGAAAACACTAAGGTGGAGAACAATACCTACGGCATCTTCGCCAATAATACCGGCGGCACCGGTTCGATCCTGCTTCATATCAAGGACAGCACGGTAGCCAACAGCACCGTCAACGGCATCTCCGCCTACACGGCCGGATCGACGACGGCGATTGTTATCGATCACAGCTCATCGCTGATCAACGGCGGCAGCGGTATCCTGTCGCAAGGTTCGGGTGGCCTCGTGTTCCTTACGGATACGACGATAATGTCCAATCTCACCGGCCTCTCCGCGACGAACGGGGGCGCGATCTACTCCTACGGTAACAACCGGCTGACTGGGAACGCCAGCGACGGAGTAACGCCGGTGACCGGCGGCTTCGCATTGAAGTAAACCTACCTTGTTGAATAGCCACGCGGCCACGCTCGCGCGTTTGCCGCAGCGTCAAATGTCGTCAACTCAATCCATTTGGAGCAAGGTCATGAGAAAAATCATTCTGTTGTGCGCGTCGCTTTTCACGATGGTCATTGTGGGTCGATACTGTTGAAAAAGTCGAAAATCGAACGACGCCAAAAATCTCGCAAATGCTGATTTTTGGACAACTCCGCCGTTGGGTGCTCGAGGTAATTATGGTCCGCGCCCAACCTCCCATCTCCCCGTTGCCCAAATTGAATCCGACTGAGCCCAAGACACCGATTTGATGGGCAGCACTTAAGGAATAAGCTCCCTCGCGGAAAGACCCGACGCGGGCCGGCCGTCGATAGCTTCGTATTATACGCTGCCCAATACCGAGCCGCGGGTTTGCGTACCGACACGGTGGGCCAATGTCACAGCGCCGGCGAGAGATGCCGGCCCGCTAGAGATCGTCGTGCTCCACAATCTTCGGTGCCGGAAGCTCCGGCAGGTCCGGCCGGTAGCTGATGTTCACGAGGTCCGCGAGCGAAGTTTCCACGTTGAGCTGCACGTTCTCCTTGTAGTAGCCTATATGCTTGGCCAGGTTCTCCAATGCCTGCGTTTTGTTGTGCATTTTCACCACAACGCCGTCCTTGGTCTTGCGAATCTCGGCGATCGCGGCAGCGGTGTTCTCGCCGATCTGGGCAGTGTCCTGCACAATCACTTGGCCGTCCTTGATCGCCAGCACGTCCGTAACATTCGCGAGGCCAATTCGGGCAAATTCTCTGGTGAGGCGATCAAGGAGTGAGCAGCGAAGGCGTGCCGTGCTGATCGAACGAGACCACCGGGAGCGGACCAGTCACGGCATCCGGTATGCTAATATCTCCATTGTCAAATGTGGTCTTTACAGCTGCGAATAACGTCCCGTCCGGATCCTGCGGTGGCATGGTGGGTCCGCAAGCGGTGGTCTGCGAAACGATAGCCTTCACGCGATCATCGCAAGCGCCAACGACAAGGACCTGACCGGCGCTAAAACTATCGCCCCAGATTGCGACTCGAGACTTGTCGAGTTCGGGCAAAGACGAAACGTAGTCAATTGCGTATCGGTAGCCCCGAGCCTGGACCCAAGGGTTGATTTCGCCCCGCGGTTCGCCGTCGCTAATTCCAAAGTTGCGGTGGTCATAAAGCAAGACGGCGAAGCCAGCCTCGTGAAGGACCTCGGCATAACGATCGGCAACCATTGTAATGGTTGCTGACGTGCCGTGCGCCATAATCACAATAGGTGCCTTCGGCCCCGACCCATTCGGTCGAAAATAAAGCCGCCCTCGGATAGTGGCTCCTTGGGACGGAAACGCGACGTCACGAAACATCAACCCCCCCCGCCAGATCGCTTGCCTACGTTACCTGGAAAAGGTGACGAGGCAAGGGAGCAACCAGGACCGTTCCGGGTCAAGAGCGTCGTTTTGGTCGAACGCGGACCACTTCCGGTCTTCCTCTGGAAACGGACATCGCCGGACCGGGCCAGCATGTCTCAAAGGTGCCAACAGCCGACATTCACTGATCTTTGCGCGGCGGGTCGGTCACGTCATCCACGCGCCAGGCATCTCCCACCTTTTCGAGATGAACCAGCCTGGCAATCGGGCGACCATTTTCGTCTGTTGCAAAGGTGACAACCACCAAAGCTCGGTCCGAGGATGCCTGCAACACCTCGGTCTTTAACTGGTTGCGCCACGAGATTTCCCAATTCTTCCAAGGCAGGATGGGATTGCCTTCAATCGGCTTTTGGAGTGGATCACTGTCCCAGGCATTCATGACGCCGCGAAATCGGATGGTGAACCAACGGTCGCCCAATGGTTTCAGCGCCACGCCCATGCCCATATATTCGCCATAGAAGCGCATGACGGCCGCCGAGGGCCCTTCCGCCTGTGCTAAGCTGATAGGAGTCCGCACGACAAGCACGACCAAGAAAGCACAAGCGAGCTTCGTCATAGCGCCGTTTATTGGCTTCAAAAGACAGTCCGGCCTCATTCGATCACCTCGTCTGCGCGGGCAAGCAGTGTCGGAGGGATCATGAGGCCCATTGCCTTAGCGGTCTTAAGATTGATGGCCATCTCGAACTTGGTCGGTGCTTGAACTGGAAGGTCAGCCGCGTTCGCGCCCTTCAATATGCGATCAATATATTCAGCTGCTTTTCCATATTGTTCGATCAGGTCGCTCCCATAGGAAATCAGACAACCCCTCTCAACAAAGTAGCGGAAAGGGCAAATTGAAACGACACGATAGCGCGTCGTGAGTGAGGTGATTAGATCGAGCCGAACATTAAGAAATGGTTCACCCGCAATCATAAGACCAGTAGTCGGCTTGTCGCTAAGATTTGAGATGGCGCGTTCGATATCATCGTCATTGCGGACCGGAGCAGGGATAAGCTCAACAGCACGTTGTCGGGCAGCGGCTTCTAAGACTGGATGGAGACTCGAAAGGTGAGCTGGGTTGGTATCAGGATTGAACATATCCGAGACAGCGGTAAGTGCAGGCATGATCTCCTTGAGTAATTCAATGTGCTTGCCGACCAGAGTTGGCTCGAAATTCGAGAAGCCTGTGATATTTCCCCCCGGGTGCGAAAGGCTTGCAACAAATCCGCTTGCCACCGGATCAGTGACTGAAACAAATACGATGGGAATCGTCTTGGTCTCATGGTGGAGTTCCGCGACGACCAAGGTGTTACTTGCAAAGATGACATCTGGCTTCAGGCTTACGAGTTCTGCCGCAAAATCGTGGATCATTACAGGGTCATTTTTTCCAAAGCGGTATTCAATCTTGATGTTTTTCCCATCTGACCACCCAAGGCGCTGAAGGGCATCTGTGAATGCCTCCCAGTTACCCGACAACTGTCCCTTCTGCCCCTGTACTAACACACCAAGTCGAGGAATAGCGCGCTGCTGCGCCCGCGCCGCCAGCGGCGATACCAACGCACCGCCTACAAGACAAATAAACTTCCGCCGCTTCATTCGATCACCTCGTCGGCGGTAGCAAGGAGCGAAGGCGGGATGGTCAGACCTAGCGCTCTTGCCGCCTTGAGGTTTATCGCCAGTTCGACCTTTGCTGGGTTCTCGACTGGCAGTTCAGAGGGCTTCGCGCCCCTAAGGATGCGATCGACGTAAGTTGCAGACCGGCGGAATGCGTCGGTTGTGTCGATACCATACGACACCAATCCGCCGCTCGCGACAAAGCTGCGGAAACCGTACACCGCAGGCAGTCGGTACCGAGCGGCAAGCGCAACAACCTGTTCGCGATAGACCTCAGTTATAGGACTCGGCAGAACAACTAGCCCTTGGTTTGGCTCTCCAGCGAAGGCCTCGATCGAGGGTTTTAGATCGGCAGCAATTCTCACCGGGCTCGCGGTCAGTCGCACCGAGAATGATGGGGCCACCTTCTCGATTGCACGCCACATCTCTACATGGGGGCGTTGATCGGGATTCAAGAGTACCGCAACATGATTGATATCAGGTGCTACCGCCTTGAGCGTCTCCATCATCTTGCCACCGAGCGGAAATTCATCAAGCGTAAACCCCGTCATGTTGCCTTCTGGATGAGCGAGGCTAGAAACGAATCCGCTAGCAACGGGATCATAGACCAACACAAACACGATTGAGACAGAGCTGGTCTCTTGATTTAGTGCCTGTAGCGCGATGGCTGTATTGGCCAAGATGACATTGGGTTTGAGGCGGACGAGCTCTGCGGCGTACATTCGCGCTCGCTCAAGATCCCCACCTATCCAGCGACTTTCGACCAGCATATTCCGGCCTTCAGTCCAACCCGCGACATTCAACCCTTGAAGAAATGCCTGAATACGAGTTTTCGATTCTGGATCATCTATGGCCGTAGCCATGAGCACACCAATCGTAGGTATTGTCGGCTGCTGCGCAAACGCAGTCATCGGCCACGCCGCCGCACCACCAGCAATTGCCATGAACTCGCGCCGCTTCATCGCCGGTCATGCCCCCGATGCACCACCCGAGTGTAGGCGATTTTCCGGCATAGGTCCAAACGGTCGAATGTTCGAGTTGGGTCAAACTGAGACCTCGGGGGCGTATCCGAGCTAGTCCGTTGATCCCTCAACAGCGGAGATGCGGCGACTGCGGCGGCATGTCCGTTTGGTGCCAAAGCCGGAAGTCGTTTCTCATTCCTATTCGATCACAGCATCGGCACGAGCGAGCATGTTGGCGGGTATTTCAAGGCCAAGCGCCTTTGCCGTCTTGAGATTGATGACCAATTCGAAGCGAGACGCTTGCTGATACGGCATCTCGCTCGGCCTAGCGCCGTGCAAAATGTCGACGATCTGCCGGGCGTTCGTGCGGATAGCACCCTTGATATCGTATGAATACGACATCAACCCGCCTGCCTCTGTCTGATCACGATAGACAAAAATCGCCGGAATACGGACTTGTTCGACCAACTGGACCAGCAGGAACCGATAGAAATAGGTCTCGGTCTCCTCAGCGACAGCTATTCCATCGACTTGATCTTGTTGAATTGAGCTAAGGACGCGCCGATATTCCGCCTCGTCCTTCACAGCCCCTAATGGCGCATTTCTCACCAAAATTCCCATTCTTCGCGCCACTTCTTGGACGCTCTTGCCCCCGGGGTTTTCCCAAGCCGAGGGCGACGATATAAAGGCGACGCGGGAAATCTTGGGTACTGCCTCCGCAAGAAGTTCCAGACGCTTGCCCCAGATTTCAAGTCCGGCATCAGCACTGACGCCGGTGATGTTACCTCCCGGATGGGCTAGGCTTGAGATGAGTCCAAAACTAACAGGGTCTCCAGTAAAGGCGACAATCGGAATTGCGCTCGTCAACGACTTGAACTCGCGTGTTAGCAGGGTTCCTAACGACCAGATCACGTCGGGTCGAGTGCTTACGACTTCGCGAGCGAGACCGCCGTAACGCTCTTTTTGTCCCTCAGCCGAATACCGGTCGACAATTAGATTTTGACCCTCGACATAACCAAGGCGCTTCAATTCCTCGAGAAACACTGCAGCGTTGGCGTCCCCCCCAATCCTCATGTCAGCGAGCTTTCCAGCTGGGGCGACATACGCAAGCCGTTTTGCTGGATCGGGCTTTTGCGCTCTGGCAGGCCACATCAAGGGTGCGAGCATGGCAGCAGCAAAGAAATCGCGACGTTTCATTCGATCACCTCATCAGCCAGCACGACCAATGCAGGTGGGATGATCAACCCAAGTGCCTTAGCGGCTTTTTGATTGATGACGAACTCGAATTTCGTGGGCCGTTGAACCGGCAGGTCGGCAGGTTTCGCGCCTTTCAGGATTTGCCCAACATAAGCACCGACCTGACGATAGCCGTCAGTAAGGCTGGACCCGTAACTCATAAGGCCGCCTGCCACAACGAAATCACGTCGAAAGTAACATGCGGGGACCACATGACGCGCAGCCAGAGCAACCAATTGATCGCGTTGAGCGACAAAGAACGGGTCGGAGCTTACGAGAAGTGCACCAACTCGCTGTTCAACGATTGTCACGAAGGCTGCATCGACGTCGCTTGGGCTGCTGGCATTTAGGATCGGCAACCGTAGCCCGAGCCTATCGGCCGTATTGTTCACCGCTGCAATTTCGACTTCGGCGTTGCGCTTGTTGTCCGGATTGGTGAGGAAGGCAATCGACGTTGTCGCCGGGATCAACTCGTGGAGCAATTGCAGGCGTTTCGTGAAGGTGTCGATGCTCTGTTGGGTTATGCCGGTAAGATTGCCGCCGGGATGGTTGAGACTGGCGACTAGACCAAGCGCGACCGGATCGCCACCGATCCCAAAAATTATCGGTATGGATTTGGTGGCTGCTTGGGCGGCAAGCGCAGGCGCTAGGTTGATCGCTGCAATCACGGCTACGCGCCGCTCGACCAAATCGGCAGCCAATGCAGGCAATCGATCATTATGGTTTTCACCCCATCGGTACTCAACCGCGACGTTCTGGCCCTCAACAAAACCGCTCTCAAGTAATCCTTGCCGGAACTTGGTCAAAAATGGTCCCATTGGGCCGGGCGATGCAGTGTCGAGATAACCGACCACTGGCATACTCTGCTGCTGCGCCTGCGCCTTGAGCGGCCACGCCACCGCCCCGCCGCCAATAAGCCTGATGAACTCCCGCCGCTTCATTACCAATCCCGCCCCAATGCCCTCGATCCAAGCGTAGGCATTTTTCAACGCCGGTCCAAGGGGGCGAACGTCCGCGTAGGGTCATAAGCTGACCTGACGGCCTCGAACGTCACTTCCGGTCTACCCCTGTCAACGGACATCGTCGGACCGTCCCGGCATATGAGAAACGATTTGTTCGCGCCGCAACGCGTCAAAGAGCAACTGTTTGAGCAATGCTCGACAGGCCTATCGCCGCTTCGATAGACTGAAGAAGGGTTTGTCCGGCCCGAGGCCGACGATGTCTGAAACGGTTCTGCGACGAATTTGGCAGGCCATGGAGCGATGGCGCTGGCGTGTCGTGGCTTTGGCGGTGGCGATGCTTTTGGCAATCGCCCTCTTTAACTGGCTCGGCGTCACCACCCCCGATCGCACGGCGGAGCAATCATTCATGTCCCGCGCCGAAGTTCAGCAGCGCGGCGCGGTCACCGTTCGCGCGGCGGTCTTGACCGACGACGAAAGCCAACGCTACTTCGGCGCGTCTCTGGCCGACCATGGCATTCAGGCGATCTGGCTGGGCGTGGACAACGCCAGTGAATCCCCGCTGGAGTTTCTACCGATCGTCACCGATCCGGAATATTTTTCGGAAGCAGAGGTGGAGCAGCTTCTTCACGCATGGTGGCGCGGCAGCGCCAATGCGTCCATCAAGGCCGCCGTCGCCGAGGCTCCCATGCCGGATGTCATCCCGCAGAGGCAAGCCGCGGCAGGCTTCGTCTTTACACATCGTGAAGGTGGCTTGAAATTGTTTGGCGTGGGGTTCGAAACCGGCAGTGAAGAACTACTGTTCAGGTTCGCCCTCCCGGTCCGCGGCGGGTCCTACGCGATCCAGAAGGTTGATTTCAGCAACATTTATCCGCCAGGATCGGTCGAGGATATCGATCTGGCGACACTGCGCGAAAGGCTGGCGAAACTACCGTGCTGCGCCACCAACAGGAGCGGCACGGATAACGGTGATCCGCTCAATATCGTCGTCGTCGGGCAAGGACTCGACGCACTTTTCTCATTCATCGGGCGCGGATGGAGGCTCGACGAGCCGTTCGATCTTCATAGCGTTTATCGGACGATTCAAGCTTTCCTGTTCCGCAGCGAATATCTCAATGCACCGGTCAGCCCGCTGCATGTTTTCGGACGCCAGCAGGACGTCGCATTGCAGAAGGCGCGCAACACCGTGAGCCTTCGCAATCATCTACGACTGTGGCTCGCTCCGTTCACGGTCGGTGGGCAACAGGTCTGGGTGGGCCAAATCAGCCGCGATATCGGCATCAAGCTGACCACACAAGTCTGGTATCTGACCACGCATCGAATTAGCCCGGCCGTCGACCAGGACCGTTTCTATCTGCTGCAGGATCTGATTATGTCGGGGGCCGTTTCGCGCTTCGGCTTTGTGCAGGGCGTTGGTGCGTCGTCCATGCCCGATCCGCGCGTCAATCTCGGTGGAGACCCGTATCTGACCGATGGCCTTCGGCTCGTTGTGTTCCTTGGCACGCCGCGACGGGCCTTCGATCAAATCGAACTTCTCGACTGGGAGCATCCTCGCCCGTAGAGCGACCTCACGCGGCTTGGCTTCGGCGGGCACTGGTCGCGGTCGTCGTGCGCGGTCATGACCGGGGACGCGTCCGGCGGCGGCTCTAGCATCAGCCGACCGGTTCGGACCCGTCCTCTAGGCTCTTTTAAAAAGGCCTTTCTCTCATTGTTCATGGGCAGCCGATTGGAAATTCAGTTGAGGGAGAAGAACTGGAACCCGACCTTCTGACTTTGCCGGCCCGCCGAGTGCTGGCCGACGCCATCACCCCCGAACTCGCATCGTCTCACGCGCTCAGTCGGCCAGAGTCCGTTGTGGGTCGATACTGTTGAAAAAGTCGAAAATCGAACGACGCCAAAAATCTCGCAAATGCTGATTTTTGGACAACTCCGCCGTTGGGATGCGCCGTAGCGCCGATCCGAAGGTCCGTGGTCGTTTTTCTGAGATGCGACGCGGTCCCTCACATCGCTGCGCGCGAAACGCATCAGCGGCTCTGGAAAATTTTGTTCGCCACCCCCCAAAGACTTTTTCAACAGTATCGGTCAATAGCTACCGAAATAGGTCGGCCACGCCATGTCCGCTTTCGCCCCGTTAGCGACCGAACTGCGGACATCGCTGGAGGTCCGGTTGTATGCCCCGTGGACCTAGTCCTCCAGCCTCGGCCATTTCCAGGTCAGAACCGGGCGCGCGCGAGGGCGATCGGTCGTCTGCTTCTTGTCAAACTGCGAATAAACTCTAGCTGAGCATTTCTCGCCCGAAGTGGAGCAGGACTGCAAGCTCGCTGTTATGACGTGACCGGATTCTCGGCACGCATCTCCGCAAAGGTCTCCTTCGCGACTAGCAGCGCCTCGCGCACAAGAGGCGCGCCGACATAGCCGAGCAGGTGCAAAATCGCCTCGACGAGCTCGTCCTCGGTCCAGCCGTGGTTACACGCAAAGCGGATATGCAGTTTCAGCTCCGGGGTCCGCCCTGTTGCGGTGTCGGAGACGACGCAGATCAACGTCCTGGTCTTGAGGTCGAGCCCGGGCCTCGTCCACAGCGTGCCGAACACCGTCTCCTGCGTCAGCGCCGCAAATTTCTCCATGATCGGATCGGTGTAGAGCTGCTGATCTAGCTTGTCGGCGTAGGCCGCGCCCATGAGATTGCGGCGCATCGCGCGGCCTTTGGCGCGCAAGGGACTGTCGATCATTGTAGCGTTCCTCCTGAGTGAGTTTCCAAATTTCCGTTGGGATCTCGAACGGCGCGTCACGCCGGTTGAGATCGCAGCCGATCGTAACCGATCAATTATCGCGGTCGAAACACAAAAGCTCCGATTCGCGACCGTCACGGCGACCATGATGCTCTCGTGCAAGGCAACGGGCGATGTCCGGTTTACCCCCGGTAGCGACCATTGAGCGGACATGCCAGGAGGTCCGTTTCGTGCCATGAACAGACATCGGCCACGAGAATAGCTGCGAGGCGGTGCGTGCTCATTCGGGCAACCCCGCTTTCCGAAGGCCCTCGATCAGCAGAGGCGAGTTTGATTGACCGCCCCGAGCGATGTACGCGGTGATCGTAAAGGCGGGATCGACCTCAAGCAGACGAGCCGCCGCCTCACGAGCCTCGGCATCGCGTCCGAGATGGGCCAAGGCGGACACCAAACCGCGGTGGGTTGCCGAATAAGATGCGTTCTGACGAAGAGCCTTCTTGGTAACCGCGACTGCCTCGTCGAATGCCCACGATAAGCCAATCTCGAAACGACGCAGAAAGAAATTGGCCCACGCCAGTCCGCACTCCACTTGATAAATTTGGGGATCGAGGGGATTAAGCCGCATCGCGTAGTTGAATTGCTCGATGGCAGGCTCGTGCTGACCGACGTAAGTGCTCATCCAGCCGCGCGTTCGCCATGCTTCGGAAGAATTGGGGTTTACGGCAATTGCCTGTTCCGCAATCACATTGGCCGTTCCACCGTCCTTTAACGCGTTCCCGAAAAAGAATGCTGCCCGCGCAAGCGCATACGCGTCATCCGCTCCCACTTCGAGTGCGCGCAAGGCATATTGCTTGCCTTCGGCGGCAGCCTCTTCAATTGTTTTCCAACCGCTGACTGTCTGCTTAACTAAACATTCCAAGGTCAGGCCATACGCCGCTGAAAAATTGGGATCGAGCGAAATGACTTGCCCAAGTTCCTCGGCTGGCTCGTCGGCACCGGCATCACGCCGCACATTCCGGTGTGGGACAAGAGCGATCGGGAAGATGGAACCTTCTCGCGCAGCGACTTCACGTTCGATCGTGAGCGTAACGTCGTGCGGGTTACATTTCTCCGATGCTTACATCAGTCAACTCGGTCTAGCTGTTAGCTGGCGGCCACCGGTTGGCCAAGCGACAACGCATCAGCCGTCGGGGCTGCTCGTCGTCGCCTCGCCCGACCAAGTAACGCGTTACGCAAGCGTTACCTGAAACTATTCTTCGTTTTCGATCACCTTCGGCGCAGGAAGCGCAGGCAAATCAGGGCGGCGGCTCAGGTTTACTAGTTCGACCAAACTCATATCAACATCAACCTGGACATCCTGCTTGTCGCGCCATTCGGCGGGTCGACGATTCTTGAGCCACAACGAGGCCGCGCCAACATCAGGCGGGACGTGCTCCACTATTGGCGCGCGGATGATTTCCCCTTGAAATTGAAAGACCTTCTCGCTGTTGTAGCTATATCCGACTGCTCGATGATAAAGGCTCGCCTCGACACGATCGTCGGCCGGATGCTTTCCTACCTTGAGCGCATTACAAAAATCCGGGTACCTTGATCGCCACCGCCAGATCGTGACGGTGGTCACATTGAAGAAATCGGCGAGCTACGCTTCGTGACACAAGACCCAACCCAGACATTTGACCTTAGCGGCTCCAGTGCGCATTGCTTCAAAAAGTCACGCGGCGACTGGCGGTTTTCTGATGTACGAAGTTCGGGCCTTCTGGCGAGCGTATTCGCTTGCCGTCGCTCGTTTGCCGCCGCGTCAAATGTCGTCAACTCAATCCATTTGGAGCAAGATCATGAGAAAAATCATTCTATTGTGCGCCTCGCTTTTCACGATGGTGCTGTCGATTTCGACGAGCACGGTACAGGCGCAGAACGTGATGTGGGTCTCCCCCGTCGGGAACGACGCCAATATTTGCTCCGAGGCCAGCCCCTGCGCCTCCTTCCAGGGAGCGATCAACAAGGGCAGCGTCTCCCAAATCAACTGCCTCGCCAGCGGTTCTTACGGCGAGGTCCTCATCGCCACGTCGCTCACCATCGACTGCGGCAGCGGCAACGTCGGAAATATTGTCAATTCCAGTGCTTCAGCGATCACGATCAGCACAACCGCCGCAGCCACCATCATTCTCCGCCATCTTGCCTTGAACGGTCTTGCTAGCAACAGTTCCATAAGCGGAATCAACGCCACTTCATTTTTCAGCGGCACGCTGGTCGTCGAGGACTGCATGATGCATGGGTATCACAATGGATTTGGAATTTTCTTCAATCCAATAAGCGGTCGCGGCCTCCTGCAAGTGTCAAATTCCCAAATGTTCGACAACCACGACGGAATCTCAGTTTTCCCCGCGAGTGGTCAGATCGCTTCGGTGACGTTGAACAAGGTTGAGTTGGTAACAAATCTGAGTGATGGTCTCGTATTGGTCGGTCCCGGCATCGTCGCCGGTACGATGCGTGACAGCGTCGCCGGAGAAAATAATGAGGGCGTATTTGCGAGCGCAAGCCAAGTCTTTTTCACGGTCGAGGAGTTGAGCATCGTCGACAATCTGCTTAATGGCATCGCAACCAACTCTGCTGGTTCGGCTATCAAGGTGGCCGCATCTACAATCGGCGGGAATGGCACGGGGGTACTTGCCTCGTCGGGCTCCATCGTTTCCTTCGGCGACAACCATATAAGCGACAACGGAAGCGACGGAACCTTCACCAGCACCAAGGCGCTGAAATAGGCTTATGGTTTAGCGCGGAGGCCGCCTCAGTTGGCGGCCTCTTTCATTGGTTCCGGCGGCGACTTCCGTTCATGGCACAACCCGGACATGCCGCCCTGATCCTCTATGTCCGTTGTCGGAGGCAGAGCGGAAAACATCTACTCGCAGCGAGCATTTCCGGGTTTGCCGAGTAGGCCCGGGGAATTTCACCCCGAGCCTCTCACAGATCCGGACTTGATACTCTCGCATCATCCGGCTCGTGCCATCGATTGAAGGCTGCCGCCTTCCGTTGAACTTCGGGCTCCTCCCGTTGCCAGTTGGCCCGATTTATCGTCGATGACCCGCCCCCTTCGCTCCACGACCATTGCAGCCGCTTCCTCGCTACTACGGAGCAGTCCGCCCCTCTCCGGCGCATCGGTACTATCGGCCTTGCGGTTGGAGCCGCTTGTGCCTTTTCCCTTGGCATCGCCGGCCAGGTTCTCACGTTCCTTACAAGAGCCTGGTTGAGCTTCGCGCCGTCTACATGCCGGATGTCGCTTGGGCCGTATCAGGACATCGCCCAAGCTGATCCCGGAGGAAGGGTCAGCCCCCGGTTTTGACATCGCCTGATCCGATTTCGACACTTCATCGACGGTTCGCTTGCGCTCGCCTCTCTCAACCGTACCTGCCGGGATCAACCGTCCCAGCGTTTCCGCAGCGCTCACCACCGTGGCTTTTGACCAAAGCGGCCCGCGGTGGCTTGGGATCAGCGACCTGATCGCCGAACCCGAAGGACCTACCTTCATCTCCTATAAAGTTGCGCGCAGCCGTTTGGACCGGCTACGCTTCGTGACACAAGACCCAACTCGGACATCCGCCGGTGGCAAACGGCAATGATCTGGATGGTAGTTTGACCTACCAAAACACGCTCTTTAGTGGCTAAGATGCCGTCGCCAAGGCTTGGGATCATCCGATATGTTCCGCCGCGATTTTATGATGCTTCTTGGTGGTGCGGCAGTCGTCGGGACGCTTCCCGCATTCGCGCAACACGCTGTCCCAGTGGTAGGTTTCGTCTATGCGGGGGCGACCTCTAGCGAGCCGGACGCCTTTGTAACAGCGTTCCGGCAGGGCCTCAGAGAAGGTGGTTTTGTCGACGGGCAGAACGTGGCGGTCGAATACCGTTATTCCGGCGGCCAGGATGGACAGCTGCCGATGCTGGTTGCCGATCTCGTACATCGCCCGGTGGCCGTGATCGTCGGCAACACACCTCTCGCGATGGCGGCAAAAAAGATAACGTCGACCCTTCCAATTGTCTTCGCGACGGCGGCTGACCCGGTCAAGCTCGGGCTTGTCGCCAGCTTCAACCGCCCCGGCGGCAATGCGACGGGTGTGAGCTTCATGAGCGCCGCGATGGAGCCGAAGCGGCTGGGCGTGCTGCAAGAACTGCTCCCGCGCACTAGCACTACTTTGGCAGATTTGGCTTGAGGGCTGGCTGCGAGCAGCATCTCACAGTGCGTGCATCGTAGTGGTAGGGGCCGCACGAAGAGGTTGAGGATGGCTTGTCTAATGGCCGGCATGCTCGGTTGTGGCGGTGGGCCTGAGACTCTTTTTTTTCCGTCCCGCTGCGGTGAGGCGGCGGGATTGAAGGAAGGCGTAGGCGATCATCGTCATCAAGGCATGTCGGTGTAGTCCGGCCCACGACCTGCCTTCAAAATGGTCGAGCCCCAGTTCTTCCTTCAATTGCTGATGCGCCTGTTCACAAATCCAACGCGCCTTAACGGCAGCTGCCAGTGTCTTAAGCGGAACGTCAGCGGGCAGATTCGAGATGTAGTACTTCTGCTCTCCGCTCGATCGTCGTTCGCCCAGGATCCACACTTCATCGCCAGGCATACGCTCGACACCTTTATCGAACACTCGGTGCTTTGGGCCGTCCGCGATGCGGACGCGCCGTGCAGCAAAAAGGCATGTCAGCGGGCCTTTTGTACCCCCGCGCCAGCTGACCTTCTGCCACTTTACGCCCACCAGCATCGTCTCGGCTGAAACTGGCGACATATCCGGGATATGGTGTTTGCGCGGCTTACGGGCCTTCTCCGTCGGAAAGATCATGGTGACATCAGTCGGATAGACTTTCTGGCGCCGCGACATACCAACTGCCCATAAGAGGCCGCGTTCGCTCAGAGCATGACGGAACGGCGCGCTCGATCCGTATCCCGCGTCCGCCAGCACACAGCCAAAGCGAACACCGGCTGCGATCACGCGATCGATCTCAGCCAGCGCGATCTCTGGCTTGGACCGTGCCGTGCGATGCTCGATTGGAACGCCGGCGCGCTTCAGACGTACCGGGTCGCTCGTCCAATTCTCGGGAACGAAAAGACGTAGCGCCACCATCACCGGCACCTCACCGCGTGCAAGTGTCAGCGACACCAATGTTTGGCAATTCGCCGTCTTACCGAGAGTTGACGCATATTGTGGAGCTACACCAACCGAACGATCGCCCTTCTTCGGCATCGATGTATCGTCGATGACCAGCACTGCAAGGGTGAGAAACCTGCCGACCTACCCGTCCTGCAGCCCACCAAATTCGAACTGGTCATCAATACGAAAACCGCCAAGGCGCTTGGCCTGCAAATCCCGGATCGACTGCTCGCGCTGGCTGATGAGCTAATCGAATAGGCCGCCTCACTTCCGCTCATGGGGCACTTCTCGGACATGGCGCGATGTCCGACTTGAGTCCGTTGTGCGAGCAATACCGGACATCGATTAGCGATCACAGACCGATCTCGAAATGTATTTGGATCGACAGAATCCATTATGCGAGGCGCTGATCGCTTGCCCAATCCACTTGGTGTTTTTGAAATTTTTGGGGCGGCGTGCGACGATGCCTCCCCCTATATTTTTTTAGCCGGGTCCCGACGCCTTGGCGCGGGGGTAAGATCGCACGCAATATGAAACGCACCGAACTTGGTGCTCGACCTTCGACTTGGCGGGCCTTCTATGCTCAGAGCTGAAGTTCGCTGCGATCCAATGTCTTCCAGTTCGAAGCTTTCGCCTCGAAAGGCGTGAGGGGGTAGCGGCTTGCCCGCGCGGCTCTTCATCCAATCCAGCACGATGCTTCTGATGGCGACAAAAGTGTCCCCTGATACATCAGCCCGGAATTCGATAATTGATTGGAAAACTGGACGGACGCTGGCGTAGGAGCCACGGAGCTTTCTTGCAACCGGTGCGAGCTGTTCGGCCATTGAACGAGAATGGTATTCGCCTTGCCCCGCCATCATGGTGCGCCTCCAGCCAACCAACCTCAGCGAACACGTTGCTCGATTATCACGACGCTGCGCGATTTAAAGTTAGCATCCGGTCAGTACCGCGGCGAGTTCACTCGCGCGGCTTAGGGCGCGGAAGCAGACTGGGATTTGCTTTGTAGATCTGCACGAGCTCAGCGAGGTTATCGATGCCGAAGCGTGTAAAGGCGGTTGTCGATTCTTCGCCGGGGCCGAGAACGCCGAGACGACCGTCTTCCGGATCCAGCACGATGCTGATCTCGTCCAGCCACTCCTCATCCTCGCCGAGCATTTCGGCGACGTGGCTAATCGTGAAGACGTAGCTGATCCCGGCCATGGTCAGGCGGCCTGACTGGCCTGCGCGCTGGGCTTATGCCAATTCCACGGCAGCAGATCATCGAGCCGGTGAACCGGATGCTCGGCAATGCGAGCGAGGACGTCGGCGAGCCAGGCCTGCGGATCAATATCGTTCATCTTGGCCGTGACGATCAGGCTGTACATGACTGCGGCACGCTCGCCGCCACGGTCGGAGCCGCAGAACAACCAGGATTTTCTCCCCAGGGCGATACCACGCACGCCGCGCTCTGCGGCGTTGTTGGACAGGCAGATGCGGCCATCGTCGAGGAAGCGCGTGAACGCGATCCAGCGCTTGAGCATGTAGTCCATGGCCTTGGCGACGTCGTTGCCGCGCGAGAGCTTGGCGCGCTGCTCACGCATCCAGGCCTCCAGATTGGCGACCAGCGGCGCGCTGAGTTCCTGTCGAACGGCCTTGCGCCTTTCGGGGCTCTGTCCGTTGATCGCCCGCTCGATCTCGAACAACTCATCGATCCGGCGGACCACTTCCAACGCCAGCGGCGAGATCACCGCCGGCTTCTTGCCCTGCGCCTTGCGACGGGCGTTCTCGGCCAGATCCGCCATCACGAAGAACGGACGCCGGGCATGGACCCAACAGGCGGCTTCCAGGATCGGACCAGGCACGCGGCCGCCCTCGTAAAGCTTGCGATAGCCCTCATAGGCGTCAGCCTGGAAGATCCCGGTGTAGTTGGTCAGGTGCGCCTGGGGATGCTTGCCGGCCCGGTCGCGCGAGTAATAGAACACCGCCCCCGGCGGCGCGGGCCCTCCAAACGGCTTGTCGTCCCTCACATAGACCCAGATCCGGCCAGTGTCGGTCTTGCCTTTGGCCAGAACCGGCACCCTGGTGTCGTCGCCATGCAATCGCTCGGCACTCAGTACGTAGGCCTCGAGGCGCTTGAACAAAGGCATCAGCGCCGCCGTGCAGCCGCCGACCTGGTCAGCCAGGGTCGACAGACTGATCGGTACGCCCTCCTTGGCATAGCGCTCGGCCTGCCGGTTGAGCGGCTGATGCTGGCCAAATTTCTCGAACAGCACCATCGCCAGAAGACTGGGCCCGGCCCAGCCCCTCGCGATCACGTGGAACGGCGCTGGCGCCTGGCTGATCTTCTCGCAGTCCCGGCAACTGAACTTCTCACGGACGTGCTGGATCACCTTCCAGGACTTCGGGATGACCTCCAGTGTCTCGGTGATGTCCTCGCCAAGCCTGGACAGCCGCGATCCGCCGCAACAGCTGCAGGCAACAGGTCCCGGCACGATCACGCGTTCGCGGGGCAGATGGTCCGGGAACGGTTTGCGGGACGGCCGCTTGCGCGTGAACGACGCCACCTTCGTGGTTTTGGCCGCCGCCATTTCTGCGGCAAGCTCGTCCTCGGTCGCCGCGGTCTCCAGTTCCTCCAGCGTCAATTCCAGCTGGTCCAACAGCCGGGCAGTGCGTTCCGAGCGCGGGCCGTAGCGGTCGCGGTTCAGCTTCTCGATCTGCAGTTTCAAATGGGCGATCAGCGCCTGGTCATCGGATTGTTGAGCACGCGCCGCGGCGGTCTCCGCGCGAGCGACAATCAAGGCCGCTTTCAGCGCTTCGACGTCGTCTGGCAGGGCTTCAACACCAGCTTTCATAAAGTTGATGGAATCACAAAATCAGTGATTTGCGGCGACTTTTTTCTGCACCTCAGAACTTTTTTTAAGCCTAGCCCGCGCTCTGCGGTCGCCAAGTGTGTTGCGGATTTCTCCAGTCGATCGCCTCCAACAGATAACTCATCTGTGCAGCACTCAGCGCCACCACGCCATCCATGGTCGCCGGCCAGACAAACCGTCCACGGTCGAGCCGTTTGGCGTAGAGCGACAGCCCGATCCCGTCATGCCACAAGGCTTTAATTAACGAACCCGCGCGACCGCGGAACACGAAGACGTCGCCTGCGAACGGATCACGGCCGAGGCCTTCCTGCACCAGCAACGCCAGGCCCTGCATGCCCTTGCGCATATCGGTATGGCCGGTGGCGATCCAGATCCGCACGCCTGCAGCAACCGGAATCATCGGTGCTCCAGAACCCGAAGCACCCGTTCCAGGGCGGCCGCGTCAACACCGGCATCGACAATGACGCGACGATCCTTTCCGATCTCAATTACCATGTGGCCGCTCGTCGCCGTAGCGGTCGGCATCGGATCCGCAACGACCATCGCCGGCACAAAACGAGAGCTCTGCCCAGCAGCGCCTTCCGGCTCCGCGCAGAACGATCGTCGCCAATTCAGCAAAAGCGAGCGCGAGATGCCGTACCGCCGCGCCGTCGACGAGATCGCCCGTGGCGTCTGCATGCTCTCCAGAACAATCTTGAGCTTCTCGTCATCCGTCCAGCGTCGACGTCGGCCGGTCTCAACAACTCCCAACCGTTCAACCTGAGTACTGTACTTATTGCTGTCCATAAGGACTGTTACACAGCACTCATCCTAACCAGACAAGGCGGCCCACACCGGAGGGAGACGATTCAAACAAGGCAGCTCAATCGCAAACAATTCGTCGATCTGCTGCTGTTGAAACTACCTAAGCGATCTAGTCCAATACTCGTGCCGACAAGGTGCCGACATGCCCAATCAGTTGATAACCTTGGTGGAGCTAACTGATTGATTTTATTGGCTGGCGACGCAGTGCTGATCGCACCTGTCTCCAGGCAAATTCCCTGCTAACAGGGAATTTAACAGGGAATTTTGCGATTTCAGGGCCCAGAGACCCAGCTTCGAGGCAAGAAACGGCTGTGCTGCAACGTTTTTTCGTGAAATTCCCTGCGAAATTAACAGGTAATTTCTTCGAAAGAACAGGCAATGAAACAAGTAAGAACAGGGAATTGACCTGCGAAAAAGCCGACGGGGTTGCTCAGTCAAAGCGAAAGCCGGACAGCGCTGTCTTCATGACCTGCTCCGAGTATATGCGCTCACCAGGCCCCTCGGCTGCGCCCGCCGCCACCATTAAGGGCAGCAAATGCTCAGCCGCCGGGTGCGACAGACGGGCGGCTGGTGCCTCCTCCCATTTCTCCAGCCGGGCGGCACGTGCGTCACCGGGCAGCGCGACGCTTTCGGTAAGCCAGCCATCGAAGTCCTCGGACGGCTTTGTGAAGCGCGGATCACGATAGCCGCGCATGTTGTGAAAGCTCATGCCCGAAGCAACGATCAGAATGTCCTGATCGCGCAACGGGGCCAGCGCCCGGCCCGCCGCCAGATGCAGCGAGGGATCGAGCCCTCGATCGACCGACATCTCAACGACCGGAATACCAGCATCGGGGAAAGCCACCTTCAAGGGCACAAAGACGCCGTGGTCCAGCCCGCGGTCGTGATCAACGGTGGCTATAAGTTCAGCGTTGCCGAGCAGCGTCCTCGCCTGTTCGGCAACGCCGGGTGCGCCCGGCGCGGGGTAGGCAAGCTGATAGGTGAACGGCGGGAAGCCATAATAATCGTAGAATAATTTCGGTGCGGCCGCGCCGGTCAGAGCAAAGCCTTGCGTTTCCCAGTGACCGGAAACCACGAGGATCGTCCTAGGCGATTTTGCAAGCCGTCCGGGCAGCGAACGAAGAAATTCCGCCATCCCGCGCCAGGTGTTGGACGGGTCGTCCATGAAGAAGCAAGGTCCGCCACCATGGGGAATGAAGAATGTTGGCTGTCGAGCCATCACCAGTACCTATATTGCCGAGGTCGCCGAAGCGAAGCCTGTGTTCCAGCACCAACATATTTAGAGCCAACTCTACCGACCCACATCGCTCGTTACTTGTACATCGATAGCTCAGATGTCTCTAGAGCCCCCTTAACGCACAGTTGGTCACAGATGCCATGTTCTTCGCAGGTAGGACCGCTTCGCGTCGATTGTGTTGAAAAACTCTCCTGTTGAAGCGCAAGGAGTTCGCCGATTCATTCGGTCTCGTAGGCGGGGGGTCGGAAGCGATGATGGGTCCGCGACAGATTGATCAAGTGGCGCTGTTCTACGAGTTCTCACTTGAGCGACATGTTCCGGCGACCCACTTGCTTAGGTCGATCGATCGCTTTGTCGATTTGTCAGATGTTCGGGGCTAGAAGCAGCCATTCCATAAACGCGCAATTGCGCGAGCTGATCGCGGGTAGGCTCCTCGGCGGTGAGGTGAATAGCGTAGATGACAGGTGGCCTTACCGTTCCCATCACGGGTCACGAGCTAGCAGGTGTAATTCATGCCGAGGCGACCGCCGTCGATGTAAATCGTCTCTCCGGTGATGTAGCTTGCCTTCGAGCTTGCCAAGAACACTACCACGTCTGCTATCTCCCGGGGAGAGCCTACGCGCCGCAACGGCGTGCGCGACATGACCATCTTCATGGCTTCAGGATTTGAGTTCACGCCCGCCATCATGGCGGTGTCGATCGAACCTGGTCCAACGGCGTTAACGCAAATCTTGTGCGGCGCGAGCGCGAGCGATGCCGCCTTAGTCAACTGCATCACGCCGCCTTTCGAGGCGCAATAGGATGCGATGGTCGGAATTGCAACGACAGCGTTGATCGAAGACATATTGACGATCGCACCTTCGATCTTATGGGCAATCATAGATTTCGCGGCGCACTGTGTCGCAAGGAAAACGCCAACAAGATTGATATCGATGACCTTGCGGAAATCTTCTTCGCTGGTCTCGAGAAAGGGTTTGGGGATGGCGATGCCGGCGTTGTTCACGAGCACGGAAATGCCCCCATGCTTGGCATCGATCTCGTCGAACATGGCCGCGATGGCCTTCGGATTGCTCATGTCGCAGACGATGAATTGAGCTTGATCTCCTAGCTTCCGAGAAGCAGCCTTAACACCATCAGCATCAATATCGCTGAGGACGACAAGGTGTTCCTGTTCGAGCAATGCTTCCGCGCATGCAAACCCTATTCCTCGTGCCGCTCCGGTAACAAGAGCAATGGACTTCCTCATCGTGGTGCCTCCTTCAGTCCTCAAGACCATATTCCGACTTAGCTTGCTCGCGCGAGATGTAGCCGGCATTCACGTCGGCGCGAACCTGTTCGCGCACGCGCCTGCGAGGATTTCCAAATCCTCCTCCGCCCGGCAGAGAGAGTACCAGTCGCTGACCGGCGCCGACCTTCTGGCGTCCTTTCCCCTTGAGCTGCGTTCCGTCGGACAAACGAACGGAGCCGGGAGCTCCCGCGAAGCCGCCGTTGCGGCCGCGGGCAGGATTTTCAATGCGATCGAACATCGCATTGAAATAAAACTCATAGCCCTCGCAGGGCTCAATCTCGATCGTTTGCCCCAACCCACCTCGGAATTCTCCGGCACCGCCGGACCCTTCGCGCAAGTCCTTGCGCCAGACCACGATCGGCCCAACCTGTTCGGTGGCTTCGACACTCATCGTCTTGACGCCCGACGGAAAGGCTGTTGCGCTCAACCCATCGAGTGTCGGACGAGCACCCGTGCCGCCGGAATTGAACATGAGCAATTGCGTGGCGCGTCCCTCGCGGCCTTCGACCTGGTCTTGCAGCGATCTGGATATTCCACAAGGCGCTTGCGCCTTCGGCCGGCACGACGGTCGGCATGGCCTGGATAAGCGCGCCCAGAACGACGTCAGGCACCGATGTCCCGAGCACGTGCCGGATCGAAACCGGCGCCGGGCGCTGGGCCGCCAGGATGCACCCTTCGGGGGCGACAATATTGAACGGCACCAGGGACCCGTGGTTGTTTGGAACGTCGGCGCGATAGCGCATTTGAGGCCATAGCAGGCATAGGCACGCGTATAGACCACCGGCACGTTCACGCCGAACTTGCTCGGGCCACTTGTCCGGGCGAAATCGGCCGTGAGGGTCTCGCCGTCGATCGTGAGCTTGACCTCCATGTGAACCGGAGCATCATAGCCATCGACTTCCATAACGTTGCAATATGACCCGCTCCGGACGCGCGCGATCGCTTCCCGGGTTGCGGCGCCGCTGGTTTCGATGATGTAGTCCGAAAGGCCTTCGATATCAGCTATCTCGAACTCGTGGAGCATCTCCTGCAGGCGCTTGTCACCCGCCGCGTTGCAGGCGGCGAGCGAATACAGGTCGCCGATAACCTGATCAGGCTCCCTGACGTTCGCGCGCACGATGCTGAGCAGCGTTTGCGAAATATCTCCCCGTTCCGCAAACTTCATGATCGGAATTTGCAGACCTTCCTCGTAGACCTCGTTGCCATCCGGCCCGAACCCGCGGCCACCAATATCAACCACATGTGCCGTGCACGCGAAGAAACCGATGAGCGCCCCCGCGCGGAAGGCCGGCGAAACCATCGTGATATCGTGGAGGTGGCCCGTCCCCATCCAAGGATCGTTGGTGATGTAGTCGTCATCCTCGAAGATGTTCTCGCGGCCAATCGCCCGTATGAAATGCCCGACGCTTTCCGCCATCGCGTTGACATGACCCGGGGTTCCCGTCACGGCCTGCGCGATCATGCGCCCGCGCCGGTCGAACAGCCCGGCGGACAAATCGCCGGCTTCTCGGACCGAAGTTGAAAACGCCGTGCGAACGAGTGTGGTCGCCTGCTCCTCAACGACCGCGATCAACCAATTCCACATGATCTGGAAATCAATGACGGAATTAGGCATTCGCGCGGTCCTTCCTCGTGATCAGGATGCTGCCGTCCTGCTGCCCGATAGCCTCGAACGCGTCGGTCACGATGGTCGAAGTCTCATCTTCGACAATGACGGCGGGCCCAGCCACGCTTGCTCCTGGCAACATATCGCTGCGACGAACTTCGGCTGCCTCGACCATACGCCGGAGCGCCGCGTCGAAGAAGCGGCGTGTTCTGGACACCGGCGCAACCCTCTCGCCTGCCCGGCGCACGACCTTTGCAGCCGGCTTCAAGTCCGTCGCGACGGTCAAAGACCAGTTTGTAATTTCTATTCCGAGACCGTCTATCGTCCGTCCGAATAGCCTGCGGTAGGCATCGTTGAAGGCGCCCTCGATCGTGCGGGAATCCGACGATGTGAAGGCGCGGTGCGCAAGCACGACAGGTATTTCCCAGCCCTGACCAGAATAGCGCATGAAGGCCGCGAGCCTCGTAGAGACCGGGGCGTCACTCGCTGCTGCACTGACGAAAGCGCGCGCCTCGCGTTCGAGTTGCCCGATAACCGCATTAACATCTTCGGAGTTGAAGCTCACCAGACGCTGGAAAAAGCCGCGAGTCGCCTCATAGCTGAACGGAGCCTTGAGGAAGCCTATCGCTGAGCCGACGCCGGCTCCGGGTGGAATGAGTAGGGTGCTGATGCCAAGCTTCTCGCATTGCCGGCAAGCGTGAAGCGGAGCACCGCCTCCAAACGCAATCATAGTGAAGGCTTCGACGTCGCGTCCATTCTCTATCGTGTGGGCGCGCGCCGCGTTGGCCATGTTTTCGTCCACGATCTCCGTGATCCCGAAGGCCGCCTCGGATCGTTCCATTCCCGCGCTGCGCGTCAATCGCGCGTCGACCGCACGCTCCCCATCGGCACCGACAACCGGATATCGCCACCAGCAAAGTTGTCAGGGTCGAGCCTCCCCAGCAGCAGATTTGCATCCGTCACCGTCGGCTCCTCGCCGCCTCGTTGGTAGCAAGCTGGCCCTGGCTCGGAACCGGCTGAGCGCGGACCGACCTGAATGCGTCCCATTGCATCCACAGCGGCAATCGACCCTCCGCCAGCGCCAATCTCGACCATTTCGACGACCGGCGTCGACACCGGCATCCCAGAGCCCTTCTTGAAGCGATACGTTCGTGCGACCTCGAAGCTATTGGCGGTTTTCGGCGCGCCGTCCTCAATGAGACAAATCTTTGCGGTCGTGCCCCCCATATCGAAGGATAGAACCTTTGCGATGCCGTACGCATTGGCATACTGGGCGGCGAAGATCGCGCCTCCTGCGGGTCCGGATTCCAGCATGCGAACCGGTTGTGCGGCCGCTGTCTCGACGCTGATCAGACCGCCGCCGGAATGCATCATGAAGACCTTTGCGCCGATGCCGTTATCGCGCAGCCGCTGCACCAGCCTGTTGAGATAGCTTGCGACCTGCGGCCGAACATAGGCGTTGGCGATGACGGTATTGAACCGCTCGAATTCTCT
The DNA here is from genome assembly GCA_963721135.1 of uncultured Alphaproteobacteria bacterium. Taxonomy (GTDB): domain Bacteria; phylum Pseudomonadota; class Alphaproteobacteria; order Rhizobiales; family Xanthobacteraceae; genus Bradyrhizobium. The sequence goes on from CAVRIB010000005.1 coordinate 41,552, forward strand.
CATCTGTGGAGAGACGACAGACGAGAGCGAGATCGACAACTGCGGTGCCGCAGCCTTCAGGACACGCTCGACCCCGCGTTCATGCTCATCGTTCGCGTAGGCATGCATCAGTCCGACAGCTACAGCCTCGTAGCCGCCGGCGACAATCCGTGCGGCGACCTTTTTCACCTCCCCAGGATCGAGCGGAAGCAGGACCGAGCCGTCGGCGGCTATACGCTCGTTGAGCGTATAGCGATCCTGCCGGGCGACAAGGGGCGTGGGAAGCGTCAGATTGAGATCGTACTGCTCGAACCGGCTTTCCGAACGCATTTCCACGACGTCACGAAATCCTTCCGTGGTGATGAACGCAAGCTTTGCGCCGCGCCGTTCAATGAGAGAGTTCGTGACCAAGGTCGTTCCGTGAATCACTTGCGTGATATCGGAGGGACCCAATCCTGCCTGCTCGGCCGCCTTGATGATACCTTCGAGGATCGCCTGCTCAGGATGCCGATAGTTCGTGAGCACTTTGCACGTCGAGAGGCCGTTCGCGTGCTCCAACGCCACGTCGGTGAACGTGCCTCCAATATCGACCCCAACTCGCGCGCTCGTCTCAGTCATCCGGCCGCTCTCACACGCTCCTGCTCATTGGTCTGCAGAGCGGACGCGCCTCAAAGAAGATGAGATCATCACGCAGTGCCGAGGACATCGCTTCTCTTTTTGGAGGAACATTCAGGTCAGTGACGCTGGAGGAATAAGTCACTCGTGTCAATATCCAGCAAATTTGTTCCACATACCAGCACAAATTCGCTCGCCAGCCAGGCGCTCGAGAGCGGCTAATATCTTGCGAGCCGCGCTGAAATGCGTTCGCCGGCCTCTCTCACTAACTGGCCCAATTTGTCGCGACCATGCTCGGGTAAGTTGGTTTCGAGCACTGACACGCCTATCGCCGCGATCGCAACGCCGTTCGGCAGGCATATCGAGGCACCGGTTCCTACGACGCCTTCCCGAAATTCGCCGGTGTCGAAGGCATAGCCGTTTTTTTTTGTGACTTCGATGTCCGCCTCGAGCGCCGAAAGCGTCGTAATCGTCCGGCTGGTGTATTTGACCAATTCCCCCTTGAGCGCGCCACGCAAAGATGGGTAGTTCGTTGCAACGATTGCCTTGCCCGTTCCGACACAATGAATGGGAGCACTTCCGCCGACGCGGTTCCAGCTTCGGATCGGCCTCAGGCTGTCTATCATGTCGATGTAGATAATCGACAGATTTTCGGGGACAGCGAGATAGACCGTCTCGCTGGTTGCGTCGGCGATCTTGCGCATTTCATCGCGGGCCAGTTCGGGCAGATTTAGATTGTCGATAACACGCCTACCCACGCGCCACATCTTCAGCGTTGTAGAATAGAGCTTATCGTCTCCACGCCGCACGTATCCTAGTGCTGTCAACGTCTGCAGAAGGCGAAACGTATTCGACTTGGTCAGGCTGACTTCGCGCGCAAGATCGCTAACGCCTTTTCCACAAGTTACCGCCGTGAGTGTGTCCAGCAGAAGTAGGCCCTTAGTGAGTGTCGAGTCGACTTTCGGCTCTCGAGCAACATTTGGCTCGGATACCTTCGCTTTGGAGGAGTTCTTGGATAGCTTTTGCATTAGCCGACCATGTTAGAAAGCGTCCGAGATTAAATAGGCCTCGACATCACGCGGCCAAATGTTGTGCTGGTATATGATACATATTTGCCATATATTGACACAATGCCGTGGCGCTGTCATTAGTCTTAAATGCCCAAATCAGGATACCATCCCCTCAAGGATATCCTCGTCCGGTCCGGCCGCGAAAACGCCGGAAACGGGCGCCTCGTCAACCCGCCGATCGAAATCGGGTCGACTGTCCTGTTCGACAATCTGGCTGCGTTCGAGGCCGCGCGAGACCGCCGTTATGACAGCGGCAACGTCTACTATGGAAGATACGGTACGCCTGCATCGTTTCATCTCGAAATCGATCATGAGCGAGCTCGAGGGCGCGTTCGGGTGCACAATCGCGTCCTCCGGAGTGGCGGCAATCACGCTTGCGCTTCTTGGGACGATCAGAGCCAATGACCATGTCCTGGTGGCGGATCACGTGTATGGCAACACCCGCGGCTTCTGCGATCAGGTACTGAGCCGCACCGGCGTCGAAGTCGAGTATTACGACCCAATGGCCGGCGAAGCCATTGAAGAGAGGTTTCGCGACAACACATCGGTCGTGATGTTCGAAGCGCCGGGCTCGGGCACCTTCGAATTCCCCGATATACGAGGCATCGCAAGAGCGGCTTCGCGCAACGGTGTCGTGACGATCCTCGATGGCACCTGGGCGACGCCGATTTTCTGCCGACCGCTCAGTTTGGGCGTAGATGTCGTGGTGCACTCGGGCTCAAAATACTTAAGCGGCCATTCTGATGGCATGATCGGATTCGTCGCGTGCAACGAAAAGACATACACGCCAATCAGGAAGACGGTGATGGCCGTGGGCGATAAGCCGGGGGCTCAAGAAGTGCATTTGGCCCTGCGAGGGCTTCGCACACTCGACCTTCGCATGAGACACGTACAAGACGCGGGAATCGGGGTGGCGACCTGGCTTCGAAAGCGGCCCGAGGTTGCCAAGGTTCTCCATCCGATCTTCGATGATTGTCCCGGACATGAACACTGGCGTCGTGATTTCAGCGGCGCGGCGGGCTTATTCGGCGTCGTTTTCAAACCTACGATGGACGACAAAGTGAGACGCTTCATCGATAATCTCCAGATGTTCGGGATCGGCGTGAGCTGGGGCGGCTACGAGAGCCTCGTCCTTCCGGTCAAGCCGGTGCGCACTGCGACGAACTGGTCGGAAATTGGACCGTTGGTACGATTCAACATCGGATTCGAGGATACGAACTCGCTGATCGATGACCTGAAACAAGCATTGCCCCTCCTTTAACGCTTGCGGGCCAACAGATGAGAAATGCAATTGATCACTTCTCCGTCGGCGCAGACACGCTCGAGCAAGGCGCAAGCTTCCTCAAATCCTCGCTGGGTGTAGAAATCCCGAGAGGCAGCAAGCATCCGATGGTGGCCACGCACAATTGCGTCATGCAAGCCGGCCATGAATGCTTCATGGAGCTGATAGCGATCGATCCGGACGCGCGGCCCACTCGTTCGAGATGGTTTTCGTTCGACGAGCCGACGACCCAGCGTCGTTTGGTGAACGGGCCGCGTCCATTATGCTGGGTCGTCAGAACCGACAATCTAGACGGCATCGTTCGCAGCAGTCCGGTCGATCTCGGAGACGTCGTGAAGTTTCAGCGGGGCGAGCGGACTTGGAGATTGACGCTGCCGGCCGACGGCCACCTCCCGGAGCAGGGTCTTCTGCCGGCCTTCATTGAATGGTCCCCCGGACCGCATCCGAGCGCCAGCCAGCAGGAGCTCGGGATCAGGCTGCGCCGAATTGTTTTGACGACGTCCGAGCCGACCCGCCTGCTATCGATATTGAAAACTCTGAACATCGACAGTTTGGCCGACGTGAGAGAAGGCCCGACCCACCTGGGCTTCGAACTCGATACTCCGACCGGCTCCGTCACGCTCGCGTAAGGTCTCGTTAGCATGTCAAGCCACGACCTCGTCTCAACGTGCTTGGCGCTTCGCCAAAGCCTGCGCTCGGGATAGACAATTTCAAGTCGACCAGACGTTGGGAACGACGCTCGATGAGTAACCGCTCATGAACGTCTTGCTCACACCGGCAGCGTCAAACGAGTGGCGTCTGATCGTGCCTATGTTGCCACCATAGAGATGGATGCTAACTGCGGCTTTCGAGCTGCTTCCGTTCCAGACCTTGTGGATGTCGCCGATCGACGGGGACACCATGTCAATGGCGCCAGCCTCCAGCACCTCGGTCGCGCCTTTCTCGTGAAGCGTCCCATCGCTCGCCACGTATCGTTGTGACACTTCGGCCCCTCTGAGCACGCCGAGAATCCCCCAGACGGTGTGATCGTGGATCGGCGCCTTCTGACCCGGCCTCCACACGAAGCTGACAAGCGAAAAACGCTCAAGTGGATCGCAATGCAACAGATATTGCCGGTAACTTTGCTCGTCGGGCTCCGCGAAGGCGGCCGGTAGCCACTCGTCCTTCGACAACAGGTGCTGCATCACTGGCCGAGCGCGCTCGAGCAGCGCGGGCTCGTTGAGGCCAAGCTGGGTGAGCGCCGTCATCTCCGAAATGAAGTTCTTCAACATCGCAGTGTTAGCCATCGTTGAACTCCTGCTGTTGCGACCACTGCCTCGCGCTTGCTTCGGTCGGCCAACGCGGCGTTTCTCATCGTCGCTTGACGCTGACTATTCCGGCATTTAGAACATTTTTTCCATTATATGTGACGTATTCCTAACCCTAAGAGCCCGTCAAGCGCTTGCATCAGCGATCCGCGCTTCGTCAATAGCCCCTAGATTTTATTGAAAGGTAAAGCTGGTCATGAAAACGCGCTCTGAGAGCCCGCAAGTTCACATGGTGGTGGAGAATGCGTGTGCTCGCGTCCTGCTCAACAGACCGGAGGTTGGGAACGCGTTGAACCCATCAATGGTCGAGGAACTTGAGCGGGCCGTTGATGGCGCTAACGAGGCAGGCGTGCGCTTAATCGTTTTCCAAGGTGCCGGCAAGCATATGTGCACCGGATTTGACCTCAGCGATCTGGACACTTGTTCTGATGGCGATCTCCTTTTGCGTTTCGTGCGCATCGAATATCTCCTTCAGAAGATCTATTGCGGTCCGGTCATGACTGCTGCGGTCGGATCAGGCCGGGTCTATGGTGCCGGAGCCGATCTCTTTGCAGCCTGTGATTGGCGTATAGGCTTCCCAAGCGCAAGTTTTGCATTTCCAGGTTCCGGATTCGGCCTGATTCTCGGAACCCGCCGGCTCGCCGCACGCATCGGCAACGACGTCGCGCTGGCGGCGGCTGCAATACCCACCACGGTCGCCGCACTGCGCCGAAGACCATCTCACGAGACGATGACGCTGATCTCGCGGCGCAGGTCAACTCCGCAAGCCGTCCTGGACTTAAAAAAAAGATTGCGGCCTATCGGCAGAAGGTCATCTCGGCGAGATCGAAGAGGTAGGTGTTGGAGATCGGCTGTACGGCGTCGGAATCAGCTAAGATTGCAGCTTGCAGCACGGCCGGAGAAGCGATGAACCTTCTCCGCGCCGACGACGGTCGCAGAATTGCTAACCGCCTACGAAACGTTTTCTTTTGAGGGTTTTCAACCTCGAGTTATTCTATTATGTAGAACATATATTCAATATACCGGTAACAGCGGAGGAGAACAACAATGGCAACAACGATCGAAGAGCAAGCCATGCCCCCGCGGGTCGACAGCACGCTTCACAAGGGACTCCAAATCCTCGAGGCCCTCGCGATCTCCCCGCGCTCGCTCGGCATAACGGAGTTGTCAACTCTTCTGGAACTGAATAAGTCGAACGTGCATCGTCTAGTCAAGACGCTCCGCGCGATGAATTACGTCGTCCAGGACGAAGACCGCAGCTATCGCGCCACCATGAAGCTCTGGAAGCTAGGCTCGTCAGTGATGAGCCACGCAAACCTCGTTCAACTCTGTATTGGCGAAATGAACAAGCTCGCGCAACGAACCGGAGAGAGCGTCCATCTCTCGGTCCTTGACGGTTTACGCGTGCTCTATATCGAGAAAATTGACAGCGCCCAATCCGTCAGGGCCTATTCTGAACGGGGAGGAAATGCTCCGCTTCATTGCACGGCGACAGGCAAGGTACTTTTGGCATATTCGTACGGCGCCTTGAGAGAGCCGATCTCCAAGATGCTCGAAAAGCATACCATCAAGACAATTACCTCGATTCGAGCACTGGATGGAGAAGTCTCCGCTATTCGCGATTCTGGCTATTCCGTGAATATCGGGGAATATCGCGCGGATGTCGGGGGTGTCGCTGCTCCAATCTTCGATGCAGATGGAAAAAACATGGCCGCCATCGGCATCTCTGGCCCCCTATCCCGCTTAACGAAGCCGCGGATCAAGGAGTGCGCGGCGATGGTCGTCGCCTCGGCTAAGACCGCATCGACGGCCATTGGATCCGCGCGCTAGTAGGACCGGCGATCCAAAGTCGAGGCTCACGTAATGTGCTTCCACATCTTCCAATATTCGGAACACTCGTGAGGACTTAGGCCTCTCTAGAGGAGCTCATCGTGGCGGATTTTAGGTTCGGTGTCATTTCGGACAACTGGCACATCCTCGTAGCTGGACTGGGAGTTACACTGAAGGTCACGTGCATTTCGCTTCTTTGCGGCATGATCATCGGCATCGTTCTCGGCGTGATGCGCTTGTCCAGCGATCGCATCTTGGCTACGTTGGCGCTCGGTTACGTCGCTGTCTTGCGAAACACGCCCGTCCTCATCCAACTGATCTGGGTCTACTACTGCCTGCCACTGCTAATCGGATTTGATCTCGAGGCGACGACGAGCTGCATTGTCGCACTTTCCCTGCACGCAGGCGGCTATATAGGCGAAATCGTGCGGGGCGGCATTCAGAGCATCGACCAAGGACAGGTCGAAGCCGCACGCACCATGGGCCTTTCGAAATTGCAGACAATGTACAAGATCGTTCTGCCGCAAGCCTTGCGGCGCATGATTCCTCCTTTAGTGAACGAAGGCATCAGTCTTCTAAAGTATTCTTCTCTTGTCTCTGTACTCGGCGTAGCCGATCTCACCTATCAAGCGCAGGTCCTCTCTACTACCACGTTTCGACCTCTGGAGGTCTTCACGTTCCTTGGCATCGAGTACTTCGTGCTCTGTTCAATTGCGTCGTATGGAGCCCACCTCCTCGAGCTCCGTTTGGCAACAAGGAGCTGATCGATGTTGGATCAATCGAACAACACTCCGATGTCTTCCCCTGCAGGGACGGCGGTTTCGATTGAGGGATTGAGCCATAGCTTTGGAACACACCAGATCCTCCGCGATGTGAGCCTGATCGTAAATTCCGGTGAGGTAGTCGTCCTGATCGGAGCCAGCGGCTCCGGCAAGACAACGCTTTTGCGCTGCATCAATTCGCTCGAAGTACCGCAAAGAGGGAAGATATTCGTGAATGGTGAAGCCATGGGTGTCCATGGCTCGGATGGCTCTTTCGCCAAGCTACCCGAAAGGTTGTTGAATTCAGCGACGGACACACATGGGAATGGTATTCCAACGTTTTAACTTGTTTCCGCACATGACGGTTCTTGAGAACGTCATGCTCGGACCCACCATGGTCCGAAAGATGCCGCGCCAGGAGGCCGAAGAACTTGCAACCGCACAGCTCAGGAGAGTGGATCTGGCGGATAAACTGGCCTCCTATCCGTCGAAGCTTTCCGGAGGACAGCAGCAGCGAGTTGCAATTGCTCGAACTCTGGCGATGGAGCCTAAGCTTGTTCTATTCGATGAACCGACTTCTGCCCTGGACCCCGAACTCGTCGGTGAAGTGCTGGAGACCATGCGATCTCTGGCCCGCGAAGGCATGACGATGATCATCGTCACCCATGAGATGGGTTTCGCCGAGGAAGTCGCAAATCGCGTTCTCTTTCTGGACAAGGGGACTATTCTCGAACAGGGTTCACCCGCCAAGATATTCAGCGAGCCCGAAAACGATCGCACACGCATGTTCTTGAAACGGGTCCTTCGGAAGCGCTGAGGAGCATGGAACGAGAAGAACCGCGTGGCGCTCGGAGCGTTGCACCCGGCGACCGCCCTTGAGACCAGCCGTGGGTCAGCGGATGAGAGTTCTTCGGCCTTCCATACAGGCACTCCGTGCTTGTCGGCAAGCTTCTTCAGGGCGCCTGTCTGGCGCTCGTGGTGGACACTTCTACCAAGGAGATAACTAGCTAGGTCAATGCCACGTTGTAGGCGCCTAGAACGCCCAAGCTTCGTCGAACGACTATTTTTCAAAGCCCGCAGCGCAGACGCTGCCAGTTGCGCACGGCCTAACCTACAAGAGCGATCATCACGGAACGAAAATGTCAATATATAAGATAACAGTTCTCATATATGGAACAAATGCAAAATATCGCTTTCGATCCCGCCGTTCTCGGCGTTAGATGTTGGGTGCGTGCGGAGCGCTAGAGCGGTGATCACGCTCGTTCTCAATGGAGACCCAAAATGGACATCAAATACGTTGGCTCAGGAACGCGATACAGCCGCGCGGTGATCTTCAATCAAGTCGCGTATCTAGCAGGCAACGTGGCCAAGGAGCCCGCTCCGACCGCCGCCGAACAGGCGCGCATGATTCTCTCCCAGATCGAAGATACCCTAGCACTCTGCGGAACCGACAAGTCGAAGCTTCTGACAGCCACGATCGTTTTTGCGGACATGCGAGACTTCGACGCAGTCAACGAAGTCTGGGACTCGTGGGTCGTTCCCGGTCATCTGCCGACACGCACTCCGATCGAGGCAAAGCTTGTTACTGCGCGTCATCTTGTCGCAATGCAGGTCACAGCTGCCGTCTGACCTTGGCAATCTCGACAAAATTACTTGGGGGCAAAAATGCAGGCAAAACATATCGGATCAGAGGCCAGCTCGGCTCAGGCTGTCATTTATGGCAACGTAGTTTATCTGCCAGCGATCGTGTCTGACGACGATTCCCTGATGCCCGGAGACCAAACCTCGGCGATCCTCAAGTCGATCGACAAACTTCTTGAAGAGAGCGGTACGAGCAAGCGTAGGATGCTGACCGCAACCGTTTACTGTGCAGATGCGCGGCTGTTCGATGAGGTAAACGCGCGCTGGGACGCGTGGGTGCCATGGCACGACCCGCCGGCTTGCACATTTCTTGTCGCCAAACTCTCAAGTCCGCGGAAGCGGGTTGCAATTCAGGTCACCACGGCACTTTGACTCAATGAATTGGTACAATTGATCCCGAGCGTCGCCATGACGGGATCGATTTCTCTTTCTGCCAATTGGGGCCGGGCTGGACGCGCGTCAGACGGTAGAGAATATGCTGTCGCAAAGCAGGCAGGTCGCGTATAGTCGAACAGTCGTTCCGTATATAAGAACAAGTTACGAGACTGGCCTTCATGACCAAGCATGCCATCCATTCGCATCTTTCGCACTACGGCGCATTCTCAGGCGAATGGGTCGAGGACCAACTGGTCATCACGCCACATCCGAGCGATCCCCACCCCAACCGGGTTATCCAGAATTTTTCCGGCGCTCTCCGACACAAAGCGAGGGTCGCCCACCCGATGGTTCGGCGTGGATGGCTGGAGAATGGTCCCGGAAGGGACGAACGGCGCGGACGCGATGAATATGTGGAGTTGAAGTGGGATCGAGCACTCGATCTCGTAGCAGCCGACCTCAAGCGCGTCGGTGACGCGTATGGCCCCTGTGCGATTTACGGCGGCTCATATGGCTGGAGCAGCGCCGGCCGCTTTCATCACGCACAAAGCCAGGTACACCGTTTCCTCAACTTTGCGATGGGAGGCTATGTACGTTCCGTCAACACCTACTCGTCGGGTGCGGCCTCGGTCATCCTGCCTCACGTCATCGGAGAGTACGAGGACGTCTCGCGCGAGAATGTGTTGTGGGAAGATATCGTCGCATACACGGATTTCATTCTCGCGTTCGGCGGGATGGCGCTTAAGAACTCCTTCGTGGCTCCCGGCGGCGTCGGCCGCCATTCCGAGCGCGACCATATGCGCGCCTGCCACGCTCGCGGCGGCCATTTCGTGCTGATCAGCCCCCTCCGCGAAGACCTACCCCCTGAGATCAACGCTGAGTGGTTGGCGCCGCGCCCTGGCACTGACACAGCGCTGATGCTTGGCATCGCTCACGCACTGGTAGCGAACGGCTGGCATGACCGCACGTTCCTCGCGAGGCACTGCGTCGGCTGGCCGAAATTCGAGGAATACCTGATGGGCCGCAGTGACGGCATCCCGAAGGACGCCTCCTGGGCCGCGCAAATTTGTGGTATCGCTGCCGATGAAATAAAGCGGCAAGCGAGCCGGCTGCCCGGCAAGCGCGTTCTCGTCGTGGTCTCTCATTCTCTGCAGCGCGCCGAGCATGGCGAGCAACCGGTGTGGATGGGCGCCGTACTTGCCGCCATGCTGGGGCAATTTGGACTACCAGGCGGCGGCTTCAACTACGCACTAGGTGCGATGGCCAATTTTGGCCGCCGCGCCAACGCAGTGCCAATTGCGGCGCTTCCGCAGGGTAAAAATTCAGTCAAGGAGTTCATTCCTGTCGCCCGAATTGCCGATATGCTGCTCAATCCTGGCGAACCGTTCGAGTATAACGGCCAGACGCTGCGTTATCCCCATATCCGACTGGCATATTGGGCTGGCGGAAATCCCTTCCACCACCACCAGGACCTCAATCGGCTGCGAAAAGCGCTCGCAAATGTCGAAACATTTGTGGTGCACGAGATCGGCTGGACAGCTACGGCCCGCCACGCCGACATAGTGCTGCCCGCCACCATGACGCTGGAGCGCAATGACATCGGCGGGAATCCCTTCGACCCGTTGATGGTCGCTATGCAGAAGATGGCCGAACCTTATGGAGAGGCGCGCGACGATTACGATATCTTCGCAGCGCTTGCCGAACGGCTTGGCAGGCGCGAGGCATTTACGGAAGGCCGCACCTCCGATGAATGGTTGCGGCATCAGTACAAGAGAACCCAAAATGCGCTCGCGGCAACCGGTCTGGAGGCTCCGGACTTTGACACATTTTGGCAACGCGGCGAGCTACTGCTACCTCAACGTCCGCATGACGGAGGCAAGCTCCGGGCCTTCCGCAACGACCCACAAGGCAATCCGTTGACGACGCCAAGCGGAAAAGTGGAGATCTTTTCGGATAGAATCGCCGGCTTTGGCTATGACGACTGCCTCGGTCATCCGGCCTGGATTCCGCCGGCAGACGTGGTGAGCGAACGTCATCCATTGCAACTCGTTGCAAACCAGCCGGCATCGCGCCTCCACAGCCAGTTCGATTTCGGAGGCCATAGCGCGGAAATGAAACATCGTGGCCGCGAGGTCATGTGCATCAACCCGAAAGACGCGGCACCTCGCGGAATTCTGGATGGCGATATCGCCAAATTGTACAATGAGCGTGGTTCTTGCCTCGCTGCGGCGCGGCTGACCGATGGCGTGAGGCCTGGCGTCGTCCAGCTTCCTACCGGCGCTTGGTATGATCCGGAAGATCCCAGCGAAGACAAATCGCTGTGCGTCCACGGCAATCCCAATGTGCTGACACTTGACGTGGGGACCTCGAAGCTGGCGCAGGGCTGTTGCGGTCAACTTACTATCGTTCAGGTCGAGCGCTTCACCGGAAATCTTCCGCCGATCCAGGCTTTCGAGCCGCCGCCTGCGCTACATGAGCGCACGGTTCGCCGGCCTAAAAACGGATGACGTCAGTTTGTACTCGCTCAATCCCGAGCGAAAGCTAGCGCGTGGGGCGGGGTTGCAGCTAACCATGCGAAGTGAGAGTGGAAATGCGCCTGGTCGTCTGCGCGTCCGCTGGCTGCAATGCACTACGAGGAGGGCCTTAACGTGAATGTGTTTCAGCGGTTGACGAAGGTTGTGATGGTGCTCGCTTCGGTTTGGGCAACCAGCGCAAGCCTGCTTCCATCATCTGCGCTCGGACAGCAAGCTTCCGTCCTTTCGGAGATAAAGAGCCGCAAGGAACTGCGGATCGGATGGTCGACCATCTACCCGTATATTTATAGGGATCCCAAGACGAACGAACTTGTCGGGTTCGCCGTTGATTTTATGAATGCGATGAGCGGGGCGTTGGGAGTAAAGCCGGTCTGGGTCGAAGATAGTTGGGCCACCATGGTCGCCGGCCTACAATCCAAGAAGTTCGATATCACGTTGCCTGCGATGGGCGTCACGCTCCCCCGCGCGGAGGTCGTAACGTTCACCGATCCTGTGTGCCGATTGCCAGTCGGCCTGGTCATTCAAAAGAAGGATAAGGACAAATACAAAGCCTTCGACGATCTCGATCAGCCCGACAAGAAGGTCGCCGTTTCACTTGGTTCAACCAGCGACCTCTTCGCGACCCGCAAGTTTTCAAAAGCCCAACTCGTACGAGTAAAACAAGGAACGGACAGCCTGGCGCAACTCTTGGCGGGCAAGGTCGACGCTTGGGCTAACCCTGCCGACGCGTCTGGCGCACTGGAGCGAGAGCATCCCGAACTAATGACGATGTCCGTTGATGCCGTGGGCTCAGCGCCGATGGCCATGGCTATTCGCCAAGGCGATTTCATCTTCAGGGATTGGGTGAATTTATTCATAGACGTCGAACGCCGCACGGGCACCCTCAAAAAGTCGATCGAAAAGCACGGGCTCTTCGAATGGAACAGGTATGACTGATGGTGTGGTATTCTAATATATGAAATTGATATCTCTCCGCCACGCGACAACACTGATTCCTATCTCAGTCGACCGTAAGATCAGGAGGCGTTACTCGCTTTCTTCGGAAGTCTTGCTTCGGCTTGTCCGACGTCGCCCAGCAAGCACAACACAACTCCTATTGGTGAAAGCATGAAAGACGTAACTCTTCCGCTTGCCGGCGTAAAGGTTGTCGAAATCTGCAACGTTGCTGCCGGGCCTTTCTGCGGGATGCTCCTCGCAGATCTTGGCGCTGAGGTAATCAAGATCGAGAATCCGATCGGTGGAGACACGATGCGTGCCTGGCCTCCGCATACCGGGCCAACTGCAGACACGTTTAGTGAGAATTTCGCATCACTGAACCGGAACAAGCAGTCGGTTTCACTCGACCTCAAATCGCCCGAAGGCAAGGTGGCTGCGCTGGCGCTCGCCTCTCGGGCCGATGTTCTCGTCGAGAACAATCGGCCGGGGGTGCTAGAACGGCTAGGCCTCGGATTTGAACACATCCGCTCCATCAATCCGCGCATCATTTATTGCTCGATCTCGGCTTACGGTCAGCGGGGGCCTCGAGCCGCCGAAGGGGGATTTGACGTCACCGTCCAAGCCATCAGCGGAATCATGAGCGTGACAGGCGAAGTTGGCGGCTCTCCTGTAAAGGCCGGCATTCCGATCTCCGATTTCTCTGCGGGTCTTTACGCAAGCTATGCGATTAGCGCTCAACTGCGCCGCACCGCCGAAACTGGCACCGGCGTGCACATCGACGTTCCGATGGTCGGAACCTCGCTGGCTTTCGCCGCGCTTCAGACCAGCGAATACTTCGGTTCCGGCAACGATCCGGTAAAGCTCGGCTCTGCTCATCCGCGTAATGCACCGTACCAAGCGTTCAGGGCACGGGATGATTACTTTGTCATGGCGGCGGGAACCGATTCCCTTTGGCACAAGGTCTGTCAGCTTCTGGACCGCGAGCATCTTCTGGAGGACCCGCGCTTCACATCCACTGTCCTTCGTGCAAAACACCAGATTGAACTGAAGGCGATCCTCGAAAAAGTCTTCGCGCAATACGACGCGCGTCACCTAATCATGTTGTTCACTGACGGAGGCGTGCCGTGTGTTCCGATCAATACCTATTCCGCCGCCGTTCGGGATCAACAGGTCGAATTCATGGGCTGGGTCGAGGACCTGACACTGCCGAACGGCGTAAAGACGAAGACGATCGGCTTTCCATTGCGATTTGACGGTGCCGCACCACCGATCCGTCTAGGTCCACCAAAGCTTGGTCAGCACTCTGCGTTACTCAACCAGTGACAGCCGACCAGTCAGTGCCTTGCTGGGCGTCATTGGATGAGAGTGCATCGCCGTGGGCGATGCACTACGGACGTTGCCGCCAGATTTGCAGTACTCAGCTTCCTCGACTGTACAATACTATCGCCGTGCCATCTTTACCCCGCAAAGCAGCCATCAGCTTGCCGCTGATTGTGTTTCGGGAGGAAGGACGGAACCGTCTGCGCTTACCGACACCCGATGACAGGCAAGCCAAGTTTGCTCCGTCACCTGGCGAAGAAGAGGTTCATTCTGGCGGCAAACATCGATCGCGTAGCGGCAACGGGTGCAGAAGCGGCAACCGGGCGGAGGGGTCAGCGCGCTTGGAATTTCGCCCTCAAGTATCGGCTGGCTAGGAGCTCCGGCGCGTATCGCTTCCATGGAGGGAGTGGCATCTTTCAAGGCTCTAACGTATGGGTGGGCCGGCGCCCTCCAGAATTCCCGACTGTTCGATCTTGCCGCAATCCGGCCGAGGTACATCACCGCGGTGGCGTGCGCGATGTGCCTGACTACCGCAAGATCGTGAGAAATGAACAGATAGGATACGCCGAGTTCCCTCTGCAGCTCGACTAGGAGATTCAGGACTTGTGCCTGAACGGAGACGTCGAGCGCCGAGACCGGCTCGTCGCAAACAATAAGCTTAGGATCCAGCGCAAGAGCCCGAGCGATCGCGATGCGCTGACGCTGGCCGCCAGAGAATTGATGTGGGTATTGAGCAGCCGCCTCGGGTGTAAGGCCTACGCGATCGAGCAGGTGTAGAACGCGTTTGCGCCGCGTGGCCTGTGTCCCAACGCTCTGAACCATCATCGGCTCTTCGATGATGCGGCTGACCGTAAGCCTGGGATTGAGCGAGCCGTAGGGATTTTGAAACACCATTTGCATGGCAGGTCGGTATTTTCTCAGCCGCCGCTCGCTAAGGCTTGCGAGCTCTTCCCCTTCGAGCTTTATCGATCCGCTTTTGATGCGCACCAGTCCCATGATAGCGCGCGCAAGCGTGGACTTACCGCAACCGGACTCCCCAACAAGAGCCAGCGTTTGGCCGTGTTCTATGTCAACACTGACCCTATCCACTGCGCGGAGCGTCCCGTCGGCGGTCGGATACTCGACAATAAGATCGCGGCATGAAAGCAGAGGGGTCATTGCGCGATCGTTGAATTGCGAGGAAAGAAGCAGGCGACGAGTCGATTGTTGTGAGGAAGCAAGCTAGGTCGCTCCTGGCGACATCGTGCTTCCACATTCTTGCACCGCGGCGCAAAGGCACATCCATCAGGCAACGTTCCTGGGCGAGGCACATTTCCCGGAATTTCCGTTAGCGGCGCTATCGCGATACTTTCTGCAGCATAGTCGGGGATCGCTCCCAAAAGCCCTTCCGTGTAGGGGTGGGCGGGCGCGAGGAAGATATCCCTTAGCGGCCCTTGCTCAATAATTCGCCCGGCATACATTACCGCGACATTTTCGGCTGCCTCCGCAGCGGCGGCGAGATTGTGCGTGATCAGGATGATGGCAGTTCCAGTTTCCATCTGTGCTTTGCGCAGCAGCGCCATCACCTGCGCCTGGACAGTGGTATCGAGCGCTGTGGTCGGCTCATCGGCGATGATGACCTTCGGGACGCCCGCCATGGCCATCGCAATCATGGCGCGCTGACACATGCCGCCCGAGAGCCGGTGCGGATAATAGTTAAGGCGCCTATCGGCATCCGGCATCCGCACGCTTCGCAGCAGCTCAATCGCACGTGCCTTCGCCTGATGTCTCGATACGGGATTGTGCGTACGAATAACCTCGATGATCTGCTCTCCGATCGTCTGGATCGGATTCAGTGACGCAATCGGGTCCTGAAAAATCATTGAGATGATGTTGCCACGAAGCTGCTGCATGCGCTGCTCGGATGCGGTTACCAGATCCTCGCCATCGAAGCGGATTTCGCCGCGGGCTATTCTGACGTCAGGCTCAGGAAGTATCCGCATCAACGACAACGCAGTCATCGATTTTCCGCAGCCGGACTTCTCCGACGACCGCTAGCGTCGATCCCTTCGCGACCGAGAAGCTAACCTCCTCGACAAGCGGAATCGGCTGTGCATCCGAGCCGGCGTGAATCGAAAGGTCGCGAACTTCGAGAATTGGTCTCATCGCCAGGTCACAGCCGCGGATTGAGGGTGTCATTGAGTGCCTCGCCGACAAAGCTGATCGAAAGCACCGTGAGTTGGATGGCGACGCCGGGTATGACAGTGAGATACCATGCCGTCCGCAGCGACGGCCGGCCGGAGCCGATCATCGCGCCCCAGCTCATGACGTTGGGGTCGCCGAGACCAAGGAATGAAAGCCCCGCCTCGATGAGGATCGCCGTAGCGACCATGATCGACGAAGTCACGATCACAGGCGAGATGCAGTTCGGCAGTATCTGCGTGAAAATGATTCGCGGCGTACTCATCCCGATTGTCACGCAAGACTCCACAAAGGCGCGCTGGCGCAGCGAAAGAAACTGACCACGAACTAGGCGCGCCACCGCCGGCCACGACACTGCGGCAATGGCCCCGGTGATCGTGAGCACCGACGGCCGGAACACGGCAACGAGCACGATCACGAAGAGGAAATTCGGGATGGTTTGGAACACCTCCGTGATCCGCATGAGGACGTCATCGATTAAACCTCGGAAGTATCCGGCCAGAGCGCCGATGGTCACGCCGATCGCGACTGCTGCGGCCGTCGCCGAGATGCCGATGATCAGCGACACGCGTGCACCGTTGACAAGCCCGCTCAAGACATCGCGGCCGAGGATGTCCGAACCAAGCGGAGCTTCAACACCGAATGACGGCCACTGAAGCGGCCGCGATACCATCTCCCAAGGATCGACTGGATACAGTATCGGTCCGAAGGCGGCCATCAGGATGATAAGTGTCAGGATGATCAGCCCGACCATGCCCGTTCGACTTCTGCAGTATCTTTCAATGAAGGAAGGGCGCGCGATCATGCTCCCACCTCGATGCGAGGATCGAGCCAACTATAGAGCAGGTCAATCGCCAGATTGACGACGATGACCAGCACGGACGACAAGAATAAAATGCCCATCAGCAGATTGATATCGCGCTGAAACAGCGCATCAAACGCCAGCGTGCCGAGTCCGGGCCACCCAAAGACAACTTCAACGACGATCGAAC
Source organism: uncultured Alphaproteobacteria bacterium (assembly GCA_963721135.1). Lineage (GTDB taxonomy): Bacteria > Pseudomonadota > Alphaproteobacteria > Rhizobiales > Xanthobacteraceae > Bradyrhizobium. The sequence continues at coordinate 58,375 of CAVRIB010000005.1, forward strand.
CGCCTAGAACAGAACCAAGCTGCACGCCAAATAGACTGATCAGCGGCAGAATCGAGTTGGGAACCACGTGCCGGTAAGCAACCTCCAAAGGGGTCAGGCCCTTTGCCTTGGCTGTCCGCACGAAATCCATGTTGTAGATTTCGAGCATTGAGGCCCGCATCAGCCGGGTATATGTTGCCATGTAGAAGAGAGCCAAGGTGATCGAAGGCAGGACGAGATGCCGGGCGACATCAATAACGGTATCGTAAACGTCTTTCGGACCGTCGACCGTTTGCATTCCCCCGCTTGGCAAAACTCCAAGTTTGACCGAAAAGAGAATGATCAGCATCAACCCTGCCCAGAACAACGGCGTCGAGTAGGCGAGCATAGCAGCGGTTGAAATCAGCGAATCACGCAGCGATCGGGGAGCCCGGGCCGCTGCGGCGCCAAACGTAATTCCGCCGAGAAGCGCGATGGCAAGACTTGAAAACATCAATAAGAGAGTTGCCGGCAACCTCATGAGTATCAATTCCCGGACCGGCAGATTGAAGCGGAACGAATAGCCGAGGTTTAATTGTAGGAGGTTCGAGAGGTATTGAAATAGTTGAATATATAGCGGCCGATCGAGCCCGTATTGCTCACGCAAAGCCTGAAGATAGTGTTGATCGCCGGCACCGCTTTCGCCGGCCAGAACGTCGACGAGGTCGCCCGGGGCAAGGTTTAGGATGAGGAAGTTGACACAAGCGATCAAGACCAACACGACGATAGCCTGACTGACCCGGCGAATGAGATACCGCTTCATTATTCTTTCATCCGCTCCGGGCCGACCGGCACCGCCCCCGAAGATAGTTCGTTAGGCCAGCGTCACGTTTGCGTAGGTGCCGAATACACCCTCCAGGTCTTCGGTGAAGCCCTTGACGCGCTTGTTATAGACCGTTGTATAGTCCACGTTGATGATCGGAATGATGGAAAGGTCCGTCATCGCGAGGACTTGCATCTTGTTGAATATCTCGCGGCGTTTGGCTGCATCGACCTCGCTCTGGCCGGCTTCCAGCAACGCGTCCATCTCGGGACTTGCATAACCCGATCCGTTTGAGTAGGGCACGCCCTTGCGGATATTCTTGGACCAGTACATGCGCTGCACGCCGATCGTCGGATCCGGCATGTTGAAGATGCCGTAGGACGCGGTCTGATAAAGGTTGTCTGTCCAGATGCGCCGCTGAAACGTGGCCGCGTCCGTATTCTGAAGATCGACGTCGATGCCAATCGCTCGCATAGCCTGCTTGAAGTATTCGGCGAAGCGGCGGTACTGATCCGAGTAGGTTGACGGGTCGTGCGTAATCCGGAAGCGGATGCCGCCGGCCTTGCGAGGATAGCCGGCCGCATCGAGCAAGACCTCGGCCTTCTTGGGGTCGAAGGGGTATTTCGGTACGTCCGCAGTATAGAACTTCGTGAGCTTCTGCGAAATCGGTCCAGTGGCCGCCGAGCCGTAGCCGAACCAGACGTTCTTCGCCACGAAGTCGCGGTTGATCGCATGCGCGATAGCCTGGCGTACCCTCACGTCCTTGAACTGAGGATCGCGCATGTTGAACTCAAAATAGTACATCGCGCCGCACATGGCATAGCCATCTGTCGTGACAGCTAGATGCGGCAAACTCTTGATGCGCTCGAGGTCGGCTAGTGCAATGGGATCCGTCCCACCAACATCAAGTTCGCCGGCTTCGAATGCGACGGCACGCGCTCCGGCATCAGGAATGAAGCGAACGATCAGCAACTCGATTTCCGGCTTACCCTTGACCCAATAATCCGGATTGCGCGCAAGCGTGATATAACTGCCCCGCTCCCACTCGACGAACTTGTATGGCCCAGTACCGATCGGGGAGCTGTTGAGCTTGTTGGTCGGCGGATCGCTGCTTTCGTAGAGATGCTTCGGCAGGATCGGCGATTCCGAGGCCGAGAGCGCCGCCATCACATAAGGCGAAGGCTTGCTGAATTTGATGACCGCCGTCAGCGGATCCGGCGTTTCGACCCCCGCGACGTTCGCGAACGTTGCTCGCCCCCGCGGATGGTGCTTCTTGAGGATCTCCTCGATGCTGTACTTCACGTCGGCTGAAGTAAACGGCGCACCGTCGTGCCACTTCACGTTGGGCCGAAGCTTGAACGCAATGGACAGACCATCCTCGGCAACCTTCCACTCGGTTGCCAGCGCTGACATCGCCTCGAAGTTCTTGTCGTAGGCAAGCAATCCATCCAGCATCTTGGTGGAAATCTGCTGCACCATAATCGCAGTGTTGAATGCCGTGTTGAGGATCGGCGGCTCCGGCACGATCGTCACACGAAGCGTCTTCTTCGCATCCTCAGCGAAAGCGCTGCCGATGAACGCAGTCGCTGGCAGACTTCCACTGGCACGCAATCCCGCTACAGCGGCAGCACCCGCCAGCAATTTCAATCGGCCGCGGTAGGAAATTTCCATATTCACCCCCTCCTCGCGGGAGTTCGATGCGCAGCGCGCTCAATTTGCAGAAGATCGCCAAATCGTGAAAGGGCGTTTCGCCCGTCAACAGCCGTGCCACAAACCCTACATTGCGCTATCATTGCAGAGCGTTGAATCATGTCAATATATAAAATGAAATTTCTACTATATGGAACAAATTGATTGCCGCTTGGGCTACACTAGACAGATACTGCTCCCGATACTTCGGCTTAGCTACGCGACTTTCGGCGATATCGGACGTCCTATCGTGCGACGCGAGGTTAACGCGTCGCTGATCCTGCAAAGAGGCGAGACAATGATCAAAGACCAAAAGAAAATCGACTTGTGGCTGGAAGGGGTCGCGATGGCGGTCAACTTGGAAATCCCGGAGTTCTTATCGAAAAGATGTCATCGCCCAATTGGAGTTGAACCGCTCTCTCATTGCGCCCCTGATCGATTTTGAACTTCCGGCCGCTGACGACGACAACTAACTCCTAGCCGCACTCGATGTTCACGACCGCCTCCAAAATTGCTGAACAGGTTCGTAATCGCCAGCGTAGCGCGGCGGATGTTGTCGATGATGCACTGCGTGCAATCGCCGCAAGGAACGACGCGATCAACGCCTTCACGACGGTCACCACCGACCGCGCACGGCAACGGGCGAGAGAAATCGACATTTTGATCGCATCGGGCAAAGATCCCGGCCTGCTCGCCGGCGTTCCGTTCGCCGCAAAGGATCTGTTTGATATAGAGGCAGTGGTCACGCTCGCAGGATCGCGCGTGCTTGCGTCGAACCCTCCTGCCAGGCAGGATGCGGCGGCTATTCGTGCGCTGGAACAGGCCGGCGCCATTCTCATTGGCGCGCTCAATATGGAGGAATTCGCCTATGGATTCCTCACCGACAACGCCCATTATGGACGGACCTGCAACCCGCTCGATCTTGAGCGAACAGCGGGCGGATCCTCCGGCGGCACAGGCGCTGCTGTCGCCAGCGGCATGGTGCCGCTTGCCCTCGGGACGAGATACGAATGGGTCGATCCGCATACCGGCTTCATTTTGCGGCGTGGTCGGGATGAAACCGACCTTTGGCCGCGTCAGCCGCGCCGGCATGGTGCCGCTAGCCCCGAGTCAGGATCACGTCGGGTGGATCGGCAACTGCATCGACGACGTCGCGCTTGCTTGGCGGGTGTTGGGAGGCAGGACCGAAACGAGCGCAGAACAGCAGCCTTCCCCCTTGATCGGCGTCGCTGGAGGATATTTTGCGGAGCGCATGACAGGCGACGTCCGAGAAGCGATGGCGACAGCTTGTGCGCACCTTGAGGCCCGTCGGATCGTCGAAATACCGTGTCCGGATGTCGCTCGCGCCGCCGCCTACGCAATCACGAGCAGCGAGGCATCCGCACTCAGATTGGGCGATCTCCGGGAACATCCAGAGCAATTCGACCCTTCAACACGATTTCGTTTCCTGGCGGGAGCCCTGCTGCCCGCTGCTTGGTATATCAAGGGCAAGCGCTTTCAGACGTGGTTTCGCTCACGGCTTGAAGAACTGTTCAAGGAGGTTGACCTCCTTCTGCTCCCGGCAAGTCCATTCGTGGCCCCACGCTTCGGCGAAGAACACATCGAGATCGATGGAACGACCTACCCGATACGCCCGACGATCGGACGCTTCACCCAGCCGATCTCATCGGCAGGCCTTCCCATCGTCTGCCTTCCGATTCCCGGTACCGCACGCTTGCCCATCGGCGTGCAGATTGTGGGGCCACCAGACAGCGAAGATCGCGTATTGGCTGCTGCTTTGAAACTTGAGCAGTCCCTCCTGGCCTCAATTTGACGCCGGAGCGTTGAACAGGCGGCCGACCGACAGGGATATCACCGCAAAGGACCAATATCGGCCCGTGATCAATGGCGGGATGCGCGTCATGCCAGCGAGAGATTGGTGTAGGTACCGAAGACGCCCTCGATATCGTCGTCAAACCTTTCACGCGCTGTTGTAGACCGTCGTGTGATCCACATTGATGATCGGAATGATCGGCAGGTCCTTCATGGCGAGGACCTGCATCTTGGCAAAAATCTCGCGGCGCTTGTCGGCCTCGCCTCGGTCTGGCCGGCTTCCAGCAGTGCGTCCATCTCCGGACTGGAATAGCCCGATCCATTGGAATAGGGCACGCCCTTGCGGATGTTCTTGGACCAGTACATGCGCTGAACGCCGATCGTCGGGTCCGGCAGTTGAAGATGCCGTAGGACGAGGTCTGATATACGTTGTCGGTCTAGATACGCCGCTGAAACGTCGCCGCGTCCGTATTCCGCAGATCGACGTCGATGCCGATCTCTCGCATAGCCTGCTTGAAGTATTCGCCGAACCGCCGGTATTGATCCAAATAGCCCGACGGGTCGTGCGTGATCTTGAAGCGGATGCCGCCGGCCTTGCGAGCAAATCCGGCCGCATCGAGCAAGACTTCGGCCTTCGCCGGGTCGAAGGGTATTTCGGTACGTCCGCAGTATAGAAATTCGTGAGCTTCTGCGAAATCGGTCCAGTGGCCGCCGAGCATAGCCGAACCAGACGTTCTCGCCACGAAGTCGCGGTCGATCGCATGGGCGATAGCCTGGCGTACCCTCACGTCCTTGAACTGAGGATCGCGCATGTTGAACTCAAAATAGTACATCGCGCCGCACATGGCATAGCCATCTGTCGTGACAGCTAGATGCGGCAACTCTTGATGCGCTCGAGGTCGGCTAGTGCAATGGGATCCGTCCCACCAACATCAAGTTCGCCGGCTTCGAATGCGACGGCACGCGCTCCGGCATCAGGAATGAAGCGAACGATCAGCGACTCGATTTCGGGCTTACCCTTGACCCAATAATCCGGATTGCGCGCAAGCCTGATATAACGGCCCCGCTCCCACTCGACGAACTTGTATGGCCCAGTACCGATCGGGGAGCTGTTCAGCTTGTTGGTCGGCGGATCGCTGCTTTCGTAGAGATGCTTCGGCAGGATCGGCGATTCCGAGGCCGAGAGCGCCGCCATCACATAAGGCGAAGGCTTGCTGAATTTGATGACCGCCGTCAGCGGATCCGGCGTTTCGACCCCCGCGACGTTCGCGAACGTTGCTCGCCCCCGCGGATGGTGCTTCTTGAGGATCTCCTCGATGCTGTACTTCACGTCGGCTGAAGTAAACGGCGCACCGTCGTGCCACTTCACGTTGGGCCGAAGCTTGAACGCAATGGACAGACCATCCTCGGCAACCTTCCACTCGGTTGCCAGCGCTGACATCGCCTCGAAGTTCTTGTCGTAGGCAAGCAATCCATCCAGCATCTTGGTGGAAATCTGCTGCACCATAATCGCAGTGTTGAATGCCGTGTTGAGGATCGGCGGCTCCGGCACGATCGTCACACGAAGCGTCTTCTTCGCATCCTCAGCGAAAGCGCTGCCGATGAACGCAGTCGCTGGCAGACTTCCACTGGCACGCAATCCCGCTACAGCGGCAGCACCCGCCAGCAATTTCAATTGGTCGCGGCGAGAAATCTTCATCTGAATTGTCCTCTGCAGCATCGACACCATCGCACTCTTCGATCGTATGTCAATATATAAAACTATAATTTCGACATACAGAACACTACGAACCTAGAAATCGTTGATCAATCAGTGAAGCATTGGAATGTCGGCGCCTCCCGAAGACTGAGGCGCTTCTTGGGTTCCAATATGAGAAACGCTAGCGCGGCTTGGCGGCTTTTAAACATGCGCTCGAATTGCACCAGATCGATTGCGCCGCAGACCGGATTGAAGAACGCATCCCACGCCTCTTCCGGAACACGCTCTCCCTTCATCGATCGCTCGACCAGGCGCGTGCGCGCGATCAATGCGGCGGACGGCGGCTTCGCCCGTCTAAAGAAGTTACCGCCAGGAAAATCATGAAATCCGCACATGTTAGAATCACTTCATGAATTTTGGGTCCGGAAGCCCGAGCCAACTCGCGCACATTGCGCGCGAGCTATCTTCCCCAACCGTATTCCGATCAAGTCCGCTCAAGGATGTGCATCCCTTTGTTGCGGTCGATCAGATACATATGGCCTTCCTTCGTTAGGAAGACATCATTCGATTGCGGCCGGTCGAAGCCCGACGGCGTATCGGGCACGAAATACGCAACTTCCTTTGGTGTGTGCGGGTTCTTGATATCGACGACGCGAAGCCCATGTGCAAACCATGCAACCGGGATCTCCGTATTGTAGACCTGTTCAGCCGGCTGATGGCAACCGGTAAACTCAGGCATGTTGATGTTCTGCAGTCCTTCAATCTGATACGTCGAGACTGGGATTGGATGAGTTCTCATCGGTGATGTCGACAATCCATAGGAAAGGTGGAGGCGACGGCCGGCGCTTGCGCACATCCTCGTCGGCTACGACGGCGATCTTGCGGCCAGCAACCTCGAACGGGATCGGAAGCACTGTATGACAGGGATGTGCGTAGACAGAACAATAGTCGAGGCGCGACACCAGCTTGGGCTTGCTCATATCCTCGATATCAACGATTACCATGCCCGCATGCCAGTAGCCGATGTAGAGACGATTGTCTCGTCGAAGGATCTGATGACACCAGGTCATTCGATTGCCTTCGTCAGGCGTCTCTCCGCCGTCGACCCACTGGCCAGGCATCCACCAGCGTCCGACCTCTCTCGGTTTGCTGGGATTCTCCAGATCGAGAATCACAGCGATGTTGAGATGATAGCCCTCAACTTCCGGCGTGATGTACGCGTAGCGACCATCGAAATCGAAACGATGCACCCCCGTTCCAGCGGTCTTCCAAAAGCAGACCTGCTTTGGATTGCGTGGGTTGGAAACATCATAGATTGCTAGGCCTCCCTGAAAGTTCTCGTCGAGAATATAGGGCGGTGGGCACTCCCAATTCACGAGCATCAAGTCGTTCTCGACACGCACCTTGTGGCTATGTACGTCCTGCGGAATCTCGATGTGCGCAACCTGCTTCGGGTTCTTCGGATCGCTGATGTCGACGATTGAAGTTCCAGCGGGCGCATCCATGTGTGCGATGTAGGCATAATTGCCCTGGACGTAGACCTGCCCCCCGCCGATGCAATCGAGGTACGAGATCTGCCGTAGACCGTGCATCTTTGACATATCAGTGTTCTCCGAATGTTTGAGATTGATCCGCGATTGGGTCGGTGATCGCGGGGGTTGTGAAGAACGCCGAAAGGGACAGAGCCAATAGAACTCGTTTCATGCAACTTTCCAGACAGGAGTCTTCTTAGACGATGGCTTCGATTTCGCCGCTGGCATCTGTACTTCGTCGGCATCGACATTGACCACGAAGCGGTGACGGTCAGCGCGGTAGAATGCATCGCTGAACACCACGGGGCGACCCCGTTGGTCGTGATAGATTCGCTCACCTTCGAGTACCGGTGCGCCAATTTCGACGCCGAGGTGCTTTGCGAAGGTGGGGTCCGCCAGAGTGGCTGCAATGGTTTGCACCACTGAGCCGATAAGAATGCCACAACGGTCGCTCAAGAGTTCGCCGAGCGTGTAGCGCGTCATCAGGCTTTCGTCGTCCAAGAGGTTCTTACCGACATCCAAGGGAACATAAGCGTTGATATACAGGATCGGCTCATCAGCGATCATGCCAACGCGCTCGATCGCGATGACAGGCGAGGCCTTCACCATGTTCAGGCGGGAGGCAACGAGGAGCGAGGCCGGCATTACGCGCGTCGAGATCACCCGCGCAACTCCGTACGGTCGGCTCCTGATCAGGGATTCAAGCAGTTGGCTGGGCTTGGCGTCCTTGCGGCGTGACGTCGCGCCCAGGTAGAACGTACCCCGCCCACGCTCCCGTTTTACTAGCCCGTCCGCCTCTATCAAGGCGAGCGCCTGCTGGATGGTGATGCGGCTGACTTCGAATTCCTTTCCCAATTCAGCTTCGGAGGGCAAGCGGTCGCCCACGGAGAACGTTCGTTCCAGCCGGGACTGCAGAATGGAGCGGATGAGAAAATATTTCGGGATCGGAACCTTCATTTTGAAAAAGGATCATATGATGTGTTGTTATGTCAATAGGTCATTTGCCGTCGGGGCCGGAATTGCCGCCGGCCTTACATCGCGAGGGTCACTCGCTCGCTGGGATTCTTTGAGAACCGGGCCGCTCGCGAAGAGCGGTTCACCTGAACAAGAAAACAATTCCAATGCTCAGTGCGAGCAGGAACACTAGTGTCAGTGTGACCGCGGCCGTGACGCGTACACCCACCTTGGCCAGGCGCCTGGTATCGACGCCAAGCTCGACCGCGGCCGATCGATGCCGGACCGCAAAGACACTTTGCGGCTGCAGGTTAGATGAAGTCCAATACTTCACTAACCGATTATATGGAAGGTGCAATCTTCATCGGAGTTGATCGCTTTCACCAGATCGATTTGGTTCTTCCATAACCGCTCATTACGCGAATAGGGTTGTAAAGTCCTGAGGGAAGTCCCACTTTTTTAGGATGCAAAAGACAGTTTTGGGGCGATTGCTCGCGGTGCCAACGCATCATCTTTCTGACGAGAGTTGGATTGGCATTGCAAGGATTTCGGGACTTCCGACTGAAGCCCGGTCAGACGTTGAGCGCGCCGTATCGATCTATAAGATATCGAATATCGGATCTAAGAATCGATGAAACTAGACGGGACCTTGCAAATACCGAAAAACGATTAAGATCCGTTCAGTCAGATCTGGCAAAGCTGGCCGCAAACCCGCGGGCAATTGCTGCTCTCTCATTTTCAGGCACGGGTGACAATCAATGCGAGGCTCCGGGAAAGGCGCGCGCTAGCTTAGCGGCTGCCGACAAGTACATCGCAGGCATGATCGAACAAATTTCTTCCGGGCGAGGATTCGCGGTTAGAGCGAGAAAGCCTGGAGCCCATGAAGACGCCGTGCGAGCAGGTTTGTTCATCAAACTCTTAGACGACATTCTCTTTTCCTTTACTGGAAGGCACATATCGCGCTCCTCCAAGCGAGATTCGCCAGCAGAATACGTTGCTGCTGTGTGCGAAGCGGCCAATTTAGACGTTTCGCGATCCAGTATTGATGAAGCGATAAAGACAATCACCAGGACTCAAGGAAAAATCGCGCGTGGGGAAATTGCGTCTCACCCCATAGGCTAGTTTCACCACCGACATCAAGTGATCGGCGGGCAGTCTCATGCTTACGTCGCGGCTCCATGATCGGAGTCGTTATGGCAAAATCCTCCCTACCTTGTTCATTTCGAAAGGCTGTCAGGGCCTCCGGCGATACGTTTGATCGCGCCGCTCTGAAGGCACCCGCAGCCAAAGAACGGCGAAAATCAGGCGGCCGCGAGCTTCGAATCGAGTGGATCAATCCCGGGGCACTCACTCCGGATCCCGCGAATCCTCGACGCCATTCGCCGCAGCAGATCAGAAAGATCGCCGCTGACATCCGCAAGAATGGGTTCACCAATCCGATCCTGATCACTCAGGATGACTTGGTGATCGCCGGGCACGGCCGTCTTGAGGCGAGCAAGCAGGCGGGACTGACCGAGGTCCCAGTCATCCGACTACATCTGACCAAGGCGCAGGCCAAGGTTCGGAATCTTTGGGACAATCGTTCGTCCGATCTGTCGGATTTTGATGATCAGTTGCTCGGCTTGGCCATGCAGCAGCTGGTCGATTTGAACATCGATATCGAGGATACGGGTTTTTCGGTTGCCGAATCCGACCTGCTCATCGAGGGGCTATCCCTGCCGGTCGCGGACCCCGCCGATGATGACATCCCAGCCGCGGCCGGACCGGCCATCACAAAGCCCGGCGATATGTGGCTAATGGGAGTCCACCACGTCATCTGCGCGGACGCCCAGAGTGCCCCTTCTTATGCCTGTCTCATGGACGGCAAACTGGCACATGCCGTGTTCACCGACGTTCCCTACAATCTGGCCGGCGGTGCAATCTCCGGAAAGGGCAAGGTCCGCCATCGCTCGTTCAAAATGGCCGCCGGCGAAATGTCAGCGGAACGGTACAGGGCGTTCTTGCAAGCGTCGATCGAACAGATGGTTCGACACAGTTTAGACGGATCATTGCATTTCCACTGCATCGACTGGCGCCACTTCCACGACCTCAAAGCCGCAGCTGAAGGATTCTATCGTGAACTGCTAAACACCTGTGTCTGGGTTAAGCCGAATGGGGGGATGGGCTCGCTCTACCGCAGCCGTCACGAACTCGTCCTTGTCTACAAACATGGGCGCGCGCGCCACCGCAACAACGTGGAGCTTGGACGACACGGTCGCAACCGCACCAACGTTTGGGAATATGCGGGTGGCAACAGTTTTTCCGGGCGGACGACCGACGAAGGCAATCTCTTGGGACTGCATCCGACTGTAAAGCCGGTTCAGATGATCGCTGACGCCATTCTGGATTGTACAGCACGCGGAGACTTGGTGCTCGATCCCTTTCTCGGCAGCGGATCCACGTTGATCGCAGCTGAGCGTGTTGGGCGCGTTTGCTACGGCATTGATCTTGATCCCCTCTATGTCGACGTCGCCATACGACGTTGGCAACGCCACACCGGCGGGTACGCGGTTCACGCAGCAACCGGTAAGCGTTTCGACGACCTCGCGAGAGGTCGCCGTGACTAAACAAAGGGAGAGCGACGGCCGTCGCAATAATCGGCCACCTGTATCAGGACAATTCAAACCTGGACAATCCGGTCATCCTCAAGGGCGAAAGAAAGGAAGCCGCAATCCCCGCACGGAACTGGATGATCAGCTGAAGAAAACCGTGGCCGTCACTGAAAACGGCAAACGCGTCAGAAAGAAAAAATGGGCTGTCATCATCGCCCAGCAGATCAACAAGGCCATGGCGGGTGATCTGAAGGCGGCCCAGTTCATCACCGAACAGATGGTCAAGTACGGCCTGCTGGTCGAGAGTGACAACGAGCCAGCGAAACTCACACCCGATGAGGCATCTGTCTTCGAAGAGGTCGTGCGCCGCGTGCGTGCGGCCAGTGTGGTCAAAGAACTCAGTGAACCCGCCAACGGACGAAGACTCCCAGAAAATACCTCCAACCGATGAGGAGAAGAAGTCATGATCTTCTCGCCAAAAGACCTAGATGCCATCCTGAAGGCGGATCTGATGAGTTTCCTTCATCGTTGCTTTATCGAGCTAAATCCCCAGACACGGTTTCTTTCGAACTGGCATATCGAACTGATCGCCGCAAGGCTTCAGCAAGTTGCGCTTGGCAAGACGCGTCGCCTAATCATCAACATTCCTCCGCGCAATCTAAAATCCATCGCCGCCTCGGTTGCGCTGCCGGCCTGGTATTTAGGGCTCAACCCATCGGGCCACGTAATCGCCGCGAGCTATGGCCAGGATCTGGCAACCAAATTCGCCAGGGATACGCGCACGATCATGATAAGTCCCTGGTATCAGCGCTTGTTCCCGACTCGCATCTCTCCGTTGCAGCGGGCCGCAGATGACTTTGCGACAATTCAGGGCGGCACGCGCATGGCAACTTCGGTGGGAGGCACGCTTACAGGCCGTGGCGCCGACATTATCGTCATCGACGATGCCATGAAACCGGATGACGCGCTCTCCGAAGTACGCCGCACTGCGGCAAATGAGTGGTTCGATAATACGTTGCAAAGCCGGCTTAATAGCAAGGAGGACGGCGCCATCGTCATTATCATGCAGCGCCTGCATCAGGACGATCTCGTGGGGCATGTGCTGGAACAAGAGCCATGGGATGTGCTGTCATTGTCCGCAATCGCTCAAGACGATGAAACCTATGCGCTCGACAGCGTATTTGGTCGCCGTATCGTCACGCGAAAGGCGAGCACCGCGCTTCATTCCGAGCGCGAGTCGGTCGTTCGCTACAATGTTCTTCGGGCGTCGATGGGAGACTTTAATTTCGAAAGTCAATACCAGCAGAATCCGATGCCTAAGGGCGGTGCGATGATCAAGACAAGCTGGCTGCTATATTACGACGGCGCTGAACTACCAAAACGATTCTCAACGATCGTTCAGAGCTGGGATACCGCCAATAAGACCTCTGAACTTAACGATTACAGCGTTTGCACCACGTGGGGTTACTCTGACGGCAAATGCTATCTGTTGCATGTCTTCCGGAAACGACTGATCTACCCCGATCTGAAGCGAGCCGTCATGGACCTCAAGAAAAAATATAATCCCAGTTCGATCATCATCGAGGATAAAACATCCGGTACTCAACTTATCCAGGACCTTCAGGCAGACGGCATCTTGAACGTAAAGGGTATCGAACCGCTATCGGGAATGGATAAAGTCATGCGTCTCAACGCCAAGACCCCGATGTTCGAGAATGGATTTGTGTTTTTGCCGAAGCAAGCGCCTTGGCTCGATGAATACGTGCGGGAAATCACTGGATTTCCGGGAGCCAAATTCGATGACCAGGTCAACTCCACGACCCAGGCACTGGAATTCCTCCAAGGCCCGGGGCGAACGATGGAGGTTTGGATGCGCGCTTTTGGAGTAACTAGAGATGCACCGCCTTCTCAAAGACCCAATCCTGCAGCCCCAGCCGCAGCACGGTAGAAGCAAGCTCGCGGCCAGTCCAAACGTGAACGTCATTGCGACCGGCGGGAGCCATTAGCTCGCCCTCGGGGCTATGGCAGACAAAGAAAAAACGGTCGAATCGCTCGGCCTCGTCTACCTTTGCGATATATTGGTCCAGTGTTTTTTGGCTAGCCGAGGATTTGACCTGGACCGCGCCGCGCTCGGACGTGGTCGGCTGTTCGAGTTCCATGTCCACCAGCTTCTGATTGCCGCCGATAGCGGATGCGCGATGCCACCCGCTGCGGGCGAAGATGACGTCGACGAGGGTCTCGAAATCTGCCCAGTGCAGCATCGCGAGGCCCTCCGTGATCATGGCGATCAGCGCATCTCGGGCGGCCGTGCTCTTCTCGACAAACGGTTCCTGAATCCCATTGATCCTTCGCAACAGGTAATCCTGCGCCTCCACCTTGCAGATGGTCCTGCGGTAACCAGCGACCTTGGTCAGCTTGGTACTTAGTGAATTTGTGCGTAGAGGTACGCCGTTGACGTCGGCATTGCGCCAACCGCCAATGGTCTTGCGGGTTCGCTCTCCCTCCTGTCCATCGCCGCCAACCCACGTCACCTCGGGCGCAGCGAAAGTCCACCAGAGATGATCCTTTGCAAAGGTAATCCATAGGCAGTCTGAACCGAGTTCGTAAAAATCGAGAACTTCCCTGGCATCGCGCGATGCCGCCTGCGCGTCCCCGCCGAGGCCAATCAAATATTGCTTGAGCTTTTCGAAGTCGCCTTCGAGCGCGAGTTCATGAGTTGCTTTCTTATATCCAAAGTGGAGTTCGCCACGCTCGATCGCGACCTCCTCCCAACGTCCTGCTCGCCCCTGTTTGATGTAGCGCACCGTCTCCGCTGAAATTGCCATTCATCCCTCCTGCTATCGCAGGCCAACAGATAGCTCAGACGGCCACTATTATCCAGTTTTGGGATAATCCTTTTATGGGATCAGATTATGCGCCGCCGATTCACGGCCCTGGCGGCGCATGCGCAAGACCCTCAAATCCCCAGAATACGACCGGCTTATCAATCTGCTTGTTGCAGCGCGACATTCCTCCGGCGTTCGGCAGCAGAAACTGGCCGCGAAACTCGGCAAGCCGCAGTCGTTCATTGCCAAATATGAGGGCGGCGAGCGGCGCATCGACGTGATCGAATTTATAGCCATCGCCCGGGCCCTGGATGCCGATCCCGTCAAGCTATTTCGGGAGTTTATCGCCGGTGAAGCGCCGCCGAAGCCTAAGAGAAAAAGCCCTTCAAAATAGTGAGATTTACGATTCCGAACGCATCCGCGCGCGCGCGTCCACCCGAGAATTTCGTGATGGAGATCGCGCGACAAGAGCCATAAGATTGCTCCGAATTCGCTCGACTTTGGTGCACACCAGAGCGTCACTGTGCCCGGCAAACGGAGGGCCGGATGGACCGCAAGACGATCGAACCCGCAATCAAGATATTGCTGACTGAAATTCACACCAAACTCGATGAAGCCACTCGGATTGCCAAGGCTGCCGAAGCCTGCGCTGCCGCCGGCGCTGTTACCGAGGGCGTGTCGGTCTCGATGGATATCGAGCAACTTATCTACGACGCCGGCCGTCTAGGGGATGCCGCCTCGCTGTTGAACCGCCTGTTGCTCGAATAGCAAGTCGATTTTCGAACTCCTCCTCGCCCCGCCAATCGCGGGGCTCGGATCAGTGGCAGCACATGACGCTGTCGTTGAACAGAGGAGAGCCAGATGGCCACCAACAAGCCCAAATCGAAATCCGCCAAGCGCGCCGTCAAACAATCGCGTTCCGCTCGGTCCCCGGGAAAGCGAAACGCGACCCGGTCGGTAGCCGCATCCAAGGTGGCCCCGCCCAAGCAGGCGCCCGCCAAGTCGACCGGCACCTCATCAAAGCAGGAAACCGTGCTCGGGATGCTGCGGCAGCCGAAGGGTACCACGATCGCTGCGATCATGAAGGCGACCGACTGGCAGCAGCATTCGGTGCGGGGCTTCTTTGCCGGCGTGGTCAAGAAGAAGCTTAAGCTGAATCTGGTTTCGGAGAAGGTGGGCGACGAGCGCGTCTATCGGATCGCCAAACCAAGCGCTGGCTCATGATGTCGGCCCGGCAACATTTGACGGCGGCGATCGATCCAGCGGTTGAGGCCGAGCTGGATCGGCTACCGACCACGCCGATCGCGGATTTGCGAAAGCGATACCGCGAACTGTTTCGGACCGAACCGCCAAAGGCGTTCGGTCCAGATCTGCTCCGGCGAAGCGTCGCGCACCGGATCCAGGAGAAGGCTTACGGCGGCCTCTCCGCACCGATGCAGCGCCTGCTCGACCAGTTAGTGAAGGCGGCACTTGCAAAACCCAACGGTCGGCTCGAACTGCCACGGCGCATCAAGCCAGGCTCGGAACTGGTCCGGACTTGGAAGGGCAAGACCTATCGCATAATGGTGATGGCCGATGGGTTTGCCTATGATGGCAGGACCTTTGCCAGCCTATCGGAAATCGCCTCCGACATCACCGGCACCCGATGGAACGGTCCGCGGTTCTTCGGGCTTCGCGCTGCGTCTCGGGAGGCCGCCGATGGCCGCTGACACCAAGGCTCTGCGATGCGCCATCTATACCCGGAAATCCACCGAGCATGGCCTGGAGCAGGAATTCAACTCGCTGGATGCCCAAAGGGAGGCCTGCGAGGCCTACATCAAAAGCCAGGCCTCGCAGGGATGGAGAGCCCTGCCCCAACACTATGACGACCCAGCTTACTCCGGCGGCAACCTCGATCGTCCAGCCCTGAAAAAGCTGCTGGCCGATATCGAGGCCCGTAGTATCGACGTGGTGGTGGTCTACAAGATCGACCGCCTCACCCGCTCGCTCGCCGATTTTGCAAAACTGGTCGAGGCCTTTGACGCCAGATCGATCTCGTTTGTGGCCGTCACCCAGCAGTTCAATACCACCACATCGATGGGACGGCTGACCCTGAATGTGCTCTTGTCCTTTGCCCAATTCGAGCGGGAACTGTCCTCCGAGCGTGTCAGGGACAAGATCGCGGCGTCTCGGCGCAAGGGCAAATGGACCGGCGGCAGTGTTCCGCTCGGCTATCAAGCAAAAGACAAGAAGCTGGTCATCAACAAGGCCGAGGCCAGGACTGTGCGAACCATCTTCAGCCGCTACCTTGAGCTAAAATCCTTCAGCAAGCTGGTTGCCGAACTCGACCGGCGCGGCATCGTCACCAAGCGGCGTAGCACCAAGGTGGCCAAATATAATGGAGGTATTCCCTTCACCTACGGTCCCCTCGCCTATTTCCTAAAAAACCGCGTCTATCGCGGCGAGGTCCATCACGGCGGCAAATGGTTCGATGGGGAGCACGAAGCCATCGTCGATCGGCAAACCTTCGATCGAGTGCAAGCATTGCTCAAGACCAACCGGGCTGGCCGGAAGACAAAACGATCCGAAAGCGGCGCCCTGCTCATGGGCAAGCTCTACGACGACCGTGGCAACCTGATGAGTCCGAGCTTCTCCAGTAAGAACGGCGTGCGCTATCGATTCTATGTCAGTTCGGCATTGCTGCGGGGCCGGAAAGCAGCAGCCGGGTCCGTCCGACGCATTGCTGCGACGGAGATCGAGAAAGCGGTCCTCGCCGCTCTCCAAACGCATCAACAGGAGGGAGATTCCGGTGATGCGGCCGCCTCCTTTAAAGGACTTGAGCGCATCGTCATTGCCCACAATCGAGTGCTGATCACGATCGCCTCCCCCGACGGGTCCAGTCAGGAAATCAAAATTCCACTGGCTCGCAGGGAGAAAAATATCGCCACTGCAACGGAAGGCAATGCACCAAAGGACGAGCGTAACGAAGCGCTAATCCAGTCCGTCGTTCGCGCACATGCCTGGGTGTACGGTCTCCAAGACGGAGCGCATGACTCCATCGAGCAACTCGCCAAAGAGAACAATCTTCATCCCAAGGTCATCAGGCAGAACCTCCGGCTTGCGTTCCTTGCGCCGGACGTGACGTCGGCGATTTTGGAGGGAAGGCACCCGCCCGGCCTTTCCCCGGCGCGAATTCCGAAGCTGCTACCTTTGCCGTGGACGGACCATCGGCACTTGCTCAGCTGAATTCGCTGGTCGAGTGTTATGGAACGTCGAGCAGGGTTGTCGGCGTGGCCTGTTTGGCCAACAGCTAGAGATTGTTAGGCTCATAACCTGAAGGTCATAGGTTCAATCCTATCCCGGCAACCAAACTTCTGTAGAATTATCAGTGAGATGGTCCGCTTCGGCGGGCTTTTTCATTTGTTCCGAAGCATTTCCAATCCGTTCAAGAAAAAACGTCGCTTCGACAACACGTTATTCGGATTCCACCGTCGATCACCAAGCGTCGCCGAAAATTCCGCGGCACAAAGGCGATTATCCGGTTGACACCACAAGGCACAAGTGCTAGTAAATAGGCCATCGGAGCGATGGTCATGACCAAAAATAGTCTGTTTTCCGCACCCCATTTCCAGAACGATGAAGCCGCCAGAGAGATGCTGGAAAGCATCCTTTGGCCGGATGGTCCGGTCTGCCCTCATTGTGGCGTTGTCGATCATGCCTACGCGACCAAGCGCCCCGGCGTGTACCGCTGCGCCGAAAAGGCTTGCCGTAAGGATTTCAGCGTCACGATGAAAACCGTGATGGAGCGATCAAAGATCGCCCTGCACAAATGGCTTCAGGCTTTCCACCTGATGACTTCCAGCAAGAAGGGCGTTTCGGCCCATCAACTGCACCGTACCCTCCAGATCGGCTACCAAGCCGCGTGGTTCATGGCGCATCGCATCCGCGAGTCAATGCGTGCTGGGGGCCTCGCGCCCATGGGTAGCGGCGGTAAGCCTGTGGAGGCTGACGAAACCTATTTCGGTCGGCTTGAGGGCCAGCCGGTCCGGCGCGGTGGCGCTTCGCACAAGAATACTGTTTTCACCCTTGTCGAGCGCGGCGGTTCTGCCCGCAGCTTCCACGTTGACGGTAACCGCGCAGGCGATCTTCTGCCGATCATTCGCGCCAATCTTTCACGCGAAGCTCGCCTGATGACCGATGAACTTAGCTCGTACAAGGTCGTCGCCGAGATCGAAGGCCTTGAACACGATAGCGTCAAGCACTCAAAGGACGAATACGTTCGCGGCGACGTGCATACCAACACCGTCGAAGGCTACTATTCGATCTTCAAACGCGGCATGAAGGGCGTCTATCAGCACTGTGCAGAGAAACACCTGCACCGCTATCTTTCGGAATTTGACTTCCGCTACTCAAACCGTTCCGCGCTCGGCGTGAACGATGGGGAACGGCGAACGCTTGCGATCAAAGGCGCGGCTGGCAAGCGTTTGACGTATCGGGGGCGTCACTAAACCCGACTTCTCAAGGCTGGCACGGCGTTTCCTTCGGTGGCGTAAGAAAAACGAACACATGAGGTAGTCTGTGGCAGAAACCAATGAACCCCCTCAAATTGTTTTTGACTTCCTTCAATCACTTCCTGCGACCATCAAAGGCACCGTTATAAACCTTGTGTGGATTTACGTCGTTAGATTAGGAATCAAGCGGGACTCCGATCTCGAATTAGAGATAGGCGATCTGCTTTTGAGGGGCGGTCGCACTTTTGGTTTTGGGATGCTAATTTGCACTGTGGCTGCCATTGACCACATTCTCAGCGCTGCTGTCTCCAATGCGGCAGACCGGTCCGAAGTCTTAAAAGAAATCGCGAGAGATGATCCGTCATTTCAGCAAGCAGCCTTGCAAGACCCTTTGAACGCGCGCCATTTCGAATCCGCTTGGCGGTATTGGAACGCTCTGCGCAACGGCGTTTTAGCTCCTGAAAGGCTTCGGGATTTTGAGCATAGGCTTCGAACGGCACCACGTCCGAAATAATCCACCAATCATCGATCAATCTGGTTTCGTCGGGCTGCATGATGACACAAGTCCTTTTCGGGCTAGAGTGAACTAGCCCGCCGTTGTCATGCGGTTCTAAGGATGGAAGCGGGGTGCCAGCCCCGCCCATCAACCATTCATTTTTTCACTGCCTCATATTTTTCAAGCGCCTCTTCTTCAAGGCATTGGGAAAACTCCAACGCATACTGCATCCCGGCAGATTGATTGGCCGGATCGCCAGCGAAGCACCGCGCATATTGTAAGCAATAACTCTCTTGCAGCCGCCGTTGAGCCACTTGGGCCTCTACGGACATGATCGGGGATGCCCCGGTCAGCAGCGCGACATTGGCCTTGTTATATTCCATAAAAGCCGCCGTAGCACACGCTGTCTGCTTATCGTTAGCGCCCTTTGGTTCTGCCGCGATTGAATAGGTTGGCAGGGCGCCTAGGAAAACAACGATAACTGCCAGTTTCATCGCTTGGCCGTTTGTTTTTTGCGCTTCTTCGGTTGCGCCTTCGCACCCTTCCGAGTCAGACTTTCCATCGGTTTGTGACCGGCAATGCGTGCACCCCTTAGCGCGGCTGTAAATCTTTCACGCGCCTCCTGCGGTGAAAATTCTATTTCATCCTTCCTCTGAGACATCGGCTTACCTCATGGCTGGAAGCGAGACTTATCATAAAAACACCAAGGAACAATATGAGGCCTTGGGCCGATTTGTGGAATCCTTTGAAGCAATGGTCCATGAAGTTCGAATGTCTTCCATCGGAATCGTCGCACACGATTTAAACGGCTTTAAAAGAGGATTGGTTGCAACCTCATTCTTCCATCCTGGACTCGGAGCAAAGCCAACATTTGATATTTTCATCGCGCTTATAAGCGAAGCCTGCAAGAGTGAGGTTTTCTGCGCGGCCGGTCATATCGATAAAGAAGATTTACCTCGCCTATCCAGTATTTTGTCCGAAATAAACGGGGAATACGAACGTCTCTGCAATAAGAGAAACAGCCTCCTGCATGGCACTTGGTACATAGGATGTGAGGATGCCTCCGATTGGAAATCCAGCATGTTTCATGTCAGCAGGTTCGCGGTGGGGGCCAGCGGTGTTGTTCCAGTCCCCATGCCAAAAACAGCCGCTGAGCTATTGAAGCTAGCCGCTCGCTGCGAGGAAACTCGCGATTGGATTGCGACCGTCTATGCTTCTGTAACTGGCAAGCCGGGATGTAAAATCCTTGATTGCTTCAGACAATATCAGTTTGGCAAGAAGGAAAAGGAGAAGCGGTGGGAGCGGATTTGGCCATCGCACGGTAGACTTCACACAGGACCAGACTGAGTTCTTCATAGCCGGGATTAGCCCAGCCTGAACCATAATTTATGTAATAGGCCATCATTGCCGCCTCGATCATGTCGGGCGTCACTTCAATCTCAGGTTCTGCGGGCGCGCCAGCCTCGGTTAGGTCCGAAGCGGGCCGGCACAAAACTGGCACAAAGTGGCACAAAAATTTCCAGCGCTGGACAGGTTTCGTTCGCTCTCAAAACCGAATACGTCGTCGAGCGGGCGACATGCGCGAGCCCAGGCCGCTGAGGCGGCGAAGATTCACGCCATCACCTTGTTCCAGTCGATCTCGTAGCCCGCTGCCTGCAATTCCTTAGCCAGGGCGATTTTCCAAGCACCGCCAGTGTCGAAAGGCGTCCACACGACACCAAAAATGTCGGATGGCAATTCGAGGTCGCCCACCTTCAAGGCACAGACCCGTCCACGGGTGAACCGCCCGATAAAATAGCCAAGCTCCAGGATAACGTTTTGCCTGGCACGCGGCTGTTGCGCGCCGCCAACAGCCCCGCCGATGTCATCGGGCGTCAGCAGGACAATCGCAAAGCCAACGCTGGCGTAAGCCTCGAACTTCTCAATGATCGTTTTGCCCTGGTTTGCCTGTTCGTGGAGGATGATCGGATCCAAGCCGATATGGGCAAGAAAGCGAGCGACGGCTTCACGCGGTTCGCCGGCATGGCCATGAACGATGAACACTTTGTTACTCAAATCCGCCGGCGCCGGCGCGAGGTTCTCTTCGGCAGGATCATCCGACACGCGATGATCGACGTCTTCTTCTAAGCCTCGGATCGCCCCTTCGAGGATAGCAATCGCGCGCTGCTGCCGCTCGGCAATGCCTTGTTGAAGTTCATTGATGTTGGGGCCGCCGCCATATCCGCCGCCGCGGGCGCCGATCCAGTCGGGCGTAATCGAAAGAATTGGAGCAGGTTCTAAATCAGAAGCCGACGCGTACCGATTGAACCTCAGCGTACGCTCGCCAAAAATCGCGGCAAGAGTGCCCTCGATGTCCGTTTCAAGCTTGACGATCTCGGCCGACCGGTGAGCGGTAATTTTTGTTGGGTCTAATGCCCTTAGCTCTTCGACCCGTCTCCTTAGACGCTCAAGGCCACTGCGCACCTGCGCGGGGGTGAGAGGTTGATCTTGTGGAGGCTTAGGAGTCGAACGGCGGACCATGAAGGACATTATCACATATATTCACCCGCCCCAGCAAAAGCCGCAAAAGAATTTGCGAAGACAACCATCCGCCGGAAGTTTTCTAAGTAGCCCATAGCTCGACTTGGCGTCATGCCGATAAGACGATGTCAGCAGTTGCAAGTTCGAACTGCTGCTTAAACCAAACCCATTTTTCTCGTATCCGCCCGTCGTTTTGAGCCATCTGCCGATCAATCGTTGAAAGATGGGCTCGCTTCCACCGCTTCGCTTGCTCTTCGTCAATCGGTCCAGTCGAAGAGTGCTGTAACATTGCTTTGAAGTAATTTAGGTGCCAGCGACCGTCGGCATCTCGCAGGAGAAAGTCGCGATCGCCTTCCGGTATCCCATCGAGCCGCTCGATTATGCGATCTGAAACTACGATCCGAGGGTATACGGCGATTTCCTTTTCGATGTTGTTAGCATCGACCATGGCCTCCCCGAACACGACATTATTTTCATGGTAGAGTTGACCGAACGAGTACCCCCCTCGGATAAGCACCCCAATCCGAAGCGCCATCTCAGCTACCGCGCTGAGCATCCGGATGGCGTCTTGGCACATGAACTTCGTCCAATGGGCCGAAAAGCGCAGATGCTTAGGCACATCGTCCGGCATAGAAAGCTCATCGTCGAAGGACGGATAGCTCACCACAATATTGTCTGAAAATGCCGTAACTTCTGGAGTAATTCGAATTTTATAACTTCCGTCGTCCTGCGCGCTGCCATCGATATCCTGGCTCGACGGAATTTGGCTGCCAATCGCAATCAGCAGGTCCAGAAATGGGTACAGCCGATCTTTCGGCCATGCCGTCGCCGTAGACGTGCCTAGAAAGTCGAAGAAGAGCGTAAACCGCTCAAATAACGGAAGATCGTTGTCGCTCATCTACTCTCACGCGCTTATATTGACATCTGCTTGATGCACTGCAATCAAGCGTTCGTTGGCAAGTAATCCCGTACAGATATCCGCCTGACGGGGTCGATCATCCTAGTTCATTATGAACCGGTTCGCGGTGAGGGCTTTAATAGGGTAGACCAAGATCAAGACATTAAACGTTGTGTTGAATGCTTCCGCAACGCACTCATGGGCCTGTCCGTTGCGGTCGGTGATCGAGATAGTTGGCGGTCGCGTCATTCGTCGGCCCACCGGCAACACCCGTCCCAGAGAATGATCGAGCGTAATGACCTGCTCGACAGGTTGCCCAAATTGCTGCCTAAACGACGCTGAAGTTTCGATCCTGCGAACGTCGGCGCGCGCGCCCGTGCGTTCGCAGTAGGTGACGGGTTCAAGTACGTAGACCGCGCAGGCCCGGTGATGGGTCCGAGCAAACTCGCGGCAAGAAGCATAGACCGACGCACCAAATTTTCCGGCCAACTTCATCGGCGTCTTGATCTCAAATTTGTGGTCCGCCGCCATATCGCGGTAGCCGTCGCCTTGAAAAAGAACATACCGAGCAAAGTTATTCGCCTCCCGCTCAGGTGCCGTCGCGGAGTTGGTAGGAATTGAGGGTGGCGTAGTCTCCGGGGTGATCAACCTCGAATCATCCGGCGTTGAAGCGTCGGACTGGAGACTACGCCATGACCAAGCTTACCACGAAGCCTGATTCCATGCAGCCTGCGACTGAGATGGCTGTTGATCTTTTCGACAACTGGTTCGACCCGATCGAGACCGAGGTACGGGCTCGGGCGCGTCAGTTCATCGAAGAGCTGATCCGCGGCGAGCTCGATACCGCGCTGGCACGGCCGCGTTACGAACGAAGCAAGATGGCCGGCAATGAAGCAGGAGCCGGCGTTGCGGGCCACCGCCACGGCAGCCGCACGCGATCGCTGACAGGCACGTTCGGGCCGATTGAGATTGCGGTGCCGCGGGCCCGGCTGACCACGCCGGAAGGCAAGACGACGGAATGGAAGAGCCAGGCGCTGCGGGCCTATCAGCGGCGCACGCTTGCCGCCGACGCGCTGATCGCGAGCACCTATCTCGCCGGCACCAATACAAGGCGGGTGCGTCGCGCGCTGGCGACGTTGTTCGGCGGGACAGTCGGCAAGGACACCGTGAGCCGGACGTGGCGCAAGGTGAAGAGCGATTGGGATGCCTGGAACACCCGCTCGCTGGCCGAGGATCCGATCGTTCGCCTGATCCTCGATGGTACCGTCGTTCGCGTGCGGCTCGACCGCAAGGCGACCTCGATCTCGCTGCTCGTTGTCCTGGGCGTGCGCGCGGACGGCCAGAAGGTGCTGCTCGCGATCAAGAGCATGGGCGGGGAGAGCGCCGAGGCCTGGCGCACTGTTCTCGACGATCTCATCAAACGCGGGCTGCGGCGGCCCGAATTCCTCATTGTCGACGGCGCGCCGGGGCTCGACAAGGCCATTGCCTCCGTCTGGGACGGAGTGCCGGTGCAACGCTGCACGGTTCACAAGCACAGAAACCTGTTCGCGCATGCACCCGAGCGCCTGCATGACGAGATCACCGCGGATTACAACGACATGATCTACGCGACGACACCCGAGGAGATAGAGGTCCACCGCAAGGCCTTCATCCGCAAATGGAGGCTCAAGCATCGCGCTGTCGCCGACAGCCTGGAAGAGGCTGGAGAACGCTTGTTCACCTTCACTCGCCTGCCGCCGAGCCAATGGCGCAGTGTACGCACCACAAATGCAATCGAGCGTTTGCACGAAGAATTTAAGCGACGGATCAAGACTCAAACTGTTCTGCCATCCGCCGACACCGCCGCGATGTTGTTCTGGGCGCTGCTCGCTTCAGGACAGATCAACATGCGCAAGGTGGATGGTTGGCAGACGCTCTCCACAAAACCAATTGATCAGCCGATTGACCTTGCCGCCTGAAACGATACCTTCATGTTACCGGAGAATGCGCCACACCGAATTCCAACCGCATTCCGGACGGCACCCCCGCTCAAAAAGGTCGGCGATCTCTGGACCTAGAGTCTTTTCACAATCCTGGAAGATGCGGAATAGCTTACGATGCGTGGGAAGCTCGTGGTGTCCGGCTTCGTGAAGCTTCAAAAAGTTCTGTTTCGATAGATGCACCCTATGGTCGATATGGATCAGGCTCTCGTCGGCATCATAGATGCCGAACACTTTGGAGATCGCGGACTTCAGAGCCTCTGCCGCATGCTCCGCCTTGCCAATTAGATATTCCATGATGCGGCGTGGATCGAACGCGCTTGCGGGTGCAATTTTGAGGCTCGCGGCCTCAAGAATATCCGGGATAGGCGTGGGGAGGATGCCCCATCCAGAGGCCCGGTCTAAAGCGCGCCGCGCAGCTAGCTGCACGGCGCGTAACTGCTCAGGATCGAGGCTGCTATCGTCCGCCTTGGCCACCGGGCTTTTTCCTGCTCCGTAGATAACCCAGAAACTTCACAAGTTCAGCTTCTTCTTCACCCGTCAAATTATGCTCGGCAAATGTTGCAACCCGCCCATGCCGCTGCTCGGTGCTGCGGGATCGGGTAGGCGCGACAAAACCTGCGCGTTCCATCAGATTCTCGTAGCTAACGGCGTATAGCTCGGCGAGCGCGTGCAAGATATTCGGACTCGGCCTCTTGATTTGATCGTTTTCGATCTGGCTTAGATACGCGTTCGATACAACCTTGTTGGTTGCTTTCTCGACATCGCGCTGAGAAAGTTCGCGGTCCTCACGGATTGAGGCGAGATATTGTCCAAGCGTGAGCTTGATCTCCGCCCCCACGCTCTTCTTGGCCATGACATTACTCCTCCAAAGTCGTTGATTCATTTCACATATTTAATCCGTTCTGATAAGAATGTCAAGCGTGCCCAGTAGATGCTTGACAAACCTAGCATGCCGCCTTATCTTATCATCATCACCTCGGCATGGTGTCGGGGAAGGCAAAATAAGGTGATGCATATGGAAAATGTAGTTACGGGCGGCCAAGGCCGCGACGACAATGTCAGAGGCCACGGCGGGCGCAGCCCCGATTCGGAGGGCAAGTTCTTCACTACGGTCAACGGTGTGACCGTGAAGTTTTCGGAGGACATGCCGAAGGGCGAACACATTCTCGACAAGGCAGATTTGAAGCCGGTGAGCGACTATGTGCTGATCCAGCTTCGGAGCCACAGCAGCCAGTCGGTGGGCCTCGACGCGACGGTGGATTTGCGCGCCGAAGAGACCGAGGTGTTCCGCGCCTTCAAGAGCGACCGGATATTCCTCTTCACCCTCAATGGCCACGGCTACGAGTGGGGCGCGGACAAGGTCCCCGAGCCAGAGCTGCGCGTCATCTGCCACGTCCGCGAGGACGAGGTTCTAGTCTTGGAGCGCCACGGTAACGACATCGACCTGAAGCCGAATGACGTTCTCGATCTCGGTCAGGCAGGGACCGAGCACCTGCACACCGAGAAGCGGCTCATCACGGTCTTCTTCGAGAACCAGCCGCGCGAAATCGCTCGCGGCACCTACACGACCGAACAGCTCAAGGAAAAGTTCGGCGTGCAGGAGGGCTACGTCCTCGAAGTCATCAACGAGGAGGGGCACCTGACGCCGCTCAAGCCCGGCGCCAAGCTGAAGGTGAAGGAAGGGATGAAGTTCTTCGAGCAGGTTCCCTGCGGAGGCTCTTCGTGAGCGACGCTGCCAAGGAGTTTGCGAACCTCAAGGCCATGCATTCTGACGCCGTCCTCCTCAAGGAGGGCGGCCAGCCCGTGATCTTGCTGCCGGGCTTTCGGATTCACCGCCGGTGATCAACCGTACAAGATGGACCTGTTACTGGTGCCCTTCGCGCACTCCGGCTACATCACGCGTCTTTTCTTCGAGCGAAAAATCGATGGCCGCGGCAGGGAATTGGAAAGAGCACCGGGTGGTCGAGCGCAATTGGTGGGCGCCGTCGTGGAACCACGTGCCGGCCTCGATGCGGTGGACCCAGATGCTCACCGCGCACCTGAGGGCCGTCGCATGAAAATCCGCTTCAAGATCACGAACGCCCTGCTTACCACGATCCGCATCGACCTGCGGCGCCCGCATCCGTTCGCGCACGAGCGCGTCGGTTTCATCGCCGCTGGATTGGCTGCCGCGCACGACGAACTTCTCGTTCTGGCCCGAGAATACCGTCCGGTCAGCGATGACGAATATCTCCCCGATACGCGCGTCGGCGCTATGATGAGCGCCGAGGCCATCCGCCGTGCGCGGCAATGGGCGATGGATGACCGCGCTGCCATCTTTCACGTCCACACGCATGGTGGACGCGGAATCCCGGGATTCAGTTCCGTCGATACTCGCGAAAACGCCAAGTTCGTGCCGAATTTCGTTTCGGTCGCGCCGCACTGCGTGCACGGCGCAATCGTGCTGAGCGAAACGGCCGCTTTCGGTCAGGTGTGGCTCGACCGCACATCTCCCCAGCCCTTTATCGCCCGTTTCAGTGAAGTCGGAATGCCGCTGCGCAGTTGGAGGGCACAATGAGCCGCCTTGACCGTCAGAGCTTTCTCGGTCCCCAAAGCGATGCAATTCTTGACGCCGCCACGATCGGTATCGTCGGGCTTGGCGGTGGCGGGTCGCACATCGCGCAGCAGACCGCCCATATGGGCATCGGCGGCTACGTCAACGCCGATCCCGATGTGATCGAAGACACCAACACCAACCGGCTGATCGGCGGCACCCTGGCCGATGTCGCCGTGAGCCTCCCAAAGTTACCATTGCCGAGCGTCTGATCCGCGGCCTGCAGCCGAAGGCCCGCATCATCTCGGTTCAGAAGGATTGGCACGCGGCGGTCGACGACCTCAAGCTGTGTGATGTTATCCTCGCCGCTGTCGACGGCTTTAAGGAGCGTGAGCAGCTTGAACGCTTCGCTCGCCAGCACCTGATCCCCTACATCGACATCGGGATGGACGTTCACGATCTCGGCGGAAAAGTGTTTCTGGTCAGCGGCCAAGTCATCCTGTCGATGCCGGGCGCAGCCTGCATGCGCTGTTGCGGCTTCATTACCGATGAACGACTGGAGCAGGAAGCAAAGCGCTACGGAGCGGCAGGCTCGCGCCCGCAAGTGGTGTGGTCAAACGGCGTGCTGGCGTCCACGGCGGTCGGGCTGCTGACGCAGATGCTGACGCCATGGTATCCGAACCCGGCTGCCTTCGTCTTTCTTGACTATGATGGCAACAAGGGAACGATGACCCGCAATCAGCGCATGGGCCTGCTAAAAAACCATGCGTGCCCGCATCACCCATCCGATGAGACCGGTGACCCGCTCTTCGACATTCGCAAGCAGAAATTTGCTTCTAGGCCAGTGACCGCAAAGCCCCGAATCGCGCCCTGGTGGCGCCGGGTATGGAATTGTATTCGTCAGAGGCACAAATGAGGCAGCGCGTGAATTGCCACAATTGTGGGCGAAGTCGGCCGATTTCGTCCGCATCTAATAAGTTGAATATATGTCATTATTTGCCTCTGTGGACGAATTTTAAATCGGCCTTTGAAAATTCGTCCGCCGGTCCCTACGATGGTTCGCCCGCTATTTTCCTCTGGCCCGCAAGTCACATGCCCTCAGAAAACAAGAAGACTGACATCGAATGCTGATTTCCTTCAGCTTGCCCGCATCGCGCTGTCTGGCCGTACCCAGGACGTGCAAGTTATCTTGCGCCGTGCTGCCAAGCGTTATCACCCCCTTGTACCGCGGTTTGCGGACGCGCTGACGGCGCTCTTGCACGAGTCGCCAACAGCCGCTTCGCCATTGCGGCGGCAGGCAGACGTGCCGCTTCCCGTCGATATCGACTCACGGCTCCATCTTATGCGTGTCGAGACAGAGCCTGTCCTCGAACATGAGCCGGTTTTCGCGCCCGCTCTTGCGGCTTCATTGCAGCAGATCGTCGAGGAACGCCGCAATCCGCTAACGCTTGTCCGTGCAGGGCTTGATCCCACGCGGACGGCGCTTTTTGTCGGTCCGCCAGGGCGTCGGCAAGACGATGGCTGCGCGATGGCTAGCGAGGGAACTCAAGCGTCCGCTTCTCATTCTCGACCTTGCTGCCGTCATGAGCAGCTTCCTTGGCCGCACCGGCAGCAATCTTTGCCATGTGCTCGAATACGCCAAGACAATTGATTGCGTTCTGCTCCTTGACGAGCTCGACGCAATCGCCAAGCGCCGTGACGATCGCGGCGAGATCGGGGAGCTTAAACGTCTCGTTACCGTGCTCATTCAACAAATCGATGACTGGCCATCTTCCGGCGTTCTCCTTGGCAGCCACTAACCACCCCGATCTTCTTGATCCGGCGATCTGGCGCCGGTTCGAACTGCATATCGAATTCCCGCTTCCGGACCATGCCGCGATCCACGGCTTTATCGAAGGTCGCCTCGGGCCGTATTTCTCCGCGACCAGAGCCTGGAGTAGCCTGCTGGCTCTCGCATTCACAGGGCGGTCCTTCAGTGACATCGAGCGCGATTTGTCGACAGCGCGCCGTGGGGCCGCCTTAGGCGATGTTCCGCTTGAGGAAAAGTTTCTGGAGCTATTGACGAACAAATCCCTTCCAAAGGCCACGCGCATTCAACTTGCGGCGACCATCGTCGATCAGGGGCTTTTGTCACAGCGTAAGGCAGGCGAACTGACCGGCATTGCCCGCGATACAATCCGCGTCCGTGCCGCGCGAAAGAAGCCGGCATTAAAGCGTCGAACCGCACGAGACACATCATGACAAAGCGCAATTTCCTACTAGGAAAGGGCGAACGCCTCGTCGAAGATGTCGCCGGCGTGCGGGGCGGTGGTCCGAAGAGCCATCCCTACACATTCGCCGAGGCAAGGCAGCGTATCGCGCCGATGTTGGCGCGCGTGGTGCGCGGCATCGACCAACTGCCGGAACGAGGCCTGCCCAAACGATCGCGCCGTCGCGACAGTCACGCTCAATCCCGAATACATCGCGAAGTCCTATTTCCCCGACAAACTGTTTGAATCCGTCGGGCTTGAGACCGTCGGCAGTCGTCCGCGCCGCATCAAGCCCGAAAAACGCTCCAAGGGCCGAGAGCCTGAAGAGGCGATCACCACCGAATTATTCGTGATGGGCCCGCGATCGGCATTCCGGGCTTGGCGGACTTCCTTGCCAAACTGGCACGAAGACGCCGCGGGCGCGAAAGATCTCCCGACGATCGAGGAGGTTGCCGCGCCTACCGCCCGTGACAAGATCAAGGGTCGACTTCCGAGAAAGGGCAACGTCGTCTTCGAAGCAGTCCTTCATAGCGACGGCGGAACCGGCGCGAATGGCGTCGTTACGCAGTTTAAGAATTACCTTGAGGAAATCGGAATTGAGCAACCACTGGACCGCCGCTTCGCCGCAGGTGGTCTCTGCTTCGTGGAACTGGAGGCTCCTGTCGACCTCGCCGATCGCATTGCGACCTTCACCCCGTCCGTGCATTGCGGCAAATGCCGACGCTGCGGATACTGCGTCCGAGCTTCCGGTCTTCGCGCGTTCCCATGGAAGCGATCGAATTCCAGACAAAGGCCCGCATCGATCCCAAGATTCGCGTGGCGATCTTTGACGGTGGAATTCCCAAGGGGCACCCGATCGGCAGATGGGTCAAGGTCATCGAACCGCCCGGCATTGGGAAACCTCTGGCCGAATTTCAAAAGCATGGTGTTGGCGTAACCTCCGCCTTCCTGTTTGGTCACATCGATCCGGCCAAGCCGCTCCACCGCCCTTATGCGTCGGTCGATCACTACCGTGTGCTCGACAGGACACCCGGACAAGACCCTCACGAACTCTACGAAGTTCTTGGCCGCATCGATCAGGTTTTGGTCGAGAAGGACTATCAATTTGTCAATTTGAGTATCGGGCCGCTCCCCCCAATAGAGGATGATGACGTGCATGCATGGACGGCTGTTATTGACGACCGTCTTTCGCGCGGTTCGACGCTCGCGACCATCGCCGTTGGCAACGGGGGAGACGGCTCTGCCCAGGATGGCTTGAACCGTATCCAGGTGCCGGCCGATTGCGTGAACGCGCTCGCCGTAGGGGCCTGCGATAATCATGAGGCGCCCTGGCAGCGCTGCACCTATAGTTCGGTCGGACCCGGCCGCAGTCCCGGCGTCGTCAAACCGGACTTCGTTGAGTTCGGTGGCTGTTTGCAACGGCCATTCATTGTTCTCAACGAGGGTAAGGCGATGGGGCTCGAAGCAACCGAGGGCACCTCCTTTTCCGCGCCGTCCGTATTGCGTCTCGGTACCGGGCTACGCGCGCATTTTGGTGACACCTTAAACATCCTCGCTATACGGGCGCTCCTTATCCATACGACAGAAGCGTCTGCCTTTCCCTGCGAAGAGATCGGGCGTGGTCGTGTCGCCCGTTCGGTTCAAGACATCGTCCTTTGCGACGACGACACCGTGCGGGTCGTGTATCAAGGTTCCATCGCACCGACGCGCTACATTCGCGCGCCGGTTCCGATTCCGTCTGGCACCATTCCCGGAAAGGTTACGATCACTGCAACACTGTGTTACCCGACCGGTGTTGATCCACATCACCCCGGTAACTACACGCGAGCCGGCCTTGAGCCCACCTTTAGGCCGCATGACCTGAAGCGCAAAGACCCCAAGCAGGTGCACGCCGATAGCAAGAGTTTTTTCGGCAAGACCCAAAGTGGGTTGATGGAAGACGAGTTGCGCCGTGACGCCTGGAAGTGGGAAAACTGCCTGCACACGCGCGTTTCATTTCTCGGAAAAACCCTTCGCAATCCCGTGCTCGACATTCATTATAACGCGCGCCAAGGCGGTCGCAATTTCGAGCCGGAGGAAGAGTTACCCTACGCCCTCGTCATCAGCGTACACGCGAAGCATCTCGGCGATCTATACGACAAGGTGGTGCGGAAATACGCTCGACAGCTTGAGGCCTTACGACCGGTTGTTGAAATTCCGATCGATGTATAAGCGCTTTCCTGCCGGCCTTAGATTGAATTGACGTCATGGATGTTACCCAGTTCTCG
Source organism: uncultured Alphaproteobacteria bacterium (assembly GCA_963721135.1). Lineage (GTDB taxonomy): Bacteria > Pseudomonadota > Alphaproteobacteria > Rhizobiales > Xanthobacteraceae > Bradyrhizobium. The sequence goes on from CAVRIB010000005.1 coordinate 89,693, forward strand.
CCAAAGGAATTGCTCACCTTGCACGCAACCGTAGCCGAGGAGTTGCGGGTCCGCGGAATCACGCGCAGTTCAAACAATCCCACAGGGGACTTGGCAGAGTATTTATTCTGTAAGGCATTCGCGTGGACACAGGCAGGAAATTCAAATCGCAATATCGATGCCACGGCGAGTGACGGCAAGCGTTACCAGATAAAAGGGCGTCGCATAACGCGGCACAACAAGTCGCGGCAGTTGAGCGGTATAAGGGACTTCCAGGGTCACCACTTCGATTTTTTGGCTGGGGTGGTGTTTACAGAGAACTATGAGGTTCTTCGGGCTGCGATCATTCCCTATACTGTGGTTGAAACGCGAGCGACGTTTGTCACGCACACGAGCAGTCATAAATTCATGTTGCACGACGATGTCTGGGCCGCGGACGGTGTGTTGGATGCCACGGCGGACCTGCGCGCTGTTGTTTTCTAGATTGTTTTCTTTAGGAATGCCTATGGCTTCGACGATCTTCTTCTCATGGCAAATCGACACGCCAACGGCGACTGGGCGCAATTTTCTGCGTGGCACGTTAGAAGACGCCTGTCGCGCTTTGGGAGGAGATTCCGAGATCGAGGAGCCGCTTCGCGAGCTGGCCGTCGACAGCGATACGCTGGATGTCGCAGGCCATCCGCCGATCGTTGATACCATCTTCAAAAAGATCGATGCCGCAAGTGTATTTGTGGCCGATCTGACCTTCATTGCCGAACGCCGAGACGGCGGCCGTTCGCCCAACCCCAACGTGCTGATCGAATACGGTTGGGCGCTCAAAGCCCTTACCCACGAGCGAACCGTATTGGTGATGAATACGGCGTACGGCGACCCGTCGGGCGAAGCTCTCCCGTTTGACCTCCGCGTATCGCGCTGGCCGTTCAAATATCATCTACCGGATGATGCAACCGCAGAAGCCAAGGCCGAGGTTAAGAAGCTCCTGACGAAGCACTTGATCGGAGCCATCCGCGCTTGTCTCAAGACCATTTCACCCGCCGCAACGCGTTCGATCCGCGTCCCTTTCACCGAGCTTCGCACCTGGGCTATCGCGGCTGGGTGGAACGGGGATATACAAGCGGCGACGATCGGCGACAACGATTGGATGAGCTTTACGCAGCACCTCAGGCAGGCAGCAGTCGACGGGACAATTGAATTTTTTGGAAGGAAGTATCTTTACGATTTTGGAAAGGCGATGGACAGCGAACCGTTTGTTGCGATCCCGCCCGCGCATTTTGGAGAATTCGGCTTTGATCCTATTCAACTTGCGACGGCAGACAATTACGACATCTTCACCGGGAAGGTTGGCGAGTCTGCGGCTTCGCTGAAAGGCGCGATCTTCCGTGACCTCCATGTAACTGATACGCATGCGCGCGCATGGCTAGAAGGCGCCGGGAAGCCTCCTGCACCTGCGGACATAGCCGTGGGCGTTCAAACGGGAGGCGCGCAGATCGGCGACTTTAAGCCGGTCTGTTCCCTCGTTCTGAAGAATATTGGGCAGGCGGAGTTTGACCGCTGTTTTGTAGAAATGACGGAAATTGTCGGCCGTCCCCCGGCTAATATGCCCATGCCGTTCATATTGAGGACGGCCTCACAAATCCGGAAGAACGAACGAGGCCGGTTCTCGCTCTCATCCGGGCAAGATGTCGTCATTCCAATTGCTTTTCATCGAGCACAGCGGCCCAACGAATGGTTTTTTATCAGCGAAGCTGGCCAAAAGTATTTTTTCTCTGCTGACCCAACAAAATTGATCGCGCGCATCTATGGCGGTCCTTCACCCGGCAATGCACTCGTGTTTCTCAATACGGATGCAGGTTGGAATGCGATGCCTTCCGTGGAGACGGTCGCTTCCGACGTATCATTGTATGCTCCCGAGACTGAGATGCATTAGGTCAAGAACTAAAAGACAAATTTCAGCAGCGCAAACATATACCGTTGATGCTTCGTGAAGCGCGGTCCCGGCGCTTATAGGATAGCCAAATGTCCCTTTTCGAAACAGATGACCCCAACGCTCACATCGGGTACCGAAATTTGCGCGCGGCGGAGTTTCCGGTGGAGGCTGAGGTTCGGTCAGGGCTTGAAGCACTCTGGCGCCGATATGAGCCCTATGCCGACGGAAATTTCCGGAAGGAATTTTCCATGCAGCCTGATACGCGGTTCTGGGAAATGTATCTTACCGTTCGCCTGGCGGACGCGGGTAAAAAAGTTCGTAAACGCGCCGAAGTGCCCGCCGCCACCCGCGATATTGGCCCGGATATTTGCATCCTGAAGGGCAGAAGGAAGATCTGGATTGAGGCGATCTCGCCAGATCAAGGCGATGTTGAAAAGAACCTCGACAGAGTCCCCGACCTGCCCCAAGAAGAAGGCCGTGTCGACGTTGCAGCCCAACGGCGCGCTGTCGAGCTGCGCATAACCAGTGCGCTCGACACCAAGATTACCAAGTTTCAGATTTATAGGAACAGCGGCATCATCGCGGAAATCAACTCCTGCATCATCGCGATATCAGCTGGCCGGTTTCCCCTGCAGGCTATTCATTTTGGATTACCGCCCGCCGTGACGGCTGTTTATCCGTTCGGCGAGGAGCACCATACCTTTGACCCAAACTCGCGTAGGTTTAGTCGCGTGTTCGATTTCTCGCCGGAAATTCCAAGAAGGCGCGGAGATGCGATCGCGCGCCGCGCGTTTCAGGATGCGGGAAATGCCGGAATCTCGGGCTTGATTTGGTCACTACGCTCGATCGGCAATTTCCTTGGCCAGCCAGACGACTTCACTTACGTGCAATGCCAGGTCGGCGCGCGGCCAGTTCCGCGTCGGTGGATCAAATGGGCGGAAGCCTATTTCACGATCGACGAGGGAAGACGCCTTTGGGCAACCAAAACCCGGACGAGCGGCAAAACTTTTAAGGTCGCGTCAGGTTTCGCCTGAACGGGCCCCAAAGCGCGAAGCCGAAACTGCTGCCCTTGAAAGGGTGCACGCTCAGTAGCGATGCTTTTAGTCGTAACCGCGGTCGCTACAGCCAATCGCTCGCGAACACCGTTCCACCGTCTACCTTGCAGCCCCGTCTACCAGACGCCGACTAATCCATTGGAAATGCAATAGTTCTTGGCTGCAATCGCTTCAGTCGCTATACGTTATTTGCTGGTACACGCAAATGGCGAATATGCAAGCTTCGCGAGTGTGAGAGGTCACCGACCGAGACTAGGAAGTCATCCTTGGGTCGCGGCGCGAGATTTGGACGAAGTATGTTCAGGAGATGAAACCCTTACTGTGGGCGGAAAACAAGTCGTGTTCGAATGGCATGCATGGTGGAACACTTACACTCTGTTCGCTCTTTTGCGGCGGAAGCCAGCTCTGAGTGTCGTTGGCGGTTTTCTAAGATCCTAATCCGACCAGGTGCCGACCTAACATGATAGGCGGCCGTGATTCCGGCACCATTCCTAATGCTGTCGAAGGTCGGCGCGGAGTGTGGGCTCGGAATTCCCAATTTCTCGGTGGCCGTGCTGGAGAATTTGGCGAGTTTGCACTGTAAGCCCGGCCACGCAGTGCATATCGAACCCGGTCTCCGGTCCCAGTTTCCCGAAAACGGGAATATTTCAAATATCCGCCGGAGACTATCGGCGATTTCGCTCCCAGAGACCCCAATTCCGGAGCCCGGAGACCGATAGCCAGTTCGCAAAAGCCCGCCATTGGCGGGCCTTTGTGGCATTGTAGAGGGCAAAGTCTCCTGGCACCGGACTGGCTGGCTGGGGCGGGAGGATTCGAACCTCCGTATGGTGGAATCAAAATCCACTGCCTTACCACTTGGCGACGCCCCAACAGGCTCGAAAGCGGCGGGACCGGCGCATGTCACGCCCGCGCCCCGCAAGCTCCCTTTCGGCCACGCCGGTCTATAGAGGGAGTTTGGCCATTTCAACCGCCGACGCGCTGAATTCGCGCCTCGAATCGAGCCCTCTGTTTTGCCGGCCTTAATATAGAGTATCTTCCTGAACCCGCTCCGTCCCGCCTCGCGCGCCAAATGGGCGGCTTTGCCGGCCATTTTGCCCCCGGGAGAGTTGAGAGCGGTGCGGTTTCGTGAGAAGACGACCGCCTGCCCTGCTGCCGAAAGCGAGAGATCGCCATGACCTACCGCGCGCCGATCAACGACATGCTGCTCGCGCTCAACCACGGCGCGGGTCTGGAGGCCGCCGTCAAGGCCGGCCATTACGGCGATTTCGACGCCGACATCACCGCGGCCGTTTTGGAGGAAGCCGGCAAGTTCGCCTCCGACGTGCTGGCGCCGCTCAATACCGTCGGCGACGAGCACGGCATCAAGCTCGATGACGGCAAGCTCACCACCGCGCCGGGCTGGCCCGACGCCTATCAGCGCTGGGCGGCGGCGGGGTGGAATGCGGTTTCGGGTCCGGAAAAGTTCGGCGGCCAGGGGCTGCCGCTCGCGATCAACGCCGCCTGCACCGAAATCTGGAGCGCCTCGAACATCGCCTTCGGCCTCTGCCCGCTGCTCACGCTCTCCGCCATCGAGGCGCTCGACGCCCACGGCAGCGACCAGCTGAAGAAGATCTATCTGGAAAAGCTCGTGTCCGGCGAATGGACCGGCACCATGCAGCTCACCGAGCCGCAGGCCGGTTCCGACGTCGGCGCGCTGCGCACCCGCGCCGAGAAGCAGGCCGACGGCACTTACCGCATCAAGGGCACCAAGATCTTCATCACCTATGGCGAGCACGACATGACCGACAATATCGTGCATTTCGTGCTCGCCCGCCTGCCCGATGCGCCCGCCGGCACCAGGGGCATTTCGCTGTTCTTGATTCCGAAATTCCTGGTCAATGCCGACGGCTCGCTGGGCGCGCGCAACGACATCTTTGCCAGCGGCGTCGAGCACAAGCTCGGCATGCATGCCGCGCCCACCTGCACCATGACGATGGGCGATCACGGCGGCGCGATCGGCTACCTGATCGGCGAGGAAAACAAGGGCATGCACTGCATGTTCACGATGATGAACCAGGCCCGGCTCGGCGTCGGGCTCGAGGGCGTCGGCATCGCCGACCGCGCCTACCAGCAGGCGCTTAACTACGCGCAGGAGCGCCGCCAGGGCCGCGCCGTCGGCCACGCCGACGGATCGGACCCGATCATCGTGCATCCCGACGTCAAGCGCATGCTGATGCAGATGCGCGCGCTGACGGCGGCGGCGCGGACCATCTGCTACGCCACGGCCGTGGCGCTCGACGTCGCCGTGCGCGCGCCCGACGCCAAAACGCGCGAGCTTGCCGCGGCGCGCGGCGCGCTGCTCACCCCGATCGCCAAGGCGTTCTCCACCGACATCGGCAACGAGGTGGCTTCGCTCGGCGTGCAGGTCCATGGCGGCATGGGCTTCATCGAGGAGACCGGCGCCGCGCAGCATTTTCGCGACGCGCGCATCACCCCGATCTACGAGGGCACCAACGGCATCCAGTCGATCGACCTCGTGACGCGCAAGCTCGCGGCCCATGGCGGCGCCTCGGTGTGGGCGCTGCTCGATGAACTGTCCGACGTGGTGAAACGCGTCGAGGCCTCCAACGATCCGGCGTTCGGCACCACGGGACCAAAACTGCGCGACGCGCTCGGCTCGCTGGAGCGCGCGAGCCGCTGGCTTCTGGAGCGCGTCACCGCAGCGCCGAACGATGCGCTGGCGGGCGCGGCGCCTTACCTGCGGCTGTTCGGCTCGACGCTCGGCGGCTGCATGCTGGCGAACGAAGCGCTCGCCGCGCGCACGCTCGGCGAAGGCGATGCCACCCGCTACGTCACGCTGGCGCGCTTCTTCGCCGAAAACATCACGGTGCAGGCGGCGTCCCTCGAGCGCACCGTAACCGATAGCGCCGACGCCGTCACCGGCGCGGACGCCGTGCTGCTGGCGTAGCTGCAACCGCGTTGCCCTTTATCGTCCTCCCTGCGAAAGCAGGGACTGATAGCCACTGGATTCTGTCATAGGCCACGCTGCCGCTCCAGCGTCGCACGACATGCTGGGCTGTGGTTATGGGTCCCGGATCGCGCTCGCTGCGCTCGCTTGTCCGGGACGCACGTCACCCCACCTTCAGCTTCAGCAGCACATCGGCATTGCCGTGACACAACTTCTCCATGTCGGCGGGCGCGAGCGAGAGGCGGTCGAGAAAGGCGCGCCCCTTTTTGTTGGGGGCATAGGGGTAGTCGACCGAGAACATGATGCGGTCGATGCCGAAGGTCATAAGCGCCGCCAGAAAGGGTGGCTCGGTGAAGATGCCGCTGGTGGTGAGCCAGACCTGATCGAGGATCGTGCGGCTGATCGGCCGCTGCAAATGCTCGATGTCGAGCGCGAACACCTCATCGGCGCGCGCCAGCATCATCGGCAGCATTTCGCCCATGTGGCCGATGATGAGCTTCAGCCGCCGATGCCGGTCGAGCGCGCCCGACAGCACGAGCCGCAGGATCTGAATGGCGGTCTCCGAGTGCCAGCCCCAGCCGGCGGCTTCGAGCACGCGGCTCGCGCCCGCCGGCAAATCCGAGTAGTAGGCGCGCCGGACCGCTTCGGGCGCGAGATGCGGATGGACGTAGATCGGAACATCGAGCTCGACCGCCGCCGCCAGCAGATCCTCATAGCAGGGGTGATCGAGGAAGCGGCCTTCCGTGGTGCCGTTGACGAGCGCGCCGGCGAAATGCAGCTCCCTCACCGCGCGAACGAGCTCGGCCGCGGTCGCCTCCGCGCTCTGCATCGGCAGCACGGCAAAACCCGCGAAGCGCCTGGGATGGCGCGCGATCGCGGTTGCCAGATGATCGTTCATCTCGCGCGCGATCGCGATGCCCTCGGGGCCGGGCACGAGATCCGGCCCGGGACCGGTGTTCGAGAGCACCTGCACGGTGATGTCAGCCTCGTCCATCGACTGCAGGCGGCGCTCGCCGATCTCCGGCAGCAGTTCGAACGGATTGGGGCCGGTCTTGGGAAGGTTCCGCGGCCGGAAGCCGCGCCGGTTGATGGCGTCCCGATCGATGCGGCCGACCAGAGCCGGCACCGTGAAATGCTCCTCCAACGCAACGACACGCATCGCCGTGCTCCTCGCCTTGTATTTCCCCGCTATCGGGTTACGGCCCGAGCACGGCTACCCTATCATTTGGCGCGAGCGAGCAAGCGCGAAACGCCACCTCACATAAGGTCGTCATACCCCGCGCAAGCGGGGTATCCAGTACGCTGCGGCCTCTCGATTTTATCACCATCGCCTCTGGAATACTGGATCGCCCGCCTTCGCGGGGCGGTTGAGACTGTCATTGCGAGCGAAGCGAAGCAATCCATGGCGCAGCAAGCGGAAAGCTGGATTGCTTCGCCGCGGTGCCTGTCATCGGGCGCGCATTCGCGCGACCCGTTGGCTGCTCGCAATGACGAAAGACACAGGTTCGCGATCTCGCCGCATGTTTTCGCGCGAGGCTTGGCCGAAACGTTCGCTCCCTCGAAAGTTGAGGGCGCAGGGAAAGCCGGGCGCACGATGCACCCGCAGCCTCGCGTGCAGTAAAAAACAAAGCACACGAGCGTAGTCACCACAGGTTCACCGGAACGGCCCGGCCTTCCCTGCGCAATGGTTTTAACGGTTTCCTTCGTGCTCTCCCTGGAGATCGGGCTGGTTTGTCTCCATCACCTCCCAGGAACAACCCCGAGAAGCTTGACGCCGGCGTCGAGGCGCCAGGACCACACGACTTCGCCGTCCGCGTGCCGGCGCCATCGTCGAAAGCGCCGCCTCGCGTCCACCGCATCCCGCCCCGCGTCCGTGACGATCGCGCGAGCGCCCCTCTGTGGGACGGGACGGGATGGATATAAACCGATTTTTGATTCTGCAAAACAGAAATATTTTTACTGGAGGGGATTGACAGGGGTTCGTGAAATTGCCTGTCGGGCAAATCACCTGGACGAAAGATGGAGCGCGGACATGCGCAAGGCGACCGGTAGCCTGCGACGCTCCAGCTCAGCCTGCTACCGGCACGCCCGGTAGCCGAAGCGCTTGATGATTTCGCTGCCGGAAATCGGATGAAAGGCAAACGTATCCATGAAATGGTTGGCGGTGACATATTGGCGCAAGGCAGCGTTGTAGGTGCTGAGCATTTCCTGCGTGGTGGAGGGGCTGACAATGCCCGTTTTCCTGTTGCCGCCGGCGTGAAACAACAGCGTCGCGCCCGGCGTAACGCAGACATTGTGGATCGAAAGGAACATCGTGCAGGCGGATTGACAGTGGGAGTCGATGCGAAAGCGTTCGCCCGACGCGTTATACTGCTGGATCACGGCCAGGAATTGATCAAACACGGCTCGATTGGGCGCGCCGTAGCCCATGTGCAGGGATGATACGGAGCCATCGGCGTAAGCCGGCTGCCCCGCGAAGACGCAGAAACTGCAAAAATATGCAAGCGCGCGCAGCGCGCGGACCAATCGCTCCCAATTGTGCAAAGCGCTCTCCCAAACCGGTGTGTGGACAATCTCGACGGGACAGACTTACATCATATCCGATCGCGATGAAATCGCAGCGAGCCGGATGGTGAAAGCGGGTGGTGCCTTTTCTCCGGCAACGCAAGCGTTCGGGGAGATTTTTCGGCTGTTCTCGCGTTGCGTGCTGTGGGGCGGATTAGCGATAGTGCGACTCGCGAAGCGTCGCGAAGCGGTGCCATTAACGATCGGTAAAACCGGATGATTGAAACGATGGGAGGCTGCGGCCGGTTCGACAACCTTCGGGCTGCTATGGGTGTCCGTGGACGCAAGCAAACCAGGTACAAGTCAACTCGCAAATCCCAAGCACAACGATGTCACCACCTGGCAACGACCCGTCCGAAGGGACAGCGGATACACTGCCCGTCCGGCATCCCCGGCCAAAGGGTTTGATATTCGCTTTTGCGGCGACGTTGATGTTTTACGCCTTGGTGGGCCCGCTGGCCGGCGCGGCGGCCCTCCTCTTGCCGGCCTTCGGCATCCAGCTTTACCACATCGTGTGGTCGAACATCGAGTTCCACTGGCTGCACACGCTGGAGTGTCCCCCCACTAGCGGCGGCGACTGCATGTTCCTGAAGCCGAAGCTCGACTTGCCCTTCGGGATTTCGGAGCTCGTCTCGGGGTCGTACATCATCGGCCTCATTCCTGCGACGGTAACCGGTTTGCTCGTGGCCATCGGCATGCTGGCCCGCGAGGACTTCGGATTTCGGCACGCCCTCACCTTCGGATGCATCGTTGGCATCCTTTTCGCCGCCGTGCTCGGAGCTGGCAATTATCTTCATGACGCCCGCTTCTTCCTGGGCATCGCCTCTTTGGCCTACATTTGCGTCTTTGCCACCGTCGTCTGCTGGCTTCCGGTTCGCCGGTGGTGGCCGCGAAACCGCCTGCTGAACCCGGAACAGGCCAACCCGGACAAGGCGCGTCACAATCACGAGAGTTGACGTTCTCAGGAGCGAACGCGTTTCAAGGAGCGGTCTCGGGATCAGGCCGCTGCCCGCGAGCGGCGGAACCATTCGTCGAAGCCGATGCGGCTGATGTTCAGAGATTTGCGGCCGGGACCGTTGCTGGCGCAGGACTGAGCGGGGCGCCTCCGACCGACACAGGGCCGACAGGTCTAGGCAGTGCAATTATTCTTCGCGACCTCCGGACAAGCCGGGCGCGAGGATTTGAATGCGGGATCGAGGAAGTCGTCAACGGCCCCACCGCGCCCTGGAGCGACTCCACCATCACCGTCAACGAGGCGAGTTGACGGGACATTCTTCTCAAATCCGCCAGCTGAGTTGCGGAGCTCTCCGTGAGCGACACCAGCACGGCCGCGTTTTGCTGCTGCGACAACTGGATACTTTTCAGGGTCGTGCTGACGGGATCTGGTATCGGGACTGAAACCGTCTCATGTGAAGGCTGCGCGGCGAAGCGACCGAAGTTCGGCCAGGAGAAGTTTGGCAAAGAGAAGTTCGGCAAGGAGACGTTCGGGAAAGAGAAGCTACTAAAATTCGGCAAGGAGAAATTCGGCAAGGAGAAGCGATCAAAATCCGGCAGGGAATTGGCGGTGGCCGCGCCAATGATGGCCAGGGCGGACAAGGACACCACTATCGCCGGCACCCGGCTCGAAGCCGCCTGTCGTGCCGCCGGAGGCTGTTGATCGCCTTGCGTTTCCCTGTCCGGTGTTTCGGTCACCTTGCGTCCCCTACATGTCAGCCCAGTCGCAAGATTTCTCCTCGCCGCTGATCAGAAAAACCAAAAGAGCCGTCGCGTGAACGATCCAGCGACGACTCGCGCGCGATAGCCCACCCAACTTCGGCGTGAATCATCGGCTCATATGGTTAATGATCGGTTATTCCCCGGCCGTCTCGCGTGTGTGGCCGGCAAAAGAAAGCCGACAGCACGTCAGGCTTGAATTGAGCGAGCGGACCCGATCGCTACCGCACCGGCATCGGCGGCCGCGGCACCGATGACTCCGGCTCATCCTGCTCGCTCGCCGCCTGCGGCGGCGGCTCGATTTGCCGCGGCGGGTAATACGGAGCGGCGGCCGGATAGGCCGCGGTGGCCGGCGGCAACGGAGACGTCGCCTGCGCCGGAGCCGGCGGATAATAGGTCTGCATCGGCTTGCGCGGATGCGCGGCCACGGTGCGCGGCGGGCCTGCAGGCAGTTTCGCTATTTTGGACCGCAGGTTCTGTTCGGTCGCCTTGGCGACGTCGCGGTTGAGTTGCTGCTGGCCGGCCTTGAGTTCGTCGATCGTCGCCTTGAGCTGCTCGACCTGCTGCGTCAGGCTTGCGACGTCATGCTGCATCGACTGCAAGAGCTGCGCGGATTCCGCTGAAGCGGCGGCGGCATTCGTCGCGGCATCGGTCGCGGCCTGAACCGGCGTTGCCGGTTGGGCGGCCTGAGCCGGAATGACCGGTTGCGGAGAGGTCGCTTGCGGCGCCGCGTTGGTTGCCTCCGCCTCGACCGCTTGTGCGGCCGGCTGCGCCGGAGCTTCGGTCTTTCCCGCCGACAACAGCGAGGTGAGGAGCGGCGTGAATTGCCCGATCATTTGTCGGGCCGCATCGCCCTCCGTCTGCCACGCGAAGGCGGCGCCGCCGATGCACGCCGTCAGCACCAGCGCGGTGAGGCCGCGCGTCGCCCACCGTCCCTTCGGCCGAGGCATTGCCGTTCCCGGCACATCGTCGACGGCGGTCGCGCGGAACGTCGTGTCGACTGCTGGAACCCTGGCGCCGATGGCCACATCCGGCGCTTTCCTCGCTTGCGGCTCGGGCCGCTGGCGTGCCGCCCCGCGCAACAGGCTCGCAATCTCGTCCTCCGCGGGCGAGATGCGGGCGGCATCGGTCGCGACCACGAGCATGTCATGCGGATCGTCAGCCGGCTTTGGCTGCAGCGTCGATTCCATTGGCGGTCCCCTGTCCAATGACGCCGGCATCGAGAGCGGCCGGCGGATTTGCGCCTGCCTTGAAGACTTCACCCGGGTTTGACCAAAGCAAGGCGATACCGTGGAGAGGTTGCGGCCGCTGTGGAGGACGGGTTCGGGAACTTGTACGGTTAACGCACAGTCCGTAGGGCGGATTAGCCGAAGGCGTAATCCGCCATCGCGTCGCGACACCATCGGCGGGTTACCCTTCGCCAACCCGCCTTACGAACTACAAAATTACCCGATCGGCTTGAGCCCCGCCTCGATCTCCTTGCGCCGCGGCTCGAGGAAGGGCGGCAGCGCGAGTTTCTCGCCGAGTTTTTCCAGCGGCTCGTCGGTGGCAAAGCCGGGGCCGTCGGTGGCGATCTCGAACAGGATGCCGTTGGGCTCGCGGAAATAAAGGCTGCGGAAATAGAAGCGGTTGATCTCGCCGGAGTTGCGGATGCCGCGCTCATTCAGCCGCGCGGTCCAGGCGTGATACTGCGCCTCGTCCGGCGTGCGGAAGGCGACGTGATGCACGCCGCCCGCGCCCTGACTGGCCGTGGCCAGATCCCTGCTTTCGAGCACGTGCAACTCGGCGGCAGGACCGCCCTCGCCCATTGCGAACACGACAATGTGCGCTCCGTGCGCGGCATAGTCGCGCATGCGGCGCATGTTCATGATTTCGGTCAGCACGAACGCGGTGCGCGAAAGATCGTGCACGGTGAGCACGATCGGGCCGAGGCCGCGAATCTGGTGCTCCGCCGGCACCGCGCTCTTCCCCCACGGCGAGGCGGGGCCCGCGCCGCCGTCATCGACCAGCACCAGACGTTGTCCTTCGCCGTCCTCGAACGGCAACGTCAACCTGCCGTCGACTTCGACGACATCGCCGGTGTGGCCGCCCGCCTGCTTCAGGCGATCACGCCACCAGCCCAGGCTCTTTTCGCCGGCGACGCGTAGCCCGGTGCGCGAAATGCTGTTGCTGCCGCGCCGCTCGGGCGGGAGCGGAAAATCGAAGAAGGTCAGATCAGTGCCTGGGTTGGCCTTGCCGTCGGCGTAGAACAGATGATAGGCGCTGACGTCGTCCTGGTTGACGGTCTTCTTCACCAGCCGCAGGCCGAGCAGGTCGGTGTAGAAGGCGAGATTCTCCTTCGGTTTTGCGGAGATCGCGGTCAGATGATGAATCCCCGTCAGCTGCATCGGTCGTTCCTTCTCGTCGCTTCCCGGAACTCGTCATGCCCGGGCTTCCGCCGAAGCCTTGGCGAAGGCGGAAGCCCGGCCATGACGAAAGTGGTCTGGCCGGGACATTCTAGCGTCACCGCGGATCATATAGGATGCGCCTCGACAGTCACCAGCGGCCCCGCCAGCGCAACCAGCAAGCCTTTTCAAAATGACCTCCCCGACCCGATCGATCTTTTTCATTCTCACCACGCTGCTCGCGCTGTCCTATCCGGCCGCTCGCTCCGCCGCCGAGACCAAGGCGCCGGTCGAGTTGCGGATTCTCGCGATCAACGATTTCCACGGCTACCTGCGGCCGCCGCCGGGTGGCATCAAGATCGCCGATCCCGCCGACAAGACCCGGAAGATCACGGTCGCCGCCGGCGGCGCCGAACACATGGCAACGCTGGTCAAACAGCTGCGCGAGGGCCACCCGAACACGATCTTCGTCGCGGCCGGAGACCTGATCGGCGCGAGCCCGTTGCTGTCGGCGATGTTCCACGACGAGCCGACCATCGAATCGATGTCGATGATGGGGCTCGAACTCTCCGCCGTCGGCAACCATGAATTCGACGAGGGCAAGGACGAGCTGTTGCGGATGCAGAAGGGCGGCTGCCATCCCACCGACGGCTGCCAGGGGCCGCGGCCTTTTACCGGAGCCAAGTTTCATTATCTCGCAGCGTCCACTTTCGTGAGGAGCACCGGCAAGACCCTGTTCCCGGCCTACGCGATCAGGAAATTCGAGGGCATTCCGGTCGCCTTCATCGGGTTGACGCTGAAGGGCACGGCCGACATCGTCTCGCCCACCGGCATCGCCAGCCTCGAATTCATGGATGAGGCCGAAGCGGTGAACGCGCTGGTACCGAAATTGAGGACGCGCGGCGTCGAGGCCTTTGTCGTGCTGATCCACCAGGGCGGCTATCCGACCGGCGACTATAATGAGTGCCCGGGGATTTCCGGCGACATCGTCGACATCGTCAAGAAATTCGATTCCGCGGTCGACGTGGTGATCAGCGGCCACACCCATCAGGCCTATATCTGCAACATCGACGGGCGGCTGGTCACGCAAGCCGACAAATACGGCACCGTCGTCACCGCGATCGATCTCAAGCTCGACCGCACCACGCACGACGTCATCAGCGCCAAGGCCGACAACGTCATCGTTCGCACCGAGCTGGCGAGCGACCCCGCTCAGACCGCCCTGCTCGCGTCTTACGACAAGTTCGCCGCTCCGATCGCCAACCGCGCCGCGGGCTCGGTCACCGAGACGCTGACGCACGCGCCCAACGAGGCCGGCGAGAGTCCGCTCGGCGATATCATTGCGGATGCGCAACTGGCTGCCACGAGCGCGAAAGCCAATGGCGGCGCGGTGATCGCGATGACCAATCCGGGCGGCATCCGCACCGACATCACGAAAAAGGACAATAGCGAGGTGACCTATGGCGACGTCTTCGCCAGCCAGCCCTTCCGCAACCAGCTGGTCACGATGACGCTGTCGGGAGCCCAGCTCAAGAACGCGCTGGAGCAGCAATGGGCCGACCCGAAGCGGCCGCGGATCCTTCAGGTCTCCAGCGGATTCGGCTACCGCTGGGACGGTACGAGACCCGATGGCGAGCGCGTCGTCGCCGACAGCATGACATTGAACGGCGAGCGCATCGATCGCGCGAAGAGCTACCGCGTGACCGTGAACAATTATCTCGCCGATGGCGGCGACGGCTTTACGGTATTGAAGCGCGGTACCGCGCAGCGCTATGGCGTCTACGACGCCGATGCGCTTTATGCCTATTTCCAGGCCCATAGCCCGATCGCGCCCACGCCGGCCAATCGCATCGCGCGGTCGAACTGAAGGCGGGCCGAATACACGCGCCATAGCTCTTTCCGATTGGCGTCCAAGCCCTTAAGTTAGCTTGAAATTAGCCGTTTCTCGAACGGCGCGGGTTTTGCGCGCCAGGGTATTGCATGACGACGCTGCTTCTGACCCACCCGGCCTGTCTCGACCACCAGACGCCTCCCGGACACCCCGAGCGCGCCGACCGGCTGCGCGCGGTGGCCCAGGTGCTGGCGGGCGAGCGCTTCAACGCGCTGGTGCGCGACGAGGCGCCGGAGGGCAAAATGGAGCAGATCACGCTCTGCCACGGCGAGCACTACGTCACCGAAATCCGCCATGTCGCGCCGACCAGCGGGCTGATCTATCTCGATGGCGACACCTCGATGTCGCCCGGGACCTGGGAGGCCGCGATGCGCGGCGTCGGCGGCGCGGTCGCCGCCACCGATGCTGTGATGAGCGGCAAGCACCACAATGCCTTCGTCGCGATCCGCCCGCCCGGCCACCATGCCGAGACCGCAAAACCGATGGGCTTCTGCTTCTTCGACAACGCGGCGATCGCCGCGCGCCATGCGCAGCGCAAATACGGCATCGCGCGCGCCGCGGTGGTCGATTTCGACGTCCATCACGGCAACGGCACGCAGGACATCTTCTGGGCCGACAAGACGGTGATGTATTGCTCGACCCACCAGATGCCGCTGTTTCCCGGCACCGGCGCCCGCGGCGAGCGCGGCGAGCACGACACCATCGTCAATGCGCCGCTCTCGTCCGAAGACGACGGCGCCAAATTCCGCGCCGCGTTCGAGAACGCGATCCTGCCGCGGCTGCGGGATTTTTCGCCCGAACTGATCATCGTCTCCGCCGGCTTCGATGCGCATTACCGCGATCCCCTGGCCTCGCTCAATCTGACGGCGGAGGATTTCGGCTGGGTCACGCGCAAGCTGATGGATGTCGCGGATTCGATCGCGGCGGGGCGAATTGTCTCGGTGCTCGAGGGCGGCTATGATCTGCAGGGCCTGCAGGAGTCGGTCGCGGCCCATGTCAGTGCGTTGATGGGCGCGTGATTGCCGCCACAATATGCCCGCATAAATCGATTGAAGTCCGCGCCGGGATGAGGGCGCCTTTCGGGAAAGCAAGATGGCCGAGAACACCCAGACCGACGTCAGGAAGCTGAGCTTCGAGCGCGCGCTCGAGGAACTCGAATTGATCGTCAAGCGGCTGGAAGAAGGCAAGGTGCCGCTCGAGGAATCGGTTGCAATCTACGAGCGCGGCGAATCCTTGAAGCGCCGCTGCGAGGAACTGTTGCGCCAGGCCGAGGCCCGGGTCGACAAGATCACGCTCGACGCCTCAGGCCAGCCCACCGGGACCGAGCCGCTCGACGTGCAGTGAGGTCCAAGGCTCCCTCTCCCCGGTCTGAACGCCTTCGCGGGGAAAGGTTAGAAGTTCGGGACCGAACATGGCGCAGCCTGATCCCCGGCCCGGGGCCGAAATAGCTCATGGCGCGTCAGGGGGCCTGATATAGTCCGGCCGCAAGATCGGGGATCATGAGCTAGGTGCGCGTTCTCAACCGCCACGTCATCTATGTGCAAGGGTACGATCCGCGCGGACTGGCGCAGTACTACCGCATGTTCCGGAACGAGCTGCGGAAATTCGGCCGTCTGTACCGGCTCGCGGCCGATGTCGGCCGGCCGCAGGTCGAAGCCAGCGGCGAGGTCGCGTCCTGGACCATCGAGACCAGGGCCGGCGACTGGCACACCCGCACGGCTTACGATTTCCTGCGCTTCGAGGACCTGATCCAGCGCGATCTCGCCGCGCCGATCTGGTCCACGATTTTCCAGGCGATATGGATCTATTGGCGGCTGGTTTTCCGCGGCACCATGGCCCGGTTCTGGAAGGCGAGCTGGCGGTTCGGAATCTTCGTCACCTACCCGCACTTCGTACTCCTGCTCGAAGCGCTGCTCATGCTGGGCCTCGCGCTCGCGTTCCGCAGAGGTCTCGCGGCGCTGGGCATTTCCGATTCCTATGGCATCGCCGCGGCTGCGATCCTGTTCGTGGCCGGGCTAATCGCGCTCCTGAAATACACGGAAAACGCGACCTACGTGCTTTATCTGTTGTCCGACACGGTCTGGACCTGGCAATTCTCGCACCGTGCCCGGCCGGATTGGGACGAGCGCATCGACCGCTTCGCGCAGTATCTCGCAAGGGTCGCCGGCGAAGGCGGTGCCGACGAGATCGTCATCGTCGGCCACAGTTCCGGATCGTTCCTGGGCGCCGAGATTGTCGCGCGCGCACTCAGGCTCGATCCGGCGCTCGGCCGCCATGGACCGCGCGTCGCGCTGCTGACGATCGGCGGTAATTTCCCGATCGTCGGGTTTCATGCCGTCTCGCAACAGTTCCGCGATCACCTGCGCGATCTCGCGGTCGAGCCGTCGATCGACTGGGTCGACTGCCAGTCGCGCAAGGACGTGATGAATTTCTTTCCCTTCGATCCGGTCGCCGGCCACGGCATCGATGTCGGAACCGCCCGGCGCAACCCGAAGATCGTGCCGGTGCCGTTCCGCGAGATCATCAAGCCAGAACACTATAACTTGTTCCGCTGGCAGTTCTTCCGCGTCCATTTCCAGTACGTCATGGCCAACGAACTGCCGCACGCCTACGACTTCTTCATGATCGTCTGCGGGCCGGTGCCGTTGAACGACCGGATGGCGCTCCCGGAGGCGGCGCTGGCGGTCGCGACCGGCGACACGGCAGGGCGCGAACGGGCCTGGAAGAAGCTCGAGGCCGCCGCCCCCCACCTGGGGCCTGCCGATTTGGGCGAACCGGAACCATCGGCCCGCCGCATTGGTTAAAGCCGGCGCACCCTCGCGGGCCCTGCGGCCTTCGCAATACCCTTCGGCGGGTTGGCTTTAACCTCCGCTTTAGTGTAATGCTTGGGGTGCTATGGGCTGTTGAAAGCGCCCCGCCGCCGTTTTCCGGTGACGGTAAGCGCTTAAAATCGTTAATAGAATTGGCTGGGAAGGGTGGAATCCCCGAAGGTGATGAAGATCACATTGAGTGACCGGGAGCGTCTCTAGGCTTGTCTGGATCAGGCTTCGGCCTGCCGAGATGTCGCCCCGTGTCCGAGTTTTCGCTGCGCTGGTTAACGCGCAACCCATCTCCCGTCGGGGCGTTTGTACCGACCAGGTAACATTGGAATATCGCCGTGACCGTATTTAGTAAGACGCCACTTCTCGACACGATCCGCACCCCTGAGGATCTGCGCCGGCTCAAGGTGGAACAAGTCCGGCAGGTTGCCGACGAATTGCGCCAGGAGACCATCGATGCGGTTTCGGTGACGGGGGGACACTTCGGCGCCGGCCTCGGCGTCGTCGAGCTCACCACCGCGCTACACTATATCTTCGACACCCCGCGCGACCGACTGGTCTGGGACGTCGGCCACCAGGCCTATCCGCACAAGATCCTGACCGGCCGAAGAGACCGCATCCGCACGCTGCGCACCGGCGGGGGGCTCTCCGGTTTCACCAAGCGCACCGAAAGCGACTACGATCCGTTCGGCGCCGCGCATTCCTCGACCTCGATCTCGGCCGCGCTCGGCATGGCGGTGGCGCGCGATCTTTCCGGGCGCAAGAACAATGTCATCGCGGTGATCGGCGACGGCGCGATGTCGGCGGGCATGGCCTATGAGGCCATGAACAATGCGGGAGCGATGAATTCGCGGCTGATCGTCATCCTCAACGACAACGACATGTCGATCGCCCCTCCGGTCGGGGCAATGTCGGCCTATCTGTCGAGACTCTATTCCGGCAGGACCTACCGCTCGGTGCGCGCCGCCGCCAAGCAGCTCGGCAAGCACCTGCCGAAGGTGCTGGCCGATCGCGCCAACCGCGCCGAGGAATATTCGCGCGGCTTCATGGTCGGCGGCGGCACGCTGTTCGAGGAACTCGGCTTCTACTATGTCGGCCCGATCGACGGCCACAATCTCGACCACCTGCTGCCGGTCCTGAAGAACGTCCGCGACATGGAGGACGGGCCGATCCTGGTCCACGTCGTGACGCAGAAGGGCAAGGGCTATCCGCCGGCGGAAGCCTCCGCCGACAAATACCATGCGGTCGTCAAGTTCGATGTCGCGACCGGTACCCAGGCGAAAGCAAAACCGAACGCGCCGGCCTACCAGAACGTGTTCGGCCAGAGCCTCGTCAAGGAGGCGCAGAAGGACGACAGGATCGTCGGCATCACCGCGGCGATGCCGTCGGGCACCGGGATCGACATCTTCAACAAGGCTTTCCCGGAGCGCACCTTCGACGTCGGCATCGCCGAGCAGCACGCCGTGACCTTCGCGGCGGGGCTTGCGACCGAGGGTTACAAGCCGTTCTGCGCGATCTATTCGACCTTCCTGCAGCGCGGCTATGACCAGGTCGTCCACGACGTCGCGATCCAGAGCCTGCCGGTGCGCTTTGCCATCGACCGCGCCGGCCTCGTCGGCGCCGACGGCGCGACCCATGCCGGCTCGTTCGACAACGCCTATCTCGGCTGCCTGCCCAATTTCGTCATCATGGCGGCCTCCGACGAGGCGGAACTCGTGCACATGGTGGCGACCCAGGTCGTAATCAACGACCGGCCGAGCGCGGTGCGCTACCCCCGCGGCGAAGGCCGCGGCGTCGAGATGCCCGAATTCGGCGTGCCGCTTCCGATCGGCAAGGGCCGCATCATCCGCGAAGGCAAGAAGGTCGCGCTGTTGTCGTTCGGCACCCGGCTCGCCGAATGCGAGAAGGCGGCGGACGAACTCGCTGCCCATGGCCTATCGGCCACGATCGCGGATGCGCGCTTCATGAAGCCGCTGGATGCCGAACTGGTGTTGAAGCTTGCGCGCGACCACGAAATTCTGATCACCATCGAGGAAGGCGCGATCGGCGGCTTCGGCTCCCATGTCATGCAGCTCCTGGCTGAGCAGGGCATGCTCGACGGGGGCTTGCGGATGCGCTCGATGGTGCTGCCCGACGTGTTCCTCGACCACGATTCCCTGAACGCGATGTACGCCCGCGCCGGCCTCGACGCCAAGGGCATCGTCGCCAAGGTGTTCGAAACGCTGGGCAAGGATTTCAAGGTCGAAACCGTCAAGCTGGCCTGACAGGCACGCTCCCCATTCCGCGGCGCTGGAGGCATTCGAGACGCGCGTGCGCCTTTGCCGCCGAACGGCTGCTCGCCGCGCAGCCGGGCGCATCGCGCTGCATTCAGTCACGGGCGAAACGGCCATGTCTCCTCCGCGCAAGCGTATCGACGTTCTCCTGGTCGAGCGCGGCCTGTTCGAGAGCCGGGCGCGGGCGCGGGCCGCGATCGAAGCGGGCCTCGTGATCGCCAACGACAAGCAGATCGCCAAATCCTCGGAAGTGATTCCCGCCGACGCGGTGCTGCAGGCGCAGCCCGCGCATCCTTACGTCTCCCGCGGCGGCGTCAAACTGGCCGGCGCGCTGGAGCGTT
Organism: uncultured Alphaproteobacteria bacterium; assembly: GCA_963721135.1. Classification (GTDB taxonomy): domain Bacteria; phylum Pseudomonadota; class Alphaproteobacteria; order Rhizobiales; family Xanthobacteraceae; genus Bradyrhizobium. The sequence continues at coordinate 109,587 of CAVRIB010000005.1, forward strand.
ACCCGATTCCCATCGAGGGGCATGTCTGCCTCGACGTCGGCGCCTCGACCGGCGGCTTTACGGAGGTGTTGCTTGCCAACGGCGCCGATCTCGTGTTCTCCATCGATGTCGGGCGCGGGCAGTTGCATCCCTCGCTGCGCGGCCATCCCAAGGTGGTCTCGATGGAGGAAACCGACATCCGGCAGTTCGAGGGCAAGCGGCTGCCGATGCGGCCCGATGTCGTCGTCATCGACGTCAGCTTCATCTCGCTGAAGGCGGTGCTGCCGGTGGCGCTGTCGCTGGCGGCCGCTCCGATGCATCTGTTGGCGCTGATCAAGCCGCAATTCGAGGCGCCGCGAAAGCACACCAAGGGCGGCATTATCCGCGATACGACGGTGCAGCAAAAGGTCTGCGACGACATTGCGGCTTACGTGGCCTCGCTCGGCTGCACCGGCATCGAGGTGTTCCCATCGTCGATCAAGGGCGGCGACGGCAATGTCGAATTCTTCATCGGCGCGCGCCGTGGTTGAGCGTCTCGTGATCGATCACGTCGGCCATTTCGGCGACGGCGTAGCTCTCGCCGGCGGTCGGAACGTCTACGTGCCCTACACGCTTGGCGGCGAGACCGTCGAGGTCGCAGACGTCGCGGGCCATCCCGACCGGCGGCGCCTGCTCGCCGTCGAGCGCGCCAGCGCCGAGAGGATCGCCCCGTTTTGCCAGCATTTTGGCGTCTGCGGCGGTTGCGCGATCCAGCACTGGGCGATGGAGCGATATCGCGCGTGGAAACGCAATCTCGTCGTCGAGACGCTGGCGCAGGCGCAGCTTGACTGCGACGTCGCCCCCCTGGTCGACGCCCATGGCGCGGGCCGCCGCCGCATTACGCTGCACGCGCGGCTCGGCACCCATGACGTGCTCAAGGTCGGATTCGCGGCGGCAAACTCGCACGAGATCGTTCCCGTCGACCGCTGTCCCGTCCTTGCTCCCGCCTTGAGCGGCGCACTGGACGCGGCATGGGCGCTCGCCGAGCCGCTGATGCCGACCGGCAAGCCGCTCGACATCCAGATCACGGCCGCCGACGGCGGCCTTGATGTCGACATCCGCGGCTCGGGACCGCTGCCGGCCGAAATGATCGCAACGCTGTCGCGCCTCGCCGAAGCGCATCGCCTGGCGCGGCTGACCCGCCATGGCGAACTGGTGCTGATGCGCTTTCCCCCCACGATGACGATCGGCGCTGCCAAGGTCGTCCTGCCGCCGGGCTCGTTTCTGCAGGCGACTGACGCCGGCGAGGAAGCGCTGGCAGCGCTGGTATCGGCAGGTGTCGGGCGCGCCAAAAATATCGCCGATCTGTTCTGCGGGGTCGGTCCGTTCGCGCTTCGCCTTGCCGCGACATCGAAAATTTCGGCATTCGACAGCGATGCAGGCGCGGTCGCGGCGCTGCAGAAGGCCGCGATGGCGACATCAGGCTTGAAGCCGGTCAAGGCCGAGACGCGCGACCTGTTCCGGCGACCGCTGGTGCCGCAAGAGTTCCGCGAGTTCGACGCAGTCGTGTTCGACCCGCCGCGTCAGGGCGCGCAGGCGCAGGCGCGGGAGCTTGCCGCCAGCAAGATCCCCGTGGTGGTCGCGGTGTCCTGCAACGTCGCGACCTTCGCGCGCGATGCGCGCATCCTCGTCGATGGCGGCTACAGGCTCGAGGGCGTGACGCCGGTCGACCAGTTCCGCCACACGCCGCATGTCGAACTGGTGGCAAGGTTTACGAGATGAATCCTCACCGCCCCCAGCGCTCCTGCCAGATTTTCTCGCCGATCAGGCAGGAGACGCGCGGCTCCTTCGCGTCGACCGGGATGATCCGGCGCTCGGGCGTTCGCCCCGCCACTTCGAGCAGGAGCTTGGCGCGGATCGCTTCCTTGAACTTCTCGCGGTCCTTGATCGAGACCACGAAGGAGCCGGGGCCGCCGATCACGCAGTCCTCGTAGTAGAAATCGAGGTTGTCGATGTCCATCGTCGCATAGGACGGCGGCTTGACCATGATCGGCAGGCCGTTGATGACGATGCCCTTGGAGACCGCCTCGTCGCGCGCGGGCGTGATGGGCAATCCATTGTTGTTGGGGCCGTCGCCGGAGATATCGATGACGCGCCGCGCGCCGTGATAGGGGTCCTGCTCGAACAGCGGCATCGCGAAATAGATCGCGCCCGAAATCGAGGTGCGCGACGCCCGGCGGATCGGCGTGTTCAGGATTTCGTCGGAGATGGCACCGGCGGTTTCGGGTCCGTCGATCAGCCGCCAGGGAATGATGATCTTCTGGTCGTTCGACGCCGCCCATTCGAAATAGGTGATCGAGATCCTGCCGTTCGGAAGGCTCTTTAACGCCTGCAGAAACTCCTTGGAGACGATCGCCTGCGCGTATCCCTCGCGCTGGACCGCAAGCTCGTCCATGTCCATCGAATAGGAGACATCGACGGCGAGGATCAGCTCGATGTCGACCGGCTGCGCGGCCTGCTGGTCGACCACGCGGGACGCGTGTTCCGTGCCCGGGCGCGGCGCGGCATGGGAGGCGACGTCGCCTCCGGCCATTGCGCCCGCGACAAGCACCGCCAGAATCGAGACATACCAGCGCATCGCTGCCCTCCAGTCGTCTTGCCGCGATGGTGACACGCAAATCGGGCTTCGCAAAGCCGGAACAGGCGCCGCTCATCACATTCGGGTTAGGCGACCCGCATTGAAGCCATCGCAAAACAGCCGGTTCCCCGGCGGGCCGGGAAACGGTATTCTTGCCCCCGCAGCCTGCGAAAATGTCAGGAGGTGCGAGCCAGCATGATCGACGCCGTCACCAAGCCGAAAACCAGGGTCAAGACCAAGACCGAACGGCCGCGCCTGCACAAGGTGATCCTCGTCAACGACGACTACACGCCGCGCGAATTCGTGGTCACCGTGCTGAAGGCGGAATTCAAGATGACCGAGGACCACGCCCACAAGGTCATGATCACCGCGCACCAGCGCGGCGTCTGCGTGGTCGCCGTCTTCACCAAGGACGTCGCCGAGACCAAGGCGACGCGCGCGACCGACGCCGGCCGCGCCAAGGGCTACCCGCTGCTGTTCACCACCGAGCCCGAGGAATGATTGCCAATTCCCGGTGGCTATCCTCGAAGAACGGCCATGCAAGGTGCTTAAGCTCCATGGCTATGCACCGGCCGCCGGCATTTCGTCCGCAAGCCCGTAGACGCGCTCGGCCCTGGCAAAACCCGCGATCGGAAATTCGCCGAGATCGATCCAGCCGTCCTCGCAGACTCCCGCAAATCTTTCGGAAGCAACGATCGTACGGTGCAGTCGGCCGGTGAGCTTTTCCAGCCTGGCCGCGAGATTGACGGCGGGACCGATGCAGGTGAAGTCGAGCCGGTTGCCGCCGCCGATATTGCCGTACAGGATCCTTCCGACATGCAGCGCGACGCCGAAACGAAAGCGCTCGACGGTGTCGGCTGTCGCGATATTCGAGTCGCTTCGACGCTGGCGCGGGATTTTCGCGCGGCTTCCAGCACGCCGGCGCAGACGTGGTCGAATGTCGTCGTCCGCTTCCGAGATCGGGAACACCGCGAGCAGCCCGTCGCCCATGAATTTCAGCACCTCCCCGCCATGGCTTCGGATCGCCGACACCTGGCAGTCGAAATAATGATTGAGGATGTCGACCACGGTCTCGGCCGGCAGCCGGTCGGACAACGCGGTAAAGCCGCGCAGGTCAGACAGCCAGATCGCGGCATGCATGGTCTCGGTGTGGCCGCGCCTGATCTGGCCGCCGAGGATGCGCTCGCCGGCGCGGCTGCCGACATAGGTGTCGAGCAGGATCGAAGCCTTGCGGCGCTGGTTGTTGACCTCGACGAGCCGGGCCAGCGGCGACATCAGCGATCGCAGGCCATCGAGTTGCTCGTCGCTGAAGCCGCCCGGCTCCTGCGTGGTCCAGCTCGTTGCATGAACCGCGCCGTCGGTCGCGAGCAGCGGCAGCGCGATATAGTCGGTGACGCCCTCGGCGCGCATGTCGTCGAGAAACGGGAAGCGCCGGCTCTCGGGATCGTCGATGCGATGCCTGACCTCGCGGCCCTCGCCGAACACGATCGCCAGCGGGCTGTTTCGAAATTCCGGCGAATCCAGCAAATCGATAATTCGCGGTGCCGCTGACGACCTCGGCGCCCGGCTTCCAGATGAAATTGACGCCGAGAATATCGGGATGCAGGGTCCGGACGAAGAGGCCGACCCGCCATAGCGGCAGCCCCGCCGCGACCAGCCGTTCGCAGAACTCGGCCACCATCGCGGGCGCGCTTCGCAGCCGACCGCGCGCCGTCGATCAGCCAGTCGGCGATCTTTCTCAGGTCAGGTGCGTTCATCGGAACAACATTTTGCCGCGCCGGGCCGTCAATGCCCGGGCGCGTCAACCTAACACAAAGGCTTTGCGTTTCGGCGACGGCGGGGCAAACTCGGCGAGGAAACGGCAAGGGCCGAAAAAATGCTGGATTCGGAACTGGAAACGTCTGATGAAGCCGGCGGATTGCGCCGCGCGCTGGAAGCCGCCGATCCCGCGACGCTGCTGCTGTCGCTGGTGCAGCTCACCGGCGAGAAGCACTGGCTGGAGGCGGCAAAGCCCTTCATCCGCGGCCCGATGAACTACCAGGAGTTCATGCCGGAGCCGCTGCGCACCGCCGTGCGCGACCGGCTCGCCGAGGTGCTGACGGAGATCGCGCGCAGCGGCGCCACGCCGCGGCCACGCGCCGACGACGCGCTGCTGCGCGAGATGATGGCGGTTGCGACCGGCGAGGCCGTGCCCGACGACTATATCGCGATGATGCGCGAGGATCTCACCGACGACACTCTCGCCTCGCGCAGCCTGAAATGGCGCAAGCCCCCCGACCCCGGCAACGCTGGCGGCCACCCAAGTCGTCATCATCGGCGCCGGCATGTCCGGGCTCTATGCCGGCATCCAGCTGCAGCAGGCCGGCATTCCCTTCGTCATCCTGGAGAAGAACGACGCCGTCGGCGGCACCTGGTATGAGAACGTCTATCCCGGCTGCGGCGTCGATACGCCCAATCATTTCTACTCCTACGCGTTCGAGCCCAACCACGACTGGTCGCATTTCTTCGCCAAGCGCGACGAGCTGTGGAATTATTTCGAGAAGAGTCGCGGACAAATACGATCTGCGCAAGCACATCCGGCTCGGCACCGAGGTGGTCGAGGCGCGCTACGACGAGCCGAACGCGACCTGGCGCGTCACGGCGCAAGGCGCCGACGGCGCGGGCCAGGAATTTTCCGCGCGCGTGCTGGTGTCGGCGGTCGGCGTGCTGAACCGGCCGAAGCTGCCCGACATCGCCGGGCTCAATTCGTTCACAGGACCCGCGTTCCACACCGCGCAATGGGACCGCGAATTTCGACTGGCGCGGAAAACGCGTCGCCATGATCGGCACCGGCGCCTCCGGCCATCAGGTCGGCCCCAGCATCGCGCCCGACGTCGCGCGGCTGATGATCTTCCAGCGCTCGCCGCACTGGGTGGTGCCGAACCCGAACTATCACGAGGGCGTTGCCGACGGAAAGAAATGGGCGCTCGCCAATGTGCCCTTTTATCTGCGCTGGTACCGCTTCCAGCTGTTCTGGGGCTTTGCCGACGGCCTGCACGCGGCGCTGAAGGTCGATCCGGACTGGCCCACGCCGCAGCGCTCGCTCAACGCGCTCAACGAAAAGCATCGCCTGCTTCATGGAACGGCACATCGGAGCGAGCTCGCCGACCGGCCTGATCTGCTGGCAAAGGTCATTCCGGATTATCCGGCCTACGGCAAGCGCATCCTGATCGACAATTACTGGTTCCGGATGCTCAAGCGCGACAACGTCGACCTTGTCACCGACCCGATCGATGCCATCGTGCCCGAGGGCGTGCGCACCAAAGACGGCAAGCTCTGGCCGGCGGACGCGCTGGTGCTCGCCACCGGCTTCAAGGTCAGCAAGATGCTGCACCCGATGTCGATCGTCGGCCGCGACGGGCGCGAGCTGCACGAGGTCTGGGGCGCCGACGACGCCAAAGCCTATCTCGGCCTCACCGTGCCCGGCTTTCCCAATTTCTTCATGCTGACCGGCCCGAACACCGGGCTTGCCCATGGCGGCAACCAGATCTTCATGACCGAATGCGGCGTGCGCCACATGATGCAGGCGTTGCGCGAAATGCTCGAAGGCGGCCATCGCTCGATCGAGTGCCGGGCCGAAATCTACGAGACCTACAACCGCAAGGTCGACGCCATGCACGCGCGCATGGTGTGGACCCACAAGGGCATGACCAACTGGTACCGCAACCCCCACGGCCGCGTCTTCGCGATCACGCCATGGCGGCTGGTGGAATACTGGAAGATGACGTCGGCGTTCGATGCGGGGGAGTATGAGTTCGGGTAAGCGGCGGCCCTCCACGTCGTCCCTGCGGAAGCCGTCGGCAAGTTACCCCCCTTTTCGGCGCACCTGCGGATTGCGACCTAGCGATCCGCCGTTGAATTTCCAAAGAAGATGATATATGATATCGATATCATATATCGAGGCAAATACGATGCGAACTTTGGTTGATCTCGGCGATGCCCAGATTCAGGCGCTGGACGAATTGTCGAAAAAGGAAAAGCGATCGCGCGCGGCCCTGATCCGTGAAGCGATCGACGACTATGTCGGCAAGCGACGCGGCGGCCGGCAGGGCGATGCGTTTGGCCTGTGGGGCAAGCGCAAGATGGACGGCCTTGCGTATCAGGCGAAGGTGCGTGACGAATGGTGAAGGCGCTGTTCGACACTAATATCCTCGTCGACTATCTCAATGCCGTGCCGCAGGCGCGCAGCGAACTTCAGCGCTATACGGAAAAGGCCATCAGTATCGTCACGTGGATGGAGGTGATGGTTGGCGCCGCCAGCGACATCGAAGATGCAACGCGAGGCTTCCTGAGCAGTTTCGATATCGTGGCGCTCGGCGGAGAGATTGCCGAGCGCGCCGTCAGTCTGCGTCGCAGCCATCACGTCAAATTGCCCGACGCCATCATCTGGGCGACCGCGCAGACACATGCCATGCTCCTGGTCACGCGAAACACGAAGGATTTTGGAGCCGGCGATCCCGGCATCCGCATGCCGTACCGATTGTGAAACGGTGCAATCACGCCGCATTCCCTAGCGGCTGCTCTTCCGGAATTAGAGATGACTGCAAGCGTCTGCGCAGCGGCGGATAACGCTATCGCTAATCGGCCCTGCGCACCCCTACCCGCCCACCTGCCCGCGATGCCGCAAAAAATGATCCGCCAGCACGCAGGCCATCATGGCTTCGCCGACCGGCACGGCGCGGATGCCGACGCAGGGATCGTGGCGGCCTTTGGTGACGATCTCGGTGTCGGCGCCGGAGCGGTCGACGGTGCGGCGCGGCGACAAAATCGACGAGGTCGGCTTCACGGCAAAGCGCGCCACCACCGGCTGGCCGGTGGAGATGCCGCCCAGGATGCCGCCGGCGTGATTGGACAGAAAGCTGACGCCCTGGTTGCCCATGCGCATCTCGTCGGCGTTTTCTTCGCCTGACAATTCGGCCGCACCAAAGCCGACACCGATCTCGACACCCTTGACCGCGTTGATGCTCATCATCGCCGCGGCCAAATCAGCATCGAGCTTGGCGTAGATCGGCGCGCCGAGGCCGGCCGGCACGCCTTCGGCCACGATCTCGATCACGGCGCCGATCGACGAGCCGTTCTTCCGGATGCCGTCGAGATAGTCCTCGAAGAACGCGGCCTTGGCCCTGTCGGGACAGAAGAACGGATTTTTTGCGATCTCGTCCCAATCCCATTTGTCGCGGTCGATCCTGTGCGGGCCCATCTGCACCAGCGCGCCGCGCACCTTCACGCCCGGCAAAATCTTGCGCGCGATGGCGCCGGCGGCGACCCGCGTCGCCGTCTCGCGCGCCGAGGAACGGCCGCCGCCGCGATAATCGCGCAGGCCGTATTTCGCCTCGTAGGTGAAATCGGCGTGGCCCGGGCGAAACTTGTCCTTGATGTCGGAATAATCCTTCGAGCGCTGGTCGGTGTTCTCGATCAGGAGCGCGATCGGCGCACCCGTCGTCACTTGCACGCCGGTTTCGGGATGCGCCATCACGCCGGAAAGAATCTTCACCGCGTCGGCTTCCTGGCGCTGGGTGGTGAAGCGCGATTGCCCCGGGCGGCGGCGATCGAGGTCGCGCTGGATGTCTTCGGCCACCAGCGGCAGCAGCGGCGGGCAGCCATCGACCACGCAGCCGATCGCAACCCCGTGGCTCTCGCCGAAGGTCGTGACCCGGAACAGGTGACCGAAAGTGTTGTAGGACATTTTGTACCAGCTTGAGGCGCGAAATTGTACAGTGTGGTAACGCGCGCGGTTCGGGGGGTCAAATGGCTCTCTTTCGTCATGGCCGGGCATAACCGTCCGAAGCACGGCGTCGCTTCCCGCACGCCTATGCCCGGGCATGACGGGGATAGGGCGCCCGCGTTAACGATACTCGTAACCCGCCGTCGGCGAAGACGTAGACGATGCCCTGCTCGATCAAGAGGTCGGCGGCGCTCGACGGCGTCTCGATGCCGAGCGCCACCATCAGCGCCCGCGCCGTGCCGCCATGCGCCACCACGACCGTATCCGCCGCCACCTCGCGGTACCAGCCGATGACCCGCGCCTGCACCTCGGCGTAACTCTCGCCGCCCGGCGCGGCCACCGTCCACTTGTCGGCCGCGCGCTTTGCGAAAAATCCGGGGTCGGCGGCCTGCGCCTCGGCGAGCGTCGAGCCTTCCCACCGGCCGTAGGCGATCTCGCGCAGCCGGCCGTCGATCGTGTAGCCGTCCGGCGGCAGATCCAACGTGCCGCGCACGAACTCCATCGTCGTCCGCGCGCGGCCGAGCGGACTCGCGACGAACGGCAGCGACGGCGCGAGTTGGCCGTCGCGCGCAAACAGGTCGGCGAGGATTCTGCCGGCGGCCGCGGCCTGCCGGCGGCCGAGATCGTTGAGCGGCACATCCTGCGTGCCCTGCAGCCTGCCTTCCGCGTTCCAGGCCGTCTCGCCGTGGCGGATGTAGTAGATCGTGGGCATTGCATTCACATTCGTCATTGCCGGGCTCGACCCGGCAATCCATCTGCAAAAAGGATTCTCTGAAGGGATGGATGCGCGGGTCAAGCCCGCGCATGACGAGTCATTCGTCACTCCTTCGCCAGCGAATTGCTCAGCGTGATGTCGGGCGCGTCGGGGCGCTTCATGCCGACGACGTGATAGCCGGAATCGACGTGATGCACCTCGCCGGTGACGGCGCGCGACAGGTCGGAGAGCAGATACAGCGCACTGTCGCCGACTTCCTCGGTCGTGACGGTGCGGCGCATTGGCGAATTGTATTCGTTCCACTTCAGGATATAGCGGAAATCGCCGATGCCGGACGCCGCCAGCGTCTTGATCGGCCCCGCCGAAATCGCATTCACCCGGATGTTCTTCTCGCCGAGGTCGGCGGCGAGATAGCGCACGCTCGCCTCCAGCGCGGCTTTCGCAACCCCCATCACGTTGTAATGCGGCATCCACTTTTCGGCGCCGTAATAGGTCAGCGTCAGGATCGAGCCGCCGTCGACCAGCAGCTTTTCGGCGCGCTGCGCGATCGCGGTCAGCGAGTAGCAGGAGATCAGCATGGTCTTCGAGAAATTGTCGGCGGTGGTCTCGATATAGCGGCCGTCGAGCTGGTCCTTGTCGGAAAACGCGATCGCGTGCACCACGAAATCGATCTTGCCCCACTTTTCGCGGACCACATCGAAGACGGCGTCGATGGTTGCGGGCTCGGTGACGTCGCAATGGCCGAGCACGATGCCGCCGAGCTCGGCCGCCAGCGGCTCGACCCGCTTCTTGAGCGCCTCGCCCTGCCAGGTCAGCGCGATTTCCGCGCCCGCGGCGTGGCAGGCCCTGGCGATGCCCCAGGCAATCGATCGGTTGTTGGCAACGCCGAGAACCACTCCGCGCTTGCCCTGCATCAATCCTGAAGTTTGCGCCATTAACGTTTCCAATCGGGCTTGATCGGTCTGGAGGTACACCAGCCCTCCCGGCCGGTACAGCCCAAATCCGCCCCCAGGGTCGGCGCGCAAGGCTGACATCAGGAATAGCCGCGTTATTTCGGTGTTATATTGGACAAGGCGTTCGTGGTATCCGACGCCGACCGGATAGACCCAGGATCGGGCGTCGATGACCGCGTTTCGCGAGAGTGTGGAAGCCATGATCCCGGCGCTGCGGCGCTATGCACGCGCACTGGCGCGCGATGCCGATGTCGCCGACGATCTGGTGCAGGATACGCTGGTGCGGGCGTTGCGTTCGGAGCGGCTGTTTCTCGGCGGCGACGTCAGGAGCTGGCTCTACACCATCCTGACGAACCTGAACAAGAACCGGCGGCGGTCGCTGGCCCGGCGGCCGCAATTCATGCCGCTGCTGGACAACAATCCCGACGCCAGCGGGACCGAGGCCGAGGGCCGCGACATCGCGCGTGCGCTTTCGACACTGGTGGAGGAGCAGCGCTCGGTGCTGCTGTTGGTGATGCTGGAGGGCCTGAGCTATCGCGAGGTCGCCGACATCCAGGGCGTGCCGATCGGCACCGTGATGTCGCGCCTCGCCCGCGCCCGCGCCCACGTCAAGGCCTCGCTCGAGGGCGAACGCCCGGCCTTGCGTCGCGTGAAATGATGACGGACATGTGAAATGATGGAAGATATATTGCATGAAGCCGTTAGGGAGACCGCAGCCGGGGACTTTTTGTCCCTGCCTCCGCCAGCGGGGCAGATGGCAAGGACGCCGAGAACATTCTGATTGAAAGACTACTACCTGAAAGACTTCGAGCTGAAAGACTTCTACCTGAAAGAATTGGACCATGACTGAGCCAAAGATTTCCGTCACCGAGGACGAGCTGCACGCCTACGTCGACAACGAGCTGCCGGCGGAACGGCGCGGCGATGTCGAGGCATGGCTCGCGGGCCATCCGGACGATGCCGAGCGGGTGCGATCATGGCGCGCGATGGCGGAGACGCTGCATGCGCGTTACGACGCGGTTGCCGACGAGCCGGTGCCGAAGCGGCTCGAGATCGATCGGCTGGTGCGCCGGCCGCGCCGGTTCGTCTACGGTGCGGTCGCCGCCGCGCTTGCGGCGTTCATCGTTGGCGGCAGCGCCGGCTGGTACGCGCACGGCGCGCTCGACACACCCTCGACGTTCCAGAATTTCACGCTGGATGCGCTCGATGCGCACCGCCTTTACGTGGTCGAGGTCCGCCATCCCGTGGAGGTGCCCGGCAGCGAGCGCGCGCATCTGCAGGCGTGGCTGACCAAGCGCTGCGGCTGGGACGTCCGCGCACCGGAGCTCGACGCGACCGGATTGAAGCTCGTCGGCGGGCGGCTGTTGCCCGGCCCGACCGGGCCGGCATCGTTTCTGATGTATGAGAGCGCGTCCGGCGAACGCTTCACGATCTACACCGCGCGGTCATCGACCGAGACGACGCAGATGCGCTATGCGACCCAGGACAATGACGGCGCGCTGTTCTGGGCCGACCGCGGCGTGGGCTACGTCGTCAGCGGCGGCAGCGACCGCGCGCGCCTGATGCAGGTGGCGCGGCTCGTCTACGAGCAGTCCGAAAAAGAGGGCGGCTGATTGCGAGGAATGACGGCCGAATTGCGTCAGCGCTGACGTCCCAATTCCGACATTGAAAATCTGGAATCAAGTCATCGACGCGTCTCATTATCGCACCAGGTAATCACGCGAAATTGTAGCGCGTTCGATCCGCCGATCGACGCAAGCGGCCTCGACCGGGGTTTTTGTACCGCGCTGGTCCCCCGGGTCGAGGCCGCACCCTTTTTCGGACCTTGCAGCGATCAGGAAAGATCGCTGCGCGGATTGTAAGGATGGGTGTCGCGCCACTTCTGCATCAATGCCTCGAGATCGGCATCGTTCCCGTCCGGAAGCATGATGCGGGTGGTGACGAACAGATCGCCGGCCCCGCCGGCCGGCTTCGACAGCCCCTTGCCTTTTAGCCGAAAGATCCGGCCGCTCGAAGTGTTCTTTGGTATCGACAGCTCGACCGCGCTGCCGAGCGTCGGCACGCGAACCTTGCCGCCGAGCACGGCTTCATAAAGCGTGATCGGCAGGTCGACTCGCAGATCGGTTCCATCGACCTTGAAGAAGCGATGCGGCGCGATCGAGATCGTGATCAGGAGATCGCCGGGGGGATGGCCGGGCGCGGTCTCGCCCTGGCCCTTGAGCCGGATCTGCTGGCCGGCGGTGACGCCGGCGGGAATCTTGACGTTGAGCTCCTTGCCGGTCGGCAGCCGGACGCGCTTCTCGCCGCCCTTCACCGCCTCCTCGAGCGACACCGTCATGGCAACGGCCAAATCGAGGTCGAGCGCGATGCCGCCGGTATCGAATTCGAACGTCGTGCCGCCGGGGCCCGGACGCCCCCGCGCCGCGCCGCCGAACATGCTGTTGAGGATATCCTCGAAACCGGCACCGCCGCCGCTGCCGCTGAAGCCGCCCGGGCCGGAACGGAAGGTGTGGGTCTCGAAGCCGCCGGGGCCCGCGCGGCCACCGCCGCCGGGAAAACCCTGGAAGCGCGGCTTGCCCTCGGCGTCGATCTCACCGCGATCGAACTGCTTGCGCTTGTCCTCGTCGCCGATGATCTCGTTGGCCGTGTTCAATTCGGCAAAACGCGCCGCGGATTTCGGATCGTTCTTGTTGGCGTCGGGGTGATGCTTCTTGGCAAGCTTGCGATAGGCGCTCTTGATGGCCGCAGCGCTGGCGCTCCGCGGCACCCCCAAGACCTCATAGGGGTCGCGCATCCGTCACGTCTCCTTCAGGAAATCAGATGTTAGACCGTAGGCTGTCCGCCCACCATGGACTTGATTTGGGGACCCCGTGGCATTTTTGCAACGGGTAGACTTCAGCCGCGACTCCACGGCTTCAACGTATGAATTTCCCACCGGCCGTGTCCAGTCTGGCAGGCGGCGCCCTGCAGCCAGCTCTCATTGCTGCCGTTGACATAGCTCGCCAGAAAATCCCGGCAGGTACGCCCGTCCGAGGTGTAGGCCTGGGCCAGCGGGGTCACCGAGCCGCGCGCCCCGGTCTCCGGATTCTCCCAGGGCTGGCTCGCATCCTTGTCGCCCTTGGTCAGCACGTCGGAAGCGGCATTGCGGGCAAAGGCAAGGTCGCTCTCGGTCGGCGCCGGCCCGCTGGCCGGGGGCGTGAGCGAGCCCGTGACATCGCGCTCATCCATCCTGGCGAAGGCGCTCTCGGGCCGGGACATGCTGCAGCCGCCGGCGCCCAGCCCGACTAGAATCAATGTCATCACGGCGCCCACCGGCCCGATCGCCGATAGGCCAATGCGTCCCCATGCCTTATATAGGGCCAGCCCGCGCTGGGGCAGCAACCCGTCCTGGACCGCGGGCACGCGCAACCTGGAACTCCCGGAATGACCGACACCACCTCCATCAAACACCCGACGGCGTTAACATCCGGTGATTTCACCGAGGCCGGGGAGCCGTTTGCGCTCTTTGCCGACTGGTTTGCGGAGGCCGCCAAGAGCGAACCCAACGATCCCAACGCCATGTCGCTGGCAACCGTCGACGAGGACGGCCTGCCCGACGTGCGGATGGTGCTGATGAAGGGTTTCGATGCCCACGGCTTCGTGTTCTATAGCCATATCGCCAGTCAAAAAGGCCGCGAACTCGCCGCAAATCCTAAGGCCGGTTTACTGTTTCACTGGAAGTCGCTGCGCCGGCAGGTCCGGATCCGCGGGACCGTCGCGCCGGTCACCGAAAAGGAGGCCGACGCCTATTTCGCCACCCGGCCGAAGCAGGCGCAGATCGGCACTTGGGCCTCCAAGCAGTCGCAGCCGCTGGAAAGCCGTTTCGCCTTCGAGCAGGCCATTGCCAAGATCGCCGCCAGGCACCTGGTTGGCGATGTGCCGCGTCCGCCGGGCTGGAGCGGCTGGCGCATCGCGCCGATGCAGTTCGAATTCTGGCACGACCGTCCGTTCCGCCTGCACGATCGCATCGAATTCCGCCGCACCGCGGTGGATCAGCCCTGGTCCAAAGTGAGACTCTATCCCTGAGGGACAGGCAAGACGTGGATGCCCGGCACAAGGCCGGGCATGACGGAGAACGAGAGAGCCGCTTATGCCGAATTCCGCCAACACCCCGCGGCGCACGCTGCTTCTGACCGGAGCCAGCCGCGGTATTGGCCACGCCACCGTGATCCGGTTTTCGTCGGCCGGCTGGCGCGTCATCACCTGCTCGCGGCACCCGTTTCCGGAGGATTGCCCGTGGGACGCCGGCCCTGAGGATCACATCCAGGTCGACCTTGCCGACCACGCCGACACCACGCGCGCAATAGCGGAAATCCGCCAGCGATTGGAAGGCGGCACGCTGCACGCGCTCGTCAACAACGCCGCGATCTCGCCGAAGGCCGAGGGCGGCCGCAGGCTCGGCTCGATCGATACCGACGTCGACACCTGGAGCCATGTGTTCCGGGTCAACTTCTTCGCGCCCATCATGATGGCGCGCGGGCTGATCGAGGAGTTGAAGGCGGCCAGGGGCTCGGTGGTCAACGTCACCTCGATCGCGGGCTCGCGCGTGCATCCGTTCGCGGGCGCCGCCTACGCCACCTCGAAGGCGGCGCTGGCCTCGTTGACCCGCGAGATGGCCTCCGATTTCGGCCGTCTAGGGGTGCGCGTCAATGCGATCGCGCCGGGCGAGATCGACACTTCGATCCTCTCTCCCGGCACCGAGAAGATCGTCGAGCAGCAGATTCCGCTGCATCGCCTGGGCACGCCGGACGAGGTCGCAAAAATCATCTACGTGCTGTGTACGGAGACGAGCTCCTACGTCAACGGCGCGGAGATTCACATCAACGGCGGGCAACACGTGTAGGGTTCGCCGCGCCGCGCCGCGCACCGCCGACATTGAACGATTTTGCTCGCGATGGGACGTTTCGCCACCACGGTAGCGCTGTACGAGGAATTCCGGCCGCCTTATCCGGCCGAATTCTTTCGCAGCGTGGCGCATAAACTCTCGCTCGGAAAGCAGCACGCCTTGATCGACCTCGGAACGGGGCCGGGACTGTTGGCGCTCGGCTTTGCGCGCTATGTCGGCCGCATCGTCGGCGTCGATCCGGAGCCGGCGATGATCGCGGCCGCGAGGAAGGCCGCCGCGCGCGCCTCGCAGGCCTTCCCCCTGATCGAGGGCAAGGCCGAAGAGCTTCCCGAAGGGATCGGCAGCTTCGACGTCGTGACGATCGGCAGGGCCCTGCACTGGATGGACCGCGACGCGACGCTTCCGGTACTCGAGCGCCTCGTTGCGCCCGACGGTGTGATCCTCGTCTGTGCGTCGTTCTCCGCCGTGGACGGAAGCAATCCGTGGCTCGGCGAATACAACGAGGCGCGGCGCTTCTGGTCCGAGCCCAGCCTGTGGTCGGAGTCGGGCAGCGGCGAGCGAACCCATCGCGACCTGGCCGGGTTTTTCCGCGGCTCGCGGTTTCATCTTGCGGATCTGATCAGGGTCGAGACCAGCCACGCCATCGACGTGCGCGACCTCGCGCGCCGCGTATTGACGTTCTCGCCATCCTCACCCGACGCGCTCGGCGACAGGATGGACGCAATGTTGCGCGACGTCGAAGCGCGTCTACTCCCCTTCAGCCACCAAGGTGCCGTCACCGAGGTCGTGACGGCGATGGCGCAGGTGGTGAGGCGATAGGCCGGTAGCACTCCGCCTCAAATCAATCCGCGCAGGATTTGCGCGGCCTGCCAGCGCAGGCTGGCCTCGACGTTGAGAATGCTGGAGCACTCGTCTTCGTGCTCGCCCTCGGAAAGCGCCGCGCCGCAATGCCGGCAGATCCGCAGCGACATCGCGTTTGCCCTCGCGCCGGCGTTGCGATAACGCGCGAGATCGATGACGTTCCTCGGCGACGTTATGACTTTCTCAACCATTGCTGTCCTCGTGGCTCGAAGCAGCGTTATCGCAGAAAGCCGTCGCACAACCGTTCAGTCCAACGCTCAAATTTTACCGGAGCAATTGAGGGTGGCTTTTGCTTTGATCAGGCATCGATCGAAGGATGTCTTAAGCCTGTTTCGCAGCTACTTCTTTCCACGAGCACGGGGCGATCAGTGTGGGCATCAGCATCACCGACAACAGCTCGATGATGTTGTCCTGCTCGAAGTTGGCGGCACCGAGCATCGCATCCAGCGCGAGGGTGATCTTGTCGGAGAGATCGGGCGTGGTCGGTCGGCACGTCGCGCTGCGTCGTCTTCACTGCTCACGCATCTCCGTGGACCATTTGACGCCGTCGACCCCAGCCGCGACGAAGGCCGCCACCCTGCCCGATCAAGACCAGGTTCTCGCGGGGCCTGGAGTGGAGGTCGCCCTTGCGGCCGGTCATGATCAGGATGCCGGAATAGTGTTCGGGCGGCCGGTGCGCGCCACCACCCGATGTTAACCGCCGGCTGATATTTGTGGCCGTCGGGTGGCGGCAGCGTGGCCGCGATTCGGCGGCAGCGGACGGCCTGCCCAAAAATCAGCCGAACGCCTGTGGATTTGCGGCAAAAAAGACACAGGCGGCGTGCCGCAGCGCGGGACAACCATCTAAGTTCTGGAATTATGACCGATTTCGGCGATAATGCGATTAATGGAATCGTGGCGTTTGCGGCGCAGGGTTGGCGCGCGGGCGCAAGGCTTTCGATTGGAATGGTATGATGTCGTCGCTGAAGGTCACGTTGGGTATCCTGGCTGCCGGCCTCCTGCTGTCGGGCTGCATGCAGACGACCATAGAGCCGACCAACACCGCCAATTTCAAGCCGCACGACAAGGAGCTGCTGGCCAAGATCCGCTACACCAACGTTCCCATTCCCGAGCCGTTCCGCCGCGCCATCGTCGAGTATCACCGCAAGGAAGCGCCCGGCACGATCGTGGTCGATTCCGACAACCATTATCTCTACTACGTCCTCAACGACGGCAAGGCGATCCGCTACGGCATCACCGTCGGCGAGGAAGCCATGGCATGGTCCGGCATCGCCAAGATCGGCAGCATGACCGAGTGGCCGCCGTGGCATCCGACCAAGGGCGAGATCGAGCGGCTGGGTGTGCCCGCGTTCGTGCCGCCGGGCCCGGACAATCCGATGGGTTCGCGCGCGATGTATCTTTATTCGGGCAACAAGGACACGTTGTTCCGGATTCACGGCACCAATCAGCCGGAATATATCGGCGCGTCGATCTCCTCCGGCTGCATCCGGATGACCAACGAGGACGTGATCGATCTCTATAACCGGGTGAAACTCGGCACCATCGTGGTGGTGCTGGAACCGCACCATGGCGACTCGCCATACAATCCGACGCTGGCGCTGCAGGGCGGCGCCAACCCCGTCCAGTAAGCGCTTCGCGAAAGTGAGGCTTTGAAAGGCGCCGGTTTACCGGCGCTTTTTTGCTCCCTGCGGAATGTCGGCAGCGTCGAGAGGCGCGGTCTTGCCGTCATCCGGTTTGGCCGCGACTTCGCGCGGCGGCGCTTCATCGGGCCGCGCAACCGGCAGCAGCGGCGCAATCTGCGGCAGCGGGTCCCACACGTTCCACTGGCAGATCCTGTAGTCGTTGTGCCGCTCCATCAGATCGAGATGGATGTGGTCCTCGTGGTACCAGTCCGACCCCGGCCCCAGCACGGTCATGAACCGCGCACACACCGAATGCAGCACGCTTTCACGAACCTCGCGAGATACCGTACGGTCGGTGAGTCCGATCGACCGGCCGTCGGCGAGCTTGATCGCGCGCACGTCGAGCGCGTTGGCTCGACCATGTTCGGATAGATGCGCGCCGGCTACCCGGTTGAAACCGCGGCATTCATACAAGTCGAAATTGTCGAGGCCGCTGACCTCGCTGCCGAGCCCTTGCGCCAGCGGCGCCACGTCGCTGCGAAGCCAGTCGGCGATTGCGGAGGCCATGGTGCAGCGAAGGATCGCAGCCGGCTTGACCTCGACGCGGTGCCGGTCCGCCAGCACCACGGCCTCGAGCCGCACCAGGTCGGTCCCGCCGCAGCCGCCGGGGCCGTGGATGTCGGGAATGCTGGGAGCGATGGCGACGTCCTCGGTCAGCGCCAGCCGGCAGGCCGAAGGCGGCGGCGGGGCGGGCGCGGCCTGAGCGGCCGGTTGCTCCGTCGCGTCGGGGGCCGGCCCCGACGCCGCGGGGGGCGGCGGCCCGGGCGCCTCGGCCGGACGCGGCCTCGGCAAGGGCACCGATGCCGGGAGCAATGACCCGCGCAGCTTCGGAGGTCGCCTTCCAAACAGGTCGTTCCACGGCTCCGGGGTGGCCTTGCCGGCCGCGACCGCGCCTCCGGCCGGCGCGCAAAGCAGCAGCGCCACGGCGGCTGCGGTAACCAATGGCCTTTGGCCGCAGGTCAAACCGCCAAAAGTCCATTTGCGCCGTGCTTTCTCCGCGCTAAGGTTCCCGGCAAGTCGGCGCGCGCGGGCGCGCCCCACAATACTTGACCGACGCATGATGTTTTCGCCAAACCGCAACTTTGGCGGATCATGCGCCGGGCAACAGGCGGGAGGAACGTTGGTATGCTTGGATTGATGCAAGACTGGCCCTTGCTGTGTCACCGGATTATCGAGCACGCGGCGCAGATTCATGGCACCCAGGAAGTGGTGACGCGATCGGTCGAAGGCCCCATCCATCGCACCAATTACAAGCAAATCCACGACCGCGCGCTGAAGGTCTCGCAACGGCTCGATCGCGACGGCATCAGGCTCGGCGACCGCGTCGCCACCATCGCCTGGAACACCTGGCGCCACCTCGAAGCCTGGTACGGCATCATGGGTATCGGCGCGATCTGCCATACCGTCAACCCGCGCCTGTTCCCCGAGCAGATCGCCTGGATCATCAATCACGCCCAGGACCGCGTGGTGATGACCGACATCACCTTCATGCCGATCCTGGAAAAGATCGCCGACAAAATGCCGAGCGTCGAGCGCTACGTCGTGTTCACCGATCGCGCGCACATGCCGCAGACCACGCTCAAGAACGCGGTCGCCTATGAGGACTGGATCGCGCAAGCCGACGGCAAGTTCAAGTGGAAGACCTTCGACGAGAATACCGCGGCCGCGATGTGCTACACCTCCGGCACCACAGGCGATCCCAAGGGCGTGTTGTATTCGCATCGCTCCAACGTGCTGCACGCGCTGATGGCCAATACCGGCGATTCGCTGGGCGCGGGTGCTGCCGATACAATGCTGCCGGTGGTGCCGCTGTTCCATGCCAACAGCTGGGGCATCGCGTTCTCGGCGCCGTCGATGGGCACCAAACTGGTCTTCCCCGGCGCCAAGCTCGACGGCGCCTCGGTGTTCGAACTGCTGGACACCGAAAAGGTGACGCATACCGCCGGCGTGCCGACGGTGTGGCTGATGCTGCTCAACCACATCGCCGCCGGCAACCTGAAACTGCCGCATTTGCGTTTTGTGGTCTGCGGCGGCTCGGCGATGCCGCGCTCGATGATCCAGTCGTTCGTCGACATGGGGGTCACGGTGCGCCATGCCTGGGGCATGACCGAGATGAGCCCGATCGGCACGCTGGCCGCGCTGAAGCCGCCGTTCTCCGAACTCAAGGGCGATGCCAGGCTCGACATTCTGCAGACGCAAGGTTTCCCGCCGTTCGGCGTGCAGATGAAGATCACCGACGACACCGGCAAGGATCTGCCGTGGGACGGCAAGACCTTCGGCCGGCTCAAGGTGGCGGGCCCCGCGGTCTCGAAGGCCTATTTCCGCGTCGATGCCGACATCCTCGACGAGGACGGCTATTTCGACACCGGCGACGTCGCGACCATCGACCAATATGGCTACATGCGCATCACCGACCGCTCCAAGGACGTGATCAAGTCGGGCGGCGAGTGGATTTCCTCGATCGAGCTGGAGAATCTCGCGGTCGGGCATCCCGCGGTCGCGGAGGCCGCGGTGATCGGCGTCTATCATCCGAAATGGGACGAGCGCCCGCTTCTGATCGTGCAGCTCAAGCAGGGCGCGACCGCAACGCGCGAGGAGATCCTGAAATTCATGGATGGCAAGATCGCCAAATGGTGGATGCCCGACGACATCGTGTTCGTCGACGGCATTCCGCACACCGCGACCGGCAAGATCCTCAAGACCGCGCTGCGCGACCAGTTCAAGGCCTACCGCTTCCCGAACGCGGCGGCGTAAGGCGAGGAGACGCGCAAATTCGACCTCTCTCCGACCGCGGAGGGAGGTCGAATTCTTTTCAGGCAACCATCGCACCCCCGTGCTCGTTGACCTGCCTGAGAGGCCTCATCGATGAACTCCGACACCGGCAGGACATCGTCCGAGACACCGCCAGCGACCTGGCGCGACGTGCCGGCGACCGTCTGGACGCTCGGCTTTGTCTCGCTGTTGATGGATACCTCATCCGAGCTCATTCACAGCCTGCTGCCGGTGTTCCTCACGATCCGTGCTCGGCGCCACTACCGTCGACGTCGGCCTGATCGAAGGCGTTGCCGAGGCGACCGCCGCCATCTCCAAGGTCTTCTCGGGCGCATTCTCCGACCGGATCGGCAAGCGCAAGCTTTTGGTCGGCATCGGCTATGGGCTTGCCACCATCACCAAGCCGGTATTTCCGCTCGCGAGCACGGTCTGGCAGGTTTTGGCCGCCCGCTTCGTCGACCGCATCGGCAAGGGGATACGCGATGCGCCGCGCGATGCCCTGATCGCCGACATCACGCCGCCTGCGATCCGCGGCGCAAGCTACGGCATCCGCCAGGCGCTCGACACGGTCGGCGCGTTTGCGGGCCCGCTGTCGGCGGTGGTGCTGATGGCGCTCTACGCCGACAATTTTCGCGCAGTGTTCTGGTGGGCCCTCTTGCCTGCGACGCTCGCGGTGCTCCTGATCGTCGTCGGCGTGCGCGAACCTGACGGGACCAAAGCAACAGCGCGGCGCGGCTGGCCCGTGCGCAAGGAAGAGCTGAGACGCCTGCCCACGGCGTTCTGGGTGGTCGTCGCGATCGGCGTGGTGTTCGCGCTGGCGCGGTTCAGCGAAGCGTTTCTGGTGTTGAAGGCGCAGGCCGAAGGCCTTGCGCTGGCGCTGATCCCGCTGGTGTTCGTATGGATGAACCTGATCTATGCGCTGACGGCGACGCCGGCCGGAATCCTCTCCGACCGCATCGGCCGCGTGAACGTGCTGCTGTGCGGGCTCGCAAGCCTGGTCGCCGCCGATCTCGCGCTGGCCTTCATTCCCGGCCTTGGCGGAGTGGGCATCGGCGTCGGCCTCTGGGGCCTCTATCTCGGGCTTTCGCAGGGACTGTTGTCGGCGCTGGTCGCCGATACCGCGCCGGAGCATTTGCGCGGCACCGCCTTCGGGCTGTTCAATCTTGCAACCGGCATCGCCCTGCTCGCGGCAAGCGTTCTGGCGGGATGGCTGTGGCAGGATTTCGGGCCGACAGTGACATTCTCCGCCGGCGCAGCCTTGTCGGCACTGGCTATCCTCATTGTGGCATCCGGCCTCAAGACGAGGCCAAAACCCGCGCAGTAAGAGGGTCCAGGCAACATCGGCACGCAGGCAGGCGTCAAGGCTGGCCTTTCGAGGCCCGGGCACCGACGAAAGGCCAATGGACCCGGCCCGGCAGCTTTCCTATTGCCGGCTCCGACGCAACCAAAGCTCAAGGAAACGTTCAAAATGAAGAAACCTATCGGACTACGCACTCTCCCGTGGCTGTTGTTGGCATCGCTGACCGCAACTGCGGCGCACGCCGCGGGGAACAAGGTCGTGATCGGCGACATCGACGACATGTCCGGCCTCTATGCCGATATCGTCGGCCCCGGCGGCGTCGAGGCCGCCAAGATGGCGATCGATGATTTCGGCGGCAGCGTTCTCGGCAACAAGATCGAACTGTTGACCTCGGATCACCAGAACAAGCCCGACCTCGGCGCCCAGAAATTCCGCGAATGGGCGGACCGCGACGGGCTCACCATGGTGCTCGGCGGCTCGAACACCGGCGTCTCGATCGCGATGGCGACGGTGGCCAAGGAAAAGAAGACGCCGTTCTTCGCGATCGGCGCGGCCGGCGCGTCGCTGACCGGCAAGGACTGCACCCCCTACACGGTGCACTATGCCTACGATACGACCTCGCTCGGCAACGGCACGGCAACGAGCCTGGTGAAGCAGGGCGGCAAGACCTGGTTCTTCCTCACCGCCGACTATGCGTTCGGCACCCAGTTGCAGGAAGCGGCCGCCAAGGTCGTGGAGGCCAATGGCGGCAAGGTGGTCGGCGCGGTGCGCGTGCCGCTGTCGACCTCGGACTTCTCGAGCTACCTGCTGCAGGCACAGAATTCCGGCGCGCAGGTGCTCGGCCTTGCCAACGCCGGCAACGACTTCACCAACTCGATCAAGGCCGCCGACGAATTCGGCATCGCCAAGACCATGAAACCCGCGGCGCTGCTCGCCTTCCTCAGCGACATCCACAGCCTGGGACTGAAGACCGCCCAGGGCCTCATTCTCACCACCGGCTGGTATTGGGACCTCAACGACAAGACTCGCGCGTTTTCGAAACGCTATTTCGAGAAGACCAAGCGCGAGCCGACCATGAATCAGGCGGCCTACTACTCGGCGACGATCACCTATCTCAACGCGGTCAAGGCTGCCGGGACTACCGATCCTGACAAGGTCATGGCGGAGCTGCACAAGGTGAAGATCGACGACATGTTCACCAGCAACGGCAAGATCCGTCCCGACGGCCTGATGGAACACGATATGTACATCATGCAGGTCAAGAAGCCCGAGGAATCGAAATATCCCTGGGACTACTACAAGCTGGTGCAGACCATGTCCGGCGAGCAGGCGTTCGGCAAGCTCTCCGATTCGGCCTGCCCGCTGGCGGTAACGCATTAAGCGGCGCGACTAGACACAAAATGACTGCGCGCCCTGTCACGACAGGGCGCGCTTGCGTTTGCCTTGCCGTCGCCATGAACGGCATTTTTTGCGGCACAAACCGCTTCACTTTGGCCTGAAAAATGCGCTAGGTCACGGGCGCGCGGTCGTCTTCCCAAGCCGGACCGGCGCTCACATCCATATTGGAAAATTCAGGGATGGCCCGCAGGTTTTCCGCTCCCTATCAGTCGGAACCCGTGTCCAGCCTCGCATCCTGGGCGCGCAATCTCGCGGTTTTCTCGGTGGTCGCGGTCGTGGTCTCGATCATCATCGTGCGCTTCGGCTTCCTCGAGATGAAACCGGCGCTGGCCACCTTCTTCGGCGCGCTGGCCTGCGCCGGGCTTTCGATCCTGGTCGGTTTTGCCGCCTTCGCCGCGATCTGGCAGAACGGCTCGCGCGGCATGAGCCGCATCCTGCTGGCGTTCCTGATCGATGCGCTGGTGCTGGCCTATCCAGCCTATCTCGGCCTGCAATATCGCTCGTTGCCGCGAATCCACGACATCACCACCGATCCGATCGATCCGCCGAAATTCGAGGCGCTGGCGCGGCTGCGCACCGGCGAGGGCACCAACCCCGCGGTTTATGCCGGGCTCTATTCCGCCGAACAGCAGCGGCTTTACTATCCCGACATCGAGACGGTGGAACTCGACGTCCCCGTGCAGCGCGCCTTCGACGTCACGATGAGTCTCGTCACCAAGCGCAAATGGCTCGTGATCGACGAGCGCCCTCCCTCGCCGCCACGCCGCGTCGGCCGCGTCGAGGCGGTGGCGCGGACGCCGATCATGGGATTCCGCGAGGACGTCTCGATCCGGGTTACGCCCGACGACGAAGGATCGCGCGTCGATATCCGCTCGGCGTCACGTTATTTCGAAAGCGATCTCGGCAGCAACGCCGCGCGCATCTCGAGGCTGATCGACGACATCAACTCCGCCGTCGACAACGCCAACCTCAAGCCGGTGAAAAAGCCGGTGGTGCCGGTGAAGCCGCCGCCGAAGGTGGTGAAGAAGTAGCGCAAGCGGCGGTGCGCTCCTCGCCCCGCTCTTGCGGGGAGAGGGTTGGGGTGAGGGGCATCTATCCGCGAATTCTAGTGTTGGAGGAGCAGCGTGCCTCGCCCCTCACCCGCCGCGCCCAAGTGCGCGGCGACCTCTCCCCGTGAAGAACGGGGAGAGGTTAAGAGGCGGCCAGCCGATAGCGTCCCCCCGATCACCGGGTCGCCGTCGGTCGCGACGATGCCGCGGCCGACCAGGTCTTCCAGATGCGCCAGCACCGAATAGCCCGCCGCCGTCGTCAGCCGCGGATCGATGCCGATATAGATCGCGCGCACGAGCGCCGGAATATCGGCTTCGCCCTTGGCCAGCCGATGCAGGATCGAGGCTTCGCGGGCCTGGCGGTGCCGGATCAGGGAGCGCACATAGCGCGGCCCTTCCGGAATTTCCGGCCCGTGGCCGGAGAAATACAAATCCTCCTCCCGCTGCGTCAGCCGTTCCAGCGAAGCCATGTAGTCGATCATCGATCCGTCGGGAGGCGCCACGATCGAGGTCGACCAGCCCATCACGTGATCGCCGACGAAGGAGAGCTTCCGCTCCGGCCAGGCGAAAGCCAGATGGTTGGCGGTATGGCCCGGCGTCGCCACCGCCTCGAGCCGCCAGCCCGCGCCTTCGATGTTATCGCCGTGCTTCACTTCGACGTCCGGTCTGAAGTCGCGGTCGGCGCCGGATTCCGGATTGTGCTTCTCGCTCTCGAAGCGCGGGCGCGAGGCGCGATGGGCGCCTTCCGCATAGACGGTGGCGCCTGTCGCCGCCTTGATCCTCGCCGTGTTGGGCGAATGGTCGCGGTGGGTATGGGTGACCAGGATGTGGGTGACGGTCTCCCCGCGCACGGCGTCGAGCAGTGCTGCGGCGTGCGCCGCGCTGTCGGGACCGGGATCGACGATCGCGACCTTGCCCTGGCCCACGATGTAACTCACCGTGCCGGTGAAGGTGAACGGGCTCGGATTGTCGCACAGGATCCGCCGCACGCCGGGGCGGACCTGTTCGGCCACGCCGGGCTTGAGCGGGAAGTTGCGGTTGAACGGGACGTCGTCGTTGTCGGCCATGGGATTCCTATATGGCGTGCCTGGCGGGGTCCGCAACGCAAACGCGGTCGTCATACCCCGCGAAAGCGGGGTATCCAGTAAACGCAGGCGTTAGTGACAGAACGAGAGGCCGCGGAGTACTGGATCGCCCGCTTTCGCGGGCGATGACGGCAGAGTGCGATGGCACGCGCGCGGCTCCGCTCAACGCCTCACGAGAACGCCTGGATGCCGGTGATGGCGCGGCCAAGGATCAAGGCGTGGACGTCGTGGGTGCCTTCATAGGTGTTGACGGTTTCCAGATTCGCGGCGTGGCGCATCACCTGATATTCGATCTGGATGCCGTTGCCGCCGTGCATGTCGCGCGACATGCGCGCGATGTCGAGCGCCTTGCCGCAATTGTTGCGCTTGACGATGGAGATCATCTCGGGCGCCATCTTGCCCTCGTCCATCAGCCGGCCGACGCGCAACGAGGCCTGCAGGCCAAGCGCGATCTCGGTCTGCATGTCCGCAAGCTTCTTCTGCACCAGCTGCGTTGCCGCCAAGGGCCGGCCGAACTGCTTGCGGTCGAGCGTGTATTGGCGGGCGCGGTGCATGCAGTCCTCCGCCGCCCCCATCACGCCCCAGGAAATGCCGTAGCGGGCGCGGTTGAGGCAGCCGAACGGGCCCTTCAGCCCGGAGACGTTGGGCAACAGCGCGCTCTCCGGCACCTCGACGCCTTCCATCACCACTTCGCCGGTGACGGAGGCGCGCAGGCTGAGCTTGCCGCCGATCTTCGGCGCCGACAGGCCTCTTCATGCCCTTTTCCAGGATGAAGCCGCGGATCTGGTTGTTGTGCTCGGCCGATTTCGCCCAGATCACGAACACGTCGGCGATCGGCGCGTTGGAAATCCACATCTTGGTGCCGGTCAGCCGGTAGCCGTCGGAAGTCTTCTCGGCGCGGGTCTTCATGCCGCCGGGATCGGAGCCGGCGTCGGGCTCGGTGAGGCCGAAGCAGCCGACCCACTCGCCGGTGGCGAGCTTCGGCAGGTATTTCTTGCGCTGGTTCTCGTCGCCATAGGCGTAGATCGGGTGCATCACCAGCGAGGATTGCACCGAATTCATCGAGCGGTAGCCGGAATCGACCCGCTCGATCTCGCGCGCCACCAGGCCATAGGCGACGTAGCTGGCGTTGGCGCAGCCATATTCCTCGGGCAGCGTGATGCCGATCAGGCCGAGTTCGCCCATCTCGTGAAAGATGTCGCGGTCGACCTTCTCTTCCAGATAGGCCTTGGTGATGCGCGGCAGCAGCTTGTCCTGCGCATAGGCGCGCGCGGTATCGCGGATCATCCGCTCGTCTTCGGTGAGCTGCTCGTCGAGCATGAACGGATCGTCCCACTGGAAATTCGCCGCCGACGGCTTGTCCTTGGTCTGAGGGCGCACGCTCATGAAAATTCCTTTCGCATCATTCGATTTATTTTAGAGCGATAAGCGCTGGAAGCGCAAATGGATTGCATTTGTCATTCCGGGGCGCGCGAGCTCGAACGATGCGAACCCGGAATCGCATCGAGATTCCGGGTCTGGCTCTTCGAGCCATCCCGGAATGACGCCACGCTACACCTCGAGCTGCTTCGCTGGAGACGATCTCGATGCCGAAGCCGGACAGTCCCTTGTAGTCGTGCACCGACGACGTCAGATTGCGGATCGAGGTGACGCCGAGGTCGCGCAGGATCTGCGCGCCGACGCCGACTTCGCGCCATTGCCGGTTGCGGTCGGCTTCCGCGGACCGCTCCTCCGGGAGCGGCGCGACGGGAACGCCGGCGGCGCCGTCGCGCAGGTAGACCAGCACGCCCCGGCCGTCCTTCCTGAAATGTTCGAGCACCGCCTGCATGCGCTTGTGCCCGGTGAAGATGTCCCTGACGATGTTGGGCTTGTGGAAGCGCGTCAGCACGTTCCTGCCGTCGCCGATGCCGTTATAGACGAAGGCGACATGGGCGATGGAATCGAACGGCGAGCGGTAGGCATAGCCCTGCAACGGCCCGATCGGGCTTTCGGTGGTGAAGGTCGAGACCCGCTCGATCAGCTTCTCGCGCGCCTGGCGGTAGGCGATCATGTCGGCGATGGTGACATGCTTGAGCTTGTGGGCGGCGGCGAAGCGGGCCACCTGCTCGCCCTTCATGACCGTGCCGTCGTCGTTCATCAATTCGGAGATGACGCCGACCGGCGGCAGGCCGGCGAGCTTGCAGAGATCGACCGCGGCCTCGGTATGGCCGGAGCGCAGCAGCACGCCGCCGTCGCGCGCGATCAGCGGAAACACGTGGCCGGGCCGCGCGAAATCGTTGGCGCCGGCGTTCGGGTTGGCGAGCGCCCGGCAGCAGGAGGCGCGTTCGTCCGCCGAAATTCCGGTGCCGCCGTCGGGCTTGTAGTCGATCGACACCGTAAAGGCCGTGGTGTGGGCGGATTCGTTGTGCGCCACCATCGGATCGAGCCGCAGCCGGCGGGCGTCTTCGGGCGTGATCGGCGCGCAGACGATGCCGGAGGTGTGGCGGATGATGAACGCCATCTTTTCGGCGGTGCACAGCGACGCCGCGACAATCAGATCGCCCTCGCCTTCGCGGTCCTCGTCATCGGTGACGACGACGAGTTCGCCGCGGGCAAAGGCTTGCAGGACTTCCGGGATCGCATCGGGCATTAAATGACGCCTCTCATTCGGTTGGCCGGAGGATTAGCCGGACTCCGAAGCGTGCGCCAGCGCCATTATGCAGGGCAGAACGTCGCTGCGCGGCTGCGGTGGAATATCCGTCCTGCCGCGAGGCGGTATTCGAGAAAACCATTGACGAGGCCGCCTCCGGATCGCCAAGGTCGACCCAACCAAGAACAAGGGAGACGCCTGTCCATGACCTCAGCGGCATTCGACTTCACCCCCCTGCTGCCCGGCCGGACTGCCCGCACCCGCGGCGAAGTGGACGGGGCTTGCCAAATACAGTTTCGTCGGCGGCAACAACGACCCCGACCAGGTCCCGGTCGACGGCCTGATCGACGCCGTCACCGCGGTGCTCCGGCGCGAGGGCAAGACGCTCGCCACCTACGGTCTGGCCAGCGGCCCGCAGGGCTATCGTCCCTTGCGCGAATTCCTCAGTGCGAAATTAAAGCGCGACGCCGGCATCGACTGCACGGCCGACGAAATCCTGATCGTTTCGGGCTCGCTGCAGGCGCTCGACCTCGTCAACGCCACGCTGCTGGCGCGCGGCGATACCGTGATCGTCGAACGCGACACCTACCAGGGCGCGATCAATCGGCTGACGCGCCTCGGGATCAATACGGTGGGCATTCCGCTCGACGGGGACGGCATGCGCATGGACGCGCTCGCCGGCACGCTCGCCGAGCTGAAGCGGCGCGGCATCGCACCGAAATACATCTACACCATCCCGACCGTGCAGAATCCGACCGGCACCATCCTGCCCGAGGCACGGCGCGCCGAACTCGTGAAGCTCGCCGCGCAATATGGCGTGCCTGTGTTCGAGGACGACTGCTATGCCGACCTGATCTGGGACGGCAAGCGTCCGCCGGCGATCTATGCGATGAGCGGGAACGGCGGCGTCATCCATATCGGCTCGTTCTCCAAATCGATCGCGCCGGCGCTGCGGGTCGGTTTCATCGTCGCACCCTGGGCGATGCTGGCGCGGATGCTGGCGCTGAAGACCGACGCCGGTTCCGGCGCGCTCGAGCAGATGGTGCTCGCCGAATATTGTGCGCCGCATTTCACCGAACACGTGCCGAAACTGACGCGCGGCCTGCGCGCGAAGCTCGACACGCTGATGGAGGCGCTCAATGAGCAATTCGGCACCACGGCCGAATTCGAAGATCCCAAGGGCGGCATCTTCCTGTGGGTCAAGCTGCCCGACAACGTCGATACGCTGAAGCTCTACCAGGCCGCGCTCGCCGCCGGCGTCGCGATCAATCCGGGACCGGAATGGTCGACCGACAAGGCCTATGCCGGCAGCCGGCTGCGGCTGTGCTTTGCAAGCCCCTCCCACGAGCAGATCCGCGAAGGCGTCGCAAAACTCGCCGAGGTGTGCCGAACGGAATTCGGCGTGCCGGCGCGCATCGCCAATGTGGAGAAACAGGCGCGCACGTCCAACTAGGCATTCGCCGGCAATCGCGCGACAGCCGCATCACCCACAGGTTTTTCCATGGCGGCAGATCATTCCCAGCATCGCCTGGGCATTGCGCTTATTGTCGCCGCCGCCGTGGCCTGGAGCACGGCGCCGTTCTTCACCCGGCTATTGCCGTTCGACTCCTGGACCATCCTGTTCTGGCGAGGGCTGTTCGGCGGCGGTGCCATCGCGGCAATTCTGGTGCTGATGCAGGGCCGGGCCGGGTTGCGGGATTTGACCGGAATCGGAAGCAACGGCTGGCTGGTCGCATCGCTCTCGACACTCGGCATGGTGACGTACATTCCGGCGCTGCAGCTCACCAGCGTGTCGAATGTGGCGATCATCATCGCGACCGGACCGTTCGTCGCCGCGGCGTTCGCCTGGCTAAGGCTTGGCGAAGCCGCCCGCTGGCAAACCATGTTGGCGAGCCTGGTGGCGCTCTGCGGCGTCGCCGTCATCGTCGGCAATGCGCGCGCCGGCGCCGATATCGCGGGGATCGCGCTCGCCTGCCTGATGACGGTCGCGATCGCCGCGATGACGGTCACGGTCCGGCGGCACCGGAACACGCCGATGGTGGCGGCCGCGGCGCTGTCGAACTTCCTTGGCAGCATCGTCAGCATTCCCTTCGCCCATGGCATCGCCAGCGTCAGCGGAGCCCAGCTGCTGATCCTGGCGATGTTCGGATTCTTCCAGGTCGCGTTGGGTCTCACCCTGTTCGTGCTGGGCTCGCGCCTGTTGCCGTCCGGACAGGCCACCTTGATCGCGACGCTGGAGACGCCGCTGATGCCGTTTTGGGTATGGCTCGCGTTTCACGAGGTCCCCGCCCTGCGGGCGTTCGTCGGCGGGGCGCTGGTGATGGGCGCGGTCATCGCCGACATCCTCAGCGATAGCCGCGCGCGGAAACCGCCGGGCTGAGCTGCCAGCGATCCGAAGCATCATCCGTCGAGATGAAACTCGACATTGACCTGGCCGCTGCCGCTCGAGGCAAAGTACTCGCAGAGCTGCTCGGACGCGCCGCCATAGCCGTCCCAGCCGAGCGCCGCGAACAGCATGATGGTGTCGGCCATGCCGCCCTCGCCGTTGCATTTGACGGCATAGTCCGGAAGCATGTCGATGAATTCGCGATAGCGTCGCTGCTGCCATAGTTCGAGAACGCGCAGATCGACCTGGCGGTTGAATTCGCTCGCGATCGACGTCCATGCGTCCGGACCGAGTTTCTTGTTGGGCCAGAGCCGGTGCGACAGCGATCCGCTCGCGAGCACCGCCACCCGTTGATCGGATTGTTCGATCGCCCGCCGCGTCGCCTCGCCGAGGGTGCGGCTCTCCTCAAGCGAGGTGAACAGCGGCGTGGCGACGGAGACCACGCTGGCCCAGCCGCCGGGGTTCATGTAGTGCATCGGCACGATGGTGCCGTATTCGAGCCCGAGGCTTGCGACCTTGTGGGCGAGCACATTGAGCCCGGCGCGGCCGGCCTCCTCGGCGATCGCTTCGCCGAGCGCGCTGTCGCCGGGCAGGTCGTAGGATAAATCCTGGATCATCTGCGGGGCCTCGTGGCTCGTGAACGAACCGCGATGGCGCGCATTGGCGTTGATGTGATAGCCGAAGTTGGAGAGCCAGTGCGTGTCGAACACCACGAAGGTCGAGACCCGGCGCTCCCTGGCGCGGCGGCCAAGCTCGCGCAGCGCGGCTACCGCGCCTTGCCGCGCCGCCTTCAGCGGTGAACCCTCTTGCTCCGACAACATCAGCGACGGCACGTGGCTGACCTTGGCGGCAAGTACGAGCTGTCCCATCGAAGACTCCTCGCCGTCCCGAGACGGGCGCTGTTGTGTTATCCGCAGCGGATCGCATGCGCGATCCGCAACAGGAGCACGATCGAAACGTTGCCCTTTCCGGCCTCGATCTGGGCGATGTAGCGTTCGGAAACCCGCGACCTGCGGGCAAGCTCCCGGCGCGTCATGTCGCGGAGCAGGCGCATGCTGCGCACGCGCTCGCCGAGCAGGGCGAGGAACTCGCGTTCGGAATAAGGCAGCGCACGGCCGTCCGATGGAGCCGCCTCGGCGGCAAAGCTGCCAGAGGTTTCCGCTCGGGATGATGTTTCGCCGACTGCCACGCTCCACCTCTCTCGGGCAAGGTCGCCAAGTGGAGCGAGCGTCGCATTGATACGGATCAAATCAGCTTGTGCCGACGCCGGCGCAGGGAAAATGCAGGTAACGGATGATTGCGCCTCAGTCGCGCGCCGATCATTGCTGAACAGCCGTTCAGAATTCTCTTCGCATTGCCCGGGAACGTTCCCCTGGACGAGATGTTTGATCCTCGTTCAACCGAGGAGAACGACATGAAGAAGTTTGGTTACGTCATTGCAGCGCTGGGCGCGGTCGCCATTGCCGCGCCGTCGATTGCAAGCGCTGAGACCGTCGTGGTCAAACACGGCGATCATCACTACGGTGCGCGCGCCGAATACCGCGAACATCGCGATCACGGCCGGCACGAAGGCTGGCGTCATGGCCACACCGACAAGATGGTGATCGTCAAGCATCGCCACCACGAAGACTAAAGGCCCGACACGAGAATGGCCCCGCGAGGGGCCATTCTCTTTACATATCCGCGCATTCGGCCGTTATCCCGAGGAGGCGGCGAAGCGGCCGTCCCGAAGGATGGCTTAGCGCATGCGGCCTAGTCCCAAGCCGGAGCAAAACCGGGATTCACGCAACGCCGGTCTTTCGGTAGGCCCGCAATGGCGCTGAGGTCCTCGTCGTCGAGCCCGACATTGAGCGCGCCGAGATTGGCCTTCTGGCTCTCGGCGCGCGAGGCTTTCGGGATCGCGGCGACGCTGTCCTGGTCGAGCAGCCATTTCAGCGCCACTTGCGCTGCGCTCGCGCCATGCTTGCGGCCGATCGCCATCAGCGTCGCGTCGGCTGCGACCCGGCCCTGCGCCAGCGGGCAATAGGCCACCAGCGGGATCGATTTGGCGGACATGTATTTGCGCAACGCCGTCTGGTCGAGCATCACGTGATATTCGACCTGGTTGCAGGCGATCGGCGCCTTGATCTCTTCGACCACCGTCTTCAGCAGCGCGATGTTGAAATTGGCGACCCCGATGGCGCGGGTGCGGCCCTCCTGCTTGAGCTTGAGCAGCGTCTCGAACATCGCCGGCAGGTTCATGTTCCTCGCCGGCCAATGCACCAGATAGAGATCGACCTGATCGAGCCGGAGCTTTTTCAGGGACGTATCGAGCGCCCGGCGCATGGCGTCGGGCGCGAGGTTCTCATTCCAGACCTTCGTCGTGATGTGCAGATCCTTGCGCGGCAGGCGAGAGGCGGCAATCGCCGCGCCAATGGCCTCCTCATTGCCGTACATTTCCGCGGTGTCGAGATGGCGGTAGCCGAGCGAGAGCGCGCTTTCGACCGCGGCGCGGCAGGCATCGCCCTGCATGCGATAGGTGCCGAGCCCGAGCCGCGGCAGGCTGATGCCCTGGGTTTGCAGATGTTCCATAATGGTTCCTTGAGGGCTGGATGGGCCGGATCGGCATCCGGCGATGCGTGCCGCGAACGGGCGATGGGTGGGAAGGTGACGAGAAACGGCGGGTCCGCCGCCGGGCTAATCTGCCCGCGAAGTGCGGCCGAAATCAAGGACCCGCGCTACCGCTTCCAGTTGCAGATACCGCCCGATCGGCAGGGCCAGACCTGGATCCGCGTGTCGAAGGCCTGCGCGTCAAGCGGACTGCCGTGCCGCCGCGCCAATCTGGTGCGGACCGTGCCGTGCGGCTTCTCGGCGCGCATCTGCGCGTGAGCAGCGCGAGTCTTGCGCACGGCGAACTTTGACGTTGTGATTTTGGACGCCGCGATCTTGGGCGATGCGACTTCGGGCGCAGTGATCTTGGATGTATCGATTCTGGGCTCGGCTTTCGGCTCGACGCTCGCCTGCGTGCCCACGTCTGCGCGGTCGAGTTGAACATCCAGCGGGCCCGGCGCAAACGTCGCGGGCGGCCCGAGCGGCTTTGGCGAAAGCAGCGCCTTGGGCAGGTCGAGGCCGAGAAACTCGCCGGGATGGTACTCACCGGCGACCGACAAGCCGCTTCCTGCCATGAGCATCATACAGAAGGCGGCGAGACAAAACTTTTTCAGGACCATGACGGCCTCCTGAAATACGCAAAAAGCGCGCAACAATCCCTCATTTAGGAAGCGGCCTTGCGCAATTCCAGCCGATGTTGGCGGCAAGGTTACCGCGCCGGTCCCGTCAGACTCGCAAGCGCGTGCGCCGGGCCACGATCCGTCATCGTGCCGCCTCGGTTCCGGCTCTCGTGAACCCCTTAGAATAGATATCTTACATATCACTAATTGACAGTTTAACATCATTAATTATGATGGAGAGCTGATATTTGAGTCGACAGGGGTTTTCCGGGGCAAACCCATGATCACAGCGGCGCAATTGCGGGCGGCCCGGGTGCTTCTCGGGATCGATCAGCGGCGGCTTGCGGAACTGTCGGGACTTTCGGTGCCGACCATCCAGCGCATGGAGGCCTCCGAGACCATGGTCCGGGGCAATGTCGATTCGCTGGTCAAGCTGATCGCCGCGTTCGATGCGGCCGGCATCGAGATGATCGACGAAGGCGCCGCCAGCCATTCGCAGGGGCGCGGGGTGCGACTGAAGATCGCTTCGGGTTCGGCCAAAACCCTTCCCGGCGCTCGATCGGAAGGCAAGACATCGAGCGGAGCCAGGACGCGGACATGATTTCTGCTGTGGTCATTCCTGCCGTCGTCCTGCAAGTGTCGTGCGTCGCCGCATGGCTCGCGGTCGCCGTTCTTGCGATGGCGCTCAGCCGCACCGAGAACGCCACGGCGGTGGTTTACTTCGCCACACTGGCGATTTGCACGGTCGCATTGTTCGGGTCGCTTCGCTGGCTGGTCAGTGACGCGGCAAACGCCTCGCGCATGACCTTGCCGGTTGGATTGCCGTGGCTCGGCGCCCATCTCCGGATGGATTCACTGGCCTCGTTTTTCCTGATCATCATCAATCTGGGAGGGGCAGTGGCAGGCCTCTACGGCCTCGGCTATGGCCAGCATGATCCGGCGCCGCATCGCGTGCTTCCCTTCTTCCCGGCTTTTCTGGCCGGCATGAATCTGGTGGTGTTGGCCGACGACGCCTTCACCTTCCTGGTGTCCTGGGAATTCATGTCGCTATCCTCCTGGGCGCTGGTGATGGCGCATCATCGTGATCCCGATAACCGGCACGCCGGCTACGTCTATATCGTCATGGCGAGTTTCGGCACGCTCTGCCTGCTGCTCGGGTTCGGATTGCTGGCGGGCGGCAGCGGCGGTTATTCGTTTGACGAGATGCGCAGCGCTCCGACCGCGCTTTCCGGAGTGGTCCTGATCCTGGCCATCCTCGGCGCCGGCTCGAAGGCCGGCCTGGTGCCGCTGCATGTCTGGCTGCCGCTGGCGCATCCGGCGGCGCCGAGCCACGTTTCGGCGCTGATGAGCGGCGTCATGACCAAGGTCGCGGTCTACGGCTTCATCCGTATCGTCTTCGACCTTCTCGGCCCGCCGCAATGGTGGTGGAGCGTACCGCTGTTGATACTGGGAGGCGCGACAGCGGTGATCGGCCTGCTCTCGGCCGTGCTCCAGGGCGACCTGAAGAAGCTCCTGGCCTACAGCACGATCGAGAATATCGGCATCGTGTTCGTCGGGCTCGGCCTTGCGCTCGCTTTCAAGGCCAACGCGATGCCTGCGGCGGCCGCGCTCGCCATGACCGCGGCGCTGCTCCACGTCCTCAATCACAGCATCTTCAAGAGCCTGCTGTTCTTCGGTTCCGGCGCCATACTGACCGCGACCGGCGAGCGCGACATGGAGCATCTTGGCGGTCTCATTCGGGGCATGCCGCTCACCGCCTTCACGTTCCTGGTCGGATGCATGGCGATCTCGGCGCTGCCGCCGCTCAACGGCTTCGTCTCGGAGTGGCTCGTCTTCCAGGCGATCCTGCTCAGCCCGGAGCTGCCGCAATGGGGTCTGAAGTTCATGGTCCCCGCGATCGGCGCGATGCTGGCACTGTCGGCGGCGCTCGCCGCGGCCTGCTTCGTCAAGGCGTTCGGCGTCAGCTTCCTCGGGCGGCCGCGCACGACCGTTGCGGCGGCCGCGCGGGAGGTCGACCGCTGGTCGCTCGCGGCGATGTTCATCTTCGCGGGCCTGTGTCTCCTGATCGGGATCATCCCCGCCCCGGTCATCGACACGCTCGCGCCGGTCGTCGACATGCTGGTGGGCCAGCGCATGCCGGTGCAGTCCGCCGAGCCGTGGCTGTCGATCGTTCCGATTGCGGAGAGCCGCAGCTCCTATAACGGACTGCTGGTCTTCCTCTTCATCGCCATATCGACGCTCGCCGCGATCGAGATCATCCACCGCTTTGCCTCGCGCGCGGTGCGCCGAGGCCCGGCCTGGGACTGCGGCTTTCCGGATCGCAGCCCCGCCACCCAATACACTGCCGGCGGCTTCGCCCAGCCGATCCGCCGCGTCTTCAGTTCTCTGTTTGACGCGCGCGAGGATGTCGTGATGCCGGCGCCGGGCGACACCGCGGCTGCGCGGTTCACCGTCAGGCTGCGCGACTTCGCCTGGGAGATGCTTTATGTTCCAATCAGCCGCGCCGTCTGGTTCGCGACCGATAACCTCAATTACCTGCAGTTCCTGTCCATCCGCAATTACCTCAGCCTCGTATTCGTGGCGCTCATCGCCCTGCTGCTTGGGGTGTCGATATGGCCTTGATTCCCCATCCGCGGCTACCGATCGCCCGCCATGACGGCGGAGGGGATATCGCATGACGCCTGTCGTCGTCGTCCTGTGCAGCGTGTCGGCCTTCCTCGGCCTGCCCTTGCTGGCGGCGGCCACGATGCGATGGTCGGCCGCGACGCGCCCGATTTACGGGGCATGTCTTGTCGTTTGCCTCGTGATCCTGGTCGTGGCGCT
The DNA here is from genome assembly GCA_963721135.1 of uncultured Alphaproteobacteria bacterium. GTDB lineage: Bacteria > Pseudomonadota > Alphaproteobacteria > Rhizobiales > Xanthobacteraceae > Bradyrhizobium. The sequence goes on from CAVRIB010000005.1 coordinate 145,694, forward strand.
CATGCAGCTGTTGAGCACCGGCAGTCCGGTATCGGCGTTGAGTCTGCCCCTCGGATTGCCATGGGTCGGCGCGCATTTTCGGATCGATGCGCTTGCGGCGTTCTTTCTCGTCGTGGTGAACCTGGGCGGCGCCAGCGCGAGCCTTTTTGCCATCGGCTATGGCATGCACGAGGAAGCACCCGGCCGCGTGCTTCCCTTCTTCCCGGCTTTTCTGGCCGGCATGAATCTGGTGGTGTTGGCCGACGACGCCTTCACCTTCCTGGTGTCCTGGGAATTCATGTCGCTATCCTCCTGGGCGCTGGTGATGGCGCATCATCGTGATCCCGATAACCGGCACGCCGGCTACGTCTATATCGTCATGGCGAGTTTCGGCACGCTCTGCCTGCTGCTCGGGTTCGGATTGCTGGCGGGCGGCAGCGGCGGTTATTCGTTTGACGAGATGCGCAGCGCTCCGACCGCGCTTTCCGGAGTGGTCCTGATCCTGGCCATCCTCGGCGCCGGCTCGAAGGCCGGCCTGGTGCCGCTGCATGTCTGGCTGCCGCTGGCGCATCCGGCGGCGCCGAGCCACGTTTCGGCGCTGATGAGCGGCGTCATGACCAAGGTCGCGGTCTACGGCTTCATCCGTATCGTCTTCGACCTCAGCGGCGCTCCGGCGTGGTGGTGGGGTATCGTCATCATCCCGCTTGCCGGCATCACCTGCGTGCTCGGGGTGCTCAGCGCGCTGATGCAGCACGACCTCAAGCGGCTGCTCGCCTACCATACCGTGGAGAATATCGGCATCATCTTCATCGGCCTTGGTCTCGCCCTCGCCTTCTCGGCGCATAACATGCCGGCGGCGGCCGCGCTCGCCATGACCGCGGCGCTGCTCCACGTCCTCAATCACAGCATCTTCAAGAGCCTGCTGTTCTTCGGTTCCGGCGCCATACTGACCGCGACCGGCGAGCGCGACATGGAGCATCTTGGCGGCCTCATTCGGGGCATGCCGCTCACCGCCTTCACGTTCCTGGTCGGATGCATGGCGATCTCGGCGCTGCCGCCGCTCAACGGCTTCGTCTCGGAGTGGCTCGTCTTCCAGGCGATCCTGCTCAGCCCGGAGGTCCCGTCCTGGGGCATCAAGCTGATCGTGCCCACGGCCGGCGTGATGCTGGCACTGTCGGCGGCGCTCGCCGCGGCCTGCTTCGTCAAGGCATTCGGCGTCAGCTTCCTCGGGCGGCCGCGCACGACCGTTGCGGCGGCCGCGCGGGAGGTCGACCGCTGGTCGCTCGCGGCGATGTTCATCTTCGCGGGCCTGTGTCTCCTGATCGGGATCATCCCCGCCCCGGTCATCGACACGCTCGCGCCGGTCGTCGACATGCTGGTGGGCCAGCGCATGCCGGTGCAGTCCGCCGAGCCGTGGCTGTCGATCGTTCCGATTGCGGAGAGCCGCAGCTCCTATAACGGACTGCTGGTCTTCCTCTTCATCGCCATATCGACGCTCGCCGCGATCGAGATCATCCACCGCTTTGCCTCGCGCGCGGTGCGCCGAGGCCCGGCCTGGGACTGCGGCTTTCCGGATCGCAGCCCCGCCACCCAATACACCGCCGGCGGCTTCGCCCAGCCGATCCGCCGCGTCTTCAGTTCTCTGTTTGACGCGCGCGAGGATGTCGTGATGCCGGCGCCGGGCGACACCGCGGCTGCGCGGTTCACCGTCAGGCTGCGCGACCTCGTCTGGGAGATGCTCTATGCGCCGGTCGGCGGCGTCATCCTGTTCGCTGCCGACCTGCTCAGCCATCTGCAGTTCCTGACCATTCGCAAATACCTCAGTCTGGTGTTTGCGCTGCTCGTCATGCTCCTGTTCTTTCTCATGCTGGTGATGCTGGTATGGTCCTGATTCTCAATCTCATCGCTCAAGGCGCGCAGATGATGCTTGTGCTCATCCTGGCGCCGCTGCTGCTGGGCTATACGCGCAAACTCAAGGCGCGCCTGGTGCGACGCCAGGGACCGCCAGTCCTGCAGCCCTACCGCGACCTGCTGCGTCTGATCCGCAAGGAGGCCGTGCTGGCGGAGAACGCATCATGGCTGTTCCGCAGCGGCCCATACCTGATCTTTGCCGCAACGTGGGTGGCCGCCGCGCTGGTCCCGACTTTTGCGGTGCAACTGCAGTTCAGCTGGACCGCCGACTTGATTGCGCTCACCGCGCTGATCGGCTCGTCGCGATTCTTTCTGGCGCTTGTCGGGATGGATGTCGGCACCAGCTTCGGCGGCATCGGCTCGAGCCGCGAGATGATGTTTGCCTCGCTCGCTGAGCCGGCGATGATCATGATCGTGTTCACTCTCGCCCTCCTTGCCGGTTCAACGCAGCTCTCGGTGATCGCCGAATTCATGCAAATACATGCCAGCCTGCGCGTTTCGCTCGGGCTAGCGCTGATCGCGCTCGTTATCGTGGCACTGGCCGAAAACGCCCGCATTCCCGTCGACAACCCGGCCACCCATCTCGAACTCACGATGGTGCACGAGGCCATGGTGCTGGAATATTCCGCGAGGCATCTCGCGGTCCTGGAGTTCGCCGCCGCCCTCAAGCTGTTGCTCTATCTCTCGCTGATCGCCTGCATCTTCATGCCATGGGGGCTAGCCGCGGCGGGCGACGGCCTGCAAGCCTATGCGATCGGCTTGATCAGCTACCTCGGAAAGCTGGCGGCGGGCGGTTTTCTGCTCGCATTGTTCGAAACCTCGATCGCAAAGATGCGCGTCTTCCGTGTTCCGGATTTCTTGGGCATCGCCCTGATGCTGGGATTGCTGGGCATGCTTCTGCTGTTCGTGTCACGGAGCTTCTGATGAATACCTTTCCCCTCGATGTCGCGCATATGCTGGCCGGGACCATGGTGCTGGTGAGTTTCATGCTGCTCTACCAGGACCGCATGTTCGCGCTGCTCAACGTCTTTGCGATGCACGCGGTGGTGCTCTCCGCCTCGGTAGCCTGGCAGGCTCACATCCAGAACGCTCCGCATCTCTACGTTCCAGCCGCGATCGCGCTCGTGCTCAAAGGCATCATCATCCCGGTCGCGCTGCACCGCGTCGTGATCCGACTCGGCATCCACCGGGGGATCGAGACCGTCGTCGGCATTGGGCCGACCTTGCTCTTTGGCGTCGGGCTTACGGCGCTCTCGATGGTCGTCATGCTCAAGGCGGCGGAAACGGCCGATCCATTGGCACGCGAGGACCTCGCATTTGCCTTGTCGATCCTGCTGCTCGGCCTGCTCATGATGGTGACGCGGCGCAACGCGGTGAGCCAGATCATCGGGTTCATGTCGATCGAGAACGGCCTGATCCTCGCGGCCACGGCCGCCAGAGGCATGCCGCTCGTCGTCGAGATCAGCGTGGCATTCTCGGTTCTGGTCGCCTTCATCGTGATCGGCGTGTTCCTGTTCCGCATCCGCGAGCGGTTCGACTCCGTCGAACTTCAGGCGCTCGACGAATTTCGTGGAGAGCGGCGGTGAA
>CAVRIB010000006.1:0-186585 GCA_963721135.1 uncultured Alphaproteobacteria bacterium
TTGCCACCATTCAGAATAAAACTGCGAACCCTGCGCGGATGTCGTTCGCGGCTTAACCCGACGCGGCGAAGGTCGCGGCGCTGAAAGCATTTGCGGCGGAAGCACATCTCGCCGTCTAAACCAGGCTTTGGACGTCGCGTCGGGTATCAAGCTATAGGCTGCAAGATACCCGGTACGCGCGATTTGCATCGCTCTCACGCCGCCTCGTAAGACGCGATCTTCTTGATCTGCGGCGCGAGCACGTCTTCGGCCGTTTCGAGATCGAAGCGCGCCTGAATGTTCATCCAGAACGCAGCGCCGGTCTTGAAGAACTTGCCGAGCCGCAGCGCGGTGTCGGCCGTAACGGGCTTTTCTTCGCGCGCGATGCGTTCGATCCGGGTGCGCGGCACGTTCAGCGCGGCCGCGACCGCGTAAGGTGTCAGCTTAAGCGGAACGAGAAATTCTTCCCGCAGGATTTCGCCGGGATGAATCGGCGGAAGTTTCTTTGCCATGTGCGAACTCCTATTCGGTGGCCACATTCGGCCGGTCTGGCTAGTGATAGTCGATTATCTCCACGTCTTCGGGACCCGCATCGGTCCATCTGAACACGATCCGCCATTGATCGTTGATGCGGATCGAGTGCTTACCCGCCAAATCGCCCTTAAGAGCTTCAAGGCGGTTGCCGGGAGGCGAGTTCAAGGCCTCAAGAAAGGCGGCGGCGTCCACCATAATCAGTTTTCGGCGAGCTACCTTGGCGAGATTTGCCGGGAAACCCTTCGGGACCATGCGGCCCTGAAGGATCGGCTCGGCAAATTTCCCCTTGAAGTTCCTGATCATGAGCAATACGTATCCCATCGGGATACGTATTGCAAGGCTTTCGTATCCCGATGAGATACTACCGGCGGCGCCGAGGGCGCGGATTTTGTGAGTGGATATCGCCAGCTCTGAAAGGAACGAGACCAACTCCCGGCTATCATTGCAATGATTCGCGGAGGCCCCTCGATGAGCCGAGCCCAGCCAAAATCCTCTCCGACGGATGAACATGCGAGACGGATCGCGCAGGCGATCGCCAAGGGGCGACCGCCCCCGTTCAACGCCGCCTTCGATCGGTACTGCGAAAGCTTTCCGCGCGAAATCTTTGCCGCCTTCGCGGGCGCGGCTCGCCATATGCCTCCGGCCGGCAAGGACGAGCCGCTTGCCATCGGTTATCTGTTTCTGCTGCAGCGGCTGCTGGAGCATCTACGTTACCGCACCGATCGCGGCTACGCGGACGCGAGCCGAACTGATCGCGGATTTTCAGGCCGACGTCGTCGCGCAAGTCGAGGCGGGAAACGTCGATGGGCGCATGCTCGCCTTCGTGGGAGGAGCGCTGCATCAGTCGAAAATCCCCGCATCGCCGGAGCTTGCCGCGGCGTCGGCAAAGCAGCCCGTCGATCAGGACGAGGACGGACCGCTTCCGGCCGATGTCCACGCCGCTCTCGCCGGCATCCTGGAAGCCTGCGCCGGCGATCCGTTCATGACCGTCGGATGCGCTGACCGAAACCGGTCATGCCATGCCGGCGGAAGCCCGCTGCGCTCTTGGCCGGTGCCTTGGCGCTCGCGGGCAACCCCGAAGCGCGTGGCGCCGCGGTTCTGTTCCTGCTCGATCCAAATTCGGCTGTGCGCCGCGCGGTCGCGGGGGCGCTCGCGCAGGTCGCAGCCTCGCTGACGCCGACAGACGTTCGGCGGCTGATCGCGATGCGCAATTGGCGACCCGAGAACGAGCGATCCGAAGTCGACGCGATCATCCGCAAGGCGCGGGCGGCCGGGATCGATTGCGCGCCATGGGAGGCGGGCAGCATAGAGGCAATTGTCGCCACCGCCGTCGATGGCGCCACAGCGCAAGGATTCCTGCTGATATCGCCAGCCGGACGGAAAAAGCGGATCTCGTCGCTCCTGACCAAAGGCGGGATTGCGGATGCCTGGAGCGGCGAGCCGGAATCGCGCCGCCAGATCGAGATGAGCCTCGCCGCCGCCGGGATGGACGCCCCTATGCTTGCCGTATCCCGTTCCTATCTCGACCGCACCGTGGCGCACCACCTGGCGCTCAGCATCGAGAAACGAGAAGCGCCGCCGTTCGGCCTGCTCCAAGTCGCCGAGACGATCGGCGGTGCCGATTGGCAACCCGCGCGCATGGACTTCGGTGAAGCGCTCGCCGGGCTGATCGCCGAGGTCCCCAAGGCGATGTGTGAGCCCGCCGCGCTCGCATCGGTGCTGCGGAAGAGCAACGAACTTGCCGAGCTGGAGGCCGTCGCACAATCCTGGTTCGAGGACGACCCGCAGGTCGCACAAGCGGTGGAGCGCGCCCGCGGCCGTGATCGCGCGAAGCTTGCTGACCTATCTATTGCAGAGCGTCATTGCGCGACGTCGCGACAGATGGGCTGACATTGTTCTGCGCACTGCCCTATGGATGCGCGAGGCTCCGCCGGCGGCCGACCTGTGCTGGCGCGAGCTCGCGATCGTCGCAAAAGCGCTCGCCGACGGACGGGACATGACCGAGATCGGATTGATGCGCGATATCGCATTGCGGACGATAGCGGTGCTCAGGGACGCTGGGCGGATATGAGTGAGCCGCAGACCCGTTTTGCGCCGCCTATTCGCCGCGTTGGGGGATGTGGCAGGTGAGGTGGTGCTCCCAACGGTATCGATTGCCAAGAATTATATAGCAATTTCAATTACATAAGAGTTCGCAGTTTTGTTCTGAGTGGCGCGCCACCGTACGATTTTGCACGACACTGTTCGATATCGCCGCCGCGGACGTTGCAAGCGTCGCCGAATCCTCGCCGTATCGCCGATGTGTAGGCCTCGCCCCGGTGTGATCTCAAACCCGAGATCGCCGACCCCGGCTTGTCTGCCCTTGTACGTACTCGCGCAGCGCCCGATTAATGCGCGTTTGATCAGGGGAATCGCATTTGGAATTCTGGTGGCGGCTTTGGACTGGATTTTGCGTTTTGACGAAATGGATTTACCGGGTTGCGGATAATTCGCGGCGCGGGAGAATGGTTTTGGATCGCTTTATCGAATGCTGGGACGGTTTGGACGACCCGCGCACTGGCAATGCGGCGCTGCACGACTTTCATGAGATTTTGGCGATAGCGATGTGTGCGGTTCTGTGTGGCGGGCAAGGCTCGGTGGACATGGGGCTGTTCGCGAAGTCGAAGGAGCCGTTCCTGCGCGGGTTTCTCAAGCTTGAAAATGGCGTGCCCAGCCACGACACGTTCAGCCGGCTTTTCCGCATGCTCGATCCGGAGCAGTTCCGGGCGGCGTTTCAGCGGTTCATGGCTGGCTTCTCCGAGCAATGCGAAGGGGTTGTGGCGATCGACGGCAAGGTTCTGCGCCGCTCGTTCGACAGCGCCAGCGGCAAGTCGCCGTTGCACATGGTCTCCGCCTGGGGCTGCGAGCAGCGCCTTGTGCTGGCGCAGATCGCCACCGACGCGAAGTCGAACGAAATTACCGCCGTGCCGAAACTGCTGGAGATGCTGCAGGCTGAAAGGGACGATCGTGACCGCCGACGCGCTCAATTGCCAGCGCGCCATCGCCCGGCAGATCGTCGATCAGGGCGGCGACTACGCCCTGGCCCTGAAGGGAAATCAGGGAACGCTTCATGATGACGTCGTGCTGTATCTCAACGATCCCGCCAGCAAAACGATCACCGCCGCGCCGGTCGTCGAGGCCGATCATGGCCGCATCGAAACCCGCACCGCCACGGTCTCGACCGAGATCGCCTGGCTGATCAAAGACCATCAATGGCCGGGCTTGGCCGCCGTCGGCAAGGTCGAGCGCATCCGCGAAACCGCCGGCAAGACAACGTCCGAGACCGCCTATTATCTGCTCAGCGCGCCTTTGACGCCCGAACGCTTCAACGAGGTCGTCCGCGCGCACTGGGGCGTCGAAAATCGGCTGCACTGGCGGCTCGACGTCATCATGAACGAGGATCAGGACCGAAGCCGTTTGGGAAACGGACCCCAAAATCTCGCCGTTCTCCGCCACATGGCCCTGAACGTCATGCAAAAGGATGGCGAAAAAGGCTCGCTCCGAGGAAAGATCAAGCGAGCCGGTTGGGATGAAGCCTACCTCGCCCGGCTATTGACCCTGTTTTGAAATGCGATTGCCCTGCGCGTTTGATAGCCCTCACTGGATTTCGTGTGGCTCTTGAACCAGGCGACGACATCGGCGTCGAGCCGAAGTGTCAGTTGCTGTTTGACGGGTCGATAGAAGACCCCACGCTTGGCGCCGGACCAGTCGAGGAGTTCCGGCGCGTCCGAAGTATCAATAGCGCTATCGGGCAGCGCAGCCAGCGACTTCAGTTCCGCCCGTTGCTCCCGCGTCAACCGCTTAGAAGTTTCCTTCTTCATAGGCTTTCCTTTCGTGGGCCGTGGCCTTCCGCGCGCTGATGATGCGGCCGACCAGTTCGCCTTCTTCCGATTCGGCCTCAGGCCAGGTGTGAATCACAAGCAGCAAAACCGACCCGACGAGCCCGATGGTGTGCCAGCGATCACCGTCCGGATGCTGGTCGGGCTTCGACGCATGGAACGGGTCGTCAAACGCCAGCGCGGCAGTTTCGAACGACAAGCCGTGCTTGACGCGGTTTGCGGCCAAGTATGACGGCGGCACACTCCTTCGCGTCCATCAACTCGAAGAGACCGAGCTTGCCTTTTTCATGATCAAGAAATAGGTCAATTTTCAACAAGATCCGAGTGCGGTTGACAGTTGCCACCCCACACTGCGGCGTGCTTGCTCGTCTCGACGTCGAGCAGACGGCGAAGCAAAAGAACGGCTGGTTGGAGGATTTTGATTCCTCAATGGTCAAATCGGCGGGGATCCAGATTTTTTGCTTCGTGGAGGGCATGCACTGCGAATACCTCCGTGCTTAGGCTGCCCGTGCCACTTTGATCAGCGATTCTGCGGGAATGCCCAGTCCTTCATGCAGTCGCCAGATCATTTTAGCGTCAGCGAGCGCCTTCGATTTAGCACCTCGTGCACACGGTTACGACTGCCGATGAAGGGAATGAGGTCGCGAGGCTGCAGCCCATTCTGATCCATATGGTACTTGATCGCCTCCACCGGATCCGGAAGATCCATCGGATAATGCTTCCGCTCCCACGCCTCCACCAACGTGACGAGCACGTCGAGGCGATCGCCTTCAGGCGTGTTACGCTTAGCGCGTCATCAGGCCCTCGATTTCTTTGAGGGCGTTACGATAATCGCGCTGGTTCTTGATCGGCGAAATGTCCATGCGTCTTACCTTCAAACGGTTTGTGCATCGATCTCGTCGTACTGCCGGTGCGTGCCGATGAACCGGACATAGACAACGCGATAAGGATAATTGATCCACACCACGATGCGATACTTGTTGCCGGCGATGTTGAACACCGCGCGGCCGTCGTTGAGAATGCTCGCGCTGCCAATGGCTCGCTTGACATCCGCCGGCGTCGCCCAGTCAGCTCCCCTGACCTGGCGGTACCAGGCCATCAATGGTTCCCGCGCGTCCGCGTGTGCGGGGCTTCGACTGATGAAAGCCTTAAGCGTACTGAGCGCAATGATCCTCACCCAATAATCTAGCATAGTCCCATATTGGGACCAATACTAATCTTTCCGGTCATGCGCCTGACCCGCTCCTTTCCGATAGCAAACGAGAGCCTTCGCTTCCACGAGTTCCCCCCGCTGTCGTGGCTCAAGATGGTCTACAGGATTTCTTAATTTTCGTAGGTCGGCCGCGGTATCCGCTGGAGCGGCTTATTTATGCGGCTTTTCCTTCACGGTTTTCGCTTTGACCTCGTTCGACTTTCGCAACCGTACACCAGGCCCAACACCACCGTCACGCTCGACCGAAATCGAAAATTGGGTTCGTTCTGCCAAAATAATTCTGACTGACTGGGGCTCCCTTATCGCATCCGAGAAGACGCCCGTCGGCGCCGCGTCCGTGCTCGCCGTTCATAGCGGTCGATGGCCAACAGGCGCTGCAGCTCCTCCAGAGTTGCGGTGCCGAGGTCCATCGTTGCAAGCAACTCGGCGCGCACCTTCTGCATCCGCAACATTTCCAGCTGCGCGACGGCTGCCTCGGTCGCGGCCACCATGCTGTCTTTGTCCTCCTCGCGTCCGGCAATGGTGCGCGTCAACCCTTCGAGCTTCGCAAGGACCGAGGCGTCGATCTCCAGGGGCAGGGACAGGCCGTGGCGAAACGCGTTGCGGCTCGATGTTGACTTCCCGCTGGCCGTCCGTGGTCCGGTCGACCGCGTGGCGTTCCGGCGGTTGGCCGCAATCTGCTTCTCGGACGCCATCAGGTCGCTTCCGGCTCGCGCTTTTTGGACTCCGGCACGAGGGGCGGGGCCGCGACATCCTTCTCGGCCTTGCGGCGGAACTCCTTCTGCAGCGACCGGCGAGCCGCTTCGCGGTTGGCGACCATCCGATCGAGCTTCAACACATTGGGCAGGTACTTCTCTATCGCCCTGTACTCGCGCTGTTCTTCTTTTTCGAAGTACAGGACCGATTGCCTTGCGCCGTCGATCAGTTCGGTGGTGGGGCCTTGTAGCGTAATTCTTCATGGAGCTTGTCGACGTAATCCTTCACCGCGACGAATTCGAGAAACGTTGCTGGCTTAACATCGGCGACAACGGCATCCCAGAGTTCGTTGTAGAAAAACTCGCTCTCGTTTTCGAGGAGCGGCGGTTCGTCCCGACAACATCTCCGCATGCCCCGAGCTTAAGCGGCCAGCACTTGTTCTTTCGCCAACGGCCTTTAATTAATTAACCGGTCGGTGCATCGCCTGTCCGACCCTATAAGCGAAAGCGAAATGGGAAGTGATGCACCGCCAGGAAGCTCCGGAGAACGTTATAGTACCTGAAGCGCGAGACGAATAACTCGCGTGACCGGCGACGGCGGATCGAGAGTGGTCCGGGGAAGGACGTTTGTGAATGGATCGAGCTTTGAGTGATCGAGGTAGTCGCGGAACGCGTCCGCGATCGGAGCTTTCACGTCGCGCTACCGGACGGCGATGAAATCAGCGGCGTTGTCCAGGCCGATCAAGTGCAAGGCGCCTCGTGATTTGTTCCCGAAAATCAGCGCAGTGTTTCTTCGATCCGCTTTTTTAAACGAGGATGCAGGCTATCGCATCATAAGGTCGGCATCCTTTCAGGACCTGCGCCGGAAAGTTGAACTGGATCTAAGGATTGAACTGGACCCTAAGGATAAGGGTTCGAGGCTGCGCCTTGCAAGCCTCAAAGTTTGCGGGATGCCCGTCGACGCTTGGTGTGGGCGATGTGTTCGGTAGCGGTCTAGCGCTGCCTACGCGACGGAAACTGCTAAAGGTTGTCCACACGCTGGGTCGACCATTGCCATCAACTCGGCGCGATCCGCGCTTTAGCTTGCCTGCAAGGCTATCGTCGCCTGTGGCCTATGCTGTTGAGGATTTACGGGCAAGTCCGCCCCCTAATACTACGAATCTGGGGGTCAGGAGTTCGAATTCTCTTCGGGCGCGCCACTTCGGTACAGAACTGGGCACGCCAAAACCCGCCGTTTTTGCGCTTGAAGCGGCGACGAGCGTGCGCAGCAGTTCGCTTTTCGAGCCCATGATGCGAAGTTCTTCCGCGTCGACTTCGACGCGCTGGGCGAGCGCGCGAAGATAATCGCGGCGGTAGCCGCCGCTCTCGGTCCGCATCCGCTTGCGGGCCGTCCTGGCAAACGCCTTGATCGATTGCGGTGTGATGGTCGGGCCCTGTCGTTCTATCGCGCCCTCGGCCCGCTCAGCGTCAGCACGGGCCTGATCGCGGATCGCCTTCAGTTCGGTGATACGGTCCTTCAGCATCAGGTCGGAGAGATCGGTGACGCCGTTTTCAATGGCGTCGTAGAGCCGCTTGAGTTTGGCGTCTGCCTCGGTCGCCCGCTTGCGCAATTCGGCGATATGTGTCGCCTGGCGTTCGGACCGTTCCTCACGCCGGTCCAGAACCGAGGACAGGACTTTCTCAAGGCGGATCGGCTGTAACAGGCGGTGTTCGATGTGATCGGCGACGAGAGTGTCGAGCTTTTCCATGGGGACAGTCCGTCCCCTGCAGCCGGTGTCGCCCTGGCGGGCCTTGGTCGAGCAGGTGTAGTAGCGGTACCGGCCGCTCTTGCCGGTGCGCAGCGTCATCGCCATTCCGCAGGCCGCGCAGAAGCAGATGCCGGTAAGGAGCGTCGGCCCGCTGACGATGCGCGGCGCGGTCCACGCCGGGCTGCGGGCCTTGAGGTGCGCCTGCACGGCCTCGAACTCGGCCACCTCGATGATGGGTGGGACCATCATCTCGACGACCTCGGTCTCCGGCTTGCGCTCGCGGGTTTTCCAGAACTTGGTGTTGAAGCGGTGCCGGCCGATATAGGTCGTCCGCGTCAGCACCTTGTGGACGGCGTCGATGCCCCAGCGCCCGCCGTCACGGGTGCGGATGCCGGCCGTGTTGAGATGCTTGGTGATGGACTTGACACCCATCGGCCCCGAGGTGCCGTTGCCCTCCCACGCCAGACGGAAGATCAGCCGCACGGTCTCGGCCTGGAAGGGATCGATCTCCAGGGTCTTCTTGATGCGGTGGCCACGCTGCTCGCCGGCTATGATGCGGTAGCCGATCGGCGGCAGCGCGCCGTTCCAGAACCCTTGGCGGGCGTTCTCCTTCATGGCCCGCAGGGTGTGCTTGGCGTTCTCCTTGGACTGGTATTCGTCGAACAGCGCCATGATCTGGCGGATCATGTTGCTCATGGGATCGTCGCCGAGCTCCTGGGTGATCGACACCAGCCGAACGCCGTTCTTGGCGAGCCGGCGAACGTAGAACTCGAACTGGAACTGGTCGCGGAAGAAGCGGCTGAAGCTGTGCACCAGGATCACGTTGAATGTCGGCGGCTTGGCCGTGGCCGCGTCGATCATGCGCTGGAACTCCGGCCGCCGGTCGTCGGTGGCGGACGCGCCGGGCTCGACATAGTCGGCCACGATCTCCCAGCCATGGGAGGTGCAGTACCCCTTGGCCTGCCGGCGCTGATCCGGGATCGAGAGGTCGTTATCGGCTTGACGGCTGGTGGAGACCCGCAAGTACAGGGCGGCACGAATGGGCGCGGTCATAGCAGATCCTCCAAAGTCCAAAATCAGTGGCGGGTCGAGAACAGCTCATCGAACAGATCGCCGAACCATGCCTCGAACACGTCGATCTCGGCCTCGGTTATCGGCACTTCCTCGGGCCAGTCATCGGTGACGGTCCAGGTGGTCGTATCCTCCGGCGCCGGCCGGCCAGCGCGACGGGCCGGCGGGCGCGCATAGTCGTAGAGGTCGTCGGGGAGCCCGACCTCCGTCGTGGTATTCCGTGTTCGGGATTTGCGCTTGCGAGCCATGCTCGGAATCTCGCGCTGCATCTTGGCCAAAAGAATGGCCGACGCCGCGGTTTCCGGCTCCGTCGCAGTCGGAGGAGCGAGTTCGCTCCCACCTTGCCTTACCTGCCTGGAGAGCCCTCGCCGGGCCAGCGACATCCAGTCAAGCCCGCAAGCCGGCGGAGCCGGGCGCGCGAACCGCGCGAGGCTGTGTGTCGGACATGTCCGACAGCTTGGGGGTGAAAGTCCCCTGTGTAACCTGATGGAGGTGAAGCACTAGCGAAGCGCAAGGGCGGAACCGCGAGGGACCGTCTGAAGGAAGCGTGGAGCAAAGTCGCGACCCGACGAACAGAAATCGGATACGAGGCAGCACTGGTCGGACGAGCGGGCAGGCATTCGCGAAGTCCATCTCCATCAATGGCCAGAGTTGTAAATCCGGCGGGTGTGCGATGAAGGCTGTCGGACTTACTCCGAGAGATCTGCATCGTGTCCTTCGGGACTGAGGACGCCGCAAGGTGTTTTGACCGCGATGCAGAAGTCAGCAGAGGGCGTATTAGGTCGGCTCGCCGGCTGAAGGCCCGAACGGTCCCCGATGAGGGGTTGAAGGAAAGGGCAAGTAGACCGGACGTCTCATGACCGCATCGCGACCGCCATACCAACTTGAGTTGGACTTGCCGATGCCTGCGCGGGGTGAAGCCCCGCGTCGGGACGCGCAAGAGGTCGAAACGATCGTGGCGACGGCCGAACCCAAAAGCCCGGCATCCACAGAACATCTTATGGAGGCGATCTGTGACCCAGACAATATAGAAGCGGCGTTGGATGCGGTGGTGCGCAACAAGGGAGCGCCCGGCATTGATGGTATCACCGTCAAACAACTGCCGGACATTCTGAAAGCGCGCTGGCCGGAGATCGAAGATCAACTACTGCAGGGGCGCTACCAGCCGCAACCGGTGCGTCGGGTGAGAATCCCGAAGCCGGACGGCGGGACGCGCAATCTCGGCATTCCAACCGTCATTGATCGTGTGATCCAGCAGGCGATCCTGCTGCGGCTTCAGCCGCTGTGGGACCCAACATTCAGCGAGCATAGCTACGGCTTCCGGCCGGGCCGCTCCGCTCACCAAGCGGTGGCGCAGGCGCAAGCCTACATCATCGAAGGCTATCGGCTCGTCGTTGATATTGACCTGGCCAAATTCTTCGACCGGGTCAATCACGACCGGCTGATGGCCGCGGTGGCGGCGCGCGTCACGGACCGGCGGTTGCTCCGGCTCATCCGGAATTACCTGACGGCCGGTGTGCTCGACAACGGGTTGTTTGAGGACAGCCGGGAGGGGACCCCGCAAGGCGGCCCGCTCTCGCCGTTGCTCTCGAATCTCGTGCTGGATGAATTGGATCGCGAGCTTAAGCGTCGCGGCCACCGGTTCGTGCGTTACGCGGATGACTGTAACATCTACGTTCGCAGCGAAAAGGCCGGCCGGCGGGTCATGGAGAGCCTGACCCGCTTCATCGAACGGCGCCTCAAGCTTCAGATCAACGCGGAGAAGAGTGCCGTTGCCCGACCGTGGCACCGGACGTTCCTCGGCTTTACGGTGAGGGAACGAACCGGAGTTCCGGCGATGCATCGCTGACAAGGCCATCATCCGGTTCAAGCACCGGGTGCGTGAGCTAACGCGGCGACATCGGGGCATCACCCTGGAGCGGATGATCCGCGAGCTGGTCTCATACCTGCGGGGATGGGCTGGCTACTTCGGCTTCAGCCAGTGGCGTGAGTTGCAATCCCTCGATAGCTGGATTCGGCGGCGCATTCGTTGCGTCGCCTGGGTCCAGTGGAAGACGCGTGGCAGGCGATATCATGAACTCCGGCGCCTCGGAGTACCCGGGCCAGCGGCCAGCGAGGCCGTCTTCAGCCCAAAGGGACCGTGGCGAATGAGCTTCACGAACGCAATGCACCGCGCCTTCACCAACGCGCGCTTCAAACGTCTGGGTTTGCTTCCCATGGAAAAGCTGGTGGACGCTTAATCCGCCGAACCGCCGTGGTACGGACCCGTATGCCCGGTGGTGTGGGAGGGGCGGCATCGCGAGATGCCCCCCTATCCCGATTGACGGGAGGGCGCAGGTCCGGCCCGCTCGTCATAAGCAGGCCAACAAATTCCTCCTTCGGCGCGTGCCCCGTACAAATTCAGGAATAGCGCGATGCTCGCGCAATCGTTGTCGCGAACCGCTCCAGATTGAGCAGAAAGCGCTCACGAAAATGCGTGCTGTCGCTCGAAATATTGATTTCGTTAGCGTATCGGAAAAAGCGCCGGCAAGTGCGTTCGCTTGGGTGGCAGTTCGGGTAAGGATAATCTGCTGTTATGCTTCAGTAATCCCCCGACCAATATGCGAGGCGCTGGCCGAGCTTTTTTCTTGCCGTCCTCATCGAGCGCCCAACGTCTACTCCGCGCTACGATATTTCCCTCCGCCGAAATCGTGCATCAAACATCAGCGGGCCTGCGGTTCCTCCGCGCGTCGATCGCTGGCAGATGCCTCGGTTAGTCACTGCCGAACCGTCGTGCGCCCGTTGCAGAGAATGCGCTTGGCCCGCGATGCGGACGACAATCGGACGGCATTGATCACACCATCCAATGCACGATTTACCGATCTTGGGATGTTGGTTTCACGTCCGACTTTCATCCAACAACGGACTTATGACAGACGTTGCCGCACTTCGCATTTGTGCCAAACAGGCGACATCGGCCAACCGAAAGAGGCCGTCAACTGAGCCGGTCTAGTGCGCCTCATCTTGCCCTGGCTGGTTGGGCCATGCGCGCCACTTTTGTACCCAGTGGCGAGCCTGGTGAAGCATGGCTACAGTTGCGCCTCGACCGAGCACGAGCGCGGCTGCTATCGTCAGTTTCATCGTAATTTGCAGGAGTGCCACGACCTGAAATCGGGTCATACCCGTCCAAATTGACTTTAGCGTCGCCGAGCCGTCGAGGCTATAGATGAAGCCTTGGCTGAAAGTGAATTGACAAAGCTCGGTGAACCCATCCGCGAGGAAATACAATCCAATCACGGTTATGAGGCTGACCTCAATATTTTTCAGGTCAGCCGACGCAACCGGCAAGGCGTCATCTTGAGGGGATAGGCTTGCTCGATCGACGATGCGACCGCTCCACCACATGAAAATCAGACCGAGGGCAGCATAAATCGCAATTGGTCCGAAAAAGAAGATTACGGCCATAACGAGTGATGGCAGGTCATAGACGACCTTGGCTGCGACCGACGCTTTCATCTGCCACTCAAACCCATTGATAGTCGATGGCAGGCTGATTGCGGTGCTCAGAAGGATGAGTATGCCGAACACTCTGATGAAAAGTCGCGTAAGGTCCCGGCGCGTCATTCTCTAACCTTTTTGCGGGCAAGCCCCATTACAGGTGCAGCAAAGCATTTTCTCTTCGTTAACTCAACCTAAGCGATTGTCTGGCTGAGCGACTTAAGGGGCGGGTTGCCCCCAATAGGCGAGCAAGTTGGCAATGTCTGCGAAGGGTGGGCGCAGCGCTAAATCGTAGGCGATCGGGTGTTAGAGAGGGGGCTCGCGCGTGAAAGGCTGCGGCATCATAGCGCCACGGCGAAGCAATAGTGCCCATCTTCATCGGCCGTGGCGCGCCAGTTTACATTCTACGCCAGAGCACGCAGCGGCAGCCTCTGCCCAGCCGATGGTGCGCCAACGTTCGCTCAGAGGCAAACTATTCGCATCGTTTGACGCTCCACGAAAATCTGGCTATAATCTGGCCAGAATGCCTTTTGAGATCGTCCTTTCTCCCGAAGCTATCGAAGACCTCAGGGGGCTGACGGCAAATGTTCGTGCGACTGTCCGGACTGCGCTCGAAACGCATCTGAGGCACGACCCCAAGAAAGCGAGCCGCAGTCGCATCAAGCGATTGCGAGGATTGCTCCGTCCACAGTATCGGCTGCGGGTAGACGAAGTTCGGGTTTTCTACGATGTGTCCGGCACGACCGTCGAGGTTCTGGCGATAGTGCCCAAATCGGAGACCGAGTCATGGCTCGCACAATTCGGAGATCCGGAGTGAAGGAAGTTCCTCTATCCGAGATCAAGGATGATCTGTCTCGCTTTCTTCGGGAAGCTGAGACACAGGAGATCGTTATCACGCGCCATGGTAAGCCCGCAGGCGTGTTGATCGGCTTCGAGTTGGAAGAAGACTGGTTCGAGTACCGCCTCGAACATGACCCGCGCTTCCTGCGTCGTATCGAACAGGCGCGAAACAGCCTGCGCGCGAGACGTGGGACCAGGCTCGAAGACATCGAAAGCGAATAGCGGCACGTGCACACGCCCGTCGGAGTGTGCACGCAAAGATGAGCAAGTTGTCGGCTAGGATAGCGTAGACTCGCGCACAGCATCATAGTGCCACGGCGAAACAGTAGTGCCCATCTTCATCGGCCGTGGCGCGCCAATCGGAACAGTGCCACGAACTCAAACCTTTAGTATGTCTTGAGCACCGCAAACTCGCCGGCATCGGCGCGGTTTTTTGCCGCCAGCAAGATCTCCCTCATTTGCTTGACCACTGGTGGTTCGAGCGCTTCGATCTTCGCGGCAATTTGCGGGTCCAGGACCCCTTCCGGCCATAGCGGCCGCGGACATCACTGGCGTGTCCCAAGATGCGGTCGCGTGTCCGTTGTGCAATGGCTTCGTTGTCAAGCCAGTCCGCCAAAAGATGTCTGAGCGCTATAAAGCGTCAGATCGGCCCGGCTGAGTTTGAGCAGCTTCTTCACGTACTGCCAGGACTTGCTAAGCGGCTGAGACCAACGCTGCGTGCCGTCTTTTCTGACGTAGCACTCCCATTCGGGAAACAATCGCTCCTCTCCCTTGTCTATCAGCTCCTGCATCCGTTCAAGTAGGCCCAATTCGATCAGCAGAGGATGGATCGGGGTCACACGTCCCGCTGCATTGGTTTTGAGGTTGCGCAGATCCTGCAGAGCGACGCGTCCGCCGCGCGCATCGAACGGTCTGAGATCGAAGTAGAAGAACTCGCCATCAGTCCTGATGTCGGCAGACTTGAGCTGACCGACCTCGCCCGGACGCATGCCGGTCAAAATGCAGATCAAGAATCCCCAGTAGATGTGGGATTGGACGAAATATCCGCCAGGCTGCCACACGTGGATACGGTTCTTGCAACCGGTGAACAACGGTTGCTTCAACAGAGTAAGCAGCTCTTCATCATCAAAGGCATCGCGCGGCAGCGGTGCTAGGTTTTCGGGATCGATGCACTCGAAGGTGTAGCGGGGTCCGCGATAGTGCTTCTCCTGGATAGCCCAGTCGATGAACTTGTACAGACCGCCCCAGTAGCGGCTGTTGATCGTGGTGGTGGTGACGCGAATGAGCTCGGACCAGCCGTGCGTCTCCGCGTATTTGTAGCGCTCGAACAGCGTCTTCGAAAACTCAGCCGGGATATTGTCGCGGTTGGGAATGTCCGGAAGCGCCTCGTCGAGCAGCTTCCACTTCTCCTCGGTGAGCTCGTTTATGCGCGGATCTCCGAAGAAGTCGATCGCAAATTGGACGACCGCCTCTGCCTCTCCACGGCCCTTCATCTTGTGCTGGCGTTTACGAGTTCGCCCAGAAGCTGTTCGAGCACGGCATTTATGTCGTGGGATTCTTCTATCCTGTCGTGCCCAAAAACCAGGCCCGTATCCGGGTCCAGATCAGCGCGCTGCATACTGAGGAGGAGCTGCGCTGTGCACTCATTGCATACGGCACGCTCACAGCGTACCATGATTGCAGATGTCTCCCTGAACGGAAGCGCCCCGCATGAACTGTCTACGTCTCGTCTTCGGCAACATTCTCATCGGACTGGTTGCTTCTACAGCCGCCGCACAGTCTCCGATCGTGATCGGCGCCTCGACACCGCTCACCGGCCCGGTCTCGCACTACGGCCAGCATGCCCGATGGGGTGCCGAGATGGCGGTGGCGGAAGCCAACGCCAAGGGCGGCGTCAACGGCCGTAAGATCGAGATCGAGTTCCAGGACAATCGCTGCAATCCGGCCGAAGCGGTGAAGAGCGTCACCCAGATGCTGTCTTCGAAGAAGTACGCAGCGATCTTCGACGGACTGTGCAGTTCGGTGGCGCTAGCCATCATGCCGCTTGTCGAGCGCGCGAAGGTGCCGTTCATCGTCGCCAACGCCTCGGCCACGTCGATTGCCGAGAAGTCGGGCGTCGGCGGCAACATATGGACCTTCAAGGTCAACCCGACCGATGCCAGCATGCTCGATGCGCTGGTGGCCTGGCTCGACAAGGAAGGCAAGGCTGACAACATCGCGTTCCTCGGCGAGGACACCGACTATGGCCGTGCGGGCTCGGCCGGCTTCGAATCGGCACTCGTCAAGCGCGGCAAGAAACTGGTGATGGCCGACTACTTCCAGAAAGGCACGGCCGACTACACCGCCGTGCTGACCAAGATCAAGGCCAAGAAGCCCGGCATGGTCGCATTCTACATGATCGACGCCGACTTCCAGAACGGCATCAAGCAGTGGTTCACCATGGGCGGCGGCATTCCCCTCACCGGCCGCGTGCTGGTCGAGCAGGTGCCGAAGGAGATCCTGGCGAGCGGCTTCCTCGACGGCACGACTTCGGTCCAGCCCTACGACGTTTCGGTCGACACGCCCGCCAACAAGGCCTTCGTCGAGGCCTTCACGAAGAGGAACAGCGAAGCGCCGATGCTTATCAGCTTCGAGTCCTACGAGACGACCAACATCCTGATCGAGGCGATTCGTCAATCTGGCGATGCCAGCCCGGAGAAGATCCGCGATGCGCTCACGCGCACCAAGTACCAGTCGATGCTGGGACCGGTCCTGGAGTTCGACAAGAACAACCTGATCCACAACAACGCGATCATCTTCGGCATCAAGGGCGGCAAGGTCGTCATCCTGGGCATGAGCAAGACCTGATCCCGGTCCGAGGGATCGGCACGGGGACGAGATCGTGGACTGGAGTTTCTTCGCGCAGCTGCTGCTGAACGGCCTGGTGATGGGTGTGATCTACGCGCTGGTCGCCATGGGCCTGTCGCTGATCTTCGGCGTGCTCGAGATCGTGAACTTCGCGCACGGCGAGTTCTACATGCTGGCCTCGATGCTGGCCTACTTCCTGACGGCGCAGTGGGGCTTCGACTACTGGGCGACCATCCTGGTCGTGACCGTGGTCGGCGTCGCCGTGGGCTACGTGCTGTTCGAGGGCCTGCTGCTGGCGCTGCGCGGCGAGACGTTCGAGCGCAGCATCCTGCTCACCATGGGCCTCTCCATGGTGCTGCAGAACGGCGCGGTCTTCCTGTTCACGACCAATCCGCACCTGCTCGAAAGCAAACTCAGCTATCAGAACATCGTCGTGGGCGACTTCCGCATGCCCGTGGCGCGCCTCTATGCGCTGGGTCTGGGCTTCGCCGCCTTCGCGGTGCTCTATCTGATCCTGCACCGCACCCGGATCGGCAAGGCGATGCGTGGCGTGGCGCAGAACCGCGCGGCCGCCGACATGGTGGGCATCGACGCCCGCGCGGTGTCGCGGCTGGCCGTCGCCATCGGCATCGGCCTGACGGGCCTGGCGGGCGCGGCCCTCGCTCCGGTCTATGCCGTCCATCCGCTGATGGGCTTCAACTTCGTCTTCAAGGCCTTCGCCATCATCATCATCGGCGGCCTCGGCAACATCTCGGGGGCCGCCATCGCGGCCGTCATGCTGGGCGTGATCGAGAGTCTGGCGGGAGGCCTGCTGCCGCTGGCCCTCACTGATGCGGTGGCCTTCCTGTCGATGATTGCCGTCCTGTTGCTGCGCCCCCAAGGCCTGTTCGGTCGCGGCGTTCGTGTATGATCGGCCGCGAACTCAGTCTCGCCGTGATCGCAGGGCTCATCGCCTTGTTCGCCTTGCCGCTGGTGATCGACAACGACTATATCATGGCGCTCGGTATCAGCTTCGCCGCCATGTCGGTTCTCGCGGGCGGTCTGAACCTGATCTACGGCTACACCGGCCTCCTGTCCTTCGCCCAGGTCGGCTTCTTCGGCATCGGGGGCTACACGGCCACCTTGTTGGTCGTCGACCGCGGCTGGTCGCTGTGGGCGGGCGTCGCGGTGGGCGGCGTGCTCTGCATCGCCGTCGCGCTGCTGATCGGCTATTCGTCGCTGCGCCTGTCGCGCCACGCCTTCGCGATCGTGAGCCTGAGCTTCGCCCTGCTCTGCGCCATTGTGGCGCGCGACTGGCCGGAGCTTACGCGCGGCTCGATGGGCATTCCCGGCTTGCCCACCCCGGTCATGGACCTGCCGGGCGGCTTGCGCTGGCGCATCGTCGATCCCTCCGACTTCTATTACCTGCTCATGGGCTTCGCCGTGATCGCGCATGGGGCGATCTACCTCGTCGTGACCTCGCGGCTCGGCCGCGCCATGCGCGCGATCAAGCTCAACGAGCCGCTGGCCCAGTCGCAGGGTGTCAACCCGCTCTCCTATCGCCTTCTTGCGCTGTCGCTGTCGGCGCTGTTGGCGGGCATCGTGGGCGGGCTGTTCGTGTTCTATCTCACGATCATCGATCCCTCGATCTTCGACTTCTACTACACCGAGACGATGCTGATCTCCGTCGTGATCGGCGGCCCCGGAAGCTTCTGGGGGGTGCTGGCGAGCAGCGCGGTGCTGGCCGTCCTCCCCGACATGCTGCGCTTCACGACCGACCTGCGCATGGTGCTCTATGGCGTCGCCCTGATCGTCGCCATGCTGATCTTCCCGGGCGGCGTCGGCGGTTGGCTCTATCGCCGCCAGGTCGCGCGCTGGCGCCGGCCCAAGCCGAAGGCGCCCGCGCCATGACCGCGCTGTTGCAGGTCCGCGGCCTCACCAAGAAGTACCTTGGCCTCACCGCCGTCGACGACGTCTCTTACGAGGTCGAGGCTGGCACGATCGTCGGTCTGATCGGCCCCAACGGCTCGGGCAAAAGCACCAGCATCGACTGCATCAGCGGCTTCCAGCCCGCCAACGGCGGCCAGTGGTCGCTGGGCGGCGTCGATCTCACCGGCCTGCCGCCGCACAAGATCGCGCGCGCGGGCCTGACACGGAGCTTCCAGACCGTGCGCGCCTACGACGAACTCACCCTGCTCGAAAACCTCTGCGTCGCCGCGCAGGAGACCGATGGCGTGGGCTGGCTGCAGGCGTTGTGGCGCGGCAAGCCGCTGCGCGCCGCCGAGAGCGCCGCCGAAGCTCGCGCCCACGACCTGCTGGCCACCGTCGGCCTTGCCGACTACGCCACCGCCCCGGCCGCGATCCTGTCCTATGGCCAGCGCAAGCTGCTCGCCATCGCCGCCAGCATGATGTCACGGCCGCGTCTCGTCGTGCTGGACGAGCCCGTGGCCGGCGTCAACCCGACCATGGTGCGGCGCATCGAGCACGTGATCCGCAAGCTCAATGCCGAGGGCGTGGCGCTGCTGATCGTCGAGCATAACGTCGACTTCATCATGTCGCTGTGCAGCCGGGTCATCGTGCTGGAGCAAGGCGCCAAGATCGCCGACGGACCGCCCAGCCTGATCCGCAGCGATCCGCGCGTTCTGGAAGCCTATCTCGGCAAGGCCAAAGCCAATGGGTAATCCGGTGGCTGAGCCGATCCTCTCGATCGACAAGCTCTCGGTCGGCTACACCGACGAGCCGGTCGTGGTTGATTTCTCGATCGACATCGCAGCCGGCAGCATCAGCACGATCATCGGACCCAACGGCGCCGGCAAGTCGACCCTGCTGCGCGCGATCTATGGCCAGAACCGCTATTTCAGCGGTACGATCCATTTCGGCGGCCGCACCATCGAGCGCCTGTCCCCCAAGGAACGGCTGAAGCTCGGCGTCGGCTTGGTGCCGCAAGGCCGCTGCAACTTCCCGCTGATGACCGTGCGCGAGAATCTCGAGCTCGGCGCCTATACCTTGCGCGGGCCGGCTACCGGGCAGGCGATCGACAAAGTGTTGACGCGCTTCCCCCTGCTCGCGGCCAAGCTCGGCGTGCTGGCCGGCAATCTGAGCGGCGGCGAACAGCAGATCCTGGAAACCGCGATGGTGCTGGAGGCCGGCCCCAAGCTCCTCCTGCTCGACGAGCCCTCGCTCGGCCTGTCCCCCGGCAACCAGGACCAGATCTTCGAGATGATTGCCCAACTGCGCGACGGCGGCCTGACCGTTCTGGTGGTCGAGCAGAACGCCCATGGCGCGCTGCAGATCTCCGACACCGGCATCGTGATGGAACTCGGCCGGCTGTTCATGGTGGGACCAGCCGCGGAAATTGCGTCCGATCCGCGCATCAAGATCGCCTACCTCGGCGGGCAATAACCGTCAGGTCACGCGTCCGCGCTTGGCGGGAATGGCCGCAATCAGCTCGGCCTTCACTGCCGACGCCCGCGGCTCCGCGATCTTGCGGATGCGGATCGTGCGCTCGACGAAGTTGTTCTCCTCGCCCTCGACTTCAAGATCGAGAAAACGCGTCGTGCCCGGCGTATAAGTGCGCCGTGTCGGCGCCACTGCGGCCTCTGTCTTCTTGGCAAGCCGCGCCTGGATGGTGCGCACCGTACGCACACCGAAGTTTTGCACCGGCCGGCCCTCGACCTCGACTTCGTAAGCGCCCTCGGGATCGACGCCTTCGACGCAAAGCGGCTGCTTGCGGCAGACGCTGACCAGGATGCGCACGTCGTTGGTGCGCGGGTCGCGGCGCGCGTCGAGGATCACCAGGCCCTTGTTGCTCGGATGCCGCAGCAGCAGCTCCTCTATCTCCTCTTCCTTGAACTGCAGCGTGATCGCAGCACCAGGCGCGAGCGGCGGGATGGTGACGAAGCCGCCGCGCGCCACATGGATGAGTTCCTCCTCGCCGTGCCAGACGCTGCCGAACGGCAGGCGCTGCTCGATCACCATCGCGATAATACGCCGGCCGGTCGGGTTCGAGATCGTGACCGTGCGGCCGCCGTCGCGGATGTCGAGCTTCAGGTTCTCGTAGTCGGCCATGCGCTGGTAGAGCTCGGCCTGCGTCGCAATCCAGTAGTGCTTGCGCTCGGCGAGGTTGATGCAATAGCGCACATAGTCGAGCGTGCCGCGGCCCTCGTTGACCGACGGATCGCGCGCCAGCTCGGGATGGTACTGGAAGCTGTAGACGCCGTTCTCCAGCCGGTCGTCGACGCCGTGCCGCCTGGAGCCGTGACCGCCGAACACCGTCTCCACCAATTCGTAGTTGGTGTCGTATTCGTGCGTGCGGTCCCAGCCGCGCAACGGCTTCCATTCCTTGTCGGTCGTGATGACGGGATGGAACGGAAACCAGACACCCGGCGTCGCGATCGTGCGCCGCACGTCTGTGATGTAGGTGAGATGCTTGTCGCCATCGCCGGTATAAGCGACGACGTCGGGATTACGTACGCCGTATTCGATCATGTGATAAAAGCAGAAGGTGCACATGCCCAGGACCAGGGTGTCGTGCGCGTAGAGATAGTCCATCGCATCGAGCGTCTCGGGATGCATGTGGCCGCCCGAATGCCGGCCGCAGGTGCAGATGGTGATTCCAAGCGTCTTCTTGGCGCTGGAGACGAGGTCGAACAGTCCCTTGCCGAAGATCGCCGTCGGCGGATTGCCGATCGAGCTGTCGTTGTGCAGCGCCGGCTCGATGAAGCTGTGCTGCGTGGTGCGTGCGACCCAGTCGCGCGCCATCGAATAGTCGATGTTGGTCGAGAAGGATGGGTCCTCGATGTCGTAGCTGGCGGGAATCAGGTTCTGGATCTGGTAGTCGAGGAAGTTGTAGTCCCGCATGCCGTGGACGTCGTGGCGGAACGACAGCACGCCGTCATAGGTACCGAACGAGCGCAGCCGCGTCTGCCACAAGCCGTCCAGCCCGAGATCGAGCATCAGCCGCCGCAAGAAGAAGAGCAACGTGTCACCCCAATGCACCGCGTTGGTGAAATGCCGGACGGGCTCGACGTTGAGGTGGGCCTGCATCATTCCGCCGATCAACTCGAAGACCTGGTTGGCGACGAATACCGTCCTGTCGGTGACGACGATGCCCGGTCCGAGCTCTGCCACGGTAGCCGTCGAAGCGTTTTCCAGATCGCCGGTCAGCTCGACGAGGTTGGCGAGCACACGGCTGCCGGCGGTCGGTTCCACCTTCTGTACTGTGAAGTTGCGGAAGCTGCTGACATAGAGCTTTTCCCAATCGTCGTTGGCGAAAGGCGAGCCGGGCAGCCAGCGCCAGCCCGTGAAGCCCTGGACCGCGGCGGGGGAGCACGATTTGAGGCCCAGCAGATGTGGCGGCAGGTTGGTCTTGCCGGTCACGATCAGACGGCGGTCCTCCCCCGCGAGCCAGCGCTCGATGCGTGCGATGGTCTGTGCCCCCAGATGACCGGCATTGGGGATCAGCAGCGCACGCAGTGCCGCCAGCTTCTCCTCCGTTAGTGCGGCCTCCTCGACCAGCTGGTGCTTGAGATTGCAGCGCGAAAGCAGCAGGCGCGCGGCGTTGGGCGCGAGATAGGCGTATTCGTTCTTGAGCCAAGTGCGCGGCATGTCCCAGGCATCGGTGAAGGTATAAGTTTCCTTGCGTGCGTGTGCCTCGACGGCATAGGCAGCACGGCTCGTCTCGCTGAACAAAACGGCAATCATCGGATCGGACCTCGTCGGGCGCTAAATGATTGGCGCGTGGTTCTCACGGCTTGTCGGCACGAAATTCACAGACGGCGATCGACCGGTAAAAACCGCACTTCGGCACTTTATTTACTACCATTCGTGCTGTCTACAAAGGTAGGCGAGTGTCGGTGGCTCGAGTATTTTTCTCGATAGAGCCAATCGCAAAAATGATTCCCATCAGTAGCGCTGCGGCTGACAACGCCTATCCACGTCCCGGACGCGCAGGAACGCGAATGGTGGTAGAGTAGGTGTTGGTAGTAGGTTGGTGTGCGAACCGCTGGCGGTAGAAGCAAATCCCTGTGCAGAACGGTGCCGTTTGGCTGCCCGCTCATCAATCATTCAACTCGGCGGGAATGGAGACTGACAATGGCTCAAGGTCAACGCCCGCATTATGATGTGTTCGCATCCCGTGAAATCGAAGTCGAAAAAAACTTCTACACCAAAATCGGCGCCGCGTGGGATGTTGCCAAGGACGGCATCTCCATCACACTCGATGCCACGCCGGTAGACCGCCGCATGGTGCTGGCGCAAAAGCGGCCGTTTGGGAACACTGACGAGGCCCTCGAAGCTGCGCGGAAGTTGGCGCATGGTCCTGCCCGTTCCGAAGCAATGCTGAAGGCCAGGCAGCTTCGGCTTGTGGCGGAGGCGAGGCGGGCACGGCTTGCAGATCGTGCATTTCCATAGCCGGACGCGCACCGTCAATCCGTTCCGTTTTGTAAAAGCCGGCCTTTCCGAGAATGGCGGCCTTTGGCGCAAAGCGGTCGTCCGGCAACAGGCATCATTCCGCCGCCTGCCGTTCCTTCTCCGGTGTCCCGCCCTCCAGCGCGTCCGCCACTCGCGACGGCCGGTAGGCGCGGCCCAGCCAGCTGGACAGCCGTTCGAGGTAGAGATAGATGACCGGCGTCGTATACAGCGTCAGCCATTGCGACACCAGCAGACCGCCGATGATCGCGACACCAAGTGGCTGGCGCAGTTCCGCGCCTCCGCCGGTGCCGAAAGCGATGGGCACTGCGCCGAACAGCGCTGCAAACGTGGTCATCATGATCGGGCGGAAGCGCAAGAGACACGCTTCGTGGATCGCTTCCTGCGGACTCTTGCCTTCGATGCGCGCGGCCTGCAACGCGAAGTCGATGATCATGATCGCGTTCTTTTTGACGATACCGATCAACAGGACGATGCCGACGATCGCGATCACCGACAGGTCGTAATGCAGCATCATCAACAGCAGCAGAGCGCCGACGCCGGCCGACGGCAGCGCCGACAGGATCGTGATCGGGTGGATGTAGCTTTCATACAGGACGCCGAGGACGATGTAGACGACGAGGATCGCTGCGGCCAGCAACAGCGGCATCGATGACAGCGAATCCTGGAAGGCCTGCGCCGTCCCCGCGAACGAGAAATTCAATGTCGGCGGTACGTGCAGGCGTTCGGTCATGGCCTGGATGGCGCCGACCGCCTGTCCGAGCGAGACTCCGCGCGTCAAATTGAACGACAGCGTCACCGCCGGGAAGATACCCTGGTGGCTGAGCAGCAGCGGCTCGCTCTTGCGGGTGAAATGAGCGAAAGTGCTCAGCGGCACCTGCGCACCGGAGGGACTTGACACATAGATTTTCGATAGCAGGTTTGGATCGTGCTGGAACTGAGGTTGCACTTCGAGCACGACTTTGTATTGATTGGTCGCGGTATAGATTGTCGTGACCTGCCGCTGACCGAACGCGTCGTAAAGGGTCTGGTCTATCAGATCGGCCGACAGCCCGAGACGATAGGCGGCGTCGCGGTCGACATCGATGGCCAGGTGGGCCGCGGCAATCTGTTGATCGGACGCGACTTGCTGCAATTCCGGCAGCTTTTTCATGCCGGATTCGATGATTGGCGCCCAGTTGTTCAGTTCATCGACATCGGTGTCGGTCAGCGTATATTGATACTGGGTCCGGGAGAGCCGGCCACCAACGGTAATGTTCTGCGGCACCTGCATATAGAATCTGGCACCCTCGATGCCGGCCACCTCCTTGTTTAACCGCTGGATAATCTGCTCCGCAGTGTCTGCGCGTTCATCATAGGGCTTCAATCCCCAAAAGATCCGCGCCGTGTTCTCGGCGGGATTGTATGGCGTGGCACCGGCGTAGGAGAAGACACCCTGGACGTTGGGGTCATGCATCACGATATCGACCACCTCCCGCCGGAGCTTGTCGGTGTTGGCAACCGACGCGTCCTGGCGAACGTCGAGTTCACCGAAAATGAATCCGGTATCCTGCTCGGGGAAAAAGCCCTTTGGCATCTTGGCGTAAAGGTAACCGGTCGCAACCATCAGCAAGAGCGTCGCGAGCAGCGCCGAAAATTGGTGGCGGAAGATGAAAATGAGGCCGCGGTCGTAGGCGCGCAGCGCCGCCTGGAAAACGCGCTCGCAGCCGCGATTGAAGCGGCCTTTGGGGTGCAGTCCCTCCTGCCTCAAGAACAGTGCGCACATCACCGGCGTCAGGGTCAGCGATATCACTGCCGACGCGACGACCGC
This sequence comes from uncultured Alphaproteobacteria bacterium, assembly GCA_963721135.1. GTDB lineage: Bacteria > Pseudomonadota > Alphaproteobacteria > Rhizobiales > Xanthobacteraceae > Bradyrhizobium. The sequence goes on from CAVRIB010000006.1 coordinate 24,501, forward strand.
GACCGAGATGGTCACGGCAAATTCACGGAACAGCCGGCCAATGATCCCGCCCATGAACAACAGCGGCATGAACACCGCGATCAGCGAAAAAGTGATCGAAATAATCGTAAAGCCGATCTGCCCAGCGCCTTTCAGCGCGGCATCGAACGGCCGCATCCCCTGTTCGATATAGCGCACGATGTTTTCGATCATGACGATCGCATCATCGACGATAAAGCCGACCGAAATCGTCAAGCCCATCAAGGAAATGTTGTCGATGCTGTAACCGCCGACATACATGAAGGCAAAAGTGGCGACCAGCGACAGCGGCACCGCCAGGCTCGGGATCACCGTCGCCCAGACGGTTCGCAAAAACAGGAAGATCACGATGACGACAAGGCCGATCGTCACCATCATCGTCAATTGCACGTCGCGGATGGACGCGCGGGTCGTCTCAGAGCGGTCTGACATCAGGTCGACATGAACCGCCGGCGGCAGCGATTTCCTGAGCCTGGGCATCAATGCCTTGATCCGGTCTACCACCGCGATGGTGTTGGCGCCCGGCTTCTTCTGAATGGCGATGCCCTCGGCGCGGTGGGCGCCGAACCATGAGACAAGCCGGTTGTTCTGCACCGAGTTGATGACGTCGCCGACATCCTTGATGCGTACCGGCGCGCCGTTCTTGTAGACGATAATCACATTGCCGTATTGCGCGGCGTTGTAGAGCTGGTCATTGGTATCGAGCGAGACCGACTGATCCGAGCCCTCGATTGCGCCCTTCGGCCGGTTGACACTCGCCGCAACGAGCGCGTTGCGGACATCCTCAAGCCCCAACCCCTTGGCGGCGAGGGAGGCCGGGTCGATTTGGACGCGGGCTGCATAAGGCATCGAGCCGAAGACAAAGACCTGCCCCACCCCGGGCTCGGTCGATAAGCGGTCTGCTATGATGTTGGTCGCGTATTCGTCGACCTTGTAGGGTGGCAGCGCGTCAGAATGGATCGCGTATATCAGGACGGCGAAGTCCGCCGGGTTCACCTTGCGGTAGGTCGGTGGGGACGGCATGTCCTTGGGCAGCAACCCGCTGGCCGCATTGATTGCCTGCTGCACGTCGCCCGCAGCGGCGTCGATATTGCGGTTCAGCTCGAATTGCAGCGTGATTGAAGTCACGCCGACGCCGCTCCACGACGTCATCTCGCTCAGATCCGGTATCGAGATGAATTGCTGTTCGAGTGGCGTCGCGATCGACGAGGCCATCGTGCTGGGATTGGCGCCCGGATATTGCGCGGTGACGGTGATCGTCGGAAAATCGACATTGGGCACCGCTGCCACGGGCAACAGATTGTAGGCCCCGACCCCGAATACCAGCAGCCCCACCATCAGCAGCGATGTCGCGATCGGGCGGCGGATGAAAGGTTCGGAAATGTTCATCGGGGGCGCCGTTCAGTCGCTCGCAGCCGCTTTGCGGGCGGGCAGGATACTTATCGCGGCGCCGTTATCGAGCCGGTACTGGCCCTCGACGACGACGCGCTCGCCGGGCGCGAGGCCCTTGGCGATGACGGCCTTGCCGTCCTCTACCGCGGCAACCTCAACGGCACGTCGCTCGACGGTGTTGTCCGGCTTGATGACGTAGACGAAGCGCCCTTTAGCCCCTTCGAGGACGGTCCGCTCCGGAACTGTAGGAACTTGTTGGCGCACCGAAAGCACAACCCTGACGTTGACGAATTCGCCGGGCCATAACCGCTCGTCCTGGTTGTCGAACTGCGCCTTCAGGTGGATCGTGCCGGTGCTCGGGTCGACCATGTTGTCAACCAACGTAAGCTTTCCCTCGGCGAGCGTGGTCTCGTTGTCGCCCGCGACCGCATCGACCGCGAGCGGCCGCCTGTTCTGTTGGCTGCGAACCTCGTCGAGCGTGTTCTGCGGCAACGTGAAGCTGACGAAAATCGGCTTGATCTGGGTGATATTGACCAGCGTCGTGTTGCCGGCGCCGCGCACCAGATTGCCCTTGTCGACGAGCCGCGCGCCGAGCCGGCCGTCGATCGGTGAGGTGATCGTGCAATAGCTGAGGTTGACTCGCGCTGCCTCGACCTGCGCCTTGTCGCTGTCGAGCGCCGCCTGGTCGGCTGCGACGGTCGCCTTGTCCGTGTCGTATTGCTGCTGCGAGATGGCGAGATGACTGTCGATCAGCTTGGCATCGCGGGTGAAGTTGAGCTGCGCATTGGCGAGGGTCGCCTGGTCCTTTTCCATGTTGGCTGAGGCCTGGTCGAGCGCCGCCTGATATGGCCGCGGGTCGATCTGGAACAATACGGCGCCCTCATTGACCTCTTGGCCTTCCTTGAAATCGACGCTGACAATCTGGCCGTCGACGCAACTCTTGACCGCCACCGTGTTGTAGGCCTGCACCGAGCCGAGGCCGCGCAAGACGACCGGCACGTCGGCGGCGACGACGGTCCCGCCGGCGACCGGGATGCCCGGGAGTGCCGTTGACCTCGCTGGCGGCGGCACGTCGTCCGCAGCGCTCAGCCGCCACGCCATGAGGATCGCACCGCCGAACAGTATGGCAGCAGTTGCTGCCCCGAATGCAAGTTTCTGCAACCGAACGCCTCCAGTCACGAGCCCAGCCCGACGCGACGCAGTCTATGCAGATTATTGAGCTCTATCATAGATTTTCTATTCGTGGCCGGTCACCTCCAAACGACTAGGTGACGCATGGGATTTGGTAAGCGCAGTAGAGTTCCTCATCTTCGAAGCTCAATGACCATCGTCACGCCAGTCGCGCACGGAAGATATGGGCATCCGCAGAGGTTGTTGCCGGTCAGAAAATCTGCCTCTATGGGTGCGGCGACGGCACGCGCTCGGCCGGTTCTACGCGCTTTACGAAAGCTGATGCCAGCTTCGGGGCGAACTGGCATTCAGGATGCGGGAGTGACGAAATGGCTGGTTTGGTAATCACTGGTGGCCGGGTGGTAGATCCGGCCAGCGGGATGGACGCCATCGGCGACGTGGCGGTACTCGATGGCCGGATCGCCGCGGTCGGCACCGGGCTTGGGAGCGCCGAGCGCTCGATCGACGCGACCGGACTGGTCGTAGCTCCCGGCTTCATCGACCTGCACGCGCACGGCCAGTCGATCCCGGCTGACCGCATGCAGGCGTTCGACGGGGTTACGACGACGCTCGACCTCGAGGCGGGAGTGATGCCGGTCGCGTCCTGGTATCGGCGCCAGGCCGCCAAAGGACGCGTGCTGAACTACGGTGCCTCCGCCAACTGGGCGTTCGCGCGTATCGGCGCAATGACCGGCTCCAACTCGGAAAGCTCGCTGCAGGGCTTCGGCAATGCCATGCGTGATCGCCGCTGGATCGACAACGTGGCCAGCGAGACGGAGGTGGCCGGCATCCTCGAGCGCCTTGCAGGCGGGCTGAACGAAGGCAGCATCGGCATCGGCATCCTCAACGCCTACGCCCCAGGTGCCGGCGTGCAGGAATTGACCGCGGTGTGCCAACTGGCGGCGGCGCATGACGTGCCGACCTTCACCCACGTCGCCTATATGTCCCGCATCGACCCGGAGAGCGCGGCTGAGGCCTATATCCGCCTGATCGGTTATGCCGGCGCTACCGGCGCGCACATGCACATTTGCCATTTCAACTCTTCCCGCAAGACGGACATCGAGCGCTGTGCCGTATTGGTGGCCAAGGCGCAGGCGCAAGGACTCCCGATCACGGTCGAGGCCTATCCTTACGGCACCGGTTCGACGGTGCTCGCGGCAACATTCTTCAGCGACCCCGACTTCGAAGCGCGCAATGGTACCGGCTACGATACGGTGCAGCGGGTGCACGACGGGCGGCGCTTCCGCGACCGGGAGGAACTGCTTGCGGCACAGGCCACCGAACCCTCCACGTTGGTGCTTTGGCATATCCTGGATACCGAGAACAACTCGCACCATCGCGACCTCCTCGATATGTCGGTGCTGTATCCCGGCGGCGCGATCGCGTCGGACGCCATGCCCTGGACGATAGCGGACGGCAAAGTTTACACCGGCGACGCCTGGCCGCTGCCTGACGACGCCACGTCGCATCCGCGTTCGGCGGGCTGCTTCACGCGCTTCATCCGCGAGTGGGTGCGCGAGCGGCGGGCCGTGTCGCTTCTGGAAGGGTTGCGCAAGTGTACGCTGATCCCGGCGGAGATTCTCGCCGCCAGCACGGCCGCCATGCGTGCCAAGGGCAGGTTGCAGGTGGGCGCGGATGCCGACATCGTGGCGTTCGATTTCGAAACGCTCACCGACCGGGCGACGTTCTCGGCGATGAACCGTCCGTCGGAGGGCGTGCGTCATCTGGTGGTCAGCGGCCATCCGCTGATCACGGACGGCGTGCTGGATGTGGCGGCGAGGCCAGGTCAGCCGGTGCGTCGGCCCGTTGCCGGAGCCTGAAATGTCCGTACCGGTTGTACTGGTGGCCGGCTTCCTGGGGGCGGGCAAGACCACGGTCGTGAACCATCTCCTGGCGCATGCCGGCGGCAGGCGGGTTGCCGCCGTCGTCAACGATTTCGGCGCGATCAACATCGATGCGGAGCTGATAACGGGCGCTGCCGATGGTGTGGTGAGCCTGAGCAACGGCTGCATCTGTTGCTCGCTGGAAAGCGATCTGCTGCGCACGCTGGCCGTCCTGCTGCGGCGTGATCCGCGGCCGGAGGTCATCGTGATCGAAACCAGCGGAGTGGCAGATCCGACGGACGTTGTGCGCAATCTCATGGACCCGGTGATCTGGCGGGACGCGCCGTTGGAAACGGTGCTGTGCGTGGTGGACGCGACAACGCCGGTGGCCATGTTGGATGATGCGCTGCTGCGATCTCAGATACGGGCGTCCGATGTGGTGGCGCTGAGCAAGGTAGACCTGGCGGACGCAGCCGACCGGGCGCGGGTGCGCGGTGCAGTCCGGGCGATTCGTCCGGCGGCGGTGTTGGTCGATGCGCCGCATGGCGAGATCCCCGCAGCGCTTCTTTTCCCCTCGGACGTGGCTCGCGCGCCGGCGTCGCGCGAGCCGGGGCGGCCACGGCCAGCTGTGGATCGCTTCGAGACGCTGAGCTGGACGTCGGAGCAGCCGGTGTCGTTGTCGCGGTTGCAGCAGGCGATCGGTCGGCTCGCGCCGAAACTGGCGCGGGCGAAGGGGCTGTTCGATACCGTGGAGCAGCCCGGCAGGTTGATGGTGTTTCAGTTTGCCGGCGGGCGGGCAACGCTGGCACCGGGCGGAACGCCGACAGCGGGAATGCCGCGGACACGGATCGTATTCGTTGCCGAGATCGGCGTTCTGTCGAGCGCCGAGATCGACAGGATCATGGAAGGATGCATCGAAGCTGGAGCGAAGTGAAGGAGCGCGTTTTGGTCGCGGTGCTCTTTACCGAAACTGCTTGGATGTCTCTTCGTGGCGCACAGCGGACCTTCACGTGGAGTAGCGACTTGAACCGGTCGACGCCGATGTCCGCTGCTTGGTCGGTCAGTATCCCAGGAATCCCGGTTCTCAATTCCACGCACTGTTGCAACTGTTCAGTGTGCGCGAGCGGTAGTGGTGGTGCAAGGAGGAAATCCGCACGGAACACAGGGCGCAAATTGGATTTAGCCCGCTTATTGCCGGCCGCTACCCCTTGCTGGTGTCACCGTTTTCGCCCGCGGGCAATCCAGCGACCGCCTAACGCCGAGCTGCGTCTTGATTCTGTTGACTTTCGGCAGCTCCCCAATAATGTATATACATATTGAGTTCCCGAGGAGGTCATCGCCTTGCCGCCGATCTACATCGCCTACCTGAACCGCCTCGACATCGACGAACTCAGGATCACCGACGATGAGATACTGTCGGCGATTGAGGCGAGCCTTGCGAGCCAGGGCAGGGGTGAAACCGTGATCGAGCCACGCGTTCATCTCGAACCAGGCGTCGCCAACGGGCACTTCAACGTGTTGCGCGGCGCCATCAAGGCGCCGATTGATTCCGCGGGCGTAAAAATCGTCGGAGATTTCGTCGACAACTACAAGCTCGGATACCCTTCCGAACTCGCCATCCTGGCACTGTTTGATCCTCACACCGGTGCGCCGAAGGCGATCCTCGATGCCAGCGGCATCACTGACATGCGCACTGGCGCTGTCACCGCAATCGGCGCCAAACATCTCGCCCGCCGGAATTCGAAAATCCTTGGCCATATCGGCGCGCGCGGAACGGCCTACTGGAACGTGCGGCTGCTCAACCATCTCTTTGATTTCGACGAAATCCGCGTTCACTCCCGCCGCGAAGAGAGCCGCAACGGCTTTGCCGAGCGGCTGAGCCACGATCTCGGTAAGAAGGTCGTGGCGACAGAGGACTGGCGGAGCTGTGTCGAGGGGGCCGATATCGTGGTGGAAGCCTCCCGGCTCGACAAGCCGACGCCGATGCTGAAGACCGAGTGGATCAAGAAGGGTGCCTTTGTCGTCCCCTACGGGACGATGAGCGCGATCGAGCTGTCGTTGACCGACATCATGACCAAGCTCGTGGTCGACGATTGGGGACAATGCAAGGGCGGCAAGTTCGGTAGCCTGCGTGCCCATGTCGAGGCAGGAAAACTGTCGGAAGCAACCCTGCACGCCGAGCTCGGACAAATCGTTGCCGGCCTCAAGCCCGGTCGCCAGAGCGATAGCGAGACCAACCTGTTTTGGCATCGCGGGCTCTCGTTGTCCGACATTGCACTCGGCCACGCGATGCTGGAAAAATCCGAGCGCCTGGGTATCGGCCAGCGCCTGCGCTTTGCCTGATTGGCGCGCGCCTTCGCGAGAAAATAACCCATGTCGTATGCGGCCAATGCGCGAATGTATTCAGTCAATCCGGCCGCGGCCGCGGCGTGGAAGGAGTTGTTCGCGTGGCTGGCGCGCCAGTCCCTGGTCGATCTCATAGTGATCGATCACGCATTTCCATTGCCGCTGGCCGAATTATGGTCGCGCGACGATCTCGCCTGCGCCTTCATGTGCGGCTTTCCCTATGCGCTTGCTGCGCGGAAACCGCGGCCGGTCGCGGCACCCGTTCCCGCCGGGGCACTGGACGCCAGCAGACCGGTCTACGCAACGCGTCTTCTGGTGCGGGCAGATTCGCCGTTCCGCTCGCTCGAAGATACGTTCGGTGGCCGGCTTGGCTACACCGTCGAGGATTCGCATTCCGGCTACAATGCGCTACGGCACCATCTCGTGCCTTATTATCGGGAACGCGGCGAGCGCCTTTATCGCGAAAGCATCGGGCCGCTGTTTACGCCGCGTCGGGTGATCAATGCGCTTCTCGCAGGCGAGATCGACATTGGTCCGCTCGATTCCTATGCGCTGGACCTCATGCTGCGCCACGAACCCGATCTCGCACAAAAGATCAGGACTGTGGCGACGACCGAAATCGCCCCGATTCCATTTCTCGTCGCAAGTACTGACTGTCCCGATGAGGTTGTATCGACGTTGCAGGCGGTGCTGGCGACGTTCGCTCATGCCTCGGACTGCGCTGGCCTGAGAGACCGGCTTTGTCTTAAGGCCTTTGTCCCGGTTGCCGTCGAAGACTACAGCCTGATGATGCGCTGGGATGCCGCGGCGCGCGCGGCGAGCTATGGTCGTCCCGGCTGATCGGTTACATTCCAGGCGTCAGGCTTCACGCAACAGCACCAGATAACAGTGACCCGCAGCAATGGGCAAAATTCGGAACGGGCCGTCGCGGACTGCCAGGACCGCGGCATCGCCGGCGTCGAGCGTCACGGCCGTCCCCTCCGTTGCCAGGGTTGCGCTTCCATCGGGCGCAAGCACGACCGCGATGTCGTTGGCCTCGAAGCCGCAAGCAATTGGCTCGCGAATACGCCGCATTCTATGACTGAAGCGGCGCCGTCGCGTCATCACATTGAGGTCGACGATCTCGCCGGCGGTGAGTCGCGCCGATGTCGGGACGTCGCCGGGGAAACTGATCGGGTCCGATCCGCGGTCAAGCACCGCCGGCGCGTAGCCTCTGATCGTCAACTCCAGGCCTTCTCCCTTGATGACCGCAAGCGTGCGGTCGATGCCGGTAAACTCCGAGAACGGTCCGTCGGAGGTGACCTGCGCCATGCTGATACGCCAGTCGAAATCTTCCAGCGACGCATCGGCCGGGGCCACCGCAATCTCGGTCGTCGAGCCGCCGCTGTTCTTCCACGGTGTAGTCCGGCAATCCCTGGCCCGAATGATCTTCATGGCGTAACTTGCGTCAGCGCAGGCTCGGTAGATCGAGCTTGTTTTCCCGCGCGCACGCGACGGCGAGTTCGTAGCCGGCATCGGCGTGCCGCATCACGCCGGTGGCAGGATCATTCCACAGCACGCGACCGATCCGGATCGCGGCTTCCGGCGTGCCGTCGCACACGATCACCATGCCGGCATGTTGCGAAAAACCCATACCGACGCCGCCGCCATGATGCAGCGAAACCCAGGTAGCGCCGCTGGCGCAATTGAGCAGCGCATTGAGAAACGGCCAGTCGGACACAGCATCCGAGCCGTCCCTCATCGCTTCAGTTTCACGGTTGGGCGACGCCACCGAGCCTGAATCCAGATGATCGCGGCCGATCACGACCGGCGCCTCCAGTTCGCCGCGTGCCACCATTTCGTTGAAGGCGAGTCCAAGCCGATGGCGGTCGCCGAGACCGACCCAGCAGATGCGCGCCGGCAGTCCCTGGAACGCGATGCGTTCGTGTGCCATGTCGAGCCAATGATGGAGTGCTTTGTTGTCCGGCAGCAATTCCTTGACCTTGGCGTCGGTGCGATAGATGTCTTCGGGATCGCCTGACAATGCCGCCCAGCGGAACGGACCGATGCCACGGCAGAACAATGGCCTGATATAGGCCGGCACGAAACCGGGGAAATCGAAGGCGTCCTTGACGCCTTCCTCGAGCGCCATCTGGCGGATGTTGTTGCCATAGTCGACGACCGGAATTCCCATGCGATGAAAGTCGAGCATGGCACGGACGTGCTCCGCCATCGACTGGCGTGCGGCGCTCGCAACCGCCTTCGGATCGGTCTCTCGCCGCGCTTCCCATTCGGCGGTGGTCCAACCCTTCGGCAGATAGCCGTTGACGGGATCATGCGCCGAAGTCTGGTCGGTGACAGCATCGGGCCGTACGCCGCGCCGCACCAGTTCGGGAAAAATCTCGGCGGCATTGCCGAGCAGGCCTACCGACACCGGTTTCTTGTCGCGGCCTGCTCGTTCGATGATCTCCAGTGCCTCGTCGAGGTTTTGCGCCTGACGGTCGAGATAGCGGGTGCGCAGCCGCATCTCGATCCGCGATGGCTGGCATTCGACTGCGAGACACGACGCACCCGCCATGACTGCCGCGAGCGGCTGCGCGCCGCCCATTCCGCCAAGTCCGCCGGTCAGGATCCATCTTCCACTGAGATCGCCGGCGTAGTGTTGCCGACCGAGTTCGACAAAGGTCTCGTAGGTGCCTTGAACGATGCCCTGGCTGCCGATGTAGATCCAGGAGCCCGCCGTCATCTGGCCGAACATCATCAGGCCTTTGCGATCGAGCAGGTTGAAGTGATCCCAGGTCGCCCAATGCGGCACTAGGTTAGAATTGGCGATCAGAACACGGGGGGCGTCGGCATGGGTGCGGAAGACGCCGACCGGCTTGCCCGATTGTACCAGGAGCGTCTCGTCGCCTTCCAGGCGCTGCAGTGTCGCGACAATCCGATCAAAGCTTTCCCAATCGCGCGCGGCGCGGCCGATGCCGCCATAGACCACGAGTTCCGTGGGCTTTTCCCCTACCTCCGGATCAAGATTATTCATCAGCATACGCATCGGGGCTTCGGTGAGCCAGGATTTAGCGGAAAGCTGGCTGCCGCGCGCGGCGCGGACCACACGGGCATTGTCGATACGGGTCATCTCTTAATTCCTTGTAGTCAGGCCGTACCGAACGGGGCGTCGTGGGAACGGCCGTGCCATACCCTGGCATGGAGGGGATTGAAGCCGATCCGGTAGACCAGTTCCGACGGCGCTTCGATGTTCCAGATCGCGAGGTCACAATATTTGCCGGGCTCGAGGCTCCCCGTCTCTGCGAAGAGCCCGAGCGCCTGCGCCGCCTCGCGCGTCACGGCTGCGATGCATTCATCAACGGTCAGGCGAAAAAGGGTCGCACCCATGTTCAACGCCAGCAGCAGCGAGGTCAGCGGCGAGGAGCCCGGATTGCTGTCGGTTGCGAGCGCGATGCGCACCCGGTGGCGCCGCATCGCCTCGATTGGCGGCGACTGCCGCTCTCGGATGAAATAGAACGCGCCGGGCAGCACCACCGCAACCGTGCCGGCCTTTCCCATCGCCGAGATGCCCTCGTCGTCGGCATATTCGAGATGGTCGGCCGAGAGCGCGCCGAAGCGTGCGGCGAGTGCGGCTCCATGAAGATTTGAAAGCTGATCGGCGTGCAGGTGAAGCGACAGACCGAGGCCCTTTGCTCTTGCGAACACTCTGGCGGTCTCGTCCGGCGAGAAGGCAATGCCTTCGCAAAAGGCGTCGACCGCGTCCGCGAGGCCCTCGGCGGCGATCTGCGGCAGCATCGTGGCGCAGATTGTGTCGATATAACCTGAACTGTCGCCCTTCATCTCCGGTGGCACCGTGTGTGCGCCCAGGAAGGTGGTTCGAACGGAAATTGCACGTTCGCTGCCGAGCCGCCGCGCCGCCTGCAGTTGCCGGCGTTCGGTCCCGAGCTCGAGGCCATAGCCGGATTTGATCTCGATGGTGGTGACCCCTTCCGCGATCAACGCATCGAGCCGCGGCAGCGCCGTAGCGATCAGCTCTTCAGTGCTGGCCTTTCGTGTGGCTCGTACCGTCGAGACTATACCGCCGCCGGCCCGCGCAATCTCTTCATAGCTCGCGCCCGCAAGCCGCTGCTCGAATTCGCGGGCGCGGTTCCCGCCATAGACCAGATGGGTGTGACAATCGATCAAGCCCGGCGTGATCCAGCGTCCATCGCAATAGGTGCGTTGCCTGGCATCGAGCGAAGACGGCGCGTCCGCGGCCGGGCCGGCATAAACGATGCGGCCGTCCGAGGCCGCGATCAGACCGTCCTCGACGATTCCCAAGCCTGGGCTGGACGATGAAAGCGTTGCAAGACGACATCCGTGCCAGATCTGATCGACTGATGTCATGGGAGCGTGCGGACCGGGCTGACAGACGCGCGCTTGGCAATTCGCGCATTTGTCTATACATATTTGATCGCGCTGGACCTGTCCAGAGTTTCGCGCTTCCGGAGATAAGGTGTGGGGCGATTGTTTTTTGACGAGGCTTTGCTGCCACAGGGCTGGGCCCGTGACGTCAGCGTTGTCATCGACGCCGGCCGCGTCGTCAGCATTATCACCGGGCGTCCCCGGGAGCCCAACGATGAGCGCCACCGGATCGGGCTTCCCGGCATCTGTAATCTGCACAGCCACGCGTTCCAACGCGGAATGGCGGGTCTCGCCGAGATTAGGGGAACATCGGCAGACAGTTTCTGGACCTGGCGCGAGCTGATGTATCGTTTCGTCGGCCGGATGACGGCTGATGATATCGAGGCCGTCGCAGCACAGGCCTATGTCGAGATGCTGGAGGCGGGATTCACCCGGGTTGGCGAGTTTCACTACATTCATCACGACGTTTCCGGCGAACACTACGGCAATATCGGTGAGCTCGCAGAGCGGATCGCAGCAGCTGCACAGGCAACAGGCGTCGGCCTGACCCTGCTGCCGGTGTTTTACGCCCATGCTGGATTTGGCGGTCGCGCCCCCGATCCACTGCAGCGGCGTTTTGTCAACGATCTCGACGGTTTTTCGCGAGTCCTGGAGACGAGCCGCCGCGCCGTCGCCGGACAGAACGGCGCGATCGTTGGCGCCGCGCCTCATTCCCTGCGCGCCGTCACGCCGGAGGAACTTGACGTCGTCGTCGCCATCGCTGGAGCCGGTCCAATCCATATCCACATCGCCGAACAGACCCGCGAAGTCGAGGAATGCATCGACTGGAGCGGGCAGCGGCCGCTGCAATGGTTGTTCGCCCATGCGCCGGTCGACCGCCGCTGGTGCCTCGTGCATGCGACGCATGCGACATCAGCCGAGATCTGCGCCGCCGCGGATAGTGGTGCCGTGGCTGGACTTTGTCCGGTGACGGAGGCGAACCTCGGCGACGGAACGTTCAACGCGACGGAATTTATCGGCAGGGATGGGATGTTTGGCATTGGCACGGATTCCAATGTCTTGATTGGCGTGACCGACGAACTGCGGCAGCTCGAATATTCGCAGCGCCTTGCCTTGAAGGCGCGAAACGTAATGACCCTCACCGGCAGCACTTCCACCGGTCATGCGCTGTTCGAGCGTGCCTTGCGCGGTGGCGCTCAGGCTTTGGCTGTGGGAGAGAGCGGGTTAGCCGAGGGCGCATTCGCCGATATCGTCAGCCTGGATGCGGAGAATGTCGCGCTGGCGGGCCGCAGAAGTGAAGCGATCCTCGACAGCTGGATCTTCGGCGCCAATCATCCGTTGGTGGATTGCGTGTGGGCGCGGGGACGCAAGGTGGTTAAAGACGGTCGGCATCACGAGCGCGCAGCGGTCGCGCAACGCTTCCGCAAGTCGATGGAAGGGCTGCTTCTCGCATGAGCGCGAAACCGAAATCCGTCGCAAACGACTCGACCCAGGCGCTGTATCAGCGCATTCGCAGCGATATCGAAGCCAAAATTACATCCGGCGACTGGCCACCGGGGCATCGCGTGCCGTTCGAGCACGAGCTGATGCAAACCTATTCCTGTTCCCGGATGACCGTAAACAAGGTGATCTCGGCGCTGGCTTCGACGGGCCTGGTGGTGCGCCGTCGGCGGGCCGGCAGCTTCGTTGCGCGGCCGCGGGTGCAGTCCGCGATCCTGCAAATCCCAGATCTCAAGGGCGAGGTCGAAAAGCGCGGCGAACGCTACCATTACCGACTGATCGATCTTGGTAAACGCATGGCTTCGGCGCAGGACAGGGCCCGTCTTGGCGTCGGTGCTCGCACACCGGTGCTCGCGATCCGTTGCCTGCACGAGGCGGAAGGCCAGCCGTTTGCGCTCGAAGATCGGCTGATCAATCTGCAGGCGGTGCCGGACGCGTTGCGCGAGGATTTTTCAACAACCCCGCCCAACACCTGGTTGGTAGGCCACGTGCCCTGGACCGAGGCCGAACATCGGATTACCGCCTGCAACGCCGACAAGGAGACGGCCGGGGAATTGAGGATCGACGAGGGCGCCGCGTGCCTCATGATCGAACGGCGGACCTGGCGGAGCGGCGAGCCGATCACGGCGGTGCAACTTACCCACCCGGGACATCTCTACGATCTGATCGCCCGTTTCACGCCAACCGGCTGAAGCGGTCCACCGGTCTTCGTCGTCTTATTTCTTCCCGGCGCGCTCCACGAAATCGTTGGTCCACACATCGTTCTGCGAGGTGGTGGCGTCAAAATCCTTGCCGAAGACGGTGCCGACTTCCTTGGAAAACACCAACTGGTTCTGGAAAGCCTGTACGTCGAGCTTGCCGCCGGCGGCGACGCCGCTGTTCATGGCCTTGACGGCGGCAGCGATGGCCGCCGGGTCGGCCTTGGCAAAGAACTGTTTCTGGATCGCCTGCGCGGTCGCGTCAGGATCCTTGACAAGTTCGGTGCTGGCGGCCTGCAACGCCCGCGCGGTCTTGATGATCAGCTCCGATGCCTTGCCGTCGATCGGCTTCTTGGCGACCAACACGAGGTAAGGCTGGTTGGCAAGCAGCGGAAAATCGTCGCCCAGCGAAACCAAGATCCTCCCGGAGCCCGCTTTGGTCGCGAGGTAGCCTTCCGGCGGCGATAGCACAAAGGCATCGATTCGCTTGTTCTCGAGCGCCGCCTGCAATGCGACCGGGCTGCCAACCTGGGCGATCTTGATGTCGGCCTTGGGGTCGAGGCCGCCCTTCGCCGCGAGCCAGCGCGCCGCCGTTTCCTGGGTCCCACCGACTGCGGCGACGCCGACGGTCGCGCCCTTCAAGGCGGCGAGCCGCTTCTGAAGGGGGTCTCCGGGTTTGACGCCGGCCGTTTCCAGAAATGACGGCGCGATAACGACCTCCAGCGTCACCTTCGACATCAGGCTGTAGACGATTTCGAACGGCTGGCCCTTGGCCACCGCCCGCAGCGCTGTCTCGGTGCCGACCGCGGCGAGATCGGCATCACCCGCATCCAACGCCGCCAGTGCGGCGGCATCGCCGCCGGGCGAGATCAACACCGTGCCGGTCAGTCCTTGTGGGCCGAAGGTATTGAGGGCGCGGGCCGCCCACAGCGGCAGGAAGCTCAGCGAGGCAAATCCCTGGGCAATTCGTACAGGTTCCTCGGCGCGCGCCGGCGCCGACAGCGGCAGCAATGTCGCTGCGAGCGCCAGCGCCTGGGTTCGCCTCTTGATCGAATACATGCTTGCTCCTGTTGAAGTTCGAGGGGTCTCAGATGTCGCTCGGCGCGTGAGCGGTCGGGGTCTTCCAGCGCAAGAGTCGCCGTTCCAACCGCCCGGCCAAAAAGTTGGCGATCACGACGAAGGCAAGCAGGATGACGATGCCGGCGAATACGCCGGCGGGATCATAGGTCGACGACGCCTCATGGATGAAGAGGCCGAGGCCCTGGATGGATGATGTGAATTCGCCGACGATCACGCCGATGACACTATACGGCACCGCCATGCGCATGCCGAGGATGACGTAAGGCGCGGCGGCCGGCAGATAGACGTGATAGGTGAGTTGGCGCTGGTTGGCGCCCATTACAAGCGTCAGGTTGACCAGTTCGCGGTCGACGGCGCGGACACCGGAATAGACGTTGTAGAACACCAGGAAGAAAACCATGATCGACGCCAGCGCCACCTTCGACCAGATGCCGATTCCGAACCAGATGATGAATAGCGGCGCCAGCGCGATCTTGGGCACGCCGTAAAACGCCATGACGTAGGGCTCGAAGATCGCGGCAAGCCGCGGCGAGCGGCCGAGTGCATAGCCACCCAGGATTCCTCCGCTGACGCCGATGACATAGCCAAGCACGAGTTCCTGGCCGGTCGTCCACAGATGCGGGTAGATCTCTCCGGAGCTGAAGACTTCAAACAGCCGCTGCGCCACCGCCGTCGGCTTGCTGACATAGATTTCCTTGATCAGCCGGCCGGCGGACCATTGCCAGAATATCAGAATCGCGATTCCCGGCAGCAGCAGCGCCACGCGATGCGCGGCGCTGCCGAGCCGCGCGCGGCGCCGCGCCGCCGAAGTCTCGGCGCTGGTAGCCGGTGTCACGGTGGCGGCGATGTCGTTCATCATGTTCGCCCTGTCAATGCGCTCGCTGCCGGATATCGATCTGCGACCGGAAGACCGACCACACCGCCTCGTAGGCATCATCAAAACCCGGATTGCGAAACGGCTCGAATGCGTCGCGCGGTCGTGGCAGATCGATCGCGATGTTGGCCAATAGCCGCGACGGGCGCTGGCTCATGATCACGACACTATCCGCCAGCAATACAGCCTCGGTAATGTCGTGGGTGACGAACAGCACGGTGGCGCGCGGCGTCGCGCGACAGCGCTTGCAGATCGTCCTGCATCACCATCCTGGTTTGCGCGTCAAGCGCGCCGAACGGTTCATCCATCAGGATGACGTCGGGCCGGTAGATGAGGGTGCGGGCGATTGAGCCGCGTTTCTGCATGCCGCCGGACAGTTGGCCGGGAAAATAGTGTTCGAAGCCGGCGAGGCCGACGGATTCGAGCGCCGAAGCGACGCGCTGCCTGCGCTCGGCGCCATCAACGCCCCGTAGCAACAGCGGCAGTTCGACGTTTTCCGCCAACGTCTTCCAAGGAAACAGCTGGGCCTGCTGCGGTACGAAGCCGACCTCCCGGTTGACGTCGCCGATCGCGCGCCCGCGGTGGCGCACCCCGCCGCGCGTAGGCATCAACAAGCCGGCGGCCATCTGCAGCAGCGTGCTCTTGCCGCAGCCACTGGGCCCGACTACCGCAACGAATTTTCCACTTCCGACGTCGAAGCTTATTCCATCAATGACGCGGATGGTCGCGTTTGCGCCCGGGACGGGGAAGTCCTGTCGGATGCCGTCAAAGCTGAGAACCGCGTCGCCCATCCCGGCCGAACCCAACATCACTGATCATGTCTAGACATATTAACATGTATAGACATAATTGAAAGAGGTCCCGTTTTGCAAAGGGAGATGATAGGCATCCGTTGTGCATTTGCGAGGCAAAAAACCCGTGATGAACCCCCCGTCTGGTTCGTAGCGTCAGTATCTATGTCGCTGCGTTTCAAGAGATAGTCGAGGCCTCCTACGCGATACCAGCGGTAACCGTAGGCTTCCAGCAGCAGCTTTGCCTGGTTGCTGGTACGGAAGCCGTGGATCGTCCCGATCCCGGGCACTACCAAGCTCGGCCGCCTTGAGGAAAATATTGGCGCGATCGCGATCGAGCTTATCCCCGACGATATCAGACACCTCGATGTTGCCGCGGCGCAGATCATCGTCGAGGGTGAGCGCTATCCTCAGGCCGAGGCTGACGGTACGCAGCGCTAAAGGCGCTTGCAGGGAAACATCGCGGCATCCG
This sequence comes from uncultured Alphaproteobacteria bacterium, assembly GCA_963721135.1. Lineage (GTDB taxonomy): Bacteria > Pseudomonadota > Alphaproteobacteria > Rhizobiales > Xanthobacteraceae > Bradyrhizobium. The sequence goes on from CAVRIB010000006.1 coordinate 41,051, forward strand.
CATCAACGCCATTTGCCCTGGACTTGTCTGGATACCGATGGCCGACCAGATGGTCGCGCCGGTCAGGGCGATGCTCTCAAGGCAATGGAGAAGAACGTGCCTATGGGACGGGTCGAGTGCCCCGAGGAGATTGCGAATACAATTCTGTGGCTCTGCAGCGAAGCTGCCGGCTACGTGACTGGCCAGTCCATCTCGGTGGACGGGGACTTCGTCATGAGCTGAGGAAAACAAGAAACTTACGAAAGTCAGCTTCGAGACGCCGATGGCGGAAGGGTCCGCTGTTGGCGCAAAGTGGTCACTCACGCGCAAACAGAGTTAGTGGGCTTGCAAGTTTCCAACGGGCAATGCGTCCTCATTGGTCCACTACAGTGGGCAATCCCGAGGAAATATCGGCTTGCGTTTCTCCAAATGAGATGCAAGTCCCTCGCGAGCGTCTGCAGTGGTGAAGCCGAGAATCTCAAGCGCGGTTGAGGTGTCGAACAGCGGGCCATTGATCCGCAGCCAGTTGTTGAGCGCATATTTCGTCCATCGAATTGCGCTCTGTGCACCATTGGAAAGATCTTCGGCCACATCAAGAGCGGTCTTCTGCAGATCCGCATCCTCGACGCACAACGACACCAATCCAATCCGTTCGGCCTCTTCGCCGGAGAGTGGCTTGCAGGTCAGAAGATAGTATTTCGCCTTCGCAAGGCCGCACAGCAAAGGCCATATAATGCAGGCGACATCGCCGGCCGCGACACCAAGCCGTGTATGACCGTCGACGATGCGGGCCGACTTTCCCGCGATCGATACGTCGGCTAGGATGCCGACGACCAGACCCGCGCCGACCGCGACGCCGTTGATCGCCGAAATGATCGGCTTGTTGCAGTTGATGACGTTGTAGACGAGGTCCTTGGCTTCCTTCCAGGTCGCCATGCGGGCGACGGGGTCGTCGAGGACGCTCTTAATCAGCTCGAAGTCGCCGCCTGCGGAAAAGGCCTTGCCGGCCCCGGTGACGATCACCGCATTGATATCGGGATCGTTATTGATGTCGCGCCAGATGTTGGTGAGCTGCGTATGTGTCTCGGCGTCGACCGAATTGTAGGTCTCGGGCCGGTTGAAGGTCAGCCGAAGAATACGTTGCGAAGGATACTCGAGTGTCAGTCTGGTATAGGCGGCATAGCGATTGGACATCTTTATCCCCCTTTTTTGGCTCGACGCATCGTTCGAGGCGGTTCCTGGTCCTGCTGAAGGTTTTATCGTGGTTGACGCCGGCCCGCGAACGGTTTCACCAACCGGTGAGTCTTGACGGCAGACGCGCCGCTCGTCTTCAAAGCGAATGGCTGGTTCTGGCGCTAAGCGGTCCTTCCAGCAAAAAAACATGGCATCTGGGACCAACTGTGCGTTAAGGGGGCTCTAGAGACATCTGAGCTATCGATGTACAAGTAATGAGCGATGTGGGTCGGTAAAGTCGGCTCTAAATATGTTGGTGCTGGAACACAGGCTTCCTTCGGCGACCTCAGCAAATATAGGTACCGGTGATGGCTCGACAGCCAACATTCTTCATTCCCCATGGTGGCGGACCTTGCTTCTTCATGGACGACCCATCCAGCACCTGGCGCGGGATGGCGGAATTTCTTCGTTCGCTGCCCGGACGGCTTGCAAAATCGCCTAGGACGATCCTCGTGGTTTCCGGTCACTGGGAAACGCAAGGCTTTGCTCTGACCGGCGCGGCCGCACCGAAATTATTCTACGATTATTATGGCTTCCCGCCGTTCACCTATCAGCTTGCCTACCCCGCGCCGGGCGCACCCGGCCTTGCCGAACAGGCGAGGACGCTGCTCGGCAACGCTGAACTCATAGCCACCGTTGATCACGACCGCGGGCTGGACCACGGCGTCTTCGTGCCCTTGAAGGTGGCTTTCCCGGATGCTGGTATTCCGGTCGTTGAGATGTCGGTCGATCGAGGGCTCGATCCCTCGCTGCATCTGGCGGCGGGCCGGGCGCTGGCCCCGTTGCGCGATCAGGACATTCTGATCGTTGCTTCGGGCATGAGCTTTCACAACATGCGCGGCTATCGTGATCCGCGCTTCACAAAGCCGTCCGAGGACTTCGATGGCTGGCTTACCGAAAGCGTCGCGCTGCCCGGTGACGCACGTGCCGCCCGGCTGGAGAAATGGGAGGAGGCACCAGCCGCCCGTCTGTCGCACCCGGCGGCTGAGCATTTGCTGCCCTTAATGGTGGCGGCGGGCGCAGCCGAGGGGCCTGGTGAGCGCATATACTCGGAGCAGGTCATGAAGACAGCGCTGTCCGGCTTTCGCTTTGACTGAGCAACCCCGTCGGCTTTTTCGCAGGTCAATTCCCTGTTCTTACTTGTTTCATTGCCTGTTCTTTCGAAGAAATTACCTGTTAATTTCGCAGGGAATTTCACGAAAAAACGTTGCAGCACAGCCGTTTCTTGCCTCGAAGTTGGGTCTCTGGGCCCTGAAATCGCAAAATTCCCTGTTAAATTCCCTGTTAGCAGGGAATTTGCCTGGAGACGGGTGCGATTAGCACTGCGTCGCCAGCCAGCCAGTCCGGTGCTCGGAGAAGCCTCCCGTAATCGTCTTGGAAATGCCCGCAAATGGCGGGCTTTTGCCGATCGGCTATCGGTCTCCAGGCTCCAGTTTTTTGCAATTTCGGGGCGAAAACGCCGAAAGTCTCCGGCCACATGCCGGAATATTCGGGTTTTCGGGACACGGCGACCGGACACAGGGTTCGATCTACGCCGCGCGGCCGGTGACCAGTCAGCTCCCGAGGCGCTTCAACTCGCGCTCGGCTGGTTCGACAAATACCTCAAACCTTAGGCGAACGGGCAACTGTCTTTACCAGACGACCCCGGAGGGGGAGATCGCGCGCGCCGGCGAGCAAATCGCAGTTTGCCCGTCTGTCCGAAGGACCGCCACCTTGAAGCTGCCGACCTGTCGGGCCTATGAGAGCAGGCACCGGTCCCGTTGTTCTTTGCTACCAGGCCTCACCGTAGGGCCTGAGTTCCACCTGGAACGACCAGGCCGAGCGATCCTGGTGCACGACATGGAAGCATTCTTCCGCGATCGCTGCCGGCTTGATAAAGAAGTCGTCGGGACGGTTGGGAATGCGCTCGCGCATCCGGCCGTCGATGACCGCGTCGATCACCAGATAGGCGACGTGAACACCCTTCGGCCCAAGATCGCGTGCCATCGCCTCCGCGAGAATTCGCTGCGCTGCCTTGGTCGGGGCGAAGCCGGCAAAATTGGCCCGGCCCCGCAGGGCGGACGTGTTGCCCGTGACGACGATCGCACCCTTGCCGGCCGCGATCATCGCGGGCGCAACACGGCGCGACAGATAAAACAGACCCATGGTGTTGATCTGGAAATTGCGCTGCAGCGTCTCCGGATCGACGTCCATGAAGCTGCCAAACGCGCCGCCGACGGCGTTGTAAATCAGTACAGCGGGCGGGCCGAGCTTGGCCTCGACTGCGGCGACTGTCGTGTTCACCTGCTGCTGATCAGACACATCGCAGGTGAAGGCGTACGTGTCGGGAATATCTTTCGCAAGCTCGGCGAGGCGGTCGGCGCTGCGAGCGAGCATGGCTACCCGATAAGCGCCGGCGAAGCGGCGCGTCAACGCGCTGCCGGTTCCCGGCCCGACACCCGAAATGATACAAACTGGCTTATCCATTGGTCATGCAGCCTTCTCGCTCGCTTTCAGCGCTTCAGCGACGAAATCAAGCCGGTCATTGCCGAAGAACATTTCGTCGCCGACGAAAATGGTCGGGGCACCGAACACGCCGCGTTGTGCGGCTGATGCGGTCAATTCATCGAGTTGCGCAGTGTACTTGGTCATCGAGGCCTGCTCGATCATGGCCGTACCGGCAAGTCCGGCCTCATCGAGCCGTCGCGCCAGCAGCGCCTTGTCGGAAAGGTCGTCGCTCTTGACCCAGACAGCGGAGAAGATCGCGTCGACGCAGGCTGCGCCGCTGTTCCGTTCGTTCGCAACGAGCGCGAGTTGTCCAAGCAATACGAAATCGATCTTGGACATGTTCGGGTTTCCTTGAAACCGCGCGCGGTACCGGCGCGCCCAGCGCATGATGTCGATCCGCGCGTAACGGCCCTTGTTCTCGGATTCAAGTGTCGTCGGCCGATTGCCAACCACCTTCATCAGCTCGGCGATACGGAACGGATGATAGGCGACCATCGCACCCAGCCCGGCAGCCAGCTTGGGTAGGGCGGTGCTGGCGAGAAACGAGTAGGGGCTGCGAAAATCGAAGTAAAAGTCGATCTGTCGAAGTGGTTTCGATTGCTCGGTCATTGCTGCATCCTTTTCATGCGCCGAAATTTCGTTGGGTTGCTGAGGCAAGCGGCGCGCGATCACTGCATCTGAGTTCTGGCTGCTCCCGACGCGGCTTGCCGATACCACAAGCCGAGCCGGCCGTAGCGCCCGAATGTCACCCCGCCCAGCAAGGCCCCTCCCGCGATCAGCGCCAGCGCATAGTTTGGATCCGCCAGCAGTTCCGGGTAGCGTCCGTAGAGATAGCCGAAGGCATATCTCAGCACGATGATGGCTACGCTGACGATCAGTGGGATCACGCTGCCTGGAAGTGTAACCCGCATCGCCTTCGGGTCTACGGCGAGCGGTCTTTGCGCCAGACTCCATCCGATGAGCATTCCGACGGCGGCGCAGCAAAGCCAGTCCAGCAGCGCAAGTTCAGGCGGCGCGCTTGTTCCAATCGAATTGCTGACCGACAAGACCAGCATCACGGCAGGGAAGGCAAACAGCAAGCGCAGCGGAAGCGTACGTTTGCGCAGATTGATGCTTCCAAGCCAAAGTACGACGACGATCAGAGGAAATACCCAGATCGGCGTATGTTGAACAATGTTGATGATCGTCGTCATGTTCTGCCTCGCTCTATTTGAACGCACGATACTCGAGAGCAACTGGTCGTCGGTTTTCAGGACGTGTACTTGAGCCCCCAATCCTGCAGCGCTCGAAGTACGACACGAAGCTCATGACCCTTCTCGGTGAGGACATATTCGGCACGGGGCGGGTGATCCTCGTAAAATCGTCGTGTAACGATACCGTGCTGGCCTAGCGCCTTTAGTCGGGCGGACAGCGTGTTCGGACTGATGCCCTTGAGCGACGTCTCCAAATCATTGAACTTGCGAGGACCTTCGCGAAGATCACGGAGAATTAGCATTGTCCAACGCTCACCGATAATGCCCATCGCTCGGGTGATCGCGCAATAACGTTCGAAATCAGTCGGCATCAACTGCCAGCCTTAGTCTGCCTGCAGGGTCGCCGCCATTTCGGAATCCCATCCGTTCGATCACAATTCATTCGTTATAGTACTAAAAGAATAGTCACTTGTCAAATGATAGTTATTGTGTATGCGAGGCCATCGCCCTAACCGCCTACGGAGCAGAGCCGTCTAACTGCGGCGAATGTGACGGCTACGCCTGTTGTCGGCACGGGGGTCCGTCATCGTCGGTGTAACGCAAGCTTTGAGTCGCTTCGATCAGCACACCCTTTGTTTCGCCAGCGCAGCCCCCTGGTCGTGGGCACTCAACTTCGCGTGATGATCCTATAACGGCAGTGTCTTTTGAAAACGAAGTGATTATAAATACGATATCGACGAGACCCGAGTTAGACCGATCGTAAAGCGTCCCGACCCAAAGAGGTGCCCCATGACCAACCGACTAGCACTACTTTGGCAGAATTTGGCGATTGATCGGCGAAACTGGATTCCCGAATCAGATTTTCAATAATTCATAGATGGTCGGCTTTTGGAGGGCCGACCATGGTGGGCACGAAATCGAAGTGGGAAGACGAGCTTGGACGCTGGCTCAAGCCATTCCTGGATCGCTTAGGCCACAAGGCACGGCGGCGGATGTGTCCGCTTTATATCTCGGGATTGATTGGACCGGGTGATCGCAAGAGCGTCCAGCCGATGGCGGCGCGGCTGGCACCGGGCGAGTATGACCAGTTGCACCATTTCATTGCTGATGGCGTTTGGGATGCAGCGCCATTGGAGGCGGAATTGCTGGTTCAGGCCGCTCGCCTGGTCGGCGGCAAGGATGCGGTGCTGGTCATCGACGACACGGCGATGCCGAAAAAGGGCGATCGTTCGGTTGGTGTCGCTCCACAATATGCCTCATCTCTCGGCAAGACGGCCAATTGCCAAACATTGGTGTCGCTGACGCTTGCACGGGGTGAAGTGCCGGTCATGGTGGCATTACGTCTCTTCGTTCCCGAGAGTTGGACGAGTAATCCGGTGCGTTTGAAGCGTGCGGGCGTTCCAGTCGAGCACCGCGCAGCGCGGACCAAGCCAGAGATCGCCTTGGCGGAGATCGACCGCGTCATCGCCTCCGGTGTGCGTTTCGGCTGTGTGCTTGCCGATTCAGGGTACGGCTCCAGCGGGCCTTTCCGTCAGGCTCTGAGCGAGCGCGGTCTGCTGTGGGCGGTGGGTCTGTCGCGGCGCCAGAACGTCTATCCCGCCGACATTGCCCTGATCTTCCCAATCGCCAAGACCGGAAAGCCCCGCAAATACCACATCCCTGATCAGCCACCGGTCTCTGCTGAAGCGTTATTGGCCAAAGGCAAATGGCAAAGGGTCAGTTGGCGGCGGGGCACCAAAGGTCGGCTGACATGTCTCTTCACGGCCCGCCGTGTCTGCGTTGCGGATGGCCATAAGCACCGGATGCTCAATAACCGTATGCAGTGCATGCCTGGTGACGAGGTCTGGCTCGTCGGCGAGCGGCGGTCGACCGGGGAGCAAAAATACTATGTGTCGAACCTGCCGGCCGATGCCACCATCAAGACGCTCGCTGCCACGATCAAGGCCAGGTGGGTCTGTGAACAGGCCCACCAGCAGCTCAAGGAGGAGCTTGGGCTCGACCACTTCGAAGGTAGATCCTGGACGGGATTACATCGACACGCGCTGATGACGATGATCGCCTACGCCTTCCTCCAATCCCGCCGCCTCAAAGCAGCGGGGCGGAAAAAAAAGAATCTCAGGACCGCCACCACAACCAAGCATGCCGGCCATCAGGCAAGCGATCCTCGACCTCTTCGCACGACCTCCACCCCGACAATGTCCTCACTGTAACAGGTTCCTTGCACATATCTCCAAGCCTAAAGTGCCAAAGTAGTGCTAGGCCGTCTTGCGCAAGCAACGGTCGGCGCCGCAGCACTAATCGCGATGTCTGGAACGTCCTTTGCCCAGAGTCCATCTCCAAATTCCGACGCAGCCCTTGTCGACCGCTACGTCGCCGCATTCAACGCCCATGACGCCGACGCGTTTCGCGACATCATCGCCGACAACTACATTCAACACAACGGACGGGCCGGACAGGGGCTCGCAGGCACTCAAGCAACGATCCGTGGGTACTTCGAAACTTTTCCCGATATGCACGTGCAGCTCGAAGATCTCATCATCGGTGGCGACAAAGTCGTCGCGCGCCTCACGATAACAGCCACGCACAGACATCCCGTTCGACTTGGACCGAACGCACCCGTCTTCCAGCCGACCGGCAAGAAGCTGACGTGGGCCGACATCGAGATCTGGCGCGTCGCAAACGGGAAGTTCGCGGAGCATTGGGATCAGTCGGATCTCGCTGGTTTGGCGCGACAAATGCGTCCGGACTAGGACGCGAAAACTTGAGCGCAATCGAAAAAGCAGCTGCAGACGAGTCAGTCACTCCAGAGGCCTCAGCGTCATCAAGCAAGGAACTCCGTCATGACAAATAAGATCCTGCTCGCTACCATATTTTGTCTCGGGACGCTCACAGCCGCGAGCGCATCGGACCTCACGATCGTTGTGAGCGGCATCAGAAACGGCACCGGCGCCATCGGCGGAGGCATCTTCAACACGGAGGCAAGCTTCCCCAAGGCGCCGCAGGCCTTGGCGTCGTTTCGCTTCAGAGCCGCGCAGGGAAACATCACCGTCACCTTCCACAATCTCCCGCCCGGAAAATATGCGGCGTCCGCCTATCACGATGAGAACGACAACGGTGAACTCGACCGGGATCAGGTGGGCATACCCAAAGAGGGCTATGGTTTCTCGAATGATGCCAAGGGAGCCTTCGGTCCCCCCGAATTCTCGGCGGCCGCCATAGAGCTCGCTGACCAGCCCAAGAGTGCGACGATCAAGCTCGGCTATTGACCCGGCCGCAGTGGCGCCCGCAGCGGCGTGGCCGATCGGTTTGACCTCGCCGGAAACGCGGTCGGCACACCAAAGACTTCCGGCACCGCATGGAGGAAGCTATGAGAGTCATCGGCCCCGAACACATGGACCAACTTTCTGTCGCGGAAGAGGCGGCACTGCCGACCCCGATTCCGACACAGATTATATCAAGCGATGAGTACCTGCCTGCGCCTCAAACCGATCAGCAGCGAGAGGTCGAGGCCCGGCTCAACGACCTGGGATCGTCCCTCGCGCAGAAGCAAGGCATCAGCCGCCGCAGATTCTTTCAAACCGCGGCGGGAATGGCGGCATCTTATTATGTCATGAATCAAGTCTACGGACCGCTGTTTGCGGTCAGTGAGGCTGAGGCAGCGACACCCGAACTTGCAGCGGAACGTGCACAATCGCTGAAAGATCAGTTGATCTTTGACGCGCACACACACTTCATCAGAGACGACCCGTCACCGTCGATCAGCGACCCGAATCGCATTGGTGGTTTGATGTGGCAGCGCTCGCTCGTGACGAAGCTCGGGTGGAACAAGGATCTGGTCGGCCGCCAACCGACGATCAACGATCTGAAGTTCGACAACTTCTTCAAGGAGATGTTTCTCGATAGCGATACCAAAGTGGCGTTGTTGACCAACGCCCCTTCCGAAGCACCGGGAGACTGGTTGTTGCCGCAGGAAGAGGTCTTCAAGGCGCGCGACCGCATCAACAAGGAGGCTGGCTCAAAGCGGATGCTCGCGCACTACACCTTGATGCCGGGACAGCCGGGCTGGCTCGAGGGCGTGGATCGAGCGATTGAGGTGCAGAAGCCGGATGGCTGGAAGGGCTACACGATCGGCGATCTGATTCTCGCGCACGGCGGCAAGATTGCGTACCGCCTCGATGACGAGAAGCTGATGTATCCGTTCTACGAAAAGGCCGCCAAGGCCGGCATCAAGAACGTTTGCGTTCACAAAGGTCTCTTTCCTGCCTTTGCGGAGCAAAGATTGCCCCACCTCGCAGCGTACGCATCCGTCGCGGATGTTGGTAAAGCGGCAAAGGACTGGCCTCAACTCAACTTCGCAATTTACCATTCGGGCTTTCGTCATATTGGGGGCCCGCCGACTGACGCCGTGAACGATTGGGAGCAGAATGGCCGTTTGTCCTGGCTGAGTGATCTTGCCGAGATTCCGGAGAAATTCGGCGTCACCAACGTCTACGGTGACCTCGGCGCAATTTTCGCCTGGACCGTCATTGCGCAACCGAAGATCGCCGCAGCCATGATGGGCACCTTGATCAAAGGACTGGGTGCCGATCACGTCATCTGGGGTACCGATTCGGTCTGGACCGGATCACCGCAATGGCAAATTGAAGCAATGCGGCGACTGGAAATACCCGAGGACATGCAAAAGCAACACGGCTTTGCACCGCTTGGTGCGCCCAACGGACCGGTCAAGAGCGGGATCTTCGCGGAAAACGGTTTTCGCCTCTTTGGCTACAAGAAAGCCACGGAACTAGCCAGCCCGGACCGCTTTGCGGAGATGAAAGCGCAATACGAGCGTGACGGCGCTCAGCGCAGCAACCTTCGATACGGATACGTCCACAGAAGTTGACGACGACCTGGGAGGATGACGCTGGAGCAGCGATGTCGCCTTGCCACCACGGTTCACTGCCCGAAGCGCCCCGCGAGGACATGCAGCGCAGTAATTTCTTGCCACGAAATGGGCTACTGGAGCCTCAAAATCGCAACATTCCCTGTAAAATTCCCTGTTAGTAGGCAATTCGCCTGGAGGCGGGTGCGATCAGCACTGCGTCGCCAGTGAACCCTGCAGCTGCCCAGGCGCGGCGCGCTCAATGCGACATCAGCGCCGGCACGGTCATGGCTTGCAGCATGGCGCGGCTCACGCCGCCCAGGAGGCGCTCCTGCAGGCGCGAATGGCCGTAGCCGCCCATCACGAGCAGCTCGAGACCGGCGTCCGCTGCGATCGACAGGATCATCGGCTGGATATCCGCATGATCGGCGCTCGCGTGCTCGATCTTCGCGGTGAGCCCATGGCGCGTCAGATGCGCCGTCAGCGCCGCCGAGGAGGCGCTCGCCTCGTCATCGCTCTCGTTGATGCTGACGATGGTGATCGCCTGCGCGCGCGCCAGGAACGGGGCGGCGTCGCGAACCGCGCGCGCGGCAAGCCGGCTGCCGTCCCAGGCGATGCCGACGCGCTTGGCCTCGAACGGACCCTTGTGCGTATGGGGGATGAACAGCACCGGTCCGCCCGACTGAAACAGGATTTCCTGCGGCATGGTGTTGTCGAAGGTGTCGTGAGCGGTGTCGGGCTGCAGCACGACCGTCAGATCGTAGAGCCGCGCCATGGTACCCACGGTTGCCGCGGCGTCACCCGGAAGATCGGAGAGCGCCTTGAGGCCGTAGCTGACGCCGGCGTTGCGCGCTTCGGTCTCGAACACCGCGAGCGCCGCATTGGCCCGCGCCAGAGCGCGTTCGCGTTCGACCTCGAACACCGCAGCGACCGCCGCGCCGCCATCGACCGCGAGGCCGACATTGGTGGTCTCGTAGCCGGCCGACACCGCATCGAGATGCGCGGTTCGCGCCACCGCGAGCGAGATCGCAGCGTCGACGACCGGCCGCACCTGGCGTTCGGAGGGAATGTGGACGAGCAGGTTCTTCAACATCGACGTTCTCCGCCCCCTTCGCCGCCACTAAACGGCAAATCCGTGGCCGTGACTTGATCCAGCGCAAAACGGCAAGTGCTCGCCCGGCAAAATTTGAAGACGGTGTTCAAGGGGAGAATATCAACGGTCGGATCAAGCGCATAGACGATGTCTTGCGCTGTTCACGATGTCGCGACCGGCCGGCCGGCGATCGCCGCGAGGACGTCGCGCTTGCCGCTCGCGCGCCGCCCGGCGTCATCAGACATCACCCGGTACATCATGTGTTCCCGATCGAAGGATTGATGGGGCAGACCGTGCAGCGTGAGCAGGCCGCGGGCGGCGTGGTGACGTACCAGGCTCTCGGGATCATCGAGCGCCCGCACCAGCGCGCGCACCGCCGCTGGATCGTGGAAGATGTGCAGCGCGATCGCGGCGTCCATGCGCTGCATTGGCTCGTCGGCGCTATCGAGCACCTCGACGACAGCTTCGAGCCAGCGCGGATCGGACCGGATCTGCCAGAGCGCCTTCGCAAGGTAGACCTGTCCGCTGTCGATTCCCTGCGTCCGCCCGGCCAGCAGCAGGTGCGTCAATGCGGGCTCGGCGCGGCGCGAACGGAGGACGCCCAGGCCGATCACGCCGCGCGTGTCCGGCAGATAGTCGAGGAGGAGCTCTTCCGCGCGGCTCCTGTCAGAGCCTTCCAGCAGGGCGAGTGAGGCGGTGTCGAGCCCGTCGCGCGCGGAATAGGGGTCTTCGAAGAAACTGAAGCGGAAACGCTCGAATGCGGGAGACGGCATGGGCAACAGTCCATCACGTATCGGGATCGCTCAAATCGATCGCTGGACCGGCAACGTGCCGATCTCGTCCATCCCACTTTGTCGTGGAGCCCGCGAGGCGGGTTCACTTCCTGCCGGGTTGGTCCGGCGCCACGCGCTCCGGCCTGGCGCTTCAGGGATCGATCAGCACGCCCGGGTTGAGCATGCCTTGCGGGTCGAGCTCTTTCTTCGCCGCACGAAGGGCGCTTGCGAAAAGCTCCGGCCGCTGGCGGTCGTACCAGGGCCTGTGATCGCGGCCGACGGCGTGATGATGGGTGATGGTGCCGCCCGCCTCGATCAGCGCGTCGCTCGCCGCATTCTTGATCGCCTGCCATTGCTCGAGCAGCGCGCCGTGACGGCCCAGCGCATGGAAGGAGAAATAGGGCGCCGGCCCGTCGGGATAGATATGGGTGAAGCGGCAGGTGACTTCGCCGTTGACTCCGGTGGCCTGAAATATCGCGCGCTCGGTTGCCGCCTTCACCTTGTCGTGGAACGTTTCGAAGCGGTCCCAGGTGATCGCGGTCTCGAACGTGTCGTTGATGAGACCGGCCGGCGTCAGGAATTCGCGCGCATAGGGCATGCGGATGAAGGCGTTGCGCCAGATGCCGGCCGCGCCTTCGAGATGCGCGTCGCCGGCCTTCGCGCTCTCCGGCGCGCCGCCGTGGTCGGCGCAGCATTCGAATGCGCGCGCCATCCAGGCGTCAGGCGCGTGATCGCCGGATTCGAAGCCGAGCACCATGATCGCGACGCTGCCGTCGGCCGCGCCGGTGTTGTAGGCTTCTTGCGGGTCGAGGATGCGGCAGTTCGACGGATAAAGGCCGGCCTGCGAAATCGCGCGCACCGCGCGCGCGGCAGCGAAGAAATCCTGGAAACGAATCGACGCACCGGCGCGGAATTTCGGACGCGGCTGCAGCCGCATCCAGGCGCGCGAGATCACGCCCAGCGTTCCTTCCGAGCCGATGAACATGCGGTCGGGACTGGGGCCAGCGCCCGATCCCGGCAAGCGGCGCGTTTCCACCACGCCGCGCGGCGTCACCACGCGAAGGCTTTCGACGAAATCGTCGATATGGGTATAGAGGCTCGCGAAATGGCCACCCGAGCGGGTCGCGATCCAGCCGCCGAGCGTGGAATATTCAAAACTCTGCGGAAAATGCCGCAAGGTGACACCATGCGGCTTGAGCTGGTTCTCCAGCGCCGGACCATAGGCGCCGCCTTCGATCAGTGCGGCGCGCGAGGCCTGATCGACCTCGACGACCTTGCCGAGGTTGCGCAGGTCGAGCGTGACGGCTGCCTTGTAACGGACGCCGTCGGCGCGCGGCTCGACGCCGCCGCAGACGCTGGAGCCGCCGCCGAACGGCGTCAGCGAGGCGCTCGCGCCGCCGGCCCAGTCCATCACGGTGGAAATCTCGGCCTCATTGCGGGGATAGGCGACGACATCGGGCGCGCAGGCGTAGTCGCCGAGCATGGCGCGGACGTAGTCCGGATAGGACTTGCCATAGGCATGGGCGGCGCGGTCGTAGCGTTCGCTCGTGCAGAAGGCGGCAAGCGAGGCCGGCAGCGTGAGGCGCGGCGCGCGCAGCGAAAGGTCCGCGAGACGCGGCACGGCGATGGCGTCGAACGCATCGCGCGAGAATTTCTTGCGGTAGCGGCCGAGTACGAAGGCCTGCTCTTCCGCCGTCATTGCCTCGCCCTCGCGGCCCCAGCCATAGTGCTTCAGCCTCGCGCCGCTCATGGTCGCCTCCCTCGCGTTCGGTTCGGAGATTTTCTTGGGTCTCGCGATACCGATTCATAGTCTCTCGCGGCCTGCCGCCATTGGCAAGCTTGGCCGGCGCCGGAACCGGATGCCGGGATCGCCGGCCGTGCGCGGTCTCTCCCGGTCATTTGCGGGACTTGCGGCGGCACCAGGGGAGCACCATCTGTGGCGACCGAAGGAATCACCCATGCTGGATTTTACCCCCGCTACATTGGACGAGAGTGCGCCGTCGCAGAGCGCCCAACCGGAGGCCCGCGACGATCAAGCCCTGCTCGATGCCTATTCCAATGCCGTGATCGGCGTGACCGAGCGCGTCGGACCCGCCGTCGTTCGCGTCGAAACCGGCTCGAAAGACCGCACCGCCCGCCAGCGCGGCGGCCTCGGGTCGGGTATCGTCATCTCGCCCGACGGGCTGGTGCTGACCAACAGCCATGTGGTCGGATCGTCGAAGGAGATCAGGTTGCGCGACATCGAGGGTATCGTCACCGATGCCCGTGTGCTCGGCGTCGACCCCGATACCGATCTTGCTTTGCTGCGCGCCGATGGCGCACGCGATTTGCACTACGCCCAGCTCGGCAATTCCAAACGCCTGCGCCGCGGCCAGCTCGTGATTGCGATCGGCAATCCGCTCGGCTTCGAATCGACCGTGACCGCGGGGGTGGTGTCGGCGCTCGGCCGCTCGATCCGCTCGGTGAGCGGGCGGACCATCGAGGACGTGATCCAGACCGATGCCGCGCTCAATCCCGGCAATTCCGGCGGGCCGCTGGTATCATCGGCAGCCGAGGTGATCGGCATCAACACCGCGATCATCAGTGGTGCGCAGGGAATTTGTTTTGCGGTTGCCAGCAACACCGCGCAGTTCGTGCTGTCCGAGATCATCCGCCACGGCTATGTCCGGCGCGCCTATATCGGCGTTTCCGGCCAGACCGCGCCGATCCCGCGGCGGCACGCGGTGGTCGCGGGCATCGACAACAAGGTGGGCGCGCTGCTCGCGCAGATCGAGCCGGACGGTCCGGCGGCGCGGGCCGGGCTGTTGTCCGGCGACGTCGTGATCAGGCTCGATGGCGTCGAGGTCAAGGGTGTCGACGACCTGATCCGCGTACTCGACCGCGACCGCATCGGTCGCACGCTTGCGATGGACGTGCTGCGCCTCGGCCGCCTGCGCGCCTTCGACATTCATCCGGTGGAGCGCAAGCCTGCGGTGCGGCAGTGAGCCACGAGCGATCAGATCGCCGGAATCCCGGGAACGAATCCCAACGTGCTCTCGACCCATTTCGCCGCGCAAAGCATTCGATAATCTTGCCGATACTCGCCGACGATCTGAATGCCGAGCGGCAGGCCGTTTTTGCCAAATCCGGCCGGCAACGTCACCGCGGGCACGCCGAGAAGCGTCCAGGGCGCGCAATATTCGGCGTCGCCGGTATAGGCGAGGCCTCTTGGCGCCTCGCCGAAGGCCGGCAGCGTCAGCACCGCGTCGAAGCCCGCAATGTCGGAGCCGAAACGTGATCGCAGTTTTTCCTGCAACGCCTTGGCGGCGAGATAGCCATACGCGGAGTGACCCTTTCCGATTTGAACCAGCTCTTTCAGCCGGTCGCTGCTGCGGTCAGGATATTTTTCGACGAGGGGCGCGTAGATCAGTGCGCCCTCGCAGGTCAGGATGGTGTTGATCGCGTTCCAGTTGGCGTCATCGAGTTCGCCCAGCTCAAGCTCTTCCAGCAACGCACCCGCGTCGCGCAATTTTTCTACCGCCGCGTCGAACACTTTTTGCGCTTCAGGCTCGGCCTTCGACCATTTGTCGAAGCGCACGATGGCAAGGCGAGGCTTGTCCAGCGGCGGTACGCCCGTGCCGGGATCGACGGCAAGGCCGGGGATCGGCCGGCCATGAGGATCGGCATCGCTCGATCCGGCCAGCAGCGAGAGTGCAAATGCGACGTCGTCGACGCGGCGCGCGAAGAAGCCGACATGATCGAGCGAAGGCGACAGCGGATGGACGCCGGTGCGCGGGATCGCGCCAAAACTCGGCTTCAGGCCGACGACGCCATTGAACGCCGCCGGCCGGATCACCGAGCCCAGGGTCTGCGAGCCCAGCGCCAGCGGCACGATGCCGGCCGCAACCGCCGCCGCCGAACCGGATGACGAGCCGCCCGGCGTATGCGCGGGATTCCAGGGGTTGACCGTCGCTCCGGGATGCCGCCAGGCAAATTCGGTCGATACCGTCTTGCCGAAAATCGCGGCGCCGAGATTGCGCAGCCGCTCGACCACCCAGGCATCGGCGGCGGGAATGTGGCCGCGGTAGATCGGCGAGCCGTTGGTCGTCGGCATGTCCGACGTCGCGATGATGTCCTTGATCGCGACGGGAATGCCGGACAACGGCCCCGGCCGGCGCGCGACATCGGTTGGGAAATATTCAAACGCCTTGAGGTGGGGCTCGACCGCCTTTGCCCTCTCCAGACAATCAGCCGCGTATTGATCGGCTGCAGCCTGGTCGTTCTCGAACAGGCGCAGAAGCTCAAGAACGCCCGCGCCGACGGCGCGCGCAGTTCGTTCGGTCATGTCGGCAAGTCCCGCACGTACGACGTCCGGGAAAGCTCGCACAGAACCCGAAGGCACGCCAGAGGCCGCGCGCGGCCTATTTCATCGCGAGCGCCGGCTCGATGAATTTCTTGACGACAAACGCCTTGTAGTCCGGTTGCGCCGCGAGATTGCCGAGCGCGATCTGGGTAGCCATCGACACCTTCAACGCATCCGCGGTGATATCGACGCTCGGTGGATAGACGCCGTCGGCCAGCATGCGTCTCACGGCGGCTTCCACCACGACCGGATCGAGCGTCGGAAACTCCTTCTTGGCGATCTCGACGGTTTTCGCTTCGTCCTTGGCCATGAACCGCATCGCCATTTCCATGGCGTTGACCACGCGTTGCGCGGTGTCGGGATCGACGTCGTTGCGCGCGGTCACGGCCGAGAAAGCATAGGGGCCGTAAAGTTTTGGAAATCCGAGCACGACCTTCATGCCTTTGGCGACCGCCTGATCGAGGCCGGGCTCGTACATCACGCCAATGTCGGCCTGTTTGGCGACGAATGGTCCGGGTTCCGAGCCGATCGCGACCTGGATCATGTCGACGTCGGTTTTCGCGTCCATGCCGTTTTCCTTGAGCAGCTTCATGAACAGCGAGGTGCTGGTGGTCGGCATCAGGCCGGTAACGACCTTCTGGCCCTTGACGTCGTTGATGTTGTTGAACTTGAAGTCGGGTGCGGTCGCGATCCAGACCGCGGCGCCATTGACGACATTGGCGATGACGTCGACCGGGGCGCCCTTGGACGCCGCGATCGCGGTCCATTCAGGCCCGTGAATCGAAAACTGCGCGCTGCCGGAGATCACCGCGGACAGCGCCACCGTCGGCGCGCCCGCGGTCTCCTTGGTGAGGTCGATGCCCTGCTGGGTGAAGAAGCCCTCATCGATCGCGACATAGAGCGGCAGATACAACATCGACTGGAAGGCCTGCGACAGCGTCACCTTCTTGTTTTCGGCGAGCGCGGGCGCGGCCAGCAGGATCGAGACCAGCGCAGCGCCGATGACACGCGTAAGCAACGACATTTGACGTCTCCATATATGCGTTAAACCTGAACCTGATGCGTGGTGTTCGACTGCTTCCAGGGCAGACTGGTGCGCTCGATGATGTCGATCACATAATAGAGGACGAACCCCATCACCATCAGCGTGAACAGCCCGACCCAGACAGTGTTGAGGTCGTACAGGCTCGAGGCGGTGTAGATCAGGTGGCCGAGCCCGCGTTGCGATGAGATGAATTCGCCGACCACGGCGCCGACGAGGCCAAAGCCGATGTTGATGCGGAAGGTCGCAATGATCGACGGCAGGGTCGAGGGCACCACCGCCTTGAAGAAGACCTGATGCTTGTCCGCGCCCATCGAGATCAATAATGACTGCAAGTCGACGTCGGCGTCTTTCGCCGCCTGGTAGGCGGCGATCAGCGCCACGATGGCGGTCAGCGATACCGACAGCGCGACCTTGGATACGAGCCCGGTGCCGAACCAGAGCACGACGATCGGCGCCAGCGCTATTTTTGGTACGCTGTTGATGGCGACGATAAAGGGCTCGACCAGCCGCGCCACAAACACCGAATACCAAAGCGTCAGCCCGAGCAGCGATCCAAAGATGGTGCCGATGACAAAACCCAAAATGGCCTCGAACAGCGTGTACCAGGTGTCCGAGAGCAATTCGCCGCTTAACAGCATCTTGGTCCCGAAACTGAAGATGCCGCTCGGCGATCCCACCAGGAACGCGGAAATCCACCCCATCCGCACGCCGGCCTCCCAAAGCGCGAAGAACGTCACCACGCCCGCCACCTGCAGAATTGCGCGGCCAAAAGCCGTGTCGAAGCTGATGCGGCGGCGGCGCGCCGTGCGCTTTGGCAAGGGAGCAGTTCCGGGCATCGTGATGGTCACGCGGTCTTCTCGGTCTGGATGTCAAGCTCGGCGCAGAGCGAATGGAAGTAGCCCGGGAAGCGGCTGTCGCTTCGGGCCGCGATCGGCGAGGGCGCGCTGATGTCGATGTCGTGCACGATCTTCACGCGAGCCGGGCGTCCGGAGAGCACGACGACGCGCTTCGACAGCGCGACCGCCTCGTCGATGTCGTGCGTCACCAGGATGACGGTCTTGTGATAGGTCTCGACCGCCTCCTTCAGCACGCCCTCGAGATATAGCCGGGTCTGGTAGTCCAGTGCCGAGAACGGCTCGTCGAGCAAAAGGATGTCCGGATCCATGATCAGGGTGCGGATCAGCGCCACGCGCTGGCGCATGCCCCCGGACAAGGTTTTCGGATAAGCGTTCTCAAAGCCGGAAAGACCGAAGGCCTTCAGATATTCCCGGGCCTTGCCCTCGGCCTCGACGCGGTCGACGCCGCGCGTCTCGAGGCCGAGCAGGACGTTGCCGAGCACGGTGCGCCAGGGAAACAGCAGGTCTTTCTGCATCATGTAGCCGACGCGGCCGCGCAGGCTTTCGATCTCCGCACCGCGATAATTGAGCGCGCCGGAATCCGGCTCGAGCAGGCCGGCGATGATGTTGAAGATCGTGGTCTTGCCGCAGCCGCTCGGCCCGATGATGGAGACGAAGTCGCGCTCGTTGATGTGGAAAGAAAGGTCGTCGAGCACGCGGACGTCGCCGGACTTGCCGGAAAATGACTTCCGGATGTTTCGAACGGTCAACTGGACAGGAACGGGTGGCATCACCGGATGACAGGCAACTTGTATGCCACATACAGGAACAGAAAAAGCTTTTGCTATCAGTCCCTTGGAACGCCACGGCTTGACGCGGTGGCCGTCATGCCGCCTATTTGGGCAGTAGTTCGATACTTCGATTTCATGCTCGCCGCCGGCTAAGCCCGTGGATACGGCGATGGCGATTTACGCCTGCGTCGAAGAGAATAATGAGGACCGCCGATGGCCAGACGACTGATCGATATTTCCGTGCCGCTGCAGAACGACGTGCCGGCCGACCCGCCGGGCGGACATCCGACCATCCAGTACATCGATCACCAGCAGGGCCTGCCGCGCATGCTGCAGTTCTTCCCGGGATTGAAGGCGGAGGATTTGCCGGACGGGCAGGGCTGGGCGGTCGAGCAGGTTCAGCTCTCCACCCACAACGGCACCCATCTCGATGCGCCCTGGCACTTTCACCCGACCATGAACCGGGGCATGCGCTCCTGGACCATCGACGAGGTGCCGCTGGAATGGCGCCTGCAGCCCGGCGTGAAGCTCGATTTGCGACACCTGCCGGACGGCTATGTGGCGACCGCAAAGGATGTCGAGAACGAGCTCAGGCGCATCGGCCACACGCTGTCGCCGCTCGAGATCGTCGTGGTCAATACCTCAGCCGGGGCCAAATACGGACGGCAGGACTACGTCACCTCCGGCTGCGGCATGGGTTACGAGGCGACGATGTATCTGCTCGAGCGCGGCGTGCGGCTCACCGGCATCGACGGTTGGAGCTGGGACGCGCCATTCGTCTACACCGCCAAGAAATATGCCGAGACCAAGGATGCCAGCCTGATCTGGGAAGGCCACAAGGCCGGGCGCCATATCGGCTATTGCCACATTGAGAAGCTGCACAACCTCGAGCAATTGCCCTCGACCGGCTTCACCGTGTCGTGTTTTCCGGTCAAGATCGAACGCGCCTCCGCCGGTTGGACCAGGGCGGTCGCAATCATCGATCAATGAAGCTGTAGCCCGCCGCTACTTTTTCATGGCCATGATGAACGCTGCGATATCGGCCGCATCCTTGCGGGTGAACGGAACGTTCGGCATCGTCGCGTGCGGCAGGAGCAGGAACGAAGCGATCATGTCGGCGGTGATATTTTCCTTGGCGGCGATGGCTGCGAAGGCAGGGATTCCTTTCGAATTGGCCGAGCCGGGCTGCACGGCGTGACAAGCCGCGCACCACCGCTCCGATAGCCGCTGCCCGTTTCCAACATCCTGCGCAACGGCAGCAGCCACCCTTCCGCAGGAAGCGAGCGCAAGGGCGAGAGACAGAATCCGCGCAAACCTGTTCATGATTGCCAACCCCTCAAAGCGGTTCGTCATCCGTGGTCGAAGGCTGCTGCTGCAACGACACGATATCGCCGCCGCCAAGGTCCTCTTCGGCAGGCGGGTAGGGCGGCGGCTTGCAGAGGTAGTCGTGAACCTCGCGGACGCCCGGAACATTTTCCACGGCGACCACGGTTGCCCGCTGCGCCGAATCGCTCATGACGACGCCCCGCAGGTTCACGACGCCGTCGCGGACGGTAACGTTGAGTCTGTGCGGCCGCCAGGCGGCTTGCCCGATCGCCGACATCACGGCCTTGCGAAGCTGTTCGTCGTTTGCGGAAGGGCCCGGGACATCGCGCGCCATGTCCGCGACAGCCGCAAGAAAATCCGAACGGGTCACGATGCCGACCATGCGCTTGCCGCGCACGACCGGGAGCCGCTTGAGGTTGCTGGTTTCCATGATCTCTACGACCTGATCGAGCGGCGTATCCTCGCTGACGGTGAGAGGGGACGGCGTCATGATGTCGCCGACCTTGCGGCCGTGCTCGTGCACGAACTCGGCGGCGATACGGTTCGAACCAGCCAGGAACGTCAGCCATCGGCTGCGCTTGCGCCCCGTTCCGATCTCGGCGCGGCGGATGAAGTCGCCTTCCGAAATGATGCCGATGAGCTGACCTGCGGCATCGACCACGGGAAGCCCACTGATGTGCTGGCGCAGCATGATCTGGACGGCTTCGATGATGGGAGTATCGGGGCCGACCGTGATCACATGCGGGGTCATGATTTGCTGCGCGCGCATTGGCCGGCCTCCAGGCCCGACGTCTCCAGATTTCAAAACAGGATAGTTGAAAAGGCCGCGCTTGGCTTGATCAGAGTCAAGCAAAAGTCGCTTGCCACGAGCAGGCCGGGCGAAGGCCGCGATGCAAAGGTGACGACTCCGGCCTCATTTGCGACTGCGGCCGGAACATAGAGCTGATTTGCCAGTTCAGCGCTGGGATCGGTGCCCGTTCGACCGCTGCCTCAGCGTGACAGGCTGTAATGTATAGTCCGTCGATTCCTTCGTGGACCAAACCGATGCGAACGTCCGTCTGAAAGAGGCCCAGTGCTCGGATAACCTCATTTCCGGAAGGCGAATCGCAGCGATCAGGCTTCCGAACATGGCGATCATCAGCAGAGCCTTCGTCGTTGTCTCGTTCATCATATCGACACCCCAGGTAGTT
Organism: uncultured Alphaproteobacteria bacterium; assembly: GCA_963721135.1. Classification (GTDB taxonomy): domain Bacteria; phylum Pseudomonadota; class Alphaproteobacteria; order Rhizobiales; family Xanthobacteraceae; genus Bradyrhizobium. The sequence continues at coordinate 62,203 of CAVRIB010000006.1, forward strand.
GCGTCCTCCGAATCTTCTTGTTGGCAAAAAGAGACCCGAAAGCCGGCGGCGGCTTTGCTATAGATCAAACCTGGCAGCGGCCTCGTAATAGCCCTTAAGGAATTGTCCGAAAGCAGCGTGGGCGCCGTCCTTATTCGGCGGCCGCTTCCGCCTGCCCCGTTCCCTCCAGCGCTTCGGCGATCGCCTCGTCGACCCGCTCGAGCCAGATGAACTGCAGCTTGTCACGGGCGCCTTGCGGAATTTCATCGAAATCCCGCCGGTTCCGCGCCGGCAACATCACCCGGGTCAGGCCGGCCGCAGCCGCGGCGACGACCTTTTCCTTGATGCCGCCGACCGGCAGCACCAGGCCGCGCAGCGAAATCTCGCCGGTCATCGCGGTGTCGCTCCGGACCGTGCGGTTGGAAAGCAGCGAGGCAAGCGCGGTGAACATCGCCACCCCCGCGCTCGGCCCGTCCTTCGGCGTGGCGCCGGCAGGCACGTGGACGTGGATGTCGCTTTTCTCGAAGATCGAGGGATCGATGCCGAGTTGGGTGGCCCGACTCTTCACCAGCGTCAGCGCGGCCTGCACGCTTTCGCGCATGACGTCGCCGAGCTGGCCGGTCAGGATCAACACGCCCTTTCCCGGAATCCGCGACGCCTCGATAAAGAGAATGTCGCCGCCGACCGGCGTCCAGGCGAGCCCGGTCGCCACGCCGGGCACGCTGGTGCGCATGGCGATCTCGCCCTCGAAACGCGGCGCGCCGAGGATGGCGGTGAGGTCCTTCGGCGCAATGACGACGCGGCTCGAGGTGCCCTCGGCGACCTGCACCGCCGCGTGACGCATCGCCCGGCCGATCTCCCGCTCCAGCGAACGAACGCCGGCTTCGCGGGTGTAGCCCTTGATGATCAGCCGCAGCGCGTCGACCTCAATCTCGGCCTGCTCCGGTTTCAGCCCGTTGGCCTCGAGCTGGCGGCGAACCAGATAGCGCCGCGCGATCTCGAGCTTTTCGTCCTCGGTGTAGCCCGGCAGGCTGATGATCTCCATGCGGTCCTGCAACGGGCCCGGAATCGTATCCAGCATGTTGGCGGTAGCGACGAACACCACGCGCGACAGATCGAAGGGCACGCCGAGATAGTTGTCGCGGAAGGTCGAATTCTGCTCGGGGTCGAGCACTTCGAGCATCGCGGCCGAGGGATCGCCCTGGATGCCGCGTCCCATCTTGTCGATCTCGTCGAGCATCATCACGCAATTGCGCGCGCCCGCCTTCTTGATCGCCTGAATGATGTTGCCGGGCAGCGCGCCGATATAGGTGCGGCGGTGGCCGCGGATTTCGGCCTCGTCATGGACGCCGCCGAGGCTGACGCGGACGAACGGTCGGTCCATGGCGCGCGCGATCGATTGCCCGAGCGAGGTCTTGCCGACGCCGGGAGGGCCGACGAAGCACAGGATCGGCGCCTTGCCGTTCGGCGCCAGTTTTCGCACCGCCAGATATTCGACGATCCGGCTCTTGATCTTCTCCAGGCCGAAATGATCCTCATCGAGGATGCGCCGCGCCTCGGCGATGTCGATCGGCTTCTCCGGCGGCAGCGCCCAGGGCAATTCGATCAGCCAGTCGAGATAGCTGCGGACCATGCCGGCCTCGGCGGCGGCCTCCGGCATGCGCTCGTAGCGGCGCACTTCCTTGCGCGCCTGGCTTTCCGCCTCGGGCGGCATCTGCGCCTTGGCGATCGCCTCGTTCAGCTCCGCGACCTCCTGCGCCTTGCCGTCGCCTTCGCCCAGCTGGCGCTGGATCGTCGCCATCTGCTCGCGCAGGATCGCCTCGCGCTGGCGCTCGTCGAAGGTGGCCTTGGTCTTCTGGCCGATCTCGGCGGTCAGGCGCAGCACTTCGAGCCGCTCGGCGAGGTGGCGCGGAAACCTTTTCCATCCGCTGCGCGAGATCGACCGTCTCCAGGATCTCCTGCTTGTCCTGCGGCTTGATGTCCATGTAGGCGGTCGCGAGATCGGCGAGCGCGCCGGGCGAGGTGGTCGACTGGAACAGGTTGACCAGTTCCGGCGGCGCCTGCGGCAGGAGCTGGATCGCTTCGATGGCCTGCCGCTGCAGGTTGAGGAATCGCGCCTCGATCTCCGGCGAGGTGGTGTTCGGCTCGGGGATATGCAGCACTCGCGCCGCGAGAAATGGCGTCGCGGGCAGGAAATCGAGCACGCGAAAACGCTGCACGCCCTGGCAGATGACGTGATGGGTTTCGTCCGGCGCGGTGATGTAGCGGACGATATTGGCGACCGTGCCGATCCGGTAGAGATCGCCGGGCGCCGGATCCTCCACCTCGGGATCCCGCTGCAGCAGAATCCCGATTGGCCGCTGTTCGCGCAGCGCCTGCTGCGCGGCGGCGATCGATTTGGCGCGGTTGATGGTGATCGGCGTCACGACGCCGGGAAACAGCACCATGTTGCGAACCGGCACGATGATCAGGGCATCACCGGGAATCGGCGCGATGTCGGTCTTGGCCGAGGCTGAAGCAGGTTCGTTGTCCGGCGTCATGGCTATCCTCACACAGACCTGACCAGCCGCAGCCCGACGCATCCGTGGACCGCGAAGCGGCTGACGGCATAACGCCCGGTGGGCAGTGCGATGCGGCGTTCGAACCGGCCTTGTGGCAGTTCCAGCCGGTGAATCCGGGCGTTGCGCAGTTCGGCCGGGAGCACCCGATGCCCGCTGATCACCAGCGTTCCGTTCTCGATGACGGCCTCGACCTGCTCGGGATCGACGCCGGGCAAAGCGACAAAAATCAGGATTTCGCGGTCGGTCTCCAGGACGTCGATCGGAGGCTCCCAGATTGCCTCCCGCGCGCCAGCCTTCGACTGCAGGCTGAAAAATTGCTGGCGCAGCCGTTCGGCGCGCGCCAGCGAATCAATCGCCTCGGACAACATCCAGTTGACGGGATCCTTGGTCGACATCTGATCTCTCGCGTTGAATGAATGTTTCCGGCACGGTCCGCGCCTGCCGATGCGGCGGCGTTCGGGTTGGACCGCCGGAAGTGTTCTACGCTTGCGCTATGGCGTCAACCGTCGGCGATCGGGTTCGGATTCGGCTTTGGTTACAGTGTGGTGGAAGCAGCCTGCCGCATTCGCGCGATCACGCCGGCGGCGATCTGCAGGGTGGCGCCGATCCCCCAGGCGGAACTGATCAGGAGCGCGGCGCTTGCCTGCGCGGTCTCGTCCAGAACGATGCTGGAGACTGATACAACCGCCGCCACCGCGGCGAGGAAGGTGCCGGCCGCGCTGAGCAATTCGACGGTGTCCCATTTGGAACCCAGCCCGTGCCGCAGGGGCAGATGCATCTCGTGATCGGGCGGGAGCGGCGGCAGATCGATCCCGAGGTAGAAGCCGGCGGCCCCGTAAACCATCATGACGAGCACGGTCATGCTCGAACCGATCAGCTCGATGTTCGCCCTTCCCACATGCGCGGCGACGAACAGCCCGCACGACGCCCCGGTCAGGGCGAGCCCGGTCCGTTCCAGCACATGCGCCCACCGGCTGATGGTGGAACGGGTATCCCATGTTTCCCTGCGTTTGATCATGTGACTTGGCTAGCAGCCAGCAACCGGGGAGCCCTTGACGAAGATCAAGTCTACGTCCTCCGGCCGGCGTCGAAAAGGCATGGCCGCACTCCCTGGATTTTGATACGCATCAAGATGGTGCGCCGGGTGCGGCAGATACTGTATGGGGCGGCATTGGCTGCCCCTCGAACGGTCGGAGGCCAATTTGGCGCAGTCAACGAGCCAAGATGGAAGCATCTCACTGGTGTTCCCGAATGTCGTCGCGCCGGCTTCGCTTGCCGACCGCGCCAGCGTCGAATTCCAGTCCGGGTGTCGCGTCGAGGCGCCGCATTATCTAACCGCGCACTACTGGTGGGCCTATGTGCACCCCAAGGCGGTGTGGATCTTCGAACGGCAGTGGCTGGTCAACCTCATTCTGTGGGGCAATTATACGCGGCTGCGCGACGCGGCGATGGCCGAATTGGGAGACGTGCTCCCCGGCGCCACGCTCCAGGTGGCCTGCGTCTATGGTGACCTTACCGGCGAACTGGCGGGGCGGGTGGCGGCGGGCGGCGGCAGGCTCGACATCGTCGACGTGCTGCCCACGCAACTGGAAAACCTTGACCGCAAGCTGCCATATGGCGCCCCGGCGCGATTGCTGTCGATGGATTCCGCCGATCTGAGGATTTGCGACAACAGGTACGATCGGGCGCTGCTGTTCTTCCTTCTGCACGAGCAACCCGCATCGCATCGCGAGCGAACCCTGAGCGAGGTGTTCCGCGTCGTCAGGCCGGGCGGCCAGATCGTCATCGTCGACTACGCGCTACCGCGCTGGTGGCATCCGCTGCGCTATCTGTGGCGGCCGCTGCTCGCCGCGCTCGAACCCTTCGCGCTGGATTTGTGGCGTGAGGAAATCGCCCATTGGCTGCCCGAGGCGGCGCGGGGACGATGGCGCAAGCAGTCGTTCTTCGGCGGACTCTATCAGAAGGTCGTCGTCATCAAGCGCTAAAGGCCGGTCAGGTGGCAACCAGAGCGACGGCGGCAACGAGGAGCATCAGTGCAGCCGTGCCATAGCATGCGGCCTTGACCACGATACCGCCTCCGAGTCCGAGATCGTGCGCCGTCATGCGCAGGCGATGCGCGGCATGCCAGGCGGGCAGCGCTATGGCGCCAAGCAGAATCAGCTTGCCGAGGGGATGGTGCGCGAACGCCGCGATGGTCTCATAGTGCAGATGGATCACGCCGAGCGGCACCAAAATCCCGGTGACGAGGATCAGCACCGGCGTCAGCAGCGCCGCCACCAGCCCGCCGCCGGCAAACGGCAGCCACAATATCGGCTTGTTCGATCTTGCCATGGCTACATCCCGGCTAGAATAAGGACGACGGCCGATACCGCCGCCCAGGCGACATAATGCGCGCTGACGATCGCGATGCCGGGCACCGGTTCGCCCTTCACCGTCAGCGGCATCGCCTTCGGCGTCAGCGCGAACCAGGTCACGCTGTGATAGATCGCGAAGACGAGGCACACCGCCTGGAAGGCTACGCCAAGCGGGCTCGAAAGCGCCGCGATGAAACCGTCCCATGCCGCACGGCCCTGGCTGAGCCTGACGAGCCCGACCGTCAGCAGCGCGCAATAAAGGCCGACGAACAGACTGGTCATTTTTATCTAAGATCCCCTCTAGAACTACAACGAACAGGACCCGCGCGGGGGCAGGGGAGACGGGGGCGCGCGGAGCGAGAGCGCACAGCGACGCAGCGAGGGCCCGAACCGCGCGGACGGCGCCGGAGGAGGCGCCGGGCACGCGCGGAGCACGCACCGCGCACCGGCGCCGTCCAGGACCGACGGAGCTGGCCGAAGAGGGTGGCAACCAGAGTGCGCCCGCACACCGGCGCCACCCCAGAACCACGAGCCGCCGGCCCGCACGCAGGTCAGCCCGTCACACGCGTCGGCGAGCTCCAGAGCAAACCACTGTCGGCGACCTGGGGGTGGAGGGTAAAGTTTCGGGCGCGCTCCCCCGCCCGCGGGCCCCGCCTGTGGGGCCGGGGGCCCGGTGGGTGCGCGCCTGGGCAGCCGAGAGCGCACCGCCGCCTGCCCGTCGGTCCGGCCCCCGCCTCGCGGCCGGGCCGGCCGGCGCGGGGGTGCCGGCCCCGTGCACGCGGTGGCGGGGTGCTCGCGACGCCGCTGCGGAAGTCGGGTCAGACCCGGACTGCATCGTTTCCATGGACCGAACCTGGAGCTGGCCGAATGACGGGGTGCCAAACCTAGAGGTGCGCGCAGGTTGCACCGTGCCGACCCTCCAGAACCCACAGAGTCCGGACCGAACCTCTGCAAGCAGTCAGCCCATCGTCCATGCGTCGCGAGCTCCAAGCCAAACCATTGTCGCCACCTTCCCTCCATGGTACTGTTCGGTGCTTGAGTTCGCTCCCGTTGGATCCCCACCCTCTGTTGTGTGCCAGGTGGATCCTGCGTCACGCACGTTTGGTCAGCCGAAAAACAAAACTGTCAGCTCGCGGATCATGTAGCGCACGTAGCGCGGATGCTGCAGCCACCAGCCGCGTTCGACGGTGCGCACATAGGGGCGGCGGCTCATCGATGCGCTCCCAAAGTCAAGAGGTCCTTGAGCCAGTCGACCGAGGCGGAAATCTTGGTCTGCTGGATCGCGGCCGCCGGATCGACCTGCTTGGGACAGACTTCCGAGCAGGCGCCGACGAAGGTGCATTCCCAGATGCCCTCGTTGCTGGCCACCGTATCGGCACGCGCGTCCTTGCCGCCGTCGCGGGAATCCAGATTGTAGCGGTGCGCCAGCGCCAGCGCCGCCGGGCCGACGAAGTCCTGGTTCAGGCCGACCTGCGGGCAGGCGGCGTAGCACAACAGGCAGTTGATGCACTGGGTGAATTTGTGGAAGGCGTTGAGCTCGCCCGGCGTTTGCAGATATTCGCCGGCGCTCAGCGGCTTGTCCTGTTTCGGGATCAGATACGGTTTCACGCTTCCCAGCTTGTCCATGAAGCTGTCCATCACGACTACCAGGTCGCGCTCGATCGGGAAGTGGTCGAGCGGTTCGACCCGGATCACGCCGCCGCGGTAGTCGCGCAGGAAGGTGTGGCAGGACAGTTTCGGCTCGTTGTTGATCATCATCCCGCAGCTGCCGCACACCGCCATGTGGCAGGACCAGCGATACGACAGCGTGGCGTCGAGATTGTCCTTGACGTGATTGAGCGCGTCGAGCACCACCCATTCGTCCTTGTAAGGCACGGTGTAGCGCTGGAAATGCGGCGCGCTGTCGGTCTCTGGAAGGTAGCGCAGGACCTCCAGCGTGATGGTTTCGCTCATGTCGCGGCTCCGCCGTAGACGCGTTCGGCCGGTTGCGACCGGGTGATGACGACGCCGCGGTAGGCGATCGACGGCGGCTCGTCGCCGCAATAGGTGGCAAGGCTGTGCTTGAGATAGTTGGCGTCGTCTCGCTTGGGATATTCGAGGCGCTGGTGCGAGCCGCGCAATTCCTTGCGCGACAGCGCCGACTGTGCCATCGCCGCGGCGACGTCGAGCATGCAGCCGAGCTCGAGCGTCTGGATCAGGTCGGTGTTGAAGACGTTGCTGCGGTCCTGCAGCGCGAGCTTCCGATAGCGCGCGCGCAGGTCCGCGAGGATGCCGCAGGTCGCAAGCAGCGTGTCCTCGCTGCGGTAGATGCCGGCGCCGTTTTCCATGGCATCGTTCATCGCCTTGCGCAGGCCGGAGGCGGTATCGCTGCCGCCCTCGCGGGCGAACAATTCGCGCAGGCGCGCTTGCGCCGCGTCGGCGGCCTTGCCGCCCGCGCCGGGCTTCGGGTTGGCCTTGGCAAAGGTGGCCGCCCCGCGCCCGGCGCGGGCGCCGAACACAACGATTTCGGCGAGCGAATTGGACCCGAGGCGGTTGGCGCCATTGATCGAGACGCAGGCGCATTCACCGGCGGCGAACAGGCCGGGCAGCGAAGTCGCGGTGTCGATGTCGGTGTCGATGCCGCCCATGGTGTAGTGTACTACCGGCCGTACCGGAATCATCGCATGCACCGGGTCGACGCCGACATAGGCTTCCGCCAGCTCGCGCACCATCGGCAGCCGCTCGTTGATTTTCTTTTCCCCGAGATGGCGGATGTCGAGATAAACCACGTCGCCTTGCGGCGTCTTGACGGTGCGGCCCTTCTGCTGCTCATGCCAGAACGCCTGGCTCAGGCGATCGCGGGGTCCGAGTTCCATCGCCTTCTTGCGCGGCCAGGGATCGGGTGGGCCGAGATTGTAGTCCTGCAAATAGCGGTAGCCGTCCTTGTTGACGAGGATTCCGCCCTCGCCGCGCGAGCCTTCCGTGATCAGGATGCCGGTGCCGGGCAGGCCGGTCGGGTGGTATTGCATGAATTCCATGTCCTTCAGCGCCACGCCGGCCCGGTAGGCCATCGCCATGCCGTCGCCGGTCTTGATGGCGCCGTTGGTGGTGAAGGGAAAGATCCGCCCGGCGCCGCCGGTGGCAATGACGACCGCCCTGGCGCGGAACGCCACCATGCGGCCCGACCGCATCTCGATCGCGACCACGCCGGTGCAGCGGCCGTCCTCGACGATCAGGTCGGTCGAATAATATTCATCGAAGCGCCTGATCGACGGGTATTTCAGCGAGGTCTGGAACAGCGTGTGGAGGATGTGGAAGCCGGTCTTGTCGGCCGCGTACCAGGTGCGCTCGACCTTCATGCCGCCGAACGGCCGCACCGCGACCGTGCCGTTGGCCTCGCGGCTCCACGGACAGCCCCAGTGCTCGAGCTGCAACAGTTCCAACGGCGCGGTGTTGACGAACAGCTCGACGGCGTCCTGGTCGCAGAGCCAGTCGCCGCCAGAGACGGTGTCGTTGAAATGGTTGTCCAGGCTGTCATTGTCCTTGATGACGCCGGCCGCACCACCTTCGGCGGCGACCGTATGGCTGCGCATCGGATAGACCTTGGAGATCAGGGCAAGCGCAAGCGAAGGGTCAGCCTCCGCCACCGCAATGGCTGCGCGCAAACCCGCGCCGCCGGCTCCCACAATCGCGACGTCGATTTCGATCACGTCCATGCGGTAAGCTTCCCCGAAGCGGTCCAAGGCTCCTGATGTAATGGTCACGGCGGGATAGGACGAGCCTTGACTTAGGTCAACTTGGTTGGCGCGGCGACGATGGTCGCCCAGACCGGCTCGGGCCAAGTGTCGTGACAGAAAAGTCCCGACCAGACTTTAAAGCCCGCCGCTTGATCCACCGCAATGCCTGCCGCTTTTTTGATGCAATCGATCGGAAATCGTGTGCACGCTGCCTGGACGAGTTGCGGGCAGGCAGGAGCGGTGAGATGAACGGCGCGCAGTCACTGGTCCAGACCCTGGTCAATTGCGGCGTCGATGTCTGCTTCGCCAATCCCGGCACCTCTGAAATGCATTTCGTCGCAGCTCTCGACGCCGTGAAGGGGTTGCGGCCGGTGCTTTGCCTGTTTGAGGGCGTCGCTTCGGCCGCCGCCGACGGTTATGGTCGCGTCGCGGGCAAGCCCGCCGCGACCCTCCTCCACTTGGGGCCGGGTCTCGCCAACGGCCTTGCCAACCTGCACAACGCCCGACGCGCGGCCACGCCAATCGTCAACATCGTCGGCGATCACGCGACCTATCACCTCCAATATGACGCGTTGCTGACCTCCGATATCGTTGGCTTCGCTCGTCCGGTATCGAGCTGGATCCACGAGTCCAGGAGCGCAAAACTTGTTGCCAGTGATGCGGCAAGGGCCGTGCAGGCCGCGCGCGCCGCGCCGGGTGGCATCGCCACCCTGATATTGTCGGCCGACGCCGCCTGGAATCCGGCCGAGCGCGCCGCCGGGCAATTGCCGGATATCGGTCCGGCGGAGGTGAGCGCGGAGACGATCGAAGACGTCGCCAGACGGATGTCAAATGGCAGGAAGACGGCGATGCTGCTGCGCGGCCGCGCGCTTGCAGGCGACGGGCTCGAGGCGGCCGGGCGCATTCATGCCAGGACCGGCGCGCGGCTGTTGTGCGATACCTTTGCGCCGTATGCCGAAATGGGCGCCGGTCGCGTGCCCGTGGAGCGTATTCCCTATTTCGGCGAGCAGGTCATGGCCTCTCTGGCGGGAACGGAGCAAATGATTCTGGTTGGCGGCAAGCCACCCGTGTCGTTCTTTGCCTATCCGAACAAACCCAGCTGGTGCGTGCCCGAGGGCTGCGAGCTGATCTACCTGGCCCAGCCGCATGAGGACGGCGTCTGCGCCCTGCAAAACCTGGCCGATGCGCTCGCCGCCCCGCGCGAGGTCGCGACCCGCGTGGCGTTGCAATTGCTGGACCTGCCCAAAGGCTTGCTGAACTCGCTCAGCATAGCCCAGATCATTGCGCAGCTGACGCCCGACCACGCGATCTACGCGGACGAATCCAACACTGCCAGCCTGCCGTTGCTGATGACTCTGGCGCGCGCGCGTCCCCACATCCATCTGCCGCTGGCCGGCGGCTCGATCGGTCAGGGCCTGCCGCTCGCCGTCGGCGCGGCGCTGGCCGCTCCCGATCGCAAGGTGGTCTGCCCGCACGGCGACGGCGGAGCCGCCTACACCGTGCAGGCGCTATGGACCATGGCGCGCGAGAAGCTGGATATCACTACCGTCATCTATGCCAACCGTTCCTACGCCATCCTCAACTATGAATTCTATCGGGTGGGCGTGACCGCGGTCGGAGAACATGCGCGCTCGATGCTCGATCTGCACGATCCGGAAATGAACTGGACGCAGATTGCAAACGGCATGGGTGTCGAGGCGAGCCGCGCTACCACCGCCGAACAGTTTGCCACGCAATATAAATCGGCGATGAAGCACAGAGGGCCGCGGCTGATCGAAGCCATGATTTGAGGAGACAGGCCGTGGATACGATCCAAGCGCTGCGGGCCATCGTTGGCGAATCGGGAGTACTGGACGCCGCCGATCTCGCGACGCGGTCCGCCGGCTTTCTGCGTCCGGACACGCTCAAGGCGCAGGCTCTGGTGCGTCCAAAGAGCACCGAAGAGATCTCCAGGGTCGTTCGATGGTGCCATGACAACGGCCTGCGAGTCGTGACCCAGGGCGGTCTAACCGGCCTCGTTCACGGCGCCGATGCATCGCCTGAAGACGTGATCCTTTCGATGGAGCGGATGCGCGCCATCGAGACGATCGATCCGGTCCAGCGGATTGCCGTGGCGCAGGCCGGCGTCACCCTGCAGGCACTGCAGGAAGCGGTCGAGCAGCACGAACTCAGTTTTCCTCTCGATCTCGGCGCGCGGGGAACCGCCACGCTTGGCGGCAATGCCGCGACCAACGCCGGCGGCAATCGCGTCATCCGCTACGGGATGATGCGCGACATGGTTCTGGGCCTCGAGGTCGTTTTGGCTGACGGGACCATCCTGTCGTCGATGAACCGGCTGATCAAGAACAATGCGGGTTATGACCTCAAGCAGGTTTTCATCGGCTCCGAGGGCACGCTCGGAGTGATCACGCGACTGGTGTTGCGATTGCGCGAGAAGCCGCGGTCGCAGGATGTGGCGATCGTGGCAGTGCCGTCGTTCGAGGCGCTGACGAAATTGCTCAAGCACGCAGACAGCGCCCTGGGCGGATCGCTGTCGGCATTCGAGGTGATGTGGCAATCCTTCTATCGCCTGGTGACGTCGCCGCCGGCGAGGGGCACGCCGCCGGTCGGTCAGGACCATCCCTATTATGCTCTGATCGAAAGCCTCGGCGCCGACCCCAAGCCCGATTCCGAGCGCTTCGTCGCAGCGCTGGAAACCGCGCTGGCGGCGGGGCTGATTTCCGATGCCGCGGTGGCGCAATCGGAAGCCGACCGGCGCGCATTCTGGGCGCTTCGCGACGATGTCGCGCAGGTCGTGGTCGGGGGCATGCCGGTCGTGTTCGATATTTCGCTACCCCTGAATGCGATGGAACGATATGTCGAGGCGCTGGCCAAAGAGCTGACGGCCGGGATCGGCGAGCACAGGTTGTGGATTTTCGGTCATCTCGGGGACGGTAACTTGCATGTCATCGTCCAGGTCCAGCCCAACGACTACATCGCGCTGCGTCCGAAGGTCGAAGCGATCGTTTACGCGCCGCTCGGCGGCGCAGGCGGGTCGATCTCGGCGGAGCACGGAATTGGACTCGAGAAGAAGCCCTATCTGTCGGTGTGCCGGAGCGAGGGCGAGATTGCGCTGATGCGCGCGCTCAAGGTGGCCCTCGACCCCGGCGGGATCCTGAATCCCGGCAAGATTTTCCAGTGAGCTAAGCAAATCTGCGGGACTGAAGATGAAGGCGTGGCTCGCCGATCAAGCTGAAGTCGAAAGATGCGCCGAGACAGCCATACCTTGCGGCGTCCGCGCCGGACACCGTCAATTGATCCGTCGCTTTCTAAAAAGGCTCGACCCCTGCCATACAATGTGATGGCCTCTCTCCTCCGGGACAGATTACAAGTCGAGCGACAGCGATGCCAAGCGAGCCCGTCACCGTTAGCCGGCGCGATTTGCTGTCGCTGATCGGAACGGTTTCCGGCAGTGCCGCGATGTATCATGCGATGACGGCGCTCGGCTATGCCTCCGATTCCGGATACAAGGGACCGATCAGGCTCGACGGCGATCCGAAGGGCGCTTCCGTGCTGGTCCTTGGCGCCGGGCTTGCCGGCATGACGGCGGCGCTGGAGCTCGGCAAGGCCGGATACAAGGTGCAGGTCCTGGAGTTCAACAGCCGTCCCGGCGGCCGCAACTGGACGCTTCGCGGCGGGGATTCTTTCACCGAGCTCGGCGGTTTCACGCAGACCTGCGAGTTCGAGCAGGGCCTTTATATCAACCCCGGCCCGTGGCGGATTCCCTATCATCACCGCGCGCTGCTCGACTACTGCAAGCGCCTCGGCGTTGCGCTCGAGCCGTTCATCCAGCTCAATCACAACGCCTATCTGCATTCGACGAGGGCGTTCGGCGGCGCGCCGCAGCGAATTCGCCACATCAAGGCCGATTTTCAGGGGCAGGTTTCGGAACTGCTCGCCAAGGTGACGCAGCAGGGCAAGCTGGACGATGCCGTGTCGAAAGAGGATCGCGAGATCCTGATGCAGGCGCTGCGGGCCTGGGGCGCGCTCGACCGCGACTATGCCTACAAGGCAAACCTGATTTCGGCTGAATTTCGCGGCTACGCGAAAGATCCGGGCGGCGGGCTAGGTGCCGCGCCGGTCCCGGGCGAACCGATCGGGCTGTCGGAGATCCTGAACTCGCGGCTGTGGCGCTACCTGCAGAACTTCGCGCGCCATTCGTTCCAGACCACGATGTTTCAGCCGGTTGGCGGCATGGACATGATCGGCAAGGCGTTCGCGAGGGAAGTCGGCGACGTCATCCGCTACGACGCCAGGGTGACGCGGATCGGGCAGGATGACCGCGGCGTCACCGTCACCTACACCGATCTCAAATCGCCTGCGACGCTGCAACAGGCGAAGGCCGATTGGTGCGTTTGCACCATACCGCTCTCGATCCTGAGCCAGCTCAAAATCGACGTCGGCGCCCGCATGAAAGCCGCCATCGACGCCGTGCCCTATTCGGCGGCGGTCAAGATTGGCCTGCAATTCAAACGCCGCTTCTGGGAGGAGGATGAGGCGATCTACGGCGGCATCAGCTATACCGACCTGCCGATCCGGCAAATCGCCTATCCGAACACCGGCTTCAATCGCGCCGGCAGAGGCGTGCTGCTCGGGGCCTATCTGTTCGACGGCGCCAACGCCTATGAGTTTACCGCGCTGCCGCCGGCCGAACGGGTGGCCCGCGCCGTCGAGTACGGAACTGGCATTCATCCGCAATTCCCCGCCGAATTCGAGAACGGCGTTGCGGTGGCCTGGCATCGCATGCCCTTCACGCTGGGCTGCGCCGGCGACTGGAGCGAGGAGGCGAGGGCGCAGCATTACGACGACCTCTGCCAGATCGACGGCAGGATCGTGCTGGCGGGCGAGCATGCCTCCTACATTCCGGCCTGGCAGGAGGGCGCCATCCTGTCGTCACTCGATGCGATCGCCAGGCTTCACGAGCGCGTGGTGAAGACGTGATGCGGAGGGGTTCGAAACCGCGCGTAGCCTTCGCGATGACGCTTGCCGCGGCGCTTTCGCTGTTGTCGTTCGCGGCCTGCGCGCAGACTGCCGCGTCAGGATCGGGCATGAGCGCGGGCTACCGATTCTTTGAAATGAGCGGCGAGGAGCTGTTCGTCAACGTCTGCCGCGGCTGCCACATGGCGGACGGCAAGGGCGCGACCGGTGCGGGAACCTATCCGTCGCTTGCGGGTAACGGCAATCTCGCGGCAAGCGGATATCCGGTCGAGATCGTCGTCAACGGACAACGCGGCATGCCGCCGTTCGGGTCGATGATGAACGACGATCAGGTCGCCGCCGTCGTGAACTATGTGCGGACCCATTTCGGCAACGATTATCAGGACGCTGTGACGGCCGCCGACGTCAAGGCGGCTCGCCGGTAAGCACGATTTGCAAACGTTGCCGGGATGGTGTCTCTTCATGAGCATCACGAGAATCCTCCCATGAACCAACTCATCGTCCGCGCCGGCGACTTTACCTTCCGGGCCCGCTTCGAGGAACAACTGGCGCCCGCAACCTGCGCGGCCTTTCGCAAGGCGATGCCGTTCGAGAGCCAGGCCATTCACGTGCGCTGGAGCGGGGAGGCGGTCTGGCTGCCGCTCGGCGATCGCAATTTCGGCGTCAGTTACGAGAACCACACGAGCTACCCCGCGCCCGGTCAGGTCATCCTCTATCCCGGCGGCATCAGCGAGACCGAAATCCTGCTTGCCTATGGCGCGGTGCGTTTCGCGAGCAAGGTCGGACAGCTCGCCGGCAATCACTTCATCACCCTGACCTCCGGGCTTGAGAATTTGCCGGCGTTCGGCAAGACCGTGCTCTGGAAAGGCGCGCAGAAGATCAGATTCGAGGAAGTCTAGACGACTGACGCCAGGACTTTGCCCGTTCATCCCGCACCCGAGCGGAGGTGTCCGCCGATGGTCCTGGCATCGGTGCGAAAGATGATGTCCCAGAAAATCGTCGTCACGCCAAAATTACAATTCTCCAGGCGATGATGGGCGAGGTGCCGCATCTTGGCCTGATAGAGCCAGGAGTTCGGCTCTATCCGCCAACGGTGCACGGCATAGTGGACCGCGATGAAGAGCAGATAGCCCAGGAGAAGCCCGGCGAAGATCGCCGAGCCATCCTTGACCCCCGCGCTGCCGATCAAGAGAAGCCCGAACGGCAATGCCAGCAGCGGCGTAGAGAGGCTCGATCGTTCCGAGTCCGGATCGCTTGGATGGTCATGATGTAGCTGATGCAGACGCGAGCCCGGGGAATAGTGGTGGAAGACGAAGCGGTGCACCAGATATTCCAGAAGCGTCCAGGCCGCGAGGCCCACCACGACCAGATAGAGGCGCGACCTGCCGGCCAGATCCATGAAAATCAGGCTGGCGATCGGCACGGTGACGAAGTCGCCGAAGTGCCTGATAAGCCGCATCAGCTCGGCACCTATGCTCCGAATGACCGCCGCTAGCCTCATTGGTTCACCTCGCCGGCATATTGCACGGCTTTTCCGGGCATCATGGACCTGCCGAGCAGAGATTGGATCAGATTTGCGTGACGAGACTGCTGGCGGGAATCCGGCTCAGGCTTTGCAACCCCCGGCACCCCCAGCAAATATAAGTTTGCAATCGCGTTTTGGTTTCGATAGCCGCGCCCCCCGCGGCGCGTTGGGCAGTGAATTTCAGCTTCGGTCGGCCACCCGACTGAGGCGGAGTCCGCCCGCGGTGCTGGCGCCCTGGGCGACGAGCCCCCGCAGCCGGCTTCGGGCGGATCGAGGGAATGGCTGGTCGCCGAGCATCGCGACCTCGACCGAACGGTGTCGGGCCGGCAGCACGCCGTCGTGCGCCAGCGTATCAAACGCAAGCGCCCGTAAGCCTCGCGTCTCCCGACGACGTTGCGCCCAGTGAATAAGCAAATGCTCGTGACGAAGGCGCGCGCAAAGCCATGAACAAGTCCGGGCGCCACATCTAAGTCAATGAAAATATGAAAGATTTCAAAACGCGGTAACGGCCGGGCGCATTGTACACAATGGCATGGGCCTTGCTTCGTTCACCACGTGAGGTCTCTCGCGTGGGGCGCGTGCAGGTCATGGCGAACTCGAGGCCACCATCCAACGGTACCGTCGCCGCGGAGCCTGGGCCGATCGATCTCGACTGGTCGACCACGGCGCTTCTCATCATCGACATGCAGCGCGATTTCATGGAGCCCGGCGGGTTCGGCGAAACGCTGGGCAACGACGTTTCGCAGTTGGCGCGCGCCGTGCGGCCGATCGCATCCGTGCTGGGCGCGGCGCGAGATCTGGGGCTCTTGGTCGTCCATACCCGCGAGGGCCATTTGCCCGACCTGTCGGACGCGCCGCCGGCCAAGATCGACCGCGGCGCGCCAAGCCTTCGCATCGGCGATCCCGGACCGATGGGACGGATCCTGATCCGCGGCGAAGCCGGCCACGACATCATCCCCGAGCTCTATCCGCTCGACGGCGAGATCGTCATCGACAAGCCCGGCAAGGGCGCGTTCTACGCGACCGAACTTGGCGAGGTGCTGCAAGAACACGGCATCGAAAACCTGCTGGTGTGCGGGGTGACCACCGAGGTCTGCGTCAACACCACCGTGCGCGAGGCCAACGACCGCGGCTATCGCTGCGTGGTGCTTTCGGATGGCTGTGCCTCCTATTTCCCGGAATTCCACGACATGGGCCTCAAGATGATCAAGGCCCAGGGCGGAATCTTCGGCTGGGTCTCCGACACAGCCGCGGTTCTCAAGGCGATGACGGCGGGGACTTCAAGCAACTTGGCAGCGGGAGCATCACGATGAGCACGAGCAGTGCGGGGACAGCGAATTTCAAGCCGGTATTGTGGACGCCGGGCGACTGGAACGCCTTCTTCGGATTCGGCACCAATATCCTGGTCAACATGCTGGTGCTCACCGGGCTGTTGCGCTTCGTGCTCAAGATGCCCGACAGCCTCGTGTTCGGCCGCATCCTGCCGGCGCTCGGCCTGATGATGTGCCTGTCGACATTCTATTATGCGTTCCTCGCCTATCGGCTGGCGCAAAAGACCGGGCGCAGCGACGTCTGCGCGCTGCCTTCGGGCGTCAGCGTGCCGCATATGTTCATCGTCACCTTCGTGATCATGCTGCCGGTCACACTCAAGACCGGCGATCCCATGAAGGGCTGGTCGGCGGGCCTGGTCTGGGTGTTCTTCCAGAGTTTCATCCTGATGATCGGCGGCTTCATCGCGCCCGTCATCCGCAGGATCACCCCGCGTGCCGCGCTGCTCGGCACGCTCGCCGGCGTCTCCGTGACCTTCATCTCGATGCGGCCGGCGCTCGAGATGTTTATGACGCCGCAGATCGGCCTCGTCTGCTTCGCCATCATCCTGGTGAGCTGGTTCGGCGGCGTGAAATATCCCAGGGGAATGCCGGCCGGGTTCGTGGCGATCGTGGTCGGCATGATCATCGCCTGGGGTTCCAACATCTTCGGTCTCGGGCTCGGTGGCTTGAGTCTGAAGGGCCTTGGCGACGCCTTTGCCAATTTCGGCTTCTCGGTGCCGATCCCGGCGTTCGATCACGTGTTCTCCGGTTTCCAATTCCTCGGCGTCATCCTGGTCACCGCGATCCCGTTCGGCATCTACGACCTAGTCGAGGCGATGGACAACGTCGAAAGCGCCGAGGCCGCGGGCGATCCCTATCCGACCACGCGCGTCTTGACCGCCGATGGCGTCGTCAGCCTGATCGGCTGCTTGATGGGTAATCCCTTCATCAATGCGGTCTATATCGGCCATCCCGGCTGGAAGGCGATGGGCGGGCGGATCGGCTATTCGGCGGCAACGGGAGTCATGGTGATCCTGCTGTCGTGGCTCGGCATCATCGCGGTGCTGCTGGCGCTGGTGCCCGTGGTGGCGATCTCGCCGATCCTGCTCTACATCGGCATGCTGATTGGCGCGCAGGCGTTCCAGACCACGCCCGCCAAGCACGCGCCGGCGATCGTGCTGGCGCTGACGCCGCATCTGGCCGCCTGGGCCAAGCTGCAGATCGACACCATGCTGGGATCGACCCTCAACGCCGCCCAGGCCGTGGGCGGACTCGCCGCCGACAAGGTGGGTGACGTCAAGGCCGCGGCGATCGCCGCGCTGCCGCAGCAGGGCGTCTTCTACAAGGGGCTTGAGGTGATGGGGGGCGGCTCGATCCTCGCGGGTCTGGTGCTGGGCGCGATCGGCGTGTTCGTGATCGAACGCGATTTCGTCAAGGCCTCCGCCTTCGCGCTGGCAGGCGCCGTGCTCACCTATTTCGGCTTCATGCATGGCGAGGCGGTCGGCATGGGTGGCGGCTTCGGCGTCACGCCAGCGGTCGCGCTCGCCTACGCGGCGATGGCGGCCGGACTGTTCGCACTCGGCCGGCTCGGCGTCGGCGAGCACTACGTCGCGCATCCGGAGATGCCGCTCGCGGCACCCGCGGAGTGATCCTGCGACTATAGCGGCGGCCTGAGGTCAGGCCGCCACGTCAAGCAATCTGCATGAGCCTCGTACCAGAACCTTGCGTCCTGTCGGCGTGATCACCGGCAAATCGTCGTGCATGGCCGCGAGCTGGAGCGCGACGAGTTGATCGACAACGGATCGACGCACGGCGCCCGCCCTGGGAACTTGCACGCGAAGCGCCTTCAGCGTTTCCCATTGATCGGGTGTGAGATCGTAGTCGAATTCCGCGTCCATGCTGCCTCTGACACTTTGCTGTTTTCGCGCGTGTCGTACAGAGACTGCGTGAACGGCGTGCGACCGCAATGCGTCCGGATTTCGATTCTGCGAACAACAATTGTTAAATCGCTGTGAGTCCGCAACGACCGGTAACGCGACTGTCACATCAACGTGTCAGGGATTGCAGGAACCGCACCGAATCAGACGGCGCGACCATCGCTGTCGTCGCCCGAATGGACCTATTCCCCTGACCGTCAATGCGCTGCAAACCACGCCCCGTCGCAGCGTCCGGCTGAGAGGACTGGGTGTCGTCGTCAGCCTCGCGATTGCGGCGATAGCGGTCTACGCGCTGACTCACGCGCTCAAGAAGGTCGACTTCGCCCAGGTGCTGGCGATCGTTCGCGACACCAGCCCCGGCCTGATCGCGCTGGCCCTGGTGCTGGTCGTGCTCTCATACGGCAGTTTGACCCTCTATGATTGGCTGGCGCTTCGCACCATCGGACGATCGGACGTTCCCTATCGGATCGCGGCGCTGGCGAGCTTCACCAGCTATCCGATCGCGCACGGAATCGGCGCGGTCGCGCTGATCTCGCCGGTCATCCGCTACCGGATTTATTCCGCTAGCGGGCTTGCCGCGGCCGATGTGGCGAACATCTGCTTTCTGACCGGGCTGACCTTCTGGCTCGGCAATTTTACCGCGCTCGGCTTGAGCCTGCTCAACGATCCCGGCGCGATCAGCCTGTTCGACTACCTGCCGCGGCAGGTCAATCTGGGAGTGGCGACCGCGCTATTGCTCGGCGTCGCCGCCTTTCTCGCCTGGAGCTGGCGCTCGCCGCGAAGTCTTGGAACGAACCGCTGGCCGGTCCGGCTTCCTTCCGGGCCGGTCGTGCTGCTGCAGATTGCCATCGGCGTTTTCGATCTCGCCGCCGCGGCGCTGGCGATGTACGTGCTGATTCCCTCAGGGCTGAGTATCGATTTCTTCCGCGTGACCACGGTCTTCATCGCCGCGACCTTGCTCGGGTTTGCGAGCCACGCGCCGGCGGGACTGGGCGTGTTCGACGCCGCGATACTGCTGGGACTCGGCGGCGACAACAAGGAGCCGCTGCTGGCGGCGCTGTTGATGTTCCGCTTCCTCTATCACCTGACACCGTTCGTGATCGCGCTTTTTCTGTTCGGCGGCGTCGAGGCGTGGCGAATGGCACGCGCCAAACACTAGTGTCTGCTTTTTACGCGCTTGCACCTCACACCGGCGAATTGAGCTTGAGCCCGACCATGCCCGCCACGATCAGCGTAAGGCAAATCAGCCGGACCGGGTCGGCCGGCTCGCTGTAAACCAGTATTCCGACCATGATGCTGCCGACGGCGCCGATACCGGTCCACACCACATAGGCCGTGCCGAACGGCAGCGATTTGAGCGCAACCGCCATCAGTCCGAAGCTGAGCGCGATCGCGGTGGCGGTTGCCGCCGTCGGCCAGAACCGGGTCAAGCCGTCGGAATATTTCAGGCCGAACGCCCAGGCGATCTCGAGCAAGCCCGCGCCGAGAAGTGCGAGCCACGCGGTCACGGTAGAGCCGGCCCTAAAGGCCGCGTCAGCACGGAATATTGTGCGTAGCCGCGGAACGGGCGTTCGAATTTCAGGTCGGCACCGGTGCGTGCCGCGATTGCCGACAGCTCGCCTTCGAGATCGTCGCGCGGGGTGACGTCGAAAATCGCCAGCCATCGCAACAGCAGCGCTCGCGCGACGCCGGGCAGCCGTTCCTGGTTGCCGAAGTCGACGACATGCAGGCGGCCGCCGGGCTTGAGGCGGCTCATGGCTGCCCGCAGCACACCGCGCCATTCCGGGATCATCGACAGAGTATAGGAGATCATGACGTGATCGAAGGACGCAATCGCGAACAGGGTTTGTGGGTCGAACGCCGTGGCGTCGCCGTGCGCGACGCGAATGCGCTTGGTCAGGCCATGCCGTGAAACGGCCGCCAGCGCCGTCGTCAGCATTTCCGTCGAGACATCGATGCCGAAAAACCGCGCGTCGGGATAAAACCGCGCCGCATGCACAAGGTTCCTTCCGGTTCCGCAGCCGATCTCGAGCACGGTTGCGCCCGCTTCAAGCTGCAGGCGGGCGATCAGGCGGTCCCGGCCGAGCAGATAATAACGCCTGGTTCCGTCATAGATGTGCCGCTGCCGGCGGTACATCCGGTTCATGCGGCGCGTCGCCTCGACTGGCCACGACACGTCCGCGCTGGCGTCGGGAGAATAGATGGACATCGGCGCGCCTCGTCTTCGGCTGTTGCGAACCTCCTTCTGATGTTCGCGCGACAATGATGTGACAAGACGCGCGATACGGAGCAATTGATCCCGCAATTTTACCCGATGATCACGTTGTCATCGTCGCGGGAGCGTTGTCGCAAAACTGCAGTGAGCCGGCGATACCGTCGTCAGATTGCTGATTCGAGGGATGGATGAACACGCAACTGATCGCCGACGCGGTGCGCAACACGAGGGACGAGGCCGAGGCGACGCTGTGGGACAGGCTGTTCGCGTTCTGGTTCCGCCGCCTGGTCTACACCCAGATCTGGGAGGATCCGGAAGCCGACCTCGCCGCGCTGCAATTGCCGCTGGGCTCGACCATCGTCACGATATCGTCGGGGGGATGCAACGCGCTGTCCTATCTCACCGCGCAACCCGCCCAGGTCTACGCGGTCGATCTCAACGAGGCGCATCTTTCGCTGCTCAAGCTCAAGCTGGCCGGGCTTCGGGCTTTTCCGGGCTACGCCGAATTCTGGCAGTTCTTCGGAGAGGCCGCCTCGCGCGCCAATTCCGATCTGTACCGCCGGCTGCTGTGGCCGATGCTCGACGCCGATGCGCGCGCCTACTGGGACAAGCGCAACGTCATCGGCCGTCCGCGCCACGCCTATTTCACCGACGGCTTCTATCGCCACGGCATGCTCGGCCGCTTCATCGGGCTGGCGCACCTCGTGGCGAAACTGGCCCGGATCGATCTCGTGGCGTTGTTGAACGGCAAGCCGGATGCGCCCGAGCGCGTGGCCGCGCTCGATCGGCTCTATTGGCTGTTTCATTCGCCGCTGGCGCGCCTGTTGACGGGTACGCCCGCGCTTTTGTTCAGCCTCGGGATTCCGCCGCAGCAGCGGGCGCTGCTCGGCGCCGACGCTCCGCTCAACGAAGTGCTGCACGAGCGGCTCCTGCGCCTGATCAACGGACATTCGAACGACAACAATTATTTTGCCTGGCAGGCGCTGCATCGCAGCTATCCCGGTCCAGGCGACCGCTGCCTGCCGCCCTATCTGCAAGCATGCCAGCACGAGCGCATGCGCGACGGCGCGGGCCTGATCATTCCCATTCACGCCAACCTCCGGCTGTTCCTGGAGAGCCTTCCGGCGCGCGAGGTCGATGCCGTGGTGCTCCTGGACTCGCAGGACTGGATGGCGGCCGATGAAATCACCGCGCTCTGGAATGCGATCGATCGCACCGGCACCGACGACGTGGCGGTGATTTTCCGCACCGCCGGCGCCAGCTCTCCGCTGGAGAGCGAGGCGCTGGCGCCGCTGCGCCGGATCTGGCGCCGCGACGAGGAACGAAGCGACATCGGGTTCGAGCGGGATCGATCGGGAATCTACGGCGGCTTCCACTGCTATGTCAGGCGGTGACAAGTCCTCTGGCGATCTATCCATGCGGACAGAAATAGTTCGGCCTGACGATCAACCTGAAGACAGCCCGGCAGCGTTCCCTGGGCATCCAATCCAAGCGGATCGGTCGCTAACGGCGCCATCGCGCAGCGTGCTTCGCTCGCTCCTGACTGCGCGATCGCCAGGCGAGTGAAACGGCGCGTTTGACCCGTATCGTCGGCATGTCAAATTTTCATGGCCGGCTAACTGGGGGCTGGCCGATCTCCGCGGCTTCAAGCGTCTGGCTTCTCAGATCGCGGTGAGGCGGTATTTGGCCAACATTGGAAGAGCAATCCCTCAGCTTCATCAGTGTGTCGGCAACCCTCCGGCCCAATTGCCCAATCGCTTCGTCGGTGAGGATCGATTTCGCGCTTCCGAGCCGGTCGACGCTGACATTCAGGACGGTCAGCGCCTCCTTCAGTTGCGCCATTTCGAATCGAAGGGATGGGTTTTCTCCTGCCTTGATCTCCCGAAGAGAGTCGCCAAGCTTGCGGACTTCCGCCGTCAGGTTTCGGAGATTCGCCAGCACGTCTTTCGACGGCAGATCGACTTTCGACAGCACAGCCTCAGTCATCGTTGTGGCGACTCTTTCGGCAAAATGGTTGATGCGCGCAATCGCGACGAGCGCAAGAATCGCGGCGACGATCACCAGGATCGAGGTCGCATTGATCAGTATCAGCAGGAACTGCCCCGGCAGCCTCCACAGCCGCGTGGAAATCCCATTGCGATCGGGCTCGGGCATGGTTGCCTCCTGTCGTCTCCCGGTGTCGGCTGCGCGCGTGTCTGGCGGCCACCTTGTTGTCGCACCGCCAGGAAGCGCAACCAATTATCGCCGCCACATCGGACCAATCCTGGGCAGCGAAACCCATCACTTTCCCTGAAGCAGGCGATGAGTTTCGCTTCGCTCTACCTATCCTACGATCCCTTCCTAAAACTGATACCGCCGCAGCCCGCCGTCGACCGGGATCACCGTGCCGGTGATATAGCGCGCCAACGGCGAGGCGAGGAATACGGCGAGCACGGCGAGGTCTTCGGGCTCGCCCCAGTAGCGCACGGGAATCTCTTCCTCGGCAAAGTGCTTGCGGTAATCTTCCGGATAGTTACGCCGGATCTGCTCGCTCATGATGCGGCCGGGCGGAATGCAATTGACCGTAATGCCGTGCTTGCCGATCTCGCGGGACAGTCCCTTGGCCCAGGCATGAACCGCGGCTTTTGCTGCGAACGCGGCATTCAATCCCTCCGGCTCGGACTTTCCGGTGATGTTGATGACGCGCCCCCACCGCCGTTCGATCATCTGCGGCAGCAACGCGTGGGTGACCTGCCGGTAGCGGGTAAAATTCAACGAAAGCGCTTCGTCCCAGGCGCTATCGGGCGCGTCCACCGGCAGCGGCCGGCTGCCGCCGGCATTGTTGACGAGGATGTCGACACGGCCGAGTTCGGCGATCGCCGCGGCCGCGAGCTTCCTTGCGGCGTCTTCCTGCATGATGTCCTGCGCCACCGGAATCAGTGTGCCTCCCGCGGCCTTGACTTCCCGCGCGAGCTCGTCGAGCAATTCCGTGCGGCGCGCCACGCCGACCACGCGTACGCCTTCGAGCGCGAGCCCCCTGGCGATCGCGCGACCAATCCCCATGGAAGCTCCGCTGACGACGGCGGTCTTGGACTTGAGATCGAGGTCCATGTTCGGCTTTCTTTCTGTTAACAATGAGCGCGAATGTCAGGATGGATTTGCGCCGGTGCAGGCAGCAAGTCTATTACCTGTGCCGCCGCACAAGGGAAGAAGAAAAAACGATGGTCTGGAATCCGCAACAGTACCTGAAATTTTCCGGTCACAGGCTGAGGCCCGCGGTCGATCTCCTGATGCGGATTCCGGATTTCGAGGTCAGGCGCGTCGCCGACCTCGGCGCCGGCGCCGGCAACGTCACCAAATTGATCAAGGAAAGATGGCCGGAGGCGGCCGTTCTCGCCGTCGAAGGCTCGGCCGAAATGGTCGCCGCCGGAAAGAAGGCCGCGAGCGAGGTCGAATGGCTGCACCAGGATCTGGGATCATGGGGACCCGCGCAGAAATACGACGTCATCTATTCCAACGCCGCGCTGCACTGGCTGGGCGATCATGAAAAACTGTTTCCGTCGCTGATGGAAAGGGTTTCGCCTGGCGGCATTCTCGCCGTACAGATGCCGCGCAATTTCGAAGCGCCCTCGCATCTGTTGATCGCCGAAACCGCCCTGAACGGGCCGTGGCGCAGCCGGCTTGCGCATCTCGTGACGCCGCCGCCGGTCCAGCCACCGGCATTCTACCACGCGCTGCTGGCGCGGCGGTCGGCCAACATCGATATCTGGGAGACCGAGTACCTGCTGGTGCTGGAAGGCGACAATCCGGTCAAGGAATGGACCAAGGGCACCTGGCTGACGCGGTATTTGGACGTCCTTGAGGGCGATGAGAAGGCGGCGTTCGAGGCCGCCTATGGCGAACGGGTCGCGAAGGCCTATCCGCGGAATCAGGCGGGCCAGACGCTTTTTCCGTTCCGGCGCCTGTTCATGGTGGCCCAGCGCAAGGTTTGATGCGCGCGCGACACGACCGTGGCAAACAACCCTTCACGCGAACCGGCATCCGCTTTGCTCGCAAACGCTTTCGGGGGTCGTCGAAATCAGACGAAGTCGGAATCGATCAGCTGGAAGCGGCCCAATCGCACCTCGGGCTTTCCGGCAGCCAGGTCGCGCAACTGAACCAGCATCGGAGGCCGCAGCCGCGCGGGCAGCGGAATTCCGGGAAGCGTTGGCAGCCTGTCATTGATGCCGGCGTAAGCGTACAGCGGACGCTTTCGGAAGTGGCAGGCGGCGCGGACCAGTTCGCGGACGGCGCCTGATGTCACGGTTGCGGAAGGTCGCGCGAAAAAGCCGCACAGCAGGGTGTAGCTGACGCCCCTGGTCCGGCGCGACGATGAAATCAGCAACAGGTCGGCGGCCGCGTGAACCGCATAGTCGCAGGTCGGGTCGCTCAGGCGATCGAACAGCACCTCGCCATCCCATCGCAATCCGTTCTCGTCCGCGGGCGTGCGGTAAGCGGACAAGAGGTCAACAGCCGCCTCCCTCGTCAGGGATTTGACGTAACCGGAATATTTCAACCGGGAGAGCGGCGGCATCAATGCGACGCCGGCGCGGATCGGTATCCAGAGCAGCGGTTCCAGCTTGAGCAGGCGTGCATTGAGCGACCTCGCATTCTCGTTCGGCACGGCGAGAATGAAGC
This sequence comes from uncultured Alphaproteobacteria bacterium, assembly GCA_963721135.1. Taxonomy (GTDB): domain Bacteria; phylum Pseudomonadota; class Alphaproteobacteria; order Rhizobiales; family Xanthobacteraceae; genus Bradyrhizobium. The sequence continues at coordinate 87,433 of CAVRIB010000006.1, forward strand.
GGGCGTTTCGCGCCAGACAGAGTTGCTCCATTTCCTTGTAGAGGCGGCGGATCAATTGCGGGGAGCGATGGTCCTTCGAGACGAAGAGATCGATGAGCTGGATCGCAGGACACGGTTCGCCGTCGCATTGGATGGTCTGATGGACCAGCACCACCTGGCCGATCTTGACGCCGCCGTCGGTTGCGGCGAGCACGATGCTGGGTTGTCCGAAGCCGCGCTCGTAGAGCCACTTCATCCGGTCGGCTGCAAAGGCGACATCGCTCGAACCGAAGGCCTCGGTCGCCAGCCGCGCCGTGAATTCGTAATCGACGACTTTCTCTTCCGAGACCGCTATTGCCATCCATCCCAGCCAAACGGGTGTTCGAGAAGCATGTCGCGGCTGCCGGCCGTCATTCTTGAGGGTCGGCCAGATCGCGTCGGAATCACCTGCGATCCGGCGGTGGTAACGCCGGAGGCTTGCGAAAATAGCCCGAATTGCGATGATTCTGGGAGGGGCCGGGATCTCGGGATCTGCACCTTCTTGGGCGGCGGCATCTGCCTTCGGTCATCGGCCAAATGTTGGGCGCGGGGGTTTGATTTATTTGACAAATTCAGCGCCCTGGCTTCTATCGTTTCCCGAAAGGCAGCGGTCTTACAAGCTGTCCGCAGGGATGGAGCGCGTATTGACCTGTGAAGTCCGGTCGATGAAGCCGCAAAAGGCCGGGCCGAGGTGCAGCCTCCGGCGATCATCGGCCTGTCAGCGGGCTTAGGAATGAAGCCCGCTCCTTTCAATTATATCCGGCCGGGTTCGCTCGTCGAAGCCTGCGCACTGCTTGCTGAAGACGATGACACGCGCTTGATCGCCGGCGGCCAGACGCTGGTGCCGATGCTCGCGATGCGGCTCGCGCGTCCCGCACGGCTGATCGACATTTTGCGCTTGCCGGAACTTGCGGGAATCCGCGAGGAGGACGGCGTCGTCGTGGTCGGCGCCACCACGCGGCAGGCGCAGGCCGAGCGTGATCCCGTCATATCAGCCGCGGTGCCGCTGCTGGCGCGCGTGCTGCCATGGGTGGGCCATCAGTCGACCCGCAACCGCGGCACCATCGGCGGCTCGATCGCCAATGCCGATCCCGCCGCCGAAATCCCACTGGCCGCCGTCACGCTCGACGCCGGGATCGTGCTCGCGACCAGGGATGGTTCGAGAACGACGCCGGCGGGGGATTTCTTCGTCGGGCCGATGCTGACGTCGATCGGTCACGGCGGAGTGCGTGCGCGCGGTCAGATTTCCTGCCTGGCCACACCGGCGTATCGGCACCGGCTTCTTCGAGATCAGCGCGCGGCGCTCGGATTTCGCCTTCGTCGCCGCGGCAGCCCAGGTCGCGCTGGATGAAGAGGGGCGTTGTCTCGAAATAGCGCTCGGCCTGGGTGGCGTTGCCGACCGGCCGTTGCGGCTCGATGTATCGTCTCTTGCTGGCACGAAGCTCGACGCGGCGCAGGCGTTGGAAGCCGTCAACGCCGCCTGTGCCGGTATCGAGGCGATGAGCGATCTGCATGCCAGCGCCGCCTATCGCCGCCGCGTCGCGTTGACGCTCGGCCTCCGCGCGCTCGAACAGGCGCGCGACAATGCCGCCGCCATCCCTGGGAAAGCCGCGCGATGAAAGTCGAATTGCGCATCAACGGCCAGCACCGCGCCGCCGACGTCGAGCCGCGCAAGACGCTGCTCGACACCTTGCGCGAGAATTTCCTGCTCAACGGCACCCATGCCGGCTGCGAGCACGGCGTCTGCGGCGCCTGCACGGTGTTGCTCGATGGCGAGCCCGTGCGCTCCTGCCTGATGTTCGCGGTGCAGGCGGACGGCTATGAGATCACGACCATCGAGGGCGTCGCGCCCGCACCGGGCGAACTCAGCGTGATCCAGGACGCCTTTTGCGAAACCCACGGCCTGCAGTGCGGATATTGTACCCCGGGCATGATCCTCGCCGCGCATGCGCTGTTGCAGCGCACGATCACTCCGACGCGCGAGGATATTGTGGAAGCGATTTCCGGCAACATCTGCCGCTGCACCGGTTACGGCCAGATCGTCGAGGCGGTCCAGTTCGCCGCCGATCGAATGCGCAAGGCCAATACGCCGCGCCCCGACGCGAAGAGCGCTGCAACCGCGGTGGAGGCGAAATGAGCGCCGATCCCGCGGCCTTCCGCTTCGTCTCGACCAACCGCCGGGTGCGCGAGGATCGCCGCTTCGTCGCGGGCCGCGGCCAATACGTTGCCGACGTCGCGCTCGAGGGCATGCTGCATGTCGCGGTCGTCGCCTCGCCGCATCCCGCCGCGCGCATCGCCGCGATCGATGGCTCCGCGGCGCTGGCGATGCCGGGCGTGCACTATGTGCTGACGGGCGAAGAACTTGCGGCCGCGACCGATCCCTTGATGAATGGGCTCGACACGCCCTTGGTGAAGCGCCATCCGCTCGCGGTGGGGCAGGCGCGCTATGCCGGCGAATGGGTCGCCGCCGTGGCCGCTGAAAGCCGCGCGCTCGCCGAGGACGCGGCCGAAATGGTTCGCGTCGACTACGAGCAACTTCCCTTTGTGTTGAATGCAGAAGAGGCGTTGAAGGCTGAGAGCCCGCCCGTTCATCCCGCGCACGGCTCCAACGTGCTGCTCGACCGCACCTTCGTGTGGGGCGAGGTGGAAAGGCATTTTGCCGAAAGCCCGCGGCACCTCGCGTTCCGCGTCACCTGGGGCCGCAGCTCGACGGTGCCGATCGAGACGTTCGGGGTCATCGCCTCATGGGATCCCTGGCGCGAGATGCTGGACGTGTGGGCCTCGATCCAGATGCCGAAATATCCCGACCAGATCGCGCGCGCCCTGCGGATTCCGGCGAACGGCGTCCGGGTGCATCAGGACGTCGACGTCGGCGGCAGCTACGGCGTCAAGCGCGGCATCAAGCAGACCGTGCTGGTGGCGCATCTCGCCCGCCGGCTCGGCCGGCCGGTGCGCCTGATCGAGGACCGGCTCGACAATATGGGCGGCGGCGACGCCCATGGCCCCGACCGCATTTTCGATGTCGAGGTCGCCTTCAGCAATGACGGCATCGTCAGGTCGATGAAGATCCGCGCGCTGGACAATGCCGGCGCCTATGCCGGCCGCGCGCCGTTCCAGCTCGGCAAGCCGATCGGCGCCATCGTCGGTCCCTACGCCATCGAGAGCGTGCAGTACCGCGCCCAATCGGTGACTTCGAACAAGGCGGTGCAGGAAGCCGTGCGCGGGTTCGGACAGGCGCCGACCAATTATGCGATCGAGACGGCGATCGACAAGGTCGCGGCCGCTCTCGGCCTCGATCGCATCGAGGTACGCCGGCGCAATTTCATCCGCAAGGAGCAGTTTCCCTACCTGATCCCGAGCGGCAGCACCTACGACAGCGGCGATTATCACACCGTGGTCGACAAGGTGCTCGCCCATGTCGATTTGGCCGCGCTGGAAAGGGAGCGCGACCGGCTGCGCGCGTCCGGAATGCTCGCCGGCATCGGGATTGCGGCGTGCCTGGAGCCGAGCGGCGCCAACTCCGCCTTCGAGCCGCTGCTCAACGAGAAGAACACCACCACGACCTGGATGGATTCCTGCCGCATCGTGGTCGATGGGCTCGGCTTCGTTTCGGTTGCGATCCACAACACCTCGTCGGGGCAGGGGCACGAAACCCTGGTTTCGACCGTGGTCGGCGAAGTGCTCGAGATCGAGCCCGACCTGATCCGCGTGGTGCGGCCGGACTCGCTTGCGTGCCTGCCCTCCAATTCGCCGGTCGGCAGCCGCATGGCGATCATGCTCGGCGGCGCCGCGTTCCATGCCGCGCAAAAACTGAAGACAAAGCTGATGCGGATCGGCGCGCATCAGTTCGGCCTCGGCGAGGACAAGGTCGCCTACGCTTCCGGCGGCGTCAGCGATGTAAGGGGTGGCAGGCAACTGGCGTGGACCGAACTTGTCACAATCGCCCACCGCAACTATCATCTGTTGCCCGATGGCATGGAGCCGGGCCTGGAGACCACCCATGTGATGCAGGTGCCGACTGGCGGCACGCTACCGAAGGACGGCCGGGTCCAGATGTATCCGTGCCACTCCTTCGAGTTTCACGTGGTGCTGATGGCGATCGATCCGGCGCTGGGCAAGCCGGAAATCCGCCGCTACGTCATCGGCCATGATTGCGGCACCGTGATCAACCCGCACATCGTGAAGGGCATGACGCTCGGCGGCATCGCCCACGGCCTTGGCGCCGCGCTGCTGGAAGAATTCGTCTATAACGACGAGGGGCAACTGATCACCTCCGGTTTCATGGACTACCTGCTGCCGTCGGCGCACGAGGTGCCCGCGGTCGAGATCGTGCATCACTGCACGCCATCGCCGTTCACCGTGTTCGGGCAGAAGGGAAGCGGCGAGAGCGGCTATCTCGGCGCGCCCGCCGCGATATCGGCCGCGGTCAATGATTGCGTGGCGCCGCTGGGGATTTCCTTCGACAAGCTTCCGATCCGCATTGCCGGGATCGGCGACGCCATCGCAGAAGCGCAACAAGAGCAGGCCAAATGATCATCGACTGCCATGCTCATCTGGTGCCACTGAGCCTGTTGGACGCGATTCGCGCGCAGGCCGCGGTTTTCCCGTCGATCCGATTGATCGAGGACGGCGGCGGTCTCGGCTTCTCCTTTGCGGGCGGCAAACCGACGCGGCCGGTCTCGAAGCCGCTGAGCGATCTGCCCGGCCGGCTGAAATGGATGGACGAACAGAAGGTCGAGAAGCAGGTGGTTGGCGGCTGGCTCGACATGTTTGCCTACGAGGTGCCGGCGGCGGAGGGTGCGGCGTGGTCGCGCCTGATCAACACGCACCTGGCGCAGACCGCGATGCGCGAGCCGCGCTTCGTTCCGCTCGCCACCGTTCCCCTGCAGGATGGCGCGCGCGCCGCCGAGGTGTTGCGCGAGGCCCATGCCGGCGGCTTCAAGGGCGCGATGATCGGCACGCAGCCGAAGGGCAGGGGCGGCGTGCTCGACGATCCCTCGCTGAAACCATTCTGGGAGGCCGCCAACGAACTGGGCTCGGTGATCTTCATCCATCCGGTGTTCGAAAGCGGCGATGACCGCGTGCATGATTACGGCATGGCCAATGCGGTCGGCCGCATCACCGATACGCTGATCGCGGTGTCGCGGCTGATCTACGCCGGCCACGTCGTCAGATATGCCAACGCGAAGATCATTGCCGGCATCGGCGGCGCGGCGCTGCCTTACGTGATCGGCCGGCTGCGGCGGAATTATTCGCTCGACAAGGACAAGCTTGGCGATCCCGACGCGGCGCTGGCGGCGATGTACTACGACACCATCGTCCAGGATCCGCGCACGCTGCGCTACCTCGCCGACATCGTCGGGCCTGACAGGATCATGATGGGCTCGGACATGCCGTTCCCGATCGGCGATCTCGCGCCGACAAAGATCGTCGCCGAAACCGGTTTCTCAGACAGCGAGCGCGCCGCCATCAATGGCGGCCTGGCGCAGCGCCTGTTCGGTTTGCGGTGATTGCTCGAGGCTTTTCCGTCGGAAGTGCCAAGGGAGGATTGCCTCGTTTCGCCCGCAATGACGCGCGGCTACCCCACGACCTCGTGCCACTCCGGACAGCTTCGCTGCCCTACCGGCACCAACCACGCCCGGTAGTTGGACCGGTCGATGATCTCGGCCGGCAAAACGATCTTGTCCGGGAGCGGCTCGCCGTCGAGATGCCGCAGCGCCGCGCGGGTCGCGGTGCAGCCGATCTTGAACATGTTGAAATCGACGGATGCCAATAGCGCGCCGGTCTCGATCAGCTTCACGGCCGGCAGGATGCCGTTGATGCCGATCACGATGGCCGTCCGGTTCGCCTGCTCCAGTGCCTCGAGCGCGCCGAGCGCCATGCTGTCATTGGCCGAGAGCACCGCGTCGATCTCCGGGTATTCTCCAAGGAATTTCTCCATCACGCGTTTGGCGTCGGGCTGCTGATAGTTTCCGATCCCGGTGCCGAGCACCCGGATGTCTGGAAATTCGGCGAACGCCCGCCTGTAGCCGCGTACGCGTTCGCGGTTGGTTGGCGCCGCCGGCGTTCCTTCGATCACGACGATCTTGCCCTTGCCGCCGAGATGCTCGAAGAGGTAGCGCGCCTGGCGATGTCCGATCTCAAAATCGTCGGCGCCGACAAAGGTGACAAAACGGCCGGGCAGCGGATTGCCGGCGAGCACGACCGGGATGGTCGCTTCGTTGAGCTTCTTCACCAATTCGATCATCGCGACATCATCGACCGGGATGAAGATGACGATGTCCGGTCGGTCCTTGAGAACCTCCTCGACCATCGCTCTCTGCTCGTCGACATTGTCGGGCTTGTTCGGAACGTAATGCGCGGTCCGCGCGCCCGCCGCGCGCGCGATCCGGTCGGCGGCGATGCGGAAAGCTTCGTAGGCCGGGTTCGTCCTATTCTTGGTAAAGACGGCGATGATCCTTTCATGCGCTGCCATGGCGTGACTCCCGAACAGGGTTGTTATTGGTAGTCAGAATTCCCATCATGGCTTTCTTCGGTCTCTCGGCCTCGCTCACAGCCACAACTTCGTTGGTCGCCTCCCGTCGCGCTTTTTCGCGATGTCCCCCTGCGATTCCCGTGTCCGGGAATGTGAGAGGCGTTTTTCTGATGCTGTATGATATCTCCGGGCGCGGTCGCCGCCGTCAACGTCAAAAGCGCCGCACGCCTCGTCCTCAAGATGAATTCGCAACTGGCTTCGCGCCGAATTCCCGGGACAGGCGCGTGGCCGAGGCCTGCACGATCTGCGCGCTATTGTGCAGTCCCTGGTTGGAGAGCCGCCAGATCGGGCCGGAAATGCCGAGCGCGCCGATCACCTGGCCGGTAAAATCCGTCACCGGCACCGCGACGCAGCGCACTTCCGCATTGAATTCGCCGTCGTCGAAGGCAATTCCGGTGCGCCTCACCTCGGCGATTTCGCGCAACAAGACGCCGGTGTTGGTGATCGACTTCCTGGTCGAGGGCTTCAATTCGACGCGCTCGAGGAAACGCTTCAACTGGTCGGGGCGCAGCGAGGCCAGAATAATCTTGCCGAGCGCGGTGCAATGGGCGGGACGCACCACCCCGACGCGGTCGGTCAATTGAAACGCGCCGGGGCCGCCGGTGCGGGCGATCACCACGACGGCGTCGCCCATCCGCACCGCAAAGTGGCTGCTTTCGCCGGTTTCCCGCGACAGGTCCTCGAGAACGGGGGTTGCGACATTGACCATCTCGATTTCGTCGAGCGCGCTCGCGGCGAGCGCGAACAGCGGTCGGCCGACGCGGTAGCGTTTCGAATCCTTCTCCTGGCGCAGGTAGCCGAGCGACACCAGCGTCTTGGCAAGGTGGAACGTGGTCGAGTTGTGCAGGCCGACCAGCTTGCTCAATTCGGCAAGCCCGATGCCTTCGCGGTGCCGCGCCACTTCCTCGAGGATCGAAAAGGCGCGGCCGAGCGACTGCACCCCGACCCGCTGCCGGTCATAGGCCTCGTCGTCGATGTCGCGCTGCGGCGGCGCCACCAGCCTGGCCACGGCGGGCTTCCGCGGAGAAGGCGCTTTCTCGGGGGTCTTCTGCTTCGGACGCGCTCTCACAGGGTCAACCTCCAGGCGGTTGTTGGCGATCGGTGAGATCGCGGTGTGCGTGCTGACGCCGCCGACGGTCGAGGACTGCCGGCGGCGTCTTGAGCAGTCTACCACAATATAAATTGACGTACAGTATTATGAGAAATAGGGTGCCGCGCGAACTGCCGACTGGAAAGAACAAAGCCGGCCGATCAAAGGTCGATCAGGGAGATATCCGATGTCGCCGCGCAACGCGCTCAATGGGGCCCAGGTCATCGTCGACTATCTGATTCAGGAAAAGGTGCCGCAGGTGTTCGGCCTCTGCGGCCACGGCAACATCCAGTTCATCGACGCGCTGTACGAGCGCGCCGACGAACTCAAGACCATTTCGGTGCATCACGAAAGCGTCGCCGGCTTCATGGCCGATGTCTACTATCGCGTGTCGGGACGGCCGACGGCGACTTTCACTTCCTGCGGCCCGGGCTCGGCGAACCTGCCGATCTCGCTCGGCAACGCGTTCCTCAACTCCGTGCCGTTCATGGCGGTGACCGGCAACGTGCCGACCAGCCAGTTCAATCGCGGTGCGTTTCAGGAATTGTACCGGCATTACCAGGCTGACTTTCCCTCCACCGTGCGCTCCTATTGCAAGAAGGTGTTTCAGCCGACGCGCGGCGAGATGGTGCCGCTCGCGGTGCGGCAGGCCTGGAAGACCATGACCACGGGCCGGCCGGGACCCGTGGTGCTGGACGTTCCCTTCGACGTGTTCATGGAATCGGCCGCCGAAGAGGCGCCGAACGCGATCGCCTGGAACGGCAATATCTCGAGCCGCTGCGGCGCCGATCCCGACGGCGTGGTGAAGGCCGTCGACATGCTGCTTGCAGCCGAGCGGCCGGTGATGCTGGTCGGCCAGGGCGTGCGCTATGGCGGCGCGGCCGACGAATTGCGCCAGCTCGCCGAGCGTCTGCAGATTCCGGTGGCGGCCTCCGCGAGCGGCACTCGGCGCGCTCGACTGCAACCATCCGCTTGCGCTCGGTCTCGTCGCGCGCGCCGGCCACTACCAGGCCAACCATGCGACCCGTCAGGCCGATGTGCTGCTGGCGCTTGGCGTTCGCTTCGACGACCGCACCTCGAGTTCATGGATTCCGGGCTATTCCTTCACCATTCCGCCGACGAAACTCATTCACGTCGACATCGATCCCGAGGAGATCGGCCGCAACTATCCGGTTGCGCTCGGCCTGATGGCTGACGTCCGCACTTTCCTGCGGCAGGTTCATGCCGAGCTCGACCGCCGCGGAGATCGGACCAAACGCGCCGACGCGCGCCAGAAATGGCTGGCACAGATCGACATCTATCGGAAAGAGTGGGACCGCTTCGTCGCGCCCGGCTTTTCCGACGACACCACGCCGGTCAATCCGCAGCGCGCCGCCGCCGAGATCGACAAGGCGCTGCCAGCGGATGCGATCCTCGTCAGCGACATCGGCGTGCACCACAATTGGCTGTTGAGTTTTTGCAAGCCGAAGCGGCCGGATTCCCTGATCGGCTCGATGGGCTTTGGTCCGATGGGATTTGGCGTCGCCGGCGTGATGGGCGCGAAGTTCGCAGCCCCCGACCGTCCCTGCGTGTCGGTGTGCGGCGACGGCGCGTTCTTCATGCACGCCAACGTGCTGGGAACGGCGGTGGAATATAATCTCCCCGTGGTCTGGGTGGTCTGGAACAACTACGCCTATGCTTCAATTCGCGGCCTGCAGCGCGGCTATCTCGGCGGCCGCGAACTCGCCACCGACTTCCACGATCCCACGACTGGCCAGCGCTACAATCCGGATTTCGCGGCGATGGCGCGCTCCTGCGGCGTCGAGGGCGTCCGCGTCGATCGCGCCGGCGATATCGGCGAAGCCATTCGCAAGGGCATCAAGGCCAACAAGCCCTATCTGATCGACGTCGATATCGCCGCCGACATCAATCCGGCCGGCGCCGGCGTCTGGGAGCTTCCGGGACTCGGGCGCAGCAAACCGGGTATCGGCACGCAGTACCAGCCGACGTGATCGCGTCGTTGCCGTCATCAACAAGCCTGTAGATTGGGGGAAACGTCATGATGCTCAAAGGCAAGAAAGTCGTGGTGGTCGGCGGCTCGTCGGGAATCGGCCTTGCTACGGCCGAACTCGCAACGCGCGAGGGCGCCGAAGTCATCATTGCTTCCCGCAACGCCCAGCGGCTGAATGCGGCCGCGAGTAACCTGGGCGCCAGGGCGATCCCGGCCGACGTGACGAGCGATGAAAGCGTCGAGGATCTCTTCCGCGCCTGCGGCACTGTCGATCATGTCGTGGTCACGGCGGCGCAGCTCAAGACCGGCCCGTTCAAAACGGTCGCCATCGGCTTCATGACAGGATCGATCGTCTATCTCGACGGCGGCGGCCTCGTCACCTGAGGCGGCGCGAGCCGCGATCCTCAATGACGCGAAATCCCCCAAAGCTGGTCGTCGTCGGCCAAGGTGCGGCCGGACTTGCGGCGGCAGTCTCGGCGGCCGAGCAGGCTCGCAGCCGCGGCCGATCGATCGAGATCACCCTGCTGGAAAAGGCACGCGAGGACGAAGCCGGCGGCAACACCCGCTGGTCGCCCTCGAACATGCGGCTGGAGGCGCCCGACCGGATCGACCCCGGCTTCGTCGACGACATGCTGGCGGCGTGCGGCGGATCGGGCGATCGAAATTATTTTCGCGCGCTCGCGGAGCACGCCACCGCGACGATTGCATGGCTGCAAGGGCACGGCGTCGAATTCATCACGCCGCTCTATTATCTCAGCGCGGGCCCGGCACGCATCCAGCCGGTCGGCGGCGGCAGCGCCATCATCGAAAGACTGCGCGATGCCGCTCGCCGCGCAGGGGTGAGGATTCAATATGAATCCCAGGTCACCCGGTTGATCATGGCTTCGGATGGCCGCCGCGTGAGCGGCATCGCGGTTCAGTGCGGCGACGGTATCGCGACGACGCTCAATGCCGACGCCGTCATTCTTGCCACCGGCGGATTCCAGGGCAACTCCGTGATGATGCGCGCGCATTTCGGGCCGGCTTCAGCGACGCTGCGGCTGATCTCGCCGGGAACGCGCTTCGATACCGGTGACGGCATCCGCATGGCGACCGACCAGGGCGCGGCCATTTCCGGCGCGTGGGACGGCATGCACATCGAGCCGGTCGATCCGCGCAGCAGGAACTCCGCGCCCGTCGTGCTGGTGTATCCTTACGGCATCGTGGTCGATCAGAGCGGCCATCGCTTCTTCGATGAAGGAAGCGGCCTCATGCACGAGACCTGGGAGCATTTTGCGCGCGACATCCACTTTGGAAGGCCGAACAGAATCGCCTACGCGATTCTCGATTCCCAACTCTACGAAATCGAGGGTTTTGAGCGCGCGATCCGGTCGGAGGTGCCGCCGTATCAGGCTGCAACGCTCGAAGGTCTCGCAACCCAGATCGGCGTTCCCGCGTCCAATCTGCGGCAGACGGTCGAGGCCTTCAACGCGGCCGCGACCGGCGATGCCGCGCGCTTCGATGCGGCGCGCTGCGACGGCCTCGCGTCGGCCGCCACGCTGAGCCCGCCGAAATCGAACTGGGCGCGCGCCCTGACAAAACAGCCGTTTCTTGCCTTCCCCCTGGTCGGTGCCATCGCCTATACCTTTGGCGGCCTTGCGACCAACGAAAGGGCGGAAGTCCTGAGCGAGCGAGGCCCGATGCCCGGCCTCTACGCCGCCGGAGAAACCACCGGGCATTTCTACGGCACCGCGCCGAACGCGGTCGCGGTGCTGCGCGCGCTGGTTTTCGGCAAAATTGCCGGCCGAGAGGCTGTCGAATTCCTGCAGCGGCGATAGCATGGCCTGCCGCGCCGGATCAGAACCTGGAGAGAACACGATGACTGCAGCAAAGAACGGCGCCTTCATTCGCAATATCGCGGAGGTGCCCTGGCGCGAGTTTCCCAATCATTTCGGCGGCGCGCTGTCGAAACCGCTGGTGATGCCGGAGACCGCCGGCTCCCGCCACCTCGACTACCGGATTTCGATGTATCAGCCGATGGCGCACGTCGCGCGCCACAAGCACCAGGTCCAGGAGCAGATCTACCACGTGCTCGAAGGCGAGGGGTTGATGGAAATCGCGGGCGAAAATCACGTGGTCCGCAAGCACGATTTCATCTATCTGCCGCCGGGTGTCGAACACGCGATCTCGAATTCGGGTTTGGCTGATCTCGTGTTCCTCGTGATCACCTCGCCGGTAACCGACGACAACAACTTCTGACCAAATGCCGGTCGCCGATGCCTACGATGCGGTGACGTTCCGCTCGCGGGAATTGCGTCTGCCATGAAGGAGGTCGGATACGCCGAGCTGCCGATGTTGGCCGCGACGCTGGATGCGTTGGCTGCGCCGGGTTCAACGCCCGCGTCGACACCATCGCCATGCTCCGCGATCAGCTCGAGCAATATCGCGATGCGAGGCTGCTGCCGCGGTAGAGTTGTTTGGTGTTTCTCGTAATCACCTCGCCGGTGACCGACGACAACAATTTCTGAACCAAATCCGGGGTCGGCACATCGTGTCGTCGCGCTGCGCATTAATCGGCTACCGGACGTAGCCAGGTTGACCACTCAAATCTACACGCCCGCTCCCAGCCCCAGGCTCGCATAAATCCGCCGCGCATAGGCGCCGAATTCGTCGGTGGTCTTGATCGGCAGCGCGCGCGGGAACGGCAGCTCAATCGGGAAATATTCCGCCATCCGCGCGGGGCCCGCGGTGAGCACGGCGCAGTGCGAGCCGAGGAACACCGCTTCCTGGATCGAGTGGGTGACGAAGATGATGGTCTTGCCGCTCTCGCGCCAGATCCGCAGCATCTCGAGGTTCATCTGCTCGCGCGTCAGCGCGTCCAGCGCGCCGAACGGCTCGTCCATCAGGATCAGTTTCGGGTCATGGATGAAGGCGCGCGCGATCGCGGTGCGCTGCTGCATGCCGCCGGACAATTGCTGCGGATATTTTTCTTCATAGCCGGCAAGGCCGACGAGGTTGAGGAGGTCGCGCGCCCGCTCGCGCGCCGCCTTCATCGGCAGGCCGACGATTTCGGCCGGCAGCAGCACATTGTCGAGCATGGTCCGCCATTTCAACAGCAGCGCCTGCTGGAACACCATGCCGATGTCGCGCCCGGGATCGAACGGCGTGCGCGCGTTGCCGATCTGGACGGTGCCGCCGTCGGCCTCGTGCAGCCCCGCCAGAATCTTCAGCACGGTGGTCTTGCCGCAGCCGGACGGGCCGACCAGCGAGATCAGCTCGCCCTCCCGCACATCCATGGTGACGTCGGAGACCGCCAGAAATTCCTGGTCGCGCGAGCGATAGACCTTTCGCACGTTGCGCAGCCGGATGAAGGGTTCTGGCGGCTCGCTCATGCGAGCCATCTCTGCGAGGTTGGCCGCGACGAAATCGTCGTCGGAAAGGTCCGCATGCTCGTTGCAGACGCGGTCGATCTCCTCGATCTGGCCGGGGCTCAGGCCCTCGGCGGGATCGAGGCACCAGATGCCCTGCATCAGGCCTTGCCGGCGCAATACCTCGTGGCAGCCGGCGATGCAGCCGTGGAAATTGTTGGCGACGTCGAAGAAGGCGCTGTTGCAGTCGGTGACGCGGGCATCGAGCGCGAGCAGGTCGGCCGGCACCGCCGGCCTTGCCGCGCGCGGCGCGGCACATCTCGAACTGCTAGATCGCGCTTTCGGTCCATACCGACCAGTGGCCGAGCAGGCCGCCGCGGAAGTAGGCGCGGGTGGTGACGCCCTTGTCGCGCAGATCGAAGGGCAGCGCAAGATCGAGCAGGATGTGGTCGTCATTGCCGGTATAGAGCGCGATGCGGTCGAGCGCGCCGGCGGCGGCGACGCCGCGCAGCACGTCGAGCGTGCGGTAGCGGTTGAACGGCGCGACCTTGATGGCGATGACATTGTCGATCACCGCAAAGCGGCGCCAGAAATCGGCGCTCAGGATCACGCCGCCGACCGCGGGCTGCAGATAGAAGCCGACCAGCGGAATTTCGCGCGCGACGGCCTCGCAATGGGCGATGATCTCGTCTTCGCTCGCGGATTTCATCGCGGCAAGGCTGAGCAGGCCGGCATGATAGCCGATGCCGCGCGCGATTTCCGCTTCCGCGACCGCCTGCCTGGTCGGTCCGGCAAGGCCCGCGACCATCGCCAGCGGCCGCTTGGTCCAGGCTGCGGCCGTCTCCGCGGCAAGCTCCAGCACCGGCCGGTACAGGCCGACATCGCGGATCGCGAACTGCGTGGTGTGGACGCCGACCGCGAGCCCGCCGGCGCCGGCGTCGATGTAATAGCGCGTCAGCGCGCGCTGATGGACGGTATCGAGCTTGCGGTTCGCGTTGAGCGCCAGCGGATGCGCGGGCAGCACCGTGCCCTCGGCGATCAGGCGCCGCACCTCGGATTTGATGTTGCTATGATGCATGGCGCAACTCCCTATCCATATTCCGGGCCGGCGACGGCGAACGGCAGTTTTGCCGGCAGCGCGGTGGCGGCGCCGAAGCGCATGCGCTGGAACGGCCGCTCGATCTTCCAGCCCGATCCGGTCAGGCGCTTCAGAAATTCTTCCTGCTCATGGACGGCATCGATCAGCAGCGGCCCGCTTTCGGACCAGACGATCTCGTTGACCAGCGCATGCGCCTGCTCGGGGCTCTCCGCAAACAGCGGGCCGATATGCCGCGCCTTGCGGCCGTCGCGGACCAGTGCAAACGCGTCGCCACTCGACGAGCAGCCGCGAGCCCGAACGTCCGCCGAGCTCGCCGAGCAGGGCGCTGCGATCGAAGCCCATGGCGCGACGGTCCTGCGCAATCGAGGGTGTCGATCGCGCAAGCCGACAGCGCCGGCGGCGCCTCGGCCTTGGTCGACATCGCGTGCTCGAGCCGCAGCCGCCTGAGCTGCAGCGTCGGCGCAAATCCGAGCGGACCATAGACGGTGGCGCCCGCCGGCGTCGCATCGAGCCAGGTGACGAGGCCCTGCTTTGCCGCGGCCGCAAGACAGGCATCGACCAGCCTGGTCGCGAGCCCGCGGCGTCGCCAGCTTTCCGTCACCAGCACCATGCTGATCCACGCATTGCCGGCCGAGTAGGGCAACAGCGCCGCGCTGGCGATCAGAGGCCGTCATTGTCGCGCACGCCGAACACGTCTCCCTGGGTCAGGAAAAAGCGCCAGTCGGCCTCGTTCTGGTTCCAGTGCGCTTCCGTCGACAGCGCCAGGCCCGCGCGCGCGTCGTCCGGCCCGAGCCTGACAATGGCGACCTCGTCAGTAGCGGCCATCGCGCACCTCGTATTTGGTGGGCTTTCCCAGGCTCGGCATCGCGCGTGCGACCCAGTCCGCGGTCCAGGCGATCAGTCGCTCGGTGTCGACGATCGGCAGCCCGAACATCTTCTGCGCCTGCGAGGTGTCGGTGAGCCAGGCGGTCGGCTCCTCCTTGCCGGTGATGATCGGCTCGCAGCCGAGCCGCGCGCCGAGCCTTTTCGCCAGATCGCGCACGGCGAGGATTTCGTGGCCGCTGACATTGATCGGCGACGTCGGCGTGTCGCAATGCGCGAGGCAGCGCAGCGCCTGCGACGATGCATCGCCCTGCCAGATGAAGTTGACATGGCCGAGGCTGACGTCGATCGGCTGGCGCGCCAGAATCCTGGTCGCGATGTCATGCAGCACGCCGTAGCGCATGTCGATCGCGTAGTTGAGCCGGAACAGCCGGCCCGGCGTCGAGAATTTTCGCGAGAAATATTCGAACATGCGCTCGCGCCCGACGCAGGATTGCGCGTATTCGCCGGGCGGATTGGGCGCGACATTTTCGTCCGCGCCTTTGCCGTTGACCGGCACGAACGGATAGACGCAGCCGGTCGAGAACGCCACGATGCGGGAATGGCGGAACGCCTGCGCGACCAGCGCCGGCACATGCGCGTTCATCGCCCAGGTCAGCGACAGGTCGCCCTCCGCGCCGAATTTTCGTCCGGCCATGAAGACGATGTTCTGCACTTTCGGCAGCCGCGCGATCGCGGCCTCGTCGAGCAGGTCGCAGCTGATGGTTTCGATGCCGCGGGCTTGCAGCCACGCCTTTGCCTGGGATCGCTGAAGCGGGCGACGCCGATCACGCGGCGACCGGGCAGGGCGGCCTTGGCGAGGCCCGCCAGCGTCGGCCCCATCTTGCCGGCGACGCCGAGGATCATGATGTCGCCGTCGATCCTGGCGAGGTCGTCGATAAGCGGCTGGCTCGGCCGGCACAGGAGATCGTCGAGATCGGCGATATCGCGGATCGTCTCCGGCAAGGCTATCGCGATGTCAGCAGCATGTTTCCAACCCTTATTGCAGCCGCACGTCCCCGACCACGAACAGCCGTTCGAGGCCAAGCACCAGGCCGTAGAGCGCGACGCCGAGCAGCGTCAGCAGCACCACCGCCATCACCATGGCAGGGGTATCGAGCGAGGACTGCACCTGGATCATGAGATAGCCGAGCCCGCGCTCGCTGGCGATGAACTCGCCGACGATGGCGCCGGCAACCGCGAGAATCGCGCCGACCTTCATGCCGGAAAATACGTAAGGCAGCGCGCCCGGCAGCTGGATCTTGCGGAACAGCGTCCAGCGCGAGCCGCGCAGCGATTTGACGAGGTCGAGCAGATCAGGTTCGACCTCGCTCAGGCCGCGCGCGGTGGTGAGCAGGATCGGGAAGAAGCAGATGCTGAACGCGATCAGGATGTTGGCAAAGATGCCGTAGGAGAACCAGACGATGACCAGCGGGCCCATCGCCACCTTCGGGATCATGTTCAGCGTGACGAACAGCGGCAGCAGCATCAGGCTCACCAGCGGCGACCAGCAGAACAGGACCGCCAGCGCCACGCCGACGAAGGCGCCGAGCGCAAAACCGCCGAGGATTTCCGCCGCGGTCACCGCAAGGTTCGAGCGCCCAGGCATATTTCGCCGACCCAAGCGTCGCCAGCGTCGCCAGCGGCGAGGGCAGGATGAATTTCGGCACGTGAAAGGCGTCGACCAGCACCTGCCAGAGCACGAGCACGGCAAGATGCACGATCAGGATGATCGCGAAAGTCCGGGCCGAGCGCATGCCGTCAGTGAACAATGTGGTCTCCAGGTCGCGGCCTCGCTGCGAGCGAGGCTCAAATCTAACGTTATCTGCGCTGCCGTTTCAACCAATTGGTTGATTAAGCGCATTCTGCGTCATGCCGGTGCATTGCGAGCGAAGCGAAGCAGATCGCATAGCACAGCGCGGGTGGTGGATGGATTCGGTTCGTCGCTTCGCTCGCCCCGGAATGACGAGACTGGACTGTCTCACGGCCGCAACGCCTGCATCACCAGATCGACGACATGCTTGCGGCGGGCGCGTTTCGCGGCGGGGCTCGCAGAGATCCTTGCCGAAGATCGCCGACAGCGTCGGCGTATTGGAGAAGAAGAAATAGCTCAGGCCCGCGATCGAGATATAGAGATGCACCGGGTTGACGCCCTTGCGGAAGGTTCCCTCCCGCACGCCCTCCTTCAGGATCTTCGAGACCAGGCTGACCAGCGGCGAATGCATGTCCTCGATCTTGAGCGAGGCGCGCACGTGGCGGGCGCCGTTGCGGTTTTCGTCGTTCAGCAGCACGATGAAATCCGGGTGCCGCGCGAGGTGGTCGAACGAGCTCTCGATCAGCTTCCTGATGGCCTTTTCCGGCGGCAAGCCCTCGAGGTTGAGCTTGCTCTCCTGGGTGCGGATCTCCTCATAGACCCATTCCAGTACCGCCAGATACAGCGCGTCCTTGTCGCCGAAATAATGATAGACCAGCTGCTTGTTGACGCCGGCGCGACCCGCGATCTCGTCGACCCGCGCGCCGGCAAGGCCGCATCTGGCAAATTCGCGCCGCGCCGCCGTCAACAGCTTCCTGCGGGTGGCGACGGGGTCGCGCCGCTGCGGCCTGGCGCCATTTGATCGTTGTTTGGGCATTTCCAACCAGACAGTTGACAATTTCGCTCTTCCCTTGTTGCATTGGTAAACCCGCGGAGGTGCCGCGACAAGGGCCGCGGGCAGCCGCGAAAGCGATCCAACCGCAAACGAGGAGAGTTGCCATGAAGGGTTTGAAGATCGCAGGTCTGGCGCTCGCGTTGCTCGTGCCCGCCGCTTCCGCCAATGCCGGCGAGTCCGTCAACCTGATCCTGAACTGGACGCCGACCGCGGACCATTCGCCGTTCTATTACGCCAAGGCGCAGGGCTGGTACGAGAAGGCCGGCATCGATCTCACCATCGAGGTCGGCAAGGGCTCCGGCATTTCGGCGCTGAAGGTCGGTTCCGGCGGCTCGCCGTTCGGCATCGCCGATCTTGCGACCATGCTGGTGGCGCGCAGCAAGGGCGCCGACGACGTCGCCGTCATGAGCATCTACGCCAATACCGGGCAGACGTTCTACTGGCTGAAGAGCTACGGCGTGAACGGGCCGAAGGATTTTCCCGGCCACAAGATCGGCAACCCGCCGGGCGACGCCTCGCGCGTGATGTGGCCGGCCTTCGCCAAGGCGGCCGGCATCGCGCCCGACTCGGTGAAATTCGTCAACGTCGGGCCGACCGCCAAGATCGCGGCGCTGAAGAGCCACACCGTCGATATCATCTCCGATTTCTACAACGAGCAGGATCTGAAGGAGATCGTGTTCGGCAACGATCTCGGCTCGCTGAACTGGAAGGAGATCGGGCTCAATCCCTACGGCAATTCGCTGATCGTCAACGGCGCCTACCTGCAGAAGAACCCGAAGCTGGTCGAGGATTTCGTCAAGATCAGCCAGAAGGCGTTCGCCGCCTGCGTCGCCGACGTCACGCCCTGCCTGAAGGCGCTGCTCGACCAGGTCTCCGGTCTCGACAAGGAAAACCAGCAGCGCCAGTGGGAACGCATCAAGTTCCTGATGACCGACGAGTTCACCACGACCAAGGCGCTGGGCTGGATCGACGGCGAGCGGATGAAGAAGGACTACGAGCTGGTCAAGACCTATCTCGGCATGGAAAAGCCGTTCAACGTCGAGGACGCCTTCACCACGAAGATGCTGGACACCTCGATCAAGATGGACGCGAGCAAGGTGAAGAAGTAGTCGTCATTGCGAGCGAAGCGAAGCAATCCAGTGCGGCAGGGCGTAAGCTGGATTGCTTCGTCGCGGAGCCTGTCATCGGATGCGCATTCGCGCGACCCGTTGGCTCCTCGCAATGGCGAGTTCGCACGCAACTCGGCCATGACGAAACCTTCACTGCGGCTTCATCCCGGAATCCTTCACCACCTTGGTCAGCTTCTCGTAGTCCGCCTGCATCAGAGCCGGCGAGGTCCTTCAGCGGCATCGGCTGGCCCGGGATGTCGGCGACCGCGAGATGACGCTGCACGTCGGGGTTCTGCAGCGCCTTGTCGATGCCGTCATGGATCTTTTCGACCAGCGCGTCGGGCGTCGCCGCCGGCACGTAGATGCCGTACCAGGGGACGTAGGCGGCTTGCGGGTATCCGGCTTCCGCGATCGTCGGCACGTCGGGAAGATCGGGAATGCGCTTCTCGGTGAACACCGCGAGCGGCTTCACCTTGCCGTCCTTGATGTGCGGCAGCGCCAGCGATAGCGAGACGATCTCGAAATGCATCAGGTTGGTCATGAGATCGACCAGCGCCTGGGGCTGGCCCTTGTAGCCGACATTGGTCAACTTGATGTTCGCCGCCTGGAACAGCTTTTGCGCGGTGAGGTCGATCGACGAGCCGGTGCCGGGATTGCCGAAATTGAATTCTCCGGGCTTGCTGCGCGCCAGCTCGACGAATTCGGCGAGCGTCTTGGCCGGCATCGTCGGATTGACCAGCGCCACGCTCTGGTTCCAGACCGCGACCCCAACGCACTTGAAATCCTTCATCGTGTCCCAGCCGGCTTCCTTGTAGAGCGCGGGATTGACCAGCATAGCCGGTCCCGTGACCAGCCAGGTGTAGCCATCCGGCGCGCTGCGCGCGACCGAAGCCGTGCCGATATTGCTGTTGGCGCCGGGCCGGTCTTCGGTGACGACCGGCACCTTCCAGTCGCGGCCGACCTGCTCGACCACGGTGCGGGCGACGATGTCGACGATGCCGCCGGCGGGGTAGGGCACGACGAGGCGGATCGGGCGGTTTGGATAGTCGCTCTCGGCCTGCGCGCGGCAGTTCAGCGCCAAGCAGCATGCGCCGCGATGCTTGCGGCGAAGCCGAGGGTTTTGAGTCCGTTCATTGTTTCCTCCCATCTTGCAACATCGTTCGTGCGACATTGCCTGTATCAGTTTGTTGTTCCCGTCATTGCGAGGAGCGAACGCGACGAAGCAATCCATTCTTCTGCTCGTGGCGCGATGGATTGCTTCGCTGCGCTCGCAATGACGGCTCACTTCAAGACGTTATCGACCAGCGACCTTATGCTGCGCGCCAGCCCCAAAATCCGCGGCCCGCATTCGCGCTCGATCTGCTCGGCGGAGAAGCGGAACGAGGGAATGCCGCAATTGACGGAAAGGCGGTCGCCGGCGGCGGTGCGATAGAGCGGCGCCGCGACGCCAAAAATCTCCCGCCGCCATTCGCCGAGCGACACCGCAAAGCCGCGCTCCCTGCACAGCTCGATGTCGGGCAGCATCCGCCGCTCGACATAGTCGAGTTCCTCCGGACGCTCCGCCTTCACGGCCTGCAGATAGTGCTGCACTTCATCCGGCGTCGCGAGCGACATCAGCGCGCGGCCGACCGCGGTGGTCGCGAGCGTCCCGGTAAAGCCGACGTCGGGAACGTGCGGCACGGCGTCGGTGGTGCGCAGCGTCTCGACATAGATGAAGTCGAGCCCGAACGGCATCGCGATGGAAACGGTGCCGCCGGCATAGGCCGCGAAATCGCGCATCAGCGGCCGCGCCAGCTGCCGCACTTTCAGCGCCGACAGCACGGGATAGGCGGCCGCGAGCACGCCGAGGCCGAGTTCGAAACGTCCCCTGCGCGTCGCGCTTGAGATAGCCGAGTTGCGCCAGCGTGTAGGTCAGCCGCGACACCGTCGGCCGCGACAGACCGGTATGGGCGGCGAGATCGGCGTTCGACAAGGAGCCGTCGGCGTTGCGGAAGGCGGCCAGCAGGTCGAGCCCATGCGCGAGCGTGGTCGCAAACGACGGGTCATTCTGATCGGACTGCGGGCCGGGAAAGCGCTGGGGATAGGTGAAGGCCATGCGAAATATTGAACGCATCTTGCCATTTTGTCAATATATCGAAACAAATTTGCAATTCATGTCGATATACGATTAGATGCCGCCCAAAGGGGAGGCCATCATGGATTTCGAGCTTTCGGCCCGCTCAGAACAGTGGCGCAAGCGGCTGCAGTCGTTCTTCGACCAGGAGGTGCTGCCCCGCCACCGCGCCTGGCTCGAACACACCGCGCAGAACAGCGAAGCGCCGCCGTTCATGGCCGAGCTGCAGCAGAAGGCGCGCGCCGCGGGATTATGGAATCTCGGCCTGCCCGAACTCGCCGATGACGAGCCGGGGACGCGGCTCTCGAACCTCGAATATGCGCCGCTTGCCGAAATCATGGGGCGGCTGTTCTGGGCGCCGGAAGCCTTCAATTGCCAGGCGCCCGACGTCCCCAACATGATCGCGCTGCAGAACTGCGCCAATGCCGAGCAGAAGCCGCGCTGGCTGCGCCCGCTGCTGGAAGCAAGGACCCGCTCGGCCTTCGGCATGACCGAGCCCGATGTCGCCTCTTCCGACGCGACCAATATCGCCACCACGATCCGCCGCGATGGCGACGACTACGTCATCAACGGGCGCAAATGGTTCATCACGGGCGCCGCGCATCCGCGCTGCTCTTTCCTGATCGTGCTCGGCGTGACCGATGCGGATGCGGAGCGCACGCGGCGTCATTCCTGCGTCATCGTGCCGATGGCAGGCGCCCGGCGTCCGCCTGGTTCGTCCGTTGCGCTGGATGGGCTGCGTCGATCACACCGCGCCGATCGGCGAACTCACATTCGACAATGTCCGCATCCCCCGCGAAAACCTGCTCGGCGAGGAAGGCGAGGGTTTTAAAGTGGCGCAGGTCCGGCTCGGGCCTGCGCGCATCCATCACTGCATGCGCTCGATCGGGCTTTGCGAACTGCTGATCGAATTGATGATGGTGCGGGCGGCGGAACGCTCGGCGTTCGGGCGCACGGTGATTCAAGTATGACACGTGCAGCGCTGGATCGCGGAATCCCGCGTCGAGCTCGAGCAGGCGCGGCTACTCTGCTATCGCTGCGCGTGGCGGCTCGACCAGTCCGGCCATCACGGCGCAAGTTCTTCCATTAAGAATTGGCGCGACGTCTCGCTGATCAAGGTCGCGGTTCCGGCGATGCTGCAACGGATCGCCGACCGCGCCATGCAGGTGTTCGGCGCGATGGGCGGATCCGACGATACGCCGATCCATCAGGCGCTGGCGTGGGGGCGGCTGTTGCGGATCGGCGACGGCCCTGATGAAGTGCATCTGCGGCAGATCTTCCGCATGGAGGCGATGCCGCCATGGTCGATCAAGGATTCGCCCTATCTCGCGGCGCATCCGGCGTGATCTCAGAGCTGAGTTCGTCATGCCCGGCCTTGTGCCGGGCATCCACGTCTTGGCAGTGTAGCAGCAAGAAAGACGTGGATGGCCGGGTCAAGCCCGGCCATGACGAACGAGAGATTTAGTGAGGAAGGACGACAGCATGACCCAGACAGCCACCGCCGAAGCCCCGAAGGAAACTCCCAAGGACGCTTCGCCCTCCGTCGTTGCGCGGCAGGCGGCGATGCTGGACGCGCTGCCGTTCTCCGACACCGCCGATTTCGACGAGGCCTCGCGCGGCTTCCTCGGCACGATCGACAACGCAAAGATCACCGCGGCGAACGGGCGCGTGGTCTGGAGCCTCGAGCCCTACGGCTTCCTTTCCGACGAGAAGGCGCCCGCAACCGTCAATCCGAGCCTGTGGCGGCAATCGCGGCTGAACATGAATCACGGCCTGTTCGAGGTGATGCCCGGCGTCTACCAGATACGCGGCCTCGATATCGCCAACATGACGCTGGTCGAGGGCGAAAGCGGCGTGATCGTGGTGGACACCCTGACCTCGATCGAAGGCGCGCGCGCCGGGATGGAGCTCTATTTCAAGCATCGGGGAAAGCGCCCGGTGACCGCGGTCATCTTCACCCACACCCATACCGACCATTGGGGCGGCGCGCGCGGCGTGCTCGATGACGCGACGCTTTCGAGCGGCAAGGTGCCGATCATCGCCCCCAATCTCTTCATGGAGCACGCGGTCTCCGAAAACATCATCGCGGGGCCCGCGATGCTGCGGCGCGCGCAATACCAGTTCGGGCCGTTCCTCGCCAAGGGTCCGCGCGGCCAGGTCGATTGCGGGCTCGGCAAGTCGATGGCGGCGGGCTCGGTGGCGCTGTTGCGCCCGACCGACCTGATCATGGAAACCGGCGACAAGCGCGTCATCGACGGGCTCGAATTCGAATTCCAGATGGCGCCGAATTCCGAAGCGCCGGCGGAGATGCACTTCTACGTGCCGCGCTACAGGCTTCTGAATCTCGCGGAAAACTGCACGCATAATTTCCACAATCTGCTGCCGTTCCGCGGCGCCGACGTGCGCGACGCGCTGGCCTGGTCGAGGTATCTCGGCGAGGCGCTGCAGATGTGGGGCGGCAAGGCCGAGGCGATGTGCGGCCAGCACCACTGGCCGGTGTGGGGCAAGGAGCGCATCGACACCATGATCCGCCAGCAGCGCGATCTCTACAAATTCGCGCATGACCAGACCATCCGCCTGATGAATCACGGCCTGACCGCAACCGAGATCGCCGAGACCATCAAGCTGCCGGCGAGCCTGGAGGGCGCCTGGCATGCCCGCGGCTATTACGGCCATATCCGGCACAATGTGAAGGCGATCTACCAGAAATATCTCGGCTGGTACGACGCCAACCCGGTCCATCTCGATCCGCTGCCGCCGGTGGAGTCCGGCAAAAAGTATGTCGAATACATGGGCGGCGCGGACGCGATCCTCGTCGCGCGCGCGCGCGGATTTCGCCAAGGGCGAATTCCGCTTCGTCGCGCAAGCCGTCAGCCATCTGGTGTTCGCCGATCCCGACAATGCGGCGGCGCGCGCGCTGCTCGCCGACACCTTCGAGCAGCTCGGCTATGCCGCCGAAAGCGCGACCTGGCGCAACGCCTATCTGTTCGGCGCGCAGGAATTGCGGCAGGGCATGCCGAAGGCGCCGCCGCGCCCGCCGATGCCGCGCGAGACGCTGGCCGCGCTGCGCACCGGGCAATTGTGGGACGTGCTCGGCGTGCGGCTCAACGGCCCGAAGGCCGAAGGCAAGCACATCGTGCTGAACTGGAGTTTCACCGATACCGGCGAGAGCTTTGTGCTGACGCTGGAGAATTGCGCGCTGACCTATATCGAAGGCGCGCAGGCGGCCGCGGTGGATGCGAGCTTCACGTTGGCGCGCGAGCGCGCTCGACGAGGTGATCGCCAGGCAGACGACGTTTCCGGAAGCCGTCGCGGCGGGCAAGATCAAGTTCACCGGCAACGCGATGCGGCTTGCCGAGCTGATGGGCCTGATGGACGAATTCCCGCGCATGTTCGAGATCGTCGAGCCGACGCGGACGGCGGTGAGCTGAGCGCTGTTACAAGTCACAGCTCACGCGAACGCTTGCCCGTTGGCAGGCTTCGCGAAGAAACCATTGGGTGCGCGGGCAGCGTGGCTTGACGGGCGCCATGGAAGCGGCAAATGGTGCAGCCGCCGACACCGATGGGTCCAGTTACAGAGATAGTCGATGAAGATGCAAAAGGTCATTCGATCTGGAATTTTGAGTGCCTCGCTGTTTGCCGCCCTTATGATCAGCCCCGGTCCGGTGCTCGGCGCAATCCGGCAGCGCCGGCGGCAGTATCGGCAACGATGAGCAATCCCTGTCGGGTACGCGCTCGCTGCCCTCGGCGGAGCGCGAGGCGCCCAAGCCGCGTAGCCACAAGGCCGAGGAGCCGCGACGGGCGTCCCGGGGCGGAGGGGCGGGCAATTTCGACGGCACCTGGGCCTACGTCGGCGTCGGCACCAATTGCCAGGGCACCGGCTCGGGCACGCTCACTATTTCCGGCGGCGTCGTCCGCGGCCAAGGCGGCAGCGGACAGGTCAGTCCGAGCGGGGTCTATCATTCGGCTAGCGTCGGCCAGGACGGCGTAGCCCTGACGGCAACCGGGAGGCTGTCGGGTAACTCCGGAAGCGGCTCGTACAGACGCGCCGACGGCTGCGTCGGCCGCTGGACCGCAACACGGATGTAGCGACTGATTTGCCCGTCGGGTCAATTTGCCGCAGGGTTTTGGAAGAGTTTCTGCTTTTCAGAACATGCAAATCACCCTATATCCCTCGCCGTCCCGCCCCACCAAGGGGCGTTGGCCAACGTCATCAACGCGGGGCGGGATGCGGTGGACGCAGGAAGCGCTTGAGACGAGGCGCTTTCATGCGGACGGCGAAGTCGTGTGGTCCTGGCGCCTCGACGCCGGCGTCAAGCTTCTCGGGATTATTCCTGGGAGGCGATGGAGACAAACCAGCCCGATCTCCAGGGAGAGCACGAAGGAAACCGCTAAAACCATCCGCGTGCGGGAATGCCGGGTCGTTCCGGTGTATCCTGTGGTGACTACGCTCGTGTGCTTTGTTTCATTTCGCACGCGAGGCTGCGGGTGCATTGGGCGCCCGGCATTCCCCACGCCCTTGAGGGGCGAAGGAACAGGCAAACCTCGGGCGCAACGCGCTGCGAGAATGCGGATGCATGTCTCAACCGTCATTGGAGCCAACGGGTCGCGCGAAGCGCGCCCGATGACAGGAAATCCGGGGCCGGTGTCTCGTTCGGCCCGGATTTCGCTGCGCTCATCCGGGCTGCGAAGCGAACGATGAGCGCGCCTCAAATCCCCAGATACGCCGCCTGTACCTGCTTGTTGTTGGCGAGCGCTTCGCTCGAGCCATGCATGATCACCTTGCCGCTTTCCAGTACATAGGCGCGTGCGACCAGCGACAAGGCGCGGCTGACGTTCTGCTCGACCAGGAGGATCGCGGTCCCCATCTTGTGGATCTCGCCGATCTTTTCGAACGTCACGTCGGTCATGACGGGCGCAAGACCGAGCGACGGCTCGTCGAGCATCAGAAGCCGCGGCTTCAGCATCAGGCCGCGGCCGACCGCGAGCATTTGCTGCTCGCCGCCGCTCATGGTGCCGGCAAGCTGTTTGCGGCGTTCGGCCAATCTCGGAAAGATGCCGTAGACCAGTTCGAGCGTGGCGGCGCGTTCGGCCTTCGCCTTCGGCACATAGGCGCCGATCTCGAGGTTTTCGTGCACGGTCATCTCGGGAAATACCTGACGCCCCTCCGGCACATGGGCGATGCCCAATTCGGGAATCTTCGGCGGCGAAAGCGAGGCAAGATCGGTGCCGGCAAAGGTGATGGTGCCGGACTTGAGCTTCACCAGCCCCGAAATCGCGCGCAAGGTGGTGCTCTTGCCGGCGCCGTTCGCGCCCAACAGGCCGACCGCCTCGCCTTCGCCGATCTCGATGGTGACATCGGAGATCGCCGGCACCGAGCCGTAGCTCGCGCTCACGCCTTGCAGTTTGAGCACGTCAGGCCTCTCCCGCGGTCGGTGGGTGAACGTAGCCGGAGCCGAGATAGGCGCGGATCACTTCCGGATTCTCCACGATCTCCTTCGGTGCGCCCTCGGCGATCTTCTGGCCGTGATCGAGCACCACGATGTGACGCGCCACCGCCATGATGGCGCGCATCACGTGCTCGACGATGACGATGGTCAGCCCGCGCGCCGACAGCTTGCCGACCAGCGCCACGGCCTGGTCGATCTCGGCGGGGTTGAGGCCTGCCATGACTTCGTCGAGCAGCAGCAGCCGCGGCTGCGTCGCGAGCGCCCGCGCCATCTCCAGCCGGCGCTGGTCGATGGTGGTGAGATCCCTGGCCGCGGTCTGTTCCCTGGCCGAGAGGCCGACGAACTCGATCGCCTCGCGGGCCTTTTCGCGCGCGGCGGCGGTGTGCCGGTCGCGCAGGAACGCGCCGGTCATGACGTTGGCAAGCACGGTCATGGCGCCGAACGGCTTCGCCACCTGGAAGGTGCGCGCGAGGCCAAGCGCGCAGATGTCGTGCGGCTTCAGCCCCGTGATCTCGCGGCCGAAGGCGGAAACCGAGCCGGTGTCGGGACGATGAAATCCGGTGATCAGATGAAAGCTCGTGGTCTTGCCGGCGCCGTTCGGCCCGATCAGGGCCACGGTTTCGTTCTCTCTCACCGTGAAGCTGACATCCTGCACGGCGCGCAGGCCGCCGAAGCGCTTGGAGAGGCCACGTATGACGAGCGCGTCTGCCATGTCGCGTCCTTACGCCCGCGCCGGCTTGCGGATGACGTAGCGCTGATACGCTTCGCGGAACAAGCCCATCAGCCCGGTCGGCCGCCACAGGATCACCGCCATCAGGATCAGGGCGTAGACGGTGAGCTGCACGCCGCCGATCGTGCTGCCGAGCCAGCTTTGCAGCAAGGTCGACGTCGTCTCCAGCAGTACGGTGCCGATCACCGGGCCCCACAACGTGCCGATGCCGCCGACGATCGACACCAGCGCGGCCTCGATCGAGATGCTGAAGGAAAACGCGGTGGGGGGATCGATGAAGTAGATGTACTGGATGTAAAAAGTGCCGGCCAATGCGGTGAGGAACGAGCTGATCATGTAGATGTCGCGCTTCATCCGTGGCGCGTTGACGCCGATCGCCTCGGCCGCGTCTTCGTCTTCGCCGATGGCCACGAGGTAGTAACCCATCCAGGAGCGCTCGATCAGCCAGGTGATGACAAGACCTGTCGCGAGCAGGCCGAGCACGACGTAGTAATAGGCCGCCTTGCTCTCGAACTGCATCATCAGCGGCGCGCTGCCGAGGTTCGGGATCGTGGTGCCCTCGGCGCCCCAGGCGAAATCGCGGAATTTCAGGAAGATCAGCATCAGTGCTTGCGCGGTCGCGATGGTCGCGATGGTGAAATAGGGCCCGCGCAGCCGGAAACACAGCCAGCCGATCGGCAGGCTCGCCAGCATCGCGACGCCGCCGCCGGCGATCATCCCGATCCACGGCGAGATGCCGAAATCGATCTGCAGGATCGTCGAGGCATAGGCGCCCAGTCCGAAATAGGCGGCGTGTCCCAGCGAGAGCTGCTTGGCGTAGCCGCCCATCAGGTTCCAGGCGACGCCGATGAAGGAGAACAACAGGATGCGGATGAAGATGTCGACCGCGAACGAGTTCGTCACCACCAGCGGCAGCGCGATGACGATACCGATGCCGATCGCAAGCACGACGAGGCTGCGCGTCGAGGGGCCATGGGTCATCATCGCGCCTTGCCTCCGAGGCCGGTCGGCTTGAAGGCGAGCGTGAGCAGCAGCAGGCCGAACACCACGATCAGGCCGGAGTCGGCGCCGACATACTGGATGCCCAGGGATTCTGCGACACCCATCAACAGGCTCGCGACCAGCGCCCCGATCACATTGCCGAGTGTGCCCATGACGACGGCGACAAAGGCCATCAGGACGAAGACTTGCCCCACGAACGGATAGGCCGAATAGAACGGCATCAACAGCGAGCCGGCGGCGCCCGCCAGCGCCAGCGCGATCCCGAGCGCGACGCAAAACACCCGGTTCGGATTGATGCCCATCAGCATCGCAACGTCGCGGTTCTGGGCCGCCGCGCGCATCGCCTTGCCGAGATCGGTGGTGCGCAGGAACACCCAGAGCAGGCCGCTGAGCAGCATGGCGACCGCAAAGGCGATCAGCTTGGCGACCGGAAAATAGAGTCCGCCGAGATGCAGCGCCTCATCGGAATACCAGGTGTGGACCGTGCGGTAATTCGCCGTGAACAGCATCAGCGCGAGATTGAGCAGCAACAGCGACAATGCGAAGGTCAGGAAGATCTGCGGCATGTCGTTCGGCCCCAGCACCCGGCGGATCAGGAAATGCTGGATCAGGACGCCGGCCGCGAACAGCACCGGCATGGTGACGAGCAGCGACAGCAGGGGATCGACGCCGAGCTGGTTGAACAGAAAGAAGGAGATATACATCCCGATCATCACGAATTCGCCCTGGGCGAAGTTGACGATCTTGACCACGCCGAAGATCAGCGTGACGCCGATGCTGACGAGCGCGTAAATGCCGCCGATGAGCAGGCCGTTGATGACGGCCTGGGCCACTGTCTCCCACATCTATGCCGACCGGGTCTGTCAGGTTTTCATCAGCGGCTTGCGGGCGTCTTCCTTCGGGAACACGCTGGCGAGGTCGCCGTTCTGCCACTGCACGCCGAGCGGGCGGCCGTAGATGTTCTTGCCGTCGGGGCCGAACTTCACCTTGCCGCCCGGCGCCATCGCCGCATAGCCGGAGGAGACGTCCAGCGTCGAGAGTGCCGCGCGCACCTTCTGCGGATCGGGAGAGGCCGCCCGCTCCAGCGCGTCCGCCAGCATGAAGGTCTGCGCGACCAGGCCGCCGGCATATTCGAACAGGAACTCGCCGGTGCGTTTCTTGTACTCGGCGTTCACCTTCTCGCAGTCGGCACTCATGTCGTGGTTCCAGTGCGCCACGCCCTGCAGGCCTTCGGCGAGCTTGCCGACATTCTTGTAGAAATCGGGAATGACGAAGCCGCCGGAGCCGCCATTGATCGCCACGTTGAGGCCGACCTGCTTGACGGTGCGCACGATCAGGATCAGGTCGTTCAGATAGGAGACCGCAAACAGCGCGTTCGCCCCGGACGCCTTGACCTTGTTGATCAGCGGGCTCGCATCGGTGAAGCCGGCCGAATAGGGCTCGAACATCACGATCTCGACGCCTTCGCCGGGCGCAAGTTCCTTCAACCCGTTCGAGGTTGCGGTGCCGAAGGCGGTGTTCTCGAACACCACCGCGACCTTCGGCTTGTCGCTGACGAGTTTCGACATCTGCAACTGCGCCTGGGCGAACTGCGAGGCCCGGGCGAACGGGGTGAAGGTGTAGGTCCGGCCCTTGTTGAGCTGGTCGGTGCTCGAACCCGTGATCAGCGGCACCTTGGCGCGTTCGGCGACTTCGCTCGCGATCAGGGTCAGCGCGCTGGCAAAGCAGCCGTGGATCGCCGAGAGCTTGTTGCCGCTGATCAGCCGGTCGGTTTCCGTCCGCGTCACCGTCGTATCGCTCTGGTTGTCGGAAATGATCAGGTTGAGCTTGGCGCCGCCGAGCGACTTGATGCCGCCGGCGTCGTTGACCATCTCGACCGCGAGCTTGGCGGCGGCGACGCAGCCGACCCCGATCTGCGCCATGCTGCCGGTGGTCGGATAAAGCGCGCCGATATTGATCGCGTCCGCGGCCCAACCGCGCAGCGGCACCGCGCCGAATGCGCCGGCGGCGAGCACGCCGCCGGTCTTCAGGAGAAAGTCGCGGCGGCTTTGCCGTTTCGGCGATGCCTTGGTCCGCTCGGTCGCGCTGGCAGAATTCTTGCGGTCTCTCTTCATGACGTTTCCCCTGTCGGCTCGGTTTTTCCGATGGTAGTCCCATCCAAAATTGTTTACAATACGGTTTACGGTATTATTATCATAATTGAAAACGTTGGCTCGTTCGACTTCTGGCGGCGTCCGACGGGCTGGCGCGGCGTCCGAAATCGGGGACATGATGGCCGGAAAACCAGGCAAACGCGCGATCGTCCGCGTGGTCAAATCGCGGCCGGCGCCGGTGGTGCCCGAGCGCGAGCCGGCCGCCGTGACCATCGCCAAGCGCATCGAGGAGGACATCGTGCTGGGTCGGCGTCAACCGCGGGAGCGTCTCGTCGAGCAGGATCTTTGCGACCTGTTCGAGACCCATCGCGGCGATGTGAGACTGGCGCTGTTCGAACTGGAAAAGAACGGTCTGGTGGAGCGCATCCCCAATCGCGGCGCCATGGTGCGCGGGCTCACGCCGCGGGAGGTGAGGGAGATCTACGCGGTGCGCGAGGAACTCGAAGTGATGGCGGTCCGCATCATCCTGTTTCCGGTCGCGGCTGCGGATATCGAGAAGCTGGAGGAACTGCAGCGGCAACACACCGCGGCGATTGCCGCCGGCGATTTGCTGACGATGTTCCACCGCAATCTCAGTTTTCACCGGGTCCTCTACGGCCTCTGCGGCAATGCCTGCCTGATCGAGACGATCGACCTCCTGGCGCAGAAGGTCTACGGCATCCGCTCCTACGCCAATGCGTTTCCTCAATCGCTCGATCGCGCGCGGCGGGACCATCTCGACATGATCAAGGCGCTGCGCGGCTCGCGACGGGACGAACTCGTGACGCTGACCCGGCGTCATCTGAAACCCTCGCCGGAAGCCTATATCAGGGCGTACGAACTGCGCTTCGGCAAGGCCGAGCTTTCGCCCGCGCATTAGAGCGTTTTCGGGCGAAGCGGTCACCGGTTCGCGTGAAGAAAACGCGTCAAAACAAGAATCCAGCGCCCCGTTTCGATTCCATCGAAACGGAAAAGGCTCTGGGGGACCGCGGGACGGCCGCCCTATTCGGCGCTGCTCACGAGCTTGATGCGCGGTTCGGCGGCCTCCATCAGGCTGCGATAGGCGCCGAGATAGTCGAGCGCCATGCGGCGGCCGGTGAAGCGCGCCTCGAACCGCGTCCGGATCGCGTGCCTGCCGAGCGTGGAAACGCGATCGACCGCGGCCACCGCGCTTGTTTCGTCCTCGACGACGAAGCCGGTCAGCCCCTCCTCGACGATCTCCGGAACCGAGCCGCGGTTATAGGCGATCACCGGCGCGCCGCAGGCCATCGCCTCGATCATGACGAGGCCGAACGGCTCCGGCCAGTCGATCGGAACCAGCAGGGCGATCGCGCCGCTGAGAAAGGCGGATTTCTCGCGATCGCTGATCTCGCCGACATATTCGACCAGCGGGTTGCTCTCGATCAGCGGCCGAATGAGCTCGTCGTAGTAATCCAGATCGGCGCGGTCGACCTTCGCCGCGATCTTGAGCGGGATGCCGCATCGGCTTGCGATCCGTATCGCGCGATCCACTCCCTTTTCCGGCGCGATCCGGCCGAGCACCGCGAGGTAACCGGGCGTGCAGGGTTGCGGCATCAGCAGCTTCTCCGGCAGCCCGTGGTGGATGGTGCGCAGCCAGTTCGCCTGTGGCACCGGGCGGCGCTGCGCATCCGAAATCGAAATCACCGGAACGGAAGAAAAGGTCGTGAACACGGGCTGGTGCTCGGGCAGGTCGAGCCTGCCGTGCAGCGTGGTCAGAAACGGCGTCGGCTGCCGGGAGAACAGCGAGAACGGATAGTAGTCGAGATGAAAGTGCAGGAAATCGAATTCCTCGTCGTCGCACTTCTGCCGGACGCGCTCCAGCATCACCATATGCAGCGCGTTGGGGTCGCGGACATTGCCGTCGAGCCGCAGCGCCTTCGGCCAGGTCGCGTCAAGTTTTGCGGAGGTGCGGGAATCGCCGCTCGCGAACAGCGTGACGTCGTGACCCAGCGCTACCAGTTCCTCGGTCAGCCAGTGTACCACCCGTTCGGTGCCGCCATAAAGTCGGGGGGGAACAGCCTCCGTCAGCGGGGCAACCTGCGCGATGCGCATCTCTCCGTCTCCTTGCCATCTGGAATGAACAACAGCCCCACTTTGCGTCGGCACCGGCATGCCGCAGAGGGAACGTTTCCGCATCTGCGAAGTTCCAAGCAGGCCGCTCACTTCCTCCACATCGTGGTCTTGCTGATGCCATCGCACCCGCCCATTACTTTCCTGCCGTTAATGTTGCGGGATTGTTGCGCGACGATGGCAGCGCAACGGGAACCGGGAAGGGGCGCCGCGGTTTCAATCGCGCGGCTCGCGTTCGGCTAGAAGAAGTCGCTCTTCCGCAACGGGTTTTGCATCCACATGGACAGTCTTTCAGGATACGCCAACCGTCCGCTTCCGTTCGTGCTGCGGTACCTCCGTCGGCGTCTGGCCGCGCATGTCGTGATCCTCGCTTGCGTGATCGCGGCGGTGGCTTGTTCCGTGGGAACTCAATATGGCGTGAAGTATCTGGTCGACGGCTTGTCGGGCGGGCCGGGACGCGCGGGCAACGTATGGCTGGCATTCATTTTCCTCATGTCCTTGATCGCTGCGGACAATTTTCTGTGGCGGATTGCGAGCTGGACCGCGAGCTTCACATTTGTGGGAGTGACCGGCGATCTGCGCCGCGACATCTTTCGCCACCTGACCGGTCACGCGCCGAGCTATTTTTCCGACCGGCTGCCGGGCATGCTGACCAGCCGCATCACCGCGACGTCGAACGCGGTCTATACCGTCGAAAACATGTTCGTCTGGAACGTGCTGCCGCCGTGCATGGCGACGATCGCGGCAATCGCGTTGATTGGAACCGTGAGCCTGCCGATGGCGGCCGGCCTGATCGTCATCGCGGGCGTCATGGTGACGGCGATGTTCCATCTGGCCGCCGCGGGCAAGCCGCTGCACGACGATTTTGCCGACAAGGCGGCCGCCGTCGACGGCGAAATGGTCGATGTCGTCAACAACCTGCCGCTGGTGCGGGCATTTTGCGGCCTGAGTTTCGAGCACGACCGCTTTGACGCGACCGTGAACCGGGAACTCACCGCGCGCGGGCGCAGCCTGCGCTATCTCGAAAAGCTGC
Source organism: uncultured Alphaproteobacteria bacterium (assembly GCA_963721135.1). Classification (GTDB taxonomy): domain Bacteria; phylum Pseudomonadota; class Alphaproteobacteria; order Rhizobiales; family Xanthobacteraceae; genus Bradyrhizobium. Next base: position 120,681 of record CAVRIB010000006.1, read on the forward strand.
GGATCATGCACGCCGGCGTCACGGTCGTGCTGACGATTGCATTGTTGGCGTGGGCGATCGTGCTGTGGCAGCGCGGCGGCGCCACTACCGGCGACGTCGTGCTGGTGTGCACGCTGGGACTCTCCATCCTGAGCGCCACGCGCGATCTCGCGGTGGCGCTGGTCGACGTCACCCAGCATGTCGCGCGATTGACGGAGGCGATTGCGACGCTGCTGCTGCCGCACGAACTGCGCGACCATCCGCAAGCCGAGCCTTTGGTCAAGCGCGGCGCGGCCATCGTCTTCAACAACATTTCGTTCCGCTATCCCGGTGGCGCCGAGGTGTTCGACAGGTTCAGCCTCCGTCTCCAGCCGGGGCAGAGGGTTGGGCTGGTGGGGCAGTCGGGCGGCGGCAAATCCACCCTGTTCGTGCTGCTGCAGCGCTTCTATGACGTTCAGCAGGGCAGCATCACGATCGACGGCCAGGACATTTCGAGGGTCACGCAGCAGAGCCTGCGCCAGGCCATCTCGGTGGTGCCGCAGGACATCTCGCTGTTCCAGCGATCGATCCTGGAAAACATCCGATATGGCCGGCCGAACGCAAGCGACGACGAAGTGCTGCGGGCGGCGATCGCGGCGCGCTGCGATTTCGTCGAAATCTTGCCCGATGGCCTCGCTACCATGGTCGGCGACCGCGGCATCAAGCTGTCGGGCGGCCAGCGCCAGCGCATTGCGATAGCGCGCGCGTTCCTGAAGGACGCGCCGATCCTGCTCCTGGACGAGGCGACCGCAGCCCTCGACAGCGAATCCGAGGAGGCGATACGCGAGGCGCTTTCCCGCCTGATGCGCGGGCGCACGGTGATTGCGATCGCCCACCGACTTGCGACGCTGCGCCATTTCGACCGCGTGGTGCTGCTCAAGGCCGGCCGGATCATCGAGGACGGTTCGCCGGATCGCTTGATGCGGGGCCAGGGGCCGTACCGCGAACTTGTAAGGCAGGAAATGAGCCGGCTCGCCAAACACGCGGCCTGATCTGCCGGTAGCGTTGCGTCAGAGCGCATTGTCGCGAGCCCGGGGGGAGCCGATCGAGGTTACATGTCAGCCGAAACCGTAATTCAAATCATGGCGGCCCGGACCGTCGAAACGGTCTCGGAATCGCCGTTCTACATCCCGATGACCGGGCCCGCGGCGCGGCCGCGGCGTTCGCTCAAGCACAATGATACCTTCATCGTGCTCGACAGCCATGGCGATATCGGCGCTTCCGCCGGAGGGCCGGATGGCCTGTTTCACGCCGACACCAGGTATCTGGCGAGACTGGAACTGGTGCTGGACGACGTGCAGCCGCTGCTGCTCGGCTCCAATCTGCGCGATGACAATTCCGCGCTGACGGTCGATCTCACCAATCCCGACGTCTATCGCAACGGCCGGCTCGTGCTGCAGAAGGACCTGCTGCACATCGTGCGCACGGTCTTCCTGTGGAACGGCACGGCCTATCAGCGGATCGGGTTGCAGAATCATGGCGACCGCCCGGCGAGTTTCGACCTGACGCTGCTGTTCGACAACGATTTCGCAGATCTGTTCGAGGTGCGCGGCGAAAAGCGTCCGCGCCGGGGCATCGGCTCGAGCAGGCTTCTGGGCCCCGCTGACGCCTCGTTCGAATATACCGGGCTCGACGGCAAGTTGCGCACCACCGCGCTGCATTTCGATCCCAGGCCGACGCGGCTTGCGGTGAATGCGGCGACCTATCATCTCGAGCTGGCGCCGCACCAGGTCAGTTCGCTGTTCATTGCAGTCTCCTGCAACAAGCCGGCCGGCTTCAGGCCTGCACCGTTCTTTCGCGGATTGCTGGCGCATCGGCGCGAGATGCGCAGTTCGACCGCGGGCGCCACCAGCGTCGAAACCTCCAACGATATCTTCAACGAGGTGCTGTGCCAGTCGATGGCCGACCTCAACATGCTGATGACGGAGACGCCGCAAGGACCTTATCCCTATGCCGGCATTCCCTGGTATTCGACGACTTTCGGCCGCGACGGGATCATCACCGCGCTGCAGATGCTGTGGATCGACCCGCGGGTCGCGTGCGGCGTGTTGCGACGGCTTGCGTTCTATCAGGCGAAGGCATCGGACCCGCTCGCCGACGCCGAACCCGGAAAAATCCTGCACGAAATGCGCGGCGGCGAGATGGCCTGTCTGCGCGAGGTGCCGTTTGCGCAATATTACGGCAGCGTCGATGCGACGCCGCTGTTCGTGCTGCTGGCCGGCCTCTACTTCGAGCGTACCGGCGACGAGGAGACACTGGCGGAATTGTGGCCTGCGGTCGAAGCGGCGCTCGGCTGGATCGACGGGCCCGGCGATCCCGACCGGGACGGATTCGTCGAGTATCGGCGAGCGTCGGAAGAGGGGCTCGCCAATCAAGGCTGGAAGGATTCCTACGACGCGATCTTCCACGCCGACGGCCGGCTCGCCGAAGGCCACATCGCGCTCGCCGAGGTGCAGGGCTATGTGTTTGCCGCCAAGCAGCTCGCGGCACGCTGCGCCTTGCGCCTGGGATTGATCGAAAGGGCCGGGCAACTGGCAACCGAGGCGCAAACCCTCGCCGCGCGATTCGAGCAGGCCTTCTGGTGCGAGGAACTCGGCACCTATGCCCTTGCGCTCGACGGCGCCAAGCAACCTTGCAGGGTACGGAGCTCGAACGCCGGACAGGTTCTGTTCAGCGGCATGGTGCGCGAGGATCGCGCCCGCCGGGTCGCCGCCGATCTGATGCGGCCGCATCTGTTCACCGGTTGGGGCATTCGCACCGTGGCGCAGGGCGAAGCGCGCTACAATCCGATGTCCTATCATAATGGATCGATCTGGCCGCACGACAACGCGCTGATCGCGCTCGGGCTTTCGCGCTACGGCCTCAAACATTCGCTCGGACATCTGTTCAAGGCGCTGTTCGATGCCGCCACCTACATGGATTTGCGGCGGCTTCCGGAATTGTTCTGCGGATTTCGGCGTGAACGGGGACGGGGTCCGACGCTCTACCCCGTTGCCTGTGCGCCGCAGGCATGGGCGAGCGCGACGCCGTTCACGCTTCTGGAGGCGGCGCTCGGGCTCGAATTCGATGTGGGACGTGGCGAAATCCGGTTGCGCCATCCGCGCCTGCCGCCGTTTCTCAACGAGGTGGTGCTGCGCGAGCTGCAACTGGGGCCATCAAGCGTCGACCTTCGCGTCAGCCGCCATGGCGACGAGGTAGCGCTGGAGGTGCTGCGGACCCGCGGCCGGATCCAGGTATCGATCGTGCTGGCGCACTGAAGCCGGCGCGTCACCGGAGGACACCGCATGCGTGCAAGATATCCGTTTGTGTTTTTGGCAATCGCGTTCGCCACGCTGGCGGCTGTCACATCATGGGCGCAACAGAGCGCAACTTCCTCGCCAGCCGATAGCAAGCCGCCGCAGCAGCAGAATACCGCGTCTCCACCGGCCGCGGCGAAACCGCCGGCGCCGCCGGCCTCGGTCACCATCATCGGCGCGAAGGAAGCCCACGGCGTGCTCGGCCGCGACGTCCGCAGCCCAACGGACGAGGACATGGGCCGCATCGTCGACGTGATCGTCGACCGCGCCGGCGTGGTGCGTGCGGCCGTCATCGATTTCGGCGGTTTCCTCGGTGTCGGCAGCCGCAAGATCGTCGTCGACTGGAGCGCGCTGCACTTCGCCCACGTCGCCAACAAGGCGGACAGCATCACGCTGGAATTGACCAAGGATCAGGTGAAGGCCGCGCCGGTTTACCAGGAGGACAAGCCGATCGTGGTGCTTGGCGCAGCGGGCAGCCTGAAACCGCTGCTGTTTGACCCCTGAGCGCAGTCGAAAATGCGGTTCGCACCTTCCTCCCAATCGATTGACCGGACCGATGGTGACCGTCGAGGACGGCCGGCGGACCGCGAGCGTGTTTCGCCGATCGCAGCGGAGCCGTTGGCGGGCAAGGTGGCGTCGCCATCGATCCAGAGTGCGCACGGCCTCGACTGGTTCATCTTTTTCCTTGCCGACGTGCAGACCGGGTTCGGGCCGTTCCTGGCGGTCTACCTCACGACGCAGAAATGGACCCAGGTCGAGATTGGGCTCGTGCTGTCGATTGCCGGCGTGGTTGGGCTGATCGGGCAGATGCCCGGCGGCGCCATCGTCGATGCCGCCCGCTCGGAACGGCTGGTGGCGGGGTTTGCGGTCGCGACCATCGGCACCGTTGCGCTCGCCTACGCGCTTTGGCCGATCTTCCCGGTCGTGGCGACGGCGGCGACGCTGCATGCCGCCGCAAGCTGCGTGCTCGGCCCGGCCATCGCCGCGATCAGCCTCGGGCTGGTCGGGCCGCTCGCGATCGGCGAGCGGCTCGGGCGCAATGCCCGCTTCGCCTCACTCGGCAATGGATCGGCGGCCGCCCTGATGGGTACGGTCGGCTATCTGCTCTCGAGCCGCGCGGTCTTCCTCGTGACCTTCCTCCTGGCGATTCCGACCCTGCTTGCGCTAGCCCGCATCCGGGCTCGCGAAATCGATATTGCCCAGGCGCATGGTGCGGTAGTGCGCGAGGTGCCCGACGCCAGCGCCACGAGTGTTGTCAGCCTGGTCTGCCAACGCCCGTTGCTGATCTTCGCCGTGAGCGTGCTGCTGTTGCAGCTTGCCAACGCGGCGATGCTTCCGCTGATGGCGGGCGTGGTGACGACCCGCTCGAGCCACTGGGCGCCGGTGCTGATCGCCGCCTGCATCATTGTTCCGCAGGCGATCGTCGCGCTGATGTCGCCGTCGGTCGGACGCGTCGCGCAACAATGGGGGCGGCGGCCGCTGCTGCTTCTGGGGTTTGCCGCGCTGGCGATACGCGGCGCGCTGTTCGCGATCGTGCACGACCCCTATTTGCTGGTTGCCGTCCAGGTGTTCGACGGCATCACCGCGGCGGTATTCGCCGTCATGGTGCCGCTGATCGTGGCCGACGTTGCCTACGGAAGCGGCCACTTCAACCTGGCGCAGGGGATCGTCGGCACCGCGACCGGCATCGGCGCATCGCTGAGCACCGTGCTCGCAGGCTACGTCAGCGACAAGTTCGGCAGCGCCATCGCCTTCACAGGTCTTGCCGGTGTGGCCGCCACGGGCCTCGCCACGATCTGGCTGGTGATGCCGGAGACTCGGCGGACCGCGCGGTGAGCGGTGCGGAGAGATGTTCGAAAAGAATTGGCCGGCTGGCGTGTGCCAACGGGCCGAGGTTGCCTTCCAGGGAGAACTCTTGCGCCTTACGCGTCCATGTTGCGCAGGCGCTGACGATTGCGAAGCACGATCTGGCGGGCGCCGGAAAATCCGAGCACACCCTGGGTATGCAGCTGCGATAGCGCCCGCGAGACCGTTTCCAGCGTCAGGCCGAGATAGTCGCCGATATCGCGGCGACACATCGGCAACGCCATCAATCCGGCAACCGCGAGCCGGCGGTCCATTTCGAGCAGGAAAGTGGCAACGCGCTCCATCGCGGTCTTGCGTCCGAGCAGCAGCATATGGTCTTCGGCATGCCTGAGATCGCCGGCGGTCATCGCCCACAGCTTGCGCGCGACCCGAACATCGACCCCGGCCGCCTGCTCGAGGCTGCGGCGCTTCACGAGGCGTACCGTCGTATCGATAATGGCTTCCGCGGCCAGCCGGTGCACCGTGCCCAATTCGAGGCCGAAGCAGTCGCCGGGCAAATGAAACGCGCCGATCTGGCGGCGGCCGTCGGAAAGCAGCTTGTAGCAGCGAACCGCGCCGGAAATCACCTGGTAGACGTATTCGGCAGGCTCATCCTCGCCGTAGATTTCCTCGTCCTTCTTGTAGCTGAACTCGGAAGCGACAAGGCCCGCATGGCCGGTCACCGCGCCAAACTGGTCGGGAGCGGGGGCGGGATAGGCGACCGGGCCGACCTTGTTGCCGACAACCGGGGTGCTGAGCGATTGGGTGAGCATTTGCCATCTCCTTTGCGGCGGATGGCCAACTGCTACGCTGGTTCGTCGGGGCTGAAAATTTCGCGAGATATCTTAGGGGCAATTACCTACGTATAGTCCCGGAGGTCGCGAGCCGATCCTAGCCGCCGACGGAGCGACGCTCCAGGATTGCCCCGCGGATGCGCGTGACAAGGCTTTCATCAAGCAGGGGTTTTTGCAGGATGTCCCGGACCCCGGCCGCCCTGGCCCTGGACGAGATGTTTTCGTCGGGGTAGCCGGTAATGAGGATAATAGGTGCGGCGATGTCGCGGTTGCGCAAGAGCCCGGCCAGATCGATGCCGTTGATATCGGGCATCTTGTAGTCGATGACGAAACAGTCGACGCCGGTCGTGCGGGCGGCATTCAAAAGCGCCTTGCCGCTCCTGAAGGTGCGGACGTCGAACCCTTCCGTTTCAAGCAGGAATCGCAGGGAACCGAGCACGTCGGCGTCGTCGTCGACAACGTAGACGGTTGGCTTGGTGGACGGCGGCATCACGATGGCCCGCGCATCTTGGGTGCTGATCATAATCATCTATTGCTAGCACCCCTCGAAACAATTGAGCTTGATTTATCTCAATCGCTCAGCAGGCCGGCGCGGATCGCCAGCCGGACCAGCTCGGAGAGGCTGTTGGCCTGCATTTTGGTCATCACGTTTGCCCGGTAAACCTCGATGGTACGCGGGCTGATGTCGTAGTCGCGGGCGATCTGCTTGTTGGAGAGTCCGGCGACCAGGCCTTCCATCACCTGCCGCTCGCGCGGGCTGAGGGCCGCCACCCTTGCTGCGATGTCGAGCTTGGCCGCCTCGTTCTTGGCGGCGTTCTGCGCCTGCCGGATCGCCGTCTCGATCATCCCGATCAGGCGGTCATCCTCGAACGGCTTTTCGAGAAAGTCGACCGCGCCCAGTTTCAGCGCCTCGACCGCGAGCGGTATGTCGCCGTGTCCGGTCATGATCAGGATCGGAAACGTGCTGTGGCCTGCCTTCATGCGCTTCAAGAGCTCGATGCCGTCAAGCCCGGGCATCCGCACGTCGGAAACAACGCATCCGAAGGCCAGGCCCGGGAGTGCCTCGAGAAAATTCACGGCGGTGTCGAACAGCGTTACGTTGAAGTTGGCCGAATCGAGCAGGAAGTTCAGCGAATCCCGCATCGCCTCGTCGTCATCGATGACGTAGACCTTTCCCCTGTCCGCCATTTCTCAGCTCTCGTTTGATGCGGCGGGCAACGTGAAGCGAAACGTCGCTCCTCCCGCGGGATTGTTTTCGGCCCACATCCGGCCGCCGTGGGCTTCGATGATCGACCGGCTGATGGAAAGTCCTACCCCCATTCCGGTCTCTTTCGTCGTAAAGAAAGTTTGAAACAGGTTGGCCTTGACGTCGTCCTGGAATCCCGGCCCGGTGTCGGACACCTCGACCTCGATCATGTCGTCGGCGACCTTCGCGTTCGACGCAATGAGCTCGCGCTTAGGGGATTGCGCCATCGCCTCGAGCGCATTGCGGAACAGGTTGACCAGCACCTGCTGGATCTGGACCCGGTCCACCAGCACCAGATCGAACTCCGGGTTCAGGCTGAAGCGAAGCTGGATGTTCTGTTCGCGCGCGCCGGCAAGGCCGAGCGCGCCGGCCTCTTCGATCAGCTTCGAGAGGCTTTCGACGCGCTTTTCCGACTCCCCTCGCGAGACGAAATCGCGCAAGCGGCGAATGATCTGGCCGGCGCGAAGCGCCTGCTCGGCTGCGCGATCCATGGCATTTTCGATCTTCGGCGCATTCGGATCGGTGCTGTCGGCCAATAGCCGGCGCGAGCCCTTCATGTAGTTGCTGATGGCGGCAAGCGGCTGATTGAGTTCGTGGGCGAGCGCCGATGCCATCTCGCCCATCGCGCTCAGGCGGGAGATGTGAACCAGCTCGGACTGCAACTCCTGCAGCCGCGCCTGGGTTTGCTGATGCTCGGTGAGGTCGCGCACGAATCCGGTGAAGAAGGGCTCGCCGCCGGATTGCATTTCGCCGATCGACAAATGCATCGGAAAGGTCGTACCATCCCTGCGCCTGCCGGTCACGATTCGCCCGATGCCGATGATGTGTCTTTCACCGGTCGAGCGATAGCGCGCGAGATAGCCGTCATGGCGCGCCCGGTCCGGCATCGGCATCAGCTGGCTGACATTCATGCCGATGGCCTCCTCCTCGCTATAGCCGAACTGTCTTTCGGCCGCGGTGGAGAAGAACTGGATGATGCCGTAACCGTTGATCACGATCATCGCGTCCGGCACCGTATCGAGGATCGAGCGCAGGTGGCTTTCGCGGGTTCTCAGCGCCTGTTCGAGTTGCTTCTCCTCGTCGACATCGAAAACGATGCCACGGATATGGCGCGCAACCCCGTCGTCACCCCGTACCAGGCTGCCCCGGACGCGAATCCAATGACCGGGTCGCTCTCCGCCGCGGACCTTCAGGGAAACGTCGACACTGCCGCCGGTCTCGGCGATCTTCCTGATCGTTTGGTCCGTGCGCTCACGAACACCGGGCTCGAGCAGGGAAAGGAACAGTTCGTAAGTAACCGGCTTGTCGGGCGCTACCCCGAACAGGCTTCTCGCCGCGTCGGACCACTCGAATTCTTCGCGTGGAAAGATCCAGATCCCAGGCTCCGACGCCGAATTCCTCGATCCGAATCCGCAGATGGTCTTTTTGGACAGGGTCATCTGGCGGCGATAATTGAGTTGTCCCAGGCACGCTCAAGCCTTCAGTTTCATTGCCGCAGCCCCACCGTCCGGAGCGGCGAACTCCGGCCGGAATAATTCTACACGAGTTTGATGCCCGGAAGGGGTCGCGGACGAAAATTGTGGATCGGGATTCACAACTTAGGCCACGTCGCGACGTCCAAGCCGGAATCTTCATGATACCAGGCTGAGACCGTGGTCTTCGCGGTTCGACGACTGCCGAAGCCAGTTTGATCTATCTCATTCTGCCACGCGATTCGTCCCCTAGAAACGGGTCCGTGGCAATGGAGAGATTGGATGACTTACGCGACCGTGATGGTCAGCCTGGCGCTGGATCGGCCGAATGACGCCCGCCTCGCGGCGGCGGGTCAGGTCGCCGAACGATTTGGCGCGAGCATCATCGGCATCGCGGCGTCGCAGTTCAGCCCGCCACTCTATTTCACCGACGGGGTGCAGGCGCAACTTCTGATCGACCAGGGGCAGGCCTCGGTAAGAAAGCGCATCGCGGAGCTGGAAGTACAGTTTCGCGACGCGATGAAGAATCGGGCAGATGTCGAATGGCGCAGCGCCGTCGATTTTCCGGCGCGCTACGTTCTGCAAGAGGCGCGGTGCGCCGACCTCATCGTCACGGCTCCGGACAGGGGAGCGCTTTCGGATCCATTCATGCAAGCAAGCCCGAAAGATCTGGTCATGCAGGCCGGCCGGCCGTTGCTCGTCATTCCCGACCGCCTCGACCGGATTGATCTGCAAAGCGTTCTGGTCGCCTGGAAGGACACGACCGAAGCGCGGCGGGCGATCGGCGATTCGCTGCCGATGCTGCGCAAGGCCAAGGACGTCGTTGTCGCAGCGATCCTGGAAGAGGGCGGCGACCGGCCGGCGGCCGCAGCAGGGATTGCCGACGTCGTTGCGTGGCTGTCACGTCACGGTGTTGTCGCCTCGGAACGGGTGGCTGAGAAGTGCGGGGATCGGGATGCGGCCGCCCAACTCGATGCAATGGCCGCCGAGGTCGGCGCTGGCATCATCGTCGCGGGCGCGTACGGCCATTCGCGATTCCGCGAATTGATTCTCGGCGGCATCACGCAGCATCTCATCACCCAATCCGCCCGCTGCGCGCTGCTGTCGCATTAGATCAACAACCGCGAACCAGACTGGATTTCTGCCTTGTACAAATTTCTCGAACAAACCGTCGGCGGCCATATGACGCGCCCGGTCAGGACCGTGACGCGCGAGCGCACCGCACGCGAGATCAGCGACATGTTCGAACGCGACGATTTCAACGCCTATCCGGTCGAAGAGGACGGACAGGTCGTCGGCATCGTCACCAAGTTCGATCTCCTGAAGTGCTTCATCTTCACGCCGAGCACGATGATTCCGCCCTATGAGCAGCTGATGAGCCGAACCATGGGCGACCTCATGACTTCGGAATTCATTTACGTTCGCACCGATACCAGACTGACGCGGGTGCTCCAGCTGATGGTCGATCATCGAATCAGGAGCATTCCGGTGATCGACAACGATCATCAGCTGTTGGGCATTATCGCGCGCAGGGATGTGCTTCGGGCATTGGCCGACTGTGCCCGCGACGGTGCATAGCCCGATTCGGTCGTTCGCAAATCGCAGTGAAGGTTCCACAGCCGTCTTTCGCCGAAACCGCAAGCCGAATCGTATTCGCCAAGCCATTGATATCGAACCTCGAAAAATCGTTTCCCCGCGTTTTTCCGGCGCTGATCGAGCCGCCTTGAGCCCAACTGCTTGATCTCGATCAAATCGTTTTCGGCGGGATTGTGATTTTTTGATTCAAGCCCTTCCAGAGAGAACCCGCATGAGCCAGGCCTCCAGTTCAAAATCCATGACCATCGGTGAAAGCGGCTTGTCGCTGATACTTGCGGTGACCGCCTTTCTCTGCGTGATCGCGGCGGCGAAAGCCGTCGACGCGCCATTCGCATTTCACGCCTCTCTCGCCGCCGCCGCCAGTCTGGCGGCGGTTTTCGTCATCCTCAACCGGTATTTCGACCGTTCGTCGCTGCCGGCCCAGGAGATCAACGGCAGGCCCAATTACAATTTCGGTCCTGTCAAGTTCTCGGCCGTCATGGCGGTGTTCTGGGGCATCGCGGGATTTACGGTCGGGCTCATTATCGCCTGCCAGCTGGCATGGCCGCTGCTCAATCTGGACCTGCCCTGGACCAGCTTCGGCCGGTTGCGGCCGCTGCATACCTCGGCGGTGATCTTCGCGTTCGGCGGCAACGTCCTGATCGCGACCTCGTTCTATGTCGTGCAAAAGACCTCACGCGTTCGTCTCGCCGGCGATCTTGCGCCCTGGTTCGTCGTGGTCGGCTATAATTTCTTCATCCTGATCGCGGGCACCGGCTACCTGCTCGGGGTGACGCAATCGAAGGAATATGCCGAGCCCGAATGGTACGCCGATCTGTGGCTGACGATCGTCTGGGTAACCTATCTCCTGGTGTTCCTGATGACGCTGGTGAAGCGCAAGGAACCGCACATCTTCGTCGCCAACTGGTTCTACCTCGCCTTCATCGTCACCATCGCGGTGCTGCACCTCGGCAACAATCCGGCATTGCCGGTGTCGGTGTTCGGCTCGAAGTCGTATATCGTCTGGGGCGGCGTGCAGGACGCGATGTTCCAGTGGTGGTACGGACACAACGCTGTCGGCTTCTTCCTGACCGCCGGCTTCCTCGCCATCATGTACTACTTCATCCCGAAGCGCGCCGAGCGGCCGATCTATTCGTACCGGCTGTCGATCATCCACTTCTGGGCGCTGATCTTCCTCTACATCTGGGCCGGCCCGCATCACCTGCACTACACCGCGTTGCCGGACTGGGCGCAGACGCTGGGCATGACTTTCTCCATCATGCTGTGGATGCCGTCCTGGGGCGGCATGATCAACGGCCTGATGACGCTGTCGGGCGCCTGGGACAAGCTTCGCACCGATCCCGTGCTGCGCATGCTGGTGGTGTCGGTCGCCTTCTACGGCATGTCGACCTTCGAGGGTCCGATGATGTCGATCAAGGTGGTGAATTCGCTCAGCCACTACACCGACTGGACCATCGGCCACGTGCATTCCGGCGCCTGGGCTGGGTCGGCTTCGTCTCGTTCGGCGCGCTGTATTGCATGGTGCCCTGGCTGTGGGATCGCAAGGGGCTTTACAGCCTCAAGCTCGTCAACTGGCATTTCTGGATCGCGACCATCGGCATCGTGCTCTACATCTCGGCGATGTGGGTGTCGGGAATCCTGCAGGGCCTGATGTGGCGCGCCTATACGCCGCTCGGCTTCCTCGAATATTCCTTCATCGAGACCGTCGAAGCGATGCATCCCTTCTACATCATCCGCGCGGCTGGAGGCGCGCTGTTCCTGATCGGCGCGCTGATCATGACATACAATCTCTGGATGACCGTGCGCGTCGGCGAGGCGGAAGTGCAGTCGCCCATCGCTCTTCAGCCGGCGGAATGAGGAGCCGATCAAATGTCTTTCTGGACGCGTCATCACGTATTCGAAAAGAACTCGATCATCCTGGTCGTCGGCATTCTCGCCGTCATCGCGATCGGCGGTCTGGTCGAGATCACGCCCCTGTTCTACCTGAAGAGCACGATCGAGGTGGTCGACGGCATCAGGCCCTACACGCCGCTGGAGCTGACGGGCCGCAACATCTATATCCGCGAGGGCTGCTATCTCTGCCACTCGCAGATGATCCGCCCGCTGCGTGACGAGGTCGAACGTTACGGTCACTTCTCGCTCGCGGCCGAGAGCATGTACGATCATCCGTTCCAGTGGGGATCGAAACGGACCGGTCCGGACCTCGCGCGCGTCGGCGCCAAATATTCCGACGACTGGCACGTGACGCATCTGACCAACCCGCGCGCCATCGTGCCGCAGTCGGTGATGCCCGGATATCCGTTCCTCGCCACCACCGAGGTCGACACCGACCTGATCGCCGACCACCTGCGCACCAACCGCGCGATCGGCGTGCCCTATACCGACGACCAGATCGCCAACGCGGTCGCCGATCTGAAGGCCCAGGCCGATCCGGACAATCCGGGCGTCGATGCCTTCATGAAGCGCTATCCGAAGGCGGTTGCGCGCAACTTCGACGGCAAGCCGGGCAATCCCACCGAGATGGACGCGCTGATCGCATACCTGCAGATGCTCGGCACGCTGGTGGACTTCAAGCTCTACAACGAAAAAGCAAATCTGCGCTGAGAAAGCTTCAACGATGAGTGCAATCCTCAACCTCCAGAACTTCACATCGAGTTTCGTCGCCTTCTTCTGGACGCCGATCTTCGTCGGGATTTTTCTTGTGATCCTGGGTTACGCGCTTTGGCCCCGCAACCGGGCGGCTTTCGACGAGGCGTCCAAGATGCCATTGCGGGAGGACTGAGATAACATGGCCGATCACGACGATATCGATGACGTCTCCGGCACGGCGACGACGGGTCATCAATGGGATGGCATCAGGGAATTGAACACGCCGCTGCCGCGGTGGTGGGTCATCACCTTCTACGTGACGATCATCTGGGCGATCGGGTACTGGATCGTCTATCCGGCATGGCCGCTGTTCTCGAGCTACACCACCGGCGTGCTGCACTATTCGTCCCGCGCCTCGGTCGCGGTCGAGCTTGCGAACCTCGAAAGGATTCGCGGTGACAAGATGGTCGCGCTCGGCGCGGCTTCGCTTGCGGACATCGAAAAGGACCCGGCATTGCTGGCGCTGGCGCGTGCCCGCGGCAAGACGGTGTTCGGCGACAATTGCGCGCCATGCCATGGTACCGGCGCCGCCGGCGCCAAGGGCTATCCGAACCTGAACGACGACGACTGGCTGTGGGGTGGTACGCTCGAGCAGATCATGCAGACGATCCAGTTCGGCGCGCGCTCGGGCAACCCGAAGGCCCACGAAAGCCAGATGCTCGCCTTCGGCAAGGATGGAACGCTGAAAACGGATCAAATCGTCACCGTCGCCAATTACGTCCGGTCGCTGTCGGGCTTGCCGACACGCCCGGGATACGACGCCGCAGCGGGGGCAAAGATCTTCGCGGATAACTGCACGGTGTGCCATGGCGAAGCCGGCAAGGGAAATCAGGAGCTTGGCGCGCCAAATCTCACCGACAAGATCTGGCTCTATGGCGGCGACGAGGCGACCATCATCCAGACCATCACCAACGGTCGCGGCGGCGTGATGCCGGCCTGGGAAGGTCGGCTCGATCCCTCCACGATCAAGGCGATGGCGGTCTACGTTCACTCCCTCGGCGGGGGTCAATGACCGCAAACAGGCGTAAGGAAATCTGGATAGCGTTTGAGCTGGATCAACCGGACGCCCGTGGTTGAGTCTACCTTTCGGCGAACCTGAGATGAATCCCGCCGATGAACAAGCCCATAACCCCGACCGAAGTGGATTTTGACAATTACGGACCGCTATATGCGGCCCGCAAGAAAGTCTATCCGCAAAGCGTCTCCGGAACGTTCCGCCGCATCAAATGGGGCCTGATGGCGTTCTGCCTCGGCGTCTATTACCTGCTGCCCTTCGTGCGCTGGAACCGCGGGCTCGGGGCGCCGAGCCAGGCCGTGCTGGTCGATCTGCCCAACAGCCGCTTCTATTTCTTCTTCATCGAGCTGTGGCCGCAGGAAGTCTATTACTTTACCGGATTGCTGATTGTCGCCGCCATCACGCTGTTTCTGATGAACTCGCTCGGCGGCCGCATCTGGTGCGGATATCTGTGCCCGCAAACCGTGTGGACGGACCTGTTCTACGCCGTCGAGCGCATGGTCGAGGGCGACCGGCGCGAACGGATGAAGAAGGATGCCGCGCGCGGCACGCACAGGCTCAGGCGCTACGGCGAGATCGCGCTGAAGCATTCGATCTGGCTCATGATCGCCTGGTGGACCGGCGGCGCCTGGGTCCTCTATTTCAACGACGCCCCGACCCTGGTGAAACAGCTTGCAACCTTCCAGGCGCCGATGCTGGCCTATATCTGGATCGGGATTCTGACGACCACGACCTATCTGCTCGCCGGGCATATGCGCGAGCAGGTCTGCGTCTACATGTGCCCATGGCCGCGCATCCAGGCCGCGCTGACCGATGAGTGGGCGCTCAACGTCACCTACAAATACGACCGCGGCGAGAAGCGCACCTCGCTGAAGAAGGCGAACGAGTTGCGCGCGCACGGCGAGGCGGTCGGCGACTGCGTCGACTGCTATCAGTGCGTCGCGGTCTGTCCGACCGGCATCGATATCCGCAACGGCTCGCAACTCGACTGCATCCAGTGCGGGCTCTGCATCGATGCCTGCGACAGCGTGATGAAGAAGATCGGCCGGGAAACCCGCCTGATCGGCTACGACAACGACGTCAACATTCACCGCCGGCAGGCCGGCCAGCCGCCGATCTATCGCTTCGTCCGGCCGCGCACCATCGTCTATACCGCCCTGATCGGCGCCGTCGGCGCCATCATGCTTTATGCCTTGCTGACGCGATCCCTGCTCGACGTCAACGTCCTGCATGACCGCAATCCGCTCGCGGTGAGACTGAGCGACGGCTCGATCCGCAACGCCTATACGGTTCGTCTTTTGAACAAGCGCGGCTTCGATCGCGTCATTGCGATCGACGTCGACGGCCCGAACAACGCCACCGTCCATGTTGTCGGCGCCGATTCCGTGACGCCTGACCGGCCGATGATCGTGCTTGGGCGGGATGGCACCACCGAATTGCGGGTTCTCGTCACCGCGCCTGCGCAGGACAATCCCGAAAAAAGCATTCCGGTGACATTCCACGTCACCGACATCGGACTCGGCGAGGTTGCGTCGGCGACCGACAATTTTGTCGCGCCATGAGAATAGCAGGGAGACCCGCGTGAGCAGATCATTCGTTTCGCCGAAGCCCTTGACCGGAGGCAAGGTGCTCCTGATGCTGGTGGCGTTTTTCGGCGTGGTGTTCGCCGTCAACTTCCTGATGGCGAAGCTCGCCATCGATACGCTGCCGGGAGTTGAGGTCGACAGCGCCTACGGCGCGAGCCTCGCCTACGAGAGTGAGATCGCCGCCGCCCGCGAACAGAACGCGCGAGACTGGAAGGTCGATGCCCATCTTCAACGCGAACCGGATGGCGGCGCCACGCTGCAGGTGCAGGCGCGGGACAATAGCGGCAAGCCGATGTCCGGTTTGAGGTTCCAGGGCCGCCTGGAGCGGCCAATCGACCGTCGCGCCGACCGGCCAATCGGCCTGACGGAAGTGTCAGGCGGGGTCTATCGCGGCAGCGCGCCCCTGGTCGCACCCGGACAGTGGGACCTGGTGATCGAGGGCGATGCGGCGGGACAGCGGATGTTCCTGTCGAAGAACCGCGTGCTGCTGGACTAGGATTGCACCGATCATGCAGGCGACGCGGGATTTTTCGCATTATGTAAGGCGCGTGGGCGCGGGCCTTCAGCACATCGATCTTGCCGTGGAAGGCGTCAGTTGCGCCGGCTGCATGTCGAAGATCGAGCGCGGGCTCTCCGCGATACCCGACGTCACGCTCGCACGCGTCAATCTGAGCGACCGCCGCGTCGCGCTGGAGTGGAAGGAGGGCGCGGTCGATCCCGCCCGCTTCATCGACCGGCTCGCCGAGCTCGGCTACAAGGCCTATCCGTTCGAGACCGCGGGGGCGGAGGCCGCCGAAGCCGAACATTCGCGATTCCTGCTGCGCTGTCTCGGGGTTGCGGCCTTCGCGACGATGAACGTGATGATGCTGTCGATACCGGTGTGGTCCGGCAACGGCAGCGACATGATGCCGGAGCAGCGCGACTTCTTTCACTGGCTGTCGGCGCTGATCGCGCTGCCGGCGGCGGCCTATGCCGGCCAGCCGTTCTTCGGCTCGGCGTTCCGCGCGCTGCGCACGCGCAACGTCAACATGGATGTTCCGATCTCGATCGGCGTCATCCTTGCGCTCGGCATGTCGGTGATCGAGACGATCAACCACGCCCAGCACACCTATTTCGATGCGGCGATCATGCTGCTGACGTTCCTGCTGGTCGGGCGTTATCTCGATCAGAGCATGCGGCGGCGGACCAGGGCGGTCGCCGGAAACCTCGCCGCGCTCAAGGCCGAGACCGCGACCAAATTCGTCGGCGCCGATGAAATAACGGTCGTGCCGGTCGCAGCGATCGATCCCGGCGACATCGTGCTGTTGCGGCCGGGGGAACGTTGCGCGGTCGACGGCACCGTGATCGAGGGACGATCGACGCTCGATCAAAGCCTGATCACCGGCGAGACCACCCATGTGACGGCCGAACACGGCACCGCGGTCTATGCCGGCTCGCTCAACATTTCCGGGACCTTGCGGGTGCGGGTTTCCGCCGCCTCGGAAGCGACCCTGCTGGCGGAGATCACAAGGCTGCTCGACAATGCGCTGCAGGCCCGTTCGCGCTACGTGCGCCTTGCGGACCGCGCGTCCCGGCTTTACGCGCCGGTGGTACATGCGACCGCGCTATTGACCATGCTGGGCTGGGTCATTGCGGGGGCGAGCTGGCATGACGCCATCGTCACCGCCGTCGCCGTTCTCATCATCACCTGCCCGTGCGCGCTGGGCCTTGCAATCCCGGCGGTGCAGACGGTGGCTTCGGGTGCGATGTTCAAGGCCGGCGTCCTGCTCAATTCCGGCGATGCGATCGAGCGGCTGGCCGGCGTCGATCATGTCATTTTCGACAAGACGGGAACCCTGACGCTGCCCGATCTCGAAGTCGTCAACGCAGCCGCGATCCCCGCAGAGGTGTTCGCGCTCGCAGGCCAGCTCGCGCTGGCAAGCCATCATCCGGTCGCGGCCGCCGTGGCGCAGGCGGCGGGTGCGAAATCGCCGCTGGTCGGCGCCGTCGAAGTGCCCGGACAGGGCGTGCGCGGTTACATAGGCGGAACCGAGGTGAGGCTCGGACGGCCGTCCTTTTGCGGCGCCGAGCGGCTGGCGGATGAGCGCGCGAGCCTCGATCCGGAAGCCTCCATCGTCGCCTTCAGCCTCGGCGAAGCCAGATACCTCTTTGTCGTTCGGCAGGGATTGCGACCCGACGCCCGCGCGATGATATCTGCTCTGCAGAAGCGCAACATCTCCGTCGAAATTCTCTCCGGAGATCGGCAGCCGGCGGTCCAGGCCGCGGCGACCGCGCTCGGGATCGCCGAGTGGCGGGCAGGGGTGACGCCGGCCGACAAGATCGCCCGCATCGAGGAGCTCAAATGCCGGGGCTTCAACGTGATGATGGTCGGCGACGGGCTCAACGACGCGCCGTCGCTGGCGGCGGCGCACGTCTCGATGTCGCCCATCAGCGCGACCCATCTGAGCCAGGCGACGGCCGATCTGGTCTTCCTCGGCAAGCCCCTGGCGCCGGTGGTCGCCGCCATCGATTATGCCCGCAAGGCGCTGCATCTGATGCGTCAGAATCTCTGGCTGGCGGTCGGCTATAATCTTCTGGCGGTGCCGATTGCGATCAGCGGCGTGGTGACCCCCCTGATCGCCGCCGCCGCGATGTCCGGCTCCTCGGTGCTGGTCATGTTGAATGCGCTGCGCGCGCGGCGCGCCGCGAACGGGAGAGCCTGATGGAAGTGATGGTCATTCTGGTGCCGCTGGCACTCGGGCTTGGGCTCATCGGCCTGCTTGGATTCCTCTGGTCGCTCAAGAGCGGACAGTATGACGATCTCGAAGGCGCCGCCTGGCGCGCCATCGCCGATGACGAGCCGGCCGTGGAGACGCCGCCGGACCAGGCGCGCTCAGCGCCTGGCCATGTCGGGTAGCTCGAGCCGCGCGGTCAGCAGAGCCGCAATCCCCAGCGCCGCGGCGACGCCGGCGACGCAGGCGGTCCAGCCGTAGCGGTCGAACAATTGGCCAAGCACCGCGCTGCCGGCAAGGCCGCCGAGGAAATAGCAGGCAAGATAGGCGCCGCTCGCCACGCCGCGGTTCTCATGGGCCGCCTGCCCGACGAAGCCGGTAGTGCAGGCCTGCGCGAAGAACGTACCGACGCCGACAAGGACCATGCCGACGAGGACTTCCGCTAGATGCGAGGTCAATAGCAGCGGCAGCCCGAGAGCGGCCAGCGCCAGTGCTCCCCAGATCGCCGGGCGCGTGCCGAAGCGCGTGACCGCTTTGCCAGCAAGAAGCGTCGTGACGATGGAGGGCAGGAAGACAAAGTAGACAAGTCCCAAACTCATCATTCCGAGCGAGAGCGGCGGGCGCACAAGGACGAAGTTCACGAACGTGAAGGTCCCGATAAAGGCGAACAGGATACAGAAGCCGATACCGAAGGACGAGCGCAACGCCGGATTGCGCCAGTGCGCGATCATCGCCGCGAACGGCGATTGCGTCATCGGCATCGAATGCATCGGTTGCACCCGCTGAATGGTGAAATACACCAGCGCCGCACCGGCGAGGTTCAGCGAGGCAAAGAAATAAAAATTCGAGGCGAGTCCAAACGTGTCCACCACCGCCGCGGCGACCAGACGGCCGACCAGGTTGCTGGCGACATTGCCGGTGATGTAGGCCGCGAACGCGCCGTGAGCATCCATCGAGCTGCACTGCTCGCCGAGATAGGCCAGCGTCAGCGCGAACGCCGATGCCATGAACAGGCCCTGGGTGATGCGAAGGATCGTGAAGACGGCGAGATTGGGCGCCACCGCCAGCAAGCTCGTGGGAATAGCGAGGAGGGTGAGGCTCATGAGGATGCCGAGCCGCCGGTCGATGCGCGCGCTCAGGAAGCCGACCACGAGGCCGGCAACCGCCATTCCCATGGTTGAGGCATTGACGGCAAATCCCATCGCCGCCGGAGTGACGCCGTAGTGTTTGGTCAGCGAAGGCAGGATCGCTTGCGTTGCGAACAGGTCGACCACGGTCAGGAAAGCGGTCAAGCCGATCACGACCGACCGCAGCAACACGCCCGGTGACTGACCCTGTATCTCCATGTCTTCCGGCTTCATCTGCGCGGACATGTCGGTCATGGGCGGTGCTCCCTGCACAAGGGCCGGAAAGGATGAGCGATATGACGCCTGGCGTGTAGGGCGACACGAGGGGGTCCCAGGACGTCACATCCGGTAACGAGGCGTCGGCCCCGTTACGCGGCGCGTTACAGGTCCAAATACGCAACGCGCCGAGGCGTTGTTACATGTTGTGATCGTTCGGGTCCTTGCGCACGTCGCCGACATAGAGAATGACCGTCTCCTTGCCGAGATTCTTCCACCAGTGCGAGGTGGGATACTTTTCCGCCTTGAGATCGCCCGCCTTGTGGACGATCGGATCGATGCAGTTGCTGGCATATTCGACGATCTCGCCCTGCTGCACGAAGATCAGCGCCGGGCGGTCGTCGTGGCTGTGCCACGGCACGATGCCGCCGGGTTCGATCGTCAGCTTGCGAAAACGCAGCTCGCGACCCTTGATGTGGGCCGGCTCCTTCTCGAGGTCGATCGAACCGAGCGTGACATCGGTGACGCCGACCGCCTTGTAGTCGACTTTTTCCCGCGCATTGGCCTTGACCTTGTCGGCGGGGCATTCGCCGGCGAAGGCTGCGGACGTCGCCATGGCCGATCCGGCGATGACGCAGGCAAGTGCGAGGCCTTGCCAGATCGCGCGGGAACCCGCTGATTGCTTGAACATATCGTTGTCTCCTCTGTTCTGCCGTGGCCTCGAATGATCCGGCCGGCTATGCCAGCAACCATCCTTGAAATCGCCCGCGTGAGGAAATGCCGGTTAGCTCTTGAATCCATAGCGCTGCGCTATGTGGCGGCCTCTCACAGCATGTGCTTGATGTCGGAAGAAAACGTCGGATAGGCGTAGACGTAGTCCTTGATCTGGCTGCCGGTGATGCCGAACCGCATCGCCAGCCCGAAGATGTTGACCAACTCCTGGCCGGCATGGCCGACGAAATGCGCGCCGAGAATTCGATCGGTCGCCTCGTCGACGATGATTTTCGACCAGGCGACGGTTTCGGCATAGGTGCGCGCGGAAAACCACTCGAGCATGTCGCTGGTTTGGACCTTGATTGCAAAGCCCTTCTGCTTCGCGGCGGCTTCGGTCAGCCCGACCGCGGCGAGCGCCGGGACGGTGTAGACCGACGTGGGCACGCTGTCGTAGTCCGGGGTGTGTTTCGGCCCCTCGACGATATTGCGGCCGACGATGTCGCCCTCATAGGTCGCAACCGGTGACAGCTGCGGAGAAATCGGCAACGCGTCGCCGCAGACGTAGACTCTCGGGTTGGAGGTCGAACGCAAATGCGGGTCGACCGCCACCCGGCCTTTGGCATGATCGACATTTCCCGCGGCCAGATCGAGCATATCGATATTGGCCACTCGGCCCGCGCCATTGACGACACGATCGGCCTCGGCGGCATGCTCGTTGCCGTCATGGGTGAAGATCACCCGCAGCCGGTCTTTCACGGGATCGATGCGTTGCACGCTCACCTTGGTCATGACACGAATCCCGATGCGTTCGCATTCCGTCTTGAGGCGAGCGACCGCGTCGGCGTCCATCGCGGGCAATAGTTGCGGCAGCGCCTCGAGGATCGTGACCTCGGCGCCGGCGCGGGCATAAACATGACCGAATTCCAGCGATATCACTCCGCCCCCGATGAAGATGACCGAATCGGGCAAGGTCCGCTCGCTCAGCATTTCGTCCGACGTGATCATGTGCTCGGCACCCGGAATCGGCAGCGGCCGTGGTTTCGATCCCGTCGCAATCACGATGTGATCGGCCATGAGCTCGCGACCACCGACGCGGACAGTGTTCGGACCCGCAAAAACCGCGCTGCCCTTGATCACCTCGACCTGGCGCCGCGCCATCGCGCGCGCGAGATTTTCGGGGATGTCCTTGATCAGGTCCTTCTCGCGGTCGATCAAGCGGGGCCAGTCGAGCCTGGGCTTGCCAACCTCGATGTGGTGCACGTGCGCGCGTTCGATTTCGTGCAGCGCGTGGCCGGCGGCGACCAGTACCTTTTTCGGGGTGCAGCCGCGGTTCGGACAGGTTCCGCCCAGATCGTGCGACTCGATCATCGCGACCGACATGCCGGCGCGCCTCACCGGGCCGGTGACGCCAATGCCGGCGTTGCCGCCACCGAGGATCACCACGTCGAAATTCTCGGTGCTCATGCAAGCGATCCCGTCGATTGGCTATTTTGGGCCGAGTGCTGGTTTACGCGCGACGAGCAGATTTGCTACCTCGTGACGATTGTCGAGGTGATAGAGCGGACGACCATGGTTGCCATTTTGAACTGCGCATCCCTGTTCTTGATATTATGGCGGCGGGCGATCCATTCGAAGTCGGTCCAGACCGCCCAGACATCGCCATTATCGTCCTGCGTCAGCAACAGCCGGACCGGCCAGTCGAGGCCCGCGTTCGGGTTCGAGGTGATGAACTGGGTTCCGAGCGGCGGATTTCCGAATACCAGGAGCGTCGATGGACGAAGCTTGATGCCGGCCTCGGCCGCGAGCTTTGACTGATCGATCTCCATGAAGAATTTGATGCCCTTGCTTGCGATGTCAGCCTTGATGCGGGCGATTGCCTCCGACATCGGGACGGCGCTCTTGACCTTCACGATGCCGTCGTCGCTGTCGGCGCGTGCGGGCGATGCGGCCGTGACGAGAGCGAATATCAGCAGCAACGGTATGCAGAGATATCGGATGCGATTGTTCATTTGAGTCTCCTGTTCGCTCGGCGTCGACCGGCCGTGCCGAACATGATGGCTGCACGATCGTGAGATATAAAATACGCACTCGCTCTCAAGTCGATAGCCGCGCGCTATTGCGGAGGGGCGATGCAGCGCTGCTATCAAACCGATTGCGCAACGGCATTTCTCAGCGCCGAAAATTCGGCCTCTGATGCATCAGCGTCCGGTCGGCGGGCGTCTCAATTCGGAGGAGCCTCCCATGAAGATCTCTTGCAAAAGCCTCGTTACCGCTGTCGCGCTCGCGGCGATGGCGACGCCAGCATTCTCGCAGGCGCCCTGGGAATTAAAGTCCGGCATGGCCTATATGTACGGTGGACCCGGAAAGATGACGGCGATGGCGATGGCGACGGGTGCCAAGAATCACGACGCCATGATGAAGCATGCCAAAAAGGTGCCGAACGGCACGGTGTTCTTCATGGACGGTGGCCAGATGTACATGGTCTCCGGAACGCTCGATCCGACCGGTAATTTCTATCGGAACTGACCGGCGAACCGCGCGGCCGCCCCTTGCGGGCGGCTTGCACGGAAAACATGCGCAATATCCGAAAAATCCAGTTACGGTACCGCGCGATGCCGTATCCTTGAGTAACGGACTTTGAGACGTCCGCCTCCCGGAGCAAGACATGACACCGCTGTCGCCTGCCAATGCCGAGCGACTCAGACAGGCCTTCCAGGCATGCCGCGACTTGGAGGGCAGTTTGAGCGAGCAGCTTGAGGCCTACGCCGCAGCGGGGAGGGAGATCTTTCCGGCCTATAGCGAGGCGGTGGATCGGCTGGTGGCGCGGCTTCGCCAGAATGGTGGTGGAGAGAACGCGCCGCGGCCGGGCGATACAATGCCGCCTTTCGTGCTGCCCGACGAGATCGGCCGGCTGGTCGGCATGCAGCGGCTCCTCGAAGACGGACCGCTTGCCGTGATGTTCTACCGGGGTCATTGGTGCCCGTACTGCAGACTGAACGTCACGGCCGTCAGTCGCGCGTTCGACCGGATCAAGGCGTCGGGCGGCCAAGTCGTTGCCATTGTGCCCGAGGTTCAGGAGTTTGCCGAAAAATTCAAATACGACGCCGACCTACCGTTTCCGGTCCTGACCGACATCGATAACGGCTACGCGCTATCGCTGAATCTCGCGGTCTGGCTTGGGCCCGAGATTGTAAAGATTCTGTCTTATCAGGATTTGCCGCGATTTCACGGGAACGACGGCTGGCTGCTGCCTATTCCCGCGACTTTCGTGGTTGGCCGTGACGGGCTGGTCAAGGCGCGGTTCGTCGATCCCGATTTCCGCAAGCGGATGGAAATCGACGACCTGATCGCCGCCTTGAAGCGGGCGGGGGCGGACACCTGAGCCTGCCTCATTGGTCGCGATATTGCGACCAATCGGCGCCCCGCAGCATCCTCATCACGGCAGAAGCCACCGCCGTGCGCTCGCGTCCGGCGACGCCGTAAAGGCGGACCGTGCGGCGAACGTCAAGGCCGTCCAGATCGGCTCGTTTCAGCGTGTTCGGCGTCGAGACGCTGTGCGGGATGACGGCCACGCCGATCTCGGCTTCGAGCAACTCGATCAGATCGCGCTCCGACGAAATACCGTGGCTGTGGTCGAGATCGACGCCGCAGGCGCGAAGCGAAGCGCTGAGCTGCTCCGCGTGCTCGCAGTAGTTGCGCAACAGCCATTGCTGGCCCTGCAATTCGCCGAAGGTAACGCTGTTGCGATCCGCGAAGGGATGGCGGCGGTTGATGAGGAGCTGAAAGGGTTCGGTGAACAGCGGCCAGGTGTCGAGTCGTTCCCAGGCTTCGTCGATTTCAGCGGCGACGCCGAGTTCGGCTTCGCCGTTCTTGAGAAATTCGGCGACCTGCTGGCTGCTGCCGCGCAGCAAGCGGAATTCCAGCCGATTGAACATTCGCTTGATCTGATCGAGGTGCGGAATCAACAGCGCCAGGTCGATCGAATGGGTCAGCGCGATCCTGAGTGCACCGACCTCGCCGCTCTTGAAGGAGGAAGCCAGCTGCCGGGCTCCGACCGCGGCCTCGTGGCACTGCTTGAGCAGGGGGTGCATGCGCTGACCGAGTTCGGTCAGTTGCGCGGCGGGGCGCTCGCGACGAAACAGGTCACCGCCGAGTTCCGCCTCGAGTTGCTTGATCGCTCGCGTCAGCGACGGCTGGGTAACGTTGCATTCGTCCGCGGCGCGCGTGAAATTGAGCACGCGCGCGACCGCGAGGAAGTAGCGAACTTGATGCATTTCCATGATCGCACCCCGGTACCGATCGGACCCCACAAGTTCTAACCGATATCCCGAGGCCGCGATAGCACGGGACTATGATGTAGGAAGCCAGCGGGCATTTCACTTCGTCGCGGCGACGGGGCAGATTTCGCGACGGTTCGAACGGGCGTTCTCGGCCCGGACCATCACAGGAACGGCTGTCATGAATTTTCCACTTCAAGGAGCGATCCCTACCGCCACGCGGCCGCTTGCCGGAAAGGTCTCGCTGGTCACCGGCTCTACCAGCGGCATCGGGCTCGGCATCGCCCGTGCTCTTGCCGAAGCCGGCTCGGCCGTGGTGTTGAATGGCTTTGGTGCCGCGGCCGAGATTTCCGGGACCAGGGACCAAATGGCAGTCGATTTCGGTGTCCGGGTGAGTTATTCGCCGGCGGACATGACGAAGCCGGAGGCGATCGCGGAAATGATCGCAAACACGCTTGGCCAGCACGGCCGGCTCGACGTCCTCGTCAATAACGCGGGGATTCAATTTGTCGCTCCTCTCGACCAGTTCCCGGTCGACAAATGGGACGCGATCCTGTCGATCAACCTGTCGTCGTCATTTCACACCATGAGGCTGGCGCTGCCGGCGATGCGGCAGAACGGATTCGGAAGGATTATCAATATCGCCTCGGCGCACGGGCTCGTGGCCTCACCCTTCAAGGCGGCCTATGTCGCCGCAAAGCATGGTATCGTTGGCCTCACCAAGGTCGCGGCGCTGGAAACCGCGGAACAAGGCATCACCTGCAACGCGATCTGCCCCGGCTATGTCTATACGCCGCTGGTCGAGGCGCAGATCGACGGCCAGGCCAAGGCGCACGGCATATCCCGGGAGCAGGTCATCCACGACGTACTGCTGGCGCAACAACCCAACAAGCGCTTTGCTACCGTGGAGGAGCTCGGCGCGCTCACGGTGTTTCTGGCGAGCGACGCGGCGGCTTCGATCACCGGCGTCGCCTTGCCGGTCGACGGGGGCTGGACCGCGCACTGAAGGCGGCCGCTGACGTAACAAAGCCGGATTGATTGCGAATATCGGAGCGTAGCGGCCGTCCAACGGGAGCAGGACATGAATGACGTTCAGGACAACCAGTCGCCGACGAGCATCCGCTCCCTGGGCAGATCCCTTCCTGGCCAGGTCGTGCTCGTGTTTCAGGGCGGCGGTGCGCTGGGATCCTATCAGGCCGGCGTCTATCAGGCGCTCCAAGAGGGCGGCATCGAGCCCGACTGGATCATCGGAACCTCGATCGGCGCGATCAACGCCAGTCTGATTGCAGGCAACCCGCCCGAACGCCGGCTACCGCGCTTGCAGGAATTCTGGAAGCGGATGGAGCAACGCCCGCTCTGGAATTTCCCTCGGCTGTTTCCGGGATTCAACGAGAGCCTGTCCTACTTGTCCACGGTGGCGAACGGCATTCAGGGATTCTTCAAACCCAATCCGCTCGCCTATGCCGGCCCCGACTATCCGCTTGGCACCGACGGGGCCGGATACTATTCCACCGAACCGCTCGAGCAGACACTTTGCGAGCTCGTCGATTTCGAACTGGTGAACCGCTGCACGCCGCGGCTGACCGTTGGCGCAGCGCATGTCCGGACTAGCCAGATGCGATACTTCGACAGCCGCGATTGCCTGCTCGGCGTCAAGCATGTCATGGCCTCGGGCGCGCTTCCGCCGGCATTCCCCGCAATCCGCGTAGACGGCGAACTCTATTGGGATGGCGGCATCCTTTCCAACACTCCGACCGAAGCGGTATTCGACGACAATCCCCGCCGGAATTCCCTCATCTTCTCGGTGCACATGTGGAATCCGTCCGGGGCGGAGCCGACGACGATCGCGGAAGTGCTCAACCGGCAGAAGGATGTGCAGTATTCGAGCCGGATTGCGAGCCAGATCGCGCGCCAGCAGCAGGCCCATCGGTTGCGCCACGTCATCAGCGAACTCGCCGCTCGTCTTCCGGAAGAGCAGCGCAACAGCGAAGAGGTGCGGGAATTGGCGGGGTATGGCTGCCAGACCAGAATGCACGTGGTGCGGCTTCTGGCGCCGCAACTGGACATGGAAAGCCATACCAAGGACATCGATTTCAGCCCGTCCGGCATCAGGCAGCGCTGGGACGCGGGCCATGCCCATACCAAGGCGGTGCTCGATCGTTCACCCTGGGTCGGCGAATTCGATCCGCTCTCGGGGGTCATCCTTCACGAGCAGACGGAAACGATGCCGAAAGCGGCGGAGTGAGGCGGGTGCGACTGCGGGATGGCCGACATTTCACGGTTGGCTGGCTTCGTCCGAAAGGTGCTTCTGAACCGCCAGCGTCGGCTCCGCCGCCCATCTGACCTGCATCGCCTGATGGACGAATGCACCCAGTCCCTTGGAGTGCGGGCGTCCCTTGACTGTAACGAGGTTGACCTCACGCCACAGTTCGGGATCGCCGAGCGGCCTTGACACGACGTCGGGGTATTTGACGGTGTGCTCGGGAAGCAGGCCGAAGCCGAATCCGCTGCCGATCAACGCCAGCGCCCAGTCGTCGCGCTCGCTGCTGCACGACATTTCGCATTCGACGCCCCGCGCCCGGACCAGGCCCTCGACAGCGCTGTTGAACTCGCAGCGCGAACGCCTGACATATTGTTCGCCCGCAAGGTCCTCGATCCTTATGGTGGTGTGGTTCGCGAGCCTGTGATTGCGGGACATCACGATCAACATCCGCTCGCGAAACAAGGGCAGATAATTGAGCCTTAGGTCCGGCTCGGACCCGGGTTTGCAGTAGATCGCGACGCCCAGCTGACCGCCGAGCAACTGCTCTTCGAGGTCGGCGGGAGTTCCGTCGATAATTTGCAGCTCGATGTTCTCCTGATGCGCCCGCATCCGCGTGAGCAGATCAACAAGGAGCACGGGCGCGATCGTGCACATGACGCCGATTCTGAGCCTCGACCTGGAGACGACGGCAAACTCGCGGGCATGAGCCTTTGCCGCGTGGCTTTGCTCCCACACCTCCTGCAGATGAGGTCGGACGATTTCCCCAAGCTCCGTAAGACGCGAATTCGAGTGTTCGCGGTGAAACAGAAAGCCGCCGAATTCCGCTTCGAGCAGCTGGATGCCCCTGGTCAGGGAAGGTTGCGACACGTTGCAGAGTCTTGCTGCGCGCGTGAAATTGCGTTCAGAGCAGACTGCCAGGAAATACCTGATCTGATGCATTTCCATGGGTCGTTTCTTCGCTCCTTTATCCGAGCGCGCTCGCCCGCGGAGGGGGGTCCTCCGTCGCTGTCTGTTTGATGAAAATGATGGGAACCGGCATTATCACGCAGCCGAGGCGTGTCACGCGGAGCCAACGCCGTCAGGGCATTTCCTCCCTCCATACGCGAGACTCTGCCTGTTGTTATGTCGGGGCAGAGCGGCCTGTCGGATATCCGCCCTCCGGCGAGGCCGCTTGGGTTCAGCCAATTCTCGTCTCCGCATGGGGCTGGGTGGATTGCGCTCTCCGCCAGACATTCGTGCGAAGCAACTCGGAACGGAAATGCCGTTTTTCTAGGGGTTCGATAGCCATCAGCTATCGATCCGGGTCAGGTCTCATGGAGCCTTAGGGTGGTTCCTGACGGCTAACGCCGCGTCGTCGGGCCAGGCGGATCGCATCGCCTCGTGCACGAGCGCGCCCACGGCGCGGGAGTAGGGCCGTCCCTTCACTGTCGTGAGACAGACCTCGCGCCAGAATTCAGGATCCACCAGCGGGATCGCCACGACGCCCGGATGTGCGATCGAATATTTCGGAAAGAATCCGAAACCGAAACCGCTCGCGATCATCGCCAGCACCCAGTCGTCGCGGTCGCTGCGGTAGACCGTGTCGCAATCGACCCCGCGCGCGTCAAATATGGCGTCAACCATGTCGTTGAACTCGCAAGCCGACCGCTGCACATAGGGCTCGCCGGCAAGGT
Organism: uncultured Alphaproteobacteria bacterium; assembly: GCA_963721135.1. Classification (GTDB taxonomy): domain Bacteria; phylum Pseudomonadota; class Alphaproteobacteria; order Rhizobiales; family Xanthobacteraceae; genus Bradyrhizobium. The sequence goes on from CAVRIB010000006.1 coordinate 149,179, forward strand.
CCTTGATCTCGATGCTCCGGCGCGCGGACAATCGATGTCCGGCCGCCAGCACGATCATCATCTGCTCGCGAAACAGCGGCAGATAGTTCAGCCGCGGATCGGGCACGCGGTCGGGGCGGCAATAGATCGCGACTTCGGCCGCGGCGCCGATCAGTTGCTCCTCGATCGACTGCGCCGTACCGTCGATCACATCCAGTTTGATGTCCGGTCGGGCGGCGCGAAACCGGGTGAACATTTGAATGAGCAGTCCCGGTGCGATCGTGCACATGATCGCGAGATTGAGTTGCGTCGGCGCCCGCGATGCGAATTCCTTTGCCTGCTGCTTCGCAACCCGCGTCCGTTCCCAAACTTCCTGGAGATACGGCAGCACGATGCTTCCCAGTTCAGTCAATTGAATCCTGGAGCGCTCGCGGTGGAACAGATAGCCGCCGAACTCCTTTTCCAGGAGCTGGATCGCCCGCGTCAGCGAGGGTTGCGTGACGTGGCACTTCCTTGCAGCCTTGGTGAAGTTCAGCTGTTCGCACACCGCGAGAAAATATCTGACCTGGTGGATCTCCATAGCCTGTTCCTATCGCGGGCTTAGCAAAACAGTATTGGATGCGGCGAACTCGCGCACGCATGATTTCGCTTGAGGATCGCGCGAGAATCCAAACGCGACGCTTCGTGCAGAGTTTTAGGTCAGAGGAAACAGCATGTCTATCGAATCAGGGCAACAGCTCTCGGAACTGCGAAATCTCGCACAGCACAACGTCGAACAACTAAATCGCGCGGCGACGGGATTGATTGAGATAGCACGCAATGCGGCGGAAGCTTTCGTGGCTCCGAACCATCCAGCGAGCGCTTATGTGACGGAGTTTGTCAGAAGAACGTTCGACCTGGCCGAAACCAATGTCGCCGCCTTTTGCGACCACGCGCACAGGCTTGCGCAGGCGAGTTCGCCGGCCGAATGCGTCAAACTGCAAACCGAGTTTGTAAGATCGTCCATCGCCTCGATGCAGAAACAGTCGATGGGCATGATGAGCGTTGGCGGAGAGAGCAGTGGCGGTGCGGCGAGATGACGCTCAGGACGACAACGCCTTGCGATACAGCGCGCCATACAGCGCCGCCGACGCATCCCAGCTGAACGTTCGCGCCATCGCGCTGCGGCGCATCGAGTAGAGGCGGTCCTTCGCCATGAAGGCCGCGAACGCGCGGCGGATGCCGCCGAGGAAGGATTTGGTCGAGGGCCGATCGAACAAAAATCCGGTCTCGCCGTCGGTGATGGTTTCCGCTAGCCCCCCGGTCTGATGGCCGATCGGCAGCGAGCCGAACTTCTGGGCGTACATCTGGCTCAGTCCGCAGGGCTCGAAGCGCGACGGCATCAGGGTGAAATCGCTGCCGGCAAAGATCCGCCGCGCCTGGCCGTCGTTGAAGCCGATGGCAACCCCGATCGCGTCCGGCCTGCGGCGGTGCGCCTCGACCAGCGCCTGCTCAATCGCGAGTTCTCCGGAGCCGGTGACGATGATCTGCCCGCCGGCCTCGATGATCTCGTCGGCCGCCGACAGTACGAGGTCGACGCCCTTTTGATGAACCAGCCGGGCGACGAGGCCGAAGATCGGACCACGCGACAGCGCCAGCCCGAACTGCTGGCGGACATAGTCCGAATTCGCCTGCTTGCCTTCCCAGTCGCCGGCCGCAAACGGTTGCGCCAGCTGCGCGCAGACCCGCGGGTCCCAGCTCTCGTCGATGCCGTTCAATATTCCCGTCAGTTGCGCGGCATCGGAGCGGCGGCGCAGCAGGCCCTCCAGACCGCAGCCGAGTTCGGGCGTGGTGATCTCCCGGGCGTAGGTCTCGCTGACGGTGGTCAGATGCGAGGCGTAGACGAGTCCGCCCTTGAGGAAGGACAGTTTGTCGTAAAACTCCAGCCCATCGATATGGAAGGAGGCCTCGGGCGCGCCGATCCGGCGCATCGCCTCCTTGGGAAACAGGCCCTGATAGGCGAGGTTATGGATGGTCAGAATGGTCGGGATCCTGACGGCGTTCCAGGCGAGGTAGGCAGGCACGAGTGCTGCCTGCCAGTCATTGGCGTGCACCAGATCGGCTGCCCAATTCTTGTCCAGACTGCCCGCCGCAAGTTCGGCCGCGACGGAAGCGAGCCGACCAAAACGTATGTCATTGTCGGGCCAGTCGCGGCCCGATTCATCGCCATAGGGGTTGCCGGGCCGGTCATAAAGCTGTTCACACAGCACCACATAGACCGGCAGGCCATCCCGGGTAGCTGCCACCCCGAGCGTGCAGGCCGGCATCTCGGCCATCGCCGGGCAGCGGCCAACGATTTGAATATGCGTCAGTTGTTCGACAACGTCGCGATAACCCGGCAGCAGGATCCGGACGTCGCTAAAGGCCCGCAGCGCCCGGGGCAGCGCCGCCGACACGGCCGCAAGCCCGCCCACCCGGACGAAGTCGTCCATCTCGGTCGTTACAAATAAAACGCGCAAAAAAGAGCCTCTTTGCCGTTCCGGCTATGGATTATGCAAGAATGGTTCCAACTATCCCGGCGTTAGATAGGGGCCGGGCAGGCAAACGCCAACGGCTCAACCAGCCAGCGGGTTTCGGGATTAGCTTTCCCGGTTGAGTTCGGCATTCTAGGGTCGCGCCGCGGGCAGCACGCCGGCCCAAAGGGAGTTTGGAATGACGATAGCTCACAAGGATGAGGCTAATTTGACAAAGTGCTTCAACGGCGTTCGCGTGCTGGACTTCTCGACCACCATCGCCGGCCCGCATTGTGCCCGGATGCTCGCCGACATGGGCGCGGAGGTCATCAAGATCGAAACGGCCGAAGGCGAGACGATGCGCACCCGACCGCCGCTGCGCAACGGCTGCTCCACCACCTTCGGCCAGCTCAATGTCGGCAAGAAGAGCCTCGTGCTCGATCTGAAATCGCCAAAGGCCATCGCAATCATCCGCCGGCTGGTCGCGAGCGCGGACATCCTGCTTGAAAATTTCCGTCCCGGGGTGATGCGGCGATTGAAGCTGCACTACGGCGCGCTGCGCGAGGTCAATCCGAAGCTGATCTATTGCTCGATCTCCGGCTACGGCCAGACCGGGCCATCGGCCGAACTGGCGGCCTATGCGCCGGTCATCCACGCCGCCTCCGGCTACGACATGGCGCATCTTTCCTATCAGCCCGGGCGCTCCCGCCCCGATTACTGCGGCATCTATCACGCCGACGTTCTCACCGGCGTCTATGCCTTCGGCGCGATTTCGGCGGCGCTGTACCAGCGCGACCGCAGTCAGAGCGGGCAGCACATCGACGTCTCGATGCTGGAATCGATGCTTAGCCTGACGTTGAGCGAATTGCAGTGGTCGCAATTCCCGGTGAAACCGACGCGGCCGATGTTTGGCCCGGTCGAAACGGCGGATGGCTATGTGATGCTGGCGGTCGCCAGCGAAAAGACGTTCGAGGGCCTGATCAACGCCATCGGCCATCCCGAATGGAAGACCGATCCGCGCTTTGCGAATTATGCCGAGCGCCGCGACAACTGGGCGCATCTCATGGACGGCGTCGAGGCCTGGTCGCGCACGCTTACCACGGAAAAATGCCTCGCCGGTCTGAATGGCGCGGGCGTGCCTTGTTCGGCCTACCGCACGGTTGCCGAAGCCCTGGACGATCCCCAAATTGCCCATCGCGGCGCATTGTCCGAGGTCAGGGATGGCGGGGGCACGTTCAAGGTGCTCAATCTGCCGTTCCGCATGTCCGGCGCCAACGTCTCCGCCGCAAAGCGGATGTCGACCCTGGGCGAGCACACGGTTGCGCTGTTGAGGGAGGCCGGGCTTTCGGAGCATGAAATCGCGGCTTTCTCGGGGAAACCGCTGAAAGCGGCGTCGCGCTGACGGCAAGGGCCCTTCAACGAAAGCACAAGTCACTTGCGGCCTTGCCGGAGCCGTCGATTCCGGCCAATCTGGCCCACAGTCGGTAGCGATCCGGAACACCGGACGGACGGCATCCTGGAGGGAGCACATATGATGGCGGTATCGCGCTTTCGCGCGTTTGCGCGGATTTTCCTTGGCACGGCATTCGGCATCGCGCTGTTCGCGGGCGCAGCCCACGCCCAGAAACAGGGCGGCAGCATCACGGTCGGCCTCGAACTCGATATTGCCGGCTTCGATCCGCTGAAAGTCGGCGTATTCGATACATCGCCGGAAATCGCGGCGGCGGCGATTTTCGACACCCTGACCACGCTCGACGACAAGGGCGAGGCCGTGCCGAAGCTTGCGCTGTCCTGGACGCACTCCGATGATTTCAAGACCTGGACCTTCAAGCTGCGGCCCGGCGTCAAGTTCCAGGACGGCACGCCGTTCAATGCCGCAGCGGTGAAGGCCAATTTCGACCGGCAGAAGGATCCAGCCAACAAATGCCGCTGCGCCTTCTACATCTCCGGAATCCATGACGTGCAGGCGCCCGACGAACTGACGCGTGGTCTATAATCTGAACGATCCGTCGGTGAACCTGCCGGCGCTCCTGACCCTGCCGAGCGCGAACAACGTCATCCAGTCGCCGACGGCATGGAAGACCAAGGGCGACGACTACAACCGCAATCCCGTCGGCACCGGGCCCTATATCCTGAAATCCTGGACCGCGGGCGATCGCATGGTTCTCGAAAAGAATCCGGATTACTGGAACAAGGGTCATCCCTATCTCGACCGCATCGTGCTGAAGCCGCTGCCGGATGCGCAGTCGCGCTTCGCCAGCCTGCAATCGGGCGAGGCGGATATCATCTGGGACGACGAAGCTGATGCGGACAATATTCAGAAGAGCCCAAAAGGATCCGAAGCTGACCGTCCATACCTATGCCGGGTCCGGCGCCGCGGTCTACGCCTTCAACACCAAGGTCGCGCCGTTCGACGATGTACGCGTGCGCCAGGCATTGGTGATGGCGATCGATCGCAAGAAGATGTCGCAGGCGCTCACCAACGGCTTGGCCCGGCCGGCCAGCAACCCCTATGGCGACGGCTCCTGGGTCAAGTGCAAGGACGACGGCGCGCTGCCCAACGACGTCGAGAAGGCCAAGGCGCTGATCAAGGACTACGGCAAGCCGGTCGATTTCAAGATGGTCGTCACCGCGACGCCGCGCGGGCGCAATGTCGGCCAGATCCTGCAGCAGTTCTGGAAACAGGTCGGCGCCAACATGGAGACTCGAGCAGATCGATCAGGCCAGCCATCCTGCCGCGCGCCTTCATGCGCCAGTTCCAGTTGACGCCGTGGCGGATCATCGATCTCGCCGATCCCGACCCGCAGATGTATGCCAATTTCCACACCGGCAGCCCGGTCGCGCTCGCCAATTATTCCAATCCTGAACTCGACCATCTGCTCGAGCATGCGCGCACGACCGCCGACATCGCCAAGCGGACCGAAGACTATTGCGCGATCAGCCGGCTCATCAATCAGCAAGCGATCTGGTTCTGGACCTTCCAGAACACCTACTACGCGATCTCGAGCGCCAAACTGAAGGGCTTGCCGAAGATCTATAGCGGCGTGATCGACGTATCCGAACGTCTGGATGGAATAACCGTCGCATGCTGGGCTTCGTCGCCCGAAGGCTCCTTTACCTGGTGCCGGTTCTGGTCGCCGTATCGCTGCTGACCTTCCTGATCGCCTCGCTGCTGCCGGGCGATCTCGCCTACGTGATCCTGGGCGATCAGGCGACGCCGGATAAAGTCGCGGCGCTGCGCCATGACATGGGGCTCGATCAGCCGATCTGGTGGCGTTACATCGAGCTGGCTCGGCCACGTGCTGGAGGGCGATTTCGGCCGGTCGTTCCGCACCGGACAGACCGTGTTGCAGGCGGTATCGCGAGCGGCTGCCGGTATCGCTCGAGCTGATGTTCTTGGCCGAGATCCTGGGGCTCGCGATCGGTGTTCCCGCTCGCGATCGCCTGCGCGGTGCGCAGCGGCAGCGCGTTCGACCGTTTCATGACCGGCAGCGCCTTCGGCATGCTGTCGGTGCCGACATTCCTGTCCGCGATCCTCCTGATCTACCTGTTCGCGGTCGAGCTGCACTGGCTGCCGGCGACCGGTTACGTGCCGTTCGATGAAGACGCGATCGGCAATCTGCGCTTCTTCGTGCTGCCGGCGCTGACGCTTGGCGCTCGCCGAATGGCCGGGGATCATGCGCGTGCTGCGCTCCGACATGATCGCGACCCTGCAGGAGGATTATATCGCGCTGGCCAAGGCCAAGGGTCTGAAGTCGTCGCGCATCCTTTTCGTGCATGCCTTGAAGCCGTCGTCGCTGACCCTGATCACGATCACCGGCATCAATATCGGCCGCCTGATCGGCGGCGCCGTGATCGTGGAAACGATCTTCGCGCTGCCGGGGATCGGCCGGCTCCTGGTCGGCGCGATCTGCACCCGCGACCTGATCATCCTGCAGGGCGTGGTGCTGGTCGTCGCCGGCGGCTTCGTGCTGATGAATTTCATCGTCGACATGCTCTATGCCGTCCTCGATCCCAGGATCCGTCATGGCCACGCTTGAACTCGCCATCGACGAGGATGTCGCCGTCGGTCCGGTTGCACGGAAGCGCCGGCTGGGGCCGCTGTTCTGGGCGGCGGTCGTCTGGATGATCTTTGTCTTCGCCGCCGCGGCACTGGCGAACGTGTTGCCGCTGCCCAGTCCGACCGACATGGACATGCTGGAGCGGCGGGCGCCGGCGTCGATGCTGCATTGGCTCGGCACCGACGGCCTCGGGCGCGACGAACTGGCGCGGCTGATCTTTGGCGCGCGGATCTCGCTCATCGTCGGGCGTCTGCGCGCCGGTCATCGGCATCACGATCGGCGGCGCGCTCGGCATGCTGGCGGGATATTTCCGCGGCCGCTTCGAAACGCTCGTGGTCGGCAGCATGGACGTGCTGCTGGCGTTTCCGCCGCTGATCCTGGCGCTGGCCGTGACCGCGTATCTCGGGCAGTCGATCCTCAATCTCACCTGCATTCTCGGCGTGCTCGGCATTCCCGCCTTCATGCGGGTGGCGCGCGCGGCAACCCTGACGTTGACGCGGCGCGAATTCGTCATCGCAGCGCAAGCGCTCGGCGCCACGCATGCGCGCATCCTGCTGCGCGAGTTGCTGCCCAACGTCCTTCTGCCGCTGCTCGCCTTCTTCCTGCTCGGCGTCGCCGTCTTCATCGTCGTCGAGGGAGCATTGTCATTCCTCGGTCTCGGGGTGCCGCCGCCGATCTCGAGCTGGGGCAGCATGATCGGCGAGGGCCGCGAGAGCCTGGACGTAGCGCCGCGGCTCGCCTTCCTTCCGGCGATCGCGATGTTCCTCACCGTGCTCTCCTTCAACCTGGTCGGCGATACGCTGCGGGCGCTTACCGATCCGCGGCAGGGCGCGCTGTGAGCCGAAGGCGCGTTGCTTTCCGTCGAGGATGTCTCGGTCGATCTGCCGACCCCGCGCGGCAATCTTCGCGCGGTCGATCATGTCGATCTGATCGTCGGCGCCGGCCAGACGCTCGGCATCGTCGGCGAATCCGGCTGCGGCAAGACCATGCTGTCGCGCGCCATCCTGCAACTGTTGCCGAAAAAGGCGAAGCTTTCCGGCCGGGTGATGTTCGAGGGGCAGGATCTCGTGCGCCTCGATCCCGAACGCCTGCGCAAGCTCCGCGCCAAGCGAACTCGCGGTGGTGTTCCAGGACCCGATGACCTCGCTCAATCCGGTGCTGACCATCGGCACCCAATTGATCGAGACGCTGCAGGAGCATCTCGAACTCGACGGCAATGCCGCCAAACGCCGCAGCATCGAATTGCTGGCCGCGGTCGGCATTCCCGCGCCGGAACAGCGGCTGACGCAATATCCGCACCAGCTCTCGGGCGGCATGCGGCAGCGGGTGGCGATCGCGATCGCGCTGTCCTGCGAGCCGAAGCTGTTGATCGCCGACGAGCCGACCACCGCGCTCGACGTCACCATCCAGGCCCAGATCCTCGATCTGCTGGCGCGCGAGCAGCGCCGGCGGCATATGGCGATGATCCTGATCACCCATGATCTCGGCGTGGTCGCCGGCCGCACCGATGAAGTCGCGGTCATGTATGCCGGCCGCGTCGTGGAACGGGCGCCGACGCCGGTGCTGTTCAAGAAGATGCACATGCCCTACACCGAGGCGCTGCTGGCGGCGATCCCGAAGATCGACGCCGCCCCGCACACGCCGCTGCCGGCGATTTCGGGACGTCCGCCCGATCCGACCCGGCCCATTCAGGGCTGCTCGTTTTCGCCGCGCTGCCGTTATGCGGCCGGGCGGTGTCAGCGCGAAAAGCCCGTGCTCGCGGCGGCGGAATCGCCTGGCCATCAATATGCCTGCTTCCATCCAATTCTCATGGCGGCCGGTGTCGACGCATGATGCGGAGCCGCGCCATCCGCCTCCGCCTGATCCGCTGCTCAAGGTGGAAAACCTCGTCGTCGAATATGTCGTCGGCGGCAGGATCGTTCACGCGGTGTCCGATGTCAGCCTCGAGGTCTGCGCGCGGCGAGACGCTCGGCCTGGTCGGCGAGTCCGGCTGCGGCAAGTCCACGCTCGGCCGCGCGGTGCTGCAGCTGCGCCAGGCCGTGTCGGGACGCGTGCTGTTCGACGGCCAGGAGCTTACGGCGATGCACGGCGACGCCTTGCGCAAGATGCGCCGGCGCGTGCAGCTGATCTTCCAGGATCCGATTGCTTCGCTCAATCCGCGGCGGCGGATCGGCGACATCGTCGCCGAGCCGCTGGTGATTGCCGGCGTCACGGATCCGAACAAGCGGCATGAACTGGTCTGCGAGGTGCTCAGCGCGGTCGGGCTCGACCCCGGCCTCGTGCTCGACCGGCTGCCGCATGAATTTTCCGGCGGCCAATGCCAGCGCATCTGCATCGCGCGCGCGCTGGTGCTCAATCCCGAATTCATCATCTGCGACGAGCCGGTTTCCGCGCTCGATGTTTCGATCCGCGCCCAGATCCTCAATCTGCTGGAGGACATGAAGGCGCGGTTCGGCCTGACGCTGCTGTTCATCGCCCACGATCTCGCGGTGGTGAAGGCGGTGAGCGACCGCGTCGCCGTGATGTATCTCGGCCGGCTGTGCGAGGTCGGCCCCTCCGAGCAGTTGTTCGCAAACCCCGCGCATCCCTATACCGCGCTCCTGATCGAGGCGATCCCGGTGCCCGATCCCGACGTGCGTCCGGCCGAGAGCGTGCCGGTCGGCGAGCCGCCGTCGCCGATCGCGCCGCCCTCGGGCTGCCGCTTCCGCACCCGCTGCCCGCGCGCCGACCAGCGCTGCAGCCGACGAGGTGCCGGAACTTCGCGAGGTGGCGCCGCGAGCAGTATCGCCGCCTGCCATCATCCATTGATCGGGGCGGCTTAAGCCTCTAACAACTGATGGCGCAGGCGTTGTCAGCCCAAGAGCAAGAATGAAGGGAGAGAAGCGATGAAGAGTTTCAAGGTTGCCGATTTCAACGCGCCCCTGCAGGAAGTGGACGAGCCGACGCCGCAGCCGCAGGGCACGCAGGTGCTGATCAAGGTCAAGGCGGCCGGCGTCTGCCACAGCGACCTGCACATCTGGGAAGGCGGCTACGATCTCGGCCACGGCCGCAAGCCGCTGTCCCTGAAGGATCGCGGCGTGTCGCTGCCGCGTACCATGGGGCACGAGACCGTCGGCGAGGTGCTCGCCTTCGGGCCGGACGCCAAGGCCGTCGACAAGGGCGACCTCAAGATCGGCGACGTCGCGCTGGTCTATCCCTGGCTCGGCTGCGGCAAGTGCGCAACCTGCCTCGCCGACAACGAGAACATGTGCATCGTCAAGCCGAATGCGCTCGGGGTCCACTGCGACGGCGGCTATGCCGACCACATGATCGTGCCGCATCCGAAATATCTCCTCAACCTGAAGGGTCTCGATCCCGTGACCGCGGCGCCCTATGCCTGTTCCGGTGTCACCACCTACAGCGCGCTGAAGAAGGTGGAGGCGGATTTGAACACCCCGATCGTGATTTTCGGCGCCGGCGGGCTTGGCCTGATGGCGCTGTCGCTGTTGAAGGCGATGGGCGGCAAGGGCGCCATCGTCGTCGATATCGACGCCAGGAAGCGCGAGGCCGCGGAAAAGGCCGGCGCGCTCGCGACCGTCGACGGCTCCGCGCCGGATGCGCTGGAGCAGCTCGCGCAGAAGGCCGGCGGCCCGATCCGCGCGGTGATCGATCTCGTCGGCAACGCCAAGACCACGCAGCTCGGATTCGACTGCCTGACCAAGGGCGGCAAGCTCGTGATCGTCGGCCTGTTCGGCGGCGGCGCGACCTGGGCGCTGCCGCTGATCCCGATCAAGGCCGTCACCATCCAGGGCAGCTATGTCGGCAATCTCAGGGAGACGCGGGAGTTGCTCGATCTGGTGCGGACCAAGAAGGTCGCCCCGATCCCGGTGACGCCGATGCCGCTTTCCAGGGCCAACGACGCGCTGGTCGACCTGCAGAAGGGCCGGCTGGTCGGCCGCGCCGTGCTGACGCCGTAGGGGCGTTATCAAGTGCGGTGGCCTCATCCTTCGAGACGGCGCTTCGCGCCTCCTCAGGATGAGGTCTAACATCCTCATGGTGAAGAGCGCGGCAACGCCGCGCATTTCGAACCATGAGGCCCATGACACCTGCAATTCCGAGGAACCCCCATGTCCGCCAACAATTCGCTCCATATCGCCGTCCTTGCCGGCGACGGCATCGGTCCCGAGGTGATGGCGCCGGCGCTCGAGGTGCTGCGCAGGGTCGAGGCGAAATCCGACCTCAAATTCCGCTTCACCGAGGCGCCGGCCGGCGCCAACCACTATCGCGAGACCGGCAAGTCGATGCCGGAGTCCACGGTGCGGCTGTGCGCCGAGGCGGATGCGATCCTGCTCGGCGCCTGCGGGCTGCCGTCGGTGCGCTACCCCGACAACACCGAGATCATGCCGCAGGTGGAACTGCGCTTTCATTTCGACCTCTATGCCGGCGTCCGCCCGGCGCGGCTGATCCCGGGCGTGCCGAGCCCGATCGTCGGCGCGGATACGCGCGGCATCGATCTCGTGGTGATCCGGGAATCCACCGAAGGCCTGTTCGCCTCGATGGGGAAGGGCGTCGTCACCGACACGGAGGCGCGCGAGACGCTCGTGATCACGCGCCGGACCTCGGAGCGGTTGTTCGAGTTTTCCTTTAAGTTCGCCGAACGCCGCAAGGCGCGGGGCCGGCCGGGAGAGCTGACCTGCGTCGACAAGGCCAATGTGTTCAAGGCCTTCGCGTTCTTTCGCGAGATGTTCGATGAGGCGGCTCAACGTCATCCGGAGGTGAAGGCCGGCCATTTATATGTCGATGCCTGCTCGGCGCTCCTGGTCAAGCGGCCCTGGGATTTCGACGTCATGGTGATGGAGAACATGTTCGGCGACATCCTCTCCGACATGACCGCCGGCCTGATCGGCGGCATGGGCATGGCGCCGTCGGCCGACATCGGCGACACCCATGCCGTGTTCCAGCCCTGCCACGGCACCGCGCCCGACATCATGGGGCAGGGCAAGGCCAACCCGACCGGCATGATCCTGTCGGCGGCGATGATGCTGGACTGGCTCGCCGACAAGTTCGACCTCGAGCAGGCGGCGGAGGCGGCTGATCGGCATCGAGCGCGCGGTCGACAAGGCCTATGCGGGAGGAATCAAGCCGATGGAATTCGGCGGCAGCAACGGCACGGCGGATATTGCGAAGGCGGTGCTGGCGGCGTTGTAGGTTCCCATGTCGTCCCTGCGAAAGCAGGACCCATAACCACAGGCGTTTGTTGTTGCGAAGCGAAGGCAACACTTATCCTGCCCCAATGAAAGGCCGCGGCCTATGGGTCCCTTGCTTTCGCAGGGACGACGGATAGAGATACGATTGTCAAACAGCCTAACTCGTCATCGCCCGGCTTGACCGGGCGACCCAGTACGCCGTGGCCTCTCGATTCCATCACTGCTGCCTCTGGAATACTGGATCACCCGCTTGCGCGGGTGATGACAGTTGGGGGCACGACTTCGCGATCTCGCCGCATGTTTTTCGCGCGAGGTTTGTGTTTTGGTCCGGCTCCCTCCTAGCAGAGGGCGCAGGGAATGCCGGGCGCTCGATGCGCCCGCAGCCTCGCGTACGATAAAAAACAAAGTACACGAGCGTAGTCACCACGGTCACACCGGAATCACCCGGCATTCCCCGCGCAATGGTTTTACGGCTTACTTCGTGCTCTCCCCGGTGACCGGGCTTGTTTGCCACCGTCGCCCGCGCGCCTTAGCGCGAACTTGACACCAGCGTCGGGGTGCCAGGCCCACACGACTTCGCCGTCCGCATCACGCGCCATTCGTCAAGAGCGCATCCGCGTCCACCGCATCCCGCCCCGCGTCCGTGACGATCGCGAAACGCCCCTTGGTGGGGCGGGACCGCGGATATATAGCGCTGATTTGCATTCTGTAAAACAGAAATATTTTTCACGAAAGGGGCTTGACAGCGGTCTGCACAAACCGATGAACTGATTTGCCCGACAGGCAAAATCAACCCTCGGCATTCCGGGACGCGCCGCTTGGCGCGGGCTATGATGTGCAATTGCACATCAGAGAATCGATAACCACGATTGGGGGTTATGGATTCCGGGCTTGATGCTGCGCATCGCCCCGGAATGACAGCCGTTGCTGGCGGCGGGACAGCCGCTCAAATTACCCGCGCCGCCCTCAGCTTCGCGATCTCGTCCGGCCCAAAGCCCAGCGACCCCAGAATCTCGGCGTTGTGCGCGCCGAGGTCGGGCGTCGCGGTTCGAATGGCGCGGTCGAAGCCTGTGATCTCGCAGGGCTGGGCGACCAGGTCGAGCTCGCCGAGGCGGGGATGGGTGACGGAGCGCTTGATGCGCAGCGCCTCGACCTGCGGATCGGCGAACGCTTCCTTGATGTTGTAGACGGGACCGCAGGGCAGACCCGCCGCGACGATCAGCTCGAACCATTCGCGCGTGGTCTTCGCCCGCAAGGCGCTCGCGATCTCCACGTTCATCGCTTCCTTGTTTTGCCGCCGCAGCTTGGTCGAGGCAAAGCGCGGATCGCTCGCCATCGCCTCGCGATCGATCAGCGCGCAAAATTTCGCAAAGTTCTTGTTGCTGGTGGCGGCGATGTTGATGAAGCCGTCGGCGGTCGGGAACGTCCCCATCGGCGTGTTGGTGGGATGGTTGTTGCCCTCCTGCGGCGGGATCTTCTTGTCCATGGTCCAGCGCGTCGCCTGGAAATCCAGCAGCGTCAGGCCGGCCTCGATCAGCGAGGTCTGCACCCAATGGCCATGGCCGGATACTTCGCGGTCGAGCAGGGCGATCAGCACGCCCTGCGCGAGGAAGGCGCCGGCCATGATGTCGGTAACGGCGACCCCGACGCGAACCGGGCCCTGGCCCGGAATTCCCGTCACCGACATGATGCCGCTCATGCCCTGCGCGATCTGGTCGATCGAGGGCCGCGACGTATAGGGCCCGTACTGGCCGAAGCCGGAAATGCTGCCATAGACGATGCGCGGATTGCGCTTCCTGACCGATTCATAATCGACGCCGAGCCGCCTGACGACGCCGGGCCGCATGTTCTCGATCACGACATCGGCCTGCTCGGCGAGCCGCATCAGGATCTCGCGGCCCTCAGCGGTCTTCAGGTTCAGCGTGATGGCGCGCTTGTTGCGATGCAGGTTCTGGAAGTCCGAGCCGTCGCGCCGGCCGATCAGTTCCTCGGCCTCGTCATCGCCCGGCGGCGGCTCGACCCGGATCACCTCGGCGCCCCAGTCGGCCAGCGTGCGGACGCAGGAAGGCCCCGCGCGCGCCAAGGTCAGATCGATCACCTTGAACCGCGACAGCGGCAGGGCTTGCGTTTGCGGCATGGCGGTGGCGGATGTTTCGACGGGCTTGTGCATGATGATTGTCCTGAACTCTACTTTCCCGTGAACTTCGGCTTGCGCTTTTCCATGAAGGCGCGCCGGCCTTCGCGGAAATCTTCGGAGTCCATGCAGGCGGTGCTGATCGCCTTGATCGCGTCCATGTCGCGGTGGCTCTCGTCCTTCAGCACCTGCTTGATGGTGATCTTGGAGGCCTGGATCGAAAGCGGCGCGTTGCCGGAGATAGTGCGGGCGATCTCCATCGTCGCGTCCCACAGCTCGGCGTCGGGCAGCACGCGTTCGACGAGGCCGATCCGCTCAGCCTCCGCGGCGTCGATCCGCATGCCCGTGTACATCAGAAGCCGCGCCCAGGACGGGCCGACCAGCGAGACCAGGTTTTTCAGGCCGTCATAGCCATAGGCGATGCCGAGTTTGGCGGCGGGAATGCCGAACTGGCTGGTGTCGGAGGCGATGCGGATATCCGCCGCCATCGCGACCTGCATGCCGCCGCCCAGACAAAAGCCGCGGATCGCGGCAATGATCGGTTTTGGATAATCGGCCAGGATCGCGCGTTGCGTCGCGCTGCGCCTCGAATATTCCTCGGAGGCTTCCGCGTTGTGGCGGGTTTTCTCGAACTGGCTGATGTCGGCGCCCGACACGAACGCCTTGTCACCGGCGCCGGTCAGGATCACCACGCGCACGTCCGGATCGTCGCGCAACTCGACCAGCGCGTGGCCGAGCCCTTCCCACATGTCGAGCGACATGGCGTTGCGCTTTTCCGGGTTATTGAAGGTGATGACGCCGACGCCGTCGGCGACGTTTTGCAGGATCTTGCCGTCGGCGTGGGATTTTTCCGGTTTCTTGGGGACGTCCAGCATGGCAGGGGCCTTCTTGTAGGGCGGGTTAGGCGAAGCCGTAACCCGCCAATTATGTGGACGCAATGGCGGATTACGCTAACGCCAATCCGCCCTGCGAGTTTACGAATCCAGGAACGGCCCGATATTCGCCCGTGCAAAGGCGGGTCGCGCCTGGATGCTGGCCCACCACTCGGTCACGCGCGGATGTTTGTTGGCCGTGACCTCGTCCGGCGCGATCTCCTCGTCGATCCGTTTGACGAAGGGAACGGCGGCGATGTCCGCGATCGAATAGGCGTTGCCGACGAGCCAGCCCGATGGCTTCAGCGCCTCCTCCATCCGGTCGAGCAGCTGCGACACCAGTTTTGCGCGCGCCGCGTCGCGCTCCTCCTCGGTATAGGGTTTTCGCGCCACCCGCAGCCAGGCTTCCTGGCGTTCCTTGCTCGGGATTTTCTTCAGCCGCTCGGCGAGTTCTTCGTCGCTCCACAGCTCAGCCGTTTTTTGCAGATGGTGGCGCCAGTTGAAGATGATGAGGTTGCCGATCAGCCCGTCGATGTGCCGGATCCAGTTGCGCATCTCCGCGCGCTCGTAGGGCGTGTCGGGACGCAGCTTTGGGTCGGGAAAACTTTCGTCGAGATATTCGCAGATCGTGCCGCTCTCGTGCAGCGGCTTGCCGTCATGGATCAGGGTCGGGATCACGCCGAGCGGATTGATCTTCAGATATTCCGGCGAATGATGCTCCATCTTTTCGAGATCGACGTTGTGGCCCTCGTAGGGAAGCCCCTTTTCCGCAAGGCAGAGCCGCACCCGGCGCGATGCGCTCGAGCGCCAGGCGTGGTGAAGGATCATCATCCGTGTTTTCCCCTGTGCTGACGTTTCTTGTCGTTACCGGGGACCATGTTCACTTCGCCCGGATGCGCCGTCAACGGATGATTTCTTCTTTCACTTCTGCCTCTCTTCTTGACGGGATTGAACTCATGTCGCCGCACCGGCTAATGTGGCTCGGAAGGTGCGCTCGCCGAACCGAAAAGAAACCTTGAGGAGACCTCATGCTCTGGACGCGCCGGGAGGCGATTGCGGGATTTGTCGGGGGGCTGGCGCTGCTGAAGGCGCCGCGGGTGAGTGCCGAAGCGGCCTATCCTGACAGGACCATCAAGTTCATCGTGCCCTATCCGGCCGGCGGCACGACCGACCTGCTTGGCCGCATGGTCGCCGATCAGTTGCAAAGCGGTCTTGGCGCCACCGTCGTCGTCGAAAACAGGCCGGGAGTTGCGACCGTGCTTGCCGCCGAAACGGTGGCGCGGGCCGAACCCGATGGCTATACGCTGATGATCGCCACTTCCACCACGCTCGCCGTCAACAAGACGCTCTACAAGAAGCTGCCCTACGATCCCGTGAAGGATTTCACCCCGATCGCGCTGGTCGCCGCGGTGCCGTTCGCGTTGATCGTCAATCCGCAAATTCCTGCGGCGAACCTGAAGGAGTTCATCGCCTATGCCAAGGCGAATCCGGGACTCGCCTATGGCTCGGCCGGCAACGGCAGTCCGCATCATCTTGGCGCCGAGATGCTGAAGACCGCGGCCGGCATCGACATCCGCCACGTCTCCTATCGCGGCAGCGTGCCGGCGATGCTGGATGTGATCGCGGGGCGCATTCCCTTCATGGTGATGGACCTGCAGCCGGCGCTGCCGCAGATCCGAGCCGGCAAGGTCAGGGTCTTGGGCGTCACCACGACCAAGCGGGTTGCGGCCGCGCCCGATATCCCGACGCTCGCGGAGAGCGGCCTTGCCGGCTTCGAACTCGTCGCCTGGCAGGGCGTGGTCGCACCGGCCGGCCTGCCGCGCCCGATCGTCGACAAGATCGCCGCGCAGATCGGAAAGCTCGTAGCCGATCCCGCCACGCGCGAGAAATTCACCGCGATCGCGCTCGAGCCATTGCCCGGATCGACGCCGGACAGTTTTGCGGCCTTCATCAAGACCGAAGTCGTTCGCTGGGCCGAGATCGTCAGGCATTCCGGCGCCGAACTGGAATGACGGCGGATGATCCATGGCTGACATGAGCGAGTCAGAGGTGCTGGTCGTCGGCGCCGGACCGGTCGGGCTGACGCTCGCGATCGATCTGGCGTGGCGGGGAATCGAGGTGACGGTGGTCGAAACCCGCGCCCGCGCCGCGCCGCCGGAGCCGAAATGCAACCACGTCGCCGCCCGCACCATGGAAATCTTCCGCCGCCTCGGCGTCGCGGAAAAGGTGCGCAACGCCGGGCTGCCGGCGGACTATCCGCACGACATCAGTTACCGCACCTCGTTCACGGGACAGGAGCTGGCCCGCATCACAATTCCCTGCCGCCGCGATCGCTTCACGGCAACGGAGGGGGCGGACTGCGACTGGCCGACGCCGGAGCCGCCGCATCGCATCAACCAGATTTTTCTCGAGCCGATCCTGTTCGAGCATGCGGCGATGCAGTCGCGCATCCGTATCCTCAACCGGACAGAGGTCGAGGACGTCGGGATCGAGGACGCTTCGGCAAGCCTCGCCTTGCGCGATCTTGAAACCGGCGGCGTCAGGCGCATGAGCTGCCGCTATCTGATCGGCTGCGACGGCGCGCGCTCGGTGGTCCGCAAGGCCATCGGCGCCCAGCTCGCCGGTGACGCCGTCATCCAGCGCGTGCAGTCGACCTTCATCCGCGCCCCCGGCCTGATCGACCTGCAGCGTCACGAGCGCGCCTGGGGCACCGGGGCCATCAATCCACGCCGCAGCGGCATGGTCTATGCGATCGACGGCCGCGAGCGCTGGCTGGTGCACAATTACATGAAGCCGGGCGAGGGCGATTTCGATTCCGTCGATCGCGACGCCTGCATCCGCACCATCCTCGGCGTCGACGCGAACTTCAATTATGACGTCATCTCGAAGGAGGATTGGTACGGCCGCCGCCTGATCGCCGACAGGTTTCGCGACCGCTGCGCGTTCATCGCCGGCGATGCCGCGCATATCTGGGTGCCCTATGCCGGCTACGGCATGAACGCCGGGATTGCCGACGCCATGAACCTGTCATGGCTGCTGGCCGCGCATCTGAACGGCTGGGCGCCGGAGGCGATCCTCGATGCCTACGAGGCCGAGCGCTGGCCGATCACGAGCCAGGTCTCGCGCTTTGCGATGTCGCATGCGGAGGCCGAGATCAGGCGCAGGGGAACGATTCCCCTCGAGATCGAGGATGCGGGAGCTGCGGGCGAAGAGGCGCGGCGCAAGGTCGGGCGTCTCACCTACGAGATCAACGTGCAGCAATACGCCGCGGCCGGTCTCAACTTCGGCAGCTATTACGATTGTTCGCCGATCATCGCCTATGACGGATCACAGCATCCATCCTACACCATGAACAGCTACACACCCTCGACCGTTCCGGGCTGCCGCACGCCGCATCTTGCGCTGGAGGACGGCCGTTCGCTCTACGACGCGATGGGGCCGGAGTTCACGCTGTTGAGGTTCGATTCCAAAGTCGATGTCGCGCCGCTTGCGCTTGCCGCTCGCGCGAGGGGAGTACCGCTGAAGGTGCTCGACCTGAAGCCTCCCGCGTCCGCCACTTTCTATGGCGGACTGGTGTTGTCGCGGCCGGACCAGCATGTGGCCTGGCGCGGCGAAAGGCTGCCTGATGATCCGCTGGCGCTGATCGATCGCGTCCGCGGCGCCGCGCGCACGCCAAGCAAGGCCGGGATCGGAGGAGCCGTCCCGATCGGGTGAGGCATTGATCAGCAGAGGAGGAATCGCGTCAGACCGGACAAACAGCGTGCTTGTCCAGCGACATCGCTGCAAACGGAGGGAGCATGATCATTTTCGCCGGACCGTCACAATCCGGCGTTTCACACGCTAGCCTTCGTTGGCGGCGATCAATTCCATCAAGGACACCAGCTGACGTTGCACCGTCTGGTCCTTGATCTTGCTGTAGGCCCGCAGCAGGCGGAGGCTGAACGCGCTGTCGAGGAACAGCAGGCTCTCGACCTCCCGCGACTTGCCGTCGCCGTCATAGAAGAACGTGACGGGGACATCGAGCGCGGTGGCGATCTGCTGAAGACGAGCGGCGCCGACGCGGTTGACGCCCTTCTCATATTTTTGCACCTGCTGGAAGCTGACGCCAAGGTTGTCGCCGAGCTCCGCCTGCGAGATTTTCTGTTCGACGCGCCGCAGCCGAATTCGTTTGCCCAGTTCAATGTCGGGTTTGCCGGCACTGCGCTGCTTCATTTTCTTTGCCGCTGATTTGTTCATGCTGGTTCTATCGTCCTTCAGTCGAAAAGCCCCCGAACAATGGGTCAGGGTTTCACCCTTATATACTGGTTTCAATTCGCGGGAACGGTTGAATTCAACCTTAAGCCACCGGAATCTTCTTTGGGTTGAACGGTCGGGCCGGCCCGACGATCTTGCACTGCACCCTAGGGATGTGGCCGTTATCGGGCGTTTCGGGCAGGCGGAAATTGAATTGTTCGGGCGCAATACGACCTTTTCCAGTATTATCATACCTCGTTGGCGGCGAATTGGCGCTGGCCGGATGCTTGATGGGTTAGACGGGAGCGCTCATCCCGGCCCGATGGTTGCTGGTCCGTGTCTATTTGTTTCTCGCGTACGCGATATGCCGGCTGAATTCGGCGGAGCGGCGCGAGCGCGGGAAGCGGCCTCCGGGCGTTCGTCCCGAGGAACGCGCCTTTTCAGCGCCGGACGCATCCACCACGCCTTCGGTCAGCCAAGCTTGCCAGAATTTTTACTGACCACAACCATAACGGGTTCGGCGTCGCAATTCCGAGAGCCAGTTCACCGCGCCTTTCGAAACGATCCGAAGTTGCGAAAAAGCAATCAAAGGCCTTGTGCGATGCGATCGGTGAAGCGCAGCGGCCGCGCCATCCGGAATCGCCGCAATCTGCGGGTCCGCTGCTCAGGTTGGTCAAATAGCCGTTCGAAGGTTCCCTCGTCGTGCTTCGGGCAGCTTGACCCCGTCTTCGTGATCTGATCGATGACGCTCGCGGTGCTCGTGCCCGTCCGGGCTTGTGGCGATGCCGCAGTGTTGATCGGGAAAAATGCGGCGCATCCGCTACATCATGCCCGATCAACCACGCGGCCCGCGATGTCAGGCGAGGGCCGCGAGCCGATGAGGATGGCGACCACTGCATGATTCACCCCGTTTCGATTCCCGCGGCGCTGATCGCAGGACTGGTCAGTTTTCTGTCGCCATGCGTGCTGCCGCTGGTGCCGCCCTACCTGATCTACCTCACCGGCGCCACCATCGAGCACCTCGAAAATGAGGAGACGGCTTCGGCTTCCAGGCGCGCGGTGATGTTGTCGGCGCTGTTGTTCGTGCTCGGCTTTTCCACCGTGTTCGTCGCGCTCGGCGCCAGCGCTTCCCTGATCGGAAGCCTGATCCGGGCCTGGTCGGTGGAGCTTTCGATTCTAGCCGGCATCGCCATCATCATCATGGGGCTGCACTTCCTCGGGCTGACGCGGATCGCGTTCCTGATGCGGGAAGGGCGGCTGCCGATCCCGAAGCCGATCGGGTTGTGGGGCGCCTATGTGATGGGGCTTGCCTTTGCATTCGGCTGGACACCCTGCATCGGCCCGATCCTGGCGGCGATCCTGTCGATCGCCGCGGCCGAGGCCACGGTGATGAAGGGCGCGGGCCTGCTCGCCGTCTACTCCGCAGGGCTCGGCATACCCTTTTTGATCGCGGCCTTCATGGTCGAACAGTTCTCCACGCTGTTTGCGCGAATGAAGCGGCATCTCGTCAGCGTCGAGCGGGCGATGGGCGTGCTGATGGTGCTGACCGGCATCGGCTTTCTCACCGGGGCCGTGTCGAGCGTGAGCATCTGGCTATTGGATACGTTTCCGGGGCTGCAGAATATCGGCTAGCCCTCCTCCTGGAGCGGGCAGGTCAGCGTACAGACCACGCCGCGCGGCAGGAAATCGACGGTAGCCTCGCCGCCGAGCTGGTCGCGCGCGCTGCGCTCGATCAGCCGCGAGCCGAAGCCGCGCTGCACCGGCGCGGTAACGGGAGGCCCGCCGGCCTCGGTCCAGATCAGGCGCAATTGCGGCTTGCCGGTTTCGCCCGTGACTTCCCAATCCAGCGTCACGATACCGCTGTCGTTCGACAGCGCGCCGTATTTCGCTGCATTGGTGGCGATCTCGTGCACGATCATCGACAGTACCACCGCGAGCCGCGGGGTCAGCGGAACCTTCGGCCCGAACATGCGCACCCGGTCGGGATTGTTGAGCAGATAAGGCTGCAGCACGCGGCCGATCACGTCCTCGAGGTCGGAGCCCTGCCACTTCTCGCTGCTCAGGAGATTGTGCGCCTCCGCCAGCGCGCCGAGCCGGCCGTCGAACTTGTCGCGTTCGGCCTTGCTGGCGCTGCGGAAGGTCTGCGTGGCGATGGACTGCAGGATCGCCAGCGTGTTCTTGACGCGGTGATTGAGCTCTTCGATCAGGAGCGCATGCAGCGTCTCGCCGCGGGCGATCGTGGTGGCCATCCGCACCGCAAAGGCAAGCCCGATCAGGAGCAGTATGCCGCCGATCGCGCTGGTGATCGCAAGGCTGCGCCATAGCGGACCGACCAGGGAATCTTCCGCGATACCGGCGGCCACGGTCCAGCCGGTGAGCTGGGACCGTGCATAGGTCGTGATCAGCGGCACGCCTTCAAGCGATACGGTGGGTAGCGTTGCCTCGGGCTTGCGGAACATCTCGGCGTACAGCGTGGGCGAAGCCTGCTTGCCGACGGTTACGACCGGATTTGGCACCCGCGCGATATTGACGCCGTCACCGTCGAAGATCGAGATCGTCCAGTCCTGGCTCGGGCGCTGCTTCTCGATCAGCGCCTGGAAAATCTCGATCGGCGGGCTGAAGGAAATGTCGTAGATCGCCTTGCCGTCACGAAGCACGGGCACCTCGACCGTCACGATCGGGGTCTTCTTCACCGCGCCGACGAACAGGTTCGAATATTGCGGCTGCCCGGTCGCGAACACCTTCTCCACGATCTCGCGATTGTTGCGCAAAGGCAGGTTTGCGGTGTCGGTCGTGACCGAGGAAAACAGCTGGTGTCCCTCACGGTCCGAAACCAGCACGACGCCGTCCTTGCCATACTGATCGAGAAAGGCCGATGCGATGCGGCGAAAACTCTCGAAGTCGCCGTTGCGCAGCGCATTGGTGATCGCCACCATCTGCAGCCCGCCGGTCATCCGCTGCACTTCGGCATCGAGCACGAGGCGAATGCTGCGCACCGTTTCGAGCACGCGCTGCGAGGCGTCCTTGCGGTCCTGCTCGTAGTTGTTGAAGACGATGCCGGCCGTGAAGATGATCAGCGGCAGCGCGGTTCCGGCGACCAGAAGGGCAAGGCGCGCTGGCAGTGAGGGTTTCGGCATGCCGGTTCCCGCATCGATGCGCCTGGCGAGGCCACGCCAAGTCGCAGCCAGCATAGGAGAAGTGCCAAGACTTCTCCAAGGATTTTACGGGCGCCGGGCGGTTCCGAAGCCGGCGCGGCGCTACAGATTGCTGTCGGTGATGGCGGCGTAAACCAGGGTGCGCAGTTCCCGGCGGAGCGGGTAGGCGCTCGACGGCAGCACCTGGGTCATGAAGATCGTGATCAGCTCTTCCGCCGGATCGATCCAGAACGACGTGGTCGCAGCACCTCCCCAGGAATATTCGCCGCGGCTGCCTGGAATGAGCGTCAGCACCGGGTCGATAGTGACGGAGAAGCCGAGACCGAAGCCGATGCCGTTGTAGGTCGCTTCCGAGAACAACGACCGCGACAGGTCCGGCAGGTAGGACCCGCCGGGCAGATGGTTGGAGGTCATCAGGGAAAGCGTCTTCGGACCGATCAGCCTGACGCCGCCGAGCGCGCCACCGTTGATCAGCGCGCGGCAGAAGGTGAGATAATCGGCCACCGTCGAACACAATCCGCCGCCTCCGGAGATGAACGATGGCGGTGACAGGAACGAACTCGTCGCGGGATCATCCTGCAGGGTCAGGCCGCTTCTCGGCTGCCCCGCGTGAAACGTCATGCCGCCTTTCGGGTCGGCCGAATAACACGCCGCCAGACGATGGGCCTTGTCGGGGGATACGAAAAACGCGGTGTCGTTCATGCCGAGCGGATCGAAGATGCGCTCCTTCAGGAACGCGTCGAACGGCTTGCCGCTGATCTTGCCGATGAGGTAGCCGATGACGTCGGTGGCGACCGAATAATTCCAGGCTTCGCCCGGCGAAAATTCCAGCGGAATTTTTGCGAGGTCCTCGATCATCGAATCCAGCGTTCCCGCTTTCTCGACCTCTCCGATCTTCATCTCGCGATAGGCGGCGTCGACGTTGGAGCGCTGCTGGAAGCCGTAGGTCAGGCCGGAGGTGTGGCGCAACAGGTCGACAATCAGCATCGGCCGCGACGGCGGCTTACTCAGGAATGACGGCGAGGTGCCAGCCTGGAACACGCCGAGGTTCTTCCATTCCGGGATGTATTTGTGGACCGGTTCGTCGAGTGCGACGCGGCCTTCCTCGAACAGCATCATGAAGGCGACCGAAGTGATCGGCTTGGTCATCGAATAGATGCGATAGATGGTGTCGTCCCTGACCGGCACCTTGCGCTCGACGTCGGCAAAGCCCTGTACCGCCGAGTGGACGACCTTGCCGCGGCGATAGACCAGGACCTGCGTTCCCGGAAAGCGGCCGGCATCGATGTAGCGTTGCTTGAGATGCGCTTCGAGACGGTCGAAGCCGGTCTTCGACATGCCGGCGGATTTGGGGGGGGCAGGGGCTAGCATCGGGATGGTCTCCAGGGGGCGTTCGAGGATCAGTCTTGATAGCCGAAAAGCGGACCGGGTTCCAACGGTCGTACTTACCCTAGTCCGGCCGCTGGTGTAGGTTTGGGTTCGCAATCGCCCAAGCCCGCAAGGACAGTCAAAATGCCCCAGTTCAACGACACCGAACTCACCGCCGCCGTCGTCGAAAGCTTCGAGGAAACGCCGGATCCGCGGGTCAAGTTCCTGATGGAAGAGCTGGTGAAGTCGCTGCACGACTACGTCCGCAAGACCAATCTTGCTTTCGACGAGTGGGCCTATGCGATCGATTTCCTGACCAAGGTCGGCCAGAAGTGCTCGCCCAGCCGGCAGGAGTTCATCCTGCTGTCGGACGTTCTGGGGGTGTCGATGCTGGTCGACGCCGTCAATCATCGGGACCGCGCGGGCGCCACCGAGACCACCGTGCTCGGCCCCTTTTACGTCGGCGAGCACAAGCCGATGCCGCATGGCACCGATATCGCCCCCGATCTGACGGCAGAGCGGATGTTCGTGCAGGCCCGCGTCACCGACCTCGCGGG
The DNA here is from genome assembly GCA_963721135.1 of uncultured Alphaproteobacteria bacterium. Taxonomy (GTDB): domain Bacteria; phylum Pseudomonadota; class Alphaproteobacteria; order Rhizobiales; family Xanthobacteraceae; genus Bradyrhizobium. The sequence goes on from CAVRIB010000006.1 coordinate 173,216, forward strand.
CAAGCCGCTTGCGGGCGTGCCGGTGGATGTCTGGCATGCCGACGATGATGGCAGTTACGACACCCAGCGGCCGGGCTATGAGGCGGAGGGTCCGTCGATGCGGGCGCGCTTCGTCACCGACGCCGATGGCCGCCTTTACTTCCGCACCATCCTGCCCTGCAGCTATCCGATCCCGACCGACGGTCCGGTCGGACAGATGATCCTGCAGACGCGGCGTCATCCGAACCGGCCGGCGCATATTCATTTTCTGGTCGCCGCACCCGGCCACGAGCCGCTCGTCACCCACGTCTTCATCGCAGGCGACAAATATCTCGATTCCGACGTGGTGTTCGGGGTCAAGAACGACCTGATCTCGAAGGTCGAGCGGCGCACCGACAAGGTCATGCCGGACGGCAAGCCTGCGGACGCGCCGTGGCATTTGATGACCTACGAATTTCGCGTAAAGCCGGGCCAAGGCGTGGCGCCGAAACCGATGATGCCGGTGACCGAAGCCGCCTGAGCGAAGGCGATCGCCTCGCGCCTAACGGTGGAGGCCGTGCTGGCTCGCCAGCAATGCCACGACGATGCACGCCAGAATCACCGTCGTGCATTTCCAGAACAGCAGTGGATTGCGTTCGATCAGCGGCTTTGCGGAAGCATTGAGATATTTCGCGTTGGGGTGGCGAAGATCGAAGGTGTATTCCGAAAGGCTCTCGTAGCGCTGGTTCGGATCGGGATGCACGGCCCTGCGTAGCGCGCCGTCGATCCATGCCGGGATCCCGCCATCGTCGTCGAGCGCGGGGCGGTACTTCAGCTTCCTGAATTGTGCCCTGGTTCTGGCCTTCGCGATCTGGGAACCGTAGGGCAGCGTTCCCGTCAGCATCTGATAGGTGATCACGCCGAGCGAGAACAGGTCGGAGCGCGGCGAACCGCCTTGGCCGACGAAATATTCAGGCGCCGTATATTGCACCGTGCCCAAGATATCGCCGCGGTCGGCAAGCGGCGCGGCTTCGAGGACCCCGGCGATTCTGGTGGCGCCGAAATCGATGATCCTGGCGGTTCCCGTCCTGTCGATCATGATATTGTCGGGCCGCAGGTCCTGATGCAGCATCTCCTTGCGGTGAAAGGCGCGCAGGCCGCTGGCGATCTGTTCGACGATCCCGCGCACGGTTTCCAGTTCCGGCTGCGGATGGTCGATCATCCACTGCGTCAGGGTCTGTCCGTCGATGAATTCGGTCGCGACGTAGAGGTAGTTGCGCCGCCTGGAATGCAGACAGGGCTTCAACACATGCGGACTTTCGATCCGCCTGGCGACCCATTCCTCCATCATGAAGCGCCTGATGTAGTCGGGGTTCTCGCGCAAATCGATCGACGGGATCTTGATCGCGACCAGCGCGCCGCTCTCCTCGTCGACGGCCAGATAAATATGGCTTCGGCTGCTGCCATGCAGCTCCCGGACGATCCGGTATCCGTCGAACAGCATCCGTGCGTCGAGCAGCGGCGGAAGCGGCAATTCGGATGGCTGTCCGAAGACCTCGCTGGCCTCGCCATCCGCAAGCTCCTCGATCCGCACGATCTGGATCGTGAGATTGTCCGCGCTGCCCTGCCGGAAGGCCTGCTCGACGATGAGTCTTGCCGCTTGGTCGAGATCCCCTGGATTGTCGTTGATCGTGCCGACGACAAAGCGGTTGCCGACGTGCTCATAGACGCCGTCGGTGGCGAGCACAAAGACGTCGCCCTTCTCGACCCGCAGCGGCTGGTAGTCGATTTCGATCTGCGAGTTGATTCCCAATGCCCGGCTCAGATAGCTCTGTTCCGAGGAAATGACGACCCGATGATCCTCGGTGAGCTGCTCGAGCGTGTTGCCGGCAAGCCGGTAGATGCGGGAATCGCCGACATGAAACAGATGCGCCGTGTCCGACTTGATGACCAGCGCGCTCAGGGTGCAGACATACCCCCGGTCCATGTCATGGGAATACTGGCTGCGCCGGGTTTGCGAATGCAGCCATGAATTGGTCGCGGCCAAGACGCGCTGCACCGACGTCTTCACCGACCAGGTTTCGGAAGTGCAGTAATAGTCCGTCAGCAAGCTCTTGACCGCGGACTCGCTCGCGACCTGACTGACGCTGCTGCTGCTGATTCCGTCCGCCAGCGCGATTGCGATACCCTTCAGGCCCAGCAGCGGTTGGTTCGGAATCAGGGCGCCGTGAAAATCCTGATTGGCTTGTTTCCGGCCTTTGTCGGAATACTGCCCGATCGATATTTGCAGTTCACGCGGCATGATGGGACCAAACAAAAGGAGCCTTACCTTAGCCCAGGCAAGGCTCCCTTGTTGAAGTCAAATCAGGCGGCGCGGCGCGCGGGGGTCGCCGGGGCCAGCTCACGGGAAGGCGCGGTCCTGACGTGGGTCGCGTAGAGCGTCAGCCCGGTGAACGCCAGTCCCCCGACGAGATTGCCCAGAACCGTCGGAATCTCGTTCCAGATGAAGTAGTCCAAGATCGAGAATTTCGCGTGGAGCATCAGCCCGGCCGGAAACAGGAACATGTTCACGACCGAATGTTCGAACACCATGTAGAAGAACACCAGGATCGGCATCCACATCGCGATGACCTTGCCGGGGACCGATGTCGAGACCATGGCGCCGACCACGCCGGTCGAGACCATCCAGTTGCACAGCATGCCGCGCATGAACAATGTCGCCATCCCGGCCGCGCCATGCGCGGCGTAGCCCAGCGTTCGTGCCTCGCCGATGTTTCCAAGCGTGGTGCCGACCTTGTCGGGGGCCTGGGTGAAGCCGAACGTCGTCACGAACGCCATCATGAAGGCTACCGTCAGAGCCCCGGCGAAATTGCCGATGAAGACGAGGCCCCAGTTTCTCAAAACGCCGACCAGCGTCACGCCCGGTCGCTTGTCGATCAGGGCAAGCGGGCTCAGGACGAAAACCCCGGTCAAGAGATCGAAGCCCAGCAGATACAGCATGGAAAATCCGACGGGAAACAGAAGCGCTCCGATGATCGGCTGCCCGGTGTTCACGTTGATCGTGACGGCGAACCAGGCCGCCAGTGCGAGGATGGCGCCCGCCATATAGGCGCGGATCACCGTATCCCTGGTCGACATGAAGATCTTGGATTCCCCGGCGTCCACCATCTTGGTGACGAATTCCGAAGGCATCAGATAGGACATTGCAGCTCCTTTGTTTGGCAGCGAGAATTTCGACACACCGATCGCGCGACAACCGCGGCGCGCCGGTGAAATGGATTCAGCCGTTCTCGACGAACCTTTCGCCATGCGGGCATGGAGATAGGTTGTGCGTCGGTGTCTTGGGTTTCTGCGTCATCTGTCATCCCTGTTCTGACCGGACCCGATCGGAAACAGGTACGTGCGAGCCGTGTAATCCGGCGTCGCGACGACTGCGCCAAGCTTCCCGAGCGAGATGGCTTTGAGCTTGTCCCCGGGCTATCCGGAGGACTGCAGTCTTCGTTGACTAGCAGGCCAGGCGATGCAATCGACATGCCAGACGCCACCCGTCGCGAGGCCGTCAAAATCGCGCGCGCACGGGGCGCGATACCGCGCTTTCGCGCCGTCTTTCGTGGCTTGCTCGCTCGGTTTTGTCCGAGCTTTCGACCGGCGCGTGGCGAGTCCCAAATCGCTGCCCAATTGTTGTGCGTCGCACAAGAATTGAGCAAATCGAAATTCAAGAAATGGGCGAATCGCAAATTTTGCGTGCGAATCATTCTATGCAAAAGAATTGGGCGGTCACTACAACCTATTGGAAAATAATTGCTTTGTGCGGCGCACTAGCTTGGCACAAAGCTTGAATGGTTGGCTTCGACGCCACCGATGCCGTCCTGAGAAACCAATCATCCGAATTTCCACGCCGCCTGACCGGGGCCTCCCCGGAGCGCGCCCACGTGCCTTCGCTTCAGAAAAGGAAATCTCTATGAGTGAGCAGAACCCGACCTGGATTTCGGACTGGAAACCCGAGGACCAGACCTATTGGAACTCCAAGGGCAAGCTGGTCGCCCGGCGCAACCTGATCTGGTCGATCGTAGCCGAGCACTTCGCATTTTCGATCTGGCTGATCTGGAGCATCGTCGCGACCAAGCTGCCGCAGGCCGGCTTCCACTACACGACCGACCAGCTGTTCCAGCTGGTGGCGCTGCCCGGTCTGATCGGCTCGCTGATGCGCTTTCCCTACACCTTCGCGGTCACCACCTTCGGCGGCCGCAACTGGACGATCTTCAGCACGTCGGTGCTGTTCATTCCGACGATCGCGCTGGCCTATTTCGTCGGCCATCCCGAAACGCCGTTCTGGCTGATGCTGCTGGTGGCCTCCACCGCGGGTCTCGGCGGCGGCAACTTCGCCTCCAGCATGACCAACATCTCCTTCTTCTATCCCGACCGCATGAAGGGCTGGGCGCTCGGCGTGAACGCTGCCGGCGGCAATATCGGCGTCTCCAGCGTCCAATTGCTGACGCCTATTCTGATGGGAGCCGGCCTGATCAATCTCTATCAGGCGTCGCCGGTCGGCGGCGTCTACCTGCAGAACGCCGGACTGATGTGGCTTCTGCCGCTCGCGGTTGCGCTGTTCGGCGCGATTTTCTTCATGAACAACCTGACCACGGCCAAGTCGTCGTTCAAGGACCAGATCGCCATCATCGGGAACAAGCATACCTGGATCATGGCCTTCATCTATGTCGGGACCTTCGGCTCCTTCATCGGCTACTCCGCCGCGTTTCCGCTCTTGATCAAGACGCAATTCCCGGCGGTCACGATCGCAATCGCGTTCCTCGGGCCGATGGTCGGCTCGCTGTCGCGCCCGTTGGGCGGCCTGCTTGCCGACAAGGTCGGCGGCGCGATCGTGACGTTCTGGAATTTCATCGCGATGGGCGCTGCCACCATCGGCGTGTTGTACTTCGTCGGGATCAAGGATTTCACCGGCTTCCTGGTGATGTTCCTGATCCTGTTCGTCACCACCGGCGTCGGCAACGGCTCGACCTACCGGATGATCCCGTCGATCTTCCGCGAGGAGAATCTCGCCAAGGCGCGGGGCAAGGGCGAAGCCGGCCGCGCGCTCGCCCTGAAGGCCGCCAGCATCGAGAGCGGCGCAGCGCTCGGCTTCATCGGCGCGATCGGCGCCTGCGGCGGCTACCTGATCCCGAGCGGCTTCGGCAAGTCGATCGCGATCACCGGCGGCCCGCAGCTGGCGCTGGAAATCTATCTGGCGTTCTACGCGGTCTGCCTGGCGCTGACCTGGTGGTTCTACCTGCGCCGCAGCCCGGCGGAAGCGGGCGCGACCAGCCTCGCCGAAGCGCGGGTGTGAGGAGCCGTTGGTTATCGCTCGCATTGCCGGGCTTGACCCGGCAATCCATCGAAAGCGCAGAACTTTCGAGATGGATGCGCGGGTCAAGCCCGCGCATGACGACCTGAAAAGTAGGAGGGCACAATGACACCCGAGCAAGTCAAACTGGTGCAGCGGAGCTTTGCCAAGGTCGTGCCGATCTCGGAAACCGCGGCGACGATCTTCTACGATCGCCTGTTCGAGATCGCGCCGCAGGTCAAACCGATGTTTACCGGCGACATGGCCGAGCAGCGCCGCAAGCTGATGGCGATGCTGGCGGCCGTCGTCAACGGCCTCGGCAATCTCGAGTCGATCCTGCCGGCCGCAAGCGCGCTCGCCATCCGCCATGTCAGCTATGGCGCCAAGGCCGAGCATTATCCGGTGGTCGGCGCAGCCCTGTTGTGGACCCTCGAAAAGGGACTGGGCGAGGCCTGGACATCAGCCGTCGCGGAAGCCTGGACGGCAGCCTACGGGACGCTGTCCGGCTACATGATTTCCGAAGCCTATGGCCGGCCGCAGGCCGCCGAGTAGGGACGTGGGAAGTGAGTGAACCGCTGGTCATCGTCGGCAACGGAATGGCCGCCGCGCGGCTCGTCGATGAACTGGCGAAAGTGGCGCTCGGGCGTTACGCCATCGCCGTGATCGGCGCCGAGCCGCGTCTTGCCTACAACCGCGTTTTGCTGTCGTCGGTTCTGGCCGGTGAGACCGCCTCTCATGACATCGAGCTCAAGCCCGCCGATTGGTGGCGCGACCGCGGCGTCACCCTGAAATATGGCTCTCTCGCCACCGAGATCGATATCGGCCGCCGCGAGCTCAAGATCGAAAACGACGAGAGCATCGCCTTTTCCAGGCTGGTGCTGGCGACCGGCTCGACGCCGCTGCGCCTGAACGTGGCTGGCGCCGATCTCGCCGGCGTGCACACCTTCCGCGACACGCGCGACGTCGACCTCTTGCTGACGCTTGCCGCGCAGAAGAAGCGCGTCGTCGTGATCGGCGGCGGGCTTTTGGGACTGGAGGCGGCGTACGGCCTCGCCAAGGCCGGCGCACAGGTCGCGCTGGTACACTTGATGGACCGGCTGATGGAGCGCCAGCTCGATGCGCCTGCGGCGGAATTGCTGAAGACCCTGGTCGAGCGCAAGGGCATCGAGGTCCTGCTCAATGCCAACACCGCGCGCATCTCGGGCGAGACGCGTGTCGAAGCCGTTGACCTCGCCGACGGTCGGCGGATCGAAGCGGATGCCGTGATCTTCGCGGCCGGCATCCGGCCCAACGTTACGCTGGCGAAAGAGGCCGGCATATCGGTCAATCGCGGCATCCTGGTCGACGATCATCTCGAGACCGATGCGCGAGGGGTCTTCGCGCTCGGCGAATGCGCCGAGCATCACGGCATCTGCTACGGCCTGGTCGAGCCGGCCTACGAGCAGGCGCGCGTGCTGGCGCAGCATCTCGCCGGCCGGACGGCGGCCTATGGCGGCAGCGTGGTCGCGACCAATCTGAAAGTTTCCGGCGTCAGCGTGTTTTCGGCGGGCGATTTCATCGGCGCTGAGGGCACCGAGGCCATCGTGCTCAGCGATTTCAGGGGCGGCACGTACAAGAAGCTCGTGGTGTCGGGTGGCCGGCTTACCGGCGCGGTCCTGGTCGGCGATGTCACCGATGCGCTCTGGTATCTCGAGATGATCCGCAACCAGCATCCGGTCGCGGGCATTCGCAAGGACATGATGTTCGGCCGCGCGCTCGCGATGCCGTCGAAGGCGGCCTAGCCCGATGATGCGCAAATGACGGCCGTCGATCCCGCCCTGGGTTTATCATCGGGCCGCGCTCCGCGCGGACCCGTTGCCGCCACGCGCACCACCTGTCCCTATTGCGGCGTCGGCTGCGGCGTGTTGGCGACACCTGATGCCAGCGGCGGCGCGGCGATCTCGGGCGATGGCGACCATCCCGCCAATTTCGGGCGGCTGTGCTCGAAGGGTTCGGCGCTCGGCGAGACGCTGCGCGTCGAGGACCGGCTGCTCTACCCGATGATCCGCTGCAGCAAGGGCACCATGGAACGCGTCGCCTGGAGCGATGCGCTCGACCATGTCGCCCATCGCCTCGCCCATATCGTCAAGCGCGACGGCCCCGGCGCGGTGGCGTTCTATCTTTCCGGGCAGCTCTTGACCGAGGACTACTACGTCGCCAACAAGCTGATGAAGGGGTTCATCGGCAGCGCCAATGTCGACACCAATTCGCGGCTGTGCATGTCCTCAACGGTCGCCGGCCACCGCCGCGCCTTCGGCGCCGACACCGTGCCCGGCTGCTACGAGGATCTCGACGAGGCCGACCTGTTGGTGCTGGTCGGCTCCAACGCCGCATGGTGCCATCCGGTGCTGTTCCAGCGCATGCTCGCCAACAAGCAGCGGCGCGGCGCGCGCCTCGTCGTGATCGATCCGCGCCGGACCGACAGCGCCGGCGAGGCCGACCTGTTCCTCGGGTTGAAGCCCGGCACCGACACCGCGCTGTTCTCGGGACTGCTGGTGCAGCTTGCCGACAACGGCGCGCTCGATCACGACTACATCGAACGTCACACCTCGGGCTTCGGGGAAGCGCTGGCGCGGGCGCGCGGCATCGCCGGCAGCATCGGCGCCACGGCGCTTGCGACCGGTCTTGCCGAGCAGGAGGTCGTAGAGTTCTTCCAGCATGTTCCGGACGACCCCGCGCGTGGTCACGCTCTATTCGCAAGGCGTCAACCAGTCGGCGCAGGGCACCGACAAGGTCAACGCGATCCTCAATTGCCATCTCGCGACCGGGCGGATCGGAAAGGTCGGCGCCTCGCCGTTCTCGCTGACCGGACAGCCCAATGCGATGGGCGGGCGCGAGGTCGGCGGGCTCGCCAACCAGCTTGCCGCCCACATGGGCTTCACGCCGGCGGAAATCGACCGGGTGCGGCGGTTCTGGAAGGCGCCGCGCATCGCCACCCATGAGGGGCTGAAGGCGGTGCAGATGTTCGAGGCGATCGGGCGCGGCGAGATCAAGGCGCTGTGGGTGATGGGCACCAACCCCGCGGTGTCGCTGCCGGACGCCGATGCGGCGCGCGCCGCGTTGAAGAAGCTCGAACTGTTCGTGGTCTCGGAAAATGTGCGCTCCAACGACACGGTCGCCTCGGGCGCGCATGTGCTGCTGCCGGCGCAGGCGTGGGGCGAGAAATCCGGCACGGTGACCAATTCGGAGCGGCGCATCTCGCGGCAGCGTGCATTCCTGCCGCCGGCGGGTGAAGCAAAACCCGACTGGTGGATTGTCAATGAGGTCGCAAAGCGGCTCGGCTTCGGCGCGGCATTCGAGTTCGCTTCCGCAGCGGATATCTTTCGCGAGCACGCCGCGCTGTCGGCATTCGAGAACGACGGCGGACGCGATTTCGACATTGGCGCGCTGCAGTCTTTGTCGGACGAAGCGTTCGATACGCTGGCGCCGGTGCTTTGGCCGCTGCGCCCCGGCGGCATCGAGCCGCAGCCGCGCTTCTTTGCCGACGGCGCATTCTTTTCCAATGACCGCAAGGCGCGCTTCGTCGCCCCGGAAATTCCCTCGCTGCGCACCGAGACATCGCCCGCACGGCCGTTCCGGTTGAACACCGGCCGCATCCGCGACCAGTGGCACACCATGACCCGCAGCGGCATCAGTCCGCGGCTCGGCCAGCATCTGCCGGAACCCTTCGTCGAGGTGCATCCCGACGATGCGATCCGGTTCGGCGTTAGCGATGACAGCTTTGCGCGCGTCGTCACCGACTACGGACAGTGCGTCCTCAAGGTCGCCGTCAGCGCGCGGCAGCAGCGCGGCATGCTGTTCGCACCGATCCACTGGAGCGAGGACACCGCCTCGAGCGCGCGCGTCGGCGCGCTGGTCGCGCCCTTCACCGATCCGTATTCCGGCCAGCCCGAGAACAAGGCGACGCCGGCCTCGATCGCGCCGTGCGAATACGTGTTTCGCGGGTTCGCGCTGTCCCGGGTCAAGCTGACATTGCCCGATCACGTCTGGTGGACGCGCGTCGCGGTGACCGGCGGCTACGGCTACCTGTTCGCCGACAACGCCGATCTGGCGCGCTGGCAATCCTGGCTGCGGTCCGCCGCGGGCGGCGATCTCGCCGAATACACGCGATTTCGGCGACGGCATTTATCGCGCGGCGACATTTTCCGGCGACTCGCATCGATACCTGCCTGTTCGTCGGCCCCGCGCATGATGCCGGGGACTGGGAAGCGGTGAAGGCTCTCTTCGCCGCGGATGCGCTCAGTGTCGATCAGCGCAGGATGCTGCTGTCGGGCCAATCCGCCGACGGGCTTGCGAGCGCCGGTCCCATCGTCTGCGCCTGTTTCGGCGTCGGCCGCAGCGCGATTTGCGACGCTGTTGCGGCCGGGGCGCGCACGGCAGAGCAAGATCGGCGCGAGGCTCAAGGCCGGCACCAATTGCGGCTCGTGCATTCCGGAACTGAAGCGGCTGATCGCGCAGGCGGATGTCGCTGGTCTCGAAAAGCGTCAATTGGCGCTGGCGGCGAACTGAATAAATGCCTTCGTCGCTTGATAGATCGCGCCGATCGATGTCATCTATGGTGCACCCTGTTTCCACCCGGTGACCTCACGAAATGATGTATCTGGATTCCCCGCCGCGGCTGATCGAGACCAAGGTGTTCTCGGCGATGCCGGATCAATTCCGGCGCAAGGGCGCGCATACGGCCTGGGCCGACGCCAACCGGTCGGGCCAGCCGGCCGATTGTTTCATCGAAGGCCCGTCCTTCGACGCCGTCAGGCCATCTCTACGTCGTCGATATTCCGTTCGGGCGAATCTTCCGGATCGCGCCTGACGGCGCGTGGTCGCTGGTGATCGAATATGACGGCTGGCCCAACGGCCTGAAGGTTGCTCCCGACGGACGCGTGCTGGTCGCCGATTACATGCACGGCATCATGGAGCTCGATGTGAAAGCGGGCCGGATGCGGCCGGTGCTGACGGCGCGCAATTCGGAATCGTTCAAGGGCTGCAACGATCTGCATCTCGCCTCCAATGGCGACATCTATTTCACCGACCAGGGCCAGACCGGCCTGCACGATCCGACGGGGCGCGTCTACCGGCTCTCGCATGAGGGCTGGCTCGACTGCCTGATCGATACCGGCATCAGCCCCAACGGCCTGGTGCTCGATCCCGCGGAGAAAGTGCTGTTCGTGGCGATGACGCGCGACAACGCGGTGTGGCGCGTGCCGCTGATGAAGGACGGCGGTGTCGCCAAGGTCGGCCGTTTCTGTTCCACTTTCGGCGCCAGCGGACCCGATGGCTTGACGATGGACGGAGCAGGGCGGCTGTTCCTGGCGCATGCCTCGCTCGGACAAGTCTTCGTGTTCGCGCCCAATGGCGAGTTGATCGCGCGGATCAAGTCCTGCGCGGGGCCGACCTGCACCAATGTCGCGATCGGCGGCGCCAACCGCGACCGGCTCTACATCACGGAATCGGTCGACCGGCTCGGTGCTGGTCGCGGATATCGGCATTCTCAACTCGTCATTGCGAGGAGCGTAGCGACGAAGCAATCCATTCTCGAGCGGAGTGATGGATTGCTTCGCTTCGCTCGCAATGACGCCGAACTACGAAAGGCTCACAGAGGCAATCTTGAGACATGCAACCATTCGGCCAAGAACGGCCCGCAAGTTCCCGTGATCGGGCAGGGCACCTGGTACATCGATCGCGGCGATCGCAGGACGCGCGGTCGCCGCGCTACGCCGCGGCATCGATCTCGGCATGACCCATATCGACACCGCCGAGATGTATGGCGATGCCGAACTGGTCGTCGCGGATGCCATCGCCGGGCGGCGCGACGAGGTTTTTCTGGTCTCGAAAGTGTTGCCGAGCAACGCCTCGCGGCGCGGCACCATCACGGCCTGCGAGCGCTCGCTGAAGCGGCTGAAGACCGACCGGCTCGATTGCTATCTGCTTGCATTGGCGCGGCTCCTATCCGTTTTCCGAAACGGTTGCCGCATTCGAGGAACTGGTGAGCGCCGGAAAGATCCGCTCATGGGGCGTCAGCAATTTCGATGCGGGCGACCTCGACGAGATGCTGGCGGTCGCGGGCCCGGGCAGGATCGCCTGCAACCAGGTGCTCTATCATCTGCAAGGAGCGCGCGATCGAGCACGCGGTGATCCCGTGGTGCAGGCAGCATGGCACGGCCGTCGTCGCCTATTCGCCGTTCGGTCACAATGATTTTCCGCAACCGGGCAGCAGCCGGGAGAGATGTTGCAGAAAATCGCAAGCGCGCATGACGCCACGCCGCGCCAGGTCGCGCTGGCGTTTCTGACGCGCGAGGCTGACGTGTTTGCGATTCCGAAAGCCTCGAGCGCGGAACATGCCGCCGAGAACGCCGCGGCCGGCGACCTCGTGCTGGCGAGCGAGGAGATCGCCGCGCTCGACAAGGCATTTGCGCTCGGAAGACCGCCGAGCAGCTTGCCGATGCTGTAGGCCGCACACGGTTCCTGACAAAGTGTTTCAGCGGTGAGGACGCTTTGCGATGCCGGCGACGCGCGCGCAATCGCGCATATCGGCTGCCTGTTTTCGGACCTTGTCGAGCCGGGCATTTGTCGTTTTTTGAAGGCTCGCCCGATTCGATTATTTCTGCGCCGAGCTTGACCGTGACCCCGCCACCCGCCGCAGCCGCCAGGCTGGACAGTGCGCATTGCCGTTGCCCGAGAAGAAGCCCGCCACGCGGCCTGCGCCCGCGCGCGCCGACCGGCCGTTTCGCGGCATCGCGCTGATCCTGGCATCGACCGTGTTTCTCGGGATGTCCGACGTGACCGCGAAATATCTGTCGGCAACATTGCCTTCGATCGAGATCGCATGGATCAGGTTTCTGGTGTTCGCGCTGATCATGACGCCGGCGATGCTGCCGGTCTCGCCGCTGTTTGCGTTGCGAACCGAGCGTCCCGGGTTGCAGGTGATGCGCGGCATTGCGCTACTGTCGTCTTCGCTGATCTTCATCTCGGGCCTGCGGTTTCTTCCGATCGCGGAAGCAAGCGCCACCGGCTTCGTCTCGCCGCTGTTCGTTACTGCGCTGTCGATCGTTTTTCTCTCCGAGCGCGTCGGCGTCCGCCGCTGGATTGCGACCGCGCTCGGCCTGGTCGGCGTTCTGATCATCCTGCGGCCGGGCACGTCGGCGTTTCATCCGGCGGCCTTCTTCCCGATCGTCTCGGCATTGGCCTGGGCCTGCACGCTGATCATGACGCGGATGATGAGCGGCCGGGAGCACGTGCTCACCACCATGACCTGGTCGTCGATCGCGGGCGTCTGCGTCGTCTCCGCGCTGGTGCCGTTCGTGTGGGTCGCCCCTAGCTGGCACGATGTCTTGTTCGGGATTTTCATCGGCGTCGCCTCGACCGCGGGGCAGTGGGTCGTCGTGCTCGCCTTCCGCTATGCCGACGCCTCGGTGCTGGCGCCGTTCTCCTACACCCAGCTGTTGTGGGTCTCCATTCTCGGCTTCTTCATTTTCGGCGAGGTGCCGGATCTCTGGACCGTGACCGGTGCCGTCTTCATCGTCGGCAGCGGTCTCTACACCGCGCATCGCGAGCGGGTGCGGCGATCGCAGCTGCTGGCGCTGGACGGCGAGTTTTCGCCGAACGCCTGACCGATCGAAGAGGCTGGCGGCGTGGCGCTTTGTGATAATCTCCGGAGTATCGGGGAGAAGACGTCACCTGCTGGGAGGACCGTTTGCGCGCTGCCATTTTCAGGAACGGCGAGATCGTCGTCGATGTCATGCCCGAGCCGAAACCGGCCGACGGGCAGGTGCTGGTCAAGACATTGGCCTGCGGCATCTGCGGCTCCGACCTGCACGCGCGCAAACACGCCCATCGCATGGTCGAGCTATCCCGGCATTTTCCTGCCCGCACGCCGATGGATCTTTCGCGTGACGTCGTGTTCGGTCACGAATTCTGCTGCGAGGTTCTCGATTACGGGCCGGCCACCGCGCGCAAGCTGAAGTCCGGCACGCGCGTCTGCTCGCTGCCGGCGCTGCTGACGCCGCAGGGTCCGCAAGGCATCGGCTATTCCAAC
>CAVRIB010000007.1:0-85246 GCA_963721135.1 uncultured Alphaproteobacteria bacterium
AAAGCCACGCCGCGCTAGACGACCCCCTCCTGGCGTAGGCGTTTCGCTTCATCAGGCTCGAACTCCGCACAGGGATTCAAGCAGCACGTCGGTGTGCTCGCCCAGCAGCGGCGGACGGCTGACCGCGACGGGTGAATCCGACAGTTTGATCGGGCAGCCGACCGTCTGATAGGTGCCGCGGGTCGGGTAGTCCACGTCGACGATCATCTCGCGCGCCTTGAGATGCGGATCGGCCAGCACCTCGCCGGTGTCCTGGCAGGCGCCGCAGGGAACACCCGCATCCCCCATCAGGCGCATGACTTCGTGCTTGCCGCGCTGGCGCGTCCACGCCTCGACGATGGCATCGAGTTCTGCGCGATTATCCCAGCGCGCTTCCGCGGTTTTGAAGCGCGCGTCCTCGGTCAACTCCGGCCGCCCCAGCACCTTCGCCACCGCCGGCCACATCTGCGGCTGCGCGTAGAGGAAGACGTAGTCATTCGGGCCGCCCGGCGCGCAGGGGTAGGTCGTGCCAGGCACGTTGCGCCCGAGCTGATTGCCGTTCCGCGGCATCGGACGGCCGAAGCGCTGGTGGTCGCGCAGGCTCACCCGCACCAGATTGACGACCGCATCCTGCATGGACACCTCGACCTGCTGGCCGCGGCCGGTCGCATGGCGCTGCTGCAGCGCGGCCAAAATGCCGATCGCCATGTGCATGCCGGTGCCGGAATCCCCGATCGCCGGATAGACATAGGTCGGCGGATTTTCGGGGAAGCCGGTGACGCTCATCGCTCCGCCCATGGCCTGTGCGATCGGCTCGAAGCTCTTGAATCCGCTGTAGGGCCCGTAGGTGCCGAAGCCCTTGATGGTGGCGTAAATCAGTCGCGGATTAATCTTGGCCAGCGCTGCGTAGCCGAGCCCGAGGCGATCGAGCGCGCCCGGCCCGAAATTCTCCACCAGCACGTCCGACTGGGCGATGACCTTCTGGAACAGCTCCTTGCCGACGTCGGTCTTGAGATTCAGCGTCAGGCTGCGCTTGTTGGCATTGAGGATCAGGAAGAACAGGCTGTCGCTGTTCTTCTGGTCGCGCATGTTCACCCGCGCGATGTCGCCGCCCTTGGGCTCCTCGAGCTTGATCACGTCGGCACCGAGGAAGCCGAGAATCTGCGTGCAGGCGGGCCCCGCCTGATTGTGCGTCATGTCGATGATGCGGATGCCTGACAGGGCCTTGTCCATGGTCGCGCTCCGGATGAACGGAATGGGATGATCGAGTATTAGCGGTTAGGGCCGATTAGGATAGCGTAATCCATGAGGAGTGCCATGACGGTCCGTAATAGCTCTCGACCAATTGCGCGGGTCTTTTGGGCAACTGCTGCGCCGGGGTCGAACGCCAACTCTTCGCTGGCGAAGCCGAGCCAGGTCGTGCAGTATCGCCGCGATTGAAAGTCGTCGCGCGGCGGACCGTCACGTGTTGTCAGACCACGAACGCAGATTCCTGCTGACGCGACGGGTCGGGCATCTTGCCACGGCCGATAGCCAGGCCGTTCCGCATGTCGTGCCGGTGTGCTTTACGATTTCGCAAGGCACCCTTTACATCACCATCGACGAGAAGCCGAAGCGCGTGGCTGGACCAGCACTCAAGCGCATCCGCAACATCGAGCGCAACCCGATGGTCGCTATCGTGGTTGATCGGTATCACGAAGACTGGACCCGCCTTGGGTGGGTGATGTTGCGTGGACGGGCTGAGATCCTGCGCGCCGGGACGGAGCACGATCGCGCGCAGGAGTTGCTATGCTCTCGGTACCGTCAATTGGCGGCTATGCAAATTGCAGAACTGCCCGTCGTCGCGGTCCGCCTGGAGCGGGTGACAAGCTGGGGCAACCTGGCCGTGGGCGAGGACGAGGTCGACTATGATGGTCAAGCGTAGAGGCAGTTGCGACCTTAGTGGCGTAAGTCCCGGTCGTCGCATTCTGAGATACTGTAATCCCGTCGATGCACGACGCTCGACAAGCCGTCGCGGCGATGAGAGGCCGCATTGCGATGAACAGCGGTACCTCCGCTCATTTCTCTGATAGGGTTGAAGGACACGCCCGGATGTATGCAACCATCACGGCGGTCGCGTGTGATGAGGCCTGCTGTAACCGTAGGAGCACTGAACATGCATGTCGGGCTTACGATGTTTCCCACGGATTACTCGATTCCGCCGCACGAACTTGCCATGGCGGCGGAGGCACGAGGTTACGAGTCATTGTGGTTGCCGGAGCACAGTCACATTCCCACCAGTCGCAAATCGCCGTGGCCTGGCGGCGCTGAGCTGCCGAAGTACTATTACGATAGCTACGATCCGTTCGTCTCGCTCGCCGCTGCCGCCGCGGTGACGAAAACCATCAAGCTTGCGACCGGGATCTGTCTTGTCGTCGAGCGCGACCCGATCCACACCGCCAAGGAGGTATCGACCCTCGACCGGCTTTCCTCGGGCCGGTTCATTTTCGGCATTGGCGGGGGTTGGAACGAGGAGGAGATGGCCAATCACGGCACTGCGTTTGCAACCCGCTTCAAGCTGATGCGTGAGCGGATCGAGGCGATGAAGCAAATCTGGACGCAGTCGACGGCGGCGTTCGACGGCGAATTCGTCAAGTTCGAACCCATGATGCAGTGGCCCAAACCAGTTCAAAAGCCTCACCCGCCCATCGTTGTCGGGGGCGCATTCCCCCATGCAGCAAAGCGGGCGATCGCCTACGGCGACGGTTGGATTCCGATCGGCGGGCGCGTCGCTGGATCCGCTCGAGGTGCTGCCGCAATTCCGTCAAATGGCAAAGGACGCCGGCCGCGATCCCGCGTCGCTCTCCTTCAACGTCTTCGGCGCGCCCCGAGACCTGGAGGTGTTAAAACGCTACCGTGACGCCGGCGTTGATCGAGTGGTCCTGATGCTTCCGCCCAAGCCCCGGGACGCGATTTTGCCCATCCTGGACGAAGGCGCCGCCCTGGTGACGGCTCTCTAGAATCGCGCGTTTGCGAGTGACCATTTTTTTCCGCAGTGGGCGCAACGTGCTGACGGCTTCGACCCCGCGCCGCCAGCTTGGCATTTGATTCAAGGCCGCTTCATTCGGATAGACGTTTCCGGTTTACTCTCAAGAATTTGTATGCTGTTTCGAGCGGCGGAGAGCACAACATGAAGACAACGAGGAGTTGACGGAGGAAACGAATGGATTTCGGCATCGCCCTGCCAACGGCCGCAGATTCCTGGAGGGTCACCAAGGAAGCCGAGGAGCTCGGCTTCACCCATGCCTGGTTCTACGACACTCAGATGCTGAGCGCCGATTGCTTCGTCGCCATGGGCGCGGCGGCCGTGAATACCAGGCGCATCCGCCTCGGCACCGGCGTGCTGGTGCCGTCGAACCGCATTGCCCCGGTCGCCGCCAATGCGCTGGCGACACTGAACCAGCTCGCGCCGGGCCGCATCGACTTCGGCGTCGGCACGGGCTTCACCGCGCGGCGAGCGATGGGCTTTGGCGCGATCAAGGTAAAGGACATGGAGACCTACATCCACCAGGTCTACGGCCTGCTGCGCCGCGAGACGGTCGAGTTCGAGATGGAAGGGCAGAAGAAAAAGATTCGTTTCCTCAATCCCGAGCTGCCTCTGTTCAACACCAAGGATCCGATCTCGCTCCATCTCTCGGCCTTCGGGCCGCGCACCCAGGCGCTGACAGCCAGGCTCAAGGCGGGCTGGATCAACTTCGTCGGCAATGTCGAGAACGGCATCAAGGAAGTCGAGGCCATGCGCGACGCCTGGTCGAAAGCCGGCCATGCGATGGGCGATCTTCAGGCGACGGCCTTTGCGCTAGGCTGCGTGCTGAAAGACGGTGAACCCGCTGACTCCGAACGTGCGATGGCACAAGCGGGCCCGCGCGCGGCAGTTATGCTGCATCGCGCGGCGGATGAGGCGCTGGCCGGACTGGCGCCAGGTGTGACGATGGTGTCCAGGACCAGGCCCGAGATGCAAGGCTATGTCGACCTAGCGCGCGACTTCGAGCCCAAGGATGCGCCCTACCTGCAGAACCATCGCGGGCACTTGATGTTCGTAAAGCCCGAGGAGAGGCGCTTCGTGAGCGCCGAGTTAATCAGCGCCACCTCTTTTGCGGCAAGCGAGGCCGAGATCAAGCAGCGCATCGAGGCGCTGCGCAGCGGGGGCTACACGCAGTTCACCATCCAGCTCGTGCCCGGACATGAACACGCGCTGGCTGACTGGGCGCGCATCCGAAAAGCGTTCGCCTAAGGTGCTTAAGGCCTGAGTCGGCGAAAGGCTGGATCGTTTCGTTCCCTCCGCCGCCACCTGGGCTCGACAGGGTTCCGAAACCTGCCCTAAGTGTCGGCAAAGCAGGCTTGAAATGGAGTAGGCGATGGGGAGCCAGATGGAGGCAGAATTCTACGACTACATCGTGACCGGCGCCGGGTCTGCCGGCTGTGCGGTGGCAGCGCGGCTTTCGGAGACGGGGCGCCACCGGGTGCTCCTGCTCGAAGCGGGCGGGCGCGACAGCTCACCATGGATACACATTCCAGTTGGCTATTACCGGCTCTTCACACACAAAACCTACAATTGGAGGTTCGAGAGTGAGCCCGTTGCCGGCCTCAACGGGCGCACCTCCTACCAGCCGCGTGGCAGAATGCTCGGCGGGACGAGTTCGCTTAACGGCATGGTCTATATGCGCGGGACGGCGGCCGACTACGATGGCTGGCGTCAGCTCGGCTGTGTCGGCTGGGACTACGAAAGCGTTCTGACTTTCTTCCGCAAGGCCGAAAACCAGGAGCGGGGTGAGGACGAGTTCCACGGCGTCGGTGGCCCGCTCAATGTAACCGACGCACACTACAAGCACGAAATCATTGATGCGATCATCGAAGCGGCCGTCCAGGCCGGCATTCCGCGCAATCGCGACTTCAACGGTGCGACGCAGGAAGGCGCCGGATACTATCAGGCAACGGTCGGCAAGGGGCGCCGATGGAGCGCCGCGACCGCCTATCTGAAACCGGCTAGAGGGCGCCGGAACCTGGTGGTCAAGCCGAACGCGCATGCGACACGAATCGTCATCGAGAACGGCCGCGCCGTTGGCGTCGAGTTCCGCACGTCCAGTGGCATGGAGATCGCCAGAGCCAAGGGCGAGGTGATTGTCTCCGGCGGCGTTTACGGCTCGCCGCAACTGCTGCTGTTGTCCGGCATCGGACCGGGTGGCCATCTGAACGAGATGGGTATCGAGGTCACGCACGACCTCGCTCCGGTCGGCGCCAACCTGCACGACCACTTTAATTCGTATGTCGCCTGGCGCTCGACCAAGACCGGCACCTTCAACGAGCTCCATCGCTCGCCACTCCGAAAGCTTGCGGCCGGCGCCAGATACCTGGTTGGACGAGATGGGCCGATGACGGCCATCGCCACGCACGCCGGCATCCTGACCCGCACGGACCCCCGCTTCGATCGTCCCGATCTCCAGATCAATACGTATCTCTGGTCGATCGAGACCCGAGACCGCAGCGGCATGCACCCTCATAAATGGCCGGGGTTCAGCATGTCTCCCGTTCACTTGCGTCCGGAAGGTCGCGGGCTGGTGAGCCTCGCAAGCCGCGACCCGTTCGCCCCGCCGAAGATCGAGTTCAGGTTCATGGAGACCGCACATGACGTCGATGCCATGATCCGCGGCGTTCGGCTGGCGCGAAAGCTCGCGGAACAGCCAGCGCTCAAGCCATATATCGCGGAAG
This sequence comes from uncultured Alphaproteobacteria bacterium, assembly GCA_963721135.1. Lineage (GTDB taxonomy): Bacteria > Pseudomonadota > Alphaproteobacteria > Rhizobiales > Xanthobacteraceae > Bradyrhizobium. The sequence continues at coordinate 5,728 of CAVRIB010000007.1, forward strand.
AGGTGGTGCCGGGGCCCGCCGTCCGATCGGACGAGCAACTCATTGAGGATATCCGCAATCGCGGCGTCTCGAACCTGCATCCTGTCGGCACCTGCAGGATGGGCACGGGTCGCGACGCGGTCGTGGATCCCCGTCTGCGGGTACATGGTATTCGAGGGCTGCGCGTTGCCGATGCCTCCATCATGCCTCTGGTTGTCGGCGGCAACACCAATGCTCCTTCGATCATGATCGGGGAGAAATGCGCAGCTATGATCCTGGAGGATGCCTGATTTTTTTCCCAATGTGGGCGCAATTTGCTGACGGCTTTGACCCCGCGCCACCGGCGAAGTCGACGACGGTATTTGGCTCGCAAGCTTCATGCACTATGATCTGGGATACTTCGACCTCGAGCAGAAGACCCTGCAACCCCTCGACAACCCGTTCGGCACGAGGTTGTCTCCCATGTCTTAGGTACGACCTGTCACCTATGTCTCCGGGCCGGACAAAGGGACGGTGGCGGAGAGAGTGGGATTCGAACCCACGGTACAGTTTCCCGCACACACGCTTTCCAAGCGTGCGCCTTAAGCCACTCGGCCATCTCTCCGGATGTGACTGTCTTGAAGCGCGATGACGGTTTTTGCAAGTGAGCCGGCCCGCAAACGGCGGAGATTTCCGCAACCGATTGAACGGTCTGGATAATTTCACGTACTGAACGGCGCCCCAATCACCTCGTTGGCGTCTTGAACCGGAAACTGCTCAATGACGACGACTAAATCGGCGGCGATTTGCGGAAAGCGGAGGGAGGGCATGATTATCGATCGGCGGCTTGTGTTCGCGATTTTGATCTTCGCCGGTTCGGCCTGCCCGGCGCTGGCGCAGGTCTGCACGCGGGCGGGCATCGACGTCACCTGCGATGACGGCCGCAAGGGCATCCTGTCGGGCGATGCGATCCTCTGGCCCGACGGCACGCGATCGAGCCTGTCGCCGCATCCGAGCGTCTTCATCGGCGACAAATCATCGGTGCGGGTGGGGCCCGGCGTGTTCGTCGGCCACGGCAGCGGCATGGTGCCGCTGGACGATCCGAACGCGCCGAACAAGCGGCGCTGCGCGGTTCTGGACGGCGTGTCGTACTGCAATTAGAGCGTTCGCTCGTCATTTCGCGATGACAGTCGATTGCCGCGATGACAGGCGATCGCTAACGCGATCGCGCGCCGGTATGGACCGAACGCAGCGGCCACAAGGTCGGCGGCTCCGGCAGCGGCTCGGTTGCGCCCTTGTCGCTGGCCGTTTCCTGCAACGCCTCGAGGAAATCGGCGCACCAGCGCTGGATCGTGTGGCTTCGAAGTTTTTCCATCATCGCTTCCCAGCGCATGCGCCGCTCGGTCAAGGGCATCGAGAGCGCGGTCGCGATGCTGCGCGCCATGCCGTCGATATCGTGCGGATTGACCAGAAGCGCGGTGTCGAGTTCGTTGGCGGCGCCGGCGAATTTCGACAGCACCAGCACGCCGGGGTCGGCCGGATTTTGGGCAGCGACATATTCCTTGGCGACCAGGTTCATGCCGTCATGCAGCGGCGTCACTACGCCGACCTGCGCGGTGCGATAGAGTCCGGCCAGCACGGTCTGGCTGAAACCCTTGTAGAGATAGCGGATCGGAGTCCAGTCCACCTCGCCGTGGCGGCCGTTGACGTCGCCGACCAGCCGCGCCAGCTCGCTCTGCAGATTGCCGTAAGCCTCGATGCCGCCGCGCGAGGGATTGGCGATTTGCAACAGCGACACGCTGCGCTTGAGCGCCGGCTGCAACGTCCACATCCGGTCGAAGGCGCTGATGCGGTTGATCAGCCCCTTGGAATAGTCGAGCCGGTCGACGCCGATCGCGAGCTTCTCGCCGTCGAGGCTGCGCCGCAACCGCGACACGTCGGGATGCGATGCCGCTTTGGCGGCCTGCCGGGCGAATTTTTCCGGATCGATACCGATCGGAAACACCGCGGCGCGGGTCTTGCCGTAGCGCGAGGTGACGACGCCGTCTTCGGTTCGAAGGTCGAACTCGGAGGCGAGATAGGCAAGGAAATTATCGCAATCATCCCGCGTCTGGAATCCGATCAGATCGCAGGCGAGCATCGCCTCGATCAATTCGCGATGATGCGGCACGCCCTCGATGACGGCGCGCGCCGGCCACGGCGTATGCAGGAAGAAGCCGATCGGCTGGGTGACGCCGAGTTCGCGCAATTCCGCGCCGAGCGCGAGGAAATGGTAGTCCTGGATCCAGAACGCGGTATCCGATTTGAGGAAACGCAGCAAAGCGCGGGCCATGAAGGCGTTGACCTCGCGATAGCTGCGATAGTCTTCGCCGCTGGCCTGGATCAGATCGGCGCGGGAATGCAGCGCCGGCCACAATGCCGAATTGGCGAAGCCTTCATAATATCCGCCGTAATGCGCGGCCGGCAGATCGAGCATCGCGAGTGCGCCAGTGCCGAGCGCTTCGATCTCGGCGAATGGTTCCTTCTGGGAACCGTCGCGCACGCGCCCCGAGGAACCGACCCAGATCGCGCCGGAGTTTTCCACCACCGGCAACAGCGCCGCCGCAAGCCCGCCCGTCATGGGCTCATTGGCCTTGCCGCGCGCGACGCGATTTGAGACGACGACAAGATTCACGGGAGGTCCCCTCCGTTCTTTTCGCCGCTATTTAACTGCCGTTCATCAATATGGTTCCCTGTCACTGTTTCCCCCAAATGAAACCTAATTCGGGCCGCGCAGGGGCGGAACCAGCGCCAGTCTGCGGTGAAAACATTTTTGAAAATGTCAGCCTGGGTGACCGAACCATGCTCGAAATATGAATTTTCAAAATCCGCAATCGGTTTTCGCTCAGGTTCCCGTCGCTTCATCTACGACGAGACGCGCGAGCCATTCCCGCACGTCGCGCGGAGAATCGAAATGGCCGGCCACGCCCCTCGCCCGCCGGCCGACGGAAAACGCGAGGCCGCCGAAGTCGGGAATGATCGCGAACACGCTCTCGTCGGTGACATCGTCGCCGACGAAGATCGGCCGGCGCCCCTGGAACGGCTCATGCGCCAACAACTCGGTGACGCCGGTCGCCTTGGTGAAGCCGGAATGCTTGATCTCGACGACGCATTTTCCGGGCAGCACTTCGATCGGCGCAGTCGGCAAGTCCGCCCGGATCAAGGATACCGCCTCGTAGATCGCCTTCTCCGCATGCGGCGCCAGCCGATAGTGCAATGCCAGCGAGTAGCCCTTGTCTTCCAGCAGAATGCCCGGGCTTAGCCGCGCGATCGCCGCCAGCCGCCGCTTCAATTCCTTGTCCATCGGCGGGGCGTGCGTGGCGACCGCTTCGCTGTCGGTTGAGAGCCGCATTTCCGCGCCGTGACCGCCGACGGCCGGGAATTGCGACGGCGCAAAAATCAGGTCGATGTCGTTGAGCGACCGCCCGCTGACGAGCGCGAGCGTACCTTCGGTCTTGTCGAGCAGGCGGTTGAGGGTTGCAGCCAGATCCGGCGGCACCCACACCTCGCGCGGCGTCGGCGCGAGGTCCAGGAGCGTGCCGTCGATATCGAGCAGGATGGCGTATTCGTTCAATCGCCGCGCCAGTTCGCGCGGCGCGAGAACCGACGACGCGTTGCCCGGCGATGGAATGTCTTGTTGCAATGGCACCTCGGCCAATTCCTGATCTGTCAGATCCTGGTTCATTTCATTCTACTCCACAAAGGCCAGCGGGCGCGCCACCGATTCCAGCGGCCGGCGCTCGGCGGCCACCGCATAGCACCACGCGACGATCGCCGCCGCGAGCATCAGCGCCGATCCCAGCAGATAGCCCGCGAACACGCTGGCGCGGGACCCCGTATCGATCAGCGCCCCGAACAGCGCGGGACCGGCCACGCCGCCGATTCCCGTCCCCACCGCGTAGAACAGCGCGATCGCGAGTGCGCGGACCTCGAGCGGAAAAGTCTCGCTGACGGTCAGATAGGCAGCGCTCGCCGCGGGCGATGCGAAAAAGAAGATCACCATCCAGGCAATGGTCTGGCCCTGCGCGCTCAGGGCGCCGATCGAAAACAGGTAGCCGGAGAACGCGAGCAGCGCGCCGGAGATGCCATAGGTGAGCGTGATCATGGCGCGGCGGCCGAGCGTATCGAACAAGCGGCCGAGCAAGAGCGGCCCGGCGAAATTGCCGGCCGCAAAGGGGAGGATGTACCAGCCGATATGGTCCGCCGGAATGCCGTAGAAGTCGGTCAGCACCAGCGCGAAGGTGAAGAAGATCGCGTTGTAGAAGAAGGCCTGCGCGGCCATCAGCACGAGCCCGACCAGCGCGCGCTGCCGGTAGGTGATGAACACCGTGCGCATCACTTCGCGCAGCGGCGTGTGATTGCGCATCCGGAGTTTGATCTTCGGCCAGGCATGCCCGCGCGGGTCCTGCACCTGTCCGCTCACCGCTCGCTCGATCTCGTCCACGATCGCGTGCGCCTCGTCGGGGCGGCCGTGAACCATCAGCCAGCGCGGGCTTTCCGGGATCCACATCCGCATCACGAACACGATCAGCCCGAGACAGGCGCCGGTCAGATACGCCAGCCGCCAGCCGAGATCGGGGGCGACGAGATGCGGATCGAGCAGCACGATCGCGCTCGTCGCGCCCAGCGCCGCGCCGATCCAGAAGCTGCCGTTGATCACGAGGTCGGTCCAGCCGCGATAGCGCGCCGGCACCAGTTCCTGGATGGTCGAGTTGATCGCGGTATATTCGCCGCCGATGCCGCCGCCGGTGAGAAAGCGAAACAGCGCGTAACTCGCAACCCCCCACGACAGCGCGGTGGCGGCGGTGGCGCAGAGATAGAGTGCCAGCGTGATGAAGAACAGCTTTCTGCGCCCGATGCGGTCGGTGAGCCAGCCGAAGCCGAGCGCGCCGACCACGGCGCCGGCGAGATAGGCGCTGTTGGCAAACCCGACGTCGAGATTGGAAAAATGCAGCGCCGGGCTTTGCTTCAATGCGCCGGACAGCGCGCCGGCGAGCGTCACCTCCAGCCCATCGAGGATCCAGGTGATCCCGAGCGCCAGCACGACGCGGGTGTGGAAGCCGCTCCACGTCAGGCTGTCGAGGCGAAACGGAATATCGGTTTCGATGACGCGCGCGTCGCGCGTGCCGGCGAGTGCCGAAGCTGAAGCACGGTGGCTCGTTGCCGGTTTGAGCTGCAAATCCATTGATCGGACCGATGAGAAAGCCTTTGGGATGCCGGCTTCCCGGCTCTCGCGCGTAAGCGCGGCGTTGCCACTCCTGCCACTACGACAACGCCACAGCGGTGCGGCAGTTCCCGTTGCGGGCTTCGGAACCAGTTGCGGCAATTGCCGTTTTTGCGTTGTGCCACAGTACGTAGGGTGGGCAAAGCGAAGCGTGCCCACCATTTTGCTTTGCGCTGGCATGGTGGGCACGGCGCAAGCGCGCCTTTGCCCACCCTACGGAATCTGAAGCCGTCATTGCGAGCCAACGGGTCGCGCGAATGCGCGCCCGATGACAGGCTCCGCGAAGCAATCCATGGAGCGGAAAGCGGAAGGGTGGATTGCTTCGTCGCTTCGCTCCTCGCAATGACGGCAGACATGACTTCGCATTCTCGCCGCAGGTTTTTTGCGCGAGGTTTGCGTTTTGGTCCGGCTCCCTCGAAACAGAGGGCGCAGGGAATGCCGGGCGCTCGATGCGCCCGCAGCCTCGCATGCAGTAAAAAACAAAGCATACGAGTTAGTCACCACGGTCACACCGGTTTCACCCGGCATTCCCCGCGCAATGGTTTTACGGCTTACTTCGTGCTCGCCCCGGTGCACCGGGCTTGTTTGCCACCGTCGCCCGCGCGCCTTAACGCGAACTTGACACCAGCGTCGGGGTGCCAGGCCCACACGACTTCGCCGTCCGCATCACGCGCCATTCGTCAAGAGCGCGTCTGCGTCCACCGCATCCCGCCCCGCGTCCGTGACGATCGCGAAACGCCCCTTGGTGGGACGGGACGGCGGGTAGATACGACTGATTTGGGTTGGGCGCAAGCATTATTTTGCGAAAATCGGAAAATATTTTCAGAAACTCGGCATCACCCGTCTACGCTTGTGCTTCGCCGGGTCTTCGATGCTGGTCCGCCGAAGCCTCTTGACCGCCGAAGTCCGCCTTCGGACGGACGAAGGCGGAAGCCCGGGCATGACGAGTTCTGAAGCCGATCACACCCCAAAGCTCGGGCCGAACACACATTTTTGTGTCGTGATTTGCCAAGTTCCATGACAGAATTGCTACAGTCGAGTATCAGTTCGGTAACATTTGGAGCTGTCATGAGCCTGGAGTGGCGGGCACGGTCGAATTCGCTGGCCTGGTCGAATCCCCTGGCCTGGTGGTGGGGTCTGTTGACCACCGTCAGCGCGGCCAACATCGCGGTCTGGTTCATGCTTTACCGCCAGCTCCACGATCAGGCCGGCAGCAGCACGCCCGGCGTCGAGCTGATGTTGCTGCAGACCGGCGGTTTCAGCCGCACGCCGCAACTCGAGCTGATGCTGTTGCTCTGCGCGGCCTATGTTTTCGGCTGCGCCTTCCGCTCGCTCCTGCCGCGCGCCGACGTCCAGCGCATCTGCCTGTTCGACACCTGGCTGTCGAGCGTCGCCATCGGCCGGTCGGTCGCGACCGTGGCCGAGATCTGCTTCGCGGCGCAGTGGGCGGTTATTCTCTACCAGCTCGGCACCATGACGGGAGCCGATACCACCCTGAACGTCGCTTGGGTGATCGTGCCGCTGATCCTGATCGCGGAATGCTTCTCATGGTATGCGGTGCTGACCACCCATTATCTGGGCAACGCCATCGAGAACTCGATCTGGGCCGTTGCCTTCTTCCTGATCGGGATCGGCCTTTGCCGGCTGCTGCCGGAGTTCGACGGTCCGGTTCGCGCCGTCATCGTCGTCACCAACATCGGGATCGCGGGCTATCTCGCGTTTCTCATGACCGTCGACGTCCCGATGTATCTGGGCCGATGGCGGGCGACGATTGCCGACGGCAGCAGGCGCCTGCGGCCGCTCGAGGGTCTGCGTGACGTGAGCACGCGCTGGATCGTGACGCACGATCTCGCCGAGTGGAAAGACGAGATCGCCTGGATGTCGCTTTATTTCTCTGCCGCAGTCTGGGCGAGCCTCGCGCTGTGCGTCGCCACCTCGCTCGAACATCAACTCCCGCGCTATCGCACCGAAGCCACGATCGCGATCCGGGCGCCGGACGCGCCGGCAATCGCAGTCAGGCCGCCGCCGGTGATGGCGCGCCAGGGTTTTTAGACGCAACGCCGGGAGATTTGCGCCCGCGGTCCTGGCAGAAGCATGCAATTGCTGATGTTATTGGACAGGACCGAGGGGGAGTCTCGCCATGGCCGATCAGCACCATTGGCAACTCGACGGCAGTGCTCCCGAGCTTTACCAAAAATATCTGGTGCCGGCGATTACGACAAAGTGGGCGGAGGATCTCGTTGGTCGAGCACGGCCCCGCGCCGGAGAAAATGTTCTCGATGTCGCTTGCGGGACTGGCGTTGTTGCCCGCGCTGCAAGCAAACGGATGTCCGGGGGGCACGTCAGCGGCCAGCCACGGACAACCATAACCATCGGATGGTTCGAGAAATGAACAACATCGATCTTGTGAAAGCGCTCCACCAGATCTGGAACACCGGCGACCTCGCCGGGATCGACAGCGTCTATGCGCCTGATTTCCTGGCGCACTGGCCCGCAAGTTCCGAGGTCCCCGAGCGGCGCGGCGTCGATGGTATTCGTTTCGGTGTCGAACGGATCAGGACCGCGTTCCCCGACTGGCACGAGCGCGTGCTGGATGTTTTCGGCTCCGCCGACCGGGTCGCGAGCCGCTACGTTTCCACCGGAACGCACAGGGGTACGTTCTGGGGGATCGAGCCGACGGGGCGGCGCATCGAGATCCAGGAGATGTCAATCTTCCGGATCGACGGCGAGCGCATCGTCGAGCAGTGGTGCATGTTCGACGATCTGGCAAGGCTGCAGCAGCTCGGCGTCGGCGTCGAACATCTGCGCAAGGTGTTGAAGATTTGAAATCGCCTTGGGAGTGGTGTTTTGGGCTTTGTGTCCAACTGCGAGCCGCTTTCCGGAGTGCTTCGGCGGCGACGAAGGTTGGGCGCCGATCCGCCAAAAGTTGAGCCAAATCAAAGTGAACCTTGCACTCCGGGACTAGCATTCGAGCTACCTCAAGTGACCGCCATCCGGATATCATCGCTTCCATGAACTTCCCAGGCTGGGGCCAAAAGGGACAACACCCCGCAACGCTCGCCGGGCCGGTGCATTCTCATGCACCCCGCGAAAATCTCACCACGCTGGCGCTTGGCGCGCTCGGCGTTGTGTTCGGGGACATCGGCACCTCGCCGCTTTACGCCATCGACCAGGTTTTCTTCGGTTCGGTCGGCGCCGACCGGACACCCGAAAATGTCCTTGGCGCGATCTCGCTCGCGATCTGGACGATCATCGTCATCGTCGCCATCAAATACGCGCTTCTGGTATTGCGCGCCGACAATGATGGCGAGGGCGGCGTCTTCGCGCTCTATGGCCTGCTGCACCCGTTCAAGAAGGAGCGGAAGCGGCTCTTGCTGTGGGCCCTGATGCTGGGGGCGGGCCTGCTGTTCGGCGACGGCATGATCACCCCGGCGATCAGCGTATTGTCGGCCGTCGAGGGGATCGAGGTCGCAACGCCGGCCTTCTCGCCCTATGTCGTGCCGATCACCGTCATCCTGCTGACCGCGCTTTTCGCCGTGCAATTCCGCGGCACGGCGGGCATCGGCGCCTTCTTCGGTCCGCTGCTGCTTGTCTGGTTTGTCGTGATTGCGGCGCTCGGCCTGGTCGCGATCGCGGCGCAGCCGGGCATCCTCGCGGCGTTCGACCCGAGCTACGGGGCAGCTTTCCTGATGCGGGCCGGGCCATACCGGTCGCTATTGATCCTGAGCGCGATGATGCTGGTCGTCACCGGCGGCGAGGCGATGTATGCGGACCTCGGTCACTTCGGCGCGCGGCCGATCCGCATCAGCTGGTTCGCGGTTGTGTTTCCCGCGCTGCTTCTCAACTATCTCGGTCAGGGCGCCTATCTGCTTTCGGGAGCGCCGGTCGAGGGCGGCAAGCTGTTCTACAATCTGGCGCCGCAGCCTCTGCTCGTGCCGCTCGTCGTGCTGGCGACGCTCGCAACCGTCGTCGCTTCCCAGGCGCTGATCTCGGCGGCCTTCTCGCTGGTCTCCCAGGCCGTCGGCCTCGGCCTGTTTCCCCGGCTTACCGTGCGCCATACCCATCAGGCGCATTCCGGACAAATCTACATTCCATTCGTCAATTGGGCGCTGTACGCGGGCTGCGTCGCGCTGGTTCTGCTGTTCCGGTCGTCCGGCGGCCTCGCTGCGGCCTATGGGCTCGCGGTAGCGGGCGTCATGTTGATCACATCGGCGGCCATGTTCACCGTCGCGCGGCGCTACTGGGGTTGGGGCAGGATACAAATAGCGCTCGTGTGGGGCGCGTTGTTCGTGGTGAACGGCGCGCTGCTGGTCGCGAGCTCGTTGAAGTTCCTCGAAGGAGGCTTCATTCCGCTCGGCATCGGCATTGCGGGCTTCGGCGTGATGGCGACCTGGCGTTGGGGACGCAAGGCGACGTTCGCGGCCTATGAGGCGCGCTCGACCCTGACCATGGCCGACGTCGTCGAACTGCATCGCGCGGGGACCGGTTTCATCGAACGCAACGCGCTCGTGCTGGCGGCGACGCAGCTGCGTCACCTGACCGACCGCGCACCTACGCTGGTCGAACTGCTCTGGGACCGCTACGGCATCCTGCCACGCAACCTCATTCTGGTCGAGGTCATCCACCCGAAGATCCCCTATGTCCACGAGGACCGCTATCGCGTCATCGTGTTCGACCGCGACGAAGAACGCGGCAGCGTCATCAGCGTTCAGCTGCGCTTCGGCTTCATGGAGGAGCCGAACGTCGAACGTTACCTCGAGGATCTGGCGCGGCATCACGAGATCAACCTGCCGCCTCATCCGCGGCATTGGATGGTGCACGTCTCGCATGAAAACCTGCTGCCGGCGGCGGATATGGGCCTGTTGCGAAGGCTGCGGTTCCGATTGTTCCTGCTGCTGCGCCTGATCTCCCGGCCAGCCTATTACGGTTACCATCTTGGCGATCAAGTTCAGCTTTCCGCGGAAATCATGCCGGTCAAGGTGCGCTAGCGGGTGCGCTGCGGCCTCAATCCACCTTGATGCCGGCTGCCCGGATCACCTTGCCCCACTTCTCGGTATATTCGGCGATGAACTTCCCGAACTCGGCGGGCGAGCTTGCGAAGGGCTCGCCGCCCAGATCGGTGAGCCGCGCCCGGAACGTCGTATCGGCAAGGGCGGCGTTAACCTGCTTGTTGATGAGAGCAATGATCTCCGGGGGCGTCTTCGCAGGCGCGCCAAACCCCTCCCAATTGGTCGCCTCGTAACCCGGCACAAAGTCGCCGATGGCGGGAACGTCGGGCAACACGTTCGTTCGCGTGGTGGTCGTTACTCCCAGCGCCCGCAGCTTGCCGGCGCGGACGTGACCGATGGCCGAAGCAACGGGAAGGAACATGAGCTCGACCCGTCCGCTCATGAGATCGGGCAATCCCTGTCCCACCCCGCGATAATGCACCGCGACGAGATCGACCCCCGCCATCACCCTGAACAATTGGCCATAGAGGTCCGATCCGCTCCCCGCGCCTGACGTCGCCATGTTGAGCTTGCCCGGATTTGCCTTGGCGTAGGCGATGAACTCGGGGACGGTCCTGGCCGGGAACGATGGATTGACAACCATTACGAAGGCATCGCGGCCGATGCTCGCGACCGGCGCGATATCGCGAATGAAATCGAAGTTGAGATTTTCGTAGAGCATCATGTTGGCCGCGTTCGCCGAAGAGACCAGAAGCAACGTGTAGCCGTCCGGCGACGACCGCACGACATCGCTGGTGGCGATATTGCTGCTGGCGCCGGGCCGGTTTTCGATGAAGAACTGCTGCCCCAGCCGCTCCGACAGCCACGGACCGATCAGGCGCGCGACGGTGTCAGTCACGCCGCCGGGCGGATAGCCGACGACGATGCGCACCGGCCTCGACGGGTAGGTTTCTGCCTGCGCGACGCGGGGTATGACCGGAAGCGCGGCGGCGCCCGCCGCAAGATGCAGGAATTTGCGGCGGGGAAGCTTCATGAATTCCTCCGTGCATCGTCGCGCAAAGCGCGTGCCGCCCATTTTAGCGATCGGGATTTCGGTACGTCCTGCCCGGCAACCTCGAGATCAAATTATATCGGTAAAGAGAAGACGAAAAGGGCCCAAATCTCCCTTCCCGGGCAAAGCGGACCACACGCCGACTCGCCTATCGCGATATCTTTTTCGATACATCACGGTTCGCGCGTCCCGTCCTCGACGATCTCGACGATGCGGGACAGATCCTGTTGTGCGCAACCCCGAACGTGGGGTTTGATGAATGTCTGGCGTATTCCCGGACATCGGCAGCCGGCACCAGAAAGTTAGCCGGGCGTGTCCCCGTTGCCACAGCAATCGAGCCTGCGTGAGTTGGGTCACAGATTTGGAGCGCTCTTCCGCGCAATATTCGCAGCGCGGGCTAATTCGACTTCCCCAAATTCAGGCGGCAATCGATGGCGCAGGAGGTAACAATGTCAATTGCTTTCCATAGTCAGACTGAACTGCAACCGCATAGCGGCCTCGGTATCTCGTCGTTCGCCCTTGGGGCCTTCAGCACGCTCTCATTCATGCTGCTGACGGGATACGCGAGCGCATTCAACGAAACAGGGAGCGCCAATGCGATGATCGGCGAAGGCATGGTGCTCGTCTGGATAATCAACCTGATCGGCATCGGACTTGGCATCGCGGGCATCGCGCGCCGCTCGTCGAGAAAGACCCTTCCGATATTGGGTCTCGTGCTCAACCTCGGCATCGTGGCGCTCAGCGTGAGCCTTATGGCGATCGGACTGCGGATGCATTGACGGTCAAAAGGCCGCCAAGGCGCTCGGCCTCGGCGCGCCACCCGCGCTGCTCGCCCCCCAATGCCTTCTTCGGCAAAATCACGGTTTGCGCGTCCCGTCCTCGATGATCTGGACGATGCGGGACAGATCCTGCTGCGCGCGGCCCTGAAAGACGCCGTGCTTCAGGACAAGCCGCACCGCCTGGCACACCCACATCGGCACGCCGAGCTCTTCGCCTTGCGCAATGGCGAGATCGACGTCCTTCACGAGGATCTCGAGCGTCGCGCCAAAGTTGAAGGTGCCTGGCAACACGGCCGCGGGAAAGAGGTGCGTCGTCGCGAAATTGCGGCCGGTGCCATTGTTGAGGATTTGCAGCATCGCCTCGGGTGGAATGCCAGCCCTGCTCGACATCGTCATGGCCTCCGACGTGGCAACGAAAGCAACCGCACAGAGCAAATTATTGGTGAGCTTCATCGTTTGCGCGGGCCCCGGCCGGTCACCGGCAACGACGATCGTCTTGCCCCACAGCTCAAACACCGGCATCAGCTCGGCAACCCTGGCCGGATTGCCGGACACCATCACGGCGAGCGTGCCGGCCTCCGCTCCCACGACACCGCCGCTGATCGGGGCATCGATGACGGTGACGCCGGCCGCGGCGCATTCTTCCTCGATCTTGCGGACGAACGCGGTGCCGACCGTGCAGGTGTTGACCAGCGTCTTCAGCGCTTTCCCCGCGAGCAGGCCGTCCGGTCCAGAAAGCGCGCGCGAGAAAATCTCGAGCGTCGGCAGCGAGACAATGACCGTGTCGCATCTGTCCGCGAGTTCCCTCGCGGAGGCCGCCCGACGCGCCTGACGCTCGAGCAGCGGGCGCATGGCCTCCTCGCGGACATCGTAGATCCACAGTTCGTGCCCGGCATCGAGCAGTTTGCCCGCCATGGGTTGACCCATGTTGCCGACGCCGAGATAGCCGAAGCGCATGTGGTGCTCCCGGGAACGTGGACGAGCGCCAGCCCCGCTCACTCGTTGGCCTGATGCACTTCGACGACGTTGCCGTCGGGATCGTGGAAGAAGATCTGGTGCCAGCCGTTCATCGCCCAAGTGCCATAATCCGAGTAGAGCACGCCCTTTTCGTCGAGACGCTTCTTGAAGGCGGCGATGTCGTCGGTCCTGAAGGCGATATGTCCGCGCTCCAGCGGATTGACGCACTGCTTCTGGCGAAAACCGACGCCGAGGTCCCGCTCCGACATCTGCACCTGGATGTGCCCATCGGTCGCGAATGCCGTAGCGCCGGAATAGCCCTGGTTGGTGATGCGAGCGGAGCTCAGCGTCGGCTCCTCCGCAAGGCCCATCACGTTGCGATAGAAGTCGTTCATCTTCGCAACGTTGGCCGTGGTGAGATTGAGGTGGTGCAGCGTCATCTTCATCGGGGCAACTCCGTGCTTTTGGGCTTCACACAATATCCCTGGGCAGGATTATCCCCGGACGCTGGCCCGGAGTCTATGAGCACCGCTACGACGACGTCGCAACCGGCGGGCTTCCGAGCGATGGGGGCAGTCACACCGACGCCGACCGACGAGGTGATTGCCCATGCCCGCGCGGAATTTGCCGCGCCGAGTTCCCCAATCTGACAGCGACGCTGTCCCGCATTTTCCGAGTAATGCGTTGAGTCGGACACCGCACATATGTTAGTGGCAGCGCTTCGGCTTATTTGAGACGATTCGTAGCGCAGAAAGCAAAGCTGCGATGAGGATCGGGACGGAATGCCACAACGGAGGGGTCTGCGCGTGTCCAGTGAAATCGATGTCGTCGAGCAACGCGACGACATCATATACCCGCAGGTAATTCCGTTTCTGTTGGTTCACGCCGGGTGCTTCGCTGCAATCTGGTCCGGCGTTACGTGGCAAGCGATCGTACTTTGCACCGTTCTGTACTGGTTGCGCATGTTCGCGATCGGCGCCGCGTACCACCGGTACTTCTCGCATCGGGCCTACTCAACCAGTCGGGTATTTCAATTCATCCTCGCGGTCCTCGCCCAAAGCAGCGCTCAAAAAAGCGTTCTGTGGTGGGCCGCCAAACATCGGCATCACCATCTGCATTCGGATACCAGGCAAGATGTGCATTCGCCTCGCCACAAGGGCTTCGTATACAGTCATGTTGGCTGGATTTTCGCTCGACAGCACGACGCAACCGACCTGCTGAAAGTTGCCGATCTTGCCTCCTACCGTGAGTTGATTTGGCTGCACAAATTCGAGATTTTGCCGGCGATCATGATCGCGGCTCTCTGCATTCTCGTTGCCGGGTGGGCTGGCCTCGTGATCGGTTTTTTGTGGAGCACCGTGCTTCTGTATCATGCGACGTTTTGCATCAATTCGCTGGCGCATGTTTGGGGGCGCAAACAGTATGTCACGGGCGATGAATCCCGCAACAACTGGCTGCTGGCTTTCCTTACGATGGGTGAGGGTTGGCACAACAATCATCACGCCTGCCAGAGCAGCGCCCGGCAGGGCTTTCGGTGGTGGCAACTCGATATGACCTACTACATTTTAAAGGCTCTCTGCTGGCTTGGAATTGTCTGGGATCTAAAGGCGCCACCCGAGCAGGTGCTGCGCAATGAGCAGCGGCTGGGATCACGCGTGATCGGACGGGCGGCCGAGCAGCTCGCCGGGCGTTTCAATCCCGAACAAATCGCGCTTGCCGTCAGATCGTCGGTCCGGGCGTCCGAATTGTCCGCGCTGCGGAACTCGTTTTGCCGATTGCAACATCCCGCCGACGTGCTGTGGAATCTGCATCTGCCGAAGATGCCGACGCGCGACCAGTTCCTGGCTGAAGCGAGGGACATGTTCGCCAAGACGCGGTCTTTGGACGACATCGTCGACCGTGCCTATGCGCTCCTTCTCGAATCAGTCGGCTCTCTGTTGGTCGTTCCGGCTCTCCGGGTCGCAGCGGATCCGAAATCCCTTTGATTCCGGAACATTGCCACGAAACGGACCGACAACCCGGCCCGCGGTTCGATCGCTGACGGGGTAACCCGGACCGGGCGCGGAGAGCGTGGTCCCTGCCCCATTTCTGCGCAACAGCCGGCAATGCCGCCACGACCTTGCGATGTCAGTCGGTGGGCTACCTCGACTCCGGCGCTTGATCTGCATCAACGCACATCTTCGGACGGCCACCACTGTGCACGTACTGTGCGCGGAAGTGCGACATGCTCCTGAAAACCCCTTCGCACGACGGCAAGCGGCTCGTCTTCATCGACGCGCTGCGGGTTGCGGCGATCGTCTTCGTGATCGTCCATCACGCCGCCCAGGCCTATGGCCCTACCGGCGGCTTTTGGCCGGTCCACGACCGCGCGCAAAGTAACTGGTTCACGCCGTTCTACACCGCCAATGCCGCGTTCGGCATGGGACTGATGTTCCTGCTTGCGGGTTACTTCGTCCCGCCGTCATACGCGCGCAAGGGGGCACGCGGCTTTCTCGAAGAGCGCTGGCAACGCATCGGAATTCCGCTCGCGATCTTCATTCTGCTGGTGCATTTGCCTGCGGCCTATCTGGTCGGCGGACGCCCCGCGCCGCTCGCGTTCATGCGTGGCCTCTATGACCGGGGCTGGCAGCCGCTCTATCTCCATCTGTGGTTCGTTGCCCATCTGCTGCTGTATTCGGCCGTCTACGTGGCATGGCGAGAAATTCCTTTCCGGTCCGGACAGCGCGCTGCAAAGCCCCGGCCTCCTCCCGGCCATGCCGCCATCCTTTGCTTCGTACTGGCGCTCGCGGGGATCACCTGGCTGGTGCGGATCTGGTATCCGGTCGACAAGTGGGTGCCGTTCCTCTGGGTGATGCCGGCCGAGGTTGCGCACTTGCCGCAATATGTCGCACTGTTTGTGACCGGTATCCTCGCCTGTCACGGCGACTGGCTCCGCCGCATGCCGACACGCACCGGAATGATCTGGCTCGCCGTCGGTTTGGCCGCATCGGGCGGCATCTATCTCGCCTACGCCTTCGGCCCGTGGAGTGAGTTGATGGCAACGGGAGGGTTTGGTCTGCCTTCGCTCGTGAGAAGCAGCTGGGAGACGCTGATCGCCGTCGGACTTTCCGTTGGACTCATCATTGCCTTCCGTGAGCTCTTCAATCGCTCGAATCGCCTGCTTGAGGCGATGGCCGCGGCGAGCTTAGGCGCCTATATCCTGCACCCCGCGATCGTCGTCGCCCTGCAGGCCCCAATTGCAGCCGTGACGTTGGCCGCCTTCCCGAAGTTTGTCCTCGTGTCTGTGCTGGGGACCGCTATCGCCTTTGGCATCGCGCATCTGGCCGGCAAGGTGCCGCGCCTCAGGGCCGTGCTGGGCGCGACCTCAGGCCGGGAGGTCTCGGCGGTTTCCCGGGCCCGATGAAGGAGAACTGTGATGGCGGCTGGGTGTCCGCTTCCGGCAAAGCGGTCGTTCGGGAGAAACCGATGTCGGCCAAGTGCCCATTCGGATCCTGGCGGGCTGGATCAGGGCGTCTGCGAGCTTGCAGGACCCCTTGGGAGATGTATTGCTTTTTCGACGAACTGTGTGAAAGCGCGTGCCTTGGCGGTTGCTGTTCGCCCGGCCGGGAACACGGCCCAGAGATGGATCGCGGGCAATTCCCACTCCTGTAGTACGAGCTGAACCGTGCCGTCTGCGATTTCGGGCGCAAACATCCACTCAGAGCTGATCGCGATACCGGCGTCGGCGAACAGGCCGCGCGCACTCCCTCAGCGGCGCTGACCCGCAGGCGACCCTTCAACGTGACTGCGGTTTCCACGCCATTGCGCCGAAAAGCCCAGTGCGTCCCGCCGCCTTTTTGGGCATAGATCACTGCCTCATGCCCAATCAGGTCGCCCGGCACGGTCGGCTCACCAAGGCGCGCGAAATAGGCCGGCGATCCGAGAACTACCTGACGTCCGCTCGCAATGCGCCGGGCTGTCAACGTGGAATCGGCAAGGTGTCCCATGCGCAGGGCGACGTCGATCCCTTCTTGAACGAGGTCGATATTGCGATCGTCTAGAACGACCTCCATTTCAAGCTCCGGATGCTGAGCCAGGAATTCGGGCAAGAGCGGCATCAGGTGGATGCGCGCAAACGTGACGGCCGCACAGATTCGCAGCTTACCTCGCAGGCCCCTGCCGGCACCGCGCGCAGCGTGTTCTGCTTCGTCCGCCTCCTCGATCGATCGGCGCGCCCGTTCATAGTAGTTGAGGCCAGCCTCCGTTGCCGTCAGCCCGCGTGTGGTACGCACCAACAATTTGACGCCGAGTCGCTCCTCGAGTTGCGCGACCGACTTCGAAACCGCAGGCTGTCCTAAGTTGAGGCGGCGGGCGGCGGCGGAGAATGACCCCGTGTCGACCACCGCTATGAACGTCTCCATCGCCGCCAGCCGATCCATGCTCATGCTCCGCAGGAATGGATGCTATTTTCGCGGCCCTACTGCCGTGGCGCTCGAAGAGTGCCCATTATGCTCCACAGTACGGTCCGCAGCCAGCGGTGGAGCGAATGCCCGTCCTCGTTACAAGCGCATCAGGTGCCAGCGGCAAGGGGTACGGCGCCCTTCTCGCCTTCGCTCGCGATGGCAGCCTGCTCGGTACTTTCAGCAATGACAGCCGCATTGTCGACCCGCGCGGGCTTGCGGTCGATCCGGAGATGGGGCTGCTGTTTCTTAATAGCGGCGCCGATCGGGTGTTGGCCTTGGACCAGCACGGACAGGTCGTTCGCGACACCGGCACCGTCGAGGGACTGAACCCGGGCGGCGGAACCTTTGGGCCGGACGGCGATTATTGCGTCGGGTTACGAAGTGCTCGGACGATCATGGCGTTTGCCCCGGAGCTTGATGCTCCGGGCAAACATATCCTGACGCCGGGAATCGTGCCGTTTCCGCGGGGCTTCGGGTTTGGTCGTGAGGAGAGGCTGTTCCTCGCCTCGGGAATCGGTCCCAACGGCATGGGCGACAACACCATCGTCGCGTTCGCCCCCGGCAAGCGGGGTGGACCGTGTCGGCTCGTAAACGATCCGGAACTGAGCCCGCTCGATCTGGCGGTTGCGCCAAATGGCAACATCGTGGTGTCGAGCGAGCACCCCTTCGGCGCGGCCGACGCCGTCACGTCCGTTCGCGAATACGACGCCGCCGACGGTCATCTTGTTCGCGTTTTCTCTCCGGACGGGTCGGCTGCATTTCGCAAGCCGCGAGGTCTTCGCTTTGGGCCCGACAACAATCTCTACTGCGTCGCAAAGGACGAAGTTGTCGCTTTCGATTTCGCGACAGGTGCATTTCTTGGAACTCCGGTGCGGTTCCCCTGCCTGCACGGACAGGCGTTGGCGTTTTTCCCGTGGCACACGTGATCAACCGCTACCGGCCGGAAGGAGTCCTCATTCCAGGCTGGAATAAAGACTAGTCCGCCGCGAGTGCTGGCGCCTGCGGGATGGAATGCGTAGCGTTTGAAGACCATCGGCCAGGAGAGCAAATCCATGACCCGCTTTGACGCTTACCGACAAAATTTTCCCAATGCTCGTCTAACCCGTTCGAAAACAGGCGTCCTGGAAGTAGCGCTTCACACCAACGGCGATACGCTGGTCTTCAACGGGCACACCCACGAACAGTTCGTCGAGTTGTTCCACGCGATCGGCTCCGATCCCGATAATCGCGTGGTGATCCTCACCGGCAGCGGTAACGCGTTCATGGAGTCGATCACCCTTGATGGGTTCGACTTCTTCAGCCCGCAGGGCTACGACAAGATCTATCGCGAGGGCAGGAAAGTCCTCATGAACATTCTCGACATCGAGGTGCCGCTGATCGCGGCGGTGAACGGCCCGATGCGGCTGCACTCCGAATACGTCCTGCTCGCGGATATTGTGCTGGCCACGCCTTCTACTGTTTTTCAGGACAAGCCGCATTTCGATTTCGGCATCGTGTCCGGCGATGGCGTCCATCTGCTGTGGCAGGAAGCCATCGGCTCCATACGCGGCCGGTACTTCATCCTGACCCGTCAGGAACTCGATGCGCAGACGGCGAAGGAATGGGGCGCGGTCAACGAAATTGTTCCAGCCGACAAGCTGCTCAGCCGCGCACGGGAGATCGCTGAGGGGCTCGCGAAACTGCCATCGCTCACCACGAGCTACACGCGCATCGCGATGACCCAGAAGCTGCGCCGAATCATCGATGAAGGCGTCACACTCGGGCTCGCTTTGGAGGGGATCAGCGCCGCCGAAGTTTCCCGAGCGAGGCCGTCGTGAGCCAGACCGTCGTACGCGGGATGGCCAACATCCGGGCAGCGTAGCGGATCGGGCCGGCTCGCGCCCTTTGGCGCCCATTGATCGAACCATCGGGCGATCTCTTCTGCGGGCAGAGGCATCGTATCGGTTGCCATCTTGCTGCGGAAACCTTTCCCTGTAATCTGGCGGAAACATAAGGGAAAAGGTCGATGGGGGGAGTTCTGGAGGGCGTGCGCGTCCTGGATTTCGGGCGCTATATCGCGGGGCCGTATTGCGCGACATTGCTGGCCGAATTTGGCGCCGAGGTCATTCGCGTGGAAAAACGCGACGGCAGCGAAGATCGCTTTGTGGCGCCGGTCGGCGAAGGTGGCGAAGGGGCGCTGTTTCTGCAGATCAACCGAAACAAGAAGTGCATCACGCTCGATCCGATGAAGCCGGAGGGACAGGAGGTGATGCGTCGGCTGGTTACTACCGCGGACGTGGTCGTCGCCAATCTGCCGCCGCAGACCCTGCGCGCGATGAAGCTCGATTACGAATCATTGAAGGCGATCAAGCCCGGCATCATCCTGACGACGGCGACTGCATTCGGCGGGCCGGGGCCCTGGTCCGACCGCGTCGGCTTCGACGGTGTCGGGCAAGTCATGTCGGGTTCGGTGTACATGACCGGCGCCGGCGATCCGCCTTACCGGGCGGCGGTGCCCTGGGTTGATTTCGGAACCGCGCTGCATTGCGCGTTCGGGACGCTCGCCGCCCTGATCGAGCGCGGCAAATCCGGGCGCGGGCAGATCGTCGAGGGCGCGTTGCTTGCAACCGCGCTGACTTTCACCAACGCGACGTTGATCGAGCAGGCAGTGATCAAGGCCAATCGCGTTCCGACCGGCAATCTCGGCCAGACCGCCGCGCCGGCGGACATTTACCGCACCAGGGACGGCTGGGTCCTGTGCCAGGTCACGGGGCATCCGCTGTTCGTTCGCTGGGCCAGGTTGATGGGTGAGGAGGACCAGTGGCTGGGCGATCCGCGCTTTGCGGACGATATCAAGCGCGGCGACAATGGCCCTGTCATCAGCGAGCGGATGGCGCGCTGGTGCGCCGAGCGCACCACGCAGGAGGCGGTCGACACGCTGGGCGGAGCGATGATTCCGGCCGGACCGGTGCTCAGCCCGCAACAGGCGCTGGATCATCCGCATATTCGCGCCACCGGCTTCATGCAGGACGTCGATTATCCGGGCTTGCCGATACCAGCACCGGTCGTACGAGCTGCCGTCCGCCTGTCGGAAACGCCAGGTGCAATCGTGGCGCGTCCGCCGATGCTTGGCGAGCATACCGATCTCGTCCTGGCCGAACTCGGCTATGACACGGCTGCGATTGCGGCGCTTCGACAAAGCGGCATCATTTAGCGGATATGCTGCCCGCTACCTCCAGGAACGTCTGATGATCCGGCTGGCTTATGTCAGCCAGGTCGATATCCTGCCAGCCATTGCGGCTCGTGACATCAAACCATGACTTCTTCGGTTTCTGCAGGCTATACCAGCAAGGTGAGCGAGTACGTCGCGGGGCGGCCCGAATATCCCGGCGCGTTGCTCGCCGACCTCCCACCCGCCGACACCATCATCGATCTTGGCGCCGGCACTGGAAAGTTCACGGAGCTTCTGGCGTTGACCGGAAGCCGCATCGTGGCTGTGGAACCGATCGAGAAGATGGCTGCGCGCATCCCGGTCGATCGTCTGGCGACGGTCGAGGTGCTCAGCGGCAGCGCTGAGTCCATTCCGGTTTCCGATCAGATCGCGGACCTTGTCTGCTGCGCGACCGCCTTCCATTGGTTCGACTATGAGAAGGCGACGCGCGAAATCTTTCGCGTCCTGAAGCCGAACGGCACGCTCGCCCTGATCTGGAATGTGCGGGACGATCGTGTACCCTGGGTCGCCGCATTTTCGGGGATCATGGACAGCTATGCCGGCGACACGCCGCGGCAGTCGACCGGAAAATGGCGCATCATCTTCGACGATGCCCGCTTCCGGCATCTGGCAAGCAAGAAGCTTCCCTTCAGCCAGCCCATGCCGGCGACCGCAATTGTGGACCGCGCCCTGTCGACCAGCTTCATCACGGTGCTGCCGGAGGACGAGCAAGACGTTGTCCGCGCCAAAATCAGGAGCGTCATCGAATGGGAGCCCTTGCTGCGCGACCGTGACGTGATCGAATTCCCCTATGTGACGGAACTGCATTTGTTCGCAAAGAAAGACTGAATTTTCTTGCGTTGAATGCTGCAGTTCAGAGCTGGCACAAGGTGGACATGCCGCGGCGGCCTTGCGATGCCAGTTGATGGGGCCAAAGCGAAGATCACATTTGCGCCTCTGATCAATGTTTGCCCGCAACGGCGGGTCGAAGCCAAGAACCGATCGAGCTTGTGGTTCAGGCCGGCACGGATGACACCGCATTTTTGCGAACGAAGACGAGCAGGGCCAGGGTGAAGACTTCTCGACGACCGATGCCGGCCGCCAGTCACTCGCGACTGTCCTTCGCGAGGTCGAAAATACGGAGTCCTTCGAGGTCTCCTGGCCGTTCCAGCACCTTGGGGTGACGCAGGGTGCGTCGCACGTCGTGGTATCCCGCGCGCCAATGCTCTTCCATGCTTGCTCGCGAGAATTCGTAATCCTTCGAGTGCCCTTCGTAACGCCTCGCATTGTAGATCAGATGGACGATATTGAAGACCTTGCGATCAGCGGCCGTGCCAAGGAGCCTGGCTTCCGCGCTGTTCTTCAGGTCGGCGGGAAGCTTTTCCAGAAGGGCGGCTGCCGCGCGCCGTATCTTCTGGATGTGCTTGAACTGATCGGTGCCGGCCCGCGTGCGGCTGGAATAGCGGATCTCCTTCTCCCGCGTGATGACGTCGGACATGCTCCGCGGAAAGTCCCCTCGCGCGCTCCACAGATCGACCTGAAAGGCCAGGGTATCGCGGCGTGGCGCGCTCTCGACGACCCATTGCAGCGGCGTGTTGGACACCAGGCCGCCGTCCCAGTAATGCTCGCCTTCGATCTCGACTGGTGGAAAACCGGGGGGAAGCGCGCCGCTTGCCATCACGTGCTCCGGTTTGATCGTGTGCGTCGTCGTGTCGAAGTAGACGAAATTTCCCGTCCTGATGTTGACCGCACCCACGCTGAAGCGGAGCAAGCCCGCGTTGAGGCGGTCGAAATCGATCAGGCGCTCCAATGTGCGCTTGAGTTCGCGGGTGTCGTAGAAGCTGGTTGCCTCGAGTCTGCCCGACGGCTGCAGCCATGGCGAAACCAGCCTGGCGGCGAAGAAACCCTTGGCGCCTCGCGTGAGCGCCAGGTTCGCACTGGCGTGGTTCAGCAGCTTGCGCGCGCCGTCGCCGTTCGCCGCTCCCCAGCCGAACCAATCCCACGGCGCTTCCGAGGTCACCTGCGTCCAGAACTCGCGAAGCCGGTCTACCCTGGTGTCCGGAGGATTACCCGCGATGATCGCGCCATTGATGCCGCCAATCGAAATGCCGGCAACCCAGTCCGGTTCGACGCGGGCCTCCGCCAACGCTTCGTACACCCCGGCCTGATATGCGCCCAGCGCGCCACCTCCCTGCAGCACCAAAGCTACGCGCTCGAAAGGAAGAAGACGTTGCGCCCCGCCGACGCTCGGTTTGGCCTGAACATTCATTTTCGGGTCTCCATATCGCGGGTCTGACAAGTGCCTCGCGCCCGCCGACGCATCAGCGGCGCGCCTGGAATCGTCCTCTCAATGTCGACGCGCTTCGCCGACGGTTACGCCAGTCTGGTCCGGTCGCGTCGGCCGCGATCCAGAGCTCGCATGCGGGCCCCCAGGATCAGTCTTGGCGCTCGCAACGCCCTGCGTCATTTCCAGGCAGGTCAATAACTCAACGTTGCTCGCGAAACCGCTGGTCGTCGTCGCGGCCATGCAGGTTTTCTGGTCGACACCGCTGGACTTTGCCCATTTCGTCTTGAGTTCTGAAAGTGCGGCAGCTTCGTCTTGCGAACAGCGGTCGAAGGTGGCTCTCGAGCCGCCCTCGAAGCGACATTCTTTCACGATGTTGAACTGCGGCACGGAATCGGAAACGGCGATGGGCGAAAGCGTTGCCATGATTGCGATGGGCAGATGCAGAAACATATCGGCCTCCTGGTGGTGGCTTGATCGGCCTCAATGGCCCATGTGGACAGGGCCGCCGAGCTTGACCTTGCGGAGCGACAGCGCGAGCGGCACGGCGGAAAGCGAGATCAGCGTCAGCACCCAGAAGGCATCCATGTAGCCGAGGAAGGACGCCTGCGCCTGCACCTGCTGGGCGATCCACTGGATGGCCTGATCATGCGCTTGCACCAGCGAACTGCCGTGGGCAGCGAAGTAGCTCGTGACCTGTTGCAGCGTGTTCTGATATTGAGCGCTCGACAGGACTACCTGCTCGACGAGCCGGCTCTGGTGGAACTGCTCACGATGCGTCAGCACGTTGGAGACGACGGAGACGCCGATCGAGCTCCCGGTATTGCGCGCGGCATTGATCAGGGCCGAGGCCTGGTCGGTCATGGAAGGCGGAATGCCGTCGAAGGATGCCGCCATGATCGGCACGAAGATCAGCGGCAGCCCGACGCCGAGCAGCATGCGCAAGTGCGCCATGTACCAGAAGCCGAGATCGCCATACACGTTGGTCATGCCGTACATGGAGAGTGCGATGATCGTTGCGCCCGCGACGATCAGGTATTTGGGTTGCACCTTGGACGAAAAGCGGCCGACGACGAGCATCATCCCCATCGTAACGACGCCGCCCGGCGAGAGCAGGAGACCGGCCCAGGTCGCGGTGTAGCCGAAATCCTGTTGCACCAGCTGCGGCAGGAATTGCGTGGTCGCGAGCAGGATGGCGCCGGTCAGCAGCATCACCAGGAAGCAGGCGCCGAACTGGCGCGATGCCACCATCCTCAGGTCAACCGCCGGATTGCGCTGGCTCAACTCCCAGGGAATCATCAGCACGAAGGCGAGCGCACAAATGACGGTGAACGTGACGATGAAAGGTGAACCAAACCAGTCGTCCTCCAGACCGCGGTCCAGCACGACCTCGAGCGCGCTGAGAAAAGTCGCAATCAGCATGAAGCCGACGACGTCGAATTTGTTGCCTTGCTGCGACTGACTCTCTGCACGCGCGGTTTTGTTCTCCGGCAGAACCAGCGCGATCGCGGCCATCGCCAACACGCCAACCGGTACGTTGATCAGGAAGCACCAGTGCCAGGAGACGTTGTCGGACAACCAGCCGCCAAGCGTCGGTCCCACCACCGGCGCGACCACAACGGCGATGCCGAACAACGCAAAAGCCTGGCCGCGCTTTGCCGGCGGGAACGAATCCGCCAGGATCGACTGGGCGACCGGCACCATGCCGCCGCCACCGACGCCCTGCAGGATACGAAACAGCAAGAGCGCGTTCAGGTTCGGGGCATTGCCGCAAAGCAGCGAGCTCAGGGTGAACAGTCCAAGAGAGATCAGGAAGAAGGGCTTGCGGCCGAACCTTTTCGCCAGATAGCTCGAGGCCGTCAGGATGATGGCATTGGCGACCAGATACGTGGTGACCACCCAGGACGCTTCGTCCTCGCTCACCCCCATGCCGCCGGCGATGTAAGGCAACGCCACGTTCGCGATGGTGGTGTCGAGCACCTCCATGAAGCTCGCGAGCGCGACGAGTAGGGCGATCACCCAGGGGTTGACCGCGCCGGTGCCGCTCGCGGATGCGGGAGGGCCGGCCTGGATCGCAGCGGCACTCACAGGTACCTCCTCAACCGCTCGACCAGCGACGGCTTGGGATTGATCCGCACGGTCGGAACCACGGACATGCCCGGGCCGAGCGCGACATCGGTCGGCGGATCATCCATGACGATCTTGACCGGCACGCGCTGGACGATTTTGACGTAGTTGCCGGTGGCGTTCTGGGCGGGCAGCAGCGAGAACGCGGTGCCGGAGCCCGGTTGGACGCTGTCGACATGGCCGCGGATCACGCGTCCCGGATAGGCGTCGATCTTGAGCGTCACCGGCTCGCCAGGCCGCATCCGGTCAAGCTGAATCTCCTTGAAGTTCGCCGTCACCCAGATTTGATCGGGTACAAACATCGTCAGGCTCGTGCCCGGCTGCGCGAATTGGCCGACGGCAGCGCCGAGATTGACGACGCGCCCCGGCTGGGCCGCCGTAACCGTCGTATACGAAAGATTGAGTTGGGCCTGATCATGCTGGGCCTGGGCTTGCGCGAGGCTCGCAACCGCGCTCTTGCGTTGCGCCTTCAGCGCTTCGACTTGCCGCTGCGCGAGCCTGAGGGTCGCCTGCGCGCTCGCGAGCGCGGCCTGCTGCTGATGCAGTTGTGAGGTATACTGCTCGGCGTTCTGAACCGTGCCATAGCCGGTTTGCTCGAGGTGCTCGTAACGCGCCGCCTGCTGCTGGGCGAACACCAGCGCTGCCTGCGCCTGATCCACCTGCGCCTGGTTGGCGCTGATCTGGGCCTGCTGTACATCGAGCTGCGCGCCGATGTTTTCGATGCTCGCTTGCGCGGCTGCGACCTGCGCCTCCGCCTGCTCGAGCGCGACGCGATAGTCGCGATCGTCGATGCGGGCGATCACCTGGCCAGTGGCGACATGCTCGTTGTCGGTAACGGGAACGGCGGTGAGGTAGCCCGACACTTTCGGAGCGAGCGAGGACTGCCGTGCCGCGATAAAGGCATCGTCCGTGGACTGGAAATGTCGTGCATAGTCCGCGTAGAGATAACCGCCGCCAAGGGCAGAAGCGACAAGCATGGCCCCGATCGCGGAGACAATGGGGCGGCGATGCAGCACGCTGTTGCGCTGCGGCTTGCCGATCGGCGGCGGTTGCCGTCCTTCCGGCTCGGGGGATACGGGCTGCTTGGCGGCAGGGCCTTCCCGTCGCAGGAGAACCCGCGTCTCTTCTTTCCAGGACTCTCCGTTCGGCCCATTCGGCTCGTGGAGTGAGCCCGAACCGGATTGCGGGTTTCCGAGCTCTTCGAGCGCGAGCCCGTCACTTTCCAAAACATTGTCTTCGAACATCACTACCGTTCCTTCGTATTATGCGACCGCATGGTCTGCGTGAATTTGAAATCAGCGGCCGCGATCGTCGCTCGGCGTAACCACCATCCCGTCGCGCGGCACCGTCTGACCGACCGGCTTCACGCCAAGCTGGGCAAGGTTGAACAGGACCGAGATCAGGATGATCGGGAGCATGTCGCCGCGTGCCAGGGCGACGCTGGCCGCGATGAGGACGGCCTTCAGGCTGGCCGCCATTGCGAGAAGCTTCGACATGGGTAACCTCGCTGTCTTCCGGGTTCCGTTGGGTGAATGCCTGGGCGCAACGCCGGTATCCGATGAATGCGTAGTTACGCCTCTTGCCTTGGCGAGATAATCCCGCCTAGTTTTGAATGATCTTTGCGTTTTTCGAGGAAATCGATGGACCTCCTGGGTGGCCTTGGCGTCCTGGTCCGGGTGGTGGAGACGGGTTCCTTTTCGGCCGTCGCCCGCGAGCGCGAGTTAAGCCAGGCGGCGGTGGCCCGGCAGATTGCGCAGCTGGAGGAGCATTTTGGCGTCCGCCTGCTTCATCGCACGACGCGAAAACTCAGCCTGACCGACGATGGCCAGATGCTGCTCGGCCTGGCCCGACCGGTACTGGACGGCGTCGATGGAATGGAAGCGGCTCTCGGCCGGCAGCGCGCCTCGCCGGTCGGGCTGGTGCGCGTAGGCGTTAACGTGACGGGCAGCCGTTTCCTCGCCCAGCGTCTGCCGACCTTGCTCGCCGATCATCCAGGGCTAAAGGTCGAACTCGTGGTCAGCGACCGGTTCGGCGACATGATCGAAGACCGGCTTGACCTCGCCATGCTCGTCGGCGAGGTCACGGATGCTTCCCTGGTGGTGCGCCGAGCGGGGACGGCTCGGTTTGTCGTTGCCGCAGCGCAAGGCTACATCGAGCGAAAAGGCAGACCCGCCACGCCCGCCGAACTTGCCAGTCACACCTGCATCGTGCACGACCTCGGACCGGGTTCGAACGTTTGGACCTTTGTCACGTCCGACGGATCCCAGCAATTCCACGTGTCCGGGGGATTTCTCGCCAATGACGTCGGCGCGGTGCACGTCGCCGCGCGCAGCGGATACGGCATCGCCTTGCTCCCGTTGTTCGAGGTGCTCGATGATCTGCGTAGTGGCGCGCTGGTTTGCGTGCTGAGCGATTTTCCGGCGCCGGCCATTCCGTTGAGCCTGGTCTATCCGTCGCGCCGGCATCTGGCGCCGCGCACACGCGTCGTCTTCGAATTTATCCTGGAGCAGGCGCGACAAGTCCAGGCCATGCTCGCGGCAATCACGGACCAGGCGCGCACCGCGTAAGCGTTGCGCCGACAATTGCTCGGCACTCTTGAACGCGGAAGCGGTACCTTGACGCTTCGGGGCACCGGCCCCGCGCGGTTCGGTGAACAACAGCCGGCCATCGAGATCGCGGGAACGGCTGCGATTCTAGCGCGGGCGATATCCGGCGCCGGTCGGAGCGCAAATCGATTTCCTCGAAAAACGCAAAAGTCTTGAAAGCGAGCACAGCATTATTCCTCCGATGCGGGAGGGCTAGCTTTGAAAAAACCGCAATCGGCTTCCGACCACCGCGCCAGGCGGCCCGCGATGAACGGCGGGATCCTGGCAGGCCGACAGGGGACGGTTCCGGAAAGCAAGCTTAGCCTAGGAGAACGATCATGACGAACTACAAAACGCTTCTTGCAGCAGCTTTGACATCGATATTGTTATCCTCCTCTGCGTTCGCACAGTGCGCGGAGTGCGCATTGTATCCGAATCGGGATCCTCTGAACGGAGGCGTGGAGACGCCCGCTGCGAAGATGGGTCTCATGCGGCCGGGCGGCGCCGCCTCGGCGAATACCGCGAACAATGCATATGCCAGAGCTCGCGATCACGACCTGCAAGCGCCACGAAAACGGCTTGGTCACTAGAGGACACAACGGCGAGGCCGGCTCAGCCGGCCTCGCCGTGAGGCCACGAGTAGGCATGAGAGAGAACGCGAATGGCTTCAATCGCGGCAGGCGTACGGCAGCGTCCGCTATTGTGGAAGATTCGCGCGATATCAGTTGCGGGGTGCGGACTCGCGCTGGAATGACGGCTGACCCCGTCAACATCGAAATCGTCGGGCATTGACCTCGGGGCGAACCAGAGGCTGCGAACCGGCCTGTCGCCTTAGGCCGCGCGGATGTTGGCCATGAAGCGGTCGAGCTCGGCGCGCAGCCGCTTGCTCTCGGCCGAAAGCGTCTTGGCCGAATTCAGCACCTCCTCGGAGGCCGAGCCGGTTTCGGTGGCGCCGCGATTGACCTGCATGATGTTGGCCGCCGCCTGATGGGTGCCTTGCGCGACGTTCTGGACGTTGCGGGCGATCTCCTGGGTCGCCGCGCTCTGCTGCTCGACGGCGCTTGCGATCGAGGACGCAATGGACGAAATCTGGCCGATGGTGCCGCCGATCTCCTTGATCGCCACGACCGATTCCGCCGTCGCCCCCTGCATGCCCGCGATGTGCGAGGAGATCTCGTCGGTCGCCTTCGCGGTCTGGCTCGCGAGCGACTTGACCTCGGTGGCGACCACCGCGAAGCCGCGGCCGGCGTCGCCGGCGCGGGCGGCCTCGATGGTCGCGTTCAGCGCCAGCAGGTTGGTCTGCTCGGCGATCGCGGTGATCAGCTTGACGACGTCGCCGATCTCCTGCGCGGCGCGCGACAATTTGCCGATGCGGCCGTCGGTCTGTTGCGCCTGAACCACGGCGGCTTCCGCGATCTTGTTGGAATCGCGCACCCGCCGGCCGATCTCGTCGACGGAGGTGGAAAGCTCCTCGGTGGCGGTGGCGACCGCCTGCATGTTGGAGGAGGCTTCCTCGGACGCGCCGGCGACCTGGCTCGACAGGCTCTGGGTGGTCTCCGCGGTCCGGGTCAGCGTTCCCGCGGCCTGCTCGAGCTGAACGGCGGAGGCCGAAACATTCGAGACGATGGCGCCGACGGCGGCCTCGAAATCGTCGGCGAAACGAATGAGCTCGGCGCGGCGCGCCGCGCCCGCCGCCCTGTTCTGGGCGTCCTGCGCCGCGGCGTCGCGCTCGGCCTTGGCGATCGCCTGCATCTTGAACTCTTCCACCGCGCCCGCCATCTCGCCGAGTTCGTCGCGGCGGCCGAGGCCCGGCAGCACGACGTCGAAATGGCCGCCGGCAAGCTCGCGCATCGCCTTGCACATCGCAATCATCGGACGGGAGATGCCCTTGCCCAAAACCAGCGCCAGCGCCGCGCCGAGCAGGAAGCCACCGGCCGCAAGCATCACGATCAGGCGTTCCGTCTCGCCGATGGTCGCGTCCGACTCCTGCTCGAGCCGTTGCTGCTCGGACGACAGATCGGTCTTCATCGCGCCGGCGAGCTTGACGATCTCGCCCGCCGAATCCGTCATGTCGGCGACCAGCTCGTCGATCTCCTTCGAATTGTCGATCAGCTTGGTCAGCGCCTGCCGGTACTCGTCCAGCAGGGAGGACGCCTCTTTCAGACCCTGCACGATCTTTTCATCCTTCGAGGAAATCGCGTGCAGCGAGTTTTCCACGAATTTGAGGCGCGCCATTGCGCCCGTCGCGATCGTCTGATCGGAATTGATCACAAAGACATTGGCGAGCGCTGTCGCCGCCTGGAATTGATCGTTCACTTTCTTGGCGCCGAACTGGATCGCCTGGAGCTCCGAATCGTCGGCGTTGCCGGGGAGATCGTCGAGCTTGTAACGCAGCAGATTGGCGTCCCGCGTCAGCTTGTTCTGCACCAGCAGCGCGCTGTCGCTCTTGGACTTGACGATGTCGGCGAAAATCTTGGTGAAGCTCTCGAATTCCCGGTTCAGGCGCGTGATCTGATCGAGGCGCGCCGGATTGGCGGTGCCCCGCATCGACTGGCCGATGGCCTCCCTGAGGCGCGCCTCGGCGGCCAGCGCCGCCTTGGCATCGTCGTCCTTGGCCGTGACGACGTAATAGCGGGCCAGCGCCTTGTACGAAATCAGCTCGCGGTCGATATTGCGCGCCAGATCGGCTTCGGAGACGCTGGCGCGGTAGCTCGCGACACTGGCCGAAACGCGCTCGAACCCGAGATAGGCGATGCCCATGCTGATCGCCGTGATGACGAGCACCACGGCAAAGCCGAGCATGATCTTGCCGCGAAATCTGAGGGTCGGGAGCCTCATCGATAGCGATTGCGGCCAGCCGCGCTTGGACGATCCCACCTCGAACCCCCGTCTTCTTTCGGAAAACCAGCACTGCCCCGGGAACGCCTGCTCCCGGTTCGGCCGCCGAAGGCTAGAGCAGAATGGATAAGAGCCCGTAAATTTAAGGATTTTCCCGGTTCGTCATCGCCGGGCTTGTCCCGGCCATCCACGCCCTGTCTTGCGCCGAGCTGCCAAGACGTGGAAGCCCGGGCATGGCGGCGCGACGCCGTCCCGACCATCGGCCGGATGACGGGATATGGCATCACAATGACTTTCGCGACGAAAATCGTGGTTGCAAAGTTCCCGCACCGTGCTTCTAATCGCGACAACCAGAAAATCATCGGGAGGTATCAGGCGTGTCTACCATCAAATTGACGGTGAACGGCAAGGCGGTCTCGGCCGAGGTCGAGGATCGCACTCTTCTTGTCAATCTCCTGCGCGACCATCTGAATCTGACTGGTACCCATGTCGGCTGCGACACCAGCCAATGCGGCGCCTGCGTCGTGCATATCGATGGCCGCGCGGTCAAATCCTGCACCGTGCTGGTCGGCCAGGCCAATGGCGCCAACGTCACCACCATCGAAGGTATCTCGAAGGGCGACGAACTGCACCCGATGCAGGCCGCGTTCCGCGACAATCACGGGCTGCAATGCGGCTTCTGCACCCCGGGCATGATCATGGCGTCGATCGACATCGTCAACCGCCACGGCGGCAAGCTCGACGAGGCCACGGTCCGGCACGAGCTCGAGGGCAATATCTGCCGCTGCACCGGCTACCACAATATCGTCAAGTCGGTGCTCGACGCGGCGGGCCGCATGAAGGTCGCGCAGGCCGCGGAATAGTCCTGATCCCGCGGGGTCAGGGTTTCAGGAATTCATGAACCGGCCGCCGATCCGCGCCTCGATTGACGCGCTGACGATGCGGTCCGACAGGGAGAGATGCGATGGGTGTGGAAGGTATTGGCGCCAGCGTGGTGCGCAAGGAAGATCGCCGTTTCATCACCGGCAAGGGCCGCTACGTCGACGACATCAAGGTAGCGGGCATGACCTATGCCCATTTCATCCGCAGCCCGCATGCCCATGCCAAGGTCAAGAGCATCAACTCCGCTGCGGCGATGAAGATGCCGGGCGTGGTCGCGGTGCTGACCGGCCAGCAGATCGTCGACGACAAGGTCGGCAACCTGATCTGCGGCTGGGCCATCACGTCGAAGGACGGCACGCCGATGAAGATGGGCGCGTGGCCGGCGATGGCGCCGGAGACCGTGCGCTTCGTCGGACAGGCGGTCGCAGTCGTCATCGCCGAGACCAAGAACCAGGCCAAGGACGCCGCCGAAGCCGTGGTCGTCAATTACGGGGAATTGCCGGCGGTTCCGAACATCGCCGCCGCGATCAAGCCGGGCGCGCCGCAGCTGCACCCGGAGGCGCCGGGTAATATCGTCTATGACTGGGCGCTCGGCGACGAAGCCGCCGTCAAGACCGCGTTTGCCAAGGCCGCCAATGTGGTGTCGCTCGAACTCACCAACAACCGCCTGGTGCCGAACGCGATGGAGCCGCGCTCGGCGATCGCGGTTTACGACGAAGCCGAGGAGCACTTCACGCTGCACACGACGTCGCAGAACCCGCATGTCGCCCGTCTCGTGCTGTCGGCATTCTACAACATCGCCCCGGAGCACAAGCTGCGCGTGATCGCGCCCGACGTCGGCGGCGGCTTCGGCTCCAAGATCTACATCTATCCGGAAGAGATGGTGGCGCTGTGGGCCTCGAAGAAAGTGCGGCGCCCGGTGAAATGGACCGGCGACCGTTCCGAGGCGTTCCTGACCGACGCGCACGGCCGCGACCACGTCTCGAAGGCGGAGATGGCGTTCGACAAGGACAACAGGATTTTGGGCCTGCGGGTCAAGACCCACGCCAATTTCGGCGCCTATATGTCGCTGTTCTCCTCGGCGGTGCCGACCTATCTCTATGTCACGCTGCTGTCGGGCCAGTACGTCATCCCGGCGATCTACGCCGAGGTGACCGGCGTCTACACCAACACCACCCCGGTCGACGCCTATCGCGGCGCCGGGCGCCCCGAGGCGAGCTATCTGCTCGAGCGGACGATGGAAACCGCGGCGCGGCAATTGAAGGTCGATCCGGCCGAATTGCGCCGCAAGAATTTCATCACCGGCTTCCCGTACCAGACGCCCGTGATCATGGCCTACGATGCCGGCGATTTCGGCGCCTCGCTCAACTCGGCGATGAAGGCAATCGATTACGCCGGCTTCGCCGCCCGCAAGGCCAAGGCGAAATCCGAAGGCAAGCTGCGCGGCATCGGCGTTTCCTGCTACATCGAGGCCTGCGGCATCGCGCCGTCGAAAGCGGTCGGTAGCCTGGGGGCCGGCGTCGGCTTGTGGGAATCCGCCGAAGTCCGCGTCAATCCGGTCGGCACCATCGAAGTCCTCACCGGTTCGCACAGCCACGGCCAGGGCCACGAGACGACGTTTGCGCAGCTGATCGCCGAACGCCTCGGCGTTCCCATCAGCCAGGTGCAGATCGTGCACGGCGACACCGACAAGGTGCAGTTCGGCATGGGCACCTACGGCTCGCGCTCGATCGCGGTCGGCGGCACCGCCATCGTCAAGGCGATGGAGAAGATCGAAGTCCAAGGCCAAGAAGATCGCCGCCCACGCGCTGGAGGCATCCGAGAACGACATCGTGATCGAGAACGGCGAGTTCAAGGTCACCGGCACCGACAAGTCGATCGCGCTGCCGATGGTCGCGCTCGCCGCCTACACCGCGCACAACCTGCCTGACGGCATGGAGCCCGGGCTGAAGGAGACGGCGTTCTACGATCCGACCAACTTCACCTTCCCGGCCGGCGCCTATATCTGCGAGCTCGAGGTCGATCCGGGCACGGGCAAGACCACCTTCGTCAACTTCGTGGCGGCCGACGATTTCGGCCGGCTCATCAACCCGATGATCGTCGAGGGCCAGGTCCACGGCGGCCTCGCGCAAGGCATCGGCCAGGCGCTGCTGGAAGGCGCGGTGTATGACGGCAACGGCCAGCTCATTACCGCGTCGTTCATGGATTACACCATGCCGCGCGCCGACGACCTGCCGTCGTTCAAGCTGAGCCACACCACGACGCTGTGCCCAAGCAACCCGCTCGGCGTCAAGGGTTGCGGCGAGGCCGGCGCGATCGGCGCTTCCGCCGCCGTGATCAACGCCATCACGGATGCGATCGGCAACAACAAACTGGAAATGCCGGCGACGCCGGGCCGCGTCTGGAACGCCATTCACGGCAACGCATAAGAGGGAGACGAACCATGTATTCCACGACCTATCATCGTCCCTCCTCTGTCGACGAAGCCGCGGCGCTGTTCGCCAAGGGCAAGGAGGCGAAATATCTTTCCGGCGGCCACACCCTGATCCCGGTGATGAAGCAGCGGCTGGCCTCGCCATCCGACGTGATCGATCTCGGCAAGATCAAGGACCTGGTCGGCGTCGAGGTTTCCGGCGACGCGGTCACGATCAAGGCGGCGACCACGCACCACGACGTCGCCAGCAATGGCGCGGCACAGAAGGCCATCGCCGCGCTCACCCAACTCGCGTCGGTGATCGGCGATCCCGCCGTGCGCCATCGCGGCACCATCGGCGGCTCGCTCGCCAACAACGATCCGGCCGCGGACTATCCGGCGGCGGTGCTGGCGCTGGGCGCAACCGTGAAGACCAACAAACGCTCGATCGCGGCCGATGAGTTCTTCAAGGGCCTGTTTTCGACCGCGCTCGACGACGGCGAAATCATCACCGCCGTATCATTCCCGATCCCGGCGAAAGCGGGTTACGCGAAATTTCCGCATCCGGCGTCGCGCTTCGCGCTGACCGGCGTATTCGTCGCCAGGACCAAATCCGGCGATGTCCGGGTCGCGGCGACCGGCGCGTCGCAGAGCGGCGTGATGCGGGTGGCAGCGATCGAGGCGGCGCTGAAGGCCAACTGGTCGGCATCCGCGCTCGACGGCGTCAAGATTGCGGCCACCGGCCTTTTGAGCGACCTCTACGGCACGGCGGAATATCGCGCCAACCTGATCAAGGTGATGGCGCAACGCGCGGTCGCCGCCGCCGGCTGAGCGCGAGCCCGCTCAAGCACGCAGGCGTTCCCCGGATGCCGCGCAACGCGCCGCTCTTCGCGGCGTGGTGCGCTGCTGATCCGGGGTCCACGCGACGGTCGTGGGTCCCGGCTCTGCGGTGCACCGCGAGATGCGCTGCACCGCGTCCGGGACACGCAGGCCTCTGCATTTAATTATATCGGGACCAGAAGTTGCTTGCCTCTGCGGGCGCAAGGCGAGACACTTTAGCTAATCAGCTAACTAAAAATGCGTGCATGATCCGGAAAAGTGGACACCGGTTTTCCGAAAAGATCATGCACAAACAACAGGATGAGCGCCCATGAAATTCGGCATTTTCTACGAGCATCAGCTGCCGCGGCCGTGGCACGAGGGCGACGAGCACCGGCTGCTGCAGGAGGCGCTCGATCAGGTCGAACTCGCCGACCGGCTCGGCATCGACTATGCCTGGGAAGTCGAGCACCATTTCCTCGAGGAATATTCGCACTCCTCCGCGCCCGAGATTTTTCTCGCCGCCTGCTCGCAGCGCACCGAGAAAATCCGGCTCGGCCACGGCATCTGCCTGATGCCGCCCAAATACAATCACCCCGCGCGCGTCGCCGAGCGCATTGCTACCCTCGATCTCGTCTCCAACGGCCGCGTCGAATTCGGCACCGGCGAGAGCGCATCCGTGATGGAGCTCGGCGGCTTCAACGTCGGCTTCGATCCGGTCGAGAAGCGGCGGATGTGGAAAGAGGGCGTCGAGCAGTGCACCGACATGATGGCGATGGACCCCTATCCCGGCTTCAAGGGCGAGTTCTTCGAAATGCCCTGCCGCAACGTGGTGCCGAAACCGCTGCAGAAGCCGCATCCGCCGCTGTGGGTGGCCTGCTCCAACCGCGAGACCATCAAGCTCGCCGCGCGTTGCGGCATCGGCGCGCTGACCTTTGCTTTCGTCGACCCGCGCGAGGCGCGGCAATGGGTCGATGACTACTATCGCATCTTCAAGGAGGAATGCGTTCCGATCGGGCATGCCGTCAATCCCAACGTCGCGATGGTGACCGGCTTCTCGATCCACCCCGACGAGATGGAAGCGCGCCGCCGCGGCGAGGACGGCTTGCGATTCTTCCGCTATGGGCTCGCGCATCATTACGTCTTCGGCGAACACAAACCGGGGCGCACCGACATCTGGGCCAATTTCGACAAGGCGCGCCACGCGCTGCCGCCGGCCGGCGCCGATCTCGGCATCGGCACGCCGGACCAGTTGCGCACCCACCTGCGGCATTTCGAGGAAAGCGGCGTCGACCAGACCGTGTTCATCCAGCAGGGCGGCCGCAACCGCCATGAGCACATCTGCGAGGCGCTGAAATTGTTCGCCGATGAAGTGATGCCGGAATTCCGGGCGCGAGAGATCGAGCGCGAGAAGCAGAAGCAGGAGGAACTCGCGCCCTATATCGCAAAGGCAATGGCGCGCAAACAGGCGACAAAGCCGATGCGCGACGAGGAGATCCCGATCTTCATCGCGCTCGGGCGCAAGATCGCGGAAGAAGGCACCGGCACCGAGCGCCAGAAGCAGAATGCCAAACTGTGGGCGGATGCCGCCAAGGTCACCTTGAGCGATCCCGCCCGCCACGGCGGCAAGACCACCGCCGCATCCTGAATCTTTTCATCATCACGGGAACAACAACGTGCTCGACAAATCAGCCCCCGAATCCTCCACCCGCACCTCCGGCCCGCTCGCGGGCTTCCGCATCGTCGAATTCGCCGGCATCGGGCCCGGCCCGTTCGCCTGCATGATGCTGGCGGACATGGGCGCCGACGTGGTCACGCTCGACCGCGTCGGCGCGAAGAAAAACATGAAATCGGTGGCGGGGCGCGGGCGAAAGGTCGTCGAACTCGATCTGAAGGACAAAGCCGCGATCGCGCAGGTGCTCGACCTGCTCTCCGGCGCCGATGCGCTGATCGAGGGTTTCAGACCCGGCGTGATGGAGCGGCTTGGACTCGGCCCCGATGTGGTGCTGGCGAAGAACCCGCGCCTCGTCTTTGGCCGCATGACCGGCTGGGGCCAGGAAGGTCCCTTGGCGCAGGCCGCCGGCCATGACATCAACTACATCTCGGTGACCGGCGCCCTGTCGGCGATCGGACCGAAGGAGAAGCCGATTCCGCCGCTCAACCTGGTCGGCGATTTCGGCGGCGGCGCGCTCTACATCGTGGTCGGCGTGCTCGCGGCACTTCTGGAAGCCAAAAAATCCGGCAAGGGGCAGGTGGTGGATGCGGCGATGTGCGACGGCGCCGCGTCGCTGATGTCGATGTTCTTCGACATGACGGCGTCCGGCCGCTGGATCGAGGGCCGCGAGCAGAATTTCATCGACGGCGGCGCGCATTTCTACGGCGTCTACGAGTGCGCCTGCGGCAATTTCGTCTCGATCGGCTCGATCGAGCCGCAATTCTACGCGCTGCTGCGCCAGCACGCAGGGCTTTCGGAAGCCGGTTTCGACGCGCAAATGGACCGCAAGGCGTGGCCGGCGTTGCGGCAAAAACTCAGCGAAGTGTTCAAGAGCAAGACGCGCGAGCAATGGTGCAAGATCATGGAAGGCACCGACGTCTGCTTCGCGCCGATCCTGACCATGGCGGAAGCGCCGAAACATCCGCACATGGCGGCGCGCCACGTTTTCGTCGAACGCCACGGCGTTACCCAGCCCGCTCCCGCCCCGCGCTTCTCGCGCACGCCCTCGGCAATCCGCGAGCCGGAGAAGGCGGATATCGCGGCGTTGGCGAAGGCGTGGAAGAATCCGTAGGGTGGGCAAAGGCGCATCTGCGCCGTGCCCACCGACTCAGCATGACATGGCTTGGTGGGCACACTTCGCTTTGCCCACCCTACAATCGTCATTCCGGGGCGCGCGTTGGCGCATCCCGGAAATGACAGTGGCGTCCGAAATCGAGGGAGATTTGTCATTCGAATCGGACGCCCGATTTGCGATGATCGGCGTTGCCCTGATGTGACGAGACCGCCATGGCGCTGCAACTCCGGCCGAACTGCGAATATTGCGACAAGGACCTGCCGCCGAATGCAACGGAGGCCCGCATCTGCTCCTACGAATGCACGTTCTGCGCGGACTGCGTCGACACGAAACTCCACAACGTCTGCCCGAATTGCGGCGGCGGTTTTGTTCCGCGCCCGATCCGCCCTGCGCGGGAATGGCGGCCGGGCGTGTCGACCGGCAAGCATCCGCCGTCCGCCAAGCGCGTGCATCTGTCGTTCAGTCTCGACGATATCGCCGCGCATTCGGCGCGGATCAGGGATATTCCGCCGGAGCGGCGGTGACCAGCACGGGCCGCGCCCTCCGCCGTCGTTGCGAGCCAACGGGTCGCGCGAATGCGCGCCCGATGACAGGCTCCGCGAAGCAATCCATCGCCCAGGCGTGCACTGAACTCAGTATGGATTGCTTCGTCGCTGCGCTTCTCGCAATGACGACAAGAACTACATCGCCGCCAAAATCGTCCCTTCGACCTCGCCAAACCCGACGCGATAGCCGTCGCCCTGGCACCAGCCGCGCATCCGAAGCGAATCGCCGTCTTCCAGAAACGTGCGCTTGACGCCGCCGGCGAGTTCGACCGGCTCGCTGCCGTTCCAGGAGATTTCCAACAGACTGCCGCGCTGATGTTTTTCGGGGCCGGAGATGGTGCCGCTCCCCAGGAGATCGCCGACATTCATGGCGCAGCCGCAAGCCGCGTGGTGCACGAGTTGCTGCACGCTCGACCAGTACATGTACTTGAAATTGGTGCGGCAGATCTCGGCCGCCGCGTTCATGGACGCCGCGCGCAAGCTGACGCCAAGCTCGAGATCGTAATTGTTCGGCAGCGCCTGGCGCAGATAGGGCAGCGGCAGCGGGATCCTGCACCGGGCCGTGCAGGCGAAACGGCTCCAGCGCCTCGCGCGTCACCACCCATGGGCTGATCGAGGTCGCAAAGGCCTTGGCCTGGAACGGCCCGAGCGGCACATATTCCCACTGCTGGATGTCGCGCGCGCTCCAGTCGTTCAACAGCACGAAGCCGAAGATCATCGCTTCCGCCTGCGCCTCGGTGAGCGTCTCGCCCATCGCCGAGGCCTGTCCGACCACGACGCCCATTTCGAGCTCGAAATCGAGCCGCTTGCACGGGCCGAACGAGGGCATTTCGACGTCAGGCGGCTTCAATTGCCCGCGCGGCCGCCGCACTTTGGTGCCCGACACCACGACGGTGGAGGCGCGGCCGTTATAGCCGATCGGCATGTGCAGCCAGTTCGGCTGCAGCGCGTTGTCCTTGCCGCGGAACATCACGCCGACATTGGTGGCGTGCTCCTTGGACGAGTAGAAATCGGTGTAGCCGGAGACCGTGATCGGCATGTGCAGCGTCGCCTCCGCCATCGGCACCAGCGCGCGTTCGCGCAAGGCCGGATTGTCGCGCAGTTCGGGGTTGTCATGGCGCAGGAGTTCGCTGATCCGCGCGCGCGTCTCCGACCACATTTTCGGCCCCAGCGCCATGAAGGGATTGAGCGTCGAGGCCGAAAACACCCCGACGTTGCGCACCGGCAGCCGGCAGTCCTGCTCGAGCTCCCAGAGATCGAGCACGTATTCGCCGATCGCGACCCCGACGCGGGGCGCAAGACCGTCCTTCGCCGAGAACACGCCGTAGGGGAGATTCTGGATCGGGAAATCGGAAGCGGGATCGACGGGAATGAAGGAGCGCAGCGAGGGATCGTTCGGATGGGGCACGAGATTCTCCAATTAGAATACCGTCATGGCCGGGCTTCCGTCACTTCGGCGGACCGGCGGGAAGACCCGGCGAAGCGTAGCGTAGACGGGTGTCCAGGCCATCCACGTCGTTCCTTACGTCGGCACACAAGACGTGGATGCCCGGGACAAGCCCGGGCATGACGAAACGTTAGGCGGCGCGGGAAACCTCACGGCCGGTTCGGATCGAACCGCTTTTCCAGCCCCTTCCAGCAGTCGGCATAGTCGTCCTGCAAGGTCGCCGACTTCGCCGCGTGCGCGGTGACGCGCTGGGGATAGCGGGTCTCGAACATGAAGGCCATGGTGCCGGTCAATTTGACCGGCTTCAATTCGCTGTTGGACGCGTGATCGAAGGCTTCGCGGTCGGGGCCGTGCGGCAGCATCATGTTGTGCAGGCTCATGCCGCCGGGCACGAAGCCCTGCGGCTTGGCGTCGTAGACGCCGTAGATCAGGCCCATGAACTCCGACATGATGTTCATGTGATACCAGGGCGGGCGGAAAGTGTTTTCCGCCACCATCCACCGCTCCGGGAAGATCACGAAGTCGATGTTCGCGGTGCCCGCGGTTTCCGACGGCGAGGTCAGTACCGTGAAGATCGAGGGATCGGGATGGTCGAAAGAGATGGCGCCGACCGGCGAGAAAGCGCGCAAGTCATATTTATACGGCGCGTAGTTGCCGTGCCAGGCCACCACGTCAACAGGCGAATGCGGCAGCGTGGTCTTGAATAACGAGCCGCCCCATTTCACGAACAGTTCGGTCGGCGTGTCCTTGTCTTCATAGGCCGCAACGGGGGTGAGGAAATCGCGCGCATTGGCCAGGCAATTGGCGCCGATCGGGCCGCGCTCCGGCAGCGTGAAGGCGCCGCCGTAATTCTCGCAGAGATAGCCACGCGCGGGGCCGGAGGGAATCTCGACGCGGAATTTCACGCCGCGCGGGATCACGGCGATTTCGCCGGGCTCGATGTCGATGCGGCCGAACTCGGTGACGAAGCGCAAATTGCCCTGCTGCGCCACGAACATCATCTCGCCGTCGGCATTGTAGAAATGCTGATCGACCATCGATTTGGTGATCAGGAACACATGCGCTGCCATGCCGGCTTGGGTGTTGACGTCGCCCGCCGTGGTCATGGTCTGCACGCCCTGCAGGAAAGTCATCTCCCGCTTCGGGATCGGGGTGGGATCCCAGCGCAATTGCGCGATCGGCAGTTCGTATTCGTGGCACGGTGCGGAACGCCACAGCCCGGCGTCGACTTTTGTGAAACGGCCGGAATGTTTCACCGACGGCCGGATGCGATAGAGCCAGGAGCGCTCGTTGCTGCCGCGCGGCGCGGTGAACGGCGATCCCGAGAGCTGCTCGGCATAGAGCCCGTAAGCGGCGCGCTGCGGCGAGTTGCGCCCGATCGGCAGCGCGCCGGGCAGCGATTCCGTCTCAAAACTGTTGCGAAAACCGGACATGTAGCCCGGCGTGATATTGACGCTGCTGCGGCTGATCGCGTCGGGCGAGGTGTTGATATTCATGTCATCCTCCTTGCAAGGCGGCCCACATTTGACGGTCGCGTTCGGCGGTCCAGATCACGGGGTCGTCGATTCCGGATGCCTCGTCGAACGCGCGCGAGACGTTGAACGGCAGGCAGTGTTCGTAGATGGCAAAGCTTGAAAACTTCGGGTCCATCACCTCGCGCGCCGCCGCCATCGTGTCCTTGAGATCGCGGCCTCTCGCGACCGCGGTTTCCGCCGCGCCATAAAGCGTGGTGACGAAATCCCGCGTCATCGCGATCGCCTCGCGCCCGGTGGCGATGCCCTTGAGCGCATCGCCGCGGCCCGGCGCGATCGCCTTCGGATTGAAGGCGCGGATTTCGTTCAGCGTCGCCGGCCATTCGCGCAAATGCGCGTCGCCGCAATAGCAGGCCGAATGATACTCGATCAGGTCGCCGGAAAACATCACTTCGGCATCCGGCACCCACGCCACGATGTCGCCGGACGTATGCCCCGCGCCGAGCTGCATCAGCCGCACCTCGCGCTTTCCCAGATAGATCGACATCCCGCCTTCGAAGGTCAGCGTCGGCCAGGTCAGGCCGGGAATGCTTTGGGCATCCTGGAATAACCGCGGA
The DNA here is from genome assembly GCA_963721135.1 of uncultured Alphaproteobacteria bacterium. Taxonomy (GTDB): domain Bacteria; phylum Pseudomonadota; class Alphaproteobacteria; order Rhizobiales; family Xanthobacteraceae; genus Bradyrhizobium. The sequence goes on from CAVRIB010000007.1 coordinate 47,135, forward strand.
AAGCGGCCGTATTCGGAATCCCAATCCTGCTGGCCGCGCTCGGCGACCAGCCGCTAGGTTTCCTGCGAGGCAATGATGCCTTGCGCCTTGTAGGCGGAGGCGCCCAGCACCCGCACCGCGTGATAATGCGACAGCACGACATATTTGATCGGCTTGTCGGTGACGGTGCGCACCCGCTCGATCACCTTGTTGGCCATCGCGGGCGTCGCCTGCGCGTCGAACACGAGGCAGCCGTCCTCGCCGACGATCACAGCCGAATTGGGATCGCCCTCGGCGGTGAAGGCGTAGAGATCGGTGCCGATCTCGGAGAAGGTGACCTTCTTTTCCGCAAGATCGGTGGTGGACGCAAAACCTTTGGCCATCAATTCAATTCCCTTTGTCGTTATTGCTGTTGCTGTTGCTGCTGCTGTTGTTGCTGGCTCGCGTCTGTCATTCGCCGCTTCGCCAGCGCGATGGCCTCAACCAGCACGTCGAGATCGCCGATGTGGTTGGCGAGAATCAAAACCAGCGCCGCGTCGAGATCGGCGCTCTCCTCGTCGGAGAGACCGCGATGCGCCTCGACGACCGCGCGGAACGCGTCATCCGGCTTGGCGAAATTCGAAGCGGTCGACAGTGCCATGATCAAAAACCTCAGATGTAACCAGTCGCGCGCGCGAGCGCCGCATCGAGCGCCGGCCGTGTCGGATGACGGAAGCGTGCGGCGACATAGCCGTCGGGCCGCAGCAGATAGGCAGTGCCGGGTTCGGCATCGTAACGCGCGCGAACGAGCCCTTCCGGATCGGAAACGCCATCCCCGCCGCCGATCCGGATCACGCCGACGCCGTCGGGCGGCGCGACCCCGGCGCCATTGGAAAACTCCAGCCACGTGAAACCCGTTCCCGCCTTGATGAAGGCATCGGTCAGGAATGCAGGATTGCCGTCGCGGCCAGCAATCGGCGCGTCGGGCATGGAGGCGCCCGGCCGCGGGCCGCCGCGCCACGCCTCGCGATCTTCGGTCGAGAGCGGCGAGGCATAGATCGACGGCACCGAGAGCCGGCCGCCATTGATCATGCGCTTGCCGAACTCGGTTTCCTTGGCGAGCGACAGCACCGCCTTGCGCAGCCGCGCCTCCTGGTGCGAGTTGGGCGCCATGAAATCGGTCGAGCGGGTGGATTCCCGGATGTTCTCATCGGCGGCAGTGCTGCGCTCGGTGTGATAGCTCTCGAGAGAGCTTTCCGGCGACAGCTTCGCGCAGCACGCGATCGAGTTTCCACGAAAGATTTTCGGCGTCCTCCAGGCCGGAATTGGCGCCGCGCGCGCCGAACGGCGAGACCTGGTGCGCGGCGTCGCCGGCAAAGATCACGCGGCCGTGGATGAACTTGTCCATCCGGCGGCACTGGAACTTGTACAGCGAGATCCATTCGAACTCGAAATTGTCGTGCCCGAGCATGCGCGCGATCCGTGGCCGCACATTTTCCGGCCGTTTCTCGACCGCGGGATCCGCATCCGGACTGAGCTGCAGATCGATCCGCCAGATGTCGTCCGGCTGCTTGTGCAGCAGCGCCGATCGTCCGGCGTGGAACGGCGGGTCGAACCAGAACCAGCGCTCGGTCGGAAATTCGGCCGTCATCCGGACGTCGGCGATCAGGAACTGATCCTCGAACACTTGTCCGGTGAATTCCGCGCCCACCATCTGCCGCAGCGACGATCGCGCGCCGTCGCAGGCGATGACGTAATCCGCGCGCAGCCGGTACGGCCCGTCCGGCGTCTCGATCGTCAGCACCACGTGATCGTTGCGCTGCTCGAGCGCAGTCACCTTGTTGCGCCAGCGCAGGTCGATGCCGGGAAGCTGCTCGACCCGATCCACCAGATAGGCTTCGGCATGGAATTGCTGCAGGTTGATGAAGGCCGGCCGCTTGTGGCCCTGCTTCCGGCAGGAGATTGAACTGATAGAGCTGCGAGGCGCCGTGAAAGATCCGGCCGACGCTCCACACCACGCCCTTGTCGACCATGCGCTGGCCGACGCCGAGCCGGTCCCAGTATTCCAGCGAGCGCTTGGAAAAGCAGATCGCGCGCGAGCCCTCGCCGATCCGGTCGGCATCGTCGAGCAGCACCACGCCCTGGCCGCGCTGCGCCAGATCGATCGCGAGCGACAGCCCGACCGGCCCGGCGCCGACGATGACAACGCGATGCCCGGCGATCTCGGCGCCGCCGCGGTCCTGGTCGGGGTGGCGGCGATAGCCGAACTGGATTTTGGATGGCTGCGCCATGGGCGTTTCGTTGCTCTGGCCAAGGGGCGGCGAGTCCGCTAGAATAGTCGCATCTGCAACTATCTCAACCCCCTGCGCGATCCGCCGTCAACTCAATTTGGAGCGATTTTGGCGACCCTCGATCTCTTCCGATTTGCGCCGTTCCGGCTGAACCGGCTGGCGGCCGAGGTTTCGGCCGCGCTGGCGCAGCGAATATCAGGCGCGCTACGGGCTCGATATTCCGGAATGGCGGGTGCTGGCGACGCTCGGCTTCCGCAACGACGCCTGCAGCGCGCAATACATCTCCCATTGCACCCGGACCCACAAATCCACCATCAGCCGCGCCGTCACCGCGCTGATGCGGCGGCAAGCTGGTGGAACGCGTCGAGAACAAGGACGACCGCCGCGAATTCGGCTTGCGCCTGACGCGCGAAGGGCAAGGCGCTGTACCAGAAGCTGATCCCTCGCCTGAAGCGGCGGGAGAGCGAGATCCTGTCCTGCCTGTCGGCGCGCGAACGCAAGGAATTCGCGCGCCTGCTCGGCAAGATCGAGCAGAGCCTCGATCTGGTGCAGACCAGCGAGGAAGCGGGCAAGGCGGGCGGGTATTGACGTGCTTGGACCGTCATTCCGGGAGCTGCGCCGAGCGGCGCAGACCCGGAATCTCGAGATTCCGGGTTCGATGCTTCGCGATCGCCCCGGAATGACGAGATGAGGGTCTGTCGATATGCTTCGCGATCACCGGAAAATACGCCCCGCCCGAGCCGGCATCGATCGCTTCCTGCAAGACCTTGCCGACCAGTTCGGCGCCGCGGATCCTGATGCCGGCATCGGCGGCGAGTTCCAGCGCATAGGACAGGTCCTTCAGCGCATATTCGGTCGAGAAGGCGCGTTCGGGAAAATTGCCCGGCACGATCGCCTTCAGGCCGTGATTGCGCAGCGCAAAGCTGTCGGCCGAGCCTTTCGACAGCGTCTCGAGCAACAGCTTCGGATCGACGCCATTGTGCCGGGCCGACCGCGACCGCCTCGGCCAGCGCATTGACGGTCTCGAAACAGCACCATGTTGTTGAGGATTTTCGTCACCTGCCCCGCGCCGACATCGCCGCAATGGGTGACGTCGGTGGCAAAGCAGCGGATCAAGGGCTCGATCGCGCCGAACAGCTCCGCCGACGCGCCGACCATCACGCTCAGCGTGCCGTCCTGCGCGGCCTGCCGCGTGCGCGCGATCGGCGCATCGGCCCAGGATGCGCCGCTCGCCTGCAATTGACGCGCAAAGTCGCGGGTCTGCTTGACCGAGGAGGTGCCGAGATCGACGACGACTTGGCCCTTTCGGATGTTCTTCAGAATGCCGTCGCCCTCGAACACGCTGCGCACATGTTTGGCGCTGGGCAGGCACAGGAACACGATGTCGCTGCCGGCGACGACTTCGGCGACGGAGGCCGCGACGGTCGCGCCCTCTTCGCGCAATCGCGCCAGCGGCTCGGCGCGAGATCGAACGCGACCACGCGTGCGCCGCTCTTCTTCACGAGGTTGCGGCAGATCGGCTCGCCCATCACCCCGAGACCGATGAAGCCGATGCGTTGATGTGGCCGCCATGTTGTGCTTATTTCACGAACGAGCGCGACGGCGGCAGATGCAGGGCGAAGGCGTCGACCTTGTCGCTGGCGCGCGGATAGATCTCGGCCACGATCGGATCGTGGCCGGGAATGAAGCGATCGGGATGGCCGGCGAGCCGCTCGACGATCTCCCATCCCACCGCCATGTCGCCGATATTGTAGACGATCGGAAACGGGCTGCGCCGGTGCAGATTGGCGTAGTAATGCGCGGCGTCGGAGGCCAGCACGACGGGGCCGCGCTCGGTCTCGACCCGCACCACCTGCAATCCGTCGGAATGGCCGCCGACCCGGTGCACGGTCACGCCGGGCGCGATCTCGCCTTCGCCGGCATGGAAGGTGACGCGCTCGCCATAGACATGGCGCACCATCTGCGTGACATGCTCGACCGAGAAGGGATGACGCAGCATGCCGTTGCACATGCAGCGCCCGGTCGCATAGCTCATCTCGCGATCCTGCAGATGGAAGCGCGCGTTGGGAAAGCGGTCGAGATTGCCGGCATGGTCGTAATGCAGATGGGTGACGACGACGTCCCTGATGTCTTCCGCCTTGACGCCGAAGCCCTCCAGCGCATCGACCGGATTGAGCGTCAGCTTGCGGTCGCGCAAGCTCGCTTCCTCGGCATTGAAGCCGGTATCGACCAGGATGTCGCGGCCCTGCCCGCGGATCAGCCAGACGAAATAGTCGAGGTCCTGCGCGCTGGTCTCGTGCGGATCGGGCAGCAGGAAGTTCATATGCGGGGTGCGCGCCATCGTCGCATAGCGGAGCGCGTAGATTTCGTAGGCGTTTCCCATCGGTTCCACTTCTTGTTGGTTGGTTGCGGCCGGCCGATTGGCCTCGACGCAGCAAGCCATCGCCACGTCGAAAGGTCAAACCGGCGCGGGCCCGTCGCCGCAATGCGAGCACGGCGTCACAATGTCGAGCCGGATCACATTGCGTCGCGCGCGGCGAGCGCGCATCGCTCGTCGCGCTCCGTTGCCGCCACGACCGACGTCCTCGGCCGCGCGGTTCGAAGTGCCGCCGGGATCGAAGCATTTTGTCGCGGTTATTGACGCGATTAGTACGCGGCTTTTGGATAGTTGACGGGCTCGCGCGCCCGGTTTGATAATGCGGTTTGCGTAGAGTAAGGTCGCCGAGGCGCAAGCTGGGATCGGCGCCTTGTTTGTGCTGGACCGCCGTCGCATGAGAATTCGCCTCGCATTGCTTGTGACCCTGATTTTTTCGGTCGCGCCGATCGTGCCGTCGCTCGCCGCGGATCGCGGCGACCGCTTTGCGCTGGTGATCGGCAACGCCAAATATCCCGACGCCGACGCGCCGCTGAAGGAGCCGATCAACGACGCCCGCGACGTCGCCGACGAACTCAAGCGCGACGGCTTCAACGTCGAGATCGGCGAAAACCTGACCGGCGACGCCATGCGCCGCGCCTTCGACCGGCTCTACGGACAAGATCAAGCCCGGCTCGGTCGCGCTGGTGTTCTTCTAGCGGCTTTGGCGTCCAGTCCAACCGCCAGAGCTACATGATCCCGGTCGACGCCCAGATCTGGACCGAAGCCGGATGTCCGCCGCGACGGCTTCAGCCTCGAGACGGTGCTGGGCGAAATCAACAACCGCGGCGCCGGCGTCAAGATCGCCCTGATCGATGCCTCCAGGCGCAATCCGTTCGAGCGCCGGTTCCGCAGCTTTTCGGCCGGCCTTGCGCCGGTGATCGCGCCGAACGGAACGCTGGTGATGTATTCGGCGGCGCTGTCCTCGGTGGTCTCCGACAATGGCGGCGACCACAGCCTGTTCGTGCAGGAGCTGCTCAAGGAAATCCGCGTTCCCGACCTGATGGCGGAAGAGACGCTGAACCGCACCCGCGTCGGCGTCACCCGCGCCTCCCGCAGCGAGCAGGTGCCGTGGATTTCGTCGTCGCTGGCCGAGGATTTTTCGTTCATCCCGGGCGCCGGCGGCCGCGTCCGTCCACGCCGGCGGTCGCGACCCTGCCGCACGCCGATCCCGAGCCGCCGCCCGCACGCCGCCGCCGCGTGCCGATCCGCCGCCGCGCTACGAGCCGCCGCCGCCGCCGAAGGTCGACGTTCCTGCCGCCGGTCGAGAAGCCGGTGGAGAAGAACGACAGCACGCCGGCCAGGTCGCGCTGGCCGACGACCCGACCATCAAGAGCCTGACCGCCAAGCTCGCCGACAATCCCGACGACCAGAACGCGCTGTACCGGCGCGGCCAGGTCTATGCCAGCAAGGGGGCCTACAGCCTTGCGATCAAGGATTTCGACGACTCGATCCGGCTGAACCCCAAGGACGTCGAAGCCTACAACAACCGCTGCTGGGCGCGCACCGTGATCGGCGACCTGCAGGCGGCGCTGAAGGATTGCAACGAGGCGCTGCGGCTGCGCCCGAACTTCGTCGACGCGCTGGACAGCCGCGGCCTGGTCAACCTGAAGAGCGGGATGACCAAAAACGCCATCGCCGATTTCGACGCCGCGCTGAAGATCAATCCGCAGGCTGACCTCGTCGCTGTACGGGCGCGGCCTCGCCAAGCAGCGCAACGGCGCGATTTCGGAGGGCGATCTGGATATCGCCAACGCCAAGGCGATGGATCCGAATATCGTCAAGGAATTCGCCGATTACGGGGTGCATTGACGGTAATTTGAGTTGAAAGGCCGGCGCCTCCTCGAACCCCGGGGCGGGCGCCGAAGACAAACGAGGGAATAGCCGCGGCCGGTATTGTGCTTGCGGCCGATTGCAGATTGATTGGAACCGCGCGGGCAGCGCAGGAGGGACTGGCAATGTCGAAAATGTCTGGAAGGGGAAGTCTTACCGCGATCCTTTCGATTGCTGACGATTCGGCGCCGCAGCTTTCGTTCGGCGCGGCGAGCGCGCGTCGCCGGCGACGAAATGTCACCGAGGATCAGATCGTCCGGGCGCTGGCGCCGGCCAAGAAGCCGCTGACCCGGGGCCTGTCGGTCGGGCCCGCAGGCCGATCCGGCGGCGGCCGCCGCGGAGGGACGTTTCGTTCAGACCATCCGCGGCCGGACGACGCGCTCGCTCTCGATCACCGAGCGCGAGGAAATCGCCACCATCGCCAAGGACAAGCCGAATATCGATCTGGAAATCAACTTCGACTACAATTCGGCCGACATCAGCGCCAAATCGCTGCCCTCGGTGCAGGCGCTGGGCAGGGCGCTGACCAATCCCGACCTGAAGGGCTCGACCTTCGTCGTCGCCGGCCATACCGACGCCGCCGGCGGCGAGGCCTACAATCAGGATCTGTCGGAGCGGCGCGCCGACTCGATCAAGCGCTATCTGGTCGACAAATACGGCATCGCCGGCCAGCCGACCTCGTGACCGTCGGCTACGGCAAGAGCAAGCTCAAGGACCCGGCCAAGCCGATGGCGGAAGCCAACCGCCGCGTGCAGGTCGTCAATATGGCGAACAAGGCCACGGCGTCGCAAGTGAACGGCGTGACAGCAAGTGAACCGGTCGTGGCGCTGCGTGAAGGTTTTGCGGCTAGAATGCGTCCCGCACCCCTGCGGGACGCATCGTCGTCATTGCGAGACGACTGGCGACGAGCACTTGACGAGGAGCGACATTGGCGAGCCGTCGTCATTCGCGGGAGCGGGTCCGCATAGCGTCACCAGATCCGGAATCTGCGAGGTTCCGGCTTCGATGCCGGAAGCCTCGTCGATCGGGTCCGCTTCCGATGTCTGTCATCGGGCATGGTCCGCGCGGACCCGTCGCGGCATCGCCCCGGAATGACGGTCTTAACTCGCCCGCGACTAGGTCTGGATTGATCCGGCGATGATGCTCTCCGAATATCTCAAGCCTGCGCTGGCCGTGGTCGCTGTCGCCGCTACTCGGCGGCGGATAGTACTGGTTCGAGCATCGTTCGCACCCCGAGGCGAAGGAAACGCCGGCCAACGCGCTGGTCATCGTCACGAAATCCACCAATGCCTGCTTCTCCGATCTGGTGCGGGTCACCGGCTTTGTGGTGCCGCGCCGGGAAGCGGTGGTCGGGGTCGACCAGGAAGGCTCCAAGGTTACCGACCTGCTCGTCCGCGAAGGCGACGATGGTCACCGACAACCAGGAACTGGCGCGGCTGACGCGCCGCCGCGCAGCCGGGCGGACGCGATCCAGCCGGGACCGGTCTCGCTGCGCGCGCCGGCCGCCGGCCTCGTCACCGAGGTCAGGACCATCGTCGGCGCGCCGGCCTCGCCGCAGGCCGGCCCGATGTTCCGTATCGCCGTCAACAACGAGATCGAACTGGATGCCGAGGTGCCGGCCGTCCACATGCTGAAGCTCAATCCGGGCGCCACGGTGCGGATCAGCCGCGACAATGCGCCGGACTCGGTCGGCCGCGTGCGGCTGGTTTCGCCGCAGATCGACCGCGCCACCCAGCTCGGCCATGTCCGGATCATCGCTGACCAACAACCCCTCGCTCAAGGTCGGCATGTTCGCCCGCGCCAACATCGACGCCAAGCGCAGTTGCGGCGTCGCGATCCCGCGCACCGCCATTGACCATCTGACCGTTCAGGTGGTCAAAGGAAATACGGTCGAGACGCGCAAGGTCCGGGTCGGACTGGTGTCCGACACCACCACGGAAATCCTCGAAGGCCTCGACGTCGGCGAAATCGTCGTGGCCGACGCCGGCTCTTCGCTGCATGACGGCGACCAGATCAAGACCATGTTCGCCGAGGACCTCGATCGAACGCGGGTACGCTGATGGCTCTGAATATCTCGGCATGGTCGATCCGCAATCCGCTTCCCTCCGTCGTGTTTTCGATCATCCTGCTGGTGCTCGGCTGGGTGAGCTTCACCAAGCTCGCGGTGACGCGGCTGCCCAGCGCCGACATTCCGGTGATCTCGGTCGCGGTCTCGCAATTCGGCGCGGCGCCGGCCGAGCTGGAATCGCAGGTCACCAAGACCATCGAAGACGGCGTCTCCGGCGTCGAGGGCGTGCGGCACATCTCGTCCTCGATCACCGACGGGCTGTCGCTGACCACGATCCAGTTCGCGCTCGAGACCAACACCGACCGCGCGCTGAACGACGTCAAGGACGCCGTCACCCGGGTCCGCGCCAACCTGCCGCAGAACGTCACCGAGCCCCTGATCCAGCGCGTCGACGTCATCGGCCTGCCGATCGTCACCTATGCCGCGATCTCGCCCGGCAAGACGCCGGAGCAACTGTCCTATTTCGTCGACGACGTCGTCAAACGCGCGCTGCAGGGCGTGCGCGGCGTCGCCCAGGTCGAGCGCATCGGCGGTGTCGAGCGCGAGATCCTGGTCTCGCTCGATCCCGACCGGCTGCAGGCCGCCGGCCTCACCGCCGTCAATGTCAGCCAGAGCCTGCGCGGCACCAATGTCGACCTCGCCGGCGGCCGCGCCGAGATCGGCAAGAACGACCAGGCGATCCGCACGCTGGCCGGCGCCAAGACGCTGAACGAACTCGCCGGCACCATGATCCCGCTGTTCGGCGGCGGCGAGGTCCGGCTCGACGATCTCGGCACCGTCACCGACACCATCGCCGACCGCCGCACCTTCGCCCGCTTCAATGGCGAGCCGGTGGTGGCGCTCGGCATCAAGCGCTCCAAGGGCGCCAGCGACGTGGTGGTCGCCGCCGCGGTGCAGAAGCGCATCGACGCGCTGAAGGTGGCCTATCCCGACGTCGACCTGAAGCTGATCGACACCTCGGTGGAATTCACCAAGGGCAATTACGAGGCCGCGATCTCGACCCTGTTCGAAGGCGCCATTCTCGCCGTCATCATCGTGCTGTTGTTCCTGCGCGACATCCGCGCCACCATCATCGCCGCGATCTCGCTGCCGCTGTCGATCTTCCCGGCGTTCTGGGCGATGGACATCCTGGGATTCTCGCTGAACCTGGTCAGCTTCCTCGCCATCACGCTGTCGACCGGCATCCTGGTCGACGACGCCATCGTCGAGATCGAGAACATCGTGCGCCACATGCGGATGGGCAAGTCGCCCTATCGCGCGGCGCTGGAAGCCGCCGACGAAATCGGCCTCGCCGTGATCGCGATCTCGCTGACCATCATCGCGATCTTCGCGCCCGCGAGCTTCATGTCGGGCATCGCCGGGCAGTTCTTCAAGCAGTTCGGCATCACGGTGTCGGTGCAGGTGTTCTTCTCGCTGCTCGCCGCGCGCTTCGTCACGCCGGTGCTGGCGGCCTACTTCCTCAAGGACCATCCGCATGACGATCCGCCGCCGGGACGCGCCGCTGAAGGCCTACACCAGGCTCGTCACCTGGTCGGTGCGGCACTATTTCATCACGGTGCTGATCGGCTTCGGCATCTTCGCCGCCTCGATCTGGAGCATCACGCTGCTGCCGCAGGGCTTCCTGCCGGCGCAGGACACCGCGCGCTCGCTGCTGGCGATGGAGCTGCCGCCGGGCTCGCAGCTCGCCTACACCGAGAAGGTCACCGAGGAGATCGTCGCGCGGCTGCGCAAGCGGCCCGAGGTCGAGAGCGTGTTCGTCGATGGCGGCCGGGTGCCGCCGGGCACGTTCGAGGTGCGCCGCGCCGCGCTGATCATCAATTACACGCCGAAGACCGAGCGCAAGATCACCCAGCGCCAGCTCGAACTCGAGATCGCCAACGAACTCGAAAACGTGCCGGACATCCGGTTCTGGTTCCTCGACGAAAACGGCCTGCGCGCGATCTCGCTGGTGGTGACCGGCGTCGACAGCAACATCGTCAGCAACGTCGCCAGCGAACTGGCGACCCAGATGAAGCGGATTCCGCTGATCGCCGACGTGATCTCGGAAACCTCGCTCGACCGGCCCGAGCTGCGCATCCAGCCGCGGGCCGATCTCGCCGCACGGCTCGGCGTCTCCACCGAAAGCCTGTCGCAGACCATCCGCGTCGCCACCATCGGCGACGTCGGCCCGGCGCTGGCCAAGTTCGACGCCGGCGACCGGCTGGTGCCGATCCGGGTCCAGCTCGAGGACGCCGCGCGCGGCGACCTGCAGACTGCTCGAGCAGTTGCGGGTGCCGCTCGGCGAGCACGGCGAAAAGGGCGGCGTGCCGCTGTCGGTGGTCGCCGACATCAAGCTCGACCAGGGCCCGACCAGCATCAACCGCTACGACCGGGAACGCCAGGCCACCGTGGCGGCCGATCTCGTCGGCACCGCCGCGCTCGGCGACGCCACCAAGAAGATCTACGACCTGCCGGTCATGAAGAGCCTGCCGAAGGGCGTCAAGGTCAGCCCGTCGGGCGACGCCGAAAGCCTGAACGAATTGTCGGAAGGCTTTGCCACCGCGATCACCGCCGGCCTGATGATGGTCTATGCGGTGCTGGTGCTGCTGTTCGGCACCTTCCTGCAGCCGATCACCATCCTGTTCTCGCTGCCGCTCTCGATCGGCGGCGCGATCGCGGCGCTGCTGGTGACCGGCAAGCAGCTGACCACGCCGGTGTGGATCGGCATCCTGATGCTGATGGGCATCGTCACCAAGAACGCCATCATGCTGGTGGAATTCGCGGTCGAATCGATCCGCGAAGGCAAGCCGCGCGACGAGGCGATCATCGACGCCGGCATGAAGCGCGCCCGCCCCATCGTCATGACCACGATCGCGATGGCCGCCGGCATGATGCCGTCGGCGCTGGCGTTCGGCGCCGGCGGCGAATTCCGCTCGCCGATGGCGCTCGCCGTGATCGGCGGCCTGGTGTTCTCCACCATGCTGTCGCTGGTGTTCGTGCCGGCGATGTTCATGATGATGGACGATATCGGCGCGCTGATCTGGCGCTTCGGCAAGAAGCTGATCGTCTCAACCGCGGCGACGATCGAAGCCGACCAGGCGGGCCACGCCGCGCGACCACAAGACCCGCCGGCGCCGCCGGCCATCGTGCATTCGCCCGCGGCCGCGGAGTACGCGCGCGGGTAGACAAGCCGGCGTCGAATTGAGACGCCCTACTCGTTCGTTGCGCGCCACCGCGGTCAGCTTGTTCATGTTCTGCAATAAAATCCGGCCGCGCTGCAGGTCCAGAATGCCGTCCTTGCGCCAGAGCTGCAGCTGGCGGTTGACGCTTTCGCGGGCGGCGCCGACGAAGACGCCGAGCTGCTCCTGCGAGATGTGCACCTCGGAGCCGAAATCGGCCGCCAGCGCGCACAGCCGCCGCGCCAGCCGCACCGGCAGCGGCTGCAGCATGGATTCCTCCATCCGCTCGCTCTGCCAGCGGATGCGCTGGCACAGCAGCTGGATGATCTTGATCGCGACCTTCGGCTCGCGCTCGAGAAGGCCGAGGAAATCCTGCCCGCCGCAGCACGAACAGTTCGCGTCGGCTCGCCCGCGGTCGCGTCCGCGGTGCGGCTCTGGCCGTCGAGCACCGCGACCTCGCCGAACAGATCGCCCGGGCCCATGAAATTCAGGGTCAGCCGGCTGCCGTCGGAGGCGCCGGTCTCGATCCGGATCTGGCCGCGGCGGACCCCGAACAGGGCATCGCCGGCATCGCCCTTCTGGAACAGCACCTCGCCGGCGGCGAGCTGCTGGGTGTGGCAAAGGCTGGAGATCCGCTGCAGTTCGTCGGCGCCCAGATCCGCGAACATCGGATTCATCTTCAGAATGACCGCAAATTCGGCCTGCTTTGCTCATTGCAATACCTTCCAGATCGGCAAATCCGGCCGGCTTCCGAAGTGTGTCATAAGTCACATAACTTTGCACCGCTCCGGATTATCTTTGAGCGGCTTTGAGCTCTCCCTTTCCGGGATAAGCTGCGGGCCGAATCGATGCCGTCTGCCCGGTCTGGAACATCGTCATGAGAGCCTTGAAAATCGCCGGCAGCGCCGTCGCCGCCGTCATCGTCGTCGCTGGCCTGCTGCTGATCGTCGGGATTCCCTCGGGCTTCCTGACCTCGGCGATCCAGGCGCGGGTGGAACGCGAGACCGGCTACCGGCTGACCATCGCCGGCGCGACCAGGATCGGCGTGTGGCCGTCGCTGAACGTGACTTTGAACGACGTCACGCTGCAGGACCCCGAGCGACCGCGACGGTCCAGCGCGGCTGACCATCGCCAGCCTGCAGGCCGACATGACGCTCGTCGAGCCTGTGGTCGGGCCATCCCGAAGTGACCGAACTCGTGATCGACGCGCCCGGTGCTGCAGGTGCCGCTGCTGCGCGAGCGCAGCGCCCGCCAACCGGCGACCGCAGGCCGGCCGCGCTCGCAGGCAATGAGGCGGATGCGACCAGCCGCCGGCATCGACCGCGTCACGGTGACGCGACGGCGCGGTGGAATTTTCCAATTTGCGCGACCGCGTCGACAACCGCATCGACGGCATCAACGCCACCGATGCGATCGGCGCCGACCGCAAGGTGAAGCTCACCGGCAACGCCAGCGCCGGCGAGCATCCGCTGAAATTCGACCTCAACGCCACCGCGCCCGCCGGTCCCGGCGAGCGGCAGAACATTCCGGTCGAGCTCAAGCTGGAGGCGCCCGGCCTGCTGCAGGCACCGCTGTCGGCCAAGGCCGAGGTGAGGCTCAACGGCGCGGTGCTGATGATCAACGGCGTCAGCGGCACGCTCGGCGACGGCGCGTTCAACGGCTGGGCCTCGGTCGATCTGTCCAGCAAGCCGCTGGTCAAACTCGATCTCGATTTCCAGCGGCTCGACCTCGCCGCTGCGAGCGGCCGCGCCGCCGTCGCACGGGTCTGCAGCGGCCGTGGAGCAACGCCACCGTCGATCTCATCGGCCTGAACTATGTCGACGTGCAGGCGCGAATCTCCGCCGCCGAGATCAACATCGGCGATGCGCATTTCGCGCCGGCCGCGATCGACGCCGCGCTGGCCGGCGGCGTGCTGAAAGCGCGCTTCGCCAATCTCGGCGCCTATGGCGGCCAGGCCAACGGCGATCTCGACCGTCGACGCCACGGCGGCGAGCCCGACGTACACGCTGCGCTGCGACCTCACCGGCGTGCGCGCGCTGCCGCTGCTGCGCAGTGCGGCCGATTTCGACAAGCTCGACGGCAAGCTGCAGGCGAAACTCGCGCTGCGCTCGACCGGCAACAGCCAGCGCGCGATCATGTCGAACCTCGACGGCACCGTGTTCGCGGTGTTCCAGGACGGCGCGATCAAGCGGCCTCAACGTCGCGCAGATGATCCGCGCGCTGACCTCGGGCACGCTGTCGGGATGGCAGCAAGGCGAGACGCAATCCACCGATCTCACGCAACTCGGCGCCTCGTTCCGGATCGACAAGGGACAGGCCACCACGACCGATCTCAACTCTGGTCGGCCCGCTGGTGAGGATGACCGGCGCCGGCACCATCGATCTCGGCAACCAGACGCTGGCGTTCCGGGTCGAGCCGAAACTGGTGCTGACCACCGAAGGCCAGGGCCGCGCCGCCGATCCGGTCGGCTTCGGCATTCCCGTCATCATCGACGGCCCCTGGGCCGAGCCGCGCATCTATCCGGAAATGGCCGGCATTCTGGACAATCCCGATGCGGCCTATGCCAAGCTGAAGGAGATGGGCAAGGGCCTGTTCGGCCAGGGCCAGGATGCGAGTGGCAAGGACGGGGATAGCAAGGACTTGGGCGGTTCGCTCGGCGAGACCATCGGCAAGCTGCTGCAACAGGGTTTGAACCAGAGCCGCAGCCTCCCGACCGCGCCGCCTTCCGGTGCCACCGCCCGCCCGCGCCGGGCGATGCTCCGACGCAACCCGACAGCCAGCCGATGAACGACGTGCTGCGACAGCTGTTCAATCGGTGACGACATCGCCGCAACACACTCATTCGTCGTCCCGGCCTTGAGCCGGGACCCATAACCACCGGCGTTCGTTGTTGCGCGAAAGTCCTCAAACAGCGTGCTTCACAACAGGCGGCACGGCGTCGCGATGAGCGCAAGCGCTCACGCGGGGGTCCCGGCGTTCGCCGGGACGACGAGAGAGGGTGAGGTGCGATCGGCGCGATATCCCGCAACACACTCCATCGTCGTCCCGGCCTCGAGCCGGGACCCATAGCCACCGGCGTTCGTTGTTGCGCGAAAGTCCTCGAACAGCGTGCTTCATAACAGGCGGCACGGCGTCGCGATGAGCGCAAGCGCTCACACTGGAGCGTCCCGGCCTCGCGGCCGGGACGACGAGGAGAGGGTGGCGCGCGACCGCGCACAAAGCATCGCCACGGATTCGATTTTCAAACAGCCGTCCACACACGCCTTCACGACCCCGCGACGCAAAACGCCCGGGCCGGTGAAAGCAAGCCTTCGCCCTGAAATGAGGGCGCAGGGAATGCCGGGTGCGCGCTGCACCCGCGGTCTCGTGTGCAAGATGGAAAAGAAGACGCACACGAGCATACAGGTTCAGCGGAGGCAATCCGACATTCCCTGCGCAATGGTTTTACGGCTTATCACGTGCTCTCCCCGGCGATCAGGATTTGCTTGTCACCGTCGCCCCGCGGATGATGGTTTGTCCGCCCGGTTGGGCTCGCAAAACCTCCCAGACTTGACGCCAGCCATGAGGCGTCAGGACCACACGCTTTTGCCGTACGCGCCACCGTCTTCGCCTAGCTCAACCGGGCACTGGCGTCGTTCGTCGGCGCGCGTCATCGCTCACAGGCCAAGCCCGCCCTGCGATCCCTTGCGCGCCCGACGCTGCCGCGTCCACCGCATCCCGCCCCAACGTCCGTGACGATGGCCAACGCCCCTTGTGTCCGCAAAATCTGCCAGAATGTGCGAACGGGCGGTTCTCGCAAAACCGCCCGTCGCTGGAACTGAGCCCGTAACGCCCCAAAGGCGGCAGAGCCTGTCATCAGAGCGAGGGACAGCTCCGGTGGTCTTCCTCAACCCGAATAGTTGCAAGGGCTTCGAGCCCGAACCGAGCAAGGAAGGGAGTGGATGATGGCACAAAACGATCTCGTTGTCGTCGGTATTGACGTGGCCAAAGACAAGGTGGATGCCTGCATTCGCAAATTCACGTTGCGGCAAACGTTCCCGAACACCGCACAAGGTCATCGCAAGCTGGTTGCCTGGCTTCGCAAATACCAGGTGGGCAAGGCGGTGATGGAGGCAAGTGGCGGCTACGAGCGTGAATGGCGCAACGTGCTGTACAACGCCGGCATCGAGGTGCGGATTGTCGATCCCAGGCGGGTCCGCAGCTTTGCGCTGTCGGCCGGACGCTTGGCGAAGAACGATCCGATCGACGCGGAGATGATCGCCTGGTTCGCCGAGACGTTCAGCCAGGCGCCGGGCCAGATCCCTGATGCCGCGCGTGAGGAACTCGCGGCGTTGGTGAAAGCGCGCAAGGTCCTGATCGATGGCAAGATCCGCCTGCAGGCTCAGGACGAGCATGCGGCACCAGAACCGGCCCGGAAGGCTTATGCGCGTGTCTTGAAGAGCCTCGCCGCCGAAATTGACAAGCTTGAGGCCGCAATCTCGGCCAAGGTCAAGGCCACACCGGAGTTTGCCGAGCGTGCCGAGATCATCGAGAGTGTTCCGGGCCTCGCGCAAGCGACGTCCGCGATCCTCATTGCAGGAATGCCCGAGCTTGGGCAGGTCAGCGACAAGGTCGCCGCCGCTCTGATCGGCGTTGCCCCTTATGACGATGATAGCGGCAAGCGGCGCGGCGAGCGCTACATCAAGGGCGGACGCCGCTGGGTGCGAAACGGCATCTACATGCCCTGTCTCGGCGCAGCTACGCAGTGTAACCCGGTGCTCAAGGCCTTCTATCAGCGTCTGCTTGCCAAGGGAAAGGAGCCGATGGTTGCGCTCGTCGCCTGCATGCGCAAGCTGATCATCATTCTCAACACGATGCTCGCACGCCGCCAGAAATGGAATCCCGGCCGTCACGCCACGGCTTGACTGCGCGAGCGCACCTACCGCGCTCGGTCCCCGACCGAGCGCATGGAAAGCCAACAGACCGGTGAGCGGGCGGGGTCAAGGCCGTAGCCGCCGAAGGCGGGGGCGCGCCAGCGCCAGCCTGTGTGTCGGACATGTCCGACAGCTTGGGGGTGAAAGTCCCCTGTGTAACCTGATGGAGGTGAAGCACTAGCGAAGCGCAAGGGCGGAACCGCGAGGGACCGTCTGAAGGAAGCGTGGAGCAAAGTCGCGACCCGACGAACAGAAATCGGATACGAGGCAGCACTGGTCGGACGAGCGGGCAGGCATTCGCGAAGTCCATCTCCATCAATGGCCAGAGTTGTAAATCCGGCGGGTGTGCGATGAAGGCTGTCGGACTTACTCCGAGAGATCTGCATCGTGTCCTTCGGGACTGAGGATGCCGCAAGGCGTTCTGACCGCGATGCAGAAGTCAGCAGAGGGCGTATTAGGTCGGCTCGCCGGCTGAAGGCCCGAACGGTCCCCGATGAGGGGTTGAAGGAAAGGGCAAGTAGACCGGACGTCTCATGACCGCATCGCGACCGCCATACCAACTTGAGTTGGACTTGCCGATGCCTGCGCGGGGTGAAGCCCCGCGTCGGGACGCGCAAGAGGTCGAAACGATCGTGGCGACGGCCGAACCCAAAAGCCCGGCATCCACAGAACATCTTATGGAGGCGATCTGTGACCCAGACAATCTAGAAGCTGCGTTGGACGCGGTGGTGCGCAACAAGGGAGCGCCCGGCATTGACGGTATCACCGTCAAACAACTGCCGGACATTCTCAAAGCGCGCTGGCCGGAGATCGAAGATCAACTACTGCAGGGGCGCTACCAGCCGCAACCGGTGCGTCGGGTGAGAATCCCGAAGCCGGACGGCGGGACGCGCAACCTCGGCATTCCAACCGTCATTGATCGTGTGATCCAGCAGGCAATCCTGCTGCGGCTTCAGCCGCTGTGGGACCCAACATTCAGCGAGCACAGCTACGGCTTCCGGCCGGGCCGCTCCGCTCACCAAGCGGTGGCGCAGGCGCAAGCCTACATCATCGAAGGCTATCGGTTCGTCGTGGATATTGACCTGGCCAAATTCTTCGACCGGGTCAATCACGACCGGCTGATGGCCGCGGTGGCGGCGCGCGTCACGGACCGGCGGTTGCTCCGGCTCATCCGGAATTACCTGACGGCCGGTGTGCTCGAAAACGGGTTGTTTGAGGACAGCCGGGAGGGGACCCCGCAAGGCGGTCCGCTCTCTCCGTTGCTCTCGAATCTCGTGCTGGATGAATTGGATTGCGAGCTTAAGCGTCGCGGCCACCGGTTCGTGCGTTACGCGGATGACTGTAACATCTACGTGCGCAGCGAAAAGGCCGGCCGGCGGGTCATGGAGAGCCTGACCCGCTTCATCGAACGGCGCCTCAAGCTTCAGATCAACGCGGAGAAGAGTGCCGTTGCCCGACCGTGGCACCGAACGTTCCTCGGATTTACGGTGAGGAACGAACCGGAGTTCCGGCGATGCATCGCCGACAAGGCCATCATCCGGTTCAAGCACCGGGTGCGTGAGCTAACGCGGCGACATCGGGGCATCACCCTGGAGCGGATGATCCGTGAGCTGGCCTCATACCTGCGGGGATGGGCTGGCTACTTCGGCTTCAGCCAGTGGCGTGAGTTGCAATCCCTCGATAGCTGGATTCGGCGGCGCATTCGTTGCGTCGTCTGGGTCCAGTGGAAGACGCGTGGCAGGCGATATCATGAACTCCGGCGCCTCGGAGTACCCGGGCCAGCGGCCAGCGAGGCCGTCTTCAGCCCAAAGGGACCGTGGCGAATGAGCTTCACGAACGCAATGCACCGCGCCTTCACCAACGCGCGCTTCAAACGTCTGGGTTTGCTTCCCATGGAAAAGCTGGTGGACGCTTAATCCGCCGAACCGCCGTGGTACGGACCCGTATGCCCGGTGGTGTGGGAGGGGCGGCATCGCGAGATGCCCCCCTATCCCGATTGAGGCCGCCCGATCGCCGGGCTACTTCTCAGCATAGTTGCTTGTGGGACGGGACGGCGGCGGATATAGAGGTGATTTGGGTAAGCACGGAATGGGAATATTTTTACAAAGGAGGCCGGACAGCACCCAAATCAGCGGACGGACCGGTCCAGAGAAGCCTTTGACTTTGCATATTCCCCTGGGAAAGCTTCGAATATCAGCCATGATCCTTCAGCGAAGCCAGAGCAGGATCAGTTGCCACAAGCGACATGCGCAATGCGTCCCCTATCATGGCGTCCCGGAATGGCAATAGTGTATCGCTGATCAACCGCGCGATCGTGAATTTATCCGATGTTCCGAGGTCGAGTGAGCGGCAAGTCGAGTTCGACCCGATCATGTGTGACCTGAGGCGTAATCCGCCCCCGCTCGCCACGTTCCAGCCGCACCAAGCCGTAGCCCGCCATCGTCTTCAACGTGCGCGAGAGATTCGACTTCGCCTTGCCTGTGATCCGCGACAATTCATCAAGCGAGGCAGGCGCCTGCTCCGCGATCACCCTGAGCAGGTCCCGGTTGCCCGCCGACAGGACCTTGGCGAAGGAACTTGGTCGAGGTGAACCATACCTTTGGTTCGCCGGGCGCGATGCGCCGCTCGCCGCGCGCCACCGCCATCGTGCGGGCCTTCATCTCCCCGTAGGTGGCGATACCCACTTTCAGAGTTGTCATGGCAGTACTCCTCTCTCGCGCAACACCGTGTCCACCATTGTCCAGAAATCGAGCAGCAGCGTCGCCGCGTCCCAGTAGTCGTAAGCCTTGATCGTTCGCAGGCGGTGGTGATGGTCTTGCGCCTCCCCGCGTTTCTGGTGCGCCACCGGATGGGCGTTGTCGAAGCCGACCAGCCGCCTGCCATCCGGTGCAGCGTCAGCGAATAGTTGAGGCCGTGCGGCTTCTCCGCCGACACTGGCACCTGCGTCACGACAAAGCGCACCCAATGGCCGCCTTGGGGATCAACGACAAACACCTGGCCGTCGAGTTCCAGCAGCACATCAAGGGAAGGGTCGCGCGGCTCCGCCACGTCAGAGAGTTATCAGATTGAAGCAACCGAATCAAGGAAAATGACTGGATGGGTCGGCTCGTTCCGTCTTAGGGACCAAAGAAAAAGCCGTGGATGCCCGGCATAAAGCCGGGCATGAGGGCGCGAACGGTCTTAGGTTTCGTCGATGCGCCCTGCTCTGCTCAATCCCTTGTTTGCGCCGGTCACCAGCCTTGCCGGCGTCGGGCCGAAGCAGGACAAACTGTTCCGCTATCTGCTCGGCCGCGACGAGACGCCGCGGCTGGTCGATCTGCTGCTGCATCTGCCGGCGAGCGTGATCGATCGCCGCGCGCGGCCGAAAATCCGCGACGCGGTGCCGGGAACCGTGGTGACGCTGGAGGTGACGGTCGACCGCCATCGGCCGACGCCGGCGCGCAATGCGCGCGCGCCGCATCTGGTCTATGCCAGCGACGACACCGGCGATGTGGTGCTGACCTATTTCCGCGCCCAGCCGGGCTATGTCGAGAAACTGCTGCCGGTCGGCGCCAAGCGCTACGTCTCCGGCACCGCGCAGATGTATGACGGCACCCTGCAGATCACCCATCCCGACCGCGTGGTCGACGAAGCCGGCTTTGCAAAACTGTCGGGCATCGATCCGGTCTATCCGCTGACCGAGGGGCTGGCGCTGGGCTCGCTGCGGCGCGCGGTGGCGCAGGCGCTGCAAAAGCTGCCGGACCTGCCGGAATGGATCAGCCCGGAGGTGATCCGCCGCTGCAAATTTCCGACCGATCGCGGAAGCGCTGAACCGCGTGCATGTGCCGGTCGAACTGACGGATATCCTGCCCGATGGTCCGTTCTGGTCGCGGCTCGCCTTCGACGAACTGCTGGCCGGCCAACTGGCGCTGGCGCTGGTGCGCGCGCAGTTGCGCCGTCCGGCCGGCGACCGCCATGCCGGCGACGGCCATCTGCGCAACAGGATCATCGACGCGCTGCCCTATGCGCTGACGGCCTCGCAGCGAGCAGGCCGCCGCCGCGATCACCGAGGATCTGCGCCAGCCGGTCCGCATGCTGCGGCTGCTGCAGGGCGATGTCGGATCGGGCAAGACCGTGGTGGCGCTGCTGGCGGCCGCCGCCGTCGCCGAGGTCGGCAAGCAGGCCGCGCTGATGGCGCCGACGGAAATCCTGGCGCGCCAGCACATCAAGACCATCGCGCCGCTGGCCGAGCGCGCCGGCCTGCGGGTGGCGATCCTCACCGGCCGCGAAAAGGGCAAGGAGCGGCGCGAACTGCTGGCGCGGCTCGCGGCCGGCGAGATCGATTTCCTGGTCGGCACCCATGCGCTGATCCAGGACGACGTGGTGTTCAAGGCGCTGGCGCTGGCCGTGGTCGACGAGCAGCATCGCTTCGGCGTGCGCGAGCGCCTGGCGCTGACCGCCAAGGGCGAGGCGGTCGACGTGCTGGTGCTGAGCGCGACGCCGATCCCGCGCACGCTGGTGCTGACTTATTTCGGCGACATGGACGTCTCGGAATTGCGCGAAAAGCCGGCCGGCCGGCAGCCGATCGATACCCGCGCGGTGCCGAACAGCCGCCTCGACGAGGTGATCGATGCGCGTCGGCCGCGCGCTTCGACGCCGGCAAGCTGGTCTACTGGATCTGCCCGCTGGTCGAGGAATCCGAGGCCGAGGGCATCGAGCATCTCACCAACGCGACCCAGCGGTTCGAGAGCCTGCAAAAGCGTTTCGGCGACAAGGTCGGTCTGGTGCACGGCCAGATGAAGGGCCCGAGAAGGATCGCGTGATGGCGCAGTTCGCCGCGGGCGAGATCGGGCTGCTGGTGGCGACCACCGTGGTCGAGGTCGGCGTCGACGTTCCCGCCGCCACCATCATGGTGATCGAGAACGCCGAGCGCTTTGGGCTCGCGCAACTGCACCAGTTGCGCGGCCGGATCGGCCGCGGCTCGGAGGCCTCGACCTGCCTGTTGCTCTACAAGGAGCCGCTCAACGAGATGTCCACGGCGCGGCTGAAGGTGATCCGGGAAACCACCGACGGTTTCCGGATCGCCGAGGAAGATCTGAAACTGCGCGGCGAAGGCGACGTGCTGGGCGTCCGACAAAGCGGCCTGCCCGGCTACCGCATCGCGCGCTCCGACGTGCATGCCCAGCTCATCACGCAGGCGCGCGACGAAGCGCTGCGCATCATGAAGGACAATCCGAAGCTGAAGGGCGACCGCGGCGAGGCGCTGCGCTGCCTGCTCTATCTGTTCGAGCGCGACGAGGCGATGCCGCTGATCGGGGCGGGGTGAGAATCGCCGTCATGGTGAGGAGCCGCGAAGCGCCGTCTCGAACCGTGAGGCCCGGTGCGTCTCATCCTTCGAGACGCCGCGCGAAAGCCGGCTCCTCAGAGGGTGGGAAATGCGTTCCCCGGATGCTGCGCAGCGCGTCGTCTATTGCGGCGTGGTGCGCTGTTGATCCGGGGCCCATTGCTGTTCGCTGCGCCATAGGTCCCGGCTCTGCGGTCGCATCGCTTGCAGGCAACTCAGCAATCGACGTCCGGACATGAAACGCATTGCTCTCACGCTCCTCGCAGGATGACGCGACGAGACCTCACTCCACCTTCGCCGGCTCCGGCTGCAGCGAGGCGGCATTGGCGACCCGCGCGGCGTTGGCCATGCCGGCCAGCGCCGCGATCTTCTTCTGCGGGTCGGAGCCGGGCTGCACCACGCCGCAGGACATGATCAGGGTGGCGGCGTCTTCGGCGCTCATGTCGACTTCGATGATCTTGCTCTTGGGCACATAGAAGAAGAACCCGGTGGTCGGGTTCGGCGCGCAGGGCAGGAACACCGAGATGTGCTCCTCCTGGCCCGGAAGGTTGTTGGCGATCTCCACGCTCGGCGCCTGCGAGATCAGCACGATCGACCACATGCCGGGCGAGGGAAATTCGACCAGGCCGACCCGGCGAAAGCTCGATCCCTGGCCCGAGAACAGCGTCTCGAACACCTGCTTGAGGCCGCGATAGATCGCGCGCACCACCGGCATCCGCCCGAGCAGCCGCTCGCCGAGATCGACCAGCGTCCGCCCGATCAGATTGGCGGTGAGGAAGCCGAGCAGCGTCAGCGCGATCACGGCGACGATCAGCCCGGAACCCGGCAACCCGAACGGCAGATAGGTTTCCGGCCGATAGGCGATGGGAACAAACGGCCGCAC
The DNA here is from genome assembly GCA_963721135.1 of uncultured Alphaproteobacteria bacterium. Classification (GTDB taxonomy): domain Bacteria; phylum Pseudomonadota; class Alphaproteobacteria; order Rhizobiales; family Xanthobacteraceae; genus Bradyrhizobium. The sequence goes on from CAVRIB010000007.1 coordinate 69,976, forward strand.
CAGCCCGTCGACCCAGGTCACGAACCACCAGGTCAGATAGAAGGTGATCGCGATCGGCCCGGCGACGATCAGGCCGGTCAGAAAATAGTTCCGGAATCGGGCCATCAAGCCGCTGTGGACGTCCGGCGGGAGTTCGGCCGGGGGCACGGGCGGTGGCAGATCGTCGCGGTTCATCGGGGTTCCAGGTCGGTCGGGAGCGGCGGTCGTCAGCATGCCAGCTAGGGTCTTCTAGCAGATTTTTGAAGACCTGAAGCGACCGAAGCCGGGCCGTTGCCGCGGCCTATTCGACCGTCACCGATTTCGCGAGATTGCGCGGCTGGTCGACGTCGGTGCCCATGACCACGGCGGTATGATAGGCCAGCAGCTGCACCGGAATGGCATAGACCATCGGCGTGAAGGTCGCGGCCATGTCGGGCAGCACGATCGTCACCAGCGACTCGATGGTCGCTTCCGCCGCGCCCTTGGCATCGGTCATCAGGATGATATTGCCGCCGCGGGCCGCGACTTCCTGCATGTTGGAGACGGTCTTCTCGAACACCCGGTCGTACGGCGCGATCACCACCACCGGCATGTTCTCGTCGATCAGCGCGATCGGCCCGTGCTTGAGTTCGCCGGCGGCATAGCCTTCGGCATGGATGTAGGAGATTTCCTTCAGCTTCAGCGCGCCTTCCAGCGCCAGCGGATAGCTGGTGCCGCGGCCGAGATAGAGCACGTCCTTGCGACTTGGCGATCTCGCGCGCCAGTTTTTCGATCTGCGGTTCGGTGGCCAGCGCCGCCGCCATCAGCCGCGGAATTTCGACCAGGCCATGGACCAGCTTGGCCTCGTCGGCATCGGACAATTCGCCGCGCGCCTTGCCGGCGGCGATCGCGATCGCGGCCAGCACCATCAACTGGCAGGTGAAGGCCTTGGTCGAGGCGACGCCGATTTCCGGGCCGGCCAGCGTCGGCAGCACGGTCTCGCTTTCGCGCGCGATGGTCGAGGTCGGCACGTTGACCACCGAGAGCGTGTGCACGCCCTTGCGCCTTCGCGTAGCGCAGCGCGGCCAGCGTATCGGCGGTCTCGCCGGATTGCGAAATGAAGATCGCGAGATCGCCCTTGCGCAACGGCGCTTCGCGGTAGCGGAATTCGGAGGCGACATCGAGTCTCGACCGGCACGCGGCCCAGCCGCTCGAACCAGTATTTGGCGACATAGCCCGCATAGCTCGCGGTGCCGCAGGCGATGATCGAGATGCGCTGGATATCCTTGAAATCGAACGGCAGCTTCACCGGCAGCGCCACGCGTTCGGTCGCCATGTCGACGTAGCGCGCCAGCGTGTGGCCGACCACTTCCGGCTGCTCGTGGATTTCCTTGGCCATGAAGTGGCGATAATTCGCCTTGTCGACCAGCGAACGACGACGCGCTGTGCTTGAGCACCTCGCGATTCACGACCGCGCCGTTCTTGTCGTAGATCACGGCGACTTCGCGGGTCAGCACCACCCAGTCGCCGTCCTCGAGATAGCTGATGGTGTCGGTGAACAAGACGAACGGTCAGGCCAGGCACGACGATTGCTCGGCGTCCGGGCCGCCACGAGTGCCGCCGCGTCGTGCTGCATCACGCGGACGGCGAGCCCGAGGCGTGGCTGTGGGCGGTCGCTTGCCGGTCCGTGCTGCGCGAGCTGGGCATCGCGGACTGGTGGCGGGTGGACGTCGGCCCGGCCGGCGGCGGCTGGCTCGTCGCCGTCGACTACCGGCCGACGGTACGGAGCCAGCCGTGAGGACCCGGGAATCCCGGCGGCCTGGCGGCGGGCGGTCACCCCTGCTGGCCTGATCCCCGGCGACGGCACCAGGACGACTCTCGGGTCCTCGGACCTGGAGGGCCTGATGGACCAGCTGGACGAGATCTACCCACTGGATGACGCGGAGCCGAGCGGCAACGCCCGTCGCGCCTATCCAGGCGCGCAGGCTCGCGGGACGTGCGGAGGTTGCGCCGGGTGATCTACGCGGAAAGCCGCGCTGACCCGGCGGGCCGCCGCGGGGACGTCAGCAGTCATGCTCGGTGGTCCACGCTGACCAGTTCGTCCCGTCAGAAGACATCTGGACCGCAGTCTTAGCGCTGACGACTGGGGCTAGGGCAGCCGGATCGTTGTGCTCCTGCCAGAGCCCGTAATCGCTGGTGGGGGAGATTGCGCCCGGATTACCGCCGGACTCGTGTTCGGCGATGCAGGCGGCGAACGCCTCGTCGGCTGGGTTGCCGCCTTCGGCCACCCACAGCTGCTCGAGGTCGGCGTAGCTGAAGATCCCGCCCTGCCGCGCAGGCGCAGGCGCGGGCGGCGGTGCTGCTACCGGGGCCGCGGCGTGCCGTGGCCTATATCTAGGTGCGCCCGGATTCACACGGTGCGCCGTGAAGCTGCCGGGCAGATTAGCCGGGACGTCCAGCACCTGTCCAGGGGAAATCAGCCCCGGGCCGGTGATCTCCGCACGGTTTACCCGATACAGCCACTGCCACCCGACGGGCTGGCCGTAGAACCGCTGCGCAATCCCCGACAGAGTGTCCCCAGCCTGGACGGTATACGTGCGGGCCGCCGGGCGCGTGTCCAGGTGGATCACCTGCACAGTGGCCGCTGGCCCACGCGGCGCGGGCTTGTGCACCTGGGGAGCCACCGTCAGCGCTCCCGCCACCGCGATCGCCGGAGCCGCCTTTCCTGCCTTCTGCGCAACCTTCGCCGCCTGAGACGGCGCCGTGTGCTGCCCGGTCCGCCTGATCTTCCTGTTACTGCGATGCCTGACTGGACTCACGAAGGGTTCCTAACGCCGGAATCGCGCCCGGCTACTCGGCTTGCTGTGCCTCTCGCCGGGCCTCTGTAGGGCAGCATGCCAGGCCATTAATCCCGCCCCTAGCTATTAAACTACATTAATGTAATTCGTTATCAGCTCGTGATATGCGAGGATTCTCCATCACGTCGGAAACCCCACCCGGGTACGAGGCGCTGCGCGCGTTCTGGGCCGCGGCGAGCGCACTTGCCGCTCCAGATGCGCCCAAGGAAGTGGGCGACGCCGTGTGCCCGCAGCTAGCCGGCAGCGACAGGCTTGCCCTCCGGAGCCGTGAGCGCAGCGTTCAGCCCGGCCTGCTCGCGTCACACCCGCGAGGCAGGGTCCTTGCGATAGGCCTACCGGCGTAAGTTCTTTGTTGATGCTGGCGTGCTGCCTATCGGCCATTGGGGTTGCCGGATCCGAGGCCTTTTGGAGCCGGTGAGGTCCGCGCCAGTGAAGTCCGCGCCAGTGAAGTCCGCGGCGGAGAGGTCCGCACGGGCGAGGTTCGAGTGGTGGAAATTCGCGCACGAGAGGTGCGCGCCGGGTAAGGTCCGCGGCGGAGAGGCACACGCGGCGGAGATTGGCGTCGGAGAGGTACGCGCCCGAGACGAGCGCGCGGCTAAGGTGCGCGCCGGAGAGATCCGCACGGGTGAAGTCGACGAAAAGGTCCCCGCAGGCGGACTAGTTCCCCTAACGTCTTGCACGTGATGAAGCGGTGGGCTGCTTCGCAGCGGGGCATCCGATGGACGCTGGGCGGGATCGCCGCCGTTGGGCTGGCACCAGCGGCCGCACGGCTGCTGATGCCAGGTAGCGACTGGCTCGCGCACCATGACGTCAGCCCAGCCAGGGAACCACTTCCCCAGACGGCACGGGACGCCGCGCGCTGCCGGTTGTTGACACTTGGTGCCGGGCTGCTTGCTACAGGCGCGCTCGTGTTCACCGCGCGGAGGTTTGTGCTGTCCCGCGACGGGCATGTGACCGACCGCTACACGAAGGCGATAGAGCAGCTTGGCAGCGAGAAGCTTGACGTGCGCATCGGCGGCATCCACGCACTGGAGCGCGTCGCCCGCGGCTCAGCCAGAGACCACCCCGCTGTGATGGAGATGCTCGCCGCCTTCATCCGCGAGCACTCAAACGAGCCATGGCCGCCGCCAGATCCCTGCGGCCAGGTACGGGAACGATCATTGAGGCCCGACGTTCATGCGGCCATTACCGTGGTCGGACGTCGGCTTACGGAGCGCGACATCCGGCCTATTGACCTCACGGGCGCCGACCTCGGCGGCGCCGACCTCGGCGGAGCCAGGCTCACCGGCGCGAACCTCACCGGCGCCGACCTCACCGGCGCCGACCTCACGGATGCCGACCTTGCCGACGCGGATCTCACCTGCGCAGAGCTCACCCGCGCGGAGCTCACCGGCGCCCTGTGGCCAATAGGTGGGCCAGTTCCGGAGGGCTGGAAACGACACACTGGCTCTGGCCAACTGATAACGGCAGGCACCGGCGCTGAGACGGCAGAGGCAAACCAGCCACACGGCTGAGCTTGCCCCGAAGGCCCTGGACATGAGCGAGAAGATCGACAGGCCGGACCGTCACCTCTCCCGCATCTGACCCCATAACCGCTGGTCGCAGGCGTACCGCTGGCGATACTGGCGATGTTCTGGCCGTTCTGGGACGCGTCACGCTTGCGGATCGTCCACGTGCGCGTTCCGTTACGGCTGTCTTGTTTCGCTGAGGCGATCAGCCGCAACCCGCCTAGCCACTTGTCGCGCAGGTGGGTGCGGAAGGCATAGCCGGCCTGCACGGCCATGCTGTTCTTGCTGTTCGGGTCGTACGACGGCAGCGGCGGCAGGTAGGCGGCGGCGGTCGCGGCGGCTACGTCGGAGGCGGTGAACCGGCGGCCCGCGAACCGGCGGTGCAGCGCGGCCAGGTACCCGGCCCATTCGCCGTCGCGGTCGTCCTCGCTGTGGCTCAGCCAGTCGGCGACGTTCCCGCCGAACCCCTCCACGCCGACCGCGGCCAGGGCGCCGCCGACCGCCCGCGCCCACTGCTCGAAACTGCCGACCGTGATGTCCGCGGCCGGCCGACCTGCGGCGATCCAATGCCGCCAGATGACCAGCGCGGCGGCGAGCAGCTCACCTCTGTGCTCCCGCACCCACCCGGGCAGGTCGGGGTGGGTGAACCCGTCCCGGTGCTCCGGGTGATCGGTGTCCGGCACCAGCCGCACCGGCCACACCCGCCGCTTCAAGTCGCCACGGACCTGCACGTTGTTGCCCATCGCGAGCTGCGTGAACCGGTTGTCCGCGGTCATCATCTTGTTGCCGCCGAGCAGCCGGTCGGAGTACCGCTCGGCGGTCAGGATCGCGCCAGCGTCCGCCCGGCGATCACGGGGGTCTCGTCCCAGATGATCAGTTCGCGGCCGTCCAGCAGCGCGGTGGTGATCTTCTTGCGCTGCTCCTCGCCGTCCGCGGGCAGCTCCATCACCTGCGCCGGTTCTCCCGTGGCGATCAGCGACGTGGTGGCCAGCAGGTTCTTCCCGCCGCCCGAAGTTGAGGCGTCCAGCGCGTACAGCGGCGCCAGGCCGAACAGCATCCGGCCGGTGAGGGTCAGCAGCAGCGACAGCATGTTCGCGGCGTCGGCCGGGCCGGCGAACGGGAAGTCACCGAGCCAGTCGGCGGTCAGCAGCCTGACCGCGGCGGCGACGGCCTCGGCGGACGGCTTGTCCGGCACCGCGGGCAGGGCCAGCCCGCCGGCCTGCAGGATGCGCCGGGTGCCGGGATGGTAGCCGTCGGCGTCGACCAAGGCGCCCGTCGCTCGCCAGGTAGGGCGTGGTGGCGATGCCGTCCAGCGGCGGCAAGTCGGGGATGACCAGCGGCGGGATGAGCTTCATCACGGCGCCTGGGGGCGCGCCCGGACGGAACAGGTCCTCTCCCTTGGGGCCTTTCCCGGCGGGGTACAAGAACGTGACCCGGTTGCACACCTCCAGCAGCCAGCCGGGATCGTCCAGCGCGGTGAGCGTGCCGCGATCGGCGTCCCAGCGGACCGCGGCCGGGCTCATTGCGAACAGCCGGGGCGCGTCGTTAGCGGCCAGCACGTGCTTGGCGACCTCCCGGGCGATGTCCACCGGGTTGACACCGGACGCGACGACGTAGGGCCGGCCGGCGTGGTCGGTTTCGGCTAGCTCCTTCCGGTTCTTTCCGGCCTTTCTGGCCTTCCCGGCCTTCCCGGGGCCGGGGGGCAGCACCTCGGCCATCGGCGGCGGCTCGTTCGTCACCGGGGCACGGCGGCAGCCACAGTGCTCGGGCAGCTGGCCGCACCCCTCGCAGAGCAGCTCGATCCCGTCGCGGCCGACCACCAGCGGCCGACCGCACTTGCCGCACGGCCGGTCATGACGCGGCCCGCCTGCGGGCGGGGTAGTCGCCGGGCCGGGGGTCGGCGAAGTGCCCGCGGCCGCCTGACCCCCAACGGGCCGCGTAGACGCGAGCGGCCTCGGCCAGGTCGTGCTGGGCGTGCTTGCGGGCGAGGACACCGTTGGCGTAGCCGCGGCTGTAGTCGTCGGCCCGGTCGGCGGTGGCGGCGGCGTACCCGTCCCGCCAGGCGGCCAGGACCCGCCGCAGCCAGGTGTCGCGCTCGTCGGACAAGGCCAGCAGCGCGGCCACGTCCGGGCCGTGACCGGCCACTACGCCGCCGCTGGCCGGGGCGGCCGGTATCTGATCGATGCGTGCTACGGCCGCGCCGACGCCACCAAGGTCAGCTACGAGGGCGCGCTGAAGCCGGTCCGGGACCGCCTCGGCCGGCGCAAGCTCCAGTCGCTGACCCGCGCCGACATCGAGGACCTGCGCGACTGGATGACCGCCTCCGGGCGCAGGCGCGGCGGCACCCCCGGCGCGCCCCTGGGAGCGCGGTCGGTGCAGCTCACGCTGGGCCGCCTGAAGGCCGCGCTCGAGATGGCGTGCCAGGAGGGGTGGCTGGCCCGGAACCCGGCCGAGTACGTCCGCCCGCCACGGCGGCCAAGCGGGCGGGCGCGACGTGGTCGCAGGCCGAGCTGCGCGCGTTCCTCGCCGAGGCAGGCGCGGACCGGCTGGCCGCGTGCTGGCGGATGACGCTGTACGGGCTGCGGCGCGGGGAGGTCGCCGGGCTGCGCTGGGACGCCGTCGACCTCGACGCGGGCACGATCACGATCGGGCTGGCGCGGGTCCTGGTCTACGGGCGGGTGGTCGTCAAGGCGCCGAAGTCCGAGCGCGGGTACCGGACGCTGCCGCTGGACGGCGACCTGGTCGCCGCGCTGCGGGCGCTGCGCAAGCGGCAGGCGGCCGAGCGCCTCGCGGCCGGGCGGCCTACGAGGCGGCGCGGGTACGTCGCCGCCGACGAGCTCGGCGCCCCGGTCCACCCCGAGTGGCTGACCGACGAGTTCGCCGGATCGCGAACCGGGCCGGGCTGCCGCGGATCCGGCTGCACGATGCGCGGCACACGATGAACAGCCTCCTGGCGGCGGCCGGGGTGCCGGATCACATCGGGCCGCGTGGTGCGGCCACACCGTGGCGGTCAACGTCGCGACGTACACCCACGCCAGGCCCGAGGACCTGGCCGGGCCCGCGACGCCCTGGCGGCGATCCTGTCCGGCGCGTGACCCGCGCGGCGCCTGTGTGACCCAGGTGACCTAGATCCGGCCCCGTGGCGCTCCGCCGGGCCGGCGATGCAACTGAATACGGCGCTGGCCTGCGGGGATGTGAGCGCGCTCGGAGGGACTCGAACCCCCAACCTTCTGATCCGTAGTCAGATGCTCTATCCGTTGAGCTACGAGCGCAGGCCTTAGCAGTATACGGCGTTCTGCGCGCTCACTGTGCGGTATTCAATGTGTCGGCACGCGACCACAGCGATGATAGAGCTTCTGATTCTCAGGCTACATCGGCTCAAACTTCAGCCGCGCGCCAGTCAGCGACGTTGAACAACATGGCGGCGGCTGGCTGCCTTTGGTTGAAAGACTCCGCGAGCGTGATGCTCTATCCGTTGAGCTACGAGCGCTGGCTTGAGAAGTATACGGCAGCTGGCGCGCTCACGGTGCGTGTTGCCGACCCAGCTTGCGAGTACAGCGCACCGCGGTGGCAGGTCGGTCTTAGCGCCCTGCCCGCCGACCGCGACTGCCTGTCTCGTCATGCTCATCGCCTTTATTGTCATTGCCGATATCGCCTTCCATCGTCGCTGGTGCCGTCTGTGTCAGGAGGACGACCCCGGCGCACATCACGGCGAAGGCGATGGCCGCAACAGCCAGCACGGCGCCGTTAGACGTGAAGTGCTCGGCGAACAGCCACACGCTTAGGGCGATGCTGACGATCGGATCGATGATCACCAAGAACGGCTGCGAGACCCGCAGCGGCCCGACGTGCAGCGCCGCTTGCTGCAGGAAGAGGGCCGCCACACTGCCTGCGGCCAGGGCATAGACGGGCCAGCGGGTGAACATCCCGCCCACGCCGAACTCGGTCAGCGTGTCTGTCGTGGCCTTGATGAACGTCGCCACCAGAGCCCACATGACCGCGGCGGCCGAAGCATAAAGAGCGGCGCGCATACTCGGGGATCCCCACCGCGCCAAGACCGCCAGGACGCCAGCACCGGCGCAGCAGGCCACTCCAGCCGAGAGCCAGTGATGACCCGTCGGCGTAGCCTGACCGCCTCCCGGCTGCCCCGCGACAATGAACACGGTCAGGCTCACGCAGGCCACGGCGGCGGCGCCCCACGTGATCGGGCGAATGGACTGGTGAATCCAGAACCGGCGCAGCGCGAGCATGAAGACCAGTTCCGTGGCCAGCAGCGGCTGCACGATCGAGATCTGGCCATTGTGCAGGGCGAGGGCCTGGAACACGAACGCCCCCGCCAGAGCTATCCAGCCGAAAAGCCACAGGGGATTGCGGAACAAGTAAACGACCAGCCGCCAGCCCGAGGACCGGCGTGGAGCAGCGGTACTGGCAATGTGTTGAGTGGCCTCATTGACCGCGTTGGACAGAGCGGCCAGCAGAGCGAAGACGATAACCACGGACGCACCGTACAAGCTGCCGTATCGGTCGCCCGCATCCGACCCGCACCGCTCAGATGCGCCAGTTCATGCACCGCCATCGGGCCCCACCTCGGCTCGGACCTGGCCAGCCGACCCAAACGTCCACCGCTCTCAGGCCGGGAGGCTGAGGGTATACCCGCTGGTTCTCCAGCTCCTAATAGCTCGTATCCTGCGGCGCCGCGGGGAGCGCGCACATCACCCATCAAAGATGATTACTCTTCTTGGCGGCAATTCAGGTCGGGCTGGTCACCGCAGTCGGGGCAGACGATCCTATGCGGCGGTGTAGCAGCCCTCCGGGCGGACCGCAACGGCGCGGGTGCCCCCGCGACGCCCACTCGTGCCAGCCGTCGAACGCCAGCTGAAGGCTGTCGCCGAGCACCCGCCGCACCCTAGAGCGCGGCACGGCGGGTGCAGCTTCCCTCGGCAGGAACCGCACGATTCACTTGACATCGACGTCCGCACGCCTACCGCGTGAGCTGCGCCGAAACTGACAGGTCGACGAACCGGCGGATCAGGAATCCGGGTACCCGGATGCCCACACCGCGCAGGTCCAGCCGCGCCGTGCCGCTCACCTGCAGGCAAAAGCGCGGTCGCAGCGCCGTCCAGGGTAGCGTCGATGCGCAGCGGCGCTTCGCATCCGCGCCCGCGCAGCATCGCGTCGGCGCGCCAGCCGCCGGCGGTCGCTTCGATCCGCTCCGCGACGATCTCCATCGCCGGGTACGCGTCGACGGCGAGGAAGCGCTTGCCGCGCAGGTCGCCGTCGCGCCGGGCGTGGCCGGTGTCGATCGAGGCTGGGTCAAGCGCCGCGTGGAACCGCTGGGGCTGCCCGTCAGGACCCACTTCGATCGTCCCGGCCGTCACGGCGATCGTTCCGTGCACCGTCCGTCGGAACAGGTGACCTGCCGCGAACTCCGCTCGGGTGTGCGCTGGGTCGACGGTCCATATGCCGGCCGCGACCGAGGTCATCGTGGTCATACCGGGCTCCCTTCGGTGATCGGCAGGTCGGCGTGGACCAGCCGGTAGAAGCTGATCCGGTCGGGGCCGCCGAGGAGCGCGGGATCCTCGCCCGGCAGCAGCTCCGTCGACATGATCGCTTGTGCGGCCGCGTCGAACGTGTCCATGCTCTCGGCCAGGATGACCACCATGTAGGCGTTGTCGGCGGCGCGCATGCGTATCACCGAGACAATGCCGTCGATGCCCATGGTGGCCGGGGCCAGACGGTCCGTTGCGGCCCGCTGTTCGGCGGCCACCCATTCCTCGCTACGAGGTCCGGAGAACTCCACGACGTTCATGTAGGTGGCCGGACCGGTGCCGCGACCGCGGCGGGTCTCGATCACGTGATACCGGCCGGGTCCGTCCTCGGGCCATCCGACCAGCATTATTCCGTCGCCGGGGGCCAGTGGCCGCCCGACCAGAGCACCGAGGGGGTCCCCGGCGGCGTGGGCGCTCGCAAGCGCGTCGTCGACCCACTCGGTCTTGACCGGGTGGGCGTTGGGCTGGGTGTGTACGGAGATGTCCATGCCCGTCAGCATCGCTGGCCGGCCGGCGAGGAACATCGGTGCCGGTACTGAACTCCGGTACTGAATCCCGGTACGCAGGCCTGCGCGATACTTAAGGCGTGTCCGCCGACGCGCCGGGTGTCGCGTTCGTCGGCCGGGGCCGGGAGCTCGGCGCCCTGGTCGCTCACCTGGCTGTCCAGGACCATCCGTCCGGCGGCGTCTTGCTGATCAGCGGCCCGGCCGGCGTCGGCAAGACCAGGCTCGTCGACGAGGCCGTCGGGCGCGCCGACGGCCCGGCGGTCGTCCGCGGATACCGCCCGGCCGAGGCCGCGCCGCCGCTGTGGCCATGGCGCGCCGCGCTGAAGCGGGCGGGCGTCGAGATCGCCCGCGGACCCGACGTCGAGCCGGCCGCGGCGAAATCCGCCTGGTTCGCCGCGCTCGCCCAGATGAGTGACGCGCTGATCGCTGTCGGCCCGCTCGCGGTGGTGCTCGAAGACCTGCACTGGGCCGACGCTGCCTCGCTGGACCTGCTGGCCCAGGTCGGAGCGGTCGCGGGCGGTACCGGCCTGACGATCATCGGCACGGTGCGGTCCCCCGCGGCGCAGAACGTCGCCGTCCGGCTCGCCGACCTCGGTCGGTACGGCGCCGTAACGCTCACGCTCGCACCGTTCACCCTGGACGAGGTCGCTGAGCTTGTCGACCCGGCCATGGCGCCGGACGTACATAGGCGCACCGGCGGCCTGCCCCTGCTGGTCGCCGCCGTGCGGGCCGGATACGCGTCGGCCGATCTTACCGTGGTCGTCAGCGGCCTGCTCGCCGCCCTGACGTCGGCGCAGCGCGTGATCATCGAGGCCGCCGCCGTCCTCGGCGAAAACGTCGACGAGCACATCCTGGCGGCCGTCGTAGCCGGCCGCTCCGGCCCCTCGTCTGGTCCCGGCAGCTGGCACGACGAAGGCGTCGCTGATGCGCTGGCCGCGGCCTGGCGCGGCGGGCTGCTCACGGTCGACGCCGCGACCCGCTGCTACCGCTTCACGCACGCACTGGTCCGGGACGGAATCCTGGCCCGCCTCGACCCTGCGACCGCCCGGGCGCTGCACCGCGCGGCGGCGCTCGCGCTCGAGGCGGCGGCGGACACCGACCGGGCCGGGCGGATCGCCGTGCACTGGCGGCAGGCAGGTACCGATCCCGGCACCCGCCGAGCGGCGGCGCGGTGGGCTCGGCGAGCGGCGGCGGATGCGCGCGGCGCCCGGGCTTACGACGACTCCGCCCGGCTGCTGTCCGAGGCGCTGGCCGACATGTCATCGGTTGAGGGCGACGCCGAGCGCGCCGAAGTGCTGATCGAGTTGGCCCATGCGGAATACCTGGCCGGCCGGTACGACCGGTGCCTGGAATGCTGTGCTGACGCCGCGGACACGCCCGCCGGTTCGGACCGCGGCGACCTCTTGGCGCGTAGCGCGCTGGTGCTGCAGAACGTGACGTATCCGCAAGCCGCGGAGGTAATCTCCCGCCTCTGCCGGCGCGCGCTGGCGTACCCGCGTCTCGGGATTGACCTTCGCGCCCGGGTGCTTGCCCAGCTGGCCACGGTGGAGGCTGACTCCGGCCGTGTCGCGCAGGCCGAGGTACTGGCCCGCGAATCGCTGGCGCTGGCCGCGCGGAGCGGAGATCCGCTGGCCGAGATCGAGGCCGCGCACGCGCGCGAGATGACGCTCGTGCACGCCGACGACACGGCCGAACGGATGCGGCTCGGCGACCTAGTGGCCGATCGGGCCGAGGCGCTCGGCCAGCCGATGGCGGCGCTGATCGGACACGAGTGGCGGATCCACGCTGGCTACCTGTCGGCCCGGTTCGATATCGTCGGTGCCGCGGTCGCCGCCATCGAACGGCTCGTCCATCGATCCGCGTTGCCGCTGGCGCAATGGCACCTGCACCGGCTGCACGCGGCCCGGACGCTGCTGACGGGCGAGTTCGCCGAGTCCGCCGAGCATAGTCGGCGCGCGTTCGCGATCGCCCGCGATTCGGGTGACGTGATCGCGATGTCCATGCACTACGCGCACGGCGTCCAGCTCGCGGTCGTGCGCGGCGAGGCCGTCTTTCTGCCCGACGGTTTCCGCGAGGCGCTGGCCGGAGCGCCGTCGATGCCCCTGGTCGATGTCCAGCGCGCGAAGGTGCTGGCGCTGACCGGTTCGCTGCGAGAGGCGCGAGACGTATACGACGCCTTGTGCGGCTTGCTGCCGTTTCCCGCCGAGCATCCGGCGTGGATGGCGGTCCTCATCCAGCTGGTCGGGCTCATCCAGCGGTTCGACGGCGCGGCGGCGGCGGAAATCGTCTACCGGCAGCTTCTGCCGTTCCGCCCGTACCCGGGCGCGCTGGGCACGTCGACCGTCTTCTTCATGGGCACGATCAGCCGTAACCTCGGCGAGCTGGCCGAGGTCTTCGGCGATAGGGCGACGGCCATCGAGCTGCTACGCGAGGCCCTGCCGCGCAACCGGGCGATCGGTGCCCGGCCGGATACGGCCATGACTTCGCTCAGCCTGGCCCGGCTGCTGCGGGAGGGCAACCGGGCCGAGATGGCCGAGGCCGCGACGCTGGCCCAGTACGCACTGGACCTGGCGGCCCAGCTGGACATGCCCGGCACGGTAGTTGCGGCCGGACGGCTGGCCGCCCGGATGGTGGCCGACCGTAGCCGAGCGGATCCGCTGACCGGCCGGGAACGCGAGGTCGCCGCCCTGCTGGCCGAGGCACTCTCCAACCGGCAAATCGCGACCCGCCTGGTGTTGTCGGAGCGGACAGTGGAGTCACACGTACGCAGCATCCTCGCGAAGACGCAGTGCGCGAACCGGATCGAGTTCGTCACCAAGTGGAACCCGTCTTGAACAGGCTGTAAGAGGGACCCGGCCAGCGAGCCAGGCGACCGGGATCAGGAGCTCGCCTTCCACAAGTAGACCGAGCCGTTGCCGTCGGCGACGGCCAGCACATCACCGTCCGGACTGAACGCGACGCCGTTCACGCCCAGGCTGCCCGGATCGACGAAGCTATCCGCTAGTTCGCCGCTGACCACATCCCACAAGAACACCCGCCCGCTACCATCCGCGGCCGCCAGCACATCACCGTCCGGACTGAACGCGACGCCGTTCACGCCCAAGCTGCCCGGATCAGCGAAGCTGCGCGTAAGCCCGCCACTCGCTACGTTCCACAAAGAGATCCGCCCGCTACCATCCGCGGCCGCCAGCGCGTCGCCGTTCGGACTGAACGTGACACCATTCATGCCCTGGCTGTCCGGGTAACCGAAGCTACCCGCGAACTCACCGCTCACCACATCCCACAAAAAGACCCGCCCGTTCCCATCCGCGGCCGCCAGCACACCGCCGCCCGGGCCGAACGCGACACCCAGCACGCCCTGGCTGTCCGGGTAACCGAAGCTACCCGCGAACTCACCGCTCACCACATCCCACAAGAACACCCGCCCATTACTACTGGCGGCCGCGAGTACATCACCGCCCAGGCCGAACGCGACGCCGTTCACGCCCTGGCTGCGCCGTTTGCCGAAGGTACGGGCGAGCTCACCGCTGACCACATCCCACAAGAACACCCGCCCGTTACCATCCGCGGCGGCCAGCAGTTCGCTGTCAGAATCGAACGCGACACCCATCACGCCCTGGCTGTCCGGGTCCGCGAAGCTATTAGCAAGCTCACCGCTGACCACATCCCACAAGAACACCCGCCCGTTGCCGTCCGCGGCCGCGAGCACATCACCGTCCGGACTGAACTCGACCGCATAGACAACCCTGGCATTAGGACCGGCGAGCGTTGCGACGAGCGCGGGCCGGGCTTGGAGCAAGCGCTCGCTAGACGGGCGCGGTGCGGTGAGGCCGGTCGTCGCTACCCGGGCGTGCGTGACGGTCGGCTCCGCCGCGACTTCGGCCGTCCGGGTAGCTGTTTCGGCAGGCCAGGGTATCTCTGCGGGCACTGTTTTCGGCCAGCCTGCGGAGACGTCGGTATCAGCCAGCTCGGTCAGAAGATCTTGTGCCGTTGGCCGCTGGCCGGGGTCCTTGGCCAGGCAGCGCTCGACAAGCGCACGGATCTCGGCAGGGACGTCATCCTCGGCAGGGACGTCATCAAGGCCAGGAGTGTCGTGCGCTGCGTGGTAGCGCAATGCGGCGGCGGAACCGGCGCCGAATGGTCCGCGACCAGTTGCGGCGAAGGCGAGCACCGCGCCGAGGCTGAACACGTCGCTGGGCGGCCCAACCTGGCCGCCTCCGGCTTGTTCAGGGGACATGAACCCGGGCCAGCCGACGACCAGGCCAGTATGCGTCGGCGGGCTAGCCTCGGCGGCCCGGGAGATGCCAAAGTCGATCACTCGCGGCCCGTCGTCGGCCAGCAGCACAGTGGAGGGCTTAAGGTCCCCGTGCACCACGCCGGCCGCATGGATCGCGGTCAGGCTTTCTGCCAGCCCCGCGGCCAGCATGAGGACCGAGGCGGGCGGAAGCGGCCCGTGGGCCGCCACCGCGGCGGCCAGCGATGGGCCAGGTACGTAGGCCGTGGCCAGCCACGGCGTCGGGCCGTCCAGGTCAGCGCCGACCAACGGAGCCGTGTACAAGCCGTTCACCTTCCGCGCCGCGTCGACTTCGCGCCGGAACCGGACCCTGAACTCGGGATCAGCCGCCAGGTCGGCCCGGATTACCTTGACGGCCACCGGCCGTCCGCCCGCGGACCGGCCCAGGAACACATGTCCCATGCCGCCGCTGCCTAGCCGTCCGATCAACCGGTACGGCCCGACCCGCTCCGGATCGCCGGGCTGCAGTTCCGCCACGCGCACCTCAAAAGGGCAGCATTAACATTCAGGCAAGTTACGGTATAACAGATTGCGCGGCTGGCCAGCCCTATCCTGGCGCCCGCGAACATCGGCCCGTTAACCCTGCTCGATGATCGTT